>NZ_JAOAOQ010000058.1 GCF_030398385.1 Aquibium sp. ELW1220 | reverse complement strand
GGTGTGGCTCGCGCGATGTTGTCGGCAGGATTGGCCTAAGCAACGAATCCTACGCCAAATCAACCGCTTATGCTACATCCGCCAGCCTTGCGAACACGCCGTCATGAATAAGACGGGCTAAAGACGCGTGGCGTCGCCGCCACAGCGACCGCGAGCGAGTCCCGAAAGGATTCGACAAAAGCCTTGCCTTCGACCTCATCAGAATTGAGGACGGTAGCGCGATCCCGAAGCTTGAGTGGAATCGAGGCAGCGCGCAGATGAACCTCCCAGGTTTCGCTGCGGAAATCGAGCAGATCGTGGAGTCCGCGTACGGTGACGTGGTTGCCTTGATCGAAGGACGATCCGGGCGGGAATCCGCATTAAGCTCAGAAAAGGTTCGCGCGCTCAATCGCTTTGGCGCGGGGCTCCGGGAAAACGAAAAGATCGAGATTCCTGACCGGACCAGCGGGAAAGTGGTCTCGTTTGATGCGAACCGCCGCAAGCAACTGATTATGGGTGCGCGTGAAACCTATCAGACACGCTTCGAAGGTATCGGAGAGCTAATCGGGACCCGCATAAAGAATGAATATGAGGGCTCCATCACAGTTCGAACGGCTGAACACGACGACATCGACATTCCAGTCGATCCTCGGCAGATAAAGGAAGAGTTTGACGGAAGCCTCAAGCAGGACGTCCAGTTCGAGCTTCTAGTTGAGCTAGATAGTCAAGACCGCTTCCGCCGTGTGGCGGACGTGTTTGAAATTGCTGTTGTAGATAGCGAGCTTGGTGCCGCACTCTCAAGGTGTCGTGTACGTCTCGATGAACTTCGCGCGCTCAGCGCTGGGTGGCATGACGGTTCAGGCCTACAGATTACCGACAGTGCGCTGAAGGCCGCGGAGTTATTCCTTGCGAAGCGCACATCATATTGCGCCGTATTACGCCTATTTCCCACGGAAGCTGGTGGCATCCTCGTTGATTTCGAGCGCGGCGGGTGGGACTACTCGGTGGAATTCAGCGCTGCGGGGGGCGTGGAGTTTTATGGGATTGAAATAGACGGTTCAGGAGAACTTGAACCCAAAGAGTTTGATTTTGTGGATCAAGATTTCTTGTCTGCTTTTGATAGCCGGATGAGCACCAATGGGTGAGCCGCTCGCGAACCCGGATGAAGTGCTTTTCCGGCAAATCCATCCTAACTGCATTCACAATGGCGAGCCGGCGAGCGACCGGTTCAAGCCTCAGCCGAACGATGCGGGGTTGATGTCGGTGGACCGAAGTTCGCTCACCGATGCGGCAAGCTCCCACGCGCTTTACACGAGCACTGGCAAACAGTCAGGGGCCGTACACGGTCTAAGCGTTGAAGAGTTCGGGGGCGAGTCAATTGAGTGCAGAGAAGATCCGTTGGACGGGACCGATACCGCACCCGCCAACTACGCTCACGCGCTAGCTGACTATACGCCTCATGAAGAGAAGAGATGGAAGCTGATCTCGAAGCGTCTGACGCAAAAGGCGAAGGCCCGCGGGCAGCTTTACCCGTAGCGTATAGTTAGGTGCGGCATCGAACGCGTCGCCTGGTCCGCTCCTCGCACATGGGCGCGGAGCGGCTGTCTTCGAAGCTGGTAGCTCCGCCCGGACGCAGGGTCTTTCGCCCGATTTCGGTATGGAGGGACCGCTTACTTCACGTTATGTCCTCCGTCCTTCTCCCCTGCCCGGCTCCCTCCCGGCGGAAACGCCCATCCGCACCTCAGCGCCGCCGCGCACGGCGAAGGCTCCGAGGGCGACGATCGCCTCCCCCCTTCGCTCACCACCCCATGGTCCCCGGCCCGCCCTTGAACGGGCCGACGACGCGGCTGGTGATCCAGCCGCCGTAGAAGCGGCCGGGCTGGGGGGTGACCGTTTCGCCGTCCACCGTGCATCGGTCGAACGGCCCGGCATAGAAGGCGACATGGTCGCGCAGGAGCGCGAAGGGGGGCGTCGGGTCGGGATAGCACCAGCCGACCCGGGGCAGCACGGTGTCTCCCGCCACCACGTCGAAGTAGATGGCGGCGCCTTTCCATTCGCAGGGCGAGGTTCCCGCCGCCCTGCGCAGCACGCCGGGCGCGATGTCGGCCGGCGGAATGTACCAGGAGGGCGGGTGGCTGGTCTCGAGCGTCCGCACGGCCGACCGGGTCTCGGCGATCCGCCGCCCGCCATGCTCGATGACGATGTGGCAGGCGCTCGGCTCGGCGATGGCCGGGCGCGGATAGGACCACACGCTTTCCTGGCCGGGCCCGACCGGATCGCCCCTGCGCGTCATGCCGGCGCCGACCGGCGGGCGAGGCGCTGCAGCCGCGGCCGGACGCGCAGGAAGGCAACGTAGCCACGCTCCAGCAGGGCCAGCACGAGCGGGATGCGGGCCAGCACACCGATGGGGCGCAAAAGCGGGATCGCCCGCCACATGGCAGCGAAGGCGCCGGCGCCCGACACGAGCACGCCGTTCTCCCGGGCGTGAAACCTGGCCAGCAGTTCGGCGCGGTCGACGGGGCAGTCCGCGACGCTCGATACCGCGACGTCGATGAAGTCGATCGCGCCCCGGCGGTCGAGGCGCTTCATCAGCATGATCTCGCGCGTGCAGAGCGGGCAGGAACCGTCGAACCAGATGGTGAGCGTGGCCATGACCCGGGATATGGGGCGCGCCTCGCAAACGTCACGGCCTCACGATGTCGCACGGGGCGGAGCGTGCCGGCGGTCGCCTTCTGGCTGGTGAGGTCGGGCGTCGGAAACCTTCAGCCGAACCCGCGCGCGCCCCGAGGACGACGGTGAAACGAGTTTCGGGAGCGAAGGAGCGCGGCGGCCTCATGCGCGGCGATGTCGCGGATGAGGCCGCCGATGGTCGATGTCATGGCGCCCGTCACCCCGGCGGCGGCCGCCATCCCGGAGCCTGACGCACAGGGCAACGGAGCCGCGAGCGCTTGGCGGTCGCGGCTCCGGGTCTTGCTTAGCGGATGGGGGCGAGAAGTTCGGAGGTCGTGACCAGCTGCCGCACGCCGTGGGCGTGCTCTTCCTTGAAGACGTTGCCCTTCGCCGCCCAGGCGTGCAGCGAGCCGATGTCGAGGCGGGCACAGTTGGGGCGGACGCTCCAGGTCACCTGGAGCGGCGAGCAGGCGCTCTCGGTGTATTTCGGTCCGGTCGTGGAGCCGGCGAAGACCACGGGCGTGCCGGTGCCGCGCGGCAGCGCCTTCGGCTGGTAGTGGCCGTCGTCGAGCCGCACGCCCTCGGCGAAGTCATTGAAATCCAGCGCACGTGCGTCGTTCACCAGCAGGAACACCTGCGATTCGACCCGCAGCTGCGGGTTGGTGCAGGTCTCGCTCATGCAGGCGCCGAGGCCTTCGCCGGGCGCGACGTCGCAGGAGCTGTAGACCCAGTGGACCTCGATCGTGTCGCCGGGCTCGACGCCGTAGAAGCCATGCTCGACATGTTCGGGCCTCTCGCGTTCGGCCGGCGTCAGGCTGTCGGCATCGTTGCAGCGGAAGCCGCCATGCTCGCCGGACCCGGCGCTGATCGAGAAGCCCGGCCCCTTGTGCTCGGCATTGGCATGCGTGTGGATGTTGCACAGGTTCATCGCCTCCGGCGCCGGTGCGGCGGCGAAGACGCGGGAGTTGCTCCCCGCGAGGCTGGAAATGTCGCGCGGGGCCTGCGGGCCGTAACCGGCACAGGTCTCGCCTGCCGAGGCAGTCGAGATCAGGGCGAGCGTGGTGGCGAGCGCGGCCGCAGCGCGCAACGTGGCGGTCTTGAACATCCGGGTACCCCCTTGAAGAATCTTGTCCCGAAACATCCTTTGCCTGAGGCAAATTAAGGCAAGAATGACAAGGGTTGCGGCATTTGATGCGAATTTGCGCAAGTCGCGGCTGGCGGTCAGTTTGCCGGCGTGCATCGGTTCCGAAGATGAAGGAAGGCACCCCGCCGTAGCCGGTCAGACGATATCCTCCGGCCGCCGCCCCGGCCGGCTCCGGTACGGCGGAAACGTCCAGCCGAACCAGAGTGCGCCGCCGCGCACGGCAAAGGCTGCGAGCGCGCCGAGGATGGCGGCGAGCGGCATGGTGAGGCCGAGGATGGCGAGCGCGGTAAAGGTGGCGGCGCCGGTCAGGGCGGCCGTGACGTAGATCTCGGGGCGCAGCAGCACCGAGGGTTCCTGCGCGGCGATGTCGCGCACGATGCCGCCGAAGGTCGCCGTCATCACGCCCATGACGATGGCGATGGTGGCCGAGCCGGTGACGATCAGGCCCTTGTAGGCGCCGAAGACGCAATAGGCGGCAAGGCCGATCGCGTCGAGCCAGAGCAGCAGCTTGTAGCGCGATTCGAGCAGGTGCGCGGTGAAGTAGACGATGACGGCCACCGCCGCGCAGACCAGGATATAGTCCTGGTTGACGGTCCAGAACACCGGCACGCCGAGGATCAGGTCGCGCAGCGTGCCGCCGCCGGTGCCCGTCACGCAGGCCATGAAGATGAAGCCGATGATGTCGAGCTGCTTGCGCGAGGCGGCCAGAGCGCCGGTGGCGGCGAACACGGCCACGCCGGCATAGTCGAATGCGAGGATCGGGATCATGGCTGCCTCCTGCGTCAGGCTTAGCGCGGATGCGGGGGCTTGCGCCAGACGGGGGCGGGGGCCTGAAGGCGACGGGCCAGAGGACGGCGCGGTGTGTCGGATCGGACGGTTCGCGGCGTCGATCATGTTGCTTGTGCGGAGGTCGAGCCCTACGGCGCCCCCCTCTGCCCTGCCGGGCATCTCCCCCACGAGGGGGGGGAGATCATTCGCGCCGCCGCCTTCGCAAATCGCCAACGTTGCAGGATGAGCGCCGAGCGCGGAACTGCCGATCTCCCCACCTGTGGGGGAGATGGGCGGCAGCCCAGAGGGGGGCGTGACGGAACGCGGCGTTGGAGACGGACGGCCGAGGGGCGTTGGCGGTATACCGGCGCCCGGCGCCCCCTCAGCCCTTCGCGTCGCCCTCGGCCGTGCCCTCGACCGGCGCGGCCTTGGGGCCGCCTTTCGACACGCCGACCATGGCCGGACGCAGCATGCGTTCGCCGATGACGTAGCCGGTCTGCACGACCTGGACGACGGTGTTGGCGGGCAGGTCGGGGTTGGGCACCTCGAACATCGCCTGGTGGAAGTTCGGGTCGAAGCGCTCGCCCTCGGGCTCGATCTTCTTGACGCCGTGGCGTTCGAGCGTCGACAGCATGCCGCGCTCGGTCATCTCGACGCCTTCGAGAAGGGCCGCGAAGCCCGCTTCGCCCTTCTCCTTCGCCTCGGCCGGCACCGCGGCCAGCGCGCGCTGCAGATTGTCGGAGACGGTGAGCATGTCGCGGGCGAAATTGGCGATCGCGTAGTTGCGGGCATCATGGACGTCGCGGGCGGTGCGGCGGCGCAGGTTCTCCATCTCGGCGGCGAGGCGAAGCGCCTTGTCCTTCAGCTCCTCGTTTTCCTTGGCGAGCCGCATGAAGGCCTCGAAATCGGCGGCCTGGGCTTCGCCCGGCTGCGCATCGGTGGGCTGGCCGTCGGTCGGCTTGTCGGCAGCGGCGTGCTCGGCATAACCGCTGCGCGCGGTCTCCGTGTCGGGCGCGCGTTCCTGGTTCGGATGGTCGCTCATCGCTTGATCCCGTGTGCTCGAATGATGGTGAGTGAGTTGCGCCCGATATCGAGGCTCGGGGGGCAAAAATCAAGGGGCGGGGCCGTTTCAGCCCAGCATCCGCGAGATCATCTGGGCGGTGTAGTCGACCATCGGCACGATACGGGCATAGTTGAGCCGCGTCGGCCCGATGACGCCGAGCGCGCCGATGACCCGGGCGTCCTTGTCGCGGTAGGGCGCGACGACCAGCGAGGAGCCGGAGAGCGAGAACAGCTTGTTCTCCGAGCCGATGAAGATGCGCACCCCCGATCCCTGCTCGGCCAGTTCGAGCAGCTGGATAAGCCCCTCCTTGGTCTCGAGGTCCTCGAACAGGTGCTTGAGCAGCTCGATGTCGGCCTGGGCGGTGACGTTTTCGAGCAGGTTGGCGCGGCCGCGCACGATGAGGCGTGACGGCGTGCCGGTTTCGGTGCCGCCCCACACGGCGAGGCCCTTCTCGACGAGGTCCTGCGACAGCGAATCGAGCGCCTGGCGCGTCTCCTCGCGCAGCCTGGCGATCTCGGCGCGCGCCTCGGCCAGCGTGCGGCCGCGGATATGGGCGTTGAGGTAGTTGGAGGCCTCGTGCAGCTGCGAGAGCGTGACGCCGGGCGGCAGGTCGATGACGCGGTTCTCGACGTCGCCGGAATGCGAGACGAGCACCGCCAGCGCCTTGTCGGGCTCGAGCTGGATGAACTCGATGTGCTTCAGCGCCGTCTCGGTCTTGCCGGCGAGCACGACGCCCGCGCCGCGCGACATGCCCGACAGCATGGTGCTCGCCTCGGTCAGCATGTGCTCCAGCGAGGCGCCGCGACCCGAGGCCTTGACCTGCGCGTCGATCGAGCGGCGCTCCTCCTCAGACAGGTCGCCGATCTCCATGAAGGCGTCGACGAAGAAGCGCAGCCCCTTCTGCGTCGGCAGGCGGCCGGCCGAGACGTGCGGCGAGTAGATGAGGCCGAGATGTTCGAGGTCGCTCATCACGTTGCGCACGGTGGCGGGCGACAGCGAGGACGGCAGCAGGCGGGCGAGGTTGCGCGAACCGACGGGCTCGCCGTCGCGCATGTAGGAATCGGCGATGAGCCGGAAAATCTCGCGGGATCGGATGTCGAGGGACTGAAGGGTGGGGTCGGTGATCGGCTTCGTCATGGCATCAAGCCTCCGGAAAAGACCATATAATCCGCATCGCTGCGAACACAACGCCGATGACGGTTCGTTTCCCTTTGCGTCGCTGCCGTCCTGGGGTTAAAAGCCGCGCTTTATCGCCATCAAGGAACCCGCCCATGCGTCCTTCCAAGCGCCAGCCTGACGAGATGCGCGCCGTCAGTTTCGAACGCGGCGTCTCCAAGCATGCCGAGGGCTCCTGCCTCGTCAAGTTCGGCGACACGCACGTGCTGTGCACCGCAAGCCTGGAAGAGCGCGTCCCGCCATGGCTGCGCAACAGCGGCAAGGGCTGGGTGACGGCCGAATACGGCATGCTGCCGCGCGCCACCGGCGACCGCATGCGCCGCGAGGCCTCGACCGGCAAGCAGGGCGGCCGCACGCTGGAGATCCAGCGCCTGATCGGCCGCTCGCTGCGCGCCGTCGTCGATCTGGAAGCGCTGGGCGAAGTGCAGATCACGGTGGACTGCGACGTGATCCAGGCCGATGGCGGCACGCGCACGGCCTCGATCACCGGCGGCTTCATTGCGCTCTACGACTGCCTGGCCTGGATGGAGGCGCGCAAGATGCTGACCGTGAGCAAGGTGCTCAAGGACCACGTCGCGGCGATCTCTTGCGGCATCCATGGCGGCACCTGCGTCATCGACCTCGACTATGTCGAGGATTCCTCGGCCGGTGCCGACGCAAACTTCGTCATGACCGGCAAGGGCGGCATCGTCGAGATCCAGGGCACCGCCGAGGGCGACGCCTTCTCCGAGGCGCAGTTCGCCGAACTCATGGCGCTGGCCAAGAAGGGCATCGCGCGCCTCGTCGACCTGCAGAAGATGGCGGTGGGCTGAGACCGGCGACGGACCGCGACCGGCCGCGACAAGACAGGGGACCGGACATGACGCCAGCGGCGATCCTCGAATCCGCGCTCTACGTGGCCGATCTCGACGCGGCCGAGGCCTTCTACGGCGACGTTCTCGGGCTGGAGCGCATCGCCAAGGTGGATGGTCGCCACGTCTTCTTCCGCTGCGGGCCTGGCATCCTGCTGCTGTTCCAGCCGGACGCGACGATGGTTCCGCCGGCGCCCGAGGCCAGGCTGCCGGTCCCGCCGCACGGCGCGCGTGGCCAGGGCCACCTCTGCTTCTCGGCTTCGGCGGACGAGATCGACCGCTGGAAGGCGCATCTTCTGGCCAGCGGCATTGCCGTCGAGGCCGATTTCGAATGGCCGCAGGGCGGCCGGTCCATCTATTTCCGCGATCCGTCCGGCAACTCGCTGGAATTCGCCGAACCACGCATCTGGGGCATCGCATGAACTCTCTCGCCGGGCGGAAGATCGTCGTTGCCAGCCACAATGCGGGCAAGCTGCGGGAGTTCGCCGAGCTGATGGCGCCCTTCGGCATCGAGGCGGCGTCGGCGAAGGACTACGGCCTGCCCGAGCCGGAGGAGACCGGCACGACGTTCGAGGAAAACGCCTACATCAAGGCTTTTGCGGCAGCGAAGGCGACCGGCCTGCCGGCGATGTCGGACGATTCGGGGCTCTGCGTCGATGCGCTGGACGGTGCGCCGGGGGTCTACACCGCCGACTGGGCATCGCGTCCCGACGGCAGCCGCGACTTCATGATGGCGATGGAGAAGACCGAGGCGCTGCTGGCCGGGAAGGGCGCCACCGAGCCCGCGCAGCGGACCGGCCGCTTCGTGGCGGTGCTGTGCCTGTGCGAACCCGATGGGACGGCCGAGTATTTCCGCGGCGAGGCGGAGGGGACGCTGGTCTGGCCGCCGCGCGGCAGCGACGGCTTCGGCTACGATCCGGTCTTCCAGCCGGACGGCTTCGACGTCACCTTCGGCGAGATGACCGCCGAACAGAAACATGGCTGGAAACCCGGGCAGGAGACCGCGCTGTCGCACCGCGCGCGCGCCTTCCAGAAATTCGCCCGGGCCAGACTGGGTTCGGCATGACGGTTCTCGGGTTTCGCGCGACGCCGGATGGCAGCAGGCTGCTGGAGGATGACCGGTCTCCCGGTTTCGGCGTCTACGTGCACTGGCCCTTCTGCGCGGCGAAATGCCCTTACTGCGACTTCAACTCGCATGTCCGCCACCAGCCGCCGGACCAGGCACGCTTCGCCCGCGCCTTCGAGAACGAACTCGCCTCGATGCGGGCGCAGTCCGGTCCGCGTACGGTCACCAGCGTCTTCCTCGGCGGCGGCACGCCCTCGCTGATGGAGCCGGGAACCGTCGGCGCCATTCTCGACGCCATCGCCGCGAACTGGACGGTGCCGGCGGGGATCGAGGTGACGATGGAGGCCAATCCGTCGTCGGTGGAGGCGGAACGGTTCCGCGGCTATCGGGCGGCCGGCGTCAACCGCGTCTCGCTCGGCGTCCAGGCTCTGAACGACCGCGACCTGAAGTTCCTCGGCCGGCTGCACAGCGTCGAGGAGGCGCTGAAGGCGATCGAACTCGCCCGCGCGACCTTCCCGCGTCTCTCTTTCGACCTGATCTATGCCCGTCCCGGCCAGACGCTGGAGGGCTGGGAGGCCGAACTCAGGCGGGCTATCGGCTACGCCGCCGACCATCTGTCGCTCTACCAGCTGACCATCGAGGAGGGCACGCCCTTCTTCGCGCTGCACGCGGCGAAGAAGTTCGCCATTCCGGATCCCGACCTGGCGGCGGATCTCTACCAGCTGACGCAGGAGGTGACGGCCGCGCACGGTCTGCCCGCCTACGAGATCTCCAACCATGCGCGGCCAGGCGCGGAAAGCCGCCACAACCTGACCTACTGGCGCTATGGCGAATATGTCGGCGTCGGCCCCGGCGCGCATGGCCGCTTCATCGCCGAGGGCACGCGAACGGTCACGATGGCCGAGCGCCACCCCGAGCGCTGGCTTGCGCTGGTCGAGCAGCAGGGCCACGGCGTCGCCGATGGAGAGGAACTGACGCGCGACGAGGAGGCAGACGAGTTCCTGCTGATGGGCTTGCGGCTCGTCGAGGGTCTCGACCTCGTGCGCTACACCGAACTCGCCGGCCGCCCCCTGCCGCAGGAGCGCATCGCGATCCTGCAGGAGGAGGGTCTCGTCGCCCCCATCGGCAACTCCCGCCTGCGCGCGACGCCGGCGGGCATGATCGTCCTCGATGCGGTGGTGGCGGACCTGGCGCGGTAGGGGCGCGTTGCAAGCGGGCAAATAACCGTAGATTGTGGAGCAGCTTCTTCGCGGGGTGCCCCATGAATCGCCGGGAGTGGGAAAGGCAGGCGCAGTCGCACGCCAGGAGTGCCCAGTCGCTGATCCATACGAAACATTTTGACGCCGCCTATCATCTGGCGGGACTGGCGGTTGAGTGCGCGCTCAAATCACGGATCGCGTCGATGTTTCGCGCGAGCGACATCCCCGACAAACGACTCGTCAACGACGTCCATACACACGACTTGTCGGTGCTCATCCGGATCGCGGGACTGCGGGATCGTCTTGCGGCCGAGCAGCAGATCAATGCGCAGTTCGACGCCAACTGGAAGACGGTGGCGACATGGAGCATCGATTCGCGCTATCGTAGCTGGACGCAGGCCGAAGCGACCGCGCTGGTCAACGCCGTGACAGAACGCGGTACGGGAGTGCTCTCATGTATAAGACGGTTCTGACGGAGCAGGATACGAACGCGGGCCTCCTTGTCGTCAAGGCTCTGGATGCGGCCGGTTTGCCGATTGCCTTTGCAGGCTGGATCAAGACGGACGACTCTCCAGCCTGGCTGCTTCATGTGGCGAGTCCGGATGTACAGACTTTTGGACCGACGGCCGTTATCAGGCTGATTGGAGAGCTTGCAGCATTACTCAGCATACCAATCGCAACGGACGACATCACGGTCGCGAACACCACGAACAGTTTCCTGACCAGGATTGATGCACGTGATTATGATATCGAGAAGGATAAACATCCTTTCGAAGTGTCAGCGCGGGGGAGGGTCCTCGGCTACTTTGACGGCAAGTCCATAGAGGACAGCTTCGTCTACCGTGTCGACCGGCATGTCAGGGCGTCGGATAAGCCCGTGAAGGTGACGAAACAGGTCGTTGAGAAGGCCAAGAAGCTTGCGGCTTGAGTGCCTTCGACGGAGGTCCAGTCGGCGCTGCAAATGGGCGCGTCATGCTACCTCGATCAATTGGCGCTCTGGCATTGGCGAGACCTACCGCGGAGAGCATCTCGCTGCAGAATCGGCCGAAACGGTCTTCGATCGAATCAGGACTGATCGACCTACCCAATGCTGTATCTGGATTTTGAATAGATCACATGACGCCACCTCCGACCTTCCTGGTCCATCAGACCGTCATCCCCGCCCGTCCCCTTGAGCCGGCGCTCTATCTGGTGGCGACGCCGATCGGGAACCTGGGCGACGTGACGCTGCGGGCGCTGGAGACGCTGGCGGCGGTCGACATCGTCGCCTGCGAGGACACCCGCGTCAGCCGCGTGCTCTTCGACCGCTACGGTATCCGCCAGAAGCTGACCGCCTATCACGAGCACAATGCGCAGGTGGCGGGGCCGCGCCTGCTTGCCGATCTCGCCGAGGGAAAGGCGGTGGCGCTGATCTCCGACGCCGGCACGCCGCTCGTTTCCGATCCCGGCTACCGGCTGGTCGGCGAGGCGATCGCGGCGGGCTTCCGCGTCGTGCCGATCCCCGGTGCTTCTGCGGTGCTCGCGGCGCTGACGGCGAGCGGCCTGCCGTCCGACGCCTTCTTCTTCGCCGGCTTCCTTCCCGCAAGGGATGGCCAGCGCCGCACGCGGCTCGAGGCGGTGAAGGCAGTGCCGGGAACGCTGATCTTCTATGAATCGCCGAACCGGGTGGCCGACAGCCTCGCCGCCATGCGCGACGTGCTGGGCGGCGAGCGCGAAGCCGCAGTCGGCCGCGAGTTGACCAAGACCTTCGAGGAGATGCGGCGCGGCAGCCTGGCAGCCCTCGCCGAGCACTACGAAGCGGCGTCGACGCCGAAAGGCGAGATCGTCGTCTGCGTTGCCCCGCCGGGCGAGGCGGCGGCGGATGCGCCTGAGGACGTCGACCGGCTGCTCTTGTCGCTCGCGGCCGAAATGCCGACCTCCAAGGCCGCCGGCGAAGCCGCCCGGATGACCGGCCAGTCCAAGCAGACGCTCTACAGGCGGCTTCTGGAGCTGAAGGAGGAGGGCGGTGGCGGCTGACGGACGCGACCGGCGCTTCGTCGCCTATCGCAAGGGCCACCGCGGCGAGTGGCTGGCCGCGCTCGCCCTGATGCTCAAGGGCTACCGCATCGTCGCCCGCCGCCATCGCACGAAGCTCGGCGAGATCGACCTGATCGCCCGTCGCGGCGACCTCGTCGCCATCGTCGAGGTCAAGGCGCGCGCGACGCTGATCCAGGCCATGGACGCGGTGGGCTTCGAGGCGCAGCGCCGCATCGAGGGCGCGGCCGACCTGTGGCTGTCGAGGCAGCGGGACCATGCCCGCCTGTCGCTGCGCTTCGACATCGTCGCGGTGCTGCCGCGGCGCTGGCCGGTGCATGTCGAGAATGCCTTCCAGGGCCGCAACTGATCCTTGCGCGCGCATTCCCGGCGGATCATTCTGCCCCTGATGCGGCTAAACAATAACCTGCGGAGTATTCGATATGTGCCATCATTGCGTGATCGACGGGGTGAAGAAGAGCATGCTGTCGCGGCGTGACCTGTTCCGGGGTGCGGCCGTGGCCGCCGGGGCCGCTGCGATCGGGGTCGCGGCAAAGCCGCAGCCGCTGTTTGCCCAGGCTGCGATGCCGACCAAGGCCGAGGATCTCACCCACGAACTCTACGACATGTTCCCGACCTTCTTCGGCGAGCAGCAGGTCTTCTACGATCAGAAGTTCAACTATGCCGAACACAAGTTCAACCTGTTCGAGCTGCGCGTCAACGAGCACACCGGCACCCACATCGACGCGCCGCTGCATTTTTCGGAGGACGGCAAGTCGGTGGCCGAGATCCCGGTGGTCGACCTCGTCTGCCCGCTGGCCGTCGTCGACATCCGCGCCAAGGCCGCCGAGAACGCCGATGCGCAGGTGACGCCCGACGACATCAAGGCCTGGACGTCCGCGAACGGTGACCTGCCGGCCGGCGCCTGCGTCGCCATGCTCTCCGGCTGGGGCCAGCACGTCGCGACGGAGAAGTTCCGCAACGTCGGCGCCGACGGCAAGACCATGCATTTCCCGGGCTTCCACATCGAAGCCGCGCAGATGCTGATGGAATCCTCCTCCGGCGTGAAGGGCATCGCCGTCGACACGCTGTCGCTCGACTACGGCATGTCGCCCGACTTCGCCGTGCACTACGCCTGGCTGCCGTCGGGCCGGTGGGGCCTGGAATGCATCGCCAACCTGGAAGCCATGCCGGCGACCGGCGGCACCATCGTCGTCGGCGCGCCGAAGGTGCGTGGCGGCACGGGCGGCCCCTCGCGCGTCTTCGGCATGGCCTGACACCGGCTCTCCCTCTGGACAAGCGCCTCGCGGGGCGCTTGTCTTGCACCTGCCGCAGGGAGGTCGCGGTGGGGGGCGAGGATGACGTTCGATTATCTGATCGCCGGCGGGGGTTCCGCCGGTGCGACGCTCGCGGCGAGGCTCTCGGAAGACCCTGCCGTCAGCGTCTGCCTGCTGGAGGCCGGTGGCGACGGGCGCGACCTGCTGGTGCGCGTGCCGGTCGGCGTGGCCGCGATGCTGCCGGGACGGCCGACGAAGATCAACAACTGGTGCTTCGAGACCGTGCCGCAGCCTGGGCTCGGCGGTCGCAGGGGCTACCAGCCGCGCGGCAAGGCGCTTGGCGGATCGAGCGCCATCAACGCCATGCTCTACGTGCGCGGCCATCCCTCCGATTATGACGGCTGGGCCGATCTCGGCTGCGAGGGCTGGGGCTGGAACGACGTCCTGCCATGGTTCCGCAAGGCGGAGGGCAACGTGCGCGGCGCCGACCGACTGCACGGTGCCGACGGGCCGCTGAAGGTGCGCGACCAGCCGAGCCCGCGGGCCATCAGCCGGGCCTTCGTCGAGGCCTGCGGCCGCCTCCAGATTCGCCGCAACGACGATTTCAACGGACCCGACCAGGAAGGTGCCGGGCTCTACCAGGTCACCCAGTTCTTCGACGGTGCGCATCGCGGCGAGCGCTGCTCGGCGGCGGCGGCCTACCTCCATCCGGTCATGGTCCGGCCGAACCTGACGGTGATCACCGGCGCGCACGTGACGCGGATCGCCATCGAGGGCAGGCGGGCGACCGGCCTGCACTACCGCGTCGGCCGGGGGGAGCGCTTGGCCCGCGCCGCGCGCGAGGTGATCGTCTCTGCCGGGGCTTTCGGCTCGCCGCAACTGCTGCTCCTGTCCGGCATCGGCCCGGCCGACGAGTTGAAGAGCCATGGCCTGCCGGTCGTCCACGAACTGCCCGGCGTCGGCCGAAACCTGCAGGACCATCTCGACTTCGTGCTGACGTGGCGGTCGCGGCGGACCGATCTCTTCGGCATCGGGCTGCGCGGCGGCCTGGCGCTGGCGGGGCAGGTCGGCGCATGGCGGAGGGACGGCTCGGGTCCACTCGCCTCGCCCATCGCGGAGGCGGGCGCCTTCGTGAAGTCGCGGCCGGAGCTCGACCGGCCCGACCTGCAGCTCCACTTCTGCGCCGGCATCGTCGACGACCACACGCGCAAGATACGCCTTGGCTTCGGCTTCTCCAGCCATGTCTGCGTGCTGCGGCCCTTCTCCCGCGGCAGCGTGGGGTTGGTGGATGCCAACCCGCTGTCGGCCCCGCGCATCGATCCCGCCTTCCTGGCGGACCGGCGCGACGCAGACCTGTTGCTGAACGGCGCAAAGCTGATGCGCGAGATCCTCGCCGCCGAGCCGCTGGCGCCGTATCGCCACAAGGAGCTCTACCTGAACGGACCCGTATCCGATCTCGAGCTCATGCAGCACATCCGCGCCCGCGCCGACACGATCTACCATCCGGTCGGCACCTGCCGGATGGGCATCGACGACGCGGCGGTCACCGACCCGCAGCTGCGGGTGCGCGGCATGGAAGGCCTGCGCGTGGTGGACGCCTCTGTGATGCCGACGCTGGTGGGCGGCAACACCAACGCGCCGACGATCATGATTGCGGAAAAGGCGGCGGCGTTGATCCGGCGAGCCGCCTGAGCCGGCGAGTCGAGAAATGCGGGGACAGTTTACCGAATTCGGCCCCGTTAAAGCCGTCATCCACAGCGGCCGGAGGCCGAATTCGGTCAACTGTCCCCGCACCTCCCGGTCATGCGGCGGATCAGCCCCGCGGCGTCACCTTCATTGGCAGGCCGCCGCCCGGCTGCGTCGTGAGCCTCTGCACCGGCCAGGGCCGCGTCGTGGGCAGCATGTCGAACCGGTAGCGCGACATCAGCGTTGCGAGCGCGATGACCGCTTCCTGCATGGCGAAGCTCGCGCCGATGCAGATGCGCGGCCCGGCGCCGAAGGGGAGGTACTGGTAGCGGTCGATGCGCTCGCGGTTGCCGGGCAGGAAGCGCGCCGGCATGAACGCTTCCGGATCGTCCCACAGCTTGCGATGGCGGTGCACCGTCCAGGGCATGATCTGGACCTGGGTGCCCTTCTCGATGACGAGTTCGCCGAAGGCGTCGTCCTCGATGGCCTCGCGGCTGATCGAAGCAGCCGGCGGATAAAGCCGCATCGCCTCCTCGAAGGCCGCGCGGGTGACCGGCATTGCGTCGAGCCATTTCACCGGATCCGGCTCGCGCGCCAGAACGGCGTCGATCTCCACCTCCACCTTGTCGCGCTCCCAATGGGCCCCCGCAAGGCAGTAGAGCGTCCAGCCGAGCGCCCGCGCCGTCGTCTCGTGGCCCGCGCCGATGAAGGTGATGATGTTGTCGGCGATCTCCTCGCGCGACAGGCCCTGCGGCCCCTCGGCCCTGAGGAGCAGCGTCAGAAAGTCGTTCGGCGCGCCGTCGGCATCGCGCGCCAGCCTGCTTCGGCGCAGCTGCGCCGTGTCGGCGACGAGCTTGCGGAAGAAGGTCATGGTCCGGCGTCCCCGGATGTGGGTGAAACGCGGCAGCCAGTCGGGCGCGCCCAGCAGATCGAGCGGATCGACCCGGCCCATCGTCTCGAACAGGTGGTCGACCTGCCGGGCGAAGGTTCCTGGCTCGCCGGCGATCTCGCCCGAGAACAGCGTCTCGGCCAGGATGTCGTAGGTCAGCAGGGTCATGTCATGCGCGAGGTCGATCGTTCCGGTCTGGCCGGCATAGCGGCCTGCGAAGGCCTGCGCGCTCTTCAGCATGGGTGCGGCGAAGCCGTGGATGTGACGCGGCGTGAAAACCGGCGCCATCGCCTTGCGCGAACGCTTCCAGATCTCGCCCTCCGCGGTGAGAAGCCCGTCGCGCAGGATCGGCCGAAGGATCTTCTGCCGCACCCGTCCCATCCGGTAGTTCCGGACGTTGTCCACCAGCACGTGGCGGATGAGACCCGGGTCGTTGGCAACCAGCAGCGGCCCGCCGATGCCGCCTTTCAGCGAGACCCATGGCTCGTTGTAGGAGGGTTCCCCCCAGAGTTCGAGCGGATTGCGATAGACGATCCGCAGCATCTGCAGCGCCGAGGGCGGGCGGGTGCGCGGCTTGGGGGCGGGCGGTACGAAGGCAGCGGGTTTGGCGTCCATGTCGGGCCTGTTCCTGTCGGGGCGATCCTACCGCGTGAGCGGCCGCAAGCACAGACGGCGATTGGCCTGGGCCTGCGGCAACGCGGCGCGCGCCGGTGCCGTTCCGCACGATCGGTCGACGAACCCCGGTTCCCGCGCCGCCGCCGGGACCCCGAGGTGGCGCCATTGCTCCGGACTGCTGCGGCGGCGGCAGCCGACGTGGATAAATCGGCCCATTCCTTTGGAATGGTGGCTTGAAAACCTATATGAAGGAAGCCTATGGCCGATGCGATTCGCCGCCCTCTGGCGCGGCGTTGCAAGACAGATTGAAAGAACGGAATTTCATGACCGAAACGCCCGAACCGATCCCCGGCGAAGAGGCCGAGTATGGCGCCGAGTCCATCCGGGTTCTCAAGGGGCTGGACGCCGTTCGCAAGCGGCCGGGCATGTATATCGGCGACACCGACGACGGCTCGGGCCTGCACCACATGGTCTACGAGGTCGTCGACAATGCCATCGACGAGGCGCTGGCCGGCCACGCGACGAAGGTGACCGTGACGCTGAACGCCGACGGCTCCTGCACGGTGACCGACAACGGCCGCGGCATCCCGACCGACATCCACAAGGGCGAGGGCGTCTCGGCGGCGGAGGTCATCATGACCCAGCTGCACGCGGGCGGAAAGTTCGACCAGAACTCCTACAAGGTTTCGGGCGGCCTGCACGGCGTCGGCGTCTCGGTCGTCAACGCGCTGTCGGTGTGGCTCAAGCTGAAGGTCCGCCGCAAGGGCCGGATCCACGAGATGTCCTTCACCCATGGCGTTCCGGACTCGCCGCTGATCGAGACCGGCGATGCCGGGACGGAGACCGGGACCGAGGTCACGTTCCAGCCGTCGCCCGACACGTTCACGATGGTCAATTTCGACTACGGCACGCTGGAGCACCGGCTGCGCGAACTCGCCTTCCTGAACTCGGGCGTCCGCATCATCCTGACCGACCGGCGCCCCGCCGACGTCAAGCAGATCGAGCTTTTTTATGAGGGAGGCCTGGAGGAATTCGTCAAATACCTCGACCGCGCCAAGAAGCCGCTGATCGACAAGCCCATCTCCATCAATGCCGAGCGTGACGGCATGACCGTCGAGGTGGCGATGTGGTGGAACGACAGCTACCACGAGAACGTGCTGGCCTTCACCAACAACATCCCGCAGCGCGACGGCGGCACGCATCTGGCCGGCTTTCGCGGCGCGCTGACGCGTCAGGTGACCGGTTATGCCGAATCGTCGGGCGTGACCAAGAAGGAAAAGGTGACGCTGACCGGCGACGACTGCCGCGAGGGCCTGACGGCGGTTCTCTCGGTCAAGGTGCCGGACCCGAAATTCTCCTCCCAGACCAAGGACAAGCTGGTCTCGTCGGAAGTTCGTCCGGTCGTCGAAGGCCTCGTCAACGAGGCCCTCGGCACCTGGTTCGAGGAGCATCCGACCGAATCGAAGATCCTGGTCGCCAAGGTGGTGGAGGCTGCCGCCGCGCGCGAGGCCGCCCGCAAGGCGCGCGAACTGACCCGCCGCAAGGGCGTGCTCGACATCACCTCGCTGCCCGGCAAGCTGGCCGACTGCCAGGAGCGCGATCCGGCCAAATCCGAGATCTTCATCGTCGAGGGTGACTCGGCCGGCGGCTCGGCCAAGGGCGGGCGGTCGCGCCAGAACCAGGCGATCCTGCCGCTGCGCGGCAAGATCCTCAACGTCGAGCGCGCCCGCTTCGACCGCATGCTCGGCTCCGACATGATCGGCACGCTGATCACCGCGCTCGGCACCTCGATCGGCAAGGACGAGTTCAACGCCGACAAGCTGCGCTACCACAAGATCATCATCATGACGGACGCCGACGTCGACGGCGCCCACATCCGCACCCTGCTGCTCACCTTCTTCTTCCGCCAGATGCCGGAGCTGATCGAGCGCGGGCACCTCTATATCGCCCAGCCGCCGCTCTACAAGGTGAGCCGCGGCAAGAGCTCGCAGTACCTCAAGGACGAGCAGGCCTTCGAGGAGTATCTGATCACGTCCGGCCTCGACGAGGCCTCGCTGCAGCTCGCCTCCGGCGAGGTCCGCGCTGGCCAGGACCTGCGCGCCGTCATCGACGATGCGCTGGCCGTGCGCACGCTGATCAGCGGCCTGCACACCCGCTACGACCGTTCCGTGGTGGAGCAGGCGGCGATCGCGGGCGCCCTGACCGCCAACGCCTTCGACGACCTCGGCCGCGCTAACGCCATGGCGACGCGGATCGCCGAACGGCTCGACATCATCGCCGAGGAAACCGAGCGCGGCTGGACCGGCCGCACCTCGATCTCCAACGAAGGCCCCGGCGGCTACGTGCTGGAGCGCACCGTGCGCGGCGTGAAGGAGAGCGTGACGCTCGACACCGGCCTGATCGCCTCGGCCGACGCGCGCCAGCTCGACCGCTATGCGCAGCGCCTGGCGGAGATCTACGGCGATCCGCCGCTGCTGCGCCGCAAGGACAAGTCCGAACCGATCGCCGGCCCGATGCAGCTTCTGGAAGGCGTCTTCGCCACCGGCCGCCGCGGCCTGTCGATGCAGCGCTACAAGGGCCTCGGCGAGATGAACGCCGAGCAGCTGTGGGAAACGACGCTCGATCCGAACGTCCGCTCGCTGCTGCAGGTGCGGGTGGCGGACGCCACCGACGCGGATTCGCTGTTCTCCCGCCTGATGGGCGACGAGGTGGAGCCGCGCCGCGAGTTCATCCAGGACAACGCGCTGAGCGTGGCGAACCTGGATATCTGAGGGGGCTCACGAAATCACCGGGACTTGGGGGAACGTCCTCCAACGCCAGGGGCCGGTCTCCGGGGCCGGATTGCAAGAGCCCTCGCAGGGGCGTCCACATGGGTTCCTGCGAGGGGTATCGACACGACGGAGAGCTTTGCCTTTTCGTCTGGACGATCAGGCAAGGTCTCCTGGCGGTTTTCGGGTCGCACCGGGTTTGAACAGTCCAGGCCGCGTTACTTTCGGTTCTTATCCAGCCACGCCTGCATCTCGGCGATTTCCTTCTCTTGTGCGGCGATGATCGCCTCCGCCATCGTCCTGGTCGACGGGTCGGTGGCGTGTTGCAGGGCGACTTTCGCCATGTCGATCGCGCCCTGATGATGGGGGATCATCTTCAGCCGGAAGTCGACATCCGGATTGCCCGTGTAGATGACGGCCATGCCGCGCATCATGTCCGTGTCGGCCTGTTTGTAGGCTCTGGTCGCGTCGCTGTCGCCGTCCACGGGCATCATCATCTCCATCATGCCCTGCATGTCCTCCATCTTCATCATGCCGCCCGAACCATGCATGCCGTGATTCATCTGCGCGAGGGCGGCACCGGCCGCAGCCGTGACCGCGACGGCGGCAATAAGCGTCTTGAGCGTCTTCATGGTGCTTCTCCTTGGTTAGTTTCAGTTGTTGACGAAACGGGCCTGGATGCCGTGGCCATCGGCCAGCGTGGCCGAGACCACCACACGCGCGCCCGCGCCGAGTGGCCCTGGCAGCGCCCCGACCAGTCGGTTCGGCGCCTGTGTTCGAAGGGTGATCGTGGATGTCTTGCCCGCGTCCTGCACGATCGCCCGGGCCTTCGTGGTGCCATCGGATGACATGGGCTCTCCATCTTCGCTGGCGAAATGAAGGACGAGAGTGTCGTCCTGCACGGTCATTTCCACGAAGACATCGTGCGTCTCGACGACCGGGCCGCCGTTGGGACCTCTCGTCGCCTCCTGCGCGAACGACGCGGTCACAAGAGCCGCGAACGCCGCGGTCGCCAGTATCAATCGCTTCATGGAATTCTCCTTGTTGTTCGGTTTCAGAAAGCTTCGACCGGGGTCGACACGACCGCCGGTTTCCCGCGCCCGGCCAGGATTCGTTCGAGGGGCTTGCGCCCGAAGGCCAGGAACAGGACCGGGGTGAGGAACGTGTCGAGCAGGGTCGCAGACACGAGGCCGCCGAAGATCGTGACGGCCACCGGGTGGAGGATCTCGCGGCCAGGCTCGCCCGCGCCGATGAGGAGCGGAATGAGCGCCAGTCCAGCCGAAAGCGCCGTCATCAGCACGGGCGACAGCCGTTCGAGACTGCCGCGCACGACCAGTTGGTTGCCGAAGCGTTCGCCCTCGTAGAGTGCCAGGTTGATGTAGTGCGACACCTTCAGGATGCCGTTGCGCGCCGAGATGCCGGCGAGCGTGATAAAGCCGATCATCGAGGCGACCGACAGCGGCTGATCGGCGATGTTGAGCGCGATCACGCTTCCGATCAGGGCGAGCGGGATGTTGCCCATCACGATCAGGGCAAGCACGCCGGACTGATAGCGGCTGTAGAGGACGACGAAGATCAGCACGAGCGACACGAGCGACAGAAGGCCGATCCGGATGCTTGCCTCTTCCTGCGCCTGGAAGGTGCCTTCGAGCGCCGTGACATAGCCTTGTGGCCACTCCGTCGCAGTGATCGCGGCGCGGATGTCGGCCACGATCGCAGCCATGTCGCGCTCGCCGTCCGTGTTGCCGAGGACGGCGATGCGGCGCTGCCCGTTCTCGCGCAGGATCTGGTTGGGCCCGTCTGTCTCCTCGATGGTCGCGATCATGCTGAGGGGGATATGACCGTTCGGCGTCGCGATCAGCAGGTCTTCGAGACCCGTGGTGGAGCGGTCCTGGTCGGACAGCCGCATGACCACGTCGAAGCGCCGGTTGCCCTCGACGATCTGCGAGACCGTCCGGCCGTTCGACATCGTCTCCAGCGCTTCGGTCACCGCGGCGGGCGTCAGCCCGTAGAGGGCGGCGCGGTCGTGATCGACGTCGACCCGCAACTGGGGAATCCGCACCTGCTTCTCGACCTGGAGGTCGACGAGCCCGGGGATACCGGACAGCCGGTCGCGCAGGCCGTCGGCGAGCGTCCGCAATCGGTCGAGGTCGTCGCCGTAGATCTTCAGCGCGATCTCGGCGCGCACGCCCGACAGCATGTGGTCGAGCCGGTGCGAGATCGGCTGTCCGACGTTGAGCGAAGCCGGCAGCACGGCGAGCCTCGACCTGATATCGGCCATGACCGCTTCCTTCGGCCGATCGGACCGCTTCAGATCGACATCGATCTCGGACGAATGGACGCCTTCTGCATGCTCGTCGAGTTCCGCACGGCCCGTGCGTCGTCCGACGGAAACGACTTCGGGCACTTCGGCGATCAGGTTCTCGGCGATCGTTCCGAGGCGGTGGCTCTCGGCAAGTGCGATGCCCGGATTGTAGGCGAGGCTGATCGTCAGCGTGCCCTCGTTGAAGGGTGGCAGGAACGCGCGCGGCAGGAACGTCGCAGCGTAGGCCGCTACGCCGACCCCCAGCACGACCGTGGCGAACAGGAGCGTCCGCTGGCGGAACGCGATCTCGAGCAGTGCGGAATTGCCGCGTTTCAGCTGCCTCACCACGAAGCTGTCGCCATGATTCGCCCGCGTCTGGCCCGAAAGGAGATAGTAGGCGAGCACCGGCGTCACGGTGATCGAGGTGACGAGCGAGGCGAGGATCGAGACGATGTAGGCGACGCCCAGCGGCGCGAACAGCCGCCCCTCGATGCCCGACAGCGCAAACAGCGGGATGAAGACGAGGATGACGATCATGGTGGCGTAGACGATGCCCGACCGCACCTCCTGAGACGCCGACGCGATCACTTCCAGCACCGGACGGGGCGCCGGAAGAAGCCGGTTCTCCTTCAGCCGCCGGATGATGTTCTCGACGTCGACCACGGCGTCATCGACCAGTTCGCCGATCGCGATGGCAAGTCCGCCGAGCGTCATCGTGTTGATGGTCAGCCCGAAGGCCGCAAAGACGAGCACGGTGACCAGGATCGAGATCGGGATGGCGGTCAGCGAGATGAATGTTGCACGCCAGTTCATCAGGAAGAGGATCAGCACGATTGCGACCACGACGGCCGCCTCGACGAGGACCGTCTTCACGTTGTCGACGGACGTCTCGATGAAGGTCGCCTGCCGGAACTGGAGGTTGGTCGCCGAGACGCCGTCGGGCAGCGTGCGCTGGATGTCGGCAAGCGCCTGTTCGATCCTGGCCGTCAGGTCGACAGTGTCGGCTCCGGGCTGCTTCTGGATCGAGACGATCACGGCGGGCTTGCCCTTGAAGCCCGCGTCGCCGCGCTTGACGCGCGGCGCGAAGTCGACATGCGCCACTTGATGAAGGAACACGGCCTGTGTGCCGTCCTTTGCGACCACGGTGTTGCGAAGATCCTCCAGCCGCTGCGTCACCCCGACATTGCGGATCAGATATTCGCGGCCGTTCTGGTCGATGAACCCTCCGCCGGTGTTGGTCCCGAACCGGGCGACCGCTGCCTCGATCTGTTCGTAGGTGACACCAAGCGCCTGCAACGCGGCGACGTTCGGGATGATGCGATACTGCCGCACCTCGCCGCCGATGGGGATGACCTGCGCCACGCCGGCGATGGTCAGAAGTTGCGGACGCATGACGAAATCGGCGATCTCGCGGATTTCCATCGCCGAGACCGTGTCGCTGGTCACCGCGATCAGCATGATCTCGCCCATGATCGACGTGACCGGCCCCATCTGAGGCACCACGCCGTCGGGCAACTGTTCGCCGACCAGCGCCAGCCGCTCTGCCACCAGCTGGCGCGAGCGGTAGATGTCGGTGCCCCAGTCGAACTCGACATAGACGATCGAGAGACCGACGCCCGAAACGGAGCGGACCCGGGTCACGCCGGGCATGCCGTTCATCGAGGTTTCGATCGGGTAGGTGACGAGCTGCTCGACCTCCTGGGGGGCGAGACCGTCTGCCTCCGTCATCAGCGTGACGGTCGGCTTGTTAAGGTCCGGAAAGACGTCGACGGGAACGCGCGGCAGCACCCACGACCCGTAGGCGACGAGAACGAGCGCGGCCGCGATGACGAACAGGCGGTTGCGCAGGCTGGTGGTGACGAGGAAGCTGAACATCGCCGCTCACCGGACCTGGTTGATGAGCTCGGAGCCGCGAACGACGATCCTGTCGCCCTCAGCTATTCCGGCCCGGACGATCACGCGGGTCGCATCGAAGGGCTCGGTCCGAACCGGTCGCGGCTCGAACCGCTCGGCCTCTGCATGCCGCCACACCAGCGTTTCGCCATTCATCCCGTTCAGCACCGCCTCCCGCGGCACGACGAAGGCGGTGATGGCGGCACCATTTCGGGCGAACACCTGGACAGGTTGGCCGATCCCGAGGTTCGGCGACGGGTCGATGATCGAGAACTGCACCCGCGTGGCCTGTTGCTGCAGCGCCTTGCTGAATCCGATGAAGCGGAGTGCGAGCTGCGCGCCATCAGTGGCCAACGCGCTCGCGCCCGAAAGCGTGGCAGGGTCTACCTGGCCATAGACCAGCGCCTCGACCCACACGCCATCGGGATCGATGATCTGGAAGACCGTGTCCTCGGAACCGACGACTTGCCCGGCCACGATGTTGACCGACGCGATCACCCCGTCCACCGGCGCGCGCAGCGTCTCCGGCTCTGAACGGACATCCGCGAAGATGTCGAGCCGTCGGCGCAAGCCGGCAAGTTCGGTTTCGGCGTCACTGACCTGGCTCTGGGCCGACACGCCGCGCGCTGCAAGCGTGCGCGCCCTTTCGAGTTTCGCTTCGGCAACGGCAATCTGCTGTTCGACGGCGCCGATCTGCTCGGCGATCCCGGTCTGGTCGGCCTGTGACAGAGCCTGTTCGACAAGTGCGAGAACGTCTCCCTTCCTCACCCTTTGCCCAAGGATCGGGAGCCCGCCGTCCGGCGACAGGATGCGACCCCCGTTGATGCTCTGGACCAGGCCGGATCGGTTGGGGTCCGCGATGACGCGACCGATCAGACTGACCGCCTTGAACGCTTCCTCGGGCCTTGCCACGATCGTCCGGACATCGAGCAGGCGCTGCGTTGGCTTCGGCAGGAAGATCGAACCATCCGAAAGGCGGCTCGGCGCATTTCCCGCAGGCGCCGGAACGGGAGCCGACCCGTGGTCGTGACCTTCATGGCTGATGGCGACCGCCGTCGTGGCGACCAGCGCTACCCCGGCGGCCAGAGCAAGCGCAACCGCGCGGCGGCTTCGCAGGGAAGCGCCCAGAAGGAACCCGATAGCGAGCGCTGCTCCGCCGATCATGTATGGCTGTGGCACGCTGTACCCGGCCAGCACGATGTCGGGAGCCGTTCCCGGACCCGGGATCGGCTGTGCGGGCGTTGCAGCCGCCGCCGTCGCGGAGGAGCGGGGAAGATCGAGCGTGCCGATCAACAGGTCGTCGCCGGAGGGCGCCGTGATGATGAAGACGATCTCCAGCGGGCCTTGGCCTGAAAACGCGTCGGAGGTGATCTCGAAGGTGCCGTCGCCGTCGGGCGTGGCAGCGATGTCTGTTTCGCCGACAGTCGCGACAATCGTCGCCTCCGGCACCGGCTCGTTGGTCTCGAAGCGGTCGAGATAGAGGCGCAGGGTCTCCTGGTTCAGGATGCCGACCAGTTCGTAGGTCTCGGACTGCGCCGCGACCCGCGGCGACGATAGGGTGTTCGCGGTCGGCTGCGGACCACCATGGTCATGGCCCTCATGTGCCTGGGCAGCGGCGGGAATAACCGTCAGAGCAAGCCATGCGAGAGGCACTCGCAGGCAGCGAAAGACGTCGTTGGTCAGGAACGGCATAGGAGAAAAACCCCGGATGTTCGGCAGCGCGCTGGTGGCGACACAGCCGAGCCGGTCGCCAGGTCAGGTCATGCCGATGGTTCGGGGCGGCCGTTTGAGGCCGGAGGGACCAATGCCGTCGGGAACCTGGCGTCCGACCGCGGGGGCGGTCTGCGGAGGCAGTTTCACCTGAGCGAGCGCAGGCGATGCCAGGCAGGCAATCGTCGAGCAGAACTCTCCGCAGCAGGAATCGCCACTGCCGGCCCCGGCAGTCGACGGCTCTGGATCGCCTGCCAATGAATGATCATGCGCTCCGTGGTCGTGGGAATGATGCGCATGTCCGGTGTCCGCGTGGTCACGATCGACATCACCTGAATGCTCGGCAGCGCCTGCGGGCGTATGAACCGGTACGGTCGCGTGACTGTGGCCTTGGGCGGACCCTGCTCCCTGAAGCACGAACGCGGCTGTCGCAACGAGCACGAGGCTCACTGCGATCATCCGGGCCCATGTGCTTAGTAAGGTCCGCATCGGTCTTCGGCACCAATCGAGAGGGCGTAGCTGCAGCATCCCTGCGGAGGCGGCGAATTCGACGTTCGCGAAAAACCGATCGCAAAAAATCGAAGCGCGACCGCAATTTCCGACAACATGAGCCTTCCCGCAGGTGGAAGGTCAAGAACAAAAGTTCCGCTTGGTCCTCTTCGGACACCAGTCTCGCGAGAGCGGGAAAAACGGGGCTCCCGCCAAGTTACTCCGCCTCCGTCCTTGTCCGCTCCTCCTGTTCGGCCTTGCGCTGCATCTGGATGGCGTCGGAGAACGCGGCGGCAAGGATGCCGGTCGGCATCGCGATCAGGCCGATGCCGGTGATGGCGGTGAAGCCGGCGAGGATGCGGCCGAGCGGCGTGATCGGGAAGACGTCGCCGTAGCCGACGGTGGTGAGCGTGGCGATCGACCACCACATCGCGCGCGGAATGCTGCCGAACCGGTCCGGCTGGACGGTGCCTTCGATCAGGTAGAGCAGGGTCGAGGACACCAAGAGCAGGATGCCGGCGATGGTAAGGCTCATCAGCAGTTCGTACTGGCGCGACTGCACGGCGGCGGTGATGGCGTGGATGGCCTGCGAGAAGCGGCCGAGCCGCGCCAGCCTCAGGATGCGCAGCAGCCGGAACAGCCGCACCACGAAGGCCTCGCTGCCGACGAAGACGAAGAGCCCTGGCAGGATCGCCAGGAGGTCGATCAGCGCCGGGATGGACACCATGTAGCGCAATCGTCCGAAGCGGCCGGCATAGCGCGGCTTCTCCGGCGCGATCCAGATCCGGACGAGATACTCGGCCAGGAAGACGAGCGTGAAGACCGCCTCGATCGCGCTCAGGAAGGCGGAGCGGCGCTCGACGATCGTCGGTTCCGTCTCGATGACGGCGAAGAAGACGGCGACCACGATCAGCGCGGCCAGCGCCTTGTTCAGCGGCGACAGGCCCCGGTGCGGCCAGGCCGTCGGCTCGAGGTTCCGGTAGGCGCGTGCGCGCAGACTGCTCATCGAAGGCCCCCGCGGCAACGCCCCCGTCGCCGCACCGGGCATTTCTACAGCGGGCGTTCGGCGGCGGCAATCGAGGACCGCGAGCGCCTGCTCAGCCGCGGAACGTCGACCCCTCTTCGTCGAGGATCGCCTTCAGCTCGGCGAGGTGGCGGCCGCCCATGGAGACGGGATAGTCGTCGATCTGCCGCGCCACCGTGCGCGCGACCTCGTCGGACAGTCGGCGCAGCGGCTTTCCGGTCCACAGCGCCTTGATGTAGGTCTCGCAGGCGCGCTCGAAGTAATAGAGCCGGTCGAAGGTGTCGGCGACGGTCCGGCCGATCACCAGGACGCCGTGGTTGCCCATCACCATGACCTTGACCCTCGGGTCGGAAAACAGCGCCGCGCAGCGCTCGCCCTCCTCCTCGAAGGCCAGCCCGCCATAGCCGCCGTCGATCACCACGCGCTCGAAGAACATCGCCGAATTCTGGTCGATCGGCGGCAGCGTGGAATCGGCCAGCGAGGCAAGTACGGTGGCGTGGATGGAATGGACGTGCATGGCGCAGCGTGCATGCGGCACGCGCCGGTGCAGCGCGCCGTGCAGGCCCCAGGCGGTGGGGTCCGGCGCGTCGGGCCGCTCCATCGTCGTCGGGTCCTCGGCGTCGATCAGCAAGAGGTCGCTCGCCCGGATGCGCGAGAAATGCATCATGTTCGGGTTGATGAGGAACTGCGTGCCCGCCTCGTCGACGGCGAGCGAGAAGTGGTTCGCCACCGCCTCGTGCATGTTGAGCCGCGCCGTCCAGCGGAATGCGGCGGCGAGGTCGACGCGCTCCTCGTAGTGGGGGAGGTTGGGGCGGCGGTCTGCAATCGCTGTGACGGTCATGGGATCCTCCTTCGGACGATCATCCTGACCCGCCACGCGGCGATGCGCAAGGCGGCCGGCGCAGGCGCATAGGGCTATCGCATTTGGCCGATGATTGATCTGGCGAAGGCGTCGGACCACCCTGCTCGCTTTCGTTTTCGGCTGATGGCGAGTTTGGGTCTGGCGGTTCGCAGGAGGTTGAGCGTCAGTC
>NZ_JAOAOQ010000057.1 GCF_030398385.1 Aquibium sp. ELW1220 | reverse complement strand
GGGAATGTCGCGGAAGATCGTGATCAGGGAAGGCATCCGAAAACTCCAAAATAGGAGCCATCCAAAGAATCCAGATCAAACCTCCACGCCAGTCCTATTTCTCAAATGCGATTCCCCTAGTGGCGGGGTGGGGGCATGCCGCTTTGGGATGACGAAGCTGGAGGGGCCAGGCTGGGCGAGGCAGGCATGCGGCGGGTTCCGGCTCGCGGCAGCGGCGTCCCCGGGCGGCGGCGCCACGTGCCTCGTCGTGCACCGGAACGCGGGCATGGGCGGCGAGGCATGGATCCCGGATACGTCGTCCTTCGCTGCGCTCGGACGTCGTTCCGGGATGACGAAGGGAAAGGAGGCGTCGGCATTCAGCCCCTCGTCCTCAGCCTCCGTCTCGATGCGGCTACCCCGCATGAAACGTCATTCCGAGGCCGCGCAGCGGAACCCGGAATCCAGAGTGGTGACCGAGGCGGAAATGCGCGGCGCTCGTGCCCCCGCGTGAGGCGCCGACGCTCTGGATTCCGGGTTCCGCTGCACGGCCCCGGAATGACGACGGAGGGGGCGGCGGCCCTGAGATGACGCCGCAGCGGTGGTGCGGGAACGGTCGATTGACAGACACCAAGGCCAACGCCCTCGTCAGGCAGGACGGGCACTCAGACCGGGACACGGAGCTTGGAATCGAACAGTAGCCGGATACGCGGGATGACGGCCGTGCGTGCCGGCCGCCTGTGGCAGTCCGGAACCGGCGCCGGACCGAACACTTCTACAGAAGCAGCGACTGGACGCCCAGGGCGGTAGCCGCGACGGCCATACGGCGGTCGAGCGTGCAGAGTGTCGCGCCGTGTACGGCCGCCACTGCAATGTGCAGCGCATCGCCGGCCCGTAGACCGAGTTCATGATCGTTCAGGTGGAGTGCGGCGACGCGAAAATCCTCGCTCGACACCGGAAAAACACGGAAAGACGTCCGGATCATGCGCGTGTAGGCCGCCATGATCGTCGCGCGAGAGCCACCCCCGAACTGTCCCGTTCTCACCTTGATCGACATGGCCGAGGCGAATTCGGTATGCACCCATTCACTCAGGGCAAGGGTTCCAGGCGGCTGATCGGCAATCCAATCCTGCACACGCGCGGTCGCGTCTTCGCTGGTCAGCATGGCAACGAGAACGGACGTGTCGAGATAGAGCATCAGTAGCGGTCGTCATCGCGCATGGTCCGGACGAAACCACCTGCGGTCTCGGACTGGCCGGGAACCGCTTTGGTCAAGGCTCGCAGCGCAGCCAGATCAACCCTCTCACGTGGCTCATCGACCGCGGTCAATTGCGCAATCGGTTTGCCATGCCTGGTGATGGTGACCGTTTCGCCTGCCGCTACTCTCGACGCGAGGTCGCTGAGATGGGCCTTCGCTTCGGCAATGCTGACCGTTCGCATGCATTCCCCTGACCACATTTTGAGTCATAAATAGGCAGTCATCCGGCTTCGCGCAAGTTGACTGCCGCCTGGCACGGATCGGCACGGTTCAAGCGGAGTTGGGGGTAGCGCTGCCATGCCATGGTCCCGGACTTGCCGCCCGCGATATTCTCTGACTTAAGTCAGAGAATGGACAGGGCACGGCTCGACATCATCCGCGACTTCAACCGCACCGTCACGCTGCGCAGCGGCGCGCTGGACGAAAGCTATCTCGGGCGCGGGCGGCCGCTCGGGCAGGCGCGGCTGCTGTTCGAGATCGGCGACGGCGGTCGCGACCTGAAGGATCTGCGCCAGCGGCTGCGGCTCGATTCGGGCTATCTCAGCCGGCTCCTCGCCTCGCTGCGCCGGCAGGGTCTGGTGACGGTCGCGGCCGAACCGACGGACAGGCGCCAGCGGCGGGCCGTGCTGACGGATGCGGGCCGCGCCGAGTGGGCCGCCTATGACGATCTGTCGGACGAGGTCGCGCGGTCGATGCTGGCGCCGCTTTCGCCAAACGATGGTGCCCGGCTGGTCGCGGCGATGGGAGAAGTCCGGCGGCTCCTGGCGGCGTCCTCGGTCGCCATCGCGGTGGAGCCGCCGGCCTCGCCGGAGGCGCGCGCCTGCGTGGCGGCCTATGTCTGCGAACTCGGCCGCCGGTTCGAGGAGGGGTTCGACCCGGGCAACGGAAACCCCACCCCCGACGACGACGCCCTGACGCCGCCGGCCGGCTGCTTCCTCGTCGCGCGGCTGGACGGGCGGGCGGTCGGCTGCGGCGCGCTGCGGCGGCTTTCGCCCGGCATCGGCGAGATCAAGCGCATGTGGGTCGCGCCGGAAGCGCGCGGGCTCGGCCTGTCGCGCCGGCTGCTCGCGGCGCTGGAGGACCAGGCGCGGGACCTGGGTTTCGAACGGGTGCGGCTCGACACCAACCGGGCGCTGACGGAAGCGCAGGCGCTGTACCGTTCGGCGGGCTATCGCGCGATCGAGCGCTTCAACGACAATCCTTATGCGGATTTCTGGTTCGAGAAGGAACTTGGTTAGGCAGCGCCCCCTGCCTCGTCATCCTCGACCGGCCGGAGCGGCGCGGAGGACGGACCGGGATTCATGCCGGAACGGGCGCGCGCGGCCGGCGGTGCAGGAGAGGCGCCCTTCGCCCACCGCCTCGCGTGGCCGCGATGGTCAGGCATGGATCCCCGATACGACCTTTTGCGCTGCGCTCGAAGGCCGTTCCGGGATGACGGCGGCAGCAGCAGCGGTAGGCACTGGAGCGCCAAGGCCGGCCAGTTCGTGTTCGCAGGAAATCATCCAGGGTCATAAGGCTGTCACCGTTGCGGTCGATTCGCGGCCTCCGCGCCATCTGGACCAGGCAGTACTCTGCAAGCGACATGACCACGTCGCCATTGACATCGATCCTGTCGAAATCCGCCAGCAGTTGCCGGAAAGGCTCATGGGACTGCACCGCGGCCGAGCAAGCGACCAGTGACAGGAGGAAAGCGGTGATGATGATTCAAAACACAGGATTTCCTTCTGGAGGCTTTCTTTGCGTTTGCGCATGCGTTGCGGAGGCGCTCTTCAAGTCAGCGACTGAAGCTGCGGGTCCCGGTAGCCGTGCCACCGCGTGGGCCGGTACGTGTCATGTCGCAACTGCGATCGCCGGCGCTGCAGCTGCGGACACGGGATGCGGAATTGCCGTAGCGCCCGGTTGTCTCACGCGTCGCGCTGCATTCACCACCGGCGCAATTGCGGGTCTGGCTGGTCGCGCCGCCGTGGATGCCGGTCGCTGCACGTGTCCCGGTGCAATTGCCGTCGGCACAGGTCGCGCTGCGGCTCTGTGAGGTGACCCGCGGGGATGCGGGTGCATAGGGGCGATAATAGGCCGTCCAGGACCCATACCAGGGCTGGGCCACGTAGTAAGTGTCCCAGTAGACGCGATCATAGGCCACCACGGTCACGCCGACGGCTGGGGCGACAGCCGCTGACAGGACGACGGGGACGCCATTGTAGACCACGTGGATGTAGCTGGCAGATACCCAACCTCGGTAGTTGCCTAAGGCAACATCACACCACGCATAGTCGGCAACGCAACCATGGGTGACGATACGCGCACCTTGCGGCACCACAGTCACCACCGGGTAGCTCACAGCCGGTCCGGCGCGCAGGTTGACGTTTGCCGTCGACACCGCGACGCTGGAGGCCGAGGCGACCGTGGTCCAAGCCGTCAGGAGGGCCAAAATCACAATTGTTTTCTTCAGCATGATTCACTCCATATCCGACGATCCGACTCGTTCGTCTTATGGACGGCGATTTGCAGCAGCTGAATTTCACTGGTGTTACGGAATCCGCGCAAGATGTCACAATTTGTTTCTAGGATCCCCGTAGGTCATGTTTTGAAACAAATTGATCTTGCGCGAAAACTTGGAAGCGTGACACGATCGGCTTCACGAACAGCAAATCAGACAGAGTGGTCGTCGTGGACGACGGCGCTGAGCTCCGTGCACTGCTGCGCTGGTCCCCTCCGAGCACAGCTTCGAGACCCGTGCGGTAGACGGGCGGCGCCGCGCTTGACAGGGAACGGTCGCGGAACCCGGCGGATGCAATCGTTCCCGACCTCATGATGTCAGGCGAAGACGGGCTGACCAACTGAAGGCTTCGCGAGGTCGCATCCGAAGACGACGATCAGCGACAGCCGAGGCAAGAAGGCGCCGGGCCGCTCGTCCGACGGGTCTTCGCCCTACAGCGCCCCCCTCTGCCCTGCCGGGCATCTCCCCCACAGGTGGGGAGATCGGCAGTTCCGACCTCGGCGCTCATCCTGCACCGCTTGCGATTGCCGAAGGCGGTGGAGCGAGTGATCCCCCCCTTGAGCCCCCTTGAGGGGGAGATGGCCGGCAGGCGAGAGGGGGCGCGACGGGGCGAGAGGCCGGCAGGACCGGAGGTCCGCCCTGCCCTGTGCCCTCACTTCGGAAACTCGAGCCCCATCTCGCGGTAGCGCTCGGGGTCGTCGCTCCAGTTCTCGCGCACCTTCACGAAGAGGAAGAGATGCGCCTTCTGCTCGAGGATCTCGGCGATGTCCTTGCGGGCAGCCTGGCCGATGGCCTTGATGGTCTCGCCCTTGTGGCCGAGTACGATCTTCTTCTGGCTGTCGCGCTCGACGTAGATCACCTGCTCGATCCGCACCGAACCGTTGGGCAGTTCCTCCCATTTCTCGGTCTCGACATGCGAGGAGTAGGGAAGTTCCTGGTGCAGGCGCAGATAGAGCTTCTCGCGGGTGATCTCGGCGGCGAGCTGGCGCATCGGCAGGTCGGAGACCTGGTCCTCGGGATAGTACCAGGGGCCGACGGGAAGCCGTCCGGCGAGGAAGTCGAGGAGATCGGAGCAGCCGGAGCCGTCGAGCGCGGAGATCATGAAGGTGCGCTCGAACTGCGCCTTCTCGTTGATCTGCGCGGTGAGCGCCAGAAGCGACTCGCGCTTGACGCGGTCGATCTTGTTGAGGACGAGGATCTTGGGCTGATGCACCTCGGCGAGGTTCTCCACCAGCGACCCCGCATCGCCCTTCAGTCCACGCTCGGCGTCGATCAGCACGAGAACGAGGTCGGCGTCCTTGGCGCCGCCCCAGGCGGTACGGACCATGGCGCGGTCGAGCGTGCGGCGCGGCTTGAAGATGCCCGGAGTGTCGACGAAGACGATCTGCGCGTTCTCGTGGGTGGCGATGCCGCGCACGATGGCGCGGGTGGTCTGCACCTTGTGCGTGACGATCGACACCTTGGTGCCGACGAGCTGGTTGATCAGCGTCGACTTGCCGGCGTTCGGCGCGCCGATGAGCGCGACGAAGCCCGAATGGCGTGTTTCATCGGATCTATCGGGCGCTGCGGCCGGGTCGGCCGCAGGGGTGTCGGCCGGGTCGGCCTGGTCCTGGTCTGTCATGTGGGGTCTTCCGGTTTGGGCCAGACGCCTTCGCGCTGGAGCATGGCTGCGGCGCCGGCCTGCTCGGCCTCGCGCTTGGAACGGCCGCGGCCGATGGTGGGTTCGAGGGTGCCGACGCTCACCGTGACGGTGAAGACCGGCTCGTGGTCCGGCCCGTCACGGCCGGCAATGGAATAGACGGGCGTGGCGGCAGCCGACTGGTGGGCCCATTCCTGCAACTCGGTCTTGGGATCGCGCTTGGCGCCCTGCGCCAGGCGGCTGCGCGGGCCCCAGTGCCGTTCGATCAGCGGCCGGGCGGCTTCGAGCCCTCCCTCCAGATAGATCGCGGCCAGCAGCGCTTCCATCGCGTCGGCGCGGGTGGAGCGGCCGCTCGGCCCGGAGAGCGTCTTCAGCCCGGAATCGGCGCGGATCAGTTCGGCCAGGCCGATCTCCTCGGCGACGTCGGCGCAGGTGGCGCCGCTGACCAACGCATTGAGCCGCACGGCGAGTTCGCCCTCCGGCGCGCCGGGAAAGGCCTTGAACAGCATCTCGGCGACGACGAGGCCGAGCACCCGGTCGCCCAGGAACTCGAGCCGCTCGTAGTCGGCACCGGCGTGTCGACGGGCGCTCGAATGGGTGAGCGCGCGTTCGAGCCGCTCGATGTCGCGAAAGACGTGGCCGGTGCGCTCGCGGGCCATCTCCGCCAACGCCTGACCGGTCAGCTTCCGGGCGGCCATCGCGGTCAGTCGACGAAGTTCAGGAGCCGCGACGGGCGGATCAAAGACGGCCACTTCCAGATCTCGAGCGGGCTGGCGCCGCCGGCAATCGAGAAGAAGATGATGTTGGCGCGGCCGACGAAGTTCTCCTCCGGCACGAAGCCGAAGACGCGGCTGTCGGCGGAATTGTCGCGGTTGTCGCCCATCATGAAATAGTGACCCGCCGGCACGACGAATTCGCGGGTGTTGTCGGAAAAGCCGTTCGGCGTTACGTCGAGCGTATCGTAGGAAACGCCGTTGGGCAGGGTCTCGCGGTAGACGTCGACCGGGCGGTTCTCCTCGGTGATGTCGGGATTGTCGATCTGGCCCGCCTTCTCGCGCTGCACCGCCGCGCCGTTGATGTAGAGCTGGCCATCGCGCATCTGGATGCGGTCGCCCGGCAGGCCGATGACGCGCTTGATGTAGTCGAGCGAGGGATTGGGCGGATACTTGAAGACCGCGACGTCGCCGCGCTCGGGGGCGCTGGCCCAGATGCGGCCGGAAAAGAGATCGGGCGAGAACGGCAGGGAGTGGCGGGAGTAGCCGTAGGCCCATTTGGTCACGAAGAGATAGTCGCCCTCGAGCAGCGTCGGCCGCATCGAACCCGACGGAATCGAGAAGGGCTGGAACAGCAGCGTCCGGATCACGACCGCGAGCAGGAGCGCCTGCACGATGACGCTGACGGTCTCGCCCAGTCCGCCCGTTTTCTTTTGCGATTTGTCCGCCACGCTCATGTCGTCCTCGATTTGGAATGGGAAGCTCTTACCGGCTCGCGCGATGCGGGGCAACGGCATAGCCGGCGCGCAAGCGGCACCGGACTTCGACGAAGATTGCGCGTGCGATACTCCGCTTTGGCGCGAAGGTCTATCCCCGCAACTGTGGCGGCACTTCGACCGGCACCGCCTCGATGACGACGAAGGCCTGCGCGAGCGGGTAGTCGTCGGTGATGGTCAGGTGAACCACGCCGCGATGGCCGGCCGGCAGCATGGCGGCGAGCCGTGCCGCAGCGCCGCCGGAAAGCTCCATCACGGGCATGCCGCCGGCGAGGTTGACCACGCACATGTCCTTCCAGAAGACGCCCTGCGCGATGCCGGTGCCGAGCGCCTTGGCGCAGGCCTCCTTGGCGGCGAAGCGCTTGGCATAGGAGGCGATGCGGCCGCCGCGGCTTTCGGCACGCTGGCGCTCGCCTTCGCTGAACACCCGCTCGGTGAAGCGTTCGCCATGGCGCTCGATCGAGCGCTCGATGCGGCGGATGTCGATCAGGTCCGACCCCAGCCCGATGATCATATGCCGTTGGCCGCCATGGACTGCGCCTCGGCGCGGCGCCTGGCCTTTTCCAGCAGGCGATGCTGACGCTGGCGCCGGAACGCGGCGACGCCCCAGCGCGTCAGGATGTAGAACACGATCGCGAAGGACACGCCGATGGGGAAGCCACCGACCGTCATCGGCTTCAGCAGCGGCTCCCAGAGCTGGGCGAATTCCAGCTTCTGCACCAGCTTGCCGAGCTGGATCGGCTGGTCGCCATGGGTGGCGGTGGTGCCGAGGATCGCGCAGCCGAGCTTGTAGCTCGAGGCCCAGATGAACGGAAACGTGATCGGGTTGCCGATGGCCGTGCCGAAGGCCGAAGCGATGAGATTGCCCGCGAGCAGCCATGCCACGGCCGCGGCCAGCACGAAGTGAAAACCGATATACGGCAGGAAGGATGCGAAGACACCCGCGGCCACGCCGGCGGCGATGGCGTGCGGCGTCGCGGTCAGGCGCAGGACGCGCTTGGCGAAATACTGCGCGGAACGCCAGAAGGAGCGCCGCGGCCAGAGCATCGTGCGCATACGCTCCAGGATATCCGCCGGCTTTCTGCGCCGAAACAACATGCCTGTGGCCTTGCTCCCGTGTTCTCGGCTCCCGATATAGACATGGATTGTGTCAGGCTCGGCCACAAAATCGGCCGGCCGCGACTCCCGATCGCCATGCCCACTGACATAAGGTATACTCACGTCACACGTCGTGAACAACGGCGCGTCGCGCATTTGCGGCGAACGGCCGGGTGCCGTTGCGGAAGGTCGGCGACCCGTCGTCAGATGTTGCGGCTGCCCGGCTTGACCGGCGCAATCGCTGCGAGTTCCGGCGGCAGCGCGTCGGCGGGATAGGCTGGCACCTCGTATTGCGCCAGCGCCACCAGCGGCACGCCGACATCGGCCTTGCCGGCCGACCGGTCGATGATGCAGGCGGCGGCCACGACCTCGGCGCCGATGCCGCGCAGGCAGTCCACCGTCTCGCGGATCGAGAGCCCGGTCGTCACGATGTCCTCGACGATGACCACCCGGGCGCCCGGCGCGATCTCGAAGCGGCGCAGCCGGAAGACGCCGGCCTCGCGCTCGACCCAGATGGCGGGTACGCCGAGGTGGCGCGAGGTCTCGTAGGCCGGGATGATGCCGCCGACGGCCGGGCCGACGACATAGTCGACCCCCTCGCCCACCGCCTCGCGGATGCGGGCGGCCAGCGCCCGGCACAGGCGCTCGGTCTTGTCGGCATGCATGAACACGCGGGCCTTCTGCAGGAAGATCGGGCTGCGCAGGCCGGAGGTGAGGATGAAGTGCCCTTCCAGGATCGCGCCCGCCTCGCGGAAGATCTCGAGCACCTCGTCCCTGTTCATCGCCATCGTCCTTTCCCTGATCAGCCGTTGACGCGGCGCGCATCCGAGACGGCCGACGTGTCCTTGAGCTGCGACAGCAGCCGGTTGAGATGCTTGAGATCCCAGACTTCCAGGTCGAGGATCATGTCGGTGAAGTCGGGCGCGGTGCGCGCCATCGACAGCGTGTGGATGTTGGCGTCGTTGGAGGCGACGACCTGCGCGATCTCGGCCAGCGAGCCGGGCTCGTTGATGGCGGTGACCGAGATGCGGGCCGGAAAGCGCTCCTTGGTGTCCTCGTCGATGTCCCAGCGCACGTCGATCCAGCGCTCGGGCTGGTCGTCGAAGGCGGTGAGCGAGGGCGACTGGATCGGATAGATGGTGATGCCCGAGCCCGGCTGCAGGATGCCGACGATGCGATCGCCCGGGACCGCACCTTCCGGCGCGAATCGCACCGGCAGGTCGCCGGAGACGCCGCGGATGGGCAGTGCCTCGCCCTTGCCGGCCTTGCCTTCGCCCTTGGCGCGATCCTTCTCCTTGTCCTTCTCCTTGCGGGAGGAGCGGCCGGGGATCTGGAACAGCATGCCGGCGGCGTTGCGAAGGTTGAACCACCCCTCTTCGCGCACCTTGGGCGCGGCGACCGTGACGCGCTCGTCCTTGAAATCGGGATAGACGGCGCGCAGCACGTCGGGCGACGAGAGTTCGCCGCGGCCGACGGCGGCCAGCACGTCCTCGATGTCCTTGCGGGCGAGGCGATGCAGCACCGGCTTCAGCATGTCCTTGGTGAAGGAGCGGCCGGCGCGTTCGAAGGCGCGTTCGAGGATGCGGGTGCCGAGCCCGGAATACTGCTTGCGGATGGCGGCGCGCGTGGCGCGCCGGATCGCCGAGCGGGCCTTGCCGGTGACGACGACCTGCTCCCAGGCGGCTGGCGGCACCTGCGCCTTGGAGCAGATGATCTCGACCTCGTCGCCGTTCTTCAGCTCCGTCATCAGCGGCATGATGCGGCCGTTGACCTTGGCGCCGACGCAGGTGTCGCCGACGTCGGTGTGGACGGCATAGGCGAAGTCGATGGGGGTGGCGCCGCGCGGCAGCGCGATCAGCCGGCCCTTGGGCGTGAAGCAGAAGACCTGGTCCTGGAACATCTCCAGGCGGGTGTTCTCGAGGAACTCCTCCGGATTGTCGCCTTCCGACAGGGATTCGATCGTCCGCTTCAGCCAGCCATAGGCGTTGGTTTCCTTGGAGATGGTGTGGCCGGCACCGTTCAGCTTGCCGCCCATGTCCTTGTAGATCGAATGGGCGGCGACGCCGTATTCGGCGACCTTGTGCATCTGCCAGGTGCGGATCTGCAGCTCGACGCGCTGGCGGGAGGGACCGACGATGGTGGTGTGGATGGAGCGGTAGTCGTTCTGCTTCGGCGTCGAGATGTAGTCCTTGAAGCGGCCCGGCACCATCGACCAGGTGGTGTGGATGGCGCAGAGCGCCTTGTAGCAGTCCTCCACCTCGTCGACGACGACGCGGAAGGCGAAGATGTCGGAGAGCTGCTCGAAGGACAGCGCCTTGGATTCCATCTTGCGGAACACCGACCACGGCTTCTTCTGGCGGCTGGTGACCTGCGCCTTCAGCCCGTATTTCTCGAACAGCGTCTTCAGCGCCGCCTCGATGTCGGAGATGACGCCCTTGTGGCGCTCGAAGATGTCGGCCAGCCGTTCGGTGACCGCCTTGTGGCCGCCGGGATTGATGTGGCGGAAGGCGAGTTCCTCGAGTTCCTCGCGCATGTCCTGCATGCCCATGCGGCCGGCCAGCGGCGCATAGATGTCCATCGTCTCCTCGGCGATGCGCTGGCGCTTTTCCTCCGGCACGTGGTCGAGCGTGCGCATGTTGTGGAGGCGGTCGGCGAGCTTGACGAGCAGGACGCGCACGTCCTCGGAAATGGCCAGCAGCAGCTTGCGCAGGTTTTCCGCCTGCGCGGCCTTCTTCGAGACGAGGTCGAGCTTCTTGAGCTTGGTCAGCCCCTCGACCAGCCTGCCGATGTCGGGGCCGAAGAGATCGTCGATCTCCTGGCGGGTGGCGGTTGTGTCCTCGATCGTGTCGTGCAGCAGCGCCACCGCGATGGTCGCCTCGTCGAGATGCATGTCGGTGAGGATCGCCGCCACTTCGAGCGGATGGGAGAAATAGGGGTCCCCCGAGGCGCGCTTCTGATGGCCATGCTTCTGCATGGCGTAGACATAGGCCTTGTTCAGAAGGGCTTCATTGATGTCGGGCTTGTAGCGCTGGACGCGCTCGACAAGCTCGTACTGACGCATCATCGGCGTTGGGGCTCCCAAACGAAACATGCGCCGCGGCAATCACGGCGCATGTAACAGATAACCATGTCCGGCCGCCGACGGTAGTGGCGACGATGGGGCCAGCCCTCAGTAGTCGTCGCTCTTCTCCGGCGGAACCAGCCCCTCGATGCCGGCGAGCAGGTCTTCCTCGGTCATGCGGTCGAAGGTCACCGGCTCGTCGTCGGACGCGGCCTCGACGGTTTCGTCGGCGGCGCGGTCGATCATCTCGGGCGCCTCGGCCTCCGGCTCGTCGACCTCGACGTGCTTCTGCAGCGAGTGGATCAGGTCTTCCTTGAGGTCGCCCGGCGACAGCGTCTCGTCGGCGATCTCGCGGAGCGCCACGACCGGGTTCTTGTCGTTGTCACGGTCGATGGTGATCTGCGCGCCCTGCGAGATCAGGCGGGCGCGGTGGCTGGCGAGCAGCACGAGCTCGAAGCGGTTGTCGACCTTGTCGATGCAGTCTTCAACGGTGACGCGGGCCATGGAATGCCCCTTTCATAGCTTATTGTCGGAGATTGACCGGTGCCTTACTCCGAACGGGCCGAAAACACAAGCACGGCCGCAGGCCGCGCGGCAATCGCATGCACGCACCCCGCACGGGGTGAAACCTGAGGTCCGTTTCGCCGTCCCGGGATTTATGGCAGGTTTGCGACGATTCGAGCGCCGGGAGCCCGGCGTCCAGTTCATTGCCCAGCCATTCGTTTCCGACGAGGATATTTCCCATGTTCGATCCCCGCGAAAAGATCGCGCTCTTCATCGACGGCGCGAACCTCTATGCGACGTCGCGCGCGCTCGGCTTCGACATCGACTACCGCAAGCTGCTCGCCGCCTTCCAGAAGAAGGGCTACCTGCTGCGCGCCTATTACTACACGGCGCTGATCGAGGACCAGGAATACTCGTCGATCCGGCCGCTGATCGACTGGCTCGACTACAATGGCTACAAGGTGGTGACGAAGCCCGCCAAGGAGTTCACCGACTCCGCCGGGCGGCGCAAGATCAAGGGCAACATGGACATCGAGCTGACGATCGATGCCTTGGAACTGGCCGATGTCGTCGACCACTACGTCATCTTCTCCGGCGACGGCGACTTCCGGACGCTGGTGGAGGCGCTGCAGCGGCGCGGCCGCAAGGTCAGCATCGTCTCGACCATGAGTTCGCAGCCGCCGATGATCGCAGACGACCTGCGCCGGCAGGCCGACCACTTCGTCGACCTGGTGAGCCTGCGCGCCGAGGTCGGGCGCGATCCCTCCGAACGTCCGGCACGGCGGGTGGAGCCGGTCGAGCCGGACGACGACGACCTTTGAGCCGGGCGACGATGGCCGCCGCCGTCGAGCCGCACCGCGACTGTCCGCTGTGCCCGCGCCTGCACGGCTTCATCGCCGAATGGCGCGCCCGCGAGCCCGGATGGCACAACGCGCCGGTGCCGAGCTTCCTGCCGCTCCAGGGTGAGGACGCGGTGCGCCTGCTGGTCGTCGGGCTGGCGCCGGGGCTGCGGGGCGCCAACCGCACCGGCCGCCCCTTCACCGGCGACTATGCGGGCGACCTGCTCTATTCGACGCTGAAGCGCTTCGGCTTCGCGCGCGGGGAATTCCAGGCGCGGCCCGACGACGGGCTGGAGCTGGTCGAAACCGCGATCACCAACGCCGTGCGCTGCGTGCCGCCGGAAAACAAGCCGGTGGGCGCCGAGATCGCCACCTGCCGCCAATTCCTCGTGCCGACGATCGACCGTTTCCCGAGGCTGGAAGCGATCGTGACGCTTGGCGCCATCGCGCACCAGTCGACGGTCCGCGCGCTCGGCCAGCGCGTCGCCGCCCTCCCCTTCAGGCATGGCGCGCGCCATGCGGTCGGCGGGATCACGCTGTTTCCGAGCTACCACTGCTCGCGCTACAACACCAACACCGGGCGGCTGACCGAGGCGATGTTCGTGGACGTGTTTTCGGCAGTGCGGGAGACGCTGGGGTAGAGGCCTGCCCGATGGTGCGGGCCGCAGCACGGGGCAACGTGGGCTGCTTCGTCTGAAAGCCGCAGCATGCGGTGAAGAGACGGCGGCTGGGGGACGACCATGGCCTGGGGGAGCATAGGGGGGAGGACGACGCTGCGCAGCCTGTTGCGGCTTGCGATGGCTGCCGTCGCCGCGCAGGCGATCGTGACGTTCGCAAGGCTGGTGACCGCCGTCCGCGGCGTCTGGCACGGCGCCGGACTGAGCGGGGTGCAGCGCGTCTACTTCGCAAATCACGCCAGCCACGGCGATTTCATCCTGATCTGGACCGTCCTGCCCAAACGCCTGCGCCGGCGCACGCGCCCAGTCGCAGGCGCGGACTACTGGCTGAAGACCAGGGCGCGCGCCTTCGTCGGACGCGATGTCTTCAACGCGGTGCTGATCGAACGCGATCCCGAACGCCGGCTGGAGGACCCGGTCCAGCAGATGGCACAGGCGCTCGACGAGCGGTCGTCGCTGATCCTCTTTCCCGAGGGAACGCGCAACACCGGCGACGAGCCGCTGCTGCCGTTCCGGACCGGGCTCTATCACCTCGCCCGGGCGCGCCCGGGCATCGAACTGGTGCCGGTGTGGATCGCCAATCTCAACCGGGTCATGCCGAAGGGCGAGTTCCTGCCGGTACCGCTGATCTGCACGGTCACGTTCGGCGCACCGATCCATGTCGGCGAGGCGGAAGAGAAGGACGCCTTCCTGGCCCGCGCGCGCGACGCGCTGCTTGCGCTTGCCCCCAACGGAAGACGCCCATGACCGACGACGCGCCGCCCCGGTTTCTGGTCTCGCCGCATCCCGACCTCGTCACGCTGCTCATCGCGCTGTTTGCGGTTCTCGTCGCGGCCTCGGCCATCGGCTACGCGCTCGAGCGCAGGCTGTCGCCGGACGGAAACAACGCCGTCATCGAGAATCTCAACGATCGCATCCGCTCCTGGTGGGTGATGGTCATCGCCATGGCCATCGCGCTCGTGGCGGGAAAGGCCGGCGTCGTGGTGCTGTTTGCGCTGTGCTCGTTTGCGGCCCTGCGTGAATTCGTGACGCTGACGAGCACCCGGCGCGGCGACCACTGGGCGCTCGCCGGCGCGTTCTTCATCGTGCTGCCTGCGCAGTACTGGCTCGTCTATGCCGACTGGTACGGGCTCTACTCGATCTTCATCCCCGTCTACGCCTTTCTCACCATGCCGATCGTGGCGGCGCTGCGGGGCGACACCGAGAACTATCTGGTGCGTATCTCGGAGGTGCAGTGGGCGCTGATGATCACCGTCTTCTGCGCCTCGCACGTGCCGGCTCTGCTGACCTTGCAGATCCCCGGCTATGAGGGCCGCAACCTGTTGCTCATCGCCTTCCTCGTACTGGTGGTGCAGAGCAGCGACGTGCTGCAATATGTGTGGGGCAAGCTCGCCGGGCGCACCAGGATCGCGCCGAAGCTGTCGCCGTCCAAGACCGTGGAGGGGTTTGTCGGCGGCGCGCTCAGCGCGACCGCACTCGGCGCCGCGCTATCGTGGATGACGCCGTTCACGCCGTTCCAGGCGGCGTTGCTGTCGCTCGTCATCGTTCTGATGGGATTCTTCGGCGGACTGGTGATGTCGGCGATCAAGCGCGACCGGGGCGTAAAGGACTGGGGGCACATGATCGCCGGTCACGGCGGATTCATCGACCGGCTCGATTCGGTGGTGTTCGCGGCGCCGATCTTCTTCCATCTGGTCCGGTACGGGTGGTCGACGGTATGAGAACCGGCGACCCCACGATCGCGAAAAGCGGCTTCCTGCACGTGCTGGCCGCCTTCGTGCTGATGGGCGGCTGGGCGGTGTTCGCCAACCGCGCCCACCCGATGAGCGCCGCACTGGTGGCCGGCGGCGTGCAGGGCGCGGTGTCAGGTCTCATCACCTTCGGCCTGAAGCGGCTGATCGAGCGCATCTCGCGGCAGTTTAGCGGCCTTGGCGGCCTCGTGGTCCCGCCGCTGGCCGCTTTCGCCCTCTCCACAACGCTGCTGATCCTGTTGCATACGGCAAGCGGCACGCCCGAGATCGCGCGGACGATCGTCGTCCCGCTCGGGGTATCGACCAGCTATGCCGCACTTTATTCGTGGTGGCTCTGGAACGGCAAGGCGAGGACACGATGACGGGCAGCGACCGGCGGCCATTGTCGAGCCGAGACAGCGGATGGGCCAGGGCGGTTACCGCCTGGCTCGTGAAGACGTCGATCACGCCCAACCAGATCTCGATGGCGAGCATGGCTGCGGCAGCGCTTGCCGGGTCGAGCTTCTGGGCGGCCGGGATGTCGGACGGCTGGCTGCAGGGCGCGTTGTTCGTTTCCGCCGCGCTGTTCTGCCAGCTGCGTCTCCTGTGCAACCTCTTCGACGGGCTCGTCGCCGTCGAGGGCGGCAAGCAGGCCGCCGACGGCCCGTTCTGGAACGAGTTTCCCGATCGCGTCGCCGACATCCTCATTCTCGTCGGCGCGGGGCTCGGCGCGTCGGAGCCGACGCTCGGCTGGGCGGCGGCGGCTTTCGCCGTGCTGACGGCCTATGTGCGCGAGCTCGGCCGCGGCAGCGGCCTTCCGGCCGATTTCCGCGGACCGATGGCCAAGCAGCACCGCATGGCGCTGATGACGATCGCCGCACTCGCCGCCGCCTGCGCGCCGCGCTGGCCGGCCGCGGGCATGGCCGTGACGCTTGCCTTGTGGATCGTGGCGGTCGGCGCGGTCGTGACGGCTGTCCGGCGGGCCATCGCGGTCGTTGCCGGGCTCAAGGATCGCCGCGACCGGGCGTAGGCAAGACAACTCGCGCAGGCAGACGGTGGCGACGCGACGCCGCCATCTCGATGGCGCGGAACAGCCGCCTCTGGCATTGCCGCGCGCCTCGCTGTAGAAGGCTGCGCCGGCAGTTCCCGGCGCTCGCCTTCCGGGTCCGCGGCACCATGCAGTCCATTCCCTCTGCCATCCGTGGCCCGATCTTCATGGTCGTGGCGACCGGCTCCTACGTGATCAACGACACCTTCATGAAGCTGGCGACCGATGGCCTGCCGCCCTACCAGGTGCTGTTCCTGCGCGGCGTCGCGGCCCTCCTGTGGGGGCTGCCGCTGCTGGCGCTGGCCGGGCAGATGCGCAACGCGCCGCTGATGGCCGACGGCCGCGTCCTGGCGCGCAGCTGCATGGAGCTCCCTCGCGGTGCTCTGCTACGTGGTGGCACTGGCCAACATGCCGATCGCCGACGCCATCGCGCTCGGGCAGGTGACGCCGCTGCTGATGCTGGTGGGCGCAGCCTGGTTCTTCGGCGAGCGGATCGGGCGGCTCAGGGCGGTCCTGATCGCACTCGGCTTCGCCGGCGCCATCATGGTGGCGCAGCCGACGATGCAGGGCGTCTCCATCTTTGCCCTGCTGGCGCTCGGCAACGCGCTGTTCAGCGCCGTACGCGACCTCTCCGGGCGGCGGATCGACGCGCGCGTGCCGGGGCTGATCGTGGCGATGTCGGCGGTGGTGGTGGTGGTGATCGGCGCAGGCGCAGTGCACCTGATGGCCGAGACCTGGGTGGTGCCCGGCCCGCGGCACCTGCTGCTGCTCGCCGCCTCGGGCTTCTTCCTGGTCTTCGGCCACTTCTTCATCTTCACCGCCTACCGCGCGGCGGCGACCGCCACCGTGGCGCCGTTCTACTACACGTTCACGGTGGGGGCGGTGATCTCGGGCTTTGCGGTGTTCGGCGAACTGCCCAATGCGCTGGCCAGCGCCGGCATCCTTCTGGTGGCCGGCAGCGGGCTGGCGATCGTGCTGATGGACCGGCGCAGCCGACGGGTCGCGCCGACGGCGTGACGGGACCGGCCCGGCCCGGCCGATACCGCGCTGCTCAGCCTCCGGCGCGCGCGATCCGCATGGCCTCGAGCGCGTCGCCGGTCAGCGCCATTTTGCGGACGATGGCGTCGCCTTCCGCCGCCAGCTTCTCGAAATGGCGCAGCCGGCCGCTGTTCTCGCGCCAGAAGAAGCCGATCGTGCGCCGGCCCGACCATCCCGTCAGAGGCACCAGCAGGACGTCGTTCTCGCGTCTGAATTCCGAGCGGACATACAGTTCGGGAAACAGCGAACAGCCCATGCCGATCGAGACCATCTGGCGGATCGCGTCGAGGCTGGTGCCTTCGTAATCCTCCACGAAGACCGCGCCTGAGGCGGCGGCGAGATCGCGCACGCTGTCGAACAGCCGATGGCCGCGGCCGAGCGTGAGCAGGCGTTCGCCGCGAAGATCCTCGACACTGGCCGAGCTCCTGCCGTCCAGCCTGTGGCCGGCGGGAACGCCGAGGAAAATTCCTTCCTCGCACAGCGGGCGGAAGACGAGTCGCTCGGCGCGCGGGCTGGGGCCGAGCCCGCAATCGACGACGCCGTCGAGGACGTCGCGCTCGATGGACGTCGGCCGGTCCTCGCGGATGTAAAGCTGTAGGTCAGGGTAAGTGCGGTGGATCGTGGGCAGGAGCCTGGGCAGGAAGTAAGGTCCGAAGGTGGGCGCGACGCCGAGGCGGATCAAGCCGCCGAGATTGGTGGCGCCCGCCTTCGCCTCCGTGACGATGTCGTCCAGGGAGGCCAGCACCGACCGCGCCGTGACGACGACGCGTCGGCCCAGCGGCGTCGGCTCCACCGCACCCGGCATGCGGTCGAACAGCGTGGCGCCGAGCTGCTTTTCCAGGAGCGCCACCTGGATGGAGAGCGTCGGCTGCGAGACGTTGCATCGGCTCGCGGCGCGGCCGAAGTGGCGCTCGTCATCGAGGGCGACGACATATTCGAGCTGGCGGTGCGTCGGTCGAAACGGCATGCATCGATATAGGTGCTCTATCAGCCTCCGCACAACTATCAATTGGAACTATCGATCCGGCATTCTCATCTCCTCGTCGTCACCACCAAGAGGAGGATAGGACGTGGATACATTCGTGAAGGCACTGGAACGGCGGCGCGAGGAAGTTCAGACTAGGATCGACGCGGAGATGGCGCGGCCCCGGCCCGACGCCCTGAAGCTCCTGTCGCTGAAGAAACTCAAGCTGCATTTCCGCGACCAGATCGAGTTCATCCAGCGCACGGACCGGAACAAGGCTCCGGTCATGGTCGTGCGGCGCCGCGCGCCTTTCCAGGTCGGCCAGCGGGCCTGAGCGCGCAGACCGGGTGGCGGGCCTGCGGCCCGCTCCGGGCCTCTGCGAAAGGAAGGAACGGCCGCGTGCGCTGCGCGCGGCCGCAGCCGCGATCAGCCGCGCTCCTTCGGGAGCCGGCCCTTTTCGCGCGACCACTCGCGCTCCCTCCCCGTCTGGCGCTTGTCGTGCAGCTTCTTGCATCGGGCGACGCCGCGCAGGCACTTGGCGCGGCCCTGGTCGTCGTCGTGGGCCCTCAGCCGCACCACGGTCACGCCCCGCGCTCGACCGGAAGGGCAGGCGGTTCAGGCCAGTAGCGGGTTGGCGATCGTTCTGCTGGACCGGCGCTTTCGACGAGTCGCTCCGACGGCAGGAGCGGGCGCGCAGGGGGGCAGGATCAGCCGCAGACATTGCATATCAGGCCGCTTCGCTTTTCCTGAAAGCAGCACCACGCCCCCTTCCAGTACCCGGGTGTGCCGAATCGCTTGACACCAAGTGAAGGTATTTGTTTGCGACCTTGTGTTCATTCGTCGCCAAAGGGGCGGCATCCTGTGCAACCGGGATCAGAGTTGCGGGCCGCAATGCGTACGGGGCTTCAAGGAACTGTGCAGCAATCTCTCGCGCCAGAACCTCCGCCAAAGCCGATGGCACGGCGTTTCCGACCAACTTCTGTACATCTGCATGGCCGCACTGAAATCGAAGGCCATCCGGGAATGTTTGGAGGCGACAAAGCTCTTGCGCCGAGAGTCGGCGATTGTCCCAGTGGAACGGACCAGTCGCGGGTCCCGGCTGTGCCTGGATGGTCCACGAGGGTCTATCTTTTGCAAGCTTCAAAAGGAAATTCCAGTAACGCCGCCGCCATCCAAAGAGCGGGACGCCACCACCGCGGTCTGTATGCCACAGATAGTTCTGGCCTTCAGGAATCGTTGGAAGGAGGTCCGCCCACTTTCCTTTGACTTGGAGGCATTCTCTATTCTCGACAGGCGGGAGATCGGCGAACGCGTCCCATGCAGTGCGGTGCCTCTCACGTCCGGCCAGCGCTTCCTCGCTATCGACAGGGAAATGTGTTCTCGCCGGAAAATTGAATCGTTTGCCGTCGCGCGAGCCGATGATGAATACTCGCTCCCGTAACTGCGGCACACCATAGTCCGCGGAGTTAATGGAGCGGGACTCCAAGGTGTAACTCGTTCCTCTCTCACGATTGATGTCTTCTACACCTGCCACCAGAGCGTTTATGCCCTCACTTTTGCCCTGATAAGCAAGGCCAGGCACATTCTCCAAAAGAAACGACTTGGGAAGCGTGTCACGAAGCACTCGAAGATACTCCGACAACGTGTCCGCACGCGGGTCGGAAAGTCGCCGCGAATCGCCACGCGCCCAATACCCGGACTTGCTGAATGGCTGGCAAGGTGGACCTCCGATGAGGATGTCCGCTTCGCCGGGGTTCAGCCCCGCCGTTTCCAAGATGGTTCTCGAGGAAAACTCCGTGATCGGCCCTTCCAACACGGGCCAGTCCCGGTTGAGGCCAACTGTTGCACACGCGACGGGATCAAAATCAAGCGCAACACGAGTCTCGAACCCCGAAGCTTCGAATCCGAAGTCCAGCCCTCCGACACCAGTAAAGAGGGAAATCGCTCGGAGTTTCATTGGCACCCTACGCAGTTCTGTTGTAGTGCGATTCGAACACCGACCCGGCATCTGCCGAGAATTTCGGTTCGGCCACACCGATCATGTTTGCTATCCGCCCACTGCAAGTCTTGTGTGGCTCCAAGTCCGCTGTGAGCGCATACCGGAACTCCCAATTCTCCGTTACAGAGTGAAGGCAAGCGGCAAGGACTGAAAAATCGTCTGATCGATAGTAACGAGAACACGGGTTCCCCTTAGAAGCTCGCGTCTTCTGGAAATCGACTTTCGGCCGGCCGTCGGCGTAGCGGGTACGCAGGGTGTTCTTGCACTCGATGAGAATCGGCGCCCCCCCTTTCCATCTGATGGACAGGTCTGGCTTGCCGTCCGCCTCCAACCGTGTGCAATCGGATACACCATCAAGCCGCCGGAGCGCGTCGAACAGGTGTTGTTCGGCAACCCAACCTCGCACGGCCATCTTCAAACGGCTCGCCCCTTCGATGAGGTCGAAGAGGGCCTCCGGCGCAATACCGAACTCCTCTAGAACCGCATGGGGGACCCATCTCTCATTCGGCTTCAATTCCTTTAGCTTGTCCGCCACCAAGTGGCGTTCGCCTGGGTCCAGCCCGCATGCGATGCGCTCAAGCGCGACAAGGTCGAGCAACCGGTCTTGCCTGCCGCCTACGAGAACTTCAGTCCGAAAATCTTCAAGGTCAGCCGTTGGACGATTTCGTGATTTTCCCGGTCGTCGATCACGCTCCCACACCGCCCATCCATAGGCTCGAATGCGGTCAACATGCGCGCGCTTGAACTCGATCGAACGAGACATGGGCGCTGGCGTGTTCATCAGCGGGTCCGCCGCGACGAACAATCCCTCGCCGGTATCGATCCCCATGAAGAGCGTCGTCACCAGATTGCTGGGATCAACCGCAACTTCCAGGACCCCTTTCAGATTGCCACCATACTTCACCTGGAACCGGTGTTCATCCTGTGGGCGCCGCGTCGTCGGCCTAGCGTTCGCGTAGAAGGCATAGACGAGGATGCCATGCCGCTCACCAGATGGCGCGTCAAAAACGATGTAGAACGGGGCTCTGTTCGGCTCGCTGAAATGAACAATGCGACAGTCACGCATCTCCAACCCCCGAAGCACAAAGGCGAGCAACGGCTCCTTGTCGGCCCAGCTCACCGAATAGGTTTTCCACTCCAATGCAGAAAGGACGTCTTTGTGCGCATCATGCGAAACCATACGCCACCACTAGCGAACCAACTGCGATTCGAAAACCAGCGCTCCGCCGCTTCCGCTTTGACCGACGGTGAAGAGTTTAACCTCGAATTTAGAACAATACAAGAACGAATTCGCCCATAACCCTCGGATTCAACCTCCTAACGATGCAATTCGCGGGGGGCGGACGCTGCTGATGGACAAGGTGACTGCTTTGTCAGGCCGCATCACGGACACGCCTTCGCGCTCGACCGACCGGGCGAGCCTGGCCATTGGGCATCGGTCGGCCGTCCGCGGGCTTGCCCATCGTGTCGCCGCCCTTCCCTTCAAGCACGGCGCGCGACAGGCGGCGGGCACTATGACGCTGTTTTCGAGCTTCCACTGCTCGCGCTACAACGCCACCATCAGGCGGCTGACGGGAGCGATGGTCGTGGAGGCATTCTTGACGGTGCGGGAGAGGTTGGGCCCCCTCGTTGCCCCGAGCATCAAGCGGTCGGCACCGGCATGAGCACATCAAGTCTCATCACGGATCTGGACGACGTGATCGCCCTGCTGGCCGAAACGGCGGGGCAGGACGGCGTCACGCTCGTGGGCGTCTGCGGCTTCGCGGGAGCTGGCAAGACCACCCTCTGCAACCGGATCGCTGCCGCCCTGCCGGATGTCGCCTTCCGCCTGGATTGCGACCGGTTCTCGGCCTTCAGCCACCCGGAGCGGACGCGCCGCATCGACGCGGCGCGCGCATCGGGCGATCCGGCCCGCGCCGAGGAAGAAGAGAACCCCCGGAACTGGTATGACTGGGCGGCCATCGCGATGGCGTTGCAGTCGCTCCGGACGGTGCGGGCCTTCGAATCGGATCGGGCGTGGAACAGCGAGAACGGCCTGCTCAATGGCCGCTACGCCCTGGCGCTTCCGCCCGCCGGTCCGGTCGTCGTCCTGTGCGACGGCATCTTCCTGCTGCACGAGCCGGTGCCGGGGTGGTTCGACCTGACGCTGCTCGTGCAGGCGAACGCGCACCTGATCGACGAACGCCGACGCCGGCGCGCCGGAGACAAGGCCGATCGTGCGAAGGAACGGCGCGACCGCTTCGAGCGCCCCTATTTCAGGACGTATGCATCCCGGGCGGATCATGTCGTCGGTCTCCGGCCCGAAGGATCAAGCGCCGCTGACAATTAGGCGTTGCCTGCAATCGCAAGCCAGCAGTCGAGGCGAACCGAGGCACCGGGGAAGGAGCATTCCCACGCCTCCCGCTCGCCGTCGCATGCCACCCCCCGCACCGCGAGGGACTGCTTTCTCCAGGAACATACCGCGAAGGCGGGGGTTGGGTCCGTGAACAACACGGGAGAACGGACATGAACAGGAATGTCACAGCCATCTATCGAACCCATGCGGTTGCCGACCTGGTCCGGCGGGAACTGGCAAATGTCGGCGTGAGCCGCTCTTCGATCCATGTGGTGCCGGATACCGATGTCGCGGTCGCGCCCAACGGGCGCCGCGACGACGACCGGTACCTCGACGACCTGCACGACATGAACCTTCCCGACAACGACCTGCGCACCTATCAGCACTGCGTTCGCGACGGCGACTATGTCGTGTCGGTGGAAGTCGACGACGATCTGGTGACCCGTGTCCAGGAGATCATGAAGCGTCCCGAGACCGAAGCCCGCGATTTCGCGGCGCGCGACGAGGAGTTCTTCAACGAGCCGGTCGTGCCGCACAGCAACGCGCCGGCGGGGCGTGATCCAGCCTCCGTCTGGCAGCCGGACACCACTTCCGCCAGCGGCATGCGCTCCTACAGGCGCGACCGCCCCGCGGGCGGAATCTGATCGGCAAATCGCGACACGAGAGGAATCGGAGAAGACAATGGCTGACTACAGAGATCCGAAAGTGACGACTCCGCAGAAGAGCAAGAGCGGCGGCATGGGAATGTGGCTCGCCATCCTGGCGGCGGTCGTCCTCGTCCTGCTCCTCGTCTGGTGGGGCGGCTGGTTCGGCGGCAACGAAGTCGACGACACCGTCGTCATTCCCCAGGACGGCGGAGCGGTGGTGGTTCCGGAAGGGACCGTCGCAGACTGAGCCCTGGCCGAGCCTCGCGCGCACCTGCCGCGCGAGGCCCGATCACCATGATCCGGATGACGCCGGCGCCAGCGCTGCCGGCGTTTCCGTGTGGCGACGGCACCGGTCGGCAAGGTGGCGGGTTCAGCCACGCTCCTTGAGCAGCCGTCCCTTTTCGCGCGACCAGTCGCGCTCCTTCTCGGACTGGCGCTTGTCGTGCAGCTTCTTGCCGCGGGCGACGCCGAGCAGCAGCTTTGCGCGGCCCTGGTCGTTGAAGTAGATCTTGAGCGGCACCATGGTCATGCCTTCGCGCTCGACCGACTGGGCAAGCTTGGCCATCTCGCGCTTGTTGACCAGCAGCTTGCGGCGGCGGCGGGGCTCGTGGTTGTAGCGGTTCGCCTGCAGATATTCCGGCAGATAGGAGTTGATCAGCCAGATCTCGCCGCCTTCGCTGGAGGCGTAGCTGTCCTGGATGTTGGCGTGGCCGCCGCGCAACGACTTGACCTCGGTGCCGGTGAGCACCAGGCCCGTCTCCAGCGTATCGAGAATCTCGTAGTTGAAGCGGGCCTTGCGGTTCTCGGCGACCGTGCGGTTGTTGGGATCGGCTTTTCTGACTTGTACCATGGCTGAAAGATGCGCTTTCGGCGCGTCAGTTCAAGAGCCCAGCGTGCTGCATCGCCGCGTCGATTTTCTCGGCGGTGGCCGCCTCGATGGTGACGAGCGGCGAGCGCACAACATTCTCGACCCGGCCGAGCCGCGACAACGCGTATTTCGCACCCGAGACGCCCGGCTCGATGAAGATCGCCTTGTGCAGCGGCATCAGCCGGTCCTGCAGCGCCAGCGCCCGGTCGCGGTCGTTGGCCATGGTCGCGGCCTGGAACTCGGCGCAGAGGCGCGGCGCGACGTTGGAGGTGACCGATATGGCACCGACGCCGCCATGGGCGTTGAAGCCGAGCGCGGAGGCGTCCTCGCCCGACAGCTGGATGAAATCCGGCCCGCAGGTGATGCGCTGCTCCGAGACGCGCTCGATCTTGCCGGTGGCGTCCTTGACGCCGACGATGTTGGAGAAATCGTGCGCCAGCCGGCCCATGGTCTCGGGCATCATGTCGATGACCGAGCGCGGCGGGATGTTGTAGATGATGATCGGCAGGCTGGTCGCGCGGGCGACGGCGGCAAAATGCTCGTAGAGGCCGCGCTGGGTGGGCCTGTTGTAATAGGGCGTCACCACGAGCACGGCATCGGCACCGGCCTGTTCGGCGAACTTCGTGAGCTCCACCGCCTCGACCGTGTTGTTGGAACCGGCGCCGGCGATGACCGGCACCTTGCCCCTGGCCACCTCGATGCAGGCCTTGACCACCTGGCGGTGCTCGGCATGCGACAACGTCGGGGATTCACCCGTGGTGCCGACCGGCACGACGCCACTGGAACCCTCCGCGATCTGCCACTCCACGAAGGCCTTGAAGGCTTTCTCGTCGAAGCTGCCATCGCGCTGGAAGGGTGTCACGAGAGCGGTGAACGAGCCTCTGAACATTTTTCCGACGAACTCCCCTGGCATTGGTTGCGGCCCGACGAAGGCGCGCGCGGGCTCTTTAGCCGATTGCGGCCGCGCGCACCATAGGCAGCCCACGCAGCACCGCCGCTCCAGCCCGCCGGTGTGGCATTTTCGCCCCGGATCGGCGGCGAAACTGGCACGAGACGGCTTTGGTAACCATTTCGGCAAGGATGAAGCGCATCATCGATCGCGACGGACACGGAATTCGGAGGCCAGTCCCCATGCGCGGGATCGTCCTGCTCGCAACCCTGATGGCGACGGCCGCCGTGCCGGCGCAGGCGCTGCGCCTGCCCGCGGCCGAGGTGCCGCTGCCTTCGGCGCGCCCCGACCCGGCCGACATCACCGGCGCCATCGTGCCCGATCCGCCGACGCTCGGCATGGAGATCGATGCCCGTACCCTGCGGCTTGCCGCCGACCCTCTCGCCCGCGGCCTCGACGCACTCGGCGGTACGGAGATCGAGACGGCGCGGGCGATCCGGGACGGCCTTCCGGCAGGCTCGCTCGACCGCGCCATCCTCACATGGGCGCTGGCAAGCGGCGGGTTTTCCGCCGTCGGCGCCGACGAACTGGCGGCCGCGCAGGCCGAGCTGGACGGCTGGCCGGGCCTCGACGCGATCGAGCGCAACCGCGAACGCGCGCTGGCGCGATTGCCGTCGGAGCCGCAGGCCATCCTCGAAGCCTTCGCCGGACGGCAGCCGCTGACGCTGGAGGGCAAGCTGCTCCTGGCACGGGCGCATCGCCTGCTGGGCGACGAGGCGGCAGCGGCAGCGCTGATCGCCCCGATCTGGCGCGCGCAGAGGCTGGACGGCGTGACGGAGACGCGGCTGATCGCGGAGTTCGGCGCATTGCTGTCGCGCGAGGACCACCGCGTTCGCATGGAGACGATGCTGCACGACGAGCGCGCGCAATCGGCGCTGCGGCTCGCGCCGCTGGCGGGCGCCGAGGCGCTGGCGAGGGCCTGGAGCGCCGTGAACCGCGGCGACAGGACAGCCGCCACGCTGCTGGAGGCCGTGCCGGAAGAGCAGCGGTCCTCGGCCTACATCTTCGCCAAAGCGCGCTTCCTGCGGCGCGGCGGCAAGTTCGTCGAGGCGGCGGAGACTATGCTGTCGGTGCGGCGCGACGCGCAGGACGTCGTCGACCCGGATGCCTGGTGGGTGGAGCGGCGCGTGCTGTCGCGCGAGATGCTCGACATCGGTCGGCCGGACCTCGCCTACGCCATCGCGGCCGCGCATTCGGCCGAAAGTCCCGCGATGGCGGCCGACGCCGAATTCCACGCCGGCTGGTATGCACTGTCCTTCCTCGAGCAGCCGGAGACGGCGCTCGTGCATTTCGAGCGGATCGCCGCGCTGACCTCGGGCGCGATCTCGCAGTCGCGCGCCTACTACTGGATGGCGCGGGCCATGGAGGCCGGAGCACCGGGCGACGCCGGCGCCACCTACGAGAAGGCCGCCGCCTTCGGCACCGCCTTCTACGGCCAGATCGCCGCAGTGAAGCTCGGCCGGCAGACGATCCCGGTCGCCGAACCGCAGCCCGCGCCCTTCGAGCGCATGGCCTTCGCCCGCCGGCCGGTGGTGGCGGCGATCAGGCGGCTGGAGGAGGTCGGGCATGGCGGCCGGGCCGAGGCGCTCTATCGCGGGCTGGCGGCGGAACTGACGAGCCCGCGCGAGATCGCGCTGCTTGCCGCCATGGCCGAAAGGCGCGGCGACCATACGCTGGCGCTGCGGGTCGGCAAGATCGCCGCCTCGCGCGGCCTCGACGTCGGCGCGCTGGCGCATCCCGTCGGCGCGATCCCGCCGGAAGCGGAGATCTCGGACGCCGGCGAGGCGCTGGCCTATGCGATCGCCAGGCAGGAGAGCGAGTTCAACGCGAGCGCAGTGTCGAGCGCAGGCGCGCGCGGGCTGCTTCAGCTGCTGCCCGGCACGGCGCGCGACATGGCGCGCGGCGCAGGGCTCGCCTATTCGTCGGCACGGCTGACCACGGACGCCGCCTACAACGCGACGCTGGGCGCCGCCTTCCTTGCCGACCAGCTCGGGCGCTTCGACGGCTCCTACGTGCTGACCTTCGCCGGCTACAATGCCGGCCCCGGCCGGGCACGCGACTGGATCGAGCGCTACGGCGATCCGCGCGGCGCCGGCATCGAGGCGGTGGTGGACTGGGTCGAGCGCATTCCCTTCACCGAGACGCGCAACTACGTGCAGCGGGTGATGGAAAACTACCAGGTCTACAAGATGCGGCTGACCGGACGCACCGACATCGCGCGCGACCTCGTCGCGGGGCGGTAAAGCCCGGGCCGTTCCCGGCCGGCGACCGAAACGAAGCGCGACGCACGACCTTCTTTCAAACAGAAAACCCGGCGGTTGCCCGCCGGGTTCTCGAACCGATCCTGGAAAGGATCAGAAGTAGCGCGTGAAGCGGAGGAAGCCGTTCCAGCGGTCGCCGTCGTCGCCAAGGAGGACATCGTCTTCCTGGGCATAGGTACCCTCGAGGCGAACCTCGAAGTTGGTGACCGGAACCCAGACCACCGCGCCCTGAACCAGCCAAGCATCGTCGCCATCGAAGGCTTCGAAGTACTGGCCACCGAGTGTGGCGCTCCACTGCGCATTGAACGCGTGGGTGTAGGCGGCAGCAACCGACCATTCCACGAAGTTCGCGCCGAGGACACCCGAAACCGGCATGCCGAGAGCGTATGCGTTCGGATCCGAAGCGTAGAACACGCCGGCGCGGATGTTGGAGCCCGCCATGTTCGGGATGTTGTACTGCATGCCGATCAGGCCGGCCCACTCTTCCTCGGACTCGTCGTAGGCAACCTTGGCCCAGACGCCGCCCCAGCCCTGGCTGATGCCGAGCACGCCGACCACGTCGGGCATGTAGCCTTCACCGTCGAGAACGTCGTCCTCGAGGACGATCGAGCCGAACAGGCCGTTTCCGCCCGAGAAGGTGTAGCCGATCTGCTGGCGCTGCTGGTAGGCATAGACGCCGCCACCGTCGGTCGGGATGATGCCGAAGCGCGAGATGCCCGGCAGGCCCCACGGGGCAGCGAAGGCCGACTCGGTGTAGCCGACGTAGAAGCCGCCGAGCTGAACGATCGCCTGGTCCATGCCGTAAGCGGCATCGGCGTTCGTCAGCGCATCAGCCTGGAGGCGCATGAAGCCGCGCAGCGTGCCCCACTCGGTGTCCGAACGCGCATCGACGTTCAAGCGGGCGCGGGTGTTGAAGGTGAAGCCCTCCTCGACACCACCGATGAAGAACGGCGGCTCGTCCAGGTCGGGATCGCCAGCGAAGACAGCGTCGCCGCCAGCAGCGTTGACCTGCATGCGGACGTAGCCGTCGAACTTCAGGCAGGTCTCGGTGCCGGGGATGTAGAAGAAGCCAGCGCCGTAAGCGTCGCAGACGCGGACGTATTCGACCGGCTCCGGCTCGGCGATGACGATGGCGTCGGCGGCGCGAGCGCCGGTTACTGCGACGAGGGCCGCAGCCGAGCCGAGAAGCAGGCTCTTGATGTTCATTTTCTGACCTCCAGTCAAAG
>NZ_JAOAOQ010000056.1 GCF_030398385.1 Aquibium sp. ELW1220 | reverse complement strand
GACGTCTGTATTCTTCGTCATGGCGTGATCTCCTTGGCGGTGTCAGCCGCCGGTTGGGTGGGTTTCGTTCACCCGGAGATTACGCCACCTTCAAATTTCCACCACCTTCGCGACACGACCGCGATTGCCACCGGATACCTTAGCCGAGGAGCGTCACTCGTGATGACAACTCCGACAGGTTCCGGGAAAACGACGCTAGCCGCACTCAAAATCGCCGCCACGTTGTCGTCTGGGAGAACCGTGCTATATCTAGCGCCCACGCACGCGCTTGTGGGTCAGGTCGAGAACGACCTTAGCGACCGTGTTGTCGGCTTGGCAAAAGCCCAGAGCATCGAAGACATTACGCTTGATGAAGTCCAAAAAGCGTTGCCGGATATCGCTGTCGTAACGCCGGAACGATGTTTTGCTCTGCTCAATTTTTCACCGCAGCTCTTCACGAATGTGGGTCTGCTGGTCTTCGACGAATTCCATCTGCTTGGCGTGAACCCAGCGGAGAATATCTTCCATACCCGCGTGGATCGCCGCGCCATCGACGCGATGCTTTGTTTGTTGACCTTCCAAGCGATCAACAAAGACGCAGACTATCTCCTTCTTTCGGCGATGGTCAGCAACGGTTCGGAAGTAGCTCAATGGCTCGCGTCGATAGTGGGTCGGCCAGTTACACCATTCGACGACAAATGGAAGCCGACCAGGCAGCTTCGCAGCTGTGTGCTTTACGATAGGGAAGAGTACACTGCTGTGCGGCAATCACTAAAGGCAAATCCTCCCAACAAAAGCCCTGCGGCAATACCCTACGGACTCTTTTCTCTCGTCAGCGGTTGGCATCCCGGTGCGGCGGACAGGCTTCTGCTGCGGCCGATGGCGATAGCTCCGATCGCGCTTGGGCGAGGCGACAATAGATACGGTCCGTATTTGACAGCGAATAGATACGAAGTCGCGGCGCACATCGCGGCACAGTTTGCACAAAGCGGACTGAAGGTGATCGTGTTTTGCGACAGCATCGTAAGCTGCGGAAGCGTGGCAAAGGCGATCAATGCAAGAAGCGATCCTTTTGCATCCGAGCGCGACGACAACCAAGAAATTCTTCGCGCTACAACGGTCGATGAGGTCGGTGCCGAGAACGCTATTTACGATGCAGGCACTAAGATAGCTGCCGTTCACCACGGAGAGTTGTTGACATCCGAGCGTCGCTTAGTCGAGACGCTATTCAGGCGTCGTGACAGTCGCCTCAAGATTTTGGCGGCAACTTCTACGCTGGCTCAGGGGCTCAATCTTCCGTGCGATGTCGTGATTTTGGCATCTACCGATAGGCTAGACGAGACGGATCCCGAGGAAAAAACTCGCTCCCAATTGGAACCGCACGAAATTCTCAACGCCTTAGGGAGAGCCGGACGCGCGGGACAGGCTGCTACTGGATATTCTGTCGTTATCCCAAGCTCGCCGACTTGGTGCGACGCGGTCACGAAGCAAGTTTCCGACGATACCGACATAGCCATGGTTTTCACCGAAGGCGACCAGTGTCTACCCATATCCGATCCGCTCACACTGCTCTTCGACATCGTAGAAACGGAGGGCGTCACCGGAGGGGACGCAAGGTATCTGTTGCGGAGATTGGCGATCTCGCTCGGCGACGAGCGCGAAGGGGTGGAAACTTTCGAGACTCTTACGCGCCGGACCTTTGGGTTCTTTAGACGAAAACAAGCCGATCTGGCGAAGGCCAATGCTTGGCTTACGCAACGAAAAGCCAGTCTAACGAAAGCGCTTGCCGAAAGCGCTGCCGAAAAGGCCTTGCCTTGGCAAGACGAACTTGCAGCCCGCACGGGGGCGACACCGCAATTTATAGCCAGGTTGGCAAAGGCATACGAAGGCGCGCCGCACGAGGCCGTGGACGCGCTGACCTGGATGTCTTGGCTGCTGAGGTTACTCGATCCGGACGATGAAGAAATGGACTCCTTCTTACGCCCGGACTCCATGATCCGTGTGTTCGGGAGGGCAGTAACCACGCAAACGGATGACACGACCGCTCGCAAAATTGCTCTCGCCGGCACGGAAATTGCCGTGGGGTCGTGGTTCGAAGGCAATACGCTCGTCGAGATGGACAACAAAATTGCATCGTTCGTGGCGGCTAACGAGCAGAACGTGAAACGACCGACCAAGCCCGATAGAAAGGCAAAACGCGCCCGTCGTTTCGCGCTGCGCGTGGCTCCAGACCTGGGATACTTGTGCGGCGTTTTGAGCCAGGTCGCGCAGAGGTTAGCTGCCGAGACTGGTAGCCCCATGCCGCCGATGGTCGGCTTTTTGCCGCAGCTGATGCGATATGGGTTTCCGACACCTTATCACTTCGCGCTCTGGCGAGACAACGGCAGAGATTCACGCCGTGCGATGCGCGCGGCTTTCGACAAATTGGAAGGCGATCTAAATCGAATCTGGAGCGATGACTGGAACGCTGTTAGGGACAAGTTGGAGACAGCCCAGATGAAGGCAATGTTTTCGATAGATTTCGACTCTGCCGAAAACTCCTTCGAGGCGTTTATCGCCGCTCAGAAAGACAAATAGCGTCAGCTGAGAACAGCTTCCAAATTGCAGGACTCGGCTTTCGTGACGTCTGGTTTTAAGAGCCGATCCGCTTAGCGGTAATGCCCTATAATGGGCGCGTTGCCGTCGATGCGGCACGCTCACAAGAATGGCCGCTTTCTCGGCAGCCCAGCCCAATAGCGGTCGGGCAGGTACCCACCCCACTACAGCAATCCAACTCTTGCCCGAAGCGCGACCGCTTAGCGGTAGGTGTCGAAGCGGTTCGAGCAATTGGCATTCGGCGCAAATCCGTCGCCCCTCCCCATCTCCCTCACTCCAGCACCACCCGCGGAAAATAGAACGATACCACCCAGTTCGGCTGATCCACGATCTCGCTGATGCGCAGGTCGCCGGCGACGCTGCAGAGCATGTAGGCGTCGACGGCCGCCATGCCGGTGCGGCGCGACAGGAGGTCGACCATCTGCGACACGGCTTCGCGGGCGGCGGTCATCAGGTCGGGGCCGATGCCCATGGTGGCGTCGTAGCCCTTGGCGTCGAGGTGGCGGGTCACCGGGCCGGGGGTGCGGAAGCGGGGGTATTTCAGGTTGGCGCGCTTTTCGAGGTCGAAGGAGATCGCCACCGACATCGGGCTCTCGATCGCCGTGCCGCAGATCTCGCCGTCGCCCTGCGCGGCGTGCATGTCGCCGACCGAGAAAAGCCCGCCCGCCACCTCCACCGGCAGCCACAGTTCCACGCCCTCGGAAATGTCGCGCACGTCGAGATTGCCGCCCACCCGCCGCGGCGGCACGATGGAATGCGTGCCGTGCGCTGCGGGCGCGAGCCCGATCGTGCCGGGAAAGGGTTTCAGCGGCACCCGCCCGCCCGGCCCGAAGGCGGCGGGACCCATCGAGGTGGTGGCATAGCTCCACAGATGCAGCGCCGGATCGGGAAACTGGTCGGTGAGCAGGCCGAAGCCCGGGATGTTGGCCGTCCAGCCCCAGCCGCTCGGCTTGAAGCCGAGGATCTTGACCCGGATCGCGTCGCCCGGCTCGGCGCCGTCGATGTAGACCGGTCCGGTCACCGGATTCACCAGGGCGAAATCGAGCTTGCGCACCGCCTCCACCCCCGACACCGGGCCGATCTGGCCGCCGGACGCGTCGATCGTGTCGAATTCCACCGTCTGCCCCGGCGCGATGCGGATCGCCGGCGGGTTGGCGTTGTTCCAGCCATGGTGGTGGATCGTCCTGTGCAGCGTGTGATCGCAGCGATGCGCCATGTCGTCGGTCCCCATGCCACCCCGGCGGCGGCACGGGCAGTGTCGGTCGAAACCGGCCGGCGGATCAAGCCCCGGGAAGGCCGCGGGCCACGATCAGGAGGCCAGCACCCAGACGGAGGTCAGCGCGATCATCGCCGCCGAGATCCGGCTGAACCGGCTGGAGGCGGCGGGCGATGCGAAGAGCCGGTCGACCTGCCGCGCCAGCACGATCGTCCCGAAGAAGACGGCGCCGACGGAGACGAGCGTCACCAGCACGAGCAGGGTCAGCTGCGGCAGGTCGCCGATGCCGGTCGGCGCTACCGTCGGCAGGAGCAGGATGTAGATCAGCAGCGTCGACGGGTTGCCGAGGCAGAGCGCGACGCCGGCGCAGCCCGATGCCAGCCAGCCCTTCCGCCGCTCCCCGGCGGCGGCGAGGCCGGACGCGTCGTTCCACATCCGGACTGACAGCCAGATCAGGTAGGCGACGCCGAGATACTTCGCCGCCGAGAAGAGATCCGGCCGCCCCTCGGCCCACACGCCGACGCCGAGCGCCACGATGCAGACGGCCAGCACGTCGCCGAGGCAGAGCCCGGCGGCAAAGGCGACCGCTCCCTTCGAATCCCGGCCGAGCGAGCGGGCGACGAGCACCGCGACGACCGGTCCGGGCGCAGCCGTCAGGGCCGCAAGCGCGCCGGAATAGGCGATGAGGGCAGTGTGATCCATGGGTTCCTCCCTGGAAAGACGATGATCGAAGCTGGCCGCGCCGTCCGCCGACCGCGCCGCCCTCCCGGGTCCTCCCCAGGGCGCATCGGTCGGATCGTTCGGGCAGATGCCTGCGGGCGGGGCCGGTCCGGCCGTCCGCCGTCGCGGCGGGTGAACCTGCCCCGGCGGGCTCGTCGTCCCCTCAGGCGCAGGCGTAGGGCGCGCCGGCCGGCAGTGCGGTCTTCGCCGATCCCGGCGCCGGACGGATCTTTCGCGGGAGCTGCGCGTCTGCCGCCGCCAGCGGCCGGCCGGAGGTCGCGCTCACGGGCCGGCTCCTGGCGCGGGGGTGCGCGGCGCCGTCGACGGCAGCGCCGCCGGCACGCATGGCATAGGCGGGCCGCACCCTGGCGCGAACGGGCTCGACCTGGCCCTCCGGTTGTGCCGCTGCGGCGGACAGGCAGTCCTGCGCTGTCGGACCGGCAAGCCCGATGGCGCCCGCAAGCAGCGCCAGGGTGACGACGCCCGCAGCGAGGGCCCCGCGGTTCACGAAAGTTCCCACCATTTCCATCTCCACTGATCCTTGTTTCCGCATCGGCCGGGGCGGGCCCTGCGCCGTGTCGAAGCAACTGTTCGACAGGGATCAATTCAGCGGAAAGCGAGGCGTCGGCCTATCAGGCGATCACCTGAATTGACGCTGCGGCATGCGGATGATGGCTGGCGCGCGCGTCAGCGGATGCTGGCGGGGTCGAGAAGGCCGGCGCGCACGGCGGATAGCAGGAGGGCGGCCGTGGAGTTGACCGCGAATTTCCGCATCAGGCTCGTGCGGTGGCTGTCGACGGTCTTGGGACTGACGCCGAGCACCTCCGCGGCACTGGCATTGGTGTGGCCGCGCGCGATCGCCTGCAGGACGGCGAGTTCGCGATCCGTGACCGGCAGGTTCTGCCCCGGCGTCTCGATCAGGCGCCGCGCGCTGGCGCCGATCGCCGTCCGGCCCGCGAGGACCTGGCGGACGATGTCGACGATGTCGGTCTCCGAACCGTCCTTCAGCGACACGCCGTGGATTCCGGCCTCGACGAGCTTGATGATCGTCGGGGCCGAAACCGAGCCGGTGAGCAGGACGAAGCGGGTCTGCGGAGACCAGCGCTTGCACTCCAGGAAGACTTCCAGTCCGTTCGCGCCCGGCATATTGTAGTCGAGGATTGCGCAATGCGGCTTCTTCTTGCGGATGTCGACGATCGCGTCGATCCCGTTTGTGACCGAGCCGACAATATCGACGTCATCGAGAGCCGAGAGGGCTTTGGCGAGCCCCCAGGAGACGAACGCATGGTCGTCTGCAATCAGGACACTCCTTCTCACCGGAGCGTTCCGGATCCGTGCAGGTGGGGCTTCATGCCCGACCTGTTTCCGCTTCTCCTGCTGGTGTTCATGACGCTCCTCGCCGCGCCAGCCGATGCCGCCAATCGGGGTCCGCTCATCTTATCAGGTCCTGCGGACATTGATATGCTGGCGCATCATTTCGATTATGTGCTCGATCGTGACTGGGCGCTCAGGGTCGACGACTTCGCCGGACCTTCCTCCGTCGCCATGCAGCCGCTGCCCGGCCCCGTGCCCGACTTCGGATACACGCCGGCGCGGATCTGGTTGCGCCTGGACGTGTCGAACGGAACCGGCGGCACGAACGACTGGCTGTTCTTCGTCCACGCCAACTTCACGCAGCAGATCGCCATCTACCGGATCGGTGTCGGCGGTGACGTCGCCACGCTCCTCGATCTCGACACGCAAAGCCCGTTCGGCGCGCGTCCGGTCGACTATCCCCAGATGGTCGCCCCCTTCGCGCTTGCGCCCGGCGAGGCGGCGACACTTCTCGTGGCCTACTATTCTCAGGGGGCGTCACGGCTCTCGATGTCGGTGGAAACCCCCGAGAGCTTCGCTGTCCAGGCCCGGCTGAACGCTGCGAAGAACTATGTCTTCTACGGGATGATGGGCATCCTCATCGCCGCGGCCGTCCTGGCGCTGGTGATGTTCCGGCAGATGGTCTTCGCCGCCTATGCGGCCTATCTCTTCTCGGTCTTCCTCTATGTCGCGCATGCCGACGGCACCACGTTCCAGTACATCTGGCCGCACTGGCCCGCCTTCAACTCGATGGCTTCGGTCGCGGTGGGATCGGGCGTCATGGTCTTCGGCGGCCTGTTCGCCATCGCCATCCTGCAGACGTCGATCCACCATCCGATCATGCATCGCGTCCTGCTGGCGGTGGTCGCGTCGGTTGTCGTTCTGGACATCGTGCTCTGGGCTATCGACCCGCAATTGCTGAAGCAGCTGCTGGTCATCATGATCTCCATCACCACGATGACGCTGCTCGTCGCCGGCCTCGTCGCGGCGCGCCGGCGCTTCCGCGAAGTGCGCTTCTACGTCCTCGGCTGGCTGGCGACCGTCATCCCTTCGACCCTTTTCACCGCCCGCCACACCTTCGGCATCGAGACGGAGCGGTTCAACCTTTACGACGCGGTCCGCGTCGCGCTCGTCTTCGAGGCCATGATGATGGGCCTCGCGATCGTCGACCGATTCAACCAGTTGCGCCAGTCGCGACGGCAGGCCCTGGAGGAAAGCCTTGGCCAGGCGCGGCGCAATCTCGCGCTGGGCGAGCGTCTGGCGCTGCTGGAGGAGCGCTATGCGCTGGCGCAGGCGCTGGAGCGTCGGCGGGCCGAGAATGCGATGGACACCGCTCATGATCTTCGCCAGCCGATGCACGCCCTGCGGCTTTCCATCCGGCAGATGTTCACGGATCGGGCCGCGAATGCGGATGCCGCGCAGATCGAATCGGCGCTCGACTACATGGAACGGCTGGTCGCCGAGCGGCTGGTGGACGATGGCGATGCGGGCGGTGCCGATCGTCCGTCCCCGCTCGGCGGGGAGGCCGAACCGGCTGCGCAGGCGCACGGCAAGGAGCCGGGAGAGCCCGGCATCCACGACGTTCTGCGCGGCATTGCCGACATGTTCGCCCCGGAGGCGCAGGCCAAGGGTCTTGAACTCCGGCTGGTGCTCGCCGCGCCCGACGCCGGCGTGGCGTCCTATCCGCTCATGCGCATCGCCGCCAATCTCGTCTCCAACGCGATCAAGTACACGCGGCAAGGACGGGTCGTCATCGGCCTGCGGCGCCACGGGACGGGCCATCGCGTGGAAATCCACGACACGGGTCCCGGGTTGAGCGGCACGGTGTTCGAGGAAGCGCTGCACCGCGGGCATCGGCTGGAGCGCGACCGCTCGGCGGCCGAGGGAAGCGGTCTGGGGCTCGCGGTGGTCAGAGAGACGGCCGCCGCCAATGGCTGGCGGGTGACGGCCTGCGAAGGACGGCGGACGGGCGCGACCATCCGGATCGAGCTGGCCGGCGCATCGGTCCACGTGCCCGAGTTGCAATCCCTCGTCCCGGAAACGTCCGTCCAGAAGACCGCGCTGGCCTCGATCGGCAGCGTCGCGGCAACCGGTGCGCCGCAGTCGGCGGTTCGGCCTACGGCGTGAACCGCGCCAGCCGTTCCAGGTCCAGCGCCTCGGCCGGGGCCGGGGCATCCGGAGCCGGCGAGTACAGCGCATCTTCCGCGCCCCAGTCGCTGGTGGCCGAAAACACGGTCCGGCCGTCTTCCACGCGGGCTTCGCCGCGCGCGACCATGGCGAGCGCAAGAGCATAGAGCCTGTGCTCGGCCTTCAGCACGCGGGCGCCGAGCGCGTCGGCCGTGTCCGTGGCCAGCACGGGAACTGCGGCCTGCGCGACGATCGGACCCTCGTCCATCGTCTCGGTGACGAAATGCACGGTCGCGCCGTGAACGCGCACGCCGGTGGCCAGCGCACGGCCGTGCGTGTCGAGGCCGGGGAAGGCCGGCAGCAGGGAAGGGTGGATGTTGATCATCCGGCCCGCCCAGCGCTCCACGAAGGCAGGCGTCAGCAGCCGCATGTAGCCCGCAAGGCAGACCATCTCGGCGCCCAGTTCCTCCAGCACCGCCCCGATCGCCTCGTCATGCGCGGCGCGGTCGGGATAGTCGCGCTGCGGCACCATGCGGGTGGGAATGCCGCGCATGCGCGCCGATTCCAGCCCTCGCGCCTTCGGCGTGTTGGCGATCACGCCGACGATCTCGGCCGGGTAGTCGTCACCGGCGGCCGCCGCGATCAGCGCCTCCATGTTCGAGCCGCGGCCCGAAATCAGGATGGCGACGCGTTTTCTTGAGCTCATAGGTCGATCGTCCCCCGGTAGATGACGCCCGCATCGCGGCGCGGGCAGATGCGGCCGATCGGCGTCACCGCCTCGCCGGCTTCCGTCAGCACGGCCGCCACCTGCGCGGCCTGGCCGGCGGCCACTACCGCAATCATGCCGACGCCGCAGTTGAAGGTGCGCAGCATCTCCAGATCGGCCACGCCGCCGGCCTTCTGCAGCCAGCCGAACACCGGCGGCGCGTCGATCGCCTCGAGGTCGATCTCGGCCGCCCAGTCCTCGGTGAGCACGCGCGGAATGTTGTCGGGAAAGCCGCCGCCGGTAATGTGGGCGAGCGCCTTGATGCCGTGTGTGTTGCGAATCGCCTGGAGCAGCGGCTTGACGTAGATGCGGGTCGGTTCGAGCAGCGCTTCGGCCAGCGATTTGCCGGGCGCGAAGGGGGCCTCGTCGCTCCAGGAAAGACCCGTCTTCTCGACGATGCGCCGCACCAGCGAGAAGCCGTTCGAATGCACGCCCGACGAGGCGAGGCCCAGAATCACGTCGCCCTCGACGATGTCGTCGGTGGGCAGCATCTGCCCGCGCTCGGCCGCGCCCACGGCAAAGCCGGCCAGATCGTAGTCGCCCTTGCCGTAGAGGCCGGGCATCTCCGCCGTCTCGCCGCCGATCAGCGCGCATCCGGCCATCACGCAGCCCTGCGCGATGCCCTTCACGATCGCCGCGCCCTGCTGCGGGTCGAGCTTGCCGGTCGCGAAATAGTCGAGGAAGAACAGCGGCTCGGCGCCCTGCACCACGAGATCGTTGACGCACATCGCCACGAGGTCGATGCCGACCGTGTCGTGGATGCCCGATTCGATGGCGATCTTGACCTTGGTTCCCACCCCGTCATTGGCGGCCACCAGCACCGGATCGGTGAAGCCCGCCGCCTTGAGGTCGAACAATCCGCCGAAGCCGCCGATCTCGCCGTCGGCGCCCGGCCGGCGCGTCTGGCGCACCAGCGGCTTGATCAGCTCCACCATGGCGTTCCCGGCATCGATGTCGACACCGGCCTGCGCATAGGTGAGCCCGTTCTTTCCCTCGCTCATGCCGTGTTCCCGTCGCGATTGGGCCAGTCGTGCCGGGTCCATCGCATGAAGGGGCGAGCCTCGCAAGAAGGCGCGGGCATTCCTGGACCGCAGGGCCGGGGTTTTGCTTCGAAGGCGGCGACCCTGCATGGACAGCCGGCCTCAGGCCGCTGGCGGCTTGAAGCTTGGCGGGGAAGCCGCCATGTACGGCGGCAACCGGAAGGTAGACCTCGGCGCAGCGGCAACCGGCAAGCGGCTGCAGCGCCGAGCGAGACCGTCCCTGCCGAGACAATGCCGTGACCATTCCCAACATCATCACGATCCTTCGCTTCATCCTCGTGCCCGGCGTCGTCTACGCGCTGATGTCGGGTGAGCTCGACTGGGCCTTCGCCGGCTTCATCGTCGCGGGCATCTCGGATGGCGTCGACGGCTTCATCGCCCGCCAGTTCAACCAGCGCTCGGAACTCGGCGCCTATCTCGATCCGATCGCCGACAAGCTGCTTCTCGTCTCCGTCTTCGTCGTGCTCGGCCACATGGGCGAACTGCCGCTCTGGCTGGTCATTGGCGTCGTCTCGCGCGATGCGCTGATCGTCGGCGCCGTGCTGCTCTCCTACGTGATGGGCAATCCGGTCGTCGTGAAGCCGCTCTTCGTCTCCAAGGCCAACACCACCGTGCAGATCCTTCTGGCCGCTCTCGTGCTCGGCGAACTTTCCTTCGCGTCCGCAATCGACAATCTGCGTGATGCCCTGATCGTGCTGACCGGCCTCTTGACCGTCGCTTCGGCGGCAGCCTATCTCGTGGCCTGGCTCAGGCATATGAACGGCGATGGCGAGAGCGAACACCCCGGGCACTGACGTGGAGGTCGAGACGGCGGCGAAGGCCTCCCTGACGCGCCAGATGCTGTTCTGGCTCGGCACCTTCGTGCTGGTCGTCGTGTTCCTGCTGGTCTTCAGCTCGATCCTGCTGCCCTTCGTGGCCGGCATGGTGCTGGCCTATTTCCTCGATCCCGTGGCCGACTGGCTGGAGCGCCGCGGCCTGTCTCGGCTGGCCGCCACCATCGTCATCCTGTTCGCCTTCCTCGTCTCCTTCGTGCTGGCGCTGATGGTCATCGTGCCGATCCTCGCCACCCAGTTCGCGGGCTTCGCCGCCAATCTGCCGGCCTATCTCGCCACGCTGCAGGCGCTGATCACCGATTTCGATCCGGGCTGGCTGGAGCGGACCATCGGCGTCGACGCGCAAAGCCTGCGCGAAGCGCTGAGCGGCCTGATCTCCCAGGGGGCAGGCTTCCTGACCGGGCTGTTCCAGTCGCTGTGGACCTCGGGCCTCGCGATCATCAACATCGGCGGCCTGCTCGTCGTCACCCCGGTCGTGGCCTTCTACATGCTGCTCGACTGGGATCGCATGATCGCCAAGGTGGACAGCTGGATTCCGCGCGACCATGTCGGCACGGTGCGCCGGCTGGCCAAGGACATCAACACCGCCACCGCCGGCTTCCTGCGCGGGCAGGGCACGCTCTGCATCATTCTTGGCGTTCTCTACGCCGTCGGCCTGACCGTCGTCGGCCTCAATTTCGGGCTGCTGATCGGCCTGTTCGCCGGATTGATCAGCTTCATCCCCTACATCGGTTCGCTCGTCGGGCTCGTCCTGTCGGTGGGTGTCGCCTTCGTCCAGTTCTGGCCCGACTGGACCATGGTGGCCGCCGTCGCCGGCATCTTCTTCGCCGGCCAGTTCATCGAGGGCAACATCCTGCAGCCGAAACTGGTCGGCAAGAGCGTCGGGCTGCATCCGGTCTGGCTGATGTTTGCGCTGTTTGCCTTCGGCTCGCTGTTCGGCTTCGTCGGCCTGCTGCTTGCGGTGCCGGCCTCGGCCGCCGTGGCCGTGCTCGTCCGTTTCGCCCTCTCGCGCTATCTCGATTCTCCCATGTATCGCGGCCACGGCGAGGCCACCGGTCTCACCGCCGATCCGGCCGCCAGGCCGGAGTGAGTCCATGCCGAGAGCACCGGACGCCAGGGCGCGGCAATTGCCGCTCGATCTCGGCCATCATGCCGAATTGTCGCGCGAGAACCTGATCGTCTCGCCGGCCAACGCCGCTGCCGTGGCGCTCGTCGACCGCTGGCCCGACTGGGCCGCTCCGGTCGCGGTGCTCGCCGGACCGGCCGGCTCGGGCAAGTCGCACCTGGCGGAGATATGGGCGCAGGCGGCGAATGCGGTGCGGCTCGCGCCGGACCGGCTCGGGCAGGGTCAGGATGCGGCGCAGCAGGGCAGGGCAATCCTGGTCGACGGCATCGCCGCCGGCATGATCGACCAGACCGCGCTCTTCCACCTGATCAACCAGGTCCGTGCCGCCGGCTCCCAGATGCTCCTGACGTCCCGGGCACTGCCGGCAGCCTGGGGGGTGACGCTGCCCGACCTCGTCTCGCGCCTGCGGGCCGCGACCGTCGTCGAGATCGGCGAGCCGGACGACCTGCTGCTCGCAGGCGTCATCACCAAGCTCTTCGCCGACCGCCAGGTGGAGGTGGAAGCCCACGTCGTCGCCTATCTGATCTCCCGCATCGAGCGTTCGCTGTCGACCGCGGGCCGCGTCGTCGATCAGCTCGACCGCATCGCCCTCGAGCAGAAGACCCGCGTCACCCGGTCGCTCGCCGCCGGTGTCATCACGGCGCTCGACCAGGGGCAGGGCGAGCTGGAACTCTGACGCCCGACAGAAGCCGGCCGGATCGCCGGCCGGTCTGCCGCCGCCGCAGATCGATCGCGTTAAAGCATGTCTCCCGAAAGTGGGCACCGGTTTCGGGTGAAAGACATGCGCGAAAACAAAGACCTAAAGCGTGCGGAGCGAATCTGAAAGATCGCGACACGCTTTAGTAGTCCGGATCGTTGCCTTCACCGCCTTCACCGCCTTCACCGCCATCGTCGGGAGACGGATCGGGGCTCGGCGACCCGGCACCGTCGCGGCCTTCGGACGAACTCGGGGCAGTCGCGCTGGCGAAGCCGCAGCTGCTTCCGGTCCTGAAGCCCTGGGACAGGGACTGGTCGCCCGTCAGGAAGGGCAGCGCCCAGACGTTCGAGAGCTGGCGCAGCACGCCCTGGGTCACCCGCGCGGGAGACGTGATCGAGCCCTGCGGCGTCGCGATCACATAGTCGCAGCGCCGCCGCAGTTCCTCGCAGCCGCTCGCCCCGCAGAAACGCGCCGCCCCGGTCAGCAGCACCACGGCGGTCAGTCCGCCGTCGCCCACATAGATGTCGAGCGCCGTGCCGCGGACGCCGATGATGCCGGCGGGCGTGTCGATCCTGTAGGCGGACGACGGCGACCCGCCGCTGATCCAGCGAAAGCTGCCCTTGGCGGCTTTGAGCGTCAGGTCCTTGAAGGAGCGGTCGCCGGCATAGACGAAGCTGTCGATCACGACCGAGGAGTTCATCCCGACGGCGAATTTCGTGCCGTCGCGGAAAAGGAACTCGCCGATGCCCGTGCTGGACGTGACGATCCGCTCGTCGCGATGGACCGGCGACCGGACCGCCAGCCTCCGCCCGTCGCCGGACACCGATCTGTTGATGAGCACCGCCTCGCCGACCTGTTCGGCCGCGGGCGCGGAAAAGGGTACGAGCCAGAGCAGGCCCGCAAGCAGAAGTCGCTTCCATTGGATTGACATCGACGTATACCCGAATGAGCATCGCCCCGGGCAGCATATTAGCAAGTATTGATACCGCAGGCAATTGACGCGTGTTTCGCGACCCGCTGCAGCGGCAGAGACGGCTCCCCGGGCGAGCCTTTCGCCGCGGGGCGAACTGCCCGCCTGGAAGATGCGGGCTCGAACGGCGAAGAACGTCTGGAGTCGACGCCCGCTGTCAGGAGCGGCGGATCGGGAGCGATTGCCGGTTCCCGGCGTTCATGGTCGGCGCGCCGCAAAGCGGAACCGCTCCGTTCCACCGATCGATGCTCGTGTGGAAACGAAGCTGCGATGTTCATTGTGCCGGCGATGCATTAGGATCAACGAATGAACAGTATGGAAGAGATTCCCGTCGGGGCCGATTCGTTTCTCTCGGATGCCGGCGCGCTCGATGACGGCCTGCGCCTCGGCGGCGCGGGCGTCTGGCGCTGGCGGATCGACAGCGACCGCCTGCAATGGACCCGCAACCTCGAAACCGTCCATCACCTTCCGCCCGGATCCTTCGACGGAAGCCTGGCGAGCTTCCAGCGCGACCTCCACCCCGAGGATGCCGACGGCGTATGGCAGAAGATCAAGGCGTGCATCGAGACCGGCGACCCCTACCGCGCCGTCTACCGGACCTCGCCCCGGCTCGACCGTGCCGACGTGTGGATCGAGACCTCGGGCGGTATCGTGCTCGCGCCGGACGGCGCCCGTTACCTGACCGGGGTCTGCTTGGACGTCTCCGCGCGGGTTCGCAACGAACGGCAGCTGAAGCGGATCCTCGGCCAGCAGCGTGCCGTCGCGCGCTTCGGCGCTTTCGCCCTCGAACAGGGCGACCTGCAGAGCGTGCTTGACGAGGCCGTGCGGGTGGCGGCCGACGTGCTCGACGTGCCGCTCACCAAGATCCTGCAGTTCGCCGACGCTGCCGATCATCTCGTGCTCCGCGCCGGCATCGGCTGGGCCGACGGCCTCGTCGGGCACGGGACGGTGGGCATCGACCGGGATTCGCAGGCCGGCTTCACCTTGCTGGAAACCGCCCCGGTCATCGTGCGGGACCTTCTGTGCGAGACGCGGTTCAATGGACCGCAGCTCCTGCATGATCACGGCGTCAGAAGCGGCGTCTCGGTGATCATCCCGGGATCGGAGGCGCGTCCGTTCGGTGTCTTCGGCATCCATGCTCGCGCGGTTCGGATCTTCGACGAAGCCGACGCCGAGTTTCTCCAGTCGCTCGCCCACATCGTGGCCGGTGCCGCGCGCCAGGCAGCCGCAGCCGGACATCGACTGCTGCTCATGCGCGAGATGGCGCACCGGGCGGGGAACATGCTGCAACTGGTCAACAGCATCGCCAGCCAGACCTTCGCTGCCGATGCGGATACCCAGCTCGCCCGGCGGTCGTTCAGCGACCGGCTGAGCGCGCTGGCGCGCTCCAACTACGTGGTCGCGCGCGGCGGCTGGTCGTCGACGCCTTTCGCCGAACTGGTGGAGGAAACGCTGAAACCCTTCGGCGACCGGGTGACGGCCGAGGGACGCAACGTCCTGCTGCCGCCGGAGCTGTGCTTCGACATGGGCCTCGTGCTGCATGAACTCGCGACGAACTCGATGAAATACGGCACGCTCGGCCGCCCGGAGGGGACTGTCCGGGTCTGCTGGGCGTTCCGGACGCGCGCCGACGGAACGCGCATCTTCTGGCTCGAGTGGGACGACGTCCTGTCGACGGCGCAGCAGTCGGCGAAAGGCAGCGGCTTCGGCTCGAAGCTGATCGGTGCCCTGATCGAGCGGAAATGGAACGGCATCCTGAGCCGGGCCGATGCTGCGAACTTCAGGATCGGCATGGAGATCCCGGTCGCGGCCTGACCGTCAGCGCGGGCATGGCCCCAGTCACCGATCCGGTTCGGCAAACCTGGAGATGTCGGAAGGGGGCAGCCACCGGCGCCCCCTCCTTCGCATGCGCTCAGGCGAGGAAATCGAGCACGGTGCGGTTGAACTTCTCGGGCTCGAGCTCGGCCAGCCCGTGCTGCCCGCCCTCGAACACGACGAGCGTCCCGCGGGGCAGGATCCTGACCGCCTTCTCGGCCGAAGCCGCGATCGGCACGATCTGGTCGTCGGAGCCGTGGATCACCAGCGCCGGCACGTCGATCTTCTTCAGGTCCTCGGTGTAGTCGACCTCGGAGAATTCGTGGACGCAGTCGTAGTGGCCCTTGATGGAGCCCGCCATGCCCTGCAGCCAGAACTTCTCCCGCAGCCCCGGCTGTTCCGTCGCGCCGTCGCGGTTGAAGCCGTAGAAGGGCATTGTCAGGTCGAGGAAGAACTGCGCGCGCTGCAGCGCCGTGCCCTGACGAATTGCGTCGAACACCTCGATCGGCGTGCCCTCGGGATTGGCGTCCGTCTTCAGCATCAGCGGCGGCACGGCGCCGACGAGCACCACCCTGGCGACGCGCGACGTGCCGTGGCGGCCGATATAGCGCGCCACCTCGCCGCCGCCGGTCGAGTGCCCGATCAGGATCAGGTCCTTCAGGTCGAGCTTTTCGATCAGTTCGGCGAGGTCGTCGGCATACTGGTCCATGTCGTTGCCGGTCCAGGGCTGGTCCGACCGGCCGTGGCCGCGCCGGTCGTGCGCGATGACGCGGTAGCCGTTCTGGCCGAAGAACAGCATCTGCGTGTCCCAGGCATCTCCCGAAAGCGGCCAGCCGTGCGAGAACAGGATGGGCTGGCCGGAGCCCCAGTCCTTGTAGAAGATCGTCGTGCCGTCCTTCGTCTCGATCGTGCCCATGGTCATGTCTCCTTGAGGGGGGTGGAGGGCGAAGGCGCTGCCGCTGCCCGGCAGGCCGAGGGAAAGGGTGAGAGCGCCGGCGCCGGCGAGCGTCTGGCGTCGGTTGGGCTGGAGCCGCATGGCTGTCTCCTTCAGGCCGGATCGAGGGTGAGGAAGTGGCGCACCTGCGGCGGCTGCCCGCCGAAGTGGAAGCGCTGCACCTCGTGCTGCAGGTCGGCATCCTGGCCCGCGACCCGGCGATGCTGGCGCAGATGCTCGGCCCAGGACGCCACCAGGAACCATTCGAGCAGCGTCTCCGGATCGGCGACGTCCTCGGTGATGCCCCAGGCGAAGGCGCCGTCGCGGCGGCGCGAGCGGGAGAGCCGGTGGATCGCCTCCAGGAAGGCTGCCCGGTCGGCGGCGCTCACCCTGTAAGCGATTGTGACGAGCGCCGGGCCGCGATCGCCATTCACCTCGGCCGTCACCAGCGGCTCCGGCCAGTGGTGGGACGGCATCAGGTCGGCATCGCCCTCGGGCAGCTTCGCCCGGTGGAACAGCAGCCCGACGGTGGCGAGCACGGCGGCCGCCAGGAGCAGCGTCGGGGCGATGCCGGCGAACTGCGCCACGCCGCCCCAGACGAGGCTGCCCGCCGTCATCGCGCCGTTGAAGACGGTGAGATAGACCGCGAGCGCCCGGCCGCGCACCCAGTCGGGCAGCACGGCCTGTGCCGTCGCGTTCAGCGTCGTCAGCGCCCCGATCCAGGCCGCGCCGAGGACGAGCAGCAGCATCAGCGCCTGCCAGGGCGCAGGTCCGGCGGCGAGCAGCGCCATGACGAGGGCGGTGGCCAGCGCAGCAGCGAGAAGCACGCCGTCGGCGCCGAGCCGGGAGCGCAGCCGCGGCAAAAGCACCGCGCCGAGGATGGCGCCGAGGCCGACCGCGCCGAGAAGCAGGCCGTAGAGGCCGGAGCCGCCGCCCAGCACGTCGCGGGCGACCAGCGGCAGCAACGCCCACACCGCGCTGGCGCAGAGGAAGAATGCGGCTGCACGCAGCAGAACGCGATGCAGTTCCCGGCTCTCGCGCGCGTAGCGCAGCCCCGCGCGGAAGGCGCCGCCGAAGCGTTCGGCGAGCGGGTCGGCGCCGCGCGCCGCGCGCGGCCACCAGAAAAGCGCGGCGATGACGACCGCGTAGGTCGCGACGTCGACGGCATAGGTCGCCGTCGCGCCGGCGACGGCCAGCAGCAGGCCGCCGGCGGCCGGCCCGATGGCGCGGGCGATGTTGATGCCGAGCGAGTTGAGCGCGACCGCCTGCTTCATCATCGGCCGCTCCACCAGCTCCGGCACGATCGCCTGCCACGTCGGCGCCATCAGCGCGGCCCCGACGCCGCCGAAGAAGGTGAGCGCAACCAGCGCCGTGAGCGAGGTGAGGCCGCTCGCCGACAGCAGCATCAGCGCCACGCTGACGGTGGCGAGGAAGAGCTGGATGGCGATCAGGAAGCGGCGCCGGTCGAGGATGTCGGAGAGCACGCCCGCCGGAATGGCCAGCAGGAAGATCGGCAGCGTCGCGGCCGCCTGGACGGTGGCGATCGCGGCTGGCGAGGCGCTGAGATCCGTGGCGAGCCAGCCGCTCGCCGTGTCGCGGATGAAGCTGCCGACATTGCCGATGATCGTAGCCGCCCAGAGGACCAGGAAGACGCGGCCGGCGAGCGGCGCGAAAGCGCCGGCCGGTGCGGCGGCGGCGGCTGGCTTCGCGCCCGTCATGACGGTTCGCCTTTCGTTGCCAGCGCGACCAGCAGGAAGGCGCCGGCAAGACCGAGATGCTCGAAGAACCCGTTCATCGCCATCAGGCGCTCGTGACCGGCAGGCAGCGTCCAGAAGGGCAGCGCGACGACGCTCGCCGCGATCGTGAAGGCGCCGAGCGCCAGCGCCGCGGGACGTCGCAGCGCCCCGGAGATCACGGCGGCGGAGGCCGCGAGTTCGAAGACGATCACGCCGAGCGCAAACAGGAGCGGCGGCCGCAGCCCGAAATGCGCCATCTCGGCCAGCGCGCCCGGGAAGTCGAGCATCTTCGTCAGCGGGCCCTGGACATAGGCCGCGCAGAGCAGGACGAGCCCGAGACGGTGCAGGATCGGCGTCGCGCGCTGCATCGGCTCAGATCCAGCAGGCGCAGCCGAGCGCCCCGAAAAAGCCCTTATGGTCGCCGACCGGCACGTCCGAGCCCCAGGCGAGGACATGGTCGTGGCCGTGCACCGCGCAGGCGTCTTCGCAGCCGCAGCCGACGCGCCGGAAGGCCTGCGCCGATCCGGTCGCCCCCGGCCCGGCCCAGGCGCCATAGCCGCCGAAGCGGCGCACCGGCGACCAGTCAGGCATGGCCGGCGGCAGCGGGTTCTCGTCCAGGGCGGCGAAATCCCCGGAACCCCACACAACCTTGCCGCCGACCATCGTCAGGTCGGAGACGAGATGCGAGAGTTCGGCTTCCGGCACGCCGAAATAATCGCGGTCGGGGACGATGAGATCGGCCAGGTAACCCGGTTCGATCCGCCCGCGCCGGCCCTCGTCGTTGCAGAACCAGGCGACCTTCTCGGTCCACATCCGCAGCGCGGTCTCGCGGTCGAGCCGGTTGCGCGGCGGCGTGATGATCGTGCCGCCGACGGTGCGGCCGGTGACCATCCAGGCGAGCGAGACCCACGGGTTGTAGGAGGCGACACGCGTCGCGTCGGTGCCGGCCGAGACCTGCACGCCCTTGTCCAGCATCCGGGCGATCGGCGGCGTCGCCTCGGCGGCCGCGGCACCGTAGCGTTCGACGAAATACTCGCCCTGATAGGCCATGCGATGCTGCGTGGCGACGCCGCCGCCGAGCGCGGCGACCCGGTCGATCGAGCGCTCCGAGATCGTCTCGGCATGGTCGAACATCCAGTGCAGGCCGTCGAAGGGGATGTCGCGGGCGACCGTCTCGAAGACGTCGAGCGCGCGGCTGATGGTCTCGTCATAGGTCGCATGCAGCCGCCAGGGCCAGCGGTTCTCGGCCAGGATGCGCACGACCCCCTCGAGGTCGTCCTCCATCGATGCGGCCATGTCGGGCCGGGGTTCGCGGAAGTCCTCGAAGTCGGCGGCCGAGAAGACCAGCATCTCGCCTGCGCCATTGTGGCGGAAGTAGTCGTCGCCCTGGCGATAGGTGACGCTGCGGGTCCAGGCGAGGAAGTCCTGCTTTTCCTGCTTCGGCTTCTGCGTGAACAGGTTGTAGGCGAGCCGCACCGTCATCTGCCCGGCCTCGGCGAGCTGCCGGATCACCTCGTAGTCTTCCGGATAGGTCTGGAAGCCGCCGCCTGCGTCGATGACGCCGGTCACTCCCAGCCGGTTCAGCTCGCGCATGAAGTGGCGGGTGGAGTTGAGCTGGTAATCGGGCGGCAGCTTCGGCCCCCTGGCGAGGGTGGCGTAGAGGATTCCGGCGTTCGGCCTGGCCAGCAGCAGCCCGGTCGGGTTGCCGCGCGCGTCGCGCTCGATCTCGCCGCCGGGCGGGTTGGGCGTGTCGCGGTCGTAGCCTACCGCCCGCAGCGCCGCGCCGTTGAGCAGCGCGCGGTCGTAGAGATGCAGCAGGAACACCGGCGTGTCGGGCGCGGCGGCGTTGATCTCGTCCAGCGTCGGCAGGCGCTTTTCGGCAAACTGGTGCTCGGTGAAGGCGCCGATGACGCGCACCCATTGCGGCGGCGGGGTGACCGCCACCTGCCGGCGCAGCATGTCCATCGCGTCGGCGAGCGAGGTCACGCCGTCCCAGCGCAGCTCCATGTTGAAGTTCAGGCCGCCGCGGACGACGTGGGTGTGGTTGTCGATCAGCCCCGGCAGCACGCAGCGGCGGCGAAGATCGATGCGCCGCGTGTCCGGTGCCGCCATCGCCAGGATCGCCGCATCCTCGCCCACCGCCTCGAAGCGGCCGTCGCGGATGGCTGCGGCGCTCGCCACCGGCCGCTTGCGGTCGAGGGTGGTGATGCGCCCGTTGAACAGGACCAGGTCGGGTGTCATCGCGTGCTCCCGCTTTCGTTTCCGTCTCGCGGCGTGCCGCCGTCAGCCCGGCGACCGGCCGCCGGGCTCCCGGCGATCGACGCGGGCGTCGGTTCCCTTCGGCAGTTCACCGAACAAGTGCGGCAGCCGGTGCTCGACGAACCATCCCACCGTCACCGGAGCGCCGCGCAGCATGTGCCGAACCATCGGCATCGCCTGTTCGCCGATCAGGATGCCGAGCAGACCGATCAGCGCGACGATCGGCGGTGCCGGAGAGCGCACGCCGAGCAGGCTGTAGACGATGCCGACCAGCAGTCCGGCACCGAGCGAGAGAAGGTAGATGCGCATGTCGCGTCGCTCCCGGTCGTTCGGCGGCTGCGGCTTCGCGCGCGGAGCCGCCCGCTGCAGAGGATCAGTGGCCTTCCGATGCGCCGAACATGGATTTGGCGTAGATGATGCCGAGGCCGTAGGCGCCGCCGAAGCGTTTGGCGATGCCCGTGGTCATGTCGTAGGTCGCAGCGCGCGCCCAGTCGCGCTGCAGTTCCAGCAGATACTGCAGCGACGTCATCGGCTGCACGCCGGCCTGGACCATGCGCTCCATGGCGCGCTCATGCGCCTCGTCGGAAACGTCGCCGCAGGCATCGGCGATGACGCAGACCTCGAAACCCTGTGCCAGCGCCGACAGCGCCGGCCCGACGATGCAGACGCTCGTCCACAGGCCGCAAAGCACGATCCGGCCCTTGCCGATCCTGTTGACCTCGGCGATGACGGCCTCGTCTTCCCAGGTGTTCATCGAGGTCCGGTCGAGCATTGCCTGGCCGGGAAAGGCAGCGCCGATCTCGTCGAACATCGGGCCGGAGAAGGATTTTTCGGCCACGGTGGTGAGGATGGCCGGAACCTCGAAACCGGCGGCGGCACCCGCCACGAGGGCGGCGTTGTTGCGAAGCTGCACGGCGTCGATCGACTTCGTCGCGAAGGCCATCTGCGACTGGAAGTCGATCATGATGAGCACATGGTTGTCCGGCGCGACGAGCGCGGCGGCAGGGGTGGCGGAGGCAGTCGGGATCATCTTGCGTTCCTTTGGGTCGAAGGCCTTGTCCGGCCGGAAGTGAACCCGCCGGCAGGGCGGCCGGGCTCGATGGCATCAGGACGCGGTGGCATCCGGTTCCAGTGCAGCGCGCAGCGCGCGTGTCATGCTCTCGGGCTCGAGGGGCTTCTCGAGACAGGCGACGATCCCGGCTTCCCGCGTCCAGCGGCGGGTCGCCGCGTGCGGGACCTTGGTCGTGGCGATCATCGGGATCGCCTTTCCCGCGGCCGCGCGCCGGTGCCGGACATCGTCTCCGATCATGTGCGTCATCCTCATCTCGACCACCAGGCAGGCGACGGTCTCGACCACGCCCGAAGCCAGGAATGCCTCCGGGCTCCCGAAGGTCACGACCGCGAAGCCGAGCGAACCGATCAGCGACCGGGCTGCCCCTCTTGCCGAGGCATCGTCGTCGATGACCGCGATCAGGGGTTCGTCGCCCATCCGTGATCCAGTTCCGGGGTCCGGCTCCACCGAGCCGCACCCTCGCCGCGAGGCACGCCTCTTCTGCGCACGACCATCGCGCGGCCGGGCGGATACGGGCAATTGTGCGATCGGGTAGGCTGTCTAGGCCTTTGGTGTAGGAAGGCCGAGCCGATCGGCCTGGCGGACCAGTTCCGGCAGCGTGGTCACGCCCATCTTCCGCATCACCTGGGCGCGGTGGACCTTGACGGTCACCTCGCTGATGTCGAGCAGCGCAGCGATCTGCTTGTTCATCAGGCCCGAGACGACGGCCGACATCACCTCGCGCTCGCGGGCGGTGAGGGATGCATGGCGGGTGCTGATCTCGTCCAGCGCCTGCTTCGCTTCGGCGCGCTGCCGGTCGAGCTGGATGCCGCGGTGCACCGCGTCGATCAGGTCCTGGTCGCGGAAGGGTTTCATCAGGAACTCGACTGCGCCGGCCTTCATGGCGGCGACCGACATGGGGACGTCGCCATGTCCGGTGATGAAGACGATCGGGATGTCGATCTGGAGCAGGGCGAGCTCGCGCTGGAACTCCAGGCCGCTCATGAACGGCAGCCGCACGTCGAGCACGAGGCAGGACGGGCGGGCGTGGCGCGGCGCCGCGAGAAATGCCTGTGGCGCGGAAAAGCCCGCCACCTCGTGCCCGACCGACCGCAGCAGCCGGTCGATCGACGCGCGCACGGCGTCGTCGTCATCCACCACGTAGACGATCGTCGCGGACGTCATTCGCGGCCTCCGTCGCGACCCTGGTCCAGCGCCGGAAGTCGCAGGGAAAACGTCGCGCCCGCGCCCGCGTCTGGCTCCAGCCAGAGCTGGCCGCCATGCGCCTCGATCACCGTGCGGCAGACCATCAGTCCCATGCCCATGCCGTTGGACTTCGTCGAGAAGAACGGATCGAAGATCCTGGACGCCTGCGGCTGCGCGACGCCCGGCCCGTTGTCGGCAAACGAGATCACCGCCCAGTTGCCTTCCCGGCGGCAGCGGATCGTCACCAGGCGTTCGCGACCGACGATGCCGCGCAACGCCTCCAGTGCGTTGGTGACAAGGTTGCAGACCACCTGCTCGAGCTGGATCCTGTTGCCGGAAACGATCACGGGTCCCCTGAAGGGCTCGACCGCGAGGCGCACGCCGGCGCGCGCCACGTCGAAGCGCAGCCGGTCGAGGGCTTCTTCCAGCACCGCGGGAAGGTCGAGCAGTTCACGCTCGCCGCCGGTCTTGCGGAAGATGCTTCGTGTCTCCTCGACGATCCGGCCGGCCCGGTGGCCGTCGCCGACGATGTCCTGCAGCGCCGCCGTCGCTTCCGGGACGTGCGGCTCCGGCTTGCCCAGCCACCGCAGCGCGGCATAGGCATTGGTCACCATGCTCGACAATGGCTGGTTGATCTCGTGGGCGATCGAGGCCGATAGCGCTTCCATGACCGTCAGCCGCGCCTCGCGATCCTGCCTGTCGCGGGCCGTCGTGTCCGCCAGCCGGGCATAGAGGATCGCCGTCTGGGACACCAGCACCGTCAGCACCATGCTCGCCGACACGAGCCCCAGGACGCGGCCGGTCCACCAGCCGATGGTCAGCCGGGTGCCGCCGGCGACATAGGAGAGGAGGAACAGTTCCATCGCCAGCGTGAACACGACCACCGTCACCCAGAGGTCGAGAACCGATCGCCGGGCGGCGAGCAGCATCCCCGCCGTCAGCACGTAGAGCGTCATCGCCGCTGCCGGCACATACGACCAGAGGGGCGCGACCTCGCGGGTATTGGCCATGAAGCGGGGCAGCTTGCCCACGCCCGACAGGGCGAGCACCGAGACGGCGACCGCCGCCGCGGCCACGGCGAACACGCAGGCGAGCAGCGAGCCCTTCGACTGGCCGCGGCCGGACTCCGGACCGTCCGCGAGCCGCAGCGCGGCATAGGCGAGGAGCGACGACGCGAAGCCCAGCCGCCGCACCGCCGCCAGCGTCGCCGTGCTCTGCACGTCCACGTCGAGGCCGAGGGCCGGGAACACGCCCGGGAACGAGATCGCCCACGGGATCGCCAGCAGCCCGGAAAAGAGGTAGCCCGCTGCCACCACCGTCACCGCACGGTGGCGCGACAGCGTCAGGGTGGCGAGAAGCAGCACGCCCGTCATGATCTCCACGACCGCCAGCCCGGCGGCATAGGCGGGCAGAACGGGCTCGGTGCCTTCCAGGCGAACGCCTGCGAAGGGCATCGCTGCCAACGTGGCGCACCCCAGCAACGCCGCGATCCCCACCGCCAGCATCGTCTGTTGCCGGGTCGGCGGCGTGTTCGAAACCAGAAAAGGCTGCAGCTCCAAGCCGATCACCCCATCCGTTCTCAGCGACCCGTCACGGTAGCCGAATTGCAAGGCGTTGCCGAGGGCAATGCCTCTATCGGGCCGCCGATTGCCGCAGCACCTCGTCGATCAGCGGGTTGGGGAAGCGGCGCTGCAGCGTCACGGCGAGGAAGCTCTCGCGGATGCCGTCGAGGGTGGCCGCCTCGACGAGAATGCCGGCTTCGAGTTCGTCGCGCACGACGATCGGCGGGATGACGGCGAGGCCGGCATCCTCGCGGGCGAGAAGGCGCAGCATGGCCATGTCGTCGGCCTCGGCGGCCACCGTCGGCGACAGCCCGTGACGCGCGGTCAGCGCATCGAAGGCTGCGCGCAGCGCCGTGTCGGGCGCGGGCAGGATCAGCGGCTCGGTGGCGATCAGCTCGGCAAGGCAGCGCCGCGCCTGGCCGACGCGGGCCGGGGTGCCGATCATTCCGACCGGCTGTTCGTCCAGCCTGTGGACCAGCCAGGGGCTCGACGCGTCGCGGGCCGGCGCGAGGTTGGTCAGGACGACGTCGAGCGCCAGCCCCTCCAGGCCGCGCAGCAGCTCGGCCTGGCTTCCCGAGCGCAGCACCACCTCGACGTCCGAACGGCCGATCAGCGGCCGCAGGAACTGGATCTGGAAGTTCCGCGACAGGGTGGCGAGCGCGCCCACCCGCAGCGCGCGCCGGACCCGCCCCGTCTCGCGCAGCGTCGCGGTGAGGTCGTCGGCGGCGCGGAAGATCGCCTCGGCATGATCGAGCGCTATCCGTCCGGCCTCCGTCAGGACCAGTCCGCGCCCCCGGCGCTCGAAGAGCGCGTGGCCGAGGCTGTCCTCCAGCGTCCGGATCTGGGTCGAGAGCGCCGACTGGGACAGGTTCAGCCGCTGCGCCGCACGGGTGAGCGTGCCGTCGATGGCGACGGCACGAAACAGGCGCAGGTGATGCAGGTTGAGGAGCGACATACTTCCATCAGACAGAACGGTTCCTCCCAGAATATGTAATTTTATGGAAGTCGATCAAGGTCTATCTCCGGCGTGTCCCGAAAAACGGAGAGCCGGAAATGCCCGTTGTCCCCCTGCCATTGCTGGCTGTGCCCCTGCTGCTGGCCGTGGCTGCGCTTTGCCTCGCGCGTCCCGGGGTGCGGCCGGGAATCCTGCCGCGCCTCGCCGAAGCCGCTGCACTGGCGGCGTTCCTCCTCGCGGCCGCGGCGGTCGTGCGCCTCGTGGTCTTCGGCCAGGCCGCGCCGACGCCCGGGGAGGGGGTGGACGCCATCTCGTTCCGGCTCGATGCCGTCGGCGCGACCATGGCCGTGCTGGTCGCCTTCGTCGGCTGGATCGTGGTGCGCTATGCGCGCCGCTATCTCGACGGCGAGGCGCGCGAGGGCGCCTTCCACGGGCTGATGCTGACCGCGCTGGCCGCCGTGCTCCTGCTCGTGCAGGCAGGCAGCCTGGTGCTGATGCTGGCAGCGTTCGTGGCCGTGGGCATCGTCCTCCGGCGGCTCCTGGTCTTCTACCCGGGGCGGCCCGAGGCGCGGCGTGCGGCGGCGAAATTCGCGCTGGTCTGGCACGGCGGCGATGTTTTTCTGGGCGTTGCGGCGGGACTGTTCTGGCTGGCCTTCGGCACCACGGACCTTGCGGCCCTCGGACGGGCTGCGGCAACCGGACTGCCGGTCGGGGCGCAGGTGGCGGTCGCGCTGGTGGTGCTGGCGGCGGCGCTCAAGACGGCGGCCTTCCCGCTGCACGGCTGGCTGACCGAGGTGATGGAGGCGCCGACGCCGGTCTCCGCCCTGCTGCACGCCGGCATCATCAACGCCGGCGGCGTGCTCCTGATCCGCCTCGCCGAGCCGGTGCAGGCGAGCCCGGGCGCCATGGCGGCGCTGGTCATGCTGGGCGGTTTCACGGCCCTGTTCGGCGCGACGGTGATGCTGACGCAGAGCGCCGCCAAGACGGCGCTCGCCTGGTCGACCGTCAGCCAGATGGGCTTCATGCTGCTGCAGTGCGGCCTGGGGCTCTGGACGCTGGCGCTGCTGCACATCGTCGCCCACTCGCTCTACAAGGCGCACGCCTTCCTGGCGGCGGGCGGCGCGGTCGAGGCGGTCGCCGCCATCCGGCGCCCCGGTCCGGTCGCGGTGCCCGGCGGCGGTGCCGTGCTGCGCGCCTTTGCGCTCGCACTCGCCGTCTATGCCGGCGTGGCGCTGGTTTTCGGCTGGTTCGCCGCGCCCAAGGCACCGCAGGCGCTGGCGCTCGGCGCCATCCTTATCTTCGGCGTTGCCTATCTGGTGGCGCAGGGCCTGGCCGACGCCGCGCCGGCCGCGCTGACGCGACGCACCGGCCTCGCCGCCCTGGCCGCCGCCTTCGGCTATTTCGGCTTCCATGTCGCGGCCGGCGTGTTGTGGGGCGAAAGCCTTCCCGCCCCGCCAGCTCCGGGGCCGCTGGAATGGGCGCTGGTGGTGGTGGCGGTCGGTTCGTTCGGGCTGATCGCCGTCGCTCAGGCGCTGTTTCCGCTCTGGGCGCATCACCCGGCAGCCGCGGGACTGCGCGTCCACGTCGCCAACGGCCTCTATCTCAACGCCGCGCTCGATCGCCTCATCGGCGGCTTCCGGACGGCAAGACCCCTCTGATCGCAAGACCACTCTGTTCGACGGAGAACAACATGCTCGCGACCCCCACCCGGACCCCGCCTGCGCGGGCCGGTGCCATCCCCCGCGCCGCCGAGAGCGCCGCCCGCGCCATCCCGCCTGCCTTTCCGCTCGACGCGACGGTGGCGGTCAACCCGTTCCTCGGCCAGACGGACGAGGATCTGGCCCACGCGGCGGCGCGGCTGGCGCGGGTGGCCGGCGTGCGGCCGACCCTGCCGCGCTCGCGCTTTGCCGCCATGATCGCCGATGGGCAGATAGGCGACGACGACCTCGCCGACGCTCTTGCCGCCTGTGCATCGCCAGACAGGCCGGCCGACCTCGCTCACCTGAAGGCCATCGCCCGACTGGAAAGCGCCGAGCCGCTGCCGCTGCCGACCGTTGCCGAACTCGTCGCGCCGGCGACGGGCGTCGACTGGCCGGCCGTCATCTCCCGCACCTTCGGGCTCTGGGCATCGGGGCATTTCGACCGGGGGCAGGCGCTCTGGACGCCGGCGCCGGGCAAAGGCGCCTTTTCCGCCTGGCGGGAATGGGCCGTGCACGACCTGACGCCGGAAATCGCCGGCCTTGCCGGCTTCTGCGCCCACGTGGCCGAGGTTCCCGACACATCCGAACGCGCCATCCTGCGCGCCGCCGAGCGGCTGGGGATCGACGAAGCCGCCGCCGCGACCGTGTTCCACCGGCTGTATGTCGACCTCGGCGGCTGGGCGCAGCACGCGCGCTGGCTGCTGTGGCAGGCCGAACTGGAGGATCGGACCGACGGCACGATCACCGACCTGCTCGCGATCCGCCTGGTCTGGGAAGAGGCGCTGCTTGCGCATGCCCCCGCCGTCGCATCGGATTGGGCGCGCACGCTTGCCGCCCATGCCGAGCCCGTCCGGCCGACGGCCGGGCAGGTCGTCGATGCCATCCTGCAGGAGGCCGCCGAGCGCGCGCACCAGCGTTTCCTGCACACGACGCTGACCGGGCTCGCGCCGACGCCGTCGCGGCCGTCGCTCCAGGCCGCCTTCTGCATCGACGTCAGGTCCGAGGTGTTCCGCCGCGCGCTCGAAAGCCTGGACACGGGGATCGTCACGCTGGGCTTTGCGGGGTTCTTCGGCCTGCCCGTGGCGCACCGGCCCTTCGCCTCCGACGTGGCCCAGGCGCATCTGCCCGTGCTGCTGCGGCCCGCCTTGTTGTCCTGCACGACGGCCGACCCGCAGACGGAAGCCACGTCCCGCATCGGCGCCCGCGCGGCCCGCGCTTGGGGCCGGTTCCGGCAGGCTGCGGTGTCGTCCTTCGCCTTCGTCGAGGCAGCGGGGCCGTTCTACGGCGCAAAGCTGCTGAAGGACGCGCTCGGCCTCGGCGCCGCGTCCGGCGTAGCAGCGCCCGCCCCGCGCATCGCGGGCGACTGGACACCCGCGCAGAAGGCCTCCACCGCCGCTGCCGTGCTGCGCGCGATGGGCCTGGCCGCCGGTCATGCCCGGCTGGTGCTGCTGCTCGGCCATGGCGCCAGCGTCACCAACAATCCGCATGCCAGCGGCTACCACTGCGGCGCCTGCGGCGGCCAGACCGGCGAGGTCTCGGCACGGCTGCTGGCATCGCTGCTGAACGACCCCGAGACCCGCGCCGGCCTGGCGGCCGAGGGCATCGACGTCCCCGCCGACACGCTGTTCGTCGCGGGACTGCACGACACCACCACCGACGCGGTGACCCTCTACACCGACCGGCCGGCGCCGGATCACGCCGCCGATCTCGCTCAGGCCCGGTCATGGCTTGCGAGGGCGGCGGCGCAGGCCCGCGCGGAGCGGGCGCTGCGGCTGCCGGGCGCGGCGGCGTCGTCCGTCGCGGCGCGTGCGGCCGACTGGGCCGAGGTGCGGCCCGAATGGGGGCTGGCAGGATGCGCGGCCTTCATTGCCGCGCCGCGGCGCGCGACCGCCGGTCGCGACCTCGGCGGTCGCAGCTTCCTGCACAGCTACGATTGGCGGACCGACCGCGACTTCGCCACCCTGGAACTGATCCTCACCGCGCCGGTCGTCGTGGCGAGCTGGATCAGCCTGCAATATTACGGCTCGACGGTCGCGCCCGAGCTGTTCGGCTGCGGCAACAAGCTGATCCACAACGTGGTCGGCGGCATCGGGGTGGTCGAGGGCAATGGCGGCGTGCTGCGGACCGGGCTTCCCTGGCAGGCGGTGCACGACGGCGAGCGGCCCGTCCACGAGCCCCTGAGGCTCACGGTGCTGATCGAGGCGCCGCCGGAGGCGATCGCAGGCGTGCTGGCGCGCCATGACGGCGTGCGCGCCCTGTTCGACAATGGCTGGATGCACCTTCTGGCGCTCCGCGACGGCCGCATCGCCGAGCGCTGGCGGCCCGGGCTTGGCTGGGACGAGATCGGGGTCGGCCGCGAGGCGGCGTGACGGCGGGCATCGCGGTTACACGAGGCCGCCGGAAGACGATGGTCCCGGAGACGCGCCGCCTCGCTTTGCTCGACGCAGCGTTCGGTGGGATGCCGAGGGGTGGGTCCGGATGCAGTAACCTCGACGGTCCTTATCCTGAGGCGCGATCGAAGCGAGCCTCGAAGGACGCACGACGTTGCTGGCGGAGACTTCGTGGTTCGTGTCGCTGCAGAGGCGTGGTGCGTCCTTCGAGGCTCGCCCGCCGATGTCGGGACTGACGTGTCTTCCGTCGTGGGGGCTCGCGCCTCAGGATTGTCTGTCGTCGATGTGCTTAACTGTCGGGGAGGCTGGTTCGCCAGCGCCCGTCTGGCCAGACGGGCGCTGGCGCCGGCGGGCTCCCGTCTCAGGTTCGGATTTTCGTCCGTCCTCATCAAGGGTACCCGCCGGCCCGGCTTCGCTCGCTTGCT
>NZ_JAOAOQ010000055.1 GCF_030398385.1 Aquibium sp. ELW1220 | reverse complement strand
CTTGCCATGGCTGGCGGCGCCATGTCCGGCCTGCCGCCGTATCACGACACGTCCTGACGTGAACGCTCAGCCGTACCAATCCCATTCCGGGTCCGACTGGCCGGGCGGCAGAGCCGCCTCCCGGCCCACTGGCGCTGGCGAAAATGCGGGGACAGTTTACCGATTTCGGGGCCGCGCCCGTCGGGACAGCCGCGACAGGCGTCCGAATTCGGTAGACTGTCCCCGTATTTCCGTCGCGGCACCACGCGCCATGAGCCGGCAGTCGAGGCGGTCTAGCGATGCAGCGCGAGCGACCATGCGAGGAAGACCGGCAGCGGGGTCCAGAGCCCGGTGCGGATTCCGGCGGCGCGCAGGGCGGCGGCCGTCCAGACATTGCAGCCGGCCAGCGCGTTGAACCAGCCATGCGCCTCGTAGAAGCGGTCGTGGTCGCCATAGCCGGGCGCGGCGAGTCGGAAACCGTCGGCATCCATCACGAAGCTGCCTTCCATGTGGTCGAGCAGCGCCGCGAAGGCCTTGGCGTCGAGATCGAGCACCGTCACGGCGGGATGCATGAGCGGGATGTCGCCGGCGACCGCGACGTGCATCACCGAGCGGTCGAGCGTGAAGGCGCGCAGCACCGGCATCGGCTTCAGGTCGGCCCAGGTCGGCGTCTCGACATAGAAGGACCGCCCGCCCCAGCCGACCACCAGCCAGCGCGCGGCCGGATCGCCGAGCGGCAGGCCGTCGGATGCGAGCGCGGCGAAGCGGACGAGAACGTCGGGATCGTTGGGGATCGCGATGTCGGTGTGGATCGGGTTCGAGAGGAGGAGCACGGTGCGGCGCGGCGCGCCGGACTCGCCCGTCGCCTCGCCCGTCGCCTCGCCGGCCTGCGGCGAGGACAGGAGCGGACGGGGAACGAGGATCCCCGCCGCCACCGCGACCAGCACGACCGCGACGACCAGCAGGACGCCGCGCAGCAGCCGGCGCATCATGCGTCCCCCGTTCCGGCGACCGGTGCCTCTGCTCAGTGCAGGATCTGGCTCAGGAACAGCTTTGTGCGCTCGTGCTGCGGATTGTCGAAGAACTCGTCGGGCTTGTTCTGCTCGACGATCTGGCCCTGGTCCATGAAGATGACGCGATTGGCGACCTGGCGGGCGAAGCCCATCTCGTGGGTGACGCAGAGCATGGTCATGCCCTCCTCGGCGAGCCCAACCATGGTCTCCAGCACTTCCTTGATCATCTCGGGATCGAGCGCCGAGGTCGGCTCGTCGAACAGCATGATGCGCGGGTTCATGCACAGCGAGCGGGCGATCGCCACGCGCTGCTGCTGGCCGCCCGAGAGCTGGCCCGGATATTTGTTGGCCTGCTCGGGAATCTTGACGCGCTTGAGGAAGTGCATCGCCACCTCCTCGGCCTGCTTCTTGGGCATCTTGCGCACCCAGATCGGGGCGAGCGTGCAGTTCTCCAGGATGGTCAGGTGCGGGAAGAGGTTGAAGTGCTGGAACACCATTCCGACCTCGCGGCGCACCTCGTCGATCTTCTTCAGGTCGTTGGTGAGTTCGATGCCGTCGACGACGATCTGGCCCTTCTGGTGCTCCTCCAGCCGGTTGATGCAGCGGATCATCGTCGACTTGCCCGAGCCCGACGGGCCGGCAATGACGATGCGCTCGCCGCGCATCACCTTCAGGTTGATGTCCTTCAGGACGTGGAAGTCGCCGTACCACTTGTGCATGCCGACGATCTCGACCGCGACGTCGGTGTCGGAAACCTGCATCTTGGATCGGTCGATCGCGATGTCCTCGGCGGCGGCGATGTTTTCAGCCATGTGGGTTCCCCTTGTTGTCTGCGACGGCCATCTCTTTGCGGGTAGCCTATCGCTTGTGCCCGGTATCCAGCCGTCGCTCCATGAAGATGGAATAGCGCGACATGCCGAAGCAGAAGATCCAGAAGACGAACCCGGCGAAGACGAGCCCCGACATCGGCGTCTGCGGCGAGGCCCAGGCGGCGTCCGAGAAGTTCTGGCGGACGATGCCGAGCAGGTCGAACATGCCGATGATGGAGACCAGGCTCGTGTCCTTGAACAGGCCGATGAAGGTGTTGACGATGCCGGGGATGACGAGCTTCAGCGCCTGCGGCAGGACGATGAGGTTCATCTTCTGCCAGTAGCCGAGGCCGAGCGAATCGGCACCCTCGTACTGGCCCTTCGGGATCGCCTGCAGACCGCCGCGGATCACCTCGGCCATGTAGGCGGAGGCGAAGAGCGACACGCCGACGAGCGCGCGCAGGAACTTGTCGAAGTTGACGCCGGCCGGCAGGAACAGCGGGAACATGACGCTGGCCATGAACAGCACGGTGACCAGCGGCACGCCGCGCACGGCCTCGATGAAGATGACGCAGAGCATCTTGACGACCGGCATCTTGGAGCGGCGGCCGAGCGCCAGGATGATGCCGAGCGGCAGCGAAACGGAGATGCCGACGAAGGACAGGACCAGCGTGACCAGCAGGCCGCCCCACAGCGAGGTCTCGACATAGGGCAATTCTACATCAAAATAGTAAGCAGTTTTGGGAAGATCTTGGATGAGCGATTCGACTACGCCATTGGTGACCTGCTGCTCGGACGCTGTTTCCTGATACGGAAACATCTCTATATCTATTCCGCCGACCAGAAGAAAGAAGGAGGCGATCGGGAACACGCCGAAAAAGACGATCGCGTTCAGGCCCTTGCGCGGAACCTTCGGGATCAGCAGCGGCGTCAGCAGCGCCACGAACAGCCCCGCCACGAGCATCACGCGCCAGCGTTCGTCGATCGGGTAGCGGCCGAACATGAACTGCTCGAACTTCGCGCCGACGAAGGCCCAGCAGGCGCCCGACCAGCCTTCCGGTTGGATGCCGCCCTGGGCGAGCGTGGCGCAGACGGAGCGGTCCGGTCCGGTCCAGACCGCGCTGAACAGCGCCCAGTTCAGGAAGGGCGGCACGATCAGCAGCACGACCAGCAGGCCGACGAGCGTCAGGACGATGTCGGCCGGCGTCGCCAGCATGTTGATGCGCAGCCAGCGGACGATGCCGCGCTCGCTCGCCGGCGGCGGCGCATTGGCCAGCATTTCGGCGCGGACGAAGGAGATGTCGTGCTCTTGCATGTCGGACTACCGCTCCACCAGCGCCATGCGGGAATTGAACCAGTTCATGAACACCGAGGTGGTCAGGCTGAGGCCGAGATAGACCACCATCCAGATGGCGACGACCTCGATGGACTGGCCGGTCTGGTTGAGGATCGTGCCGCCGATGGCAACGAGGTCGGGATAGCCGATCGCGACCGCCAGCGAGGAGTTCTTGGTCAGGTTCAGATACTGGCTCGTCAGCGGCGGGATGACGATGCGCATGGCCTGCGGCACGACGACCAGCCGCAGCGTCTGGCCGGCCCGCAGGCCAAGCGCGTAGCTCGCCTCCGACTGGCCGTGCGAGACGCCGAGGATGCCGGCGCGCACGATTTCGGCGATGAAGGAGGCGGTGTAGAAGGACAGCGCCAGGTAGAGCGCGAGGAACTCCGGCTTCACCGTCCAGCCGCCGTTGAGGTTGAAGGTGCCGAGCACGGGATAGTCGAAGGAGAGCGGCGCGCCCATGGCGAAGAAGGCGATCACCGGCAGGCCGACGATCAGCCCGATCGAGGTCCACAGCACCGGGAAGGTCTGCCCCGTCGCCATCTGGCGCGCGCGGGCCTGTCTGGCGACGAACCAGGACATGGCGATGCCGACGACGAGCGCCACCGCGATGAGCCAGGCGCCGTCGGCCCAGATCGCGCGGGGGAAGAAGAAGCCGCGGCTGTTCAGGTAGCTGTAGAAGGGCAGCTCGATCGAGTCGCGCGGCAGCGGCAGCACCGACAGGACGCCGAGGTACCAGAAGAAGATGACGAGCAGCGGCGGGATGTTGCGGAAGACCTCGACATAGACCGTGCAGATCCTGGAGATCAGCCAGTTCTTCGACAGCCGCCCGACGCCGATCAGGAAGCCGACGATCGTGGCGGTGACGATGCCGACGGCCGCGACCATCAGCGTGTTCAGGAAGCCGACGACGAGGGCCTGCCCGAAGGTCGAATCCGAACTGAAGGGAATCAGCGCGACGGCGATGTCGAACCCGGCCCGGCTGTCGAGGAAGTCGTATCCCGACGAGATGTTGGCGCGGCGCAGATTTTCGATGGTGTTGTTGACGATCCAGCCGACCGCCAGCACCAGCGCGACGAAGACGAGGATCTGGAAGACGATGCTGCGGATCTTGGGGTCGTAGAGGATCGACGAACGGGATGCACTGTCGTCGCGCAGCGTTTCCTGGGAAGCCATCGGGTACCTTTCGGGAAGTATCCGGCTGGCGATGAGCCGCCCCCGGGTTCCGGTCGAGAAGGGTCCGGGGGGCGGCGGGCGCCCCCCGGTTCCGTTGACTTGCGCTTAGCGGATCGGCGGGGCGTACATCAGCCCGCCCTTGGTCCAGAGCTGGTTCAGGCCGCGGGCGATCTTCAGCGGCGAACCGGTGCCGATGTTGCGCTCGAAGCTCTCGCCGTAGTTGCCGACGGCCTTGATGACGTTGACGACCCAGTCCTCGGAGAGGCCGAGCGACGCGCCGAGCTTGGAATCGGCTTCCTGGCCGAGCACGCGCTTGATCTCGGGGTTGGACGAGCCCTTCATCTCCTCGACGTTTTCCGAGGTGATGCCGAGCTCCTCGGCCGTGATCATGGCGTTCAGCGTCCACTTGACGATGTCGAACCACTGGTCGTCGCCCTGGCGGACGGCGGGTCCGAGCGGCTCCTTCGAGATGATCTCGGGCAGGACGACGTGATCGTCCGGCGCCGCCAGCGTCAGGCGGATCGAGTAGAGGCCCGACTGGTCGGTGGTGTAGACGTCGCAACGGCCCGAATCATAGGCGGCGTTGACCTCTTCGAGCTTCTCGAAGACGACCGGGTTGTACTCCATGTTGTTGGCACGGAAGTAGTCGGCGAGGTTGAGCTCGGTGGTGGTGCCGGTCTGCACGCAGACCGAGGCGCCGGAGAGCTGGAGGGCGGAGTTGACGCCCGGCAGGTTCTTGGCGTTGATCATGAAGCCCTGGCCGTCATAGTAGTTCACGCCGGCGAAGTTGAAGCCGAGCGAGGTGTCGCGGCTGAGCGTCCACGTGGTGTTGCGCGACAGGAGGTCGATTTCGCCGGACTGCAGCGCGGTGAAGCGCTCCTTGGCGGTGGTGGGGGAGTACTTCACCTTGGTCGCGTCGCCGAAAATCGCCGCGGCGACCGCCTTGCAGATGTCGACGTCGAAGCCGGCCCAGTTGCCGGCATTGTCGGGGGAGGCGAAGCCGGCGAGGCCGGTGTTGACGCCGCACTGGAGGAAGCCCTTGGCCTTCACGTCGTCGAGCGTGGCGGCCGATGCGGCGGAAGCAGCGAGGCCGAGTGCGGCAGCGCCGAGTACGCCCGTCAAGATCGTCGTTTTCATAACCTGAAACCCTTTTCTTCTCCGGTGAATCCCGGATTTTCATTACCCTCGCGGGAGTTGTTGCAGGCGCCAAACCCTCCGGCTGTCGCGCACCGTCCCGGCACGCTTACCTGCATCTCCCGTCACGCGAGCATCGAAGGCGATTATGACCGATTGGTCAAGGGCGAATGGATGATTGGGCCAGCGTTTCACGGCGTTTCACACGCATTTGCAGTTCGAAATCGCGTCAGACGGGACGTGTGGCGCGGATTTCGGCAGTTGCGAGGTGCGCGTGCCGCCGGCTTGGGCGGCGCCGGAACGCCCCTTGGCGAGATGTTGCGTGCCGCGCCGCCCCGTCCTATGGCTCGACGATCGCAATCGCTGTTGACGGAGAGGCCGGACGTGTCGAACGGAGACGAGAAGAGAGGCGTCAACACGCGGCTGGCGCACATGGGCAACGATCCGCGCGAGTACCACGGCTTCGTCAACCCGCCGGTCGTGCACGCCTCCACCGTGCTGTTTCCCGACGCCGCGACCATGGCCGCGCGGAACCAGAAATACACCTACGGCACCCGCGGCACGCCGACGACCGACGCGCTGTGCGCGGCGATCGACGAGCTGGAGGGATCGGCGGGCACGATCCTGGTGCCGTCCGGGCTGGCCGCCGTCACCGTGCCGCTGCTCGCCTTCCTGTCGTCCGGCGACCACGCGCTGATCGTCGATTCGGTCTACAATCCGACGCGGCGCTTTTCCGACACGATGCTGAAGCGGCTCGGCGTCGAGGTCACCTATTACGATCCGCATGTCGGCGCGGGCATCGCGGCGCTGATGAAGCCGAACACCAGGGTCGTGTTCACCGAGGCCCCGGGCTCCAACACGTTCGAGATGCAGGACATCCCGGCGATAGCGGCGGCCGCGCATGCCGGCGGCGCGGTGGTGATGATGGACAACACCTGGGCGACGCCGCTCTATTTCCGCCCGCTCGACCATGGCGTCGATATCTCCATCCACGCCGCGACGAAGTACCCGGCCGGCCATTCCGACGTGCTGCTCGGCACCGTCTCGGCCAATGCGGCCTGCTGGGAGCGGCTGCACGAGACCTTCCTGACCCTTGGCTGCTGTGCAGCACCCGACGACGTCTACCAAGTGCTGCGCGGGCTGCGCACGATGGGCGTGCGGCTCGACCGGCACCAGAAGAGCGCGCTTGCCGTCGCGCGCTGGCTGGAGACCCAGCCAGGCGTTTCGCAGGTGCTGCATCCGGCACTCGAGAGCCACGCGGGCCACGCGATCTGGAAGCGCGACTTCACCGGTTCGTCGGGCATCTTCTCGGTCGTGCTCGACGGCGGCGGCACGAAGAAGGCGCACGCCTTCCTCGACGCGCTGACGATCTTCGGCCTCGGCTATTCCTGGGGCGGCTACGAGTGCCTCGCCGTCCACGTGTGGCTCGGCGACCGAACCGTGGCGAAGGGCGACTACGAGGGCCCGGTGCTGCGGCTCCAGATCGGGCTGGAGGACGTGGACGACATCCAGGCCGACCTGACGCGGGCGCTGGCGGCAGCGGCAGGGGTGGACGGCTGAGGCCGGAGGGCGCAGGCATCGACGGACGGACGAAGGGACGGGCGCGAGCGTCCCTTCACCGGAAGGGCGGCGGGCCGGGCCGATGCACCGTCCCGTCGCGCGGCACTCAGTCGAACCAATGGCCTTTCATCGGCTTCCTTTGCAGGAACAGGGCGAGATTCCTGACCGTTCGCGGCGTGGCGCCTTTCGGGAGCTGCGACAGGAAGCCTACTCTCGCGAGATCGAGCCTGAACCGCGCGAGCCATTCCTCGGTAAGATCGTCACGCTGGACTTTCAGTGCCGACACCGGCACGTCGTCGATCCGCACCTCCAGGTGCTTCGAAAGCGCGTCGAGATAGGGCGCGGGATCGTCGACGAGATCCTCGTAGTAGAGCAGGTCGTGATCGAGCTCGAACAGGTCGAGATAGGCGGACCAGAAGGAGTAGTACCGCTCCGTCTTGACGTAGGCCTCGCAGATCGCCGCATAGTCATACGCCTCCGCGCCGATGGCGGATTCCGCGCTGGTCCACTTGTTCGTCTGGACGCTGCGGACGAGCGAGATCGCCTGACGGAGCCGATCCCGTCGCTTGAGAAGCACGAGCCCGAGGTGATGCCGGCTTCGGCATTCCGTGATGAAGTCCACGCCATACTGGCGCTGGACCCGCATCAGGTGCGGCGGGAAGATCTTCAAAGCGAAGCGGCCGTTCGCGCTGCTCGCGGTGGCAAGGATCGCCTGGAACAGCGCGTCGATATCCCGCGGGTCTGAGCCGAGCTTCAGGGGATCGAGCCATTCGTCAGAACGGCCGAGGCAATGGGTGCTGTTTGCGAGGCTTCCGAGCCAGTTCGACCCGCTCCGTCCCGCCGTCAGGATCGCAACGCCTTTCATGATGTCTATCCGCCGTCCTCACCCTGCGGCGTTCCTGCCGTCATCCGCGTGCATCGACGGCGCGAGCGCATGACTGACGGACTGCCGAGACATGGGTCGGCGTTGCCCGACCGAACCCCGCTTGACCTCGGCTAGTGGCGATCCCGGCAGGACTCGAACCTGCGACCATCGGCTTAGAAGGCCGGTGCTCTATCCATCTGAGCTACGGGACCGTCCCGCCGGCACGGGGGCCGGGTCTTTGCTGCCGGGACGCTCAGTGCGTCCACGGCACCTTGCGGTCATAGCGGAAATTGTCGGAATAGGAAATCTGCCGCCGCTTGGCTTCCTTCGGCTCCTGGACGCGGAACGGGATGCCGTGCTTGGTGGCGTAGGCGACAGCCTCCTCGCGGGTGTCGAAGACGATGCGGATCTGGCTCTTCATGTCGCCGGACGTGGTGTAGCCCATCAGCGGGTCGATCTTCTTCGGCGCCTCGGGATCGAACTCCAAGAGCCAGCGGCCGGTCTTGGCCTTGCCGGACTGCATGGCGGTCTTGGCGGGGCTGTAGATGCGGGCTGACATGTCGGTTCCTTCCGAAAGATCGTGGCGTCCTCTAAACCCGCCGGACGGCAAAAGGCAACCGCAAAGCCGGATCCGCGGCGATTTCAGCCGCCGCGGGTCCCGATCGGCACGGTGGATCTCCGGTCAGTGCGTGTCGAAGATCTCCTGGTAGAGCGCGAGCTTCGCCTCGGTCGCCGCCATCTCCTGCGGCGTCGGCTTCAGCGGGTCCTTCGCCGGCGGCAGCATGCCGAACTTCATGATGCAGAGCATCAGCAGGATGCGCGCCTTCACCGACGTCAGGTTCGAGCCGGCGATGAACGGGCCGCCGCGGATGGCGAAGCCCTCGGTCGTGCCGCGCCCGACATTGACCACCGGGAAGCCGCTGAAGACCGCCTTGAGCAGGATGCGCGACTTCGAGGTGGCGGCCGCCTTGCCGTAGGGGTTCAGCCCTTCGAGCACGAAGCCCGACAGCGGCGCGTGCTTGAGCTTGTAGTCCATGAAGGCGATGGTATCGACCTCCTGGGAGGGATCGCTCTCCCAGTCGTCCTCGATGTAGCTCGCATCCTTGACGATGGAGACCTTCGGGATCGCGGTCTCGAGGATGTCGCCCGCGGCGTCCTTCACCGCCACCTCGACCGTCTCGATGCCGTCGTCGCCGAGGCGGATGCCGGTGACGGCGGACGGCAGCTTCGAGACGTTCACCTCCGACTGCCAGGTGTGTTTCGTCGCCGGCACGTAGCGCAGCACCGAGCCGGTGCCGCCGCCGCCCGCCCCGAGCAGGCCGCCATGGCCGCCGGCGACCGCGTAACCGCCCGGCCGCGCGTCGACCTTGGTCACCTCGCGGGCGGCGAAGACGCGCTGGTCCTGCACCATCACCACGCCGGCGCGGTTGCGGCCGGCCTCGTCGGCCCAGACCTTCGAGGACAGCCAGTCGACGGAATCGGCGAGGTTCTTCGGCCCGTCATTGCTGATCTGGCCGTGGTAGCGCTGCGAGGCGTTGCCGACGACCGGCATGGTGACGTCGAGGGCGAGGTTGAACCAGTAGACCGTCTCCTCGACGCGCGGGCTGCCCTGCGTCCAGATCGCGCCGTCGTAGTCGCCGGACGACAGGATCGCCTGCGCCATGTTGGTGATGCGCGCGAGCGTCTTGCGCGGCGGCGACTGGTTGAGATGCGCGGGGCGGTAGGGGAAGAAGTTCGCGCCGGCGACTTCGGGCGCGATGTCGCCCTCGCCGCTGTCGGTGCGCTCGGCAGCCGGCAGGCCCTTGGTGTAGCCGGCAGACGGCGCGAGGCGGAAGAAGTCGACGTCGGCGACATTCGAGATCGTGTTGCCGTGGCCCATGCCGTCGACGCCGAGACGGTCGACCTCCGCGAAGGTGCGCGAACCGTCGGGCAGGAAGGGCTGTCGCGAATGGGCGCGATCCGCCCGCATCGACGTTCCGTCGGTCTCCCAGGGCGAGCCGTCGGCCTGGCGGGCCATGTAGGGCAGCGGGTAGTAACCGTCCTCCGGACCGATCTCGATCCTGTAGACCGGCTTGTCGTCGGGCGACGCCTTCTCGGTCGAGAAGTTGCCCGCGGCGTCGAGATAGCCGTCGGCCGGAGCGTAGAGTTCGGCCACGTCCTTCTCCAGCGGGTGGGCCGAAAACTGCTCGACATAGACCGTGACGGGGGCGGCAAGCTTCTGCGGCCGCAGCGGGTCGAAGCGCGACGGCTTCCCTTCGACGTCGGTGAGCAGCGGCAGGCCGTGCGCGGCGCGCGCCTTGTTGGAGGTCACGAGCGGCGGCGTGTTCTGGATGGTGGCATTGGGACCCGCCAGATGCGCGATCCTGATCTTCTTGCCCGTGCCCTTGGTGGTGGCGGCCATGATGCTCGTCCTTGCTGCTATGGCGGCGATGGATCGCGCCGCGCCGTGTTCAGAGTTCGGTGTCGTCGACGGTGAAGACGTGCCGTTCGAAACGATCGGTGAGAGCCCCCATCTCGGCGCGCTGGCGGCCGAATTCGGGGCTGGCGTCGCGGGCGGCGAGGTCGGCGGCGAAGGCGGCCTCGTCGACGAAGCTGCACTCCCACCGGACGTCGGGGCCGGCACCGCCCCGGTTGACCAGGATGCAGCCTTCGGCGAGGCCGAGCGCGCGGCGCAGCCGCGAACCCTCGCGTCGCCGTTCCAGGACCGCGTCGGCGAGGCCCGGCTTGGCAAAGTAGTTGGTGGTCTCGACGATCATGGCGGTTACCTGCCCTTCCCGACTGCGCCGCTACTGCTGGAACCCGAGGCTCAGGATCGTCTCGGGCATCTTTTCCATGCCGAGCGCCTTGGCTCCCGCCGTCTCCAGAAGCAGGTCGAAGGTCTTGTTCAGCGTCGCCTCGTCGCCCTCCATGAAGGAGCGGAGCATGTCGCGGCGCATCTGGTCGCGGTAGAAGACGATTGCTTCGGGCGAGAGCTTCATGTTGGTGCCCTGCTCCTGCCAGACGCCGTCGTCCTTCATCAGAATGTCGTAGACCTCCTGGTAGGCGGCGACGAAGGCCTTCACGTTCTGCGGCTTCTCGGCAGCGTAGCGCTCGGTGGTGCCGATCATCAGGTAGGGCGCCAGCGGCAGGCCGAGCTCCTCGGCGACGTCGCGGATGGCGAAGGCGTTGCGGAACTTGCCCGTGGCGAGCATGTCGGGCGCGATGGACGAGAACATGATGGTCGCGTCGATGGCGCCCTGTTCGAGCGAGCCGCGCAGGAGCGGCGGCGCCGCCTCGACGAGCTGCGCATCCCTGGCGAGGTCGAGTTCGTATTTCTTGCGCGCCAGCGTATCGACGAGAATCCAGTCGGTGCTCTGACGCGAGAAGATGCCGAACTTCGTGCCCTTGAGATCGCCGACGCCGTTGATCGGCGAAGTCTCCGGGACGACGATCGTGCTCACATAGGTGATGAAAGGCGCGATGCCGATCACGTCGATGCCGCCATTGCGCATCAGCGCGAGGGAGTTCCAGTCGAAGAGCGCGATCTCGGCGCTGCCCGACTGCACGGCCGCTGCGGCCGCCTTGCTGTCGGAAAAGACGATCCGCTCGAGCTCGAAGCCATATTTCGTGTCGAGATCGAACTTGTCGATGACGAAGGGGATGAAGGACTGCGAACCGTAGGGGCTCGCCATCATCCGAATGACGCCGCCGTCGCCGATGGGCTCGGCTGCGCGGGCGCCGGGGGTCGCGGCGAGGAGGCCGAGGGCGATGGCGGCGGATGCCGCAGCGCGTGCGAAGTGGAACATGGCGGGCGATCCTGTGATCTTTGAGCGCAGAGCGCGAAGAGACGGAAAAGCCGGGCGCGCCAGCGGCGCGCCCGGCCGGAAATCAGGGCTGGTAGTCGAGGGTGAAGACGGCGTCGGGCATTGCGGTCATGCCCATTGTCTCGGGTCCGGCGGTTTCCAGAAGGACCTTGAAGGTCTGGTCGAGCACGCCGGCCATGGCGGGCGTGAAGGCCTTGATGAATTCCTTGCTGGCGTTCTCGCGGAACATCTCGGTCGCCTCGGGGGCGAGCTTCATGTTCTGCCCCTGCTCCTTCCAGACCACGGGATCGGACAGCAGGATGTCGATGGCCTCCTGGTAGGCCGCCACGAAGGCCTTGGCGTTGGCCGGGTTCGCCTTCGCGTAGTCCTCGCGCATGGCGTACATCAGGAAGGGCGCCTCGGCGAGGCCGAGCTCGGCGACGACGTCGTGGATCGTCATCAGGAGCTTCGCCTTGCCCGACAGGATCATGTCGGGGGTCAGCGAATTGTACATCAGCGTGGCGTCGAGCTGGCCCTGCTCCATCGAGCCACGCAGCAGCGACGGCGCGCCCTCCTGGATCGTGACCTCCTTGGCGAGGTCGAAGCCGTATTGCTGCTTGGCCACGGCCTGCAGGATGATCCAGTCGAAGCCGGTCTTGGTGTATGTGCCGAGGCGCTTGCCTTTCAGGTCGGCGAGCGTCGTGACGGTCGAGTCCGGCGGCAGGAGCACGGTGTTGACGTAGGCCAGGAACGGCGCGACGCCGATGACCGGAATGTTCTGGTTGCGCAGCCGCGCGACCGAGATCCAGTCCTGCACCACGGCCTCGATGCTGGCGCTCTGCAGCGCGGCGACCGCGGCCTGCGGGTTGGTGAAAGGGATCACCTCGAGCTTGAAGCCGTATTTCTCGTCGAGCTTGAACTTGTCGATGACGTAGGGCGGATAGGACTGGGTGCCTACGGGGTTGGACATGAGCCGGATGGTTCCGCCATCGCCCATCGGGGCTTCGGCGGAGGCGCCGGTGGTGAAGAGTGCGCCGGCGAAAAGCACGGCCGCCATTGCCAGTCTGCGCGTAAGGATCATGCGAGTGCTCCGTGTTGATGTTCGATGACGGTCCTGCCGGGCATCCTCAGGAATGCTCGGGTCGATTTCCCATGTGCCGCTGCAGGCATTCGACGACGCGCTTGCTCTCGACGAAGAGCGCGGTGTCCTCGTAGTCGCGGGGCCGCTGGATGTGGCGGAGGTTGATCTCTTCCCGGATACGCCCGCCGGGGCCCGGGCTCATCACCAGCACGCGGTCGCCGAGGAAGGTGGACTCGAAGGCGTTGTGGCTGACGAAGAGGATGGTGGTGCGGAAGGCCGACCAGATCGTCAGCAGGCTCTGGCGCAGCCGTCGCGCGGTGAGTTCGTCGAGCGCGCTGAACGGCTCGTCCATCAGGAGGATGTCCGGCTCGATGGCGAAGGCCCGGGCGATCGAGGCGCGCTGCTGCATGCCGCCGGAAAGCTGGAGCGGGAAGAAGTCGGCGAACTTGGCCAGTTCGACGAGGCCGAGCACCCTGTCGATGCGCCCGGCCCATTCGGTGCGCGGGAAATCGGCCGCCTGGAGCACGAACTCGATGTTCTCGCGCAGCGTCCGCCAGGGCATCAGCCGCGCCTCCTGGAAGACATAGGCGACGCGGAAGCCCTGGCCGATCTGCTCCGCGAGCGGCTTGCCCTGGATGGCGACCGTTCCCTCGTAGGTGTCGTCGAGACCGGCGACGATGTTGAGCAGGGTCGACTTGCCGCATCCCGACGGCCCGAGCAGGCCGACGATCTCGCCCGTCGCGATCTCGAAGGAGACGCCGTCGAGCGCCTTCCAGCCGCCCTTGCCGCCACGGCCGGGGAACTGCTTGTGAATGTCGGTCAGGGAGATCTGTGACATGGCGGCCTGTACCGGAGCGGGGGGACGGAAGGGGTAGGTCATGGCGCCGCTCTCAATTCCGCTTCCAGCGGAAGATGCGGCGCTCGATGGTGCCCAGGATCGCCACCTCGATGAACAGCATGACGAAGACGAAGCTCAGCGCGTAGGCGAGCACCTCGGTCATGTTGAACATCTGGTAGAAGAACTCGATCTTGTAGCCGACGCCGCTGCCGCGCCCGAGCAGCTCCACGAAGAGAACCATCTTCCAGACCAGGCCGATGCCGAAGCGGGTGGAGGCCAGCAGCATCGGCGCCACCTGCGGCGCCATCACCGAGACGATCTGCTGGCGCCGGCCCGCCCGGAAGGCGCGCGCCATGCCGATCAGGCGGGTGTCGATGCCCTTGACGCCCTCGCGGATGTTGATGGCGAGAACGGGTATGACGGGGGCGGCAGCGCCGAGGACGGCAGCGGTGTCGTTGAGCCCGACCACCATGTAGAGCGTCAGGATGGTCACGAGGGCGGGGATCGTGATGCCGCAGATGATCCAGACGTGGAAGAAGATGCCCGCCGTGCGCGACAGCGCCATGGAGAAGCCGAGCAGGAGCGCGACGGCCATGGCGATGGCGAAGGCCGCCGCGATGCGCCCGAGCGTGATGGCGATGTCGGTGAAGATGTCGCCCTGCAGGACGTTGGCGACGAGCGCCGACACCACGCGGTAGGGTCCGGGCAGCACGCTCGAGGGGAGCGCCATGGAGCCGAACTGCCAGAGCGCGACCAGCGACACCACGGAGAGGAACGAGATCACGGCATAGTGCATCCGTTCCGAACCGGCGATCGCTCCCGCGAGGGAGGCGATCCTGCCGGAGGCATTCGCGTCGAAACCGGTGACCAGAGCCATCAGCCTTGTCCTTTCGGGTCAGGAGTCGAGGAGGTTCTCGCGCAGCGTCGAGTAGCGGTATTCCTTGCGGAAACGGCCGCGGCGCTGCAGTTCGGGGATGAGGAAGTCGACGACGTTCAGGAGGTCGCGCGGCACCGCCGGCGGATGGGCGATCATGAAGCCGCCGCGCTCGCCGGTGGACACGAAGATGTCCTCCAGGTAGTCGGCGACCTTCTCGGCCGAGCCGACGATTGCATGGTCGTAGCCGGCGGTGTGGTGCTTGATGACCTCGTAGAACTCGTCCTTCGTGATGGTCTTTTCGGGATCGATGCCCGTGGTCATGTTGAGGAAGCCGACCGGCGATGCGTTGGCCTTGACGATCTGCTCGTTGATCTCGGCGATGGTGAAGTTTTGCGGCAGCTTCGACAGGTCGTAGCCGATCTGGTGCGACATGAACGCGCCGACGGCCTCCGGCGGCACGGCGGTGAGCAGCTGCTCGTGGCGGCGCTTGGCGTCCTCGTCGGTCTCGCCGACGATCAGCACCACGTCCCAGACGATGCCGACGCCGGAGGGATCGCGGCCCTGGGCGGTGAGTGCCGCGTCGAGCGCCTTGCGGTGCTTCACCTGCTTGTCCTTGCCGGGGCTGGCGGCGAAGACCATGTCGGCGAAATAGGCGGAGGCCTGGATGCCGCGCGGCGAGGCGCCGGCCTGGACGAGCACCGGCCGGCCCTGCGGCGAGGGCACGCAGGCGAGCGGACCCATGACGTTGAAGAACTTGCCGCGGTGACCGATCGCCTTGACCTTCTCCGGATCGGCCATGATGCCGCTTTCGCGGTCGAGGATGAAGGCGTCGGGCGCCACGCTCGCCCAGAGCGCCTTGCAGACGTCGACGAACTCTTCCATGCGCTCGTAGCGCTGGTCGTGCTCCATCAGCTCGTCGAAGCCGTAATTCGCCGCGTCGGCCTTCCTGGAGGAGGCGACGACGTTGAAGGCGATGCGTCCGCCGGTGACGTGGTCGAGCGAATTCAGGAGCCGCGACGTGTAGAAGGGGTGCATGTAGGTCGAGGAGTAGGTCAGCCCGAAGCCGATGCGCGAGGTGATCTGCGACAGGGCGGCGATGTAGGGGCTCATGTCCTGGCGCGGCCAGCCGACGCCCCAGCGCACGGCGTCGTCGCGGTTGCCTTTCCAGGTGCTCGGGATGCCGGTGCCGTCGCCCCAGAACATGAAGTCCATCAGGCCGCGCTCGGCAATCAGCGCCAGTTCCCTGAAGAAGCGCATGTCGGGATAGGTGGCGTTGGTCCAGGAGCCGGGCAGTCGCCAGCGCCCTTCGAGCTGGATCCAGGAGAGGTCGTAGCCGATATGCATCTTGGTGGTCATTGCAGGGATCCGTCAGGCAACAGGAAGCTCGTCGGGCGCCGGGGGCGACCGTGCGGATGGGCGAATGTGGAAACCCGGCCCGTGGGCCGGGCCGGGAAACGTCAGGCGGCGACCCTTGCGGCGGGCGCGTCGGCCACGACGATGTCGTGCCTGGCGAGAATGGCCTTCAGCTTCGGCAGCACGACGGCGCCGAACAGCTTCAGGTCCTTCACGAAGTCGACGCAGGTGAACTGGATGCCGTCGATGCCGGTCTCGACGATCAGCTGCGCCAGCTTCTCGGCCATGGTGTCGGGCGCGCCGATGACGGGATGGCCGGAACCGAAGCCGACCGTGTTCGGCTGGCGCAGGTAGGACGTCCGGTCCTTGTAACTGTCGCGGTTGTCGCGCTCGAAGGAGGCGATCAGGTTGTCGAGCGCCTCGGTGTCGAGGTCCTCGCGGATCAGCTCGAATTCACGTTCGGCGGCCTGGTCGGTCTCGCCATGCAGGAGGAGCATGGAGGTGACCACCTTGATGGAGCGGCCTTCGGCGGCGGCCGCCGCGCGGGTGCGCTCGACGTCCGCCGGGCGCAGGCCGACGAACTGGTAGTCGGAGTGCTTGGCGGCGAAGGACAGGCCCTCCGCCGACAGACCGGCACTGACCAGATATGGGTACGGCTTGCGGATCGGCTTCGGATCGGACACGCAGTCGGCGAGCTTGAAGAAGCGGCCGTCGAAGGTGCTGCGGTCCTGGCTCCACAGCATCTTCATGACGCGGATCCACTCGTCGGCATATTCGTAGCGGTAGTCGCCATAGCCCTCGGGCACCACGCCCATCTGCTCCAGCTCCTCCAGCGTGTTGCCGGTGACGACGTTGATGCCGAAGCGGCCGCCGGAGATGTTGTCGATGGTGGTGATGATCTTGGCCGCCACGGCGGGGTGGAAGAGCAGCGGGTTGACGGTGGCGAAGAGTTTCAGCCGCTTGGTCAGCGGGGCCAGCGAACTGGCGACCGACATCGGTTCGATGGTGTTCTTCCAGAAGCCGGATTCGCCGCCGAAGCCCATCCACTTGCCCATCCAGAACAGGTAGTCGAGGCCGATGTCCTCGGCGACCTGGGCGATCTGGTGATGGAGTTCGAAGGTCGGGTGATAGCGCGGCGTGCGCTTCGACATGAGGAAGCCGTTGCTTCCGACCGGCATGAAGACGCCGAGTTCAACCTTGCGCATGGGGATGGCCTCCTGTGGGCGATGGAGCGTTGCGCGTCATCTCAGTTCTCGCGGGTGAGCGCGCTCTCGTGCCAGCGCCGCAGGAGAAGGTGGGAGATGAAGCTGGTGAGAAAGAAGATGGTCACGCCGGTGGCGGTGATGAGCAGCAGCGCCGCAAAGAGCCGCGGCACGTTGAGGCGCCGCCCGGCCTCGAGGATGCGGAAGGCGAGCCCCGATTCGGTGCCGGCCGAGCCTGCGGTGAATTCGGCCACGACCGACCCGATCAGCGCCAGTCCGCCGCCGATCCTCAGGCCCGTGGCGAAATAGGGCAGCGCGCCGGGCAGCTTGACGTAGCGCAGCCGCTGCCAGGCGGTGGCGTTGTAGATGTCGAAGAGGTTGAGGAGATTGTGGTCGGTGCTCTTCAGCCCCTGCGTCATGTTCGACAGGATGGGGAAGAAGGCGACCAGGAAGGCGCACATCAGCAGGACGGCGTGCGTCGACGGAGCGTAGATGATCAGCAGCGGCGCGATGGCGACGATCGGAGTGACCTGCAGCACCACGGCATAGGGGTAGAAGATGCGCTCCAGCCAGGGCGACTGCGCGAAGGCGACGGCGACGAGGACCCCTCCCCCGAGCGCCAGCGCCAGCGCCGAGAAGGTGATGGAGAGCGTTACCCAGAGCGCCGAGAAGAGCATCTGGTGGTCGGCGATGAAGGCGCGGATCACTTCCATCGGTCCCGGCAGGATGTAGCGCGGAACCTTGTAGGCGGTGACGTACCACTGCCAGATCAGGAGCACGACGACGAGGGTGGCGAGTGGGATGACGACATGCAGGACGCGCTGGAGTATCGCGCGCAGCGGGCTTTCGGGTGCCGCGGTCGCGGCCAGGGGCGCGGCGGTATGCCCGGCGGTTTCCATGGAGATGCTGCTCATCGGTGTGCGTCCACGTCCATCGACTGGTGCAGGACATCCGACACCTCGCGGCTGGCTGCGGCGAAGTCGGCTGTCGTGCGGACATCCCCGCTGCGGGGATAGGCGAGCGTGTTGGGCAGGTCGGCGATGACGCGGCCCGGGCGGGCTGCCATCACCACGATGCGGCTGGACAGGTAGACCGCCTCGAAGACCGAATGCGTGACGAAGATGACCGTCCAGCCCTGGTCGCCCCAGAGGCGCAGGATGTCGTCGTTGAGCTTCTGGCGGGTGATCTCGTCGAGCGCGGCGAAGGGCTCGTCCATGAGCATCACCTTCGGCCGGGTGACCAGGGCGCGGGCGATGGAGACGCGCATCTTCATGCCGCCCGACAGTTCGCGCGGATAGTGCTCGGCGAACTTGTCGAGCCCGACCATGCCCAGCGCATCCATGACCCGCTCGGTTGCGGCGCGGCGCGAGACGCCCTTCAGCCGGAGCGGCAGCCAGACGTTGCGGAACACGGTCGCCCAGGGCATCAGCGTCGGCTCCTGGAAGACGAAGCTGATCTCGCGTTCGGGCTCGCCGGCATGGGTGTAGCTCGAGGTCGGCCATTCGATCTGGCCCACACTGGCGCCGCCGAGTCCGGCGACGAGGCGCAGCGCCGTCGACTTGCCGCAGCCGGACGGTCCGAGCAGGCTGACGAACTCGCCCGGGCGGACATCGAGCGACATGCCCGACAGCGCGATCGTGCCGTTGGCGAAGACCTTGCCGACGTCGCGCATCGCGACGATCGGACGGTCCGAGCGACCGGCACCCGTCGGATCGGAAGGATCGGCGGCCATGTCCTGGCTCGCGCTGTATCGCTGAAGCATCTGCACCCCTCGAACTGTCCGCGGGGGCGCCGCGTCGGCGCCGCCCCCTGGTCGAACGTCAGTTGGCGGCCATGTCCTTGTAGAGGTCCATGCCGACGCCCTTGCAGACGAACTGGGTCGTGTAGGCCTTCGACAGGTCGAGCGTTCCGTCGAGGACGCCCGCGTCGACCATCGCCTTGTAGAAGCCGGCGTAGCGCTCGTCGGTCATGCAGCCGATGCCCTTTTCCTTGGCGTCGGCGGCCAGCACGATCTCGTACTTCTTCATCTGAGCGATCGAATATTCGATCTGCTCGTCCGTCATCTCCGGATTGTCCGTCTTGATCAGCTCGTTGGCGGCCGCGTTGTCGCCGTAGAGGTAGTTGTACCAGCCGATGATCGACGCCTCGACGAAGCGCTTGACGAGATCGGGCTTGTTCTCGACGAGGTCGACCTGCGTCTCGATCGTGGTCGCGTAGCCGGTATAGCCGTAGTCGGCGAGCAGGAAGGCCTGCGGGTCCCAGCCGGCCTGCTTCTTGATGTTGAGCGGCTCGGACGTGATGTAGGCCTGCTGGCCGGACGCCGGATCGGCGATGAACGGCGCCGGGTTGTAGGTGTAGGGCTTGTACTGGCTGTCCCTGAAGCCCGGATAGGTGGCCTTCAGCCAGCGGAAAAAGGTGTCGTAGCCGTCGCCGCCAAGAAAGATCGTCTCCAACTTGGCGAGATCGGCGATGGTATCGATGCCGACCCCGGGGTGCGCCAGCAGCGCCTGCGGATCCTTCTGGAAGATCGCGGCGACCGTGGTGGTGGGGATTTCGTTGGCCACCGCGTCGAGGGCGCCAAGCGTCGAGCCCTGGATGAACTGGACCTGGCCGGCGATGAGCCGCGCGCGGTTGGGCGACTGCGGGCCGCCCATCAGGATGGTCACCTTGAGCCCGTGCTTCTCGTAGGTGCCATCGGCGACGGCCTGGTAGAAGCCGCCATGCTCGGCCTGGGCCAGCCAGCCCGTGCCCATCGAAACCTCGTCGAGGGCGTAGGCGCTCGTGGTCGTGACGAGCGCCACGGCGACCGAGCCAAGGACGCTCCTCGCGTTCCTGCGATCTGACATTTCAGTACCCCTGTTTTCAAATATTCTTGTTGTGCAAATTTGAAGACGGTTTCACCGGGGCTGTCAATGGGAAATGCTGCACTGCGGCACATGCAGAGGCAAGACGGACGGGCACGTCACCGCGCCGCTTTCATGTATTTTCAAAGTAACGATCCTCCTCCGCATGCACATCGAGAACGCACCGCCGAGCGCCGCCATGCTGCGCTGCAATGTCCAGTAGCGCGAAAATTTTTCATCTCGCGAAGGAGAAGTGTGTTCAAAGTTACGGCATCCGGGAAATCTGCCCGGTTTTTGGGCGCAGCATCCCGACCCTGATCCGCAACAGGCGATGGAGCCCATTGACGAAAGGAGGGGTGCGCAGGCCGCATGAAAAAGGCCGCCAGGCGAACCTGGCGGCCTCGACAGAAATGGAAGGGTGCAGCCCTCTCCGAGCAGCAGCGCTACTCGGCAGCCTCCGGCACGTCGGGGCGCTCGCCCGGCCGCAGCGGGTCGAACATGAGGAAGCGACTGTCCGGGAAATGGCCGAGCACGCCGCGCAGCAGGCGGTCGATCTCGGCGAAATCCCTCTTCTCGATCGCGTCCACCACCTTGAGATGCTCGCGGATCTGCCGCTTGTTGGCCTCGACGCTCGTTCGCTTCAGGCCGAAGCACCAGAAGCGGGCGGCGTTGTTGTGCAGCCGGATGGCCGTCTGCTCGATCTGCGAGTTCTTGCTGGCCGCTGCCAGCGCCCGGTGGAAGGCCCTGTCCATGACCACGAGAGCGCGGATGTCGCGCGCCTCGACCACCTCCTCGTAGCCGTCATAGGCGGCGCGGATGGCCGCCAGATCGTCCGGAGAAGCGCGGTGCGCGGCAAGAGCCGCGGCATAGCCCTCGACAAGGATCCGCGCCTCGAACACGTCCTGCAGTTCGCGCAGGCCCAGATCGCCGATGCGGGTGCCGATGCGGGCATGGCGCTCGACCAGCCCTTCGAGCGACAGGCGAAAGAGCGCATCGCGCACGGCCGCCTGGCCGAGCTTGAAATCGCGCATGATCTGCTTTTCGTCGACCCGCGCTCCCGGCTCCAGATCACCGACAACGATCGCCATCAGGATCACTTCGTAGGCGTCGTTGCGCAGCAGCGTCTTTGCTTTGGTTTGCGGCTTCTTGCGGACCACTGTACTTCCTCCCGATGCTGCGCCCGGACACATGCACGACGTGCCGGACTCCGGCCGGCCTATCGTGGGACAGGCACTCTGGAGGCCGCTCTTAACATTTCACGCCGACGAAGAACAGCCCCGAGAACCGACGCGACAGCGCCCGATCGACGCAGTCGCGACAGGCCGGGGAGCGGGAGGCGCGAAAGGCGGGCGCTCAGCCGGCCGCCGCAAAGCGCGCATAGGCGCCATCCAGATAGACCAGCGGCGAGGCCATGCTGTCCGGCAGCCGCACCGCGACCACTTCGCCGATGAAGATGGTGTGCGAGGACGCCTCCACGCTGGTGGTCACGCGGCAGTCGAAGCTGGCCAGCGCGTTCTCGTAGACGGGTGCGCCCGTTTCCAGCTCGCCCCACTGCCCTTCGGCGAAACGCACTTCGCGGAACTTCGAGGAACTGAAACGGGCGGCGACGGTGTCGTCGCCTTCGGCCAGGAGATTGACGCAGAAGACGCCCGACGACAGCAGGACGTCGTAGCAGGAGGCGCTCTTGTTGATGCAGGTGAGGAGCGAGGGCGGCGTCAGGCAGACCGACGTCACGGAGGTGGCGATCATGCCATGGCGGATGCCTGCATCGTCGCGCGTGGTGATCAGCGACACGCCCGCGGCGAGGCGGCGCATGCCGAGCTTGAAGAGGTCGACCCGTTCGTTCATGCCATCACCCGTCCCTGGTAGTGGATCAATGGTTGAGCGTCACCGACGCTTTCGAAAGCCGCGATCCTGCCGATCGCGATGACGACGCCGTGGCGCTCGATCGCTTCGTCGAGCCTGCAGTCGAGCACGCCGGCGATGCCGGGCAGGACCGGCGCACCGGTGGCCAGGGTGCGCAGCGCCAGGCCATCGAAGCGGGCGGCACCCTTCGGGCCGTCGCGCGAGGCGAATCGCTCGAAAATCGGCAGCCCCGCCTTTTCGAGATAGTTGATGGCGAAGACGCCGGAGGCGAGGATGTCGGCGCAGGCGCCGGTCTTGCGGTCGATCGACACCATCATCGTCGGCGGAGACGCCGTGAGGTGCGTGGCCGAGAGGCCGAGAAACCCCGAAGGTCCGTCACCGCCGATCGTCGTGACGATCGCGGCTCCGACGGCGCGGCATCCGATGGCACCCCAGAACGACCTGGCATCGATTTCGGGCAACGCGCCTGCGGCTTCGATCATCTCGGATCACCGTCCCTGACATTTCTGATATGAAGGCTACCAGAATCATTGTGCACTGCAAGATGGAAAATCACGCGTTGGACGACATGTCCATCAAACCGCTGTTTTGATGGGATTATCCCCTTCGCCAGCGAGTTCCTGGACACATCCGCGATCGGCGCCTGCGTCCGGCTGCAGGGGATGTCGGCTTCGCATTCTCCGGCAGATGGCATCCTTCCTGTCGATTGATATTTTCGTTTGATGTTTGTTGACATTTTTGGCTTGCGCGGCGAAGACCGTCGCGTTGCGTCCTTCAGGAAAAGCCCGCCGATGTCGCTGGAACTCTCCGTCCGCGCCCGCGAACGCACCGTCTTCCTGCTCTCCCTCGGCGGCTTCGCCAGCGGGGCGAATGTCCGCGTGATGGATACGGTGCTGCCCCAGCTCGCCGACGAATTCGGCGTGGCGGTCGGTCTCGCGGCGCAGACCGTGACGGCCTATGCGCTCGGCTATGGCGGCATGCAGATCCTGCTCGGCATCGCCGGCGACCGTTTCGGCAAGTTCCGGCTGGTGACGCTGCTGTGCTTTGCGAGCACGCTTGCCTGCCTGCTTGCTGCAGCAGCCGCCACGCTCGGCCAACTGACCGCGGCGCGGTTGCTGTGCGGCGCCGCTGCTTCGGCCATCATTCCCGTGTCGCTCGCCTGGGTCGGCGACATGGCCCCGTTCGAGGAGCGGCAGCCGATCCTGGCGCGCTATGCGAGCGGCGGCATTCTGGGCATGGTGACCGGCCAGATCATCGGCGGGCTGGCCACCGAATACTGGGACTGGCGCGCGGCGCTGGTGATCGTGGCACTGGTCTACTGCGGCGCGGGCATCGGGATGATGCGCGAAGCACGGCTCAATCCGCTGGTGACGGCACGGCCACTCGCGCAAGGCACCCGGCTGCCTCCCCTCGCAGCGATCGCGACGATGCTCCGGCGCCCCTGGTCGCGCGTCGTCCTGGCCTCGGTGTTCATGGAAGGGGTCACCGTCTACGCGGCCGTCACCTTCGTCGGCATCGACCTGAAGGAGCGGTTCGCGGCCAATTACGGCCTGATCGGCCTGATGCTCGCCTTCTTCGCGGTCGGCGGCATGCTGTTTACCCGCGGCATGCGCCAGCGGATGCGCACGCTGTCGGCAAGGCAGCTCATCGCCACGGGCGCGGCGTCGTCCGGAATCGGCATGATCCTGTTTCCGCTCGCGCCGGCGATCTGGTTCGTCCCGGTGCTGATGGTGGCGATCGGCTTCGGCGCCTACATGCTGCACAACACGCTGCAGACCTTCGCCACCCAGTTGCTGCCGGAGGCGCGGGCGACCGGCTTCTCGGTCTTCGCCACGCTGTTCTTCCTGTCGCAATCGCTCGGCGTCGCGCTCGGCGCGCTGATGCTCGGCGGAAGCGGTGCGGGGACGGTGTTCGTTACGGCGGCGCTGCTGCTCGCCGCGTTCGGCACATGGTTCGCAACGGTGGCGTGGCGGATGGTTCCGGCTGCCGATCGCTGAGACCTGATCCTCGGTTGCCGAACCGGGCCTTCCCGAGACATTGGGAACGATGGTCGGAGTGGCAGGATTCGAACCTGCGACCCTCTGGTCCCAAACCAGATGCGCTACCAGACTGCGCTACACTCCGTCTGCCGTCCAGGCGATGCAGACCCTGCCGCATTCAGCGAGCGATGCATCGGCCCTCGACCGTTTGGCCCCCATCGTCACGGGGCGGTCGTCGATCGACCGACCGGCTAGCATGCCGGATCAGCGGGCGCAACGCTTTCGAACGATCCGCGGCATTCGGCGTGGGCCGAAGGACTGCCGACGCCTGTGCGGCGCCTCTGCGGCCGCGCGCCGGAAGCAGGCCGATGCGAAGCCGGTCCTCGACAGCGTTCAACCCTTGGCGGACAGCAAGGCGATGAAGCGCTCGGCGACCGGCCGCATGACCGCATCCGCGGCGGCGAGTTCGAGGAACTTCCGGTAGGCGGCGACCGCCTGCTGCATCCGGCCGAGATCGCGGTAGACGTCGCCGATCGACATCTGGATGTCCGGATCGGCAGGCGCGAGGCTCTCGGCTTCAATGAGCAGTGCCAGCGCTTCCTCGAGGCGGCCGAGTCGATGCAGGCCGATCGCCCATTGCAGGCGGTAGCCGGCATTGCCGGGGTCGAGTTCGGCGGCACGCTTCACCCGCACCACCGCGGCCTCCCACTGCTTGAGGATGGCGAGTATGCGGCCATGCGCCATCTGTGCCTCCGGGTCGCCCGGCGCATAGTCGGCGGCGTCGCGATAGATCTTCTCGGCAGCCGGATAGTCTCCCTTCGCCAGATGCATGGCGGCGAGTTCCGCGAAGGCCAACAGATAGCCGGGGTCGAGTTCCAGCGCCCGCGTCAGGAGGGCGATGCCCTCTGCCGTGCGGCCCGCAGCCAGTTCGATGCGGCCGGCCTTCGTGAAATAGCGCGGATCGACCGGGTCCCGCTCGGCAGCTTCGAGATAGTGCCGGACCGCCGCCGCTGCGTCGCCGGCCGCGAGCGCCAGTTCCGCAAAGCCTTCGGACGCATGCACGTTGCCGGCATCGCGTGCACGGACCGCTTCGAACTCGGCGCGTGCGCCGGCAAGGTCGCCGGCCTTCAGGAGCGCATTGCCCAGATTGTTGCGGGCGGGCAGGAAAGCGGGGTCGAGCGCGATGGCGGCGCGAAACTCGGTCATCGCCGCGGTCGCGTCGCCCGCATTGTAGCGAATCAGGCCGATCAGATTGTGGGCCCATTTCGCATCCTCATGGTGCGAGCGGATCAGGCGGCGGGCGAGGATGGTGGCTTTCAGCGGCTCGGTCTCCGCCGCCGCGCCGATCGCCACGAAGGGGTCGAGCACGGCCAGGATGCCGGATGCGGCATCGGCGAAGTAGGCGCGCTCCGTCCGCTCCCCCATCGGCGGCAGGTCGATGACGTCGACGCCGTCGCGCACCACGCGCAGACGCAGGCTGACGGTTTCCGGCGTGCATTCGGCGGTGCCGCACACGAACTCGCCGGCGATGCGCGTTTCGTAGGCGTTGAAGAGGCGACGGACGTGGAAGACCAGCGATTCGATGGACACGCCGGAATCTGGAAAGGAGAATTCCACCCGGCGATTGTCCGGCAGGGCAACGATCGTCTCCTTCGAGGTGCGCGCGGCGCGCGTCACGTCGCTCAGCCCGTCCCAGATCCGGCTCGCCGCCACATCCGCCGACAGGCCCCGCGCCGCCAATGCCTCGGGCACGGCAATCGGTTCGATGATCACCTGGTCGCGGCGGAACTGGCCGATCAGCAGCGGCACCAGAATGATGACGAGGATGAGGAAGAAGAGGTTGAACAGGACCGTCCGGACATTGCTCGACCAGCTCTCCAGGCCGGGCAGCGACAGACGATCGGCAAGCCGCCTCAACACCGATGAGGGTTCCGCCTCCTGCTGCAGCCCCATCTTCCGCTTCGACCGCGCCATCCCGTTGCCCCCGCCAAAGAACCTGCCGTCCGGATGCGAGGGAAGCTACCAGAACGTCGGCTGAATCGAATGCGAAAAGCGCACGGGCGCCGGACCGGCAAACGCGTCGCTCCGCCGGGACGGAACGCGGCATCGCGGCTGGAGAACCCGCCTGCACGAAAGCTGCACGACAATCCCGAAATCCTGCACCGACGCGCCATCATGCCCTCCCCCGCAAGGGCTACTGCAGAGGAATGCGCGATGACCTGTCCATTCCCATCCCCCGCCGTCTGCTGACGGAAGCCTGGTGGCTTGTCGTCGACATCGCACGTCAACCAGCCGCGAGGGGTCACCATGCAGAACACCGTCAGCCCAGCCATTTTTCCGGACCGCGCCTTTCCGTCCCGCCTTCGCGCGCTGCGACCGGTCCTGCCGATCGCGCTCGCCGCGGCGGCGGACTGGCTGTTCTTCGACGGGCCGACGGGCGTGTCGCTGTCCGTGTTCATTGGTCTGGTCGCGGTCGCGGTCCTGGCGGGGAACCGTCTGCGGGCGAACCGGCGTGAAGCGGCCGTCGCGACGGCCACGCTCGGCCTGTGCCTGCTGCCGTCCATCGAGACCACCGGCTTCCTGGCGCTGTGCTTCGGATCCGGCGGGCTTGCGGCGTTCGCACTTGGGGTGACCGGTCGCCTGCGCGTGGCCTTGCCGACGGCCCTGAGGAGGGCCTTCGTGCTGCTGACCGGGAATGCGGCGGCCCGCCTGCGGCGCGCGGTCTCGCAGCGGCCTCGCCGGCACTCCGTCTCCGGTCTGCGGGCGGCCCTTTCCGTCCTGGGGGCCTGGGTGATCCCGGCGGCGATCGGTCTGGTCTTCGTCAGAATGTTCGCATCCGCCAATCCCGTCTTCGAGTCCTGGATCGGACTGCTCGACCTGCGGTGGATCCTGTCGGACCTGCAACCGGCGCGCTATGCGTTCTGGCTCCTCGTCGCCTTCGCCGCCGTCCCCTTCGTCCGGGTGCCGGCTTTCCGGCAGCGTCCGCGCGCCAAGGCTGCCAGTGCCCGCACGGGATCGTCCGGGATCGGCAGCAGCCTCGTCCTGCGGTCGCTGATCGTGGTGAACCTGGTCTTTGCCCTTCAGACAGGCCTCGATGCCGTCTATCTCTGGGGCGGCAGCGCCCTGCCGCCGGGGGTCAGCCCGGCGGAAGACGCCCAGGGCGCCGCCCATGTGCTCGTGCTGTCGGCCCTGCTGGCGGCGGGACTTGTGCTGCTCGCCGGCCCCGCTGCCCTGAGGCCCGAGCGCAGCGGGTCGCGGACGGCGATCCGCGTGCTGCTTCATGCCTGGATCGCGCAGAACGTGGTGCTCGTGCTCTCGGCCATGCTCCGGCTCGAACTCTATGTCGAGACCTATGCGCTGACCGAGGCCCGCGTCGCGGCGTTCGTCTGGATGGGGCTCGTCGCATCCGGGCTGATGCTGATCGAATGGCGGCTTGTCTTCGCCAAGTCGGGCACATGGCTCGTCGGCGTGAACCTGCTTGCGCTCTGTGTCGCGCTCTATGCCTGCGTCCTTCTCGACCTGTCGGCCATCGTCGCCAGGTACAATGTCGAGCACAGCAAGGAATTCACCGGCGCCGGAGCGCCGCTCGACCGTCGCTATCTCTGCAGGCTCGGTGGTTCCGCCCTGCCCGCCATCGAGGCTTTCCTCGAGCGTAGGGGAACGGCCGAGGCTCTCGTAACCTGGAACTCGCCGGCTACCGATCCGGCCGCCGCGCGGTCTCTTTCCGACTGCGCACGAGAGATCCGCTGGGATCATGCGCATCAATCGCCCGACTGGCGGGGCTGGACCTTCCGCGAGCACCGGTTGCGCCGCTACATTGAGCGCACGAACGAATCCAGCAGGAGGCCGGACCATGCCGCTGAAAATCCTGGTCGCCGATGACGATCCCCATATCCGCGACGTGCTGGACTTCGCGTTGAGGAAGAACGGGCACTCGACCCTCATGGCCCGCGACGGCAGGGAAGCCCTGGCGCTGTTCCAGCGCCAGGCACCGGATCTCGTCGTCCTCGACGTCGGGATGCCGGAGCTCGACGGACTGGACGTCTGCCGCATGATCCGGCAGCGGTCGAGCGTGCCGATCATCTTCCTCTCCGCCCGCGACGAGGAAATCGACCGCATCCTCGGGCTGGAGATCGGCGGCGACGACTACATGGTCAAGCCGTTCAGCCCGCGCGAGCTGATCGCACGGATCGGCGTCATCATGCGGCGAGCGGCGGGCACGGCAACTGCAGTCGCAGCCGACGGGGATGCGGTGACCGTTCTGGTCCAGGGCGATCTTCGCATCGATCCCCAGGGTCGTGCAGCCAGCCTGTCGTCGCAGCCGCTCGGGCTGACCGGCACCGAGTTCGCTATCCTCCGCGCACTGGCGGAACAGCCGGGCTATCTCTTCGACCGGGAGCGACTGATGGCGGCGGCCTACGACGGCCGTGTCCGGGTCTCCAGCCGCACGATCGACAGCCACATCCGCAACATTCGTGCGAAATGCGCGGCGGCCGGATCGTCGAGCGTGATCGAGACCCTGCACGGCATCGGCTTCCGGCTGGGTCCCTGCGTGGCGGACACGCAGGCCAGGACATCCGGGCCGGGCCCGGACGATCGTTCGTGAACGTGTCGCGTCCGCGCTCCGCCCGACCGGAAAAATGGCGACCGTCGATGGCCATGGTGATCGGCCTCGTGCTGCTGTCGGTGCTGACGCTGCCGCTGGCCGGCATGGCGGCCGTGGTGATCGCGACCCGTCCGCCGGACGTGCTCCTCGAGAGCCTCGCCCGCAACATCGTCGCCATCGGGCTGGCGGGCCTCCTGGTGGCGGGGGCCACGATCCTGCTGGGGTTCCTGCTCTGGCGGCTGGTGTCCCGGCCCGTCAGGGACCTGGCGGCGTGGAGCGAGCAGGTCGCCCGGTCCGACGCGGCACGACCGGCGCGAACGCGCTACGGAACGCGCGAACTGGCGCGCCTCGGCGCGAGCTTCGACGCGATGGTCCGCCGCCTCAAGGAACGCTCCGCCTACATCGCGACCTACACCGCCCATGTGTCGCACGAACTGAAGTCGCCGCTGACGGCGATCGCCGGAGCCGCCGAGATCATCCGCGACTCCGGGGACGACATGAGCCTGTCGGAGCGGGCGAGGTTTCTCTCCCACATCGAGCGGGATGCGCTGCGGCTGTCGGCACTCGTGGCGCGGATGCGCGAACTCGCGCGCGTGGAGACCGCCCGGTCCTCCGGCACGTCGAATCTCGCCAGTCTTCTTGCGAAGCTCAGGGAGCGCTACCCGTCGGTCGAGATCGCGGGGGCCGGCGAGGCGACACACCTGCCATTGCCCTTCGACGACGCGTTCCTCGTGCTGTCGCATCTGGCGGACAATGCGGCGGCGCACGGCGCACGGAGAGTGCGGGTGGCGGCCGGCCCGACGGCGGACGGGATGGTCGCCATCGTCGAGAACGACGGCGCGCCCATCTCGGCTAGCAACGACGACCGGATTTTCCAACCGTTCTTCACGACGCGCCGCGAGGCGGGCGGGACAGGCATGGGGCTGGCGATCGTGCGCGCACTGCTCGAGACCCATGGCGGAGACATCGGCCTGGAACGGCCGGTGTCCGGAGACTTCCAGGTCGGCTTCCGGATATTCCTCCCGCATTCGGCCTGACCACGCCGCGTGCGCGGCGGGCCTGAAGGCGCTGCCTCCCTCCGCACCGTCACCACCGCTTCAGACAAGGCCCCGGAACTCGATGCCGCCGGTCGCGGTTGACATCGGCTGCAGAAGGACTGGCTCGTGACAGACCGGGTTCGAACCGATCCCCATATTTCCGGCCGCGCGTGGCGCGACGCGGCGCGAGCGGCCGGTGGCGCGCTCGTGTTCTCGCTGCCGATGCTGATGACGATGGAAATGTGGCAGCTCGGTTTCTATCTCGACCGGCTCCGTCTCCTGGTCCTCGTCCTGACCGCCATCCCGCTGCTCGTGGTGCTCTCGCGCCATATCGGGCTCGAGGACACGCGACGGTGGCGCGACGACGTGCTGGACACGGCGATTGCGCTGGGCGTGTCGGCCGTGGTGTGCACGGTGCTGCTCACGCTCTTCGGCACGGTGACGGCCCTGACGCCTCCGGACGAGATCGTCGGCAAGGTCGCCATCCAGATGGTGCCCGCGGCGATCGGCGCCCTGCTCGCCAAGAGCCAGTTCGGCGCCGGTTCGCCTGACGATGACGACGACAGCCTCCGGAAGCGGGACGAGACCTATGGCGGCGAAATGTTCCTGATGGGAGTCGGCGCGCTGTTTCTCGGCTTCAACGTGGCGCCAACCGAAGAGATGATCCTGATCTCGTTCCAGATGAGCGAGTGGCATGCACTCTGCCTGGTGGTGCTGTCGCTCGTCCTCATGCATGGCTTCGTCTTCGCCGTCGGGTTTGCCGGCGGGTCCGAAGTCTCGCCCGACGAGCCCTGGTGGAGCCCTTTCCTGCGCCTGACGCTCCCAGGCTACGTCATCGCCGTGACGGTCAGCCTCTATCTCCTGTGGATCTTCGCGCGGCTGGACGGGCTGAGCCTCGACGGCATCGTGATGGCCGCGGTGGTGCTCGCCTTCCCCTCGGCGATCGGGGCAGCCGCTGCCAGGCTGATCCTTTAGGAGACACCGGATGACCGACCACCGGGATCACACGTTCCGCCGCCCGAACATCGAATGGGTCTTCGGGATGCTCTCGGCCCTGCTGGTTGCCGGCCTCGCCGGGTTCCTCGCCTATCAGGCGGCATTCGGCGAAGACAGGCCGCCCGATCTGGCGGCGACGATCGAGCGGCTGGAGAGGTCGGGGAACGGGACACTGGTGATGGTGGTGGTCGCCAACCACGGCGACGCGGCTGCGGCAGACGTCGGCCTGGAGGCCGTCGTGACGGCTGGCGGCACGATCGCCATGCGCAAGGAGATCCGTTTCGACTACGTCGCCGCCCGCGCCATCCGGCGCGGCGCCTTCGTCGTGGAGGGGCAGGACGTCGAAGCCGGGGACGTCGCGCTGAGGGTCCACGGCTATGCGGAACCCTGACCGGGCGACCGACCTGCCTCAGGAAGGCTTGTGCCCGGCGACTGCGTCGGATTTCGAGCTCGATGCTTCGCCGTCTCGCTTATGCAGCGCGACGCATCGGCGGCTACCGATCCCTCCAGGGTGCAGACCACCGACGGTCCTCATCAAGTCAGTTGCGCTTCGAGTTGTGCGAGCCTTGCGTTTGCGATGACGACGATCTTTCGCATGACGGCTGTGAGTGCGAGGCGCTTCGGTTTTCCGGCCTCGACGAGG
>NZ_JAOAOQ010000054.1 GCF_030398385.1 Aquibium sp. ELW1220 | reverse complement strand
GGAAGGCCAGGTGCTGCCTCGCTCGGACGCGCTGTGGGCGACGATCGAAGGGCCGTTCCGGGCGGCGGTACAAGGCGGTGGAAACGTCGCGCCGGTCATGGACACGCTGCGCGACCAGTTCGCGGCCCATCGCGCGGCGGTGGTGAAGCTGGTCGAGATGTCGACGATCTTCCTCGCCGACAAGGAAGCCGAGGCGTCCGCGAGCGAACGCTTGCTCGGACGCATCTCCCTCCTGGCCGGCATCTTCACGCTCCTGTGCTGCATCGTGGGCGCATGGCTGGTTTGGATCAGGGCGCTCGCGCCGCTCGACCGGATGTCGGGCTACATGCTCAGGCTTGCTGAAGGAGACTATTCCACCGAAGCGCCCTATGCAGGGCGCCGGGACGAGATCGGCGACATGGCCGGCAGTCTCGCCGTTTTCAGGCAGGCGGGGCTCGACAACATCCGGCTGGCGGAAGACAGCCGCCTCGCTCAGCAGTGGACGGAACAGGAGCGCGCTTCGAGGCTTGCCGAGCGGGAGATGGCCGCGGCCAATCTCGCACGCGTCGTCGAGGATCTCGGTGCGGGCCTCGAACGGCTGGCGGAATGCAACATCCGGCTGACGATCGACATGCCATTCGCCGAGCAGTTCGAGCCGCTGCGGCGCGACTTCAACAATTCGATCGGCCTGTTCCAGTCGGTTCTCGAACAGGTGATGGATAAGACCCGGGCGCTGCATGCAGGCGGGGCGGAGATGCACGCGTCGGCGGAGGGCCTCGCGCAGCGCACCCAGCAGCAGGCGGCCGCCCTCGAACAGGCATCCGCGGCGCTGGAGCAGATCACGGCCACCGTCCGTTCGTCCTCCGAGAAGATCCGGCAGACGCGCGCCCAGGCAAGCGACGCCCGCGACGCTGCTCTCGCCTCGCAGAAGGTGGTGCACAATGCGGTGGAGGCGATGCACCGCATCGAGGCCGGATCGCAGAAGATCGCGACGGTCGTCTCCGTCATCGACGAGATCGCGTTCCAGACCAACCTGCTTGCGCTCAACGCCGGCGTGGAGGCTGCACGCGCCGGCGAAGCGGGAAGGGGCTTCGCCGTGGTCGCCCAGGAGGTGCGCGAACTCGCGCAGCGCTCCGCGCTTGCCGCAAAAGAGATCGGCGAGATCATCCGCAAGTCGACGACGGAGGTCGACGCGGGTGTGCAGTTCGTGGGCGCGACGGGTGACGCGCTGACCCAGATCACCGGATACGTCACCATCATCGATGCCAACGTGAACGAGATCGACCGCGCGGCTGGCGAGCAGACGACCGGTCTGGAGCAGATCAGCCTCTCCGTCAACGAGTTGGACCGGATGACCCAGCAGAACGCGGGAATGGTCGAGGAAACGACCTCCGTCTCCGCGATGCTCGCCGAGAACGCCCGGACCCTGTCTGATCTCGTCGGCCGGTTCAAGCTGAACCGCCGCAGGCAGATTCGCGACGGAGCACCCGCGGCGAACGCTAGCCCCGTGCGCAGGGCCGCCTAGGCACCTTTGCCTGTCTCAAGGCTCCCCCCTGCGGCAGACGACGGCCGGCGCGGAAGGATCCGCGCAGACCCACCGGTCTTGCTATCTGAGGACGGCGGCGATGTTGCCGCCATCCACGGTCGTCACGTCGCCGGTGGTGCGCTCGGCCAGCGCGTGGTGCAGGAAGGCCTGCGCCACGTGGTCTGCGGTGACTTCGAGGCCGAGCAGGTTGCCGCTCATGTAATCCTTTTCCGAAAGTCCCCGCGCCTTGGACCGGCTGTTGATCATATCGTCGGTCAGGAGGCCGGAGCGGATCCGGTCGGCGTTGACGGCGTTCGAGCGCACGCCGATCGCCCCGTACTCGAGCGCGTACTGGCGCGACAGGAACAGCGTCGCCGCCTTTGGCAGACCATAGGCGCCGAACTTCGGGCCGGGATTCACCGCCTGCTTCGACGTATTGAACAACAGCGTCCCGCCCGTCTTCTGCTCCTTGAAGAGGCGCACGGCGTTCTGCGCCACCGTCTGGTGCGCAAAGAAGTTGAGCTCAAAGCTCCTGCGCAGCAGCGCGTCGTCGATCTCGCCGATACCGCCTTCCCAGGCCGCACCCGCGTTCGACACGACGATGTCGACGCCGCCATAGGTGGCGACCGCCTGATCGAATGCCGCGCGAACGTCGTCCGGGCTGGTCACGTCGCCGCCGACGCCGATCGAGGCGTTGCCGGCGGCCTTCGCGGTCTCGGCGGCCTTCGCGGCGTCGAGATCGACCACGACGACATGCGCGCCGTTGGCGGCAAATAGTTTGGCGGTCGCGGCACCGATCGCGCCCGCACCGCCGGTGATCAGCGCCACCTGCCCGGTCAGCGGCTTCGGCTTGTTGCCGGCGAGCTTGGCCTGTTCCAGCGACCAGTATTCGAGCTCGAACAGGTCCGACTTCGCCAGCGGCCGGAAGTCGCCTATCGCCTCGGCCCCGGAGACCGCCTCGATCCACATCTCACCGACGTCGGAGGCGATCCGGGCATCCTTCAGCGTCCTGCCGTGCCCGAACATGCCGAGCCCCGGAACCAGCGACAGGCGCGGCATCGGGTCGAGCATGGTGCGCCTGACGTCGTCGCGCGCATCGTTCTCGGTGAAATAGCGTTCGTAGTCCTGGACGTAATCGGCAATCGCCTTCCCGGCCGCGATCCGATAGCCCGCAAGGTCGGCGGCATCGGGGGACGGCAGCACGACCGGACCGGTCTTGATGCGGATCGACAGATCGGGCGTGGATACGCCACGCGCGGCCAGCCGGTCGAGATCAGCGCGTGCCAGGAAGTCGAGGATGGCGGGCGAGGTGCGGAAGTCCGACACCATGCGCTCGATGCGGCCTTCGGGATACCGTGCTGCCACCGCGCCGCGCAGCATCGGCGCGATCGCGGCCGGCTCGGCCAGGCTGGCCGGAAGCGGGGCGCGCGGGGCGGCGGGCTTGCGGTTGGCCGTGACATAGTCCTCGGCGACCGTGACCCAGTGGATCATCAGCCCGTACGCCTCCTTCGCCGTCTCAGCGAAGGTGAAGATGCCGTGCTTGTCGAGGATCAGCCCCTCGACCGACGGATCGCGATCGTAAATCTCGGCGGCCGCCTTGGCGAGGTCGAAGCCCGGCTTGATGTAGGGGACATAGCCCATCTTCGGACCGAACACCTTGGCGATCAGCGCCTCGCTGTCCTCGCCCTGGTCGACGATGGCCAGCACCGCCGTCGAATGCGTGTGATCGACGAACTTGTGCGGCAGGAAGGCGTGCAGCAGCGTCTCGACGGAGGGATTCGGCGAGCCCGGATCGATCAGGTTGGCCCTCTGCAGCGCCACCATGTCCTCGTCCGACAAACGCTCCAGCGACCGCGCCTTGAGCAGCGGCGCGAGCTTGACCGCCGGCAGGCCGGCAGGCTCGATCACCGCCATGTCCCAGCCCGAGCCCTTGACGCAGAGCACGTCCCATGTGTCACCGACCAGATCGGTCGCGGTCAGCTTGACGGAGGTATTGCCGCCGCCGTGCAGCACGAGGCGCGGGTCGCCGCCGAGCAGGCGCGTGGTGTAGACGCGCAGCGCCAGGTCGCGGTCGACGCCCTTGGCCGCATAGGCAGCGACCATGGCTTCGGCGTCGGATTCAATCCAGAGGTTCTTCATGTTGGCGGTCCGTCTCGGGTTGGCTTAGCCGGCCTGTCCGGCTGGGGAATCGATCAGCGCCTGTGCGATGGTGCGCGACAGGACGAGATGGGTCGCGAAGCGGCCTGCGAGCGCGGCACGGAGCGGCTCGAGCTTGGCCTCTTCCTGCACCACCATCAGCCGTTTCGGGATTGCGCGGAAATCGGTCAGGTCGGCCGAAATGCAGCGGCGGTTGTACTCGCAGTCGAGCGGCGCACCGTCGGCGTCGATCATCTGGCCCGCAATGACGCCGACGGCGCCTTGCCGCCGCAGCGCCCGCAGTTCGGCGGCAGTGACCGCGCCGCACTTGACCACATGCGCATCCTCGTCGGCAAAGCCGACGGAAAACAGTGCCATGTCGCACTCGCCGACGCCGGCGAGCTGCTCGCGGATGACGGGCTCGGCGCGCAAGGCGGTAGCCAGCGCCTCGGTGGACAGGATCAGCGGGGCGTAGAAGTTCAGCCCCTTCGCATTGAGCCGGCGCGCGATCTCCATCGTGCACTGGTCGGGGCGATAGGAGTAGGGGGCGCCGAGATTGCCGCAGAGCTGGACGACGGTCACGTCCTTCAGGTCGGCGAAGGTCATGGCGTCGGCGATCGCATAGACGGTGCGTCCCCAGGCCACGCCGACGCGCTGGCCGCTGCCGACCATCGAGAGGAACACGCTGGCCGCCAGCGATGGGATCTCCGCCTCGGGATCGGGAAAGGCGCTGCCGTCGGCGATCCAGACGCCGTCGAGACCGAAGCGGTCCTCCAGTTTGCGCGCCAACACGTCCGAAGCGAAGAGTTCGGTGGAGGCCGCTATGGTGACGATGCCGGTTTCGCGGGCCTTGCGCAGATACATGGCGACCGACGCGCGCGAGATTTCGAGCCGCCGGGCGATCTCATCCTGGCGCAGGCCGTGCGTGTAGTAGAGCCACGCCGCCTTATGCACGATCTGGTCGCCGGGCCGCAGCGCCATGGACTGTCCTCCTGGCTGACATTATTCAGGACGATTGGAAAAAGTCAATCTCCGGCCTCGACCAAAAGGGGCGGCCGGAGCCCGCCGCCCGACCATTGCCGCGGCCTGATCCGGGTCGTGGCCGCCGCCGAAGCAGGCGGGGCGGCCGAAGCCGCCCCGCCATCGCCCGGAAGGCGCGTCACTTGTTCGGGTTGGGCATCCAGGCCGGCATCGCAACGTCGGCATGGGCGAATTGCGGCAGCTTGGCCGACAGTTCTTCCATGTTCTTGATGTCGTTGTCGTTGAGCTGCTGCTGCGTGATCAGCGTCGGCGGCACGATCACCTGCTGGCCGGGATTCTCGCCGGCGAGCAGCATGGCGAGCGCACGCACCGAGACCTGGCCGACCACGGCCGGATTGGTGGCCGCGGTGGCGACCCAGGCGCTGCCCGGCTCGCGCATGGCGGCGATGTCGGCGGTCGAGATGTCGGCCGAGTAGATCTTGATCGAATCCGTCAGCCCGGCCTCGTCGACGGCGATCTTCACGCCCTTGGCGAACTCGTCATAGGGCGCGAACATCACCTGGATGTCGGGATTGGCGGTGACGACCGAGCGGGCCTGGTTGGCGACCGAGTTGGCGATCGGGTTGTCGAGCGTGCCGAACATGGCCGCCTCGTTGATGCCCGGATACTTCGCCTTGAACTCGCGCCAGGTCTCGTCGCGGCGGTCGAGCGGAGCGATGCCGGCGACGTAGACGTAGCCGGCCTTCCACGACTCGCCATTGTCCTTGACCGCCTGCTCGAGCGCCAGACGCGCGAGGTCACGGTCGGACTGTTCGACCTGCGGGATCGCCGCGTTTTCGACGTTGACGTCGAAGGCCACGACCTTGATGCCCGCGTCCACGGCGCGCTGCGCCGCTTCCTTCATCGATTCCGTCAGGCCGTGCTGGATGATGATCCCCTGCACGCCCAGCGCGATCGCCTGGTCGACCATGTCGGCCTGGAGTGCTGCATCCTGGCGGCTGTCCAGAACCTGAAGCTGGACGCCGAGCGCCTTGGCCTGGGCCTCGACACCGGCGAGATAGGCCTGGAAGAAGTCGCCCGTCGACAGATAGCGCACCAGCGCGATCTTGACGTCGCCCGGCTTGTCGAACGGCGCCGGCATGTCCTGCGCCATGGCGGGAAGCGAGAAGAGGGCGGTGGCGGCCAGCGCCATGCCCGAGAATGCCCTGCGTGTGAACCTCATGATGGTCTCCTCCATGTTTCCGCAGCCCGTGCCGGGCTAGCGCCTGCCCTGGTTCGAGAGGGCAAAGGTGAAAATGAGCGCGACGACGAGCACTGCGCCCTTGACGAAGTCCTGGGTGTAGTAGGGCACGTTCATCATGGTCAGCCCCTGCAGGAGCACGCCGACGAACAGGGCCCCGACCGCCGTGCCGAACGCGTTCGGCTTGGCGGCACCGAGCACCGCGAAGCCGATCAGCGCCGCGGCGACGGCGTCCAGGAGAAGATTGTTACCCGAGGCTATGTCGCCGCGTCCAAGCCGGGCGGCGAGAAGAATCCCGCCGATGGAGGCGAACATTCCAGAAATGACGTAGGCCCAGATCTTGTATGCCTTGACGGGCGCTCCGGCGAGTTCGGCGGCCCGCGCATTCGAGCCGACGGCGTACATCATGCGCCCGTAGCGGGTGTATTCGAGGAAGAACCAGATCAGCACCGCGAGCACGATCAGCACCACCACCGACACCGGCACGAGGTTCGGCAGGATGAAGTCGAAGCGGTGCCGGCCGAGTGCCAGGAAGGACGGCGAAAACACGCCGCCGGCGGTCGAGCCGTCCGGCATCGTCATGCCGGCGGCGATCGAGCGGCCCTCGGTCGGGATGCGTTGCAGGCCGAGCAGCAGGAACATCATGCCGAGCGTGGCGAGCAGGTCCGGCACGCGCATGTAGACGATGATAAGGCCGTTCACCAGTCCCACGAGGGCGCCGATCGCCAGGCAGAAGAGGACGGCCACGACGGCGTTCTGCTCGAGCACGATCATTGCGTAGGCGGCCGCCATCATGGCGCTGGTCGCGACCGATCCGATCGAGAGGTCGAAGCCGCCGACGACCAGGGTCGCGGTGACCCCGAGGGCCAGGATTCCGGTGATGGCCACCGACTGGAAGATGAAGACGGCGGCCTGCGGCGAGGCGAAGCCGTTGGTGGCCAGCGAGAAGAACACCACCAGGCCGGCGAGCAGCGCCAGGAAACCGTAGCGGATGAGCGTGTCGGTCATCAGGCTGCACCCTTCATTGCGCCGCCGGCCACCTCGGCCAGCAGGCGGTCCATGTCCAGGCGCTCATTACGGTGCTCGCCGACGATCGTGTGCTCCGACATCACCAGGATCCGGTCCGCCGTCTCCAGCGCCTCGTCGATCTCGGTGAGGAAGAGGAGCGTCGCCCGGCCGGCTGCGCTGGCGCGGAGCTTGGCGGCGATGTCGCGGCGCGCGGCGATGTCGACGCCCTGGAACGGCTCGTCGAGGATGAACAGGCGCGAGGGCTGCGCCATCCAGCGCGCCACCATCACCTTCTGCTGGTTGCCGCCCGACAGGGTCTGCATCATGTCGCGCTCGCCGCGGCAGACGATGGAGAGATTGTCGATCTGCGCCCGCGCGGCTTCGCGCTCTGCGCGGTTTCGGGTGACGCCAAGCCTGGAGAGGCGCCGCAGGAACGGCAGGGAGACGTTCCGGTAGAGATTGAAATCGCCGACGATACCGCTTTCGGCGCGATCCTTGGCGACGAGGAAGACGCCGGCCTCGATCGCCTCGGCGGTGTTCCTGGGCGCATAGCCGCGTCCGTCGAGGCGCATCGAGCCGGCGAGCGGCCGGCGCACACCAAACAGGGTCTCGGCGAGCTGCGTCTTGCCGACACCGACAAGGCCGGTGATCGCCACCACCTCGCCGCTGCCGAGCGACAGCGAGAATGGCAGCGACTGTGCCTTCAGGCGCATGCCGGCGGCTTCGAAGATCGGTTCGCCGCCATCGCGGGCGGTCACCGCGTCGACAGCCACGGAACGGCCGAGCATCGCGTTCACCGCGCCCTCGTAGTCGAGCGGCTTGTCCTCGAAGGTTCCTGTGATGCGCCCGTCGCGCAAGGACATGATACGGTCGGCGATACGGCGGATGTCGGACATGCGGTGCGAGATGTAGAGAATCGCCACGCCCTGCGCTCGCAATCGCTCGATGGTGGCGAAGAGCCGGTCCGCCTCGGCGCTCGACAGCGACGACGTCGGCTCGTCGAGGATCATCACCTTCGGCTCATGCGACATGGCGCGCGCGATGCCGACCATCTGACGGTCGGCGAGCGACAGCGAACCGATGTCGGCCCTGAGATCGAGGTCGAGGTCGAGCCGTGCGGCCACCTCTGCGGCCTCCCGGCGCATCCGGCGCGGGCTGACGAACAGGCGCGCACCTTTCCCCGAGAGCCGGTCCAGCGTCAGGTTGGTCGCGACGTCGAGCGCGCCGACGACGCCGTCGTTGATGTTCTGATGCACGGTCACGACACCGGCGCGGATGGCCTCGGCGGGCGTCGATGGAGCGAAGCGCTGGCCGGCGAGCGTCATGGTTCCCGCGCTCGGCTGGTGAACGCCGCTCATCACCTTGACCAGCGTCGATTTTCCCGCGCCGTTGGCGCCCATCAGGACGGTCACCTGACCGGGAAAAAGGTCGAGCGAAACGCCGTCGAGGACCCTGTAAGGTCCAAACGACTTCCCCAGTCCCTCGATGCGGAACGTGGCTTGCATGCCGGCAGTCTCCTCCCTCCCCGGAATGCTACGGCGCGGCATGCACAATTGTCAACTTGATTGACAATTGCCAAAGCGCTGGACTACCGTTTCACAGAGGTGAGGATGGCGCAGGACGCGCCGCGGGAGGAGACGATGGCAGGTTCGGCCTACGAGGCTCTGACGGTGGAGACGCTTTCCGCGCGGCTTGGCAGCGTCGCGGCGATGCGCGGAACGCTGGGCGACCCGGCCGGCTGGCGCGTGCGCGAGGTCGGCGATGGCAACCTCAACCTCGTCTTCATCGTAGAGGCCGGCAATGCCGGGCTGATCGTCAAGCAGGCGCTGCCCTACGTCCGGCTCGTCGGCGAGAGCTGGCCCCTGCCGCTGAAGCGCAGCTTCTTCGAGTACCATGCGCTGACCCGCCAGGCCGCGCGCGACCCCGGCCGCGTGCCGACGGTGCTGCATTTCGACGAGGCGCAGTCGCTGATCGTCATGGAATTCCTGACGCCGCACGTCATCCTGCGCCGCGCGCTGATCGACGGCCGGATGCCGCCGAAGATCGCCAGCGACCTTGGCCTGTTCATGGCCCGCACGCTGTTCCGCGGCTCGGACCTGTCGATGGTGACGCGCGAGCGCAAGGCCGATCTCGCGCTCTTCGCCGACAATGTCGAGCTCTGCGACATTACCGAGAACCTCGTTTTCTCGGATCCCTATTTCGAGGCGGAGCTGAATGCCCACACCACCCCGCAGCTCGACGCGATGGTGGAAGAACTGCGCGCCGACCGCGACATGAAGGTGACGGCGCAGCAGATGAAGCATGTCTTCGCCGCGAAGGCCGAGACGCTGGTGCATGGCGACCTGCATACGGGTTCGATCATGGTCACCGACGAGGACACCCGTGTCATCGATCCCGAGTTCGCCTTTTATGCTCCGATGGCCTTCGACGTCGGCATGCTCTTCGCCAACTTCTGGATGGCCTACTTCTCGCAGGACGGCCACGAGGCGGGCGGTTCGCGCGACGCTATGCGGGCCTACCTGATGGACACGACGGAAGAATGCTGGAGCACCTTCCGCGCCGAGTTTTCGCGGCTGTGGCGTTCGGAACGCAATGGCATCCTGTACCAGCGCAGCCTGTTCGAGGATCGCGGCGATACGCTCGGCAGCGAGCAGGCGCTCGATCATGTACTGCACGACATCTGGGTCGACATGCTCGGCTTCGCCGGCGTCGAGATCCACCGCCGCATCCTCGGCCTCGCGCACAATGCCGATTTCGAGAGCATCGAGGATCGCGACCTGCGGGCCGCGTGCGAGACGAAGGCGCTGAAGTTCGGACGCCAGATCGCCGTCAACCGCGCCACGATCCACGGCCTGGCCGAGGTCAACGGCCTGGCACGCCGCCTCCAGTCGGGAGAAGTCGCTTGAAGGTCGCAGAACGCCACTACCGCACGATCTGGCCGGCCGCCGACGGCCGCTCGGTCGAGATCATCGACCAGCGCTGGCTGCCGCACGAGTTTCGCGTGGTGCCGTTGACCACCATGGCCGACGTCGCCACCGCCATCCGCGACATGTGGGTGCGCGGCGCGCCGCTGATCGGCGTCACCGCCGCCTACGGAGTGGCGATCGCGATGCTGGAGGATTCGTCCGATGCCGGGCTCGACCGGGCCTGGGACGTGCTCCACGAGACCCGCCCGACGGCCATCAACCTGCGCTGGGCGCTCGACGACATGCGCCGGCTGCTGGCCCCGCTGCCAGCCGAGCAGCGTGCCGAAGCGGCGTTCGCCCGCGCGGCGCGGATCGCCGACGAGGACGTCGAGCTCAACCGCAACATCGGCAGGCACGGCCTCGACATCATCCGCAAGATCGCGGCCAGCAAGCAGCCGGGCGAGCCGGTGCGCATCCTCACCCATTGCAATGCCGGCTGGCTGGCGACGGTGGACTACGGCACGGCGACATCGCCGATCTACCTCGCCACCGAGGCGGGCATTCCCGTCCACGTCTATGTCGACGAGACGCGCCCGCGCAACCAGGGCGCCCAGCTCACGGCCTGGGAGATGGTCGGCCAGGGCGTGCCGCACACCCTTTTGGTCGACAATGCCGGCGGCCACCTGATGCAGCACGGGATGGTCGACATGGTGATCGTCGGCACCGACCGCACGACGCGCAACGGCGACGTCTGCAACAAGATCGGCACCTACCTGAAGGCGCTGGCCGCCCACGACAACGGCGTGCCCTTCTACGTGGCGCTCCCCTCGCCCACCATCGACTGGACGGTCGGCGACGGCGTCGCCGAGATCCCGATCGAGGAACGCTCCGGCGACGAGGTCTCGCTGGTCTGGGGTCGGGCCGCCGACGGTACGGTGGTGCAGGTGCGCATCTCGCCCGACGGGACCAACGCCGCGAACCCCGCCTTCGACGTCACGCCGGCACGGCTGGTGACCGGGCTGATCACGGAACGGGGCATCGCCGAAGCATCGGAGACCGGCCTGCGGGGCCTCTTCCCGGCGAGCTGAGCGAACCGGGCGGGACTGCGCGGCGGCGGTCGACGGGGCGGCGTTCCTATCTCCGCCGGCCGGCCGCGCTGATGCCCACGGCGGCCACGATGATCAGGCCGGTCGTCAGGTCCTTGTAGAAGGGATCGGCGTTCAGGATGTTGAAGCCGTTGTTGATCAGCGCCAGCATGAAGACGCCGGCCACCGAGCGCCAGACGGCGCCCTGCCCGCCATAGATCGACGTGCCGCCGATGATGACCGCGGCGATGGCCTCGAGTTCCATGCCGGTGCCGGCCGTCGCCTGGCCGAGCGAGATGCGCGAGGTGGCGATGGCCGCCGCCAGCCCCGCCGCGAAGCCGTTGATCGAGAAAGCGACGATCTTGATGCGGTTCGTGCGGATGCCCGACAGGATCGCCGCCTCCTCGTTGCCGCCGACCGCCAGGATCTTGCGTCCGACCGTCGAGCGGTTGAGCAGGATGGTCAGCGCGACCGCGAAGACGACCAGCACGATCACCGCATAATAGACCACGCCGATGCGCCCGCGCCCGAGCCAGGTGAAATCGGCGAGCCGCACGGGCAGCAGCGTACCTCCCGTGATCAGGATGGCGATGCCGCGATAGACCAGTCCCGTCGCCAGCGTCGCCAGGAAGGAGTGGATGTTGAGGGTCGTGATGGTCATGCCGTTGACGAAGCCGAGCAGCATGCCGACCAGCGGCGCGGCCATCAGCCCGGCATAGGGGTGGACGTTGAGCGCCAGCCAGGCTGCCGTCACGCTGGCCACGGCAAAGATCGCCGCGACCGACAGATCAAACCCGCCACAGATGATCACCAGCGTCATTGCCGCCGCCATGATCGCGAGCGGCGTGTTCTGGTTGAGGATGTTGATCAGGTTCTGGACGGTGAGGAAGGAATCGCTCGACAGGGAGAGCAGAACCACCAGGACGAGGATCATGGCCGCGACGGCGTAGGTCTGCAGCATCCTCAGGGCCGCGGCGACGCCGAACCCCTGTTCCTTTCCGCGCGCGCTCACCGTCATGCCGTTGCCCCTGCCTTGTCGACGCCCTGCTCGTGGAACAGCCGCCAGATGACCTCGTCCACCGTCGTCGCGGCCGGCACGAACGCGCCGGTGACGCGGCCGCCGGACACCGTGTAGGCGCGGTGCGCCAGCCCCATCACCTCCTCGATTTCCGACGAGATGAGCAGGATCGCCGCGCCGCGCCTGGCGGTCTCGCCGATGAACTCGTGGATGCGCCGGCGCGCGCCCACGTCGACGCCGCGGCTCGGCTCGTCGAGGATGACAAGGCGCGGCTCGCCGAGAATCCACTTGCCCATCACCACCTTCTGCTGGTTGCCGCCCGAATAGGTGGCGACGGCGCCGTCGACATGGCCGGGCTGGACGCCGAAATAGTCGATCAGCCGCCGCGCCTCGCCCCGCTCGCGGGCGGTCGCGACCAGCCCGAAACGCGCGAAGGCAGAGAGGTGCGGCAGCGTCATGTTGGGGCGTACGGTCTGCGTCAGCACGAGCCCCTGCTTGCGGCGATCCTCGGGCACCATGGCAAGGCCGCGCTCGATCGAGGAACGCGGCGAACGGAGTTCGTAGCCTTCGCCGGCGATCGCGACCTTTCCCGCGACTGACGGATCGGCGCCGAAGATCGCGCGCGCGATTTCCGTGCGCCCGCTGCCGACCAGACCGACGAGGCCGACGATCTCGCCGGGCCACAGGTCGATGTCGGCGCCGCGCACGCCGGTCGCCGTGGCCAGGCCGCGCACGGAGAGCAGCGGCGTGCCGCTCCGGTCGGGCTCCGGCGGCAGCGGCGGATAGGCCACGTCGGCGGCCGGGCGGCCGATCATGGCGGCAATCAGCGAGGCCTTGGTCTCCGCGGCCGTCGGCGAGGTGCGGATGACGGCGCCGTCGCGCATGACGGTGACGGTGTCGCAGACGTCGAGCACGTGGTCGAGAAAGTGCGAGACGTAGATGACGGTGCAGCCGCGGTCGCGCAGCTTGCGCATGACGCCGTGCAGACGCTCGGCCTCGTCGTGGGTCAGCGACGACGTCGGCTCGTCCATGACGATGACGCGCGCTTCGCGGGCAAGCGCCCGCATAATCTCGACCTTCTGCTGATCCGCGATCGAAAGCGAACCGGCGCTGGCGGCCGGATCGAGGTCGAAGCCGGCGAAGGCGGCGATTTCGGCAAGGCGCCGCTCCTCGTCGCCGACGAGAAATCCGGCCCGGCTGTGCTCGATGCCGAGGAAGACGTTCTCCGCCACCGACAGCGCCGGCACGAGCTGCAGTTCCTGGTGCATCATGGCGACGCCGCGCGCCAGCGCCAGCGGCGGATCCCACTGCGCGACGGTGTCGCCGAAGACGATGAGATCGCCCGTCGTACGCGAATAGTAGCCGCCGACGATCTTGCCGACCGTCGACTTGCCGGCGCCGTTCTCGCCGATCAGTCCGTGAATCTCGCCGGGCATGAAGTCGATGGAGACGCCGCGCAGGACTTCGACACCCGAAAAGGACTTCGAGACGCCGGACAGGCTGACGCAGGGTGCCGGCGCATCGCTGCGCGTCGCTGGCCCCGCCTCGTCCCTCAATCCAGCCGTCATCACCCGTCCTTCTTGCAGCCCCGGATCGTCCCGTTTCGCGTCAGGCCCGCGCCTCGGTGCGAACGGGATCGACGGTCAGGTCCGCATCGATCGCCACACCATACTGCGAAAGCGCGGCCTCGCGCGACACCGCGCCGGCGACGACGTCATGCAGCACCTCCTCGACGGGACGCGCCTTCGGGTTGCCGTTGCCGCCGCCGCCGCCGGTGCGGGTGACGAAGAGCGTGCCCTTCTCGAAGCGCCGCGCGCGCATCTTCAGCGGCTTTTCCACGCGACCGTCCGGGTGGATGATGTCGTTGTCGGGTCCCTGGCCGTCGCCGCCGCCATTGATGCCCCATGCGGGCGTGCGCGAACGCTCGAACCACAGGGCGCCATAGCAGTCCTCGAGCAGGCGGTAGCTGCGCACGACGCCCATGCCGCCGCGCCAGCGGCCCGACCCGCCGGAATCCCGGCGCAGCGAGAACTCCTCGACGCGCACCGGGAACTTGGTTTCGTAGACCTCGGCCGGCAGGTTGCGGAAGCCGCCATTGACGAGATTGATCAGCGCGCTTTCGCCGTCCGAGCCGTTGGCGCCGCCCCAGCCGCCGGCGGTCGGCTCGACCGAGATCCACTGGCCGCGGTCGGAGTCCATGTCGAAGAAGGCCGCCACCATGGAGTCGCCGTAGTGCGCGGCGGTCGCCTTTTCCGGCATGGCTTCGCCCAGGCAGGAGATCATCAGATCGGCGAGCAGGCCGAGCCCGGTGAAGTACCATTCGCAGGCGGCGGGCTCGCGCGCATTGAAGATGCACTTGTCGGGGATGCGTACCTCCATGGTCGAGAAGGAGCCGCCGGTGATCGCCCGGTCCGGGTTGATCATGGTCTTGTAGGCGAGCCGCAGCAGCGATTCCGTCTGGACGGCGCCGCAATTGATCGAGCCCTGTACGGGGCCGGACGAGCCTTCGAGGTCGATGATCATCTTCTCGCCCTCGATGGTCAGGCGCAGCGCGACCTTCACCGCGTCGGTGGTGACGCCGTCGTCGTCGAGATAGCCCTCGCGGTAGTAGCTGCCGTCCTGGAGCCTGCCGATCGCCTCGCGGTCGAGCAGCCGGGCCTGTTCGAAGATGTTGGCGCAGGCGGCGCGGTAGGTGTCGGGACCGATCCGGTCTAGGATCTGCGCCAGGCGCTTCTCGCCGGTGCGGATGGACGTGATCTGGGCGTTCAGGTCGCCGATGGTCATGTCCTTCAGCCGCGTGTTGCGGGTCAGCAGGTCGTACCATTCGGGGATGCGCCTGTTTTTCGAGACAATGCGCGTCGGTCCCAGCCGCAGGCCTTCGTGGAAGATCGAGGTCGAGCCCATGGTCGAGCCGGGATCGATGGCGCCGATGTCCTGCCAGTGCGCGCGCGCCGCGCCGAAGCCGACGAGTTCGTCCTTGTAGAACAGCGGCCCGATGGCGGTGACGTCGTGCAGGTGCGTGCCCTGCAGGTAGGAATCGTTGAGGATGAAGATGTCGCCGGGGTGGATGTCCTCGCCGTAGCGGTCGAGCACCAGCTTCACGCAGGCGTCGATGGCGCCGACGAAGAGCGGAACGCCGGTCGATTGGCCGAGCATATTCCCCTTCTCGTCGAGCAGGGCCACCGCGCTGTCGCGGCCCTCGTAGATGATCGCCGAGAAGGCGGAGCGCCAGAGCGCGGCGTTCATGTCCTTGGCGCATGAGATGACGAAGTTGCGGACGACTTCGGTGGTGATCGGATCGGCGTGAGCCATGGTCGATGTCCTTCTCAGCGTCGCGTCAGGAGAAGCTGGCCGCCGGTGATCACCTCGGCGCGCCAGTCGGGCGGCAGGATCGTCGTCGCGGTGGCCTCCTCGATGATCGCCGGTCCCTCGATCGCCTCGCCCTTGGCGAACTCGTCGCGGTTGAGCACGGCGGCATCGTGCTCGACGCCGTCGAAATAGACCCGGCGATCGCGCGGCGCCGTGCGACCCAGCACCGCCGGGTCCGGAATGCCGGGGCGGGCGAGCGTGCCGAGCGCCGCCACGCGCAGGTTCGCTACCTCGACCTGCGCTTCCGGGCTCGAATGACCGTACTGCCGGTCATAGGCCTCGTCGAAGGAGGCGCGCACCGCCGCCATGTCGATCGCGCCCGCCGGCACCGGGATGGTCAGAACGTATTCCTGGCCATGGTAGCGGAAGTCGGCGAAGCGCTCGAAAGAGATCTCGGCGCTCGTGAAGCCTTCCTTTTCCAGGTAGCCTGTTCCTTCGGCTTCCAGCGCCGCGAACTTCTCGGCAAGATCGGCGGCGTCGATCTGATGCCAGAAGCCGTAATAGGTCATCTTGAAGTCGTGGCGGACGTCGGTCTGGAGCATGCCCCAGGCGGAAAAGGCGCCCGGCATCACCGGGATCACCACCTCGCGAATGTCGAGCTGCTGGGCCAGCGCCACGGCCTGTGCCGGTCCCGCCCCACCATAGGCGACAAGCGCGAAGTCGCGCGGATCTATGCCGCGGCGGATGGTGATTGTGCGAATGGCGTCGGCCATCTTGGCATTAATGATGTCGATGATGCCCTGCGCCATGGCTTCGGTGGAAAAGCCGAAGCGTGCGCCGAGCGCGCCGACGGCCTCGCGCGCCTTGTCCTTGTCGAGCGTCATCGAGCCGCCGGCGAAGTTGGACGAATCCAGCCGGCCGAGCACGAGGTTGGCGTCGCTGACCGTCGGCTCCGTGCCGCCGCGGCCGTAGCAGGCGGGGCCGGGGACCGATCCGGCCGATTTCGGGCCGACGCGAACGGCGCCTGCCTCTTCCCAGGCGATCGAGCCGCCGCCGGCACCGATGACATGGATGTCGACCACCGACATCTGGATCGGCAGGCCTTCGAGTTCGGCCTCGTTGGAAGCCGAGGGCTTGCCCTCGATGATCAGGCTGGCGTCGAAGGAGGTTCCGCCCATGTCGACGCAGATCAGGTTCGGCTTGCCGATCTCGGCTGCCAGCGTCTGGCCGCCGATTGCGCCGCCCACGGGTCCTGACAGGAGGGTCTGCAGGGGCATGTCGGTGGCGGCCGCCGCCGTCATGGCGCCGCCGTTCGACTTCATGACATGCAACTGGCGTCCCTTCGGAAGCCGCGACGAGAGCTGGGCGACCAGCGTGTCGAGATAGCGCCGCACGACCGGTGCGGCATAGGCGTCCATGGCCGTCGTCGAGGTGCGGGCGTATTCGCGCCATTCGGGCGAAACGCGGTGCGACAGGGTGATGGGGAGGCCCGGCAACCGCTCCTTCAGGTAGGCTTCGACGGCGAGTTCATGCGCCGGGTTCTTGAACGAGAAGAGCAGGCAGACGGCGATGGCCTCGTAGCCCTTTCCGCGCACGGCCTCGACCACGGCGTCCAGTTCGGCGACGTCGAGCGGCGTCTCGATCTCGCCCTTCGCGTTGATGCGCTCGGCTACCGTATAGGTGTCCGGGATCTCCACCGGCGGGCGCGGCTTGCGCCAGTGGATCGAGAAGATCTCGCCGCGGTCGTTGCCCTGGATGGTATAGATGTCGCGGTAGTTCTTCGTGGTGACGAGGGCGACCCTGGCGCCGCGGCGGGTCAGCACCGCATTGAGGCCGACCGTCGTTCCGTGAACGAAGAAGTCGACGGCGGAGCCTTCCGGAAGGTGCTTCTCGACGCCCTCGATGACGGCGAGCGCCGGATTGTGCGGCGTGGACAGGACCTTGAAGGCCTCGCACACGCCGGTTTCGGCATCCTGGAACACGAGATCGGTGAACGTACCGCCAATATCGGCCGACACGCGAAAGGACCTGCCTGTCACGTCAATTCTCCCGCAAACTTGCTTGTCGAAGGGGCCGGCCCCGATGCCCCTCGGGGCCGGCGGTGTCGATCGGGTCGTCTTCTTGTTCTACTGGGCCCATTCGCCCTTGAAGTCCGGATTGGCTTCCAGGACCTCGGCGCTGATCATCGCCGGCACGGGACCGACCTCGTCCATGTTGACGAAGGACGGTGCGTCCTTGCCCTCGAGCGTCTTCACCACCGCATCGAGCGCGTAGACGCCCATCGAGAAGGGGAAGGCGGCCAGGGTGACGTCCCAGCGGCCTTCGCGGATCGCGTCGATCGCCACGGACGCGGCACCGCCGCCCGACAGATACATCGCCTTGACGTCGCGGCCGGCCGCCTCGATGGCGATTTCGGCGCCGATCAGGTGCTGGTCGGCGTTGGAGAGGACGACGTCGATCGACGCATTCGCCTGCAGGATGTCCTGCATGACGGTCAGCGACTTGTCGGGGTCGTAATTGCCCTCGCCGGTGGCGACGATCTTGATGTTGGGATGCTGGCCCAGAACCTCCACGTAGCTCTCGTAGCGCAGGTTGTCGAAGGGATAGATGCGCTGGCCGATCAGGATCGCGACGTTGCACGGATCCTTGCCCTCGCAGAATTTCACCACGTCCTCGGCCTGTGCGCGCGCGCCGGCGGCCGGCGGACCCGCGACGGTGGTCGTGACGCCAGGAACCTGCGGCTCGAGCTTCGAGAGGTCGGGGCCGATCGGGAAGAGCGCGGTGGCGAGCGGCTTTCCGGCCTTGCCAACTTCCTCAACGGCGCCGGCGATGCCGACGGTGTCGTTGGGCACCACGATGAAGGCGTCGAACTGGCCGCCGGCCAGCACGTCCTCGATCTGGCTGTACTGCAGGGCGGCGTCGAACTGTCCGTCATAGATGGACGTCTCGACATTGCCGAGTTCCTTCGCCTTGGCCTCGACGCCGGCATAGATGGCCTGGTTGAAGCCGTTCTGGGCCGAAGAGGCAAAGACGGCGACCTTCCAGTCCTTGGCGAAAGCCGTTCCGGTCAGCGCGGCCGCGACCAGCGCGGTGGTCGCTGCGAGACGGCAGATTCCTTTCAGCATGACGGTTCTCCTCTTGTCGGCGTTATGTCGCCATTCCCTCTGGACAACAGGATCGTAGGCATAATACAAACTTTATGCAACTGGAATTTCCGCTGCGGAAATTGGCTTTGACGACCGTCCAAGGTCGGCTAAGCAGCCTCGGGGCGAAGCATTCGGGGCAGTCGGAGGAGACGGGAATTGGCGACCGGCGGACGCAAGGAAGCGACAGGCAGGACCGCAGACGCGGATGGTCCCGACACGGGCGCAGTCAAGCGCGGGCGCGGCTCGACCGCCGTCTACGAGGAACTGCGCGAGGACATCCTGTCGCTGCGCATGGCGCAGGGATCGGCCCTCGACGAGGTCGCGCTCGCGGCGCGCTTCGGCCTGTCGCGGACGCCGATCCGCGAGGCGTTGCTGATGCTGCAGCGGGAAGACCTCGTCACCTTCCTGCCCGGCCGCAGCGCCATCGTCACGCCGCACACCATGAGCAATGCGCATGAATACATGGACACTCTGATGCTGCTCTCGCGCGCCATCATCCGGCTCGCCGCCGAGATGCGCACACCTGAGACGCTCGAGCGCATCCGCGCCTGCAACGCCGAATACGCGGCCGTCGCCGCGGCCGGCGAGGTCGACGCCATCGTGGCGGCGGACCTCGCCTTCCACAACGCCATCTCGGCGGCCAGCGGCAACACCTTCCTCGGCAGCTTCTACAGGCTGGCGCTCGACTACGGCCGGCGCATGCATCTGCTGCACTACTATCCGCTTTTCGACGCCGACGAGGCCGCGCGCTGCGTCGGGCAGCACGCGGCCATGCTCGCTGCCATCGAGGCGGGGGATCCCGCCCGTTCCGAGGAGCTGGCGAGCGACCACGTCATGTCGGAACTGCGCGTCGTCCAGCGCTCTCTGGAGCCGAAGGTCGGCATCAAATTCTCACTCGGAAACGGAACTGGAAGCGGCAGATGATCGAGCCCGGCCTGAAGGACGCGCGCAGGCAGAAGCTGCTCGCGGCGATGGAGACGAGCGACGCCGAGGCGGTCGCAATCGTGCCCGGCGCCAATTTCTACCACCTCACCGGCGCGCATTTCCATCTGATGGAGCGCCCGACGGTGCTCTTCGTCACCCGCGCGGGCGCGCTTCACGCCGTGATCCCGGAGCTCGAGAAAGCGCGCTGGCAGGCGCTGGCGCCGGAGGTCGAGACCGACTACTGGCAGGATTCGGACGGCTTCGACGCGGCCTTCGCGTCGGTGGCGCGCCGCCTCAACGCCTCGCGCATCGGCGTCGAGGGCCAGCGCATGCGCGTCTTCGAGGCCGAGGCCCTGCGCCGCGCCTTCCGCGACACGCCGGTGCTCGACGCCCATGCGGCGATTTCCTCGATCCGCCTGCACAAGGACGAGGCCGAGATCGCCGCCATGGAGAAGGCGATCGCCATCAGCGAGACCGCGCTTGCCGCGACGCTGGAGAGCGTCCGGCCCGGCATGAGCGAGTGGGACGTGCGCGGGCGACTGCTCGCGGCCATGCTGGCGGAAGGCGCCGACGGACCGGCCTTCGATCCGATCGTGCTTGCCGGCGGCGCGGCCGCCGATCCGCACGGTTCGCCGAGCGCCGAGCGCGTTCTGACGAAGGGCGATCCGCTGCTGATCGATTTCGGCGCGGCCTGGGGCGGCTACAATGCCGACATCACCCGCACCTTCTTCGTCGGCGAGGCGAGCGCCCGCCACCGTGCGGTCTACGAGGCCGTGCTTGCCGCGAACGAGAAAGGGCGCGCCATCGCGCGGCCTGGCCTCACCATGGACGAGCTCGACCGCACGGTCACCGGCGTGCTCGTCGAGGCGGGCTTTGCCGATCTCGTGGTGCACAAGACCGGCCACGGCCTCGGCCAGGAGGTGCACGAGGCGCCGCAGGTCATGAAGGGCAATCTCCAGCCCGCAGAGCCCGGCATGGTCGTCACGATCGAACCCGGCCTCTACCGGAGCGACGACGTCGGCGTACGGATCGAGGACGACGTGCTGATCACCGGCGACGGCTGCCGCTCGCTCTCTGCCTTTCCCCGCGGACTGACCCTCGTCGGGGAGAGCGTGCGATGACGCTGGCCATGCCGGGCACCTCGCTCGCCGATGCCTTGCCGCGCGGCTCGGTGGCGATCTTCGATATCCTGGCCGAACGCATCCGGGAGAACGTCGGCAGTCGTCTCATGACCGTGCTGGTGCCCTCCAGCGATGCGCCCTTCCTCATGCGCGTCTTCTCCAACAATCTGGAGCAGTACCCGCTCGGCCGAGCCGATCCGGTCGAGGACAGCATCTGGTTCCGCAGGCTCTTTTCGGAGGGCGAAGCGATCGTCGCCAACGACGCCGACGCCATCGAGGCCTGGCTGCCGGGGTTCGATTCCTATCTGGCGCAGGGATATGGCTCGCTCGCCAACGTTCCCATCGTCGTCGCCGGAACCACGATCGGCCTGCTGAACCTCATGGACGATGCCGGGCACTTCACGGCCGAACGGCTCGCGGTGCTGCGCCATGAACTGCCTCTGGCCGCGCTGGCGATCCTGACGGAACGGATCTAGGCCGCGCGCAGCAGCACGCCGCGATCCGTCCTCCAGCCACGGACCCACATGCCCCGGACAGGGGCCTGCCGAACCGATCCGTGCTTCGCCCTGCACAGCGCCGTTCTGGCCATGGGCATGGCTCCGCCCGATCGCTTTCGAACGGCATCGCAATCGACATCGGCTCACCCGGCGGGTACACCTGCCAGCGCCATCCGGTCGGCAGGGCGCGCGTTCTCGCGCCGCCTGAACCGCCGTGACGTCGCATGCCGGAGGAGAACAGGACATGCCGGGCAGAACCGGACGAAAAGCGCCATGACCCCGCATACGAGCGGCGAGCTTGCGGCTTTCGCCGCCGGGCTGAACCACACCGACGTCCCGCCAGCCGTGATGGCGCGGATGGAGGATCTCTTCGTCGACTGGCTCGGCTCCGCCCTTGCCGGCAGGTTCGCGGCACCCGTGCAGACGATCGCTGCTTTCGCCCGGCGCATGGGGCCGTCCGAGGGGACGAGCGAGATTCTCATCGACCGGTCATCGAGTTCCCCCCTCTTCGCCGCGCTCGTCAACGGCGCGTCCTCGCACGTGGCCGAGCAGGACGACGTGCACAACGGGTCGGTGTTCCATCCGGCGGCCGTCGTGTTTCCCGCCGCGCTGGCGGTGGCGCAGGACATCGGCGCATCGGGCAGGGAGTTCCTTGCCGCGAGCGTCGCCGGCTACGAGGTCGGCATCCGCGTCGGCGAATTCCTCGGGCGGTCGCACTACAAGGTGTTCCACACCACCGGTACCGCCGGCACGCTTGCCGCGGCCGCCGCGGCCGGTCGTCTGCTGAAGCTCTCGCCCGAGGTCATGCTCGACGCCTTCGGCTCGGCCGGCACCCAGGCCGCGGGCCTGTGGGAGTTCCTGCGCGATGCCGCGGACTCCAAGCCCCTGCACACGGCCAAGGCCGCCGCCAACGGGCTGATCGCGGCCTATCTGGCGAAAGACGGCTTCACCGGCGCGCGGCAGGTCCTCGAGGGCGCCAGGGGCATGGCAGCCGGGATGTCCAGCGATGCCGATCCGGCGAAGCTGACGAACGGTCTGGGCACGCGCTGGGCCACTGCCGAGACCTCGTTCAAGTACCATGCCTCCTGCCGCCACACCCATCCGGCGGCCGATGCGCTGCTGAAGGCGATGCGCGAGAACGGGCTGGAGGCCGGCGACGTCGAGACAGTCGTCACGCACGTCCACCAGGGCGCGATCGACGTGCTCGGGCCGGTCACCCATCCCGCGACGGTGCACCAGGCGAAGTTTTCGATGGGGACGACGCTCGGTCTCATCGCCGTCCACGGCAAGGCCGGCATGGTCGAGTTCGACCAGGGGTTCCACAGCCCGGAGGTGATCGACTTCCGCGACCGCGTGCGCATGGAACTCGACCCGGAGGTGGATGGCGCCTACCCTGCGCGATGGATCGGCAAGGCGACGGTGTCCACCCGCGACGGCCGTGTCTTCCAAGCCCGCGTCGACGAGCCCAAGGGCGATCCGGGCAACACGCTTTCCCGCTCCGAGATCGAGGCGAAGGTCGTCGGGCTCGCACTCTACGGCAAGGCGGCCGGCGAGGCCGAGATGCAGCGCCTGTTCCCGCGTCTCTGGTCGGTGGGCGAGCGCAACGCCATCGGCCGGCTCATGGACTGACGGGCCAGGGCATTCAACGACAGGACGAGACGAATGGACCTGAAGGATCTGCCGCAGGGCGAAGAGATTGCCCGCATCCGCGAGAGCGTGCGCAAGCTGTGCGCGACCTTTCCGCCGGAATACTGGCGCCGGCTAGACCGCGAGAGCGCCTATCCGTCGGCGTTCGTGCAGGCGCTGTCGGACGCCGGCTACCTGTCGGTGCTGATCCCGGAGGCCTATGGCGGCTCCGGCCTGCCGCTCCAGGCTGCCGCCGCCATCCTGGAGGAAGTCCAGCGCGCCGGGGCCAACGGCGCGGCCTGCCACGCGCAGATGTACATCATGGGCGCCCTGCTCAGGCATGGCAGCGAGGCGCAGAAACAGGCCTACCTGCCCGCCATCGCGGCCGGCGAGCTCCGGCTGCAGGCCTTCGGCGTCACCGAGCCGACCAGCGGCACCGATACCAGCTCGATCCGCACCTTCGCCCGGCGCGAGGGCGACCACTACGTCGTCAGCGGCCAGAAGGTCTGGACCTCGCGCGCCGAGCACTCCGACCTGATGTTGCTGCTCGCCCGCACGACGCCGAAGGAACACGTCGTCAAGCGCACCGACGGCCTGTCGGTCTTCATCGTCGACATGCGCCAGGCGCTGACGGCCGGCATGAGCATCAAGCCGATCCGCACGATGATGAACCACTCCACCACCGAGGTCTTCTTCGACAACGTCCGCATCCCTGCCGAAAACCTCGTCGGCGAGGAGGGCAAGGGTTTCCGCTACATCCTGTCCGGCATGAACGCAGAGCGCATCCTGATCGCGGCCGAATGCATCGGCGACGCAAAGTGGTTCATCGAGAAGGCCTCGGCCTATGCCGGGGAGCGCCATGTGTTCGGGCGGCCGATCGGCCAGAACCAGGGCGTCCAGTTCCCGATCGCGCGCGCCTATGCACAGATGCGCGCCGCCGAATTGATGGTGCACCAGGCAGCCGCGCTGTTCGAGGCCGGCCAGGACTGCGGCGAGCAGGCCAACATCGCCAAGATGCTGGCGGCGGAAGCGTCCTGGGCGGCGGCCGAAGCCTGCGTCCAGACGCATGGCGGCTTCGGCTTCGCCGAGGAGTACGACATCGAACGCAAGTTCCGCGAAACGCGGCTCTACCAGGTCGCGCCGATCTCGACCAACCTGATCCTGAGCTACGTCGCCGAGCACGTGCTCGGCATGCCGCGCTCCTACTGACCACCGGACCGGCCGTTCCCGCCTCTCGCGATGGGCGCGAGGCGGGACGCTGGCGCCGAAACCATGGAGGAAACGGGATGGATGAGAACGAGGTCGAGACGCTGCGGGCATGGATCGGCCGCGGGGAGCGAAAGTCGGAGCTCCTGACGGCGGCTCTCGTCGAGCGTTTCGAGGCGACGATGGGCCGGTCGCTCGCACGTATCGACGGCGAGGCGCCGCTCGGGATCCACTGGTGCATGACACAACCCGCGATCGCCGCGGAAGGACTGGGCGCAGACGGCCATCCGGCGCGCGGCGGCTTCCTGCCGCCGGTTGCGCTGCCCAGGCGCATGTGGGCCGGCGGTGAGCTCTCCTTTCTCCGGCCTCTGCGGGTCGGCGAGGAGGTAATCCGCATCTCGCGCATCGCCGACGTCGTCCACAAGCGGGGCCGCAGCGGCGAACTCGTCTTCGTCACCGTCGTGCACGAGATCCGGTGCGGCGGCGCCCTCGCCGTGCGGGAGCGGCAGGACCTCGTGTATCGGCCCGCACACGCGCACGCCGCCGCCGGGGCGCCGTCCGAGCCCGGTGCGCCAGACCCGCGGCGGCCCGATCGCAGCGAGACGGTCGAGGCGACGACGACGCTGCTCTTCCGTTACTCGGCGCTTACCTTCAACGGCCACCGCATCCACTACGATATCGACTATGCGCGCGACGAAGAAGGGTACCAGGGCCTCGTCGTCCACGGCCCCCTGCAGGCGACGCTGATGCTGCACATGGCCGCCCGCATGCTCGGCAACGCCGCTCCCGCGCGCTTCGCCTATCGCGGCATCGCCCCCCTGGTCCATGGCGGCGCGTTCACCGTCAACGCCGTCCAGGGCGCCGACGGGATCGACCTCTGGACCACCGCCGACGAAGACGGCGCGCCGCGCATGACGGCGTCGGCGATGGTCTGACCGCTAGATCGCGAGGCCGAGGGACGCCAGATGCTCGGCGCCCCTGCGGACGTTCTTCTGGTCCTTCACCTCGATGATCAGCCGCGGCATCGCGGGAAGCGACTTCAGCGCGGCGAAGATCGCCCGCCAAGGCAGGCTGCCTTCGCCCGGGTGCCAGTGGCGGTCGGCATAGCCGTCGCTGTCCTGCAGGTGGACGTGGCGCAGCATCCGGCCGGCCGCCCGGACGTAAACGTCCACCGCGGGGGCATGGGTCATCACATGGGCATAGTGAGCATGGCCGGAGTCGAGCGACAGCTGCACTGCCTCGGTCCCGAAGGCCTCGGCGATCGCCAGCCGTGCCCCGGGATCCTTGTCCTCGACGTTTTCGATCACCAGCTCGACGCCGCTCTGCTCGGCGCGCTGCACGACCGGTGCCATCAGATAGAGGGTCCGGTCGATCTGGTTTCTCCGGTGCGCGGGATCGACCGCGTGGTTGGAATCGTCCCAGGTGCTAACGGGCGAATGGACCACCATCTGCGTCGCGCCGACCGCTTCGCAGATCTCCAGGCCCTTCAGCAGGCGTGCCTGCGCGACCGCTGCAATCGCCGGGTCGACGCAGTCGATCTTGAAGCCGAGGAACGGACCGTGCAGGCCGATCCGGCCGGTGGTGCCGTCGAGCAATGCCTTCGCACGGGCGACATGCGGCGCGACATCGTCGTCCAGCATCTGCGGCCAGATGAACATCTGCAGCTCCACGTCGCGCGGGGCCGCAAGCAGCCAGTCGCGATGCGATTCGAGGGCCTCGAAAGTCACGAAGGCGCCGCCGAGAACGGGAAGGGTCATGTTGTCGTCTCCAGGGTTGGGATGGGCTTCGTCGAACGCCGTTCGATCTGGTGGGCGGCCGACAGCAGCGCGGCGGCGGTCGTGCTGCGCGGTTTCGAGAAGACGTCGGCCGTTACGCCGCTCTCGGCCATGCGCCCCTTGTCGAGCACGATGGTCCGCCCGGCCATGCGGCGGAGCACGCCGAGGTCGTGGGTGATGAGCAGGATGGCGCAACCGGACCGCGTCTGCATCGACCCGAGCAGATCCAGAACCTGGCCCTGCACCGCCGCATCGAGGGCAGACGTCACCTCGTCGCAGATCAGGAGGTCGGGTTCGGCGGCAAAGGCCCGCGCGATCGCGACGCGCTGCTGCTGCCCGCCCGAGAGCTGCCGCGGATAGCGCTCGAACAGGTCCGGCTCCAGACCCAGCTGTGCGAAGAGGCCGATGCTGCGCTCGCGTGCTTCGCGTGTGCCGACCCCGAGGAAATGCCGCATCGCGTGCATGACGGATTCACCGCAGCGCAGGCGGGGATTGAGGGACGAGAGCGGGTCCTGGAAGACGATCTGGATGCGTCGCAGCTGCTGGCGGTTCCGGCGCGCCGCCAGAGCGCCCAGCGCCGTGCTGTCGAAAAGGAGCCGGCCCCGTGTCGGCGCCCTGAGGCCGCAGACGAGCGAGGCAAGCGTCGACTTTCCAGAACCCGACTCGCCGATGACGCCGAGCGTCTCGCCGCGATGCAGATCGAAGGAGATGTCGCTGAGCGCAGCGGACTTTCCCGGACGCGATCCGAAGAATGTCGCTTCGGGATAGGCGAAATCCAGCGATTCGGCGCGCAGGAGCGGGCCACCCGCGCCCCTCGCACGGAGGGGCGTGGCTTTCGGCGGACGGGCGGCCTCCAGCAGGTCGCGCGTATAGTCCGCCTTGGGCGCGGAATAGACCTCCTCGACCGCACCGTCTTCGACGAGGCAGCCGTGGCGCATCACCATGACGCGGTCGCAGACCCGCGCCACCACATTCAGGTCATGGCTGATCAGGACGAGGCTCATGCCGCGTTCGGTCCGGATCCCGGCGACGAGATCCAGAACCTGCGCCTCGGTCGACTTGTCGAGCGCGCTCGTCGGCTCGTCGAGCACGAGCAGCGCCGGATCGCAGGCCAGCGCCGCCGCGATGATCACCCGCTGGCGCTGGCCGCCGGACAGCTGGTGCGGATAGCGGCGCGCCAGCCGGGCCGGGTCGGGAAGCCCGGTCTCGGCCATCAGCGCTACCGCGCGGTCGCGGGCAACGGTTCTGTTCATCCCGGCGCGCAGGCGCAGGATCTCCTCGATCTGCGCCCCGACCGTCAGGTGATGGGTGAGGGAGGAAAGGGGGTTCTGCGGCGCCATGGCCGCGACCCGGCCGCGCAGGCCCGATCGTGCCACCGCGCGCGGGTCCGTCACGTCGACGCCTGCGACCGACAACGTCCCGCCGGTGAAGCGGCCGCCGTCGCGCAGATGGCCGAGCAGCGCCCGCCCGAGCGTCGTCTTCCCGGAGCCGCTTTCGCCGACGATGCCGAGCGCGACGCCGGGGGCAAGGTTGAAGCTCACGCGGTCCAGCACCGTGCGAAGCTGGCCGTCGGCTGCCTCGTAACCGACCGAGAGATCGCGCGCCTCGATCAGATCCGCCATGCTCATGCGCCGCCTCGTGCCGCTTCAAGCCCCAGGGCCTCGGCCAGCCCTTCCGTCGCGACATTGATGGCGATGACCAGCGAGGAGATCATGGCGGCCGGTGCGGCAACCAGCCAGGGCTCGGTGCGCATGGAGGTCAGTCCGTCCCGGATCATCAGGCCCCAGTCGGGCGTGGGCGCCGAAATGCCGAGGCTGAGGAAGGACAGCGCCGAGACGAGAAGCAGGGCCGACGAGGACCGCAGCGCGAATTCCACCGCCAGCAGTTCCGCCGTGTTGGGAAGCATCTCGCGAAGGATGACCGACAGGCCGTTCTCGCCGCGCAGGATCGCCGCCTTGACGAAACCCTGCTCCATCAGGCCGAGCCCCTGCGCGCGGGCGGTGCGGACCACGCCCATGCTCATGAGAAGGGCCACCACGATCACCAGCATCGGCAGGGACTGGCCGAAGCCCGCCACGAAAAGCGAGACGAAGAGGATGGCGGGCAGCGCCAGGTTCATGTCCACGAGCCGGCAGACCAGATCGTCCACCCAGCCGCCGTAGCGGGCAGCGGCAAGGCCGGCGAGGCCGCCGCCGGCGACCGCCATGGCGCCCGAGGCGAAGGCGACGAGCAAGGCAGTGCGTCCGCCATGCAGCAGGCGGGTGAGGAAATCGCGTCCGAGTTCGTCGGTCCCGAGCAGGTTGACGCCATCCGGCGGCATCAGCGGGAAACCGATCATCGCATAGGGATCTGCAGGCGACAGGAGCGGCGCGAAGACCGCCGCGCCGAGATGCAGGGCGACGACGGTCAGTGCCGCCAGCGCCGCTGGCCGGCGCCTGAGCCGCCGCAGGATTTCGCTCGTCATCCGCGCCTCCGCGGATCGAGCGCGAGCATGGACAGGTCGGCGACGAGGTTTGCCGTGACCACGACGACTGCGGCCAGGATCGCGATCGCCTGGATGACCGGCGTCTCGCGCATCGTCACCGCGCGGACCATTTCCTGGCCGATGCCCGGATAGGCGAACAGCAGTTCGACCACGACGATCCCCGAGACCAGGGCTGCGGCATAGAGCGCCGCTGCCGTCAGCGCTGGAAGAATGGCGGCCGGCAGCGCATGCACGAAGACGATGCGTGCCTGCGGCATGCCGGCCAGCCGCAGCCGCTCGACCGCGTCCGATGCCAGTGCCTCGATCATGCAGGCACGCAGGATGCGCGTCAGGTAGGCGACCGACCCGATGACCACGGTGGCGATCGCCAGTGGCGCGGCGTCGATCAGTTCCGGCAGCGGCGCACGCGTATTGGCGGTGATCGTCGCTGGAAAGACCGGCCAGGCGACGGAGAAAAGCATGACGAGGACCGTGCCGATGACGAATTCGGGGATCGAATAGCCGACGATCGCCGCGCCCGAAACGGCGCCGTCAACGGACCGCCCCCGCCACACGGCGGCGGCGATGCCGAAGACGAAGGCCAGCGGCAGCGCGACCGAAAGCGTCGCACCCGCCAGCGCGAGGGAGTTGCGGAACGGATACCAGACGATGTCGGCAACCGGCGCGCCGGTGATCACCGTCGTGCCGAAATCGAACCGCGCCATTTGGTAGAGGAAGACGCCAAGCCGCTCGATGGCTGGCCTGTCGAGCCCGAGTTCCTGCCGCTTCTGCTCCAGGGCTTCGGGCGGCATAGCCGACATCTCGTCTGCCGTCAGCGTCATGTCCAGCGCATCGCCGGGCAGGATCTCCGTGGCGAGAAAGACGAAGCACGACAACAGGAGCATCGTCAGTCCCGACAGGAAGAGGCGGCGCAGGATCGCCCCGAAAAGCATCTTGGCCGCCTCCCGCCGCCGCTCAGGCCGTGGCCTGCTTCCAGATCCGCTCGTAGCGGATCGACCAGATCTGCGGATGATAGGTCATGGCGCGTACGCTCTTGCGCTTCACCAGGAACGTGTCGCCGCCGGCCGGCAGGATGGCCGGGACTTCCTCGAACAGGATCTGCTGCATGTCGGCATAGATCGCCTTGCGCTTGCCGGCGTCCGGCTCGACCATGGCCTTCTGGTAGAGCGCCATGTAGCGATCCTGCGCCTCGCCCTGCCAGTGGCCGGCTTCGACATAGGCGTTGCGCATGCGAAACAGGCTGATGCCGGGGTTGCGGTTGCCCACCGCCGTCATCGCCAGCTTGTGGTACTTGCCCTTGGACAGGTCGGCCTCGCCGCTGCGGAACTGGATGTAGCCGTCGTTGGGGCGCTCCTCGAGCGTCAGCGTGATCCCCGCCTCCTTCACCGACTGCTGCAGCACCTGGAAATAGAGGCCTGCCTCCGGCAGCTGCGGCGACCAGTAGAGCGTGCCGAGGTCGATTCCGTTCGGATGACCGGCCTCCGCCAGCAGCGCCTTCGCCTTTGCGACGTCGCGGCCGCCGGGACGCGGGACGAAGTTCGGGTCGACCGCCATCAGGTGGCTGTCATTGCCGACCCAGCCATACTTGCCGCCATAGGCGACGCGCACGATCGCCTCGCGGTCGATCGCGAAGGCGAAGGCCTGCCGGACGCGCTTGTCCTCGAAAGGCGAGCCAGGATGTTTCGGCAGCTGGATCACGAAGGAATAGCCGCCCTGCTTGGACTCGATGTCGAAATCCGGGTCGTTGGAAAGCTGCACGGCAGCACGGGCATCGATGTTCAGCACGGCATCGAACTGGCCGGAGCGCAGGCCGTTCAGGGCAGCCTCCTGCTGGCCCTCGCGATTGTAGACCTCGAGACGGTCGAGATACGGCGTTCCCTGATCCCAGTAGGATTCGAAGCGCTCCATGATCAGCGACCGGTTCGGATCGCTCTCGACGATGCGGAAGGGACCCGAGCCGATGCCGTCCATGCCGATCGTCTCGACGGGAGCGGCGGGCATGATGACGCTGTTGTATTCCGCCAGGATGTAGGGGAACTCGGCATTCCCGGCATCGAGGAAGAAGCGCGCGACATATTTCGACACCGGCTCGATCCGGGTGATCTGTCGTGCGAAGGGTGCATTCTGGCGGTGATAGTCGAAGCTCGCGGCCACGTCGGCCGAATCCATTTCCTTGCCATTGTGGAACGACACGCCCTCGCGGATCGTCACGTCCCAAACGGCGAGCGTGGCGTCGGCCGGCTCGATCTTCGTGGCGACCTCGAGCTGGACCTGAAGGTTTTCGTCCACCCAGGTCAGGCAGTTCCACTGCGCCCGGGTGTTGGCGTCGACGATGAAATAGGGATGGCGCGAATTCGTCGCGTCGGCGGAGCGGCGGTTGGCGGAAAGCTGCGCGATGGCGAGCGTTCCGCCGCGCACCGGCGTCTCCTCGGCGAGGGCGAAACGGGGAACGAGCGGCATCGCGAGGGCGGCGCTGCCGGACGCAAGCAGGGACCGGCGGGACAAGCGGAACATGGTTCACTCCTGTTCGGTGATGGGTTGTATAATTTTTTATTATAGATTACATCGTCTCATGATCATTCTTAATGTCGGACTGTGAACCTGTCATGACGAACGAGGCGGAACGCGCCCAGGCGGGACGGCGCGAGGGCGGGGTGACGCTCGCGGGTCTGCGGTCCTTCGTCGCCGTGGCCGAAGCCAAGAGTTTTTCGCAGGCCGCACAGGCGCTCGGCGTAAGCCAGCCGAACGTGTCGGTGCAGATCGCCGCGCTGGAGCAGATCTTCGGCATGCCGCTCTTGTCGCGACGGCCCCGGCTCGAGCTGACCGAACCGGGCCGCGAACTGTTTCACCGGGCGCGTCTGGTGCTCAGCCGCGTGCAGGAACTCGACGCGGCCATGCACGATGTCCGCCGCCTCGAGCGCGGCCAGATCGCCGTCGGTTTCTCGACGCCGCATTTCGCCATGCCGCTCATAGCCCGCTTCGCGCAGGCGCACCCCTCGGTGCGGATATCGACCCTGCTCGGGAACACCACGCAGCTCCTCGACCAGCTTGCGGACTGCCGTGTGGATGTCGCGATCATGTCGCTCACCGCGCCGCATCCCCACTTCGCCTCGTTCCGCTTTGCCGCGCCCCGCCTGTGTCTGTGTCTGCCGAGGGACCATCCCCTCGCTGCGGCGAGCCACCTGTCCCCGGAGGACATCCGCGAAACGCCCATTGTCCTGCGCGAGCCCGGCTCGGTGACTCGAAGCGTCTTCGAGAGCGTCTGCGCGGCTGCCGGCGTTGAACCGCAGGTCCGGATGGTGGCGGGCAGCGGCGAGGCGGTGATCGAAGCGGTGCGGGCGGGCTTCGGCCTCGGCGCGATCTTCGACGGCACGCTGGGTGCCGACCCCGCGCTCGTCGTGCGTCCCTTCGGCGACACGCCGAGAGACAGCGGGGTCTATGTCGTCGCGGTGCAGGAATCGCTGGCCCTGCCTCCGGTCAGGGCGTTCACGAACCTCCTGCCGGACGACGCCTCCACCCGTCCGGGCAGAGGGACCGATCGTGTCGATGAAACGCGGGAGACGCCGTGAGGCAACGGCAACGCTCTGGGCCAAACGGACATGCAACGGCAGCGGAATCGAGATTCGGCTTCATCCAGCGGGTCTCCAAGACGACCGGTCCGGGATCGCCGTCGGCGCGCCGAAGCGCCACGAGCAGTCGATGGCACCGCGCAGGTCTGCCGCGGACGGCACCGGGCGCGTCAGCGCGATTCGTCCGACTTCTGCAGCGAGAATAGTTTTTGTAATTTACTTAAATAACTATGGCGACATAATAGGAATATAGTGCAGATTTTTTAAAAATAATTACTGATCAAGCCACTTTATATCACGAATATCGGGGTCACTTTCCAGTATCGCTCTTACTGCGTCCAGAAGCTCACTCATTTGTCGTGTGACATCCACAATTCTAAACAACTTCCTGAATCGTGGAATTTTAGGGTCCGTGAATATAATGAACTGGTCATCGTCGCCATACTGATGCCCGCAGCAGAGGGCGACTCCAGCTCCGTCGCCTTGGAGGGGGATGTAGTACCCCCAGTCCTCTGACAGTATACCATGGGTCGCGATCCCCCTTCCTTCGAGCTTCGAATCCATGTACTCCGCCAGGCGCAGGCCCCACACGCCTGGATTGATTTGCTCTTCTTCGCCATCAAAACGCGGGAATTTCTTTGATCGGAACTCCACGAACGTCTTCATTCCTCAACCATGCATCCTTTAGCCCGTCTTATTCATGAGTTCGCTTTCGCGGATGACGCCGGTCGATGGTACGCGGGCAGTCGAGGCGTCTCTTTCACCGCGGGCGGATCTGGACTTGTAGAACGCGCTGGAGGTTGACG
>NZ_JAOAOQ010000053.1 GCF_030398385.1 Aquibium sp. ELW1220 | reverse complement strand
CCTCCTCCCGGTGAACGACGGATGGGCCGGTACCGACCTCCTCCCCGGTGCCCGCCACCCAAATGGCACCGGTCGCACCTCCTCCCGCGACCGGTGCCGTTTCCTCCCCGAAGCGGGGAACAGATTGACGAATTCCGTCGGGATCCACCTCCTCCCGGTGAACGACGGATGGGCCGGTACCGACCTCCTCCCCGGTGCCCGCCACCCAAACGACACCCGCCGCACCTCCTCCCGCGGCGGGTGTTGTTTTTTGTGGGGTCCCCCTGGCACAAGCGGATTTCGATCGCGGCGGGTTTCACGGGCTTCGCCACGCGCTATATCTGGGCGAACTCGTTCGTATCCCGAAACACAGCGCGGAGTTCCCCATGCAGATGCGCCCACTCGGCCGTACCGGCCTTTCCATCGCGCCATTGGTCTTCGGCGGCAACGTGTTCGGCTGGACTGCGGACAAGGCGACGTCCTTCGATCTGCTCGACCGTTTCGTGGATGCCGGCTTCAACGCCATCGACACCGCCGACGTCTATTCCCGCTGGGCGCCCGGGCACAGCGGCGGCGAATCGGAAAGCGTGATCGGCGCGTGGATGAAGGCGCGCAAGGCCCGCGACAAGGTCGTCGTCATCACCAAGGTCGGCTCGGACATGGGTTCAGGCAGGCGCGACCTGTCGAAAGCCTACATCGTGAAGGCGGTGGAGGAATCGCTGCGCCGGCTGCAGACCGACGTCATCGACCTCTATCTGTCGCACTGGCCCGATCCTGAGACGCCCTATGCGGAAACGCTGTCGGCCTATGGCGACCTGCTGAAGGCCGGCAAGGTCCGCTCCGTCGGCTGCTCGAACCTCGACGCCGCACAGCTGCGCGCCGCGCTCGACGTGGCAAAGGACGAAGGCCTGCCGCGTTACGAGGTGCTCCAGCCGGAGCTCAACCTCTACGACCGCTCGTCTTTCGACGGGCCGCTCAGCGAACTCACCAGCGCGGAAGGCCTCGGCGTCATCACCTATTTCAGCCTGGCCAAGGGCTTCCTGTCGGGCAAATATCGCAGCGCGGCCGATCTCGGCAAGAGCCCGCGCGGCGGCGGCATCGGCGGCTATCTCGAGCCGCGCGGCTTCGCGATCCTCGCCGCGCTGGACACGGTCTCTGCCAAGCACGGCGCAAAACCGGCCGAAGTCGCGCTCGCCTGGATCATGGCGCGGCCGGACGTGACGGCGCCGATCGCCAGCGCCACGACGGTGGAGCAACTGGACAGCCTGGTGAAGGCAGCCGAGCTCGCGCTCGACACAGACGACATGGCGGCACTCGAAAAGGCCAGCGCGCCGGCCTGAGCCCCGGCCGCTCCGGCGGCCGTCAGCGTTCGCCGAAGCGGCCGCTCGCCATCCACTCGTCGAGCAGCCGAATGTCCGGCGGGCCGCCGGCCGGTTCGTACCAACTGTCGATCGCCCATTTGCGGCCGGATCCTGTCTCGCGCAACACCGCAGTGGAATGCGGGTAACGACCGTCGACGAAGAGGCCGCGCGACCGGTTCGCCTCCACCGCGTGGTGCTTCAGCAGACCGCGCTTCTCGAGATAGAGCAGAAGGGACCGCGTGTTGGTGGACTCGTCGATGCAGTCCATCTGTCCCTTGGCGCGCGACTGCGTGTAGTCGGACTTCGGCAGGTCACGAATACCGATCACGCCGGCCGCACGCTCCTCGGCATGCTGCACGGCCCTTCCCACCGCGACGCGTTCGGCCTCCGCCGAGCCGACCTCGGCGAAGTAGGAGGCATACTGCCTGTGATCGGCCGCGCCGAGATCGACGCGCGTCTTGTAGGAGCAGTCGAAGCCGTGACAGACGAAGAGCCTCGTTTCCTCAGTCTTCGTGATCTCGCCGAGATAGTTGCTCGACGACGAGGTGCACCCGGCAACGACGCCGCACAGCAGGACCACCGGAATTTTCAACCCCTCACGCATGGGGCGGGAAAATAGACAGCCGGCGTCGGCATCGCAACAAAAGGATTCGTGTCCGGCAACCGGCCTCCCCGCACCCGGACGGATGCCCAGGCGATTGCATTCGCGGCGGGGGCGGCCTATTTCGGGACGCATGATCACACCCATCCACGTCATCGGCGGCGGGCTCGCCGGCTCTGAAGCCGCCTGGCAGATCGCGCAGGCCGGCGTTCCCGTCATCCTGCACGAAATGCGCGGCGTGCGCGGCACCGAGGCGCACAAGACCAACGACCTGGCCGAACTCGTCTGTTCCAATTCGTTCCGGTCGGACGACGCCGAGAACAACGCCGTCGGTCTGCTGCATGCCGAGATGCGGCTCGCCGGGTCGCTGATCATGGCCTGCGGCGACGCACACCAGGTGCCGGCCGGCGGGGCGCTGGCCGTCGATCGCGACGGCTTTGCCGCCGCGGTGACGGCGAAGCTCGCGGCGCATCCGCTGGTGACCGTGGTTCGCGAGGAGATCACCGGCCTGCCGCCGCGCGACTGGGACCAGGCGATCATCGCCACCGGCCCGCTGACCGCCCCGTCGCTCGCCGAGGCGATCCGTGCCGAGACAGGTGCCAACGCGCTCGCCTTCTTCGACGCCATCGCGCCGATCGTGCATTTCGACACCATCGACATGAACGTCGCCTGGTTCCAGTCGCGCTATGACAAGGTCGGGCCCGGCGGCACCGGCAAGGACTACGTCAACTGCCCGATGGACAGGGAGCAGTACGAGGCCTTCGTCCAGGCACTGCTCGACGGTGCCAAGACCGAGTTCAAGGAGTGGGAAGGCACGCCCTATTTCGACGGCTGCCTGCCGATAGAGGTGATGGCCGAGCGCGGGCGGGAAACGCTTCGGCATGGCCCCATGAAGCCGATGGGTCTCACCAATGCGCACAATCCGACGGTGAAGGCCTATGCCGTCGTCCAGCTGCGCCAGGACAATGCGCTTGGCACGCTCTACAACATGGTCGGCTTCCAGACCAAGCTGAAGCATGGCGAACAGACGCGCATCTTCCGCATGATCCCGGGGCTCGAGAATGCCGAGTTCGCGCGGCTCGGCGGCCTGCACCGCAACACCTACATCAACTCACCCGTGCTGCTCGACGGTTCGCTGCAGCTGAAATCGCGGCCGGGCCTGCGCTTCGCCGGCCAGATCACCGGCTGCGAGGGCTATGTGGAATCCGCTTCGATCGGACTGCTCGCCGGCCGCTTCGCCGCCGCCGAACGCCTCGGCAGCGCGCCGTCGCTGCCGCCGGAGACGACCGCCTTCGGCGCGCTGCTCAACCACATCACCGGCGGGCACATCGTGTCCGACGACGAGCCGGGAAAGCGCTCCTTCCAGCCGATGAACGTCAATTTCGGCCTGTTCCCGCCGCTGGAGCCCGGCACGAACCTCAAGCCCGAGGGCTTCGAGGGCCGCTTCCGCGGCAAGGACAAGACCGCGGCCAAGAAACGCGCGACGACGGCGCGCGCGCTGGCGGCGTGCCGGGACTGGCTCGGCGGCACGCCGGCCGCACAGGCGGCCGAATAGGCCTCACCTCCACTGAAGCGCAGGCGCATCCGGCTCGTCGGTCGGCACCAGACGTGCCACCGCACGCTTGAGCGCCGCCACGCAATCGCCGTCGAAGGCCGTGCCGGTATCCTTGTCGAGGATGGCGAAGGCCTCCGCCACCGTCATCGCCTTGCGGTAGGGCCGGTCGGCCGTCAGCGCGTCGAAGACGTCGGCGACCGACAGCATGCGCACCTCGGGCGCGAGTTCGTCACCCGCCAGGCCGAGGGGATAGCCCCGGCCATCCAGCCGCTCGTGGTGCGCGCCGGCGATGTCGGCCAGGTCGCGGAAGATCGCCACCTTGCGCAGGATTTCGGCGCTGTGGACCGGATGGCTGCGGATCGAGGCCCATTCCGCCGCTGCCGGCTTGCCGGGCTTGTCGAGGATCTGGTTGGAGACCGCAAGCTTGCCCACGTCGTGCAGCAGGGCGGCACGGCGCAGCCAGCGACGGTGGACGGGGTCGAGCCCCATTTCCTCGGCGATCATGTCGGTGAACAGCGTGACGCGGCGGCTGTGGCCGGCCGTGAAGGGGCTCTTGGCGTCGATGACGTCGGCGAAGGCGGCGGCGATGTCGTCGACATAGTCGTCCGTCACGACGGCGCTCGCCTGTGCCGGCGGCAGCGCAAAAAGCCGGACGTCGAGGTCGTCGGCCTCGATCGCCTCCCAGAAGCCCGGCTGGCGCTCTTCGGCGAGGAAAGCGTCGACGACGGCCGGATCGAACCAGGTGCCGCGCCGGGCCGCGACCTCGCGGCGGGCAGCGTCCCGCCCTCCCTCGGCATGGAAGATATCGGCCACCTGCGCGGCGAGCGCGATGCGGGAGGCGAGCGGGATCGCCGCCCCCCTGCGGCCCTCCGGCTTGCCCGATCCGTCCCAATGCTCGTCGAGCCAGCGGATGCCGTCCTGCACGGAGGCCGAGAAGCGCATCTTCGCGGCGATGTCGGCGCCGCGATGGCAGCGCGTCTCGATCATCTCGCGGGCGATCTGGCCGCCATTGCGCAGGATGTTGAGGATCGCGCGGACGCGTTCGGCAAAGCCCGATTCCAGACCCGTCTTGTCGAAGACGAAACGCAGCGCCGCAGCAAGGCTGCCGTCGATCGTCTTGAAGTCGCGCTTGAAGGCGATGTCGTCGGCCAGATAGAGTTCGCAGATGCGCGCGGCATTGCTGGAGCAGCCGAGATCCTTGAGCAGAACCGCGAAGTAGACGTCCGACAGCGCCTCCCCCTCGATCCCCATCCGCATCGCGATTTTCGTGCCGATCCAGCAGGCCCGCTGGCAGTGGCCGGGCGGCTGGCCCTCGGTGAGATCGAGCGCGTGGCTGAGCGTACCGAGGAGTTCGGCAAGGCGGAGTTGGCCGGCAGCGCCGGTCCGGGATGCGGCCGCGCCATGCTGGTCAAAGACGTCGTGCGAGGGAGCAAGCGAGCGGGACATGCCTGCAATCCTGACACCGGCTGATTAACGGCAGGACAACGCGCCGCTTGCGCGGACTGCATGCATCGCGGACAAAAGCCGCTGAACCGGAGGCAATCGCATGACCACGACCGAACCAGACTTCTTCCGCCTCGAACGTCACGGCGCCGTCGTCCACCTGGCGATGAATCGGCCGCAGCGGTCGAACGCCATGTCGCCCGCGTTCTGGTCCGACCTGCCACGCCTGATGGCCGAACTCGGCCGCGACTCCTCGGTCCGCTGCGCCATCCTCTCCGGCGATGGACGCAACTTCACCGGCGGCATGGACCTTTCCGCCTTCGCCGACATCGCCAGGCTGTTCGAGCAGGAGCCAGGCCGGGCCGCCTATGCGATGCGCGAGACCATCCTCGCCCTGCAGGACGCCTTCAACGCAATCGAGCGCGTGCCCTTCCCCGTCATCGCCGCCATCCATGGCGCCTGCATCGGCGCGGGCGTCGACCTGATCACGGCCTGCGACATGCGAATCGCTGCGGCCGACGCCTATTTCGCCATCGAGGAAATCCATATCGGCATGGCCGCCGACGTCGGCACGCTGCAGCGGTTGCCCAAGCTGATCGCGCCGGCCGTCGCCGCCGAGCTCGCCTATACCGGCCGGCGCGCCACCGCCGAGGAAGCCAGGGCCTTCGGCCTCGTCTCGGCGGTCCATGCCGACCAGGAGGCAGTGCTTGCCGCAGCCTTCGAACTTGCCCAGGCGGTAGCGGCGAAGTCGCCGCTCGCCATCGCCGGCATCAAGCGCAACCTCGCCTATGCCCGCGACCACTCGGTGGCCGACGGGCTGGACTACATCGCCACCTGGAACGGCGGCATGCTGCGCGCCGGTGACCTGATGGCGGCGGTGCAGGCGAAGATGGCGAAGCAGGCGGCTGAGTTTCCGGATCTCGTCGCGAGGGAGTGATCGCAGAGCCCCCTCCGCCGCAGATCGCGGGAGGGCGTTCGCGCAGAGCCCGCCGTGCCTGCCGCTTCTGCCGGCGGCGCCACTTCGTGTATGGTCGGATGAAATCCTACCGCAGGAGGCACGATCATGGACCAGGCGGAGAAGCTCTCGGTGACGGTGACGCCGCAGATGGCGCAGATGATCCGCGAGAAGGTCGAGAGCGGGCAGTACGCCTCGGCGAGCGAAGTGATCCGCGCCGGCCTGCGCGCGCTCCAGTCCGAAGAGGAGGAGCGCGCCGAACGCCTTGCCTGGGTGAAGGCACAGATCCGGGCGTCCCTCGAAAACCCTGGTCCTGGACACAGCAACGAAGAGGTCTTTGCCGCGGTTCGCGCACGATTGCAGGCGAAAGCCGCAGGTGGTTTCAATGAAGCGCCTCAAAGTCCGTTGGAGTAACTTGGCGAAGAGCAATCTCGTCGACCTGATCGAGGACGTCGCGCGCGCGTCCGGATCAATCGACGTCGCTCTTCGATAATCTGATCGGCTAGAGGCGCGGTGCAGACGGATAGGAGAGGTACCGTCGTCGGGACGGCCGCGCGACGATCTTGCCGCAGGACTCGCAGCCTCCCGTTCGAACGGAGCGCAATAATCTTCTACGTCGTAGAAAACGACCACGTGCTGATCTCGAACGTCTTCCGCCGCGGGCGCGACCACGAGTCTGTTCTGCGCGGTCGACCGTCATCCGAGAGCAGTAATGACTGATCCTACTCAGCCGGCTCCGCTGCGCTACCGCCGCCTCCCGCCCTCCTCGGTAGGCCCGGCCTCCCCGCCTCGCCCGGGTTGCGCAGCACGTAGTCGGCCTTGAGGCTCTCCGACGTTTCGCGCGAGCCATCGTGGCTCCAGCCGGGCGGGGCGAAGAGGTAGGCCATCCGCTGGCGGATTGTCAGGCCGGGCGCGGCGGCGTCGCGGAACATGCCGACCCATTCGTGGAACGCGACCTTTAGCGGGTTGAAGGTCCCGAGGTTCTTCACGATGCCGTAGCGGGGCCGATCCTCGTCGAGTTCGGGCACGAAGGTGCCGAACAGCCTGTCCCAGACGATCAGCGTTCCGGCATAGTTGGCATCGAGATAGCGCGGGTTGGTGGCGTGGTGGACGCGGTGGTGCGAGGGCGTGTTGAACACCGCTTCGAACCAGGCCGGCAGGCGGCCGATCGCCTCGGTGTGGATCCAGAACTGCCAGACGAGGTTGAAGCCGAAGACGAAAGCGATCACCGCCGGATGAATACCGAGGAGCACGATCGGCGCCTGCAGCACGAACATGCCGGTGAAGGTGCCGGTCCAGGACTGCCTGAGCGCGGTCGACAGGTTGTAGTGCTGGCTGGAGTGATGGTTGACGTGCTCGGCCCAGACCCAGCGCACGCGGTGGGCGATGCGGTGGTACCAGTAGTAGCGCAGGTCGTCGATCAGGAAGGCGGCGAGGAACAACCACAAGGACAGGCCGAGGTCGAACAGCCGGAACTGCCACAGCCATGCCAGCGCCTGGTAGGCGACGAAGCCGAGCAGGATGCCGGCAACGACATTGCCGGTGCCCATCAGCAGGCTGGTCAGCGTGTCGCGCGTCTCGAAATTCCCCTTCGCCCGTCCGGTCCGCACGAGCCAGAGCTCGATCAGGATCGCCGCCACGAAAAACGGGATCGCCAGTTCGGTGACCTTGGGAAACGCGTATCCGTCCATCAGGCGAGCCTCCTCTGCTCTTCGGTCGCCGGAACGAGCCACTCCGCGACGCGGTCCGCATCCGTGGCCGTCGCGAAGTCGAAGCGTCCGCCCCGCCAGGTGAAGTCGCGCGCGACGACGACCAGCGACGCAGCCGCCGCCCGCTCCAGCCGCGCGACGTCGGAGGCGGTGACGATGCGGGTCAGGAAATTGCCCCCGAAGGACCGGACGATGCCGGTCCGTCCGCCATGCAGTTCGAGGAACGCGGCATCGCCCGTCGCCGTGAGACAAGCGCGCTTCGGCTGCTCGCGCGGATGATCGACGGCGAAACGCGCGCGCGCCGCTGCCTCGTCGACGAGGAGGGCGTTGCGGGTGCCACCGGTCAGGTGCACCGCCAGCACGATCGCCGCGATGCCCACGACGACCAGGACCACGAGTACAGGCAGGCTCATCGCTGCGTTCTTCCTCCCGCGCGGATCCGAAGAATCCGCACGGCCCGATCTAGCACCTTGTTGACGTAAACGTCAAAGATCACGCGACGGAAAGCGCCACGCGCTACCAGCCGCGCGAGGCCTTCCGGAGGGCGATCCAGTGGCGGCGCAGGGCCGAGAGCGGCCGGCCGCCGTCCAGCGGCGCCGCCTCGATGCGCGACAGGTGCGCACCGGCGAAGGCCGCAGGCAGGTAGGCCGGTCGCAGGCTGGCGGGCAGTGCGCCTGCGCCGCGCTCGAAGGCGGAGACGTGTTCGCGCCCCAGCGCGGCCATTGCGGACACAGCGCGATCGGAGCCCGGACCGCCTGCAAGGAACGTATCGCGATCGATCCCCGCCGCAGCCAGGATGTCGGCAGGCACATAGCATTGCCCCCGCGCCCGGTGAACGGGCAGGAGGCGCAGGAGCCCGGCGATCGCCTGGGCACAGCCGGCATGGCCGGCGAGCGCCGCATGCGCCATCGCCGCCTCGCGATCGAGCACCAGCGCGGCGAACTGGATCAGCGCGCCCGCGGTCTCGCCGCAATAGCCTTCCAGCGTCGTGCGGTCGGGCATCGGGTCATCGTAGAGATCGAAGATCCGCGCCTCCAGCATGTTGTCGAAGGCGGGAAGCGGCAAGTCGCAGGTCGCGATCGTCGCGCGCAGCGAGTCCGCCACGGGATTGCCGGTCATGGCGCCCGCCGGCGCGGCGATCGCATCGCGCCACCATTGCAGGCGGATCTCGCCCGGCAGCGGCTCGCGCACTGCGTCGCGGATGCGCGCCACCTCGACGTTGAAGGCGTAGAGCGAGAGCAGCGCCTCGCGCCTGTCCTCCGGTGCGTAGAGCACGGACAGCCAGCGCTCGGGATCGCCCGACCGGACGATCTGCGTCAGGTGATCGGGGGTGGACGCCATCTCAGTCGACGGCGATCAGCGCCGCGGCGACCGCCCTGTCCTCGGCGAGCAGCACGTTGTAGGTCCGCACGGCCGCGCCGGTCGACATCGGATCGGCCGAAATTCCGGCGGCGCGGAAGGCATCGCGCAGGGGCTGGGGGATGCGGCGCAGTTCGCGCCCCATCCCCACGATCAGGATCTCGATGCCGTCGGCCTCCGCCAGAAGCCGTTCGAAATCGCCGGTCGCGAGCCGTTCCGGGTCCGCCGGCTCCCAGCCGTGGATGCCGGACGGAAGACACAGCAGCGAGCCGCGGTGCGACATGTCGGCGAAGCGGAAGCCGCCTGCGCCATAGGCATCGAGCGGCGCGCGGCCGGGAAAGTATGCCTCCCGGATGATCATGCCGCTCCATCCGCCATGATCAGGCCTTCGAGCCCTCGACCTGCGCGGTCTCGCCATCCCTTGCCTCGTCGCTCTCCTGGGAGAGCGCGCCCGGCCTCAGCTTGAAGAGGATGAGCAGCGGCGCGGCGATGAAGATCGACGAATAGGTGCCGAAGAGCACGCCGAACAGCATGGCAGCCGTGAAGGAACGGATAACCTCGCCGCCGAACAGGAACAGCGCAAACAGGGCCATCAGCGTCGTCACCGACGTCATCGTCGTGCGTGATAGAGTCTCGTTGATGGCGATGTTGAGCAGTTGCGGCAGCGGCATCTTCTTGTATCGCCGCAGTTCCTCGCGCACGCGGTCGTAGACGACCACCGTATCGTTCAGCGAATAGCCGACGATCGTCAGGATCGCCGCGATCGACGACTGGTTGAATTCGATCCCGGACAGGACGAAGAAGCCCATCGTGATCACCACGTCGTGGATGGTCGCGATGATGGCGCCGACGGCGAACTGCCATTCGAAGCGGAACCAGACGTAGACCATGATGAGGGCCAGCGCGACGATGACGCCGATGGTGCCCTGCGTGGCAAGCTCGCCCGACACGGTCGGCCCGACCGTCTCGACGCGGCGGATGTCGAAATCCTCCTCGAGCTCGGCGCGGACGACCGCCACCGCGCTTTGGGTGGCGTTGTCGCCGCCGTCCTGCGCCTGGACGCGGATCAGCACGTCCGTATCGGCGCCGAACTGCTGCACCTGGATCTCGCCGAGATTCAGGTCCGAGAGTCGGCTGCGGATGTTGGCCACGTCGGCGGGCCCGCTGCGCGACTGTACCTCGATCAGCGATCCGCCCTTGAAGTCGATGCCGTAGTTCATGCCGACCGTCATGAAGAGCACGACGGCGCCGACCGACAGGATGGACGACAGGGTGAAGGTCCAGCGCCGCATCGCCATGAAGGGAATGCTGGTGCGTTCCGGCACAAGGCGGACGGGTGCGCGCGGCAGTTCCTTGGGCTTGGCGCGCCGGACCCAGGCGGCCACCAGCCAGCGGGTCAGGGTGAAGGCCGTGAAGACGGTGGTGACGATGCCGATGGCCAGGGTGACGGCAAAGCCCTTCACCGGGCCGCTGCCCAGGTAGAACAGCACGACTGCCGCAATCAGCGTCGTGACGTTGGCGTCGACGATCGTCGCCATCGCGCGGCTGAAGCCGGTGTCGATCGCCTGGATCAGCGACCGGCCGTTGCGTCGTTCCTCCCGGATACGTTCGTAGATCAGCACGTTGGAATCGACGGCCATGCCGATGGTCAGCACGATGCCGGCAATGCCCGGCAATGTCAGTGTGGCGCCCAGCAGCGACAGCAGCGCCACGATCATCGCGACGTTGGCGATGAGCGCGACGTTGGCGATCAGGCCGAGCAGCCCGTAGGCCGCCACCATGAAGACGAGCACGAGAACGGCACCGATCGCACCGGCGAGCTTGCCTGCATCGATCGAATCCTGGCCCAGGCCGGGACCGACGGTCCGTTCCTCGATGATGTCGAGCGTGGCAGGCAGCGCGCCCGCCCGTAGCAGCACGGCGAGATCGTTCGCGCCCTGGACGTCGAAGCTTCCCGAGATCTGGCCGGTGCCGCCGAGGATCGGCTCGCGGATCTGCGGCGCGGAGATGACCTGGTTGTCGAGGATGATGGCGAACAGGCGACCGACGTTCTGCTGCGTGGCCTGACCGAACCGGGTGGCACCCTGGGTGTCGAAGCGGAAGGAGACGACCGGCTCGTTGGTGCGCTGGTCGAAACTCGCCTGCGCATCGACGAGATTCTCGCCCGAAACGATGACACGGTTCTCGATCAGGTAAGGGACGGGCGGATCGTCGGTGGAGAACATCACCGTCGAGCCCGCAGGCGGACGGCCTTCGATCGCCTCCTGCACGGGCATGGAGCTGTCGACCATCTGGAAGGTCAGCTTGGCGGTCTGGCCGAGAATGTCCTTGAGGCGCTGCGGATCGCCGAGGCCCGGAACCTGCACCAGGATGCGGTCGTCGCCCTGGCGCTGGATGACCGGTTCGGTGGTGCCGAGTTCGTTGACGCGCCGGCCGACCACTTCGATCGACTGCGACAGCGCCGACGACAGGCGGTAGGTGATGCCGGTATCGGTGAGCGTGTAGCGGAGCAGCTCCGGCTCCGGCTCGGAAAGCTCCAGTTCGTTGACGGTCCCGCCAGCGAAGAGCCCGGCCGAGATCGGTTCGATCAGGCCGGCAAGCGCCTCCCTGGCCCGTTCCAGATCGCCGGCGTCGCGAACCCGGACCTGTACCGTGCGCCCGGTGCCGGTCAGCCCGGTGTAGCCGATGCGGGCGTCGCGCAGCAGGCGGCGGATGTCGTCGCGCGTCGTTTCCAGCCGCTCGTCGATCAGGTCCTGCTGGTCGATCTGCAGGAGGATGTGCGATCCGCCCTGCAGGTCGAGGCCAAGCGTCATCTGGCGCTTGGGAAGCCATTCGGGCAGCGAAGCCAGCGTGTCCCTTGAAACCAGGTTGGGCGCCGCGAAGACGACGCCGGCCAAGACGGCCAGCCAGATGAGGATGGTCTTCCAGCGCGAGAAGTAGAGCATGTCGCTATCCGTCGGGCAGAGATCGTCGACCGTCCGCCCGCAACGTGTTTATTTCTTGGCGTTCTCGTTGGCGACCGGCTCGCCCTTGACCCGCACATCGGCGATCGTTCCGCGCAGGGCGGTGACCTTGAGGCCGTTGCCGAGGTCGATCTCGAGTTCGTTGTCGTTGATGACCTTCGTGACCTTGCCGACAAGACCGCCGCCGGTGACCACCGAATCGCCGCGGCGGACGGCGGCGAGCATCTCCTGGCGCTTCTTCAGCTGCTGGCGCTGCGGCCGGATGATCAGGAAATACATGATGACGAAGATGAGGACGAAGGGCAGGATGCTGATCAGCATGTCGGAGCCGCCCCCAGCCGTTTGCGCATAAGCCGGTGTCACGAACATCTAGGTCTCCTGAAAGATTGGGATGAGGGGCCTGTTCCGGCCCCTCCGAAGGTGCGCGGAATATAGTCGCTCGCGTCGCCTTTGCAACCGACAAGCCGCGTGAACACCGTGCTTTTGCGCCGCTTCGGCGCGTGTTAGAGCGCCTTGCGACGAGTGGAGGATGCGGGAGCGTTATGAACAGCCGAAAGCCGGAGACCCTGAGCGACAAGATCGACCGGCTGATCGCGGCCATCGAGCGTCTGGCGCCGGCTGCGCCGCCGCGGTCGGACGTCGAGGCGGCCGACTGCTTCGTCTGGGATGCCGCATCGCGCGTGCTGCAGCCGGTGGAACGGGTCAACCGGGTCGAGATCGGGCTGATCCGCGGCGTCGACCGGGTGCGCGACATCCTCGTCGACAACACCGGGCGCTTTGCCGCGGGGCTGCCCGCAAACAACGTGCTGCTGTGGGGCGCGCGCGGCATGGGCAAATCGTCGCTGGTCAAGGCCGCGCATGCCGCCGTCAACGCGGCGCAGCCGGCCTCCGCGCTGAAGCTCGTCGAGATCCACCGTGAAGACATCGACAGCCTGCCCGGCCTGCTGGCGATCCTGAAGGCATCGCCGCACCGTTTCGTCCTGTTTTGCGACGACCTGTCGTTCGATCACGACGACACCTCCTACAAGTCGCTGAAGGCGGCGCTGGAGGGTGGCGTCGAGGGCCGGCCCGGCAACGTGATCTTCTATGCGACGTCGAACCGGCGCCATCTTCTGCCGCGCGACATGATCGACAACGAGCGCTCGACGGCGATCAATCCGTCGGAAGCGGTGGAGGAGAAGGTGTCGCTGTCGGACCGCTTCGGCCTGTGGCTCGGCTTCCACAAATGTTCGCAGGACGACTACCTGGCGATGGTGGACGGCTATGTCGGCCACTACGGCCTGAAGATCGACGCAGACGATCTTCGCGCGCAGGCCCTCGAATGGGCAACGACGCGCGGGGCGCGGTCTGGCCGCGTGGCGTGGCAGTTCGTTCAGGATCTCGCCGGACGGCTGGGGCAGCGCCTCGACGGCTGAACGGGTAGCGAGGGGCGCCGGGTCGTCCGGCGCGCCCTCCCCCTCATTCCAGGAACTTGGACGGATCGACCGGTGCGGAGTCCTTGCGCACCTCGAAATGCAGCTTCGGCATGTCGGCAGCGCCGCTCATGCCCGAGCGCGCGATCTCCTGGCCGCGGCGGACCTTGTCGCCACGCTTGACGTTGAGCTCGGAGGCGTGGCCGTAGACCGAAACCAGCCCGTCCTCGTGGCGGACGAGGACCGTGTTGCCGAATTCCTTCAGCCCGTCGCCGGCATAGATGACCACGCCGTTCTCGGCCGCCTTGACCGGCGTGCCTTCGGGCACGGCGATGTCGATGCCGTCGTTGACGCGGCCGCCTGCCGAGCGGCCATATCCTTCGATGACGCGGCCGCGGACGGGCCAGCGCATCTTGCCGACGCCGGTCGCCTCGGGCGCGATCGCCGCCGTCTGGGTCACGGCTTCCTTGATCACCTTCTCGTCGCGGGTCGGCGGCGTGTAGGCGGTGACGGGGCTCGGCGCCTGCGCCTTGGGGGCGGCGGTGTTGGCCGAGCTCGTGGTGATCGGATCGACCGACGCAGCCGCGGGTTTCGCCCGCGCGACGGTGGCCGTTCCGGCCGCCGGGACCGACAGCTTCTGGCCGATGCGGAGGTAGCCGTCGCCGAGATTGTTGGCCGCCTTCAGCTGCGCCGTGGTGGCGCCGGTCTTGCGGGCGACGGAGTTCAGCGTGTCGCCGGAGACGACCGTGTAGACGTTGCCGGCGTTGGAGGTGGCGAGACGCGTGGCGGTGTTGGTCGTGGCCGGCGCGTTGCCCGCGGCCTGTTCGCGCGGCTTGGGGGCCTGCGGCAGGACGGCGACGTTCTGGGCGGGCGCCGGCACCGGGCGCGGCGCGTTCGGCGCGTCGTTCTTCAGGCCGCGCGTCGAGCTTGCGGCGGCGACCTGCGGATCGTTGTCGGGCGCCGAGACGGGCGCCTGGCGCGAATAGACATAGGTGGGGATGATCACCTTCTGGCCGGCCGCCAGTTCGCTGGCGGAGGCCATGTCGTTGGCCTTCAGGATCTCCTTGACCGGGACGCCGAAGCGCTTGGACATGTTGTAGAGGGTTTCGCCCTGACGGACGGAGACGACCGTGCCGCCGACCTTCGACCAGCCCTGCTGCGACGAGTCGGCGGTCGCCATGTCGGTGCGGGGCGCGGTCGCGCTGGTCACCGTCCGATCGACCTCCACCGGAGCGCGGGCGATCTGGACGGGTGCGGGCTGGATGGATGCCTGCTGCACGGGGGCCGGCTGGGCGGATGCCATCGGCGGGAGCGAGGAGCGCTGGACGCCGCCGGCGGGCGCTGCCACCGCATAGCGGTCGGGCGCATTGCCGTAGGGGCCGGCTGCCGGCGCGGCGGCCGTGCGGGCATCGCCGGGGAATGGCTGTCGCGTATCGTTCCTGATGATCGATCGCTGATTGGCGGTAGAGCCCGTCAGCAGATCGTCGGTGAAGACCGCCTCGTTGAAGCGGGTCACGCCGGAGCTGCACCCCGCCAGAACGGTGGTGGTCGCAAATATCACGGCAAAGCGCGAAAGACCGCGCCCGTTTGCCCCCGAAACCCTCATCCGCATCGCATTTTACTCGCGTATACTCGTTACAGTACGAGGCGATTAAAGCGCGTTAATCTTACCGGGCGGTTAAGCGGCCGACGAATAGTGAAATGCCTGCTCAGATCCGCGCGGCGAGGCCGGGCAGCAGCGGCTGGAGGCGGACCTTGCCGATGTCGTGCCGCTCGAAACGGCTGCCGACCTTGGTGAGGCGGGCGACCGCCTGCTCGCCGTCGCCGGGGCCGATCGGCGCGATCATGACGCCGCCGGAGGCGAGCTGGTCGACATAGCTGCGCGGCATGCTGTCGAAGGCGGCCCAGGAGACGATCCGGTCGAAGGGCCCCTCGCCCGCCAGGCCGAGCTTGGCATCCGCCTGCCGCAGGATGACGTTGCCGATGCCCAGCGCATCCAGCCGGTGGCGGGCCTGCTCGATCAGGGTGCGGTAGCGATCGATGCTGACGACGCGGGCGCAGAGCCTGGCCATCACGGCGGCGGTGAAGCCGGAGCCGGTGCCGATTTCCAGCACCCGGTGCTGCGGGTCGAGCGACAGGGCGTGGATGACCTGCGCCTGCAAGTCGATGCCCTCGATCACCTCGCCGCAGGCGATGGGGACGAGCCGGTCGGACCAGACCGACGACTGCCATTGCGCGCCGATGAAATTGCGCCGCGGCACCTGCTCGATCGCACCGACGAGATCCTTGCCGGCGATGCCCTTGCCGCGCATGCGCAGCAGGAACGCGGCGAAGCCTTCGCGCTCGTCGGCGACCGCGTTCATCCGATCGCGCGCTCCAGCGGGTCGCGAAGCTCGTGCGCGGTGAGATCGAGATGCATCGGCGTGACGGAGACGCAGTTGTCGCGCAGCGCGGCGAGATCGGTGCCCTCGCGCACCTCCGACGGCTCGCGGCCGAAGCGCAGCCAGTAGTAGGGGAAGTTGCGGCCGTCGCGGCGCTCGTCGATCCACAGGCCGTGCACGCGCTTGCCCTGGGTGGTGACCCTCGTGCCCACCACGGCGGCGGGATCGCAATTGGGGAAATTGACGTTGAGGAACGTGCCGGCCGGCAGGCTGGTGGCGATCAGCTTTTCCAGCAGCGCCGGGCCGACCGTCTCGGCGACCTCCCACGGCACCATCCGGCCTTCCTCGGTGAAATTGTAGGCCTGGCTGAGCGCGATCGAGCGGATGCCGAGCAGCGTGCCTTCCATGGCGCCCGCCACCGTGCCCGAATAGGTGACGTCGTCGGCGACGTTGGTGCCGGAGTTGATGCCCGACAGGATCAGGTCCGGCGGAGCGTCCATGATCTTGCGCACACCCATGATGACGCAGTCGGTCGGGGTGCCGCGCAGGGCGTAGTGCTTGGCGTCGAGCCTGCGCATGCGCAGCGGCTCCGACAGCGACAGCGAATGGGCAAAGCCCGACTGGTCGGTCTCGGGAGCGACGATCCAGACGTCGTCGGAAAGCGCCCGCGCCATCCGCTCCAGCACCTGGATGCCCTCGGCATGGACGCCGTCGTCATTGGTGATGAGTATGCGCATGGGGTGCCCTTGTTCTTTCGTCGGTTCGGAAACGTCGCATTCCTTCGCGCCCCCCTCTGCCCTGCCGGGCATCTCCCCCACGAGGGGGGAGATCACGCGCGGCGCCGAAGCTGCCGATCTCCCCCCTCGTGGGGGAGATGGCCGGCAGGCCAGAGGGGGGCGCCGTGGAGCGCTGACGTCGTGTACCAGCCGTCAGCCGATCCGCTCCAGTCCGCCCATGTAGGGACGCAATGCTTCAGGAATCGTGACCGAGCCGTCCTCGTTCTGGTAGTTTTCCATCACCGCGATCAGCGCGCGGCCGACGGCGACGCCGGAGCCGTTGAGGGTGTGGACGAAGCGCGGCTGCACCTTGCCCTGCCCTTCCTCCGCCTTCGGCCGGTAGCGCGCGTCCATGCGGCGGGCCTGGAAATCGCCGCAGACCGAGCAGGAGGAGATCTCGCGGTAGGCGTTCTGGCCGGGCAGCCAGACCTCGATGTCGTGCGTCTTCTGCGCACCGAAGCCCATGTCGCCGGTGGAGAGAACCATGGTGCGGAACGGCAGGCCGAGGCGCTTCAGGACCTCTTCCGCACAAGCGGTCATGCGCTCGTGCTCGGCGAGCGACGAGGCCTCGTCGGTGATCGATACCAGCTCGACCTTGTAGAACTGGTGCTGGCGCAGCATGCCGCGCGTGTCGCGCCCGGCCGAACCCGCCTCCGAGCGGAAGCAGGGGGTGAGCGCGGTATAGCGCAGGGGCAGGTCGGCGACGTCCTGGATGTCTTCGCGCACGAGGTTGGTGAGGGGCACTTCGGAGGTGGGGATAAGCCAGAGGCGGTCGAAAGGATCGGATATGTCCAGAAACTTGGCAAAATCAGTCGCAAGCTTATGCAGCGGAGAGTCGTACTTCGTTTCGGCAACTAGATCTTGCATATGTTTCAGCTTCAGATCTTCGGAAAATAGCTGCGTAGCAGCGAACAGGTCCTCCTTAAACTTCGGCAGCTGTCCCGTCCCGAACATCGCCTCGTCGCGCACCAACAGCGGCGGCTGGACTTCCGTGTAGCCGTGCTCGGTCGTGTGCAGGTCGAGCATGAACTGGCCGAGGGCGCGTTCAAGGCGGGCGAGCTGGCCCTTGAGGACGGTGAAGCGGGCGCCGGAGAGTTTGGCGGCGCGCTCGAAATCCATCAGGCCCATGGCCTCGCCGAGTTCCCAGTGCTCCCTGGCCCAGTTGATGCGGCGCGGCTCGCCGACGCGGCGCAGTTCGACATTGGCGTGCTCGTCCTTGCCGACCGGCACGTCGGGCAAAGGCACATTGGGCAGCACGGCCAGCGCCTGCTTCAGCGCCTCGTCGAGCTCGCGCTCGCGCGCCTCGCCGTTCTGGATGAAGTCCTTGATCGTGCCGACCTCGGCCTTCAGCGCCTCGGCGCGCGCCATGTCGCCATTGCGCATGGCGTTGCCGATCTCCTTGGAGGCGGCGTTGCGGCGCTCCTGGCTCTGCTGCAGCTCGGTCAGATGGGAGCGGCGCGCCTCGTCACGGGAAACGACATCGTCCACCGTCGATCGCGACTCGTCCGCCGACCAGCCGCGCTTGACGAGCGCGTCGATGAGGGCTTGCGGGTTTTCGCGGATCCATCGGATGTCGAGCATGGCGGGGTCTGGTCCCTGATGCGGCGGGTGAGTGACGGGGTCCCTGCGGCGCATGGCAAGGGACGGGAAGGCCCTAAACCGCAAATCGAGGAGACGCAAGACCGCGGCGGATGCGGGGGAACGTGCGGTGGGGCGAAGCCTCGGCGGTGGTGCGCGGCATTCGGTCGACGGTGGTGCGAGGCTACCCCCACCCCTTGCCCCTCCCCTCGAGGGGGAGGGGGACGGCGAAGGTCGTGCGGCACTCGGGCGGCGGCAGCGCGAGGCATCCCCCACCCCCTACCCTCAAGGGGGAGGGGGACGGCGAAGGTCGTGCGGCACTCGGGCGGCGGCAGCGCGAGGCATCCCCCACCCCCTACCCTCAAGGGGGAGGGGGACGGCGGAAGTCGCGCGACACAAATCGGCGGAAGGCGTAGTGGGAACGCAGCAGGATCCCCCTCACCCTTGAGGGGAGGGGCAAGGGGTGGGGGTCGCCTCGCGCAGACATCCGGGTCGGCAGACATGCGCGGCGCATGGGCCGCTTTACCCGCGCCTCAGGTCGCCTTCGTCTCCGCGGCGGCCTGCGCTTCGGCGGCTTCGCGCGCTTCCTCGTCGGCTTCGGCCTTCGCCTTGGCGGCTTCGGCCAGCGCCCTCGTCTTCTCGATGCGGCGGGCGAGGATGATGGAGATCTCGTAGAGCAGGATCGTCGGCAGCGCGAGGCCGATCTGGCTGACCGGATCGGGCGGCGTGAGCACCGCGGCGACAACGAAGGCGATGACGATGGCGTACTTGCGCTTGTCGACGAGACCGGCCGCCGTGAGCAGGCCAACGCGGGCCATCAGCGACGTCACCACCGGCAGCTGGAACACCAGGCCGAAGGAGAAGATCAGCGTCATGATCAAGCCGAGATATTCAGACACGCGCGGCAGGAGCGAGATCTGCACCTCCTCGTCGGGTCCGACCTGCTGCATCGACAGGAAGAACCACATGACCATCGGCGTGAAGAAGAAATAGACCAGCGCGCCGCCGATCAGGAACAGGATCGGCGAGGCGATGAGGAAGGGCAGGAAGGCGCCACGCTCGTTCTTGTAGAGGCCCGGAGCGACAAATTTGTAGATCTGCGCGGCGATCAGCGGGAAGGCGAGCACGAGGCCGCCAAACATGCCGAGCTTGATCTGCGTGAAGAAGAATTCCTGCGGGGCGGTGTAGATCAGGTCGACCTTCGTCGGATCGAGACCGGCCCAGCCGGTGGCCCACTGGAAGGGAATCACCAGCAGGTTGAAGAGCTGCTTGGCGAAGAAGAAGCAGACCAGGAAGGCCACGAAGAAGCCGCCGATCGCCCACATCAGGCGCGTGCGCAGCTCGATCAGGTGCTCCATCAACGGCGCTGAGGACTTGTCGATGTCGTCGTCGGAAGTAGTCACGAGCTGGCCCCGGAAGAGCTTGCGGCCGGCTTTGGAGCCTCGGCGGCGGGATGCGGAGCGGCGCCGTTCGCCGCGGGCTTCGGCTCGACGGACGCTGGCGGCGCGACAGGCGCCGGCGATGCGACGGGGGCAGGCGACGGTGCGGACGGGGTCGCGGAGGGCAGCGGAGCGGGCTCGCCCGGCATCGCGGCGGGGCCGGCCTTTGCGGGCTCGGCCGGGGCTGCCGACGCGTCGGCCGACGGCACCTTCGGCGGCGGCGGCTTCATCAGCCCGTCGAGGCCGGCGCGCACGTCGGACGCCGCCTTCTCCATCGGGTTGAGCGCCTTGCGGATGTCGGCGGCGGGATTGAGCTTGCGGGCGGCGTCGATGGTCGACTTGACGTCGTCCAGTTCCGCCTCCTTCAGCGCCTCGTCGAACTGCTTGCGGAAGTCGCCGGCCATTTTTCGCAGGCTGGACGTCGTCTTGCCGAAGGTGCGCAGCATCTTCGGCAGATCCTTGGGCCCGACGACCACGATCAGGACGACCGCGATCACGAGCATCTCCGGCCAACCGATGTCGAACATGTCTTACGCTTCCGGTTGAGCGGTCCGAACCCTACGCGTCCGGATCAGGACTTCGGCGCCGATTCTTTAGCGGCCTTGACGGCTTCTTCGTTGCGGTGCTCGACGACCCGCGCCTTTTCCGCCTCGTCCTCGTCGGACATGCCCTTCTTGAAGCTCTTGATGCCCTTGGCCATGTCGCCCATCAGTTCCGGGATCTTGCCGCGCCCGAAGAGCAGCAGCACGACCACCAGGACGATGAGCCAGTGCCAGATGGAGAAGGAACCCATGATAACCTCTTCCGAACGATGATCGTTCACTTAGTTAGGCGCTATCGGCCCGTCTTTCAAACACAAGCACATCAGACTTTCGAACCGAGAGCCAGACCGCGCGCGCTCCCGGAGACAAAGCGCCACACCGGATGCGCGCCCTGACGGGGACCTCGGCGCCGGACACGGCGAGTTCGAGGGCCTCGGAGTCTCCCAGGAAGCGACGGGATATCACCCTGGCTTCCGTACCGCCATCCTTTTCGTGCGCTTCGATGGCGGTGAGGCGGACGGCGACGGTGACGTCCGCCCCGGCCGCGAAGCCCGGAGCCTCGAAGGGACCGAGCGGCGTCTCGACCATGCCGTCGCGCGCCGTGGCGTCGAAGACGTTCAGTTCGGAGAAGAAGCTCGCCACGAACAGGTTGGCCGGCTTCTGGAACAGGTCCTCGGCGCGGCCAAGCTGCACCAGCCGGCCGTCGCGCAAGAGCGCGATGCGGTCGCCCATGCGCATGGCCTCCTCGGCGTCGTGGGTGACGACGATGGCGGTGGCGCGGCTCTGCCGCAGGATCGAGAGCGTCTCGGCGCGCACGCTGTCCTTCAGGCGGGAATCGAGGCCCGAGAAGGGCTCGTCGAGAAGCAGCACCGCCGGGCGCGGGGCAAGCGCGCGGGCAAGCGCCACGCGCTGCTGCTCGCCGCCCGAGAGGATGTGCGGATAGGAGCCGGCGTGGTGCTCCAGCCCGACGCGGGCCAGCGCCGCCATCGCCTCGCGCTTCGATTCGGCGGCCGACAGGGCCGTGAGGCCGAAGCGGACGTTGTCGAGGATGGTGTAGTGCGGAAACAGCGCGAAATCCTGGAAGACCAGGCCGATGGAGCGTTTCTCCGGCGGCAGGAAGACCGAGGGCCCGGCGATCTCGCGATCGTTGAGCAGCACCCTGCCCCGCGTCTGGGCCTCGATGCCGGCGGCGATCCTGAGCAGCGTCGTCTTGCCCGAGCCGGAGGGGCCGAGCAGGCAGAGCACCTCGCCGGGCTCTGCCGTCAGCGACACGCCGCGCAGCGTGTCGGCGCCGCGGCCGAAGGAATGCCAGACGCTCTCATAGGCAAGCTTGGCGGCGAAGCTGACGCCGGTGGCGGGGCGTACGCCGCGCGCGGCGGGTTCCGCCCGCCCGGTGCCCGCCGGGCCCGTGCCGGCCGGCCCTGTGCTGGCCCGCCCTGTGCTGGAATGCGTCATCGATGCTCGTCGCGGCCCGTCCCGGCGCCCTGCGGCCGGGTGCCGTGGTCAACCATCCCCGCCGCGGGGTGTCAACAGGCCGAGTTCCTCGAGGTCGATGTCGGTCAGCGGATCCTCGTCGTCGGAGAGTTCGTCGGAATCGGCGGGCGGCAGCGGCATGGAGAAGTTCGACGGCATGCGCACCGAGAGCAGGCCGGCGCCCTTGAGCTCGTCCATGCCGGGCAGGTCGCGCAGTTCGGCGAGGCCGAAATGGTCGAGGAAGGCGGTGGTGGTGCCGTAGGTGACGGGGCGGCCGGGCGTGCGGCGACGGCCGCGCATCCTGACCCAGGCGCTTTCGAGCAGCGTGTCGAGCGTGCCCTTGGACGTCTCGACGCCGCGGACCTCCTCGATCTCGGCGCGGGTGACGGGCTGGTGGTAGGCGATGATGGCCAGCACCTCGAGGGCGGCGCGCGACAGCTTCTTCTGCTGCGGCGCGTCGCGGCTCATCAGGAAGGCGAGGTCGCCGGCTGTCCGGAAAGCCCAGGCGTCGGCGACGCGCACGAGATTGACGCCGCGCTTCTCGTACTGGCGCTGCATGGCGGCCATCACCGCGGCGACGTCGATGCCGTCGGGCAGGCGCGCGGCGAGCGCCTTTTCCGTCACCGGTTCGGCGGAGGCGAAGACGATGGCCTCGGCCATGCGGATCGCCTCGGCGAAATGCAGCCGCTCGGCCGGATTGTCGTTGCCGGCCGGACCGGCGAAGACGGCGTCGTCGTCATGGGCCGGCATGGCGGCCGCTCGCGGATCACGCATGCGTGGCCTCCGGTGCAGCGGGCTTCGGCCGCGAGCGCAGGTAGATCGGCGCGAAGGCGCCGTCCTGGCGGATGTCGAGCGTGCCCTCGCGCACCAGTTCCAGCGAGGCGGCGAAGGAACTGGCGATCGCGGTGGCGCGCTCCTGCGGGCTCGCCAGGTAGTCGACGAGGAAGCGGTCGAGAGCGGTCCAGTCGCGCATCCGGCCGACGAGGCGCGTCAGGAGGTCGCGCGCGTCCTGCAGCGACCAGACGGTGCGCCGCGCGATGCGGACGTTGGTGACCGCCTGACGCTGGCGCTGGATGGCATAGGCGGTGAGGAGGTCGTAGAGCGAGGCCTGGTAGGTGGTCTGCTTCTCCAGCACGACGATCTCGGGCATGCCGCGCGCCATGACGTCGCGGCCGAGCCGGTTGCGATTGACGAGGCGGGCGGCGGCGTCGCGCATCGCCTCCAGCCGCTTCAGCCGGAACTGCAGGACCGCGGCCAGTTCCTCGCCGCTCTCGCCGTCGTCGCCAGGCGTCTTCGGGATCAGCAGCTTCGATTTCAGGAAGGCGAGCCAGGCGGCCATGACGAGATAGTCGGCGGCGAGTTCAAGCCGCAGCTTGCGGGCGCGGTCGACGAAGACGAGATATTGCTCGGCGAGCGCCAGGATGGAGATGCGGGCAAGATCGACCTTCTGGCTGCGGGCGAGGTGCAGCAGGAGGTCGAGCGGCCCCTCGAACCCGTCGACGTCGACGACCAGCGCTTCGTCCGGGTCGCGCGCCTCCGCCTCGGGCGCCCAGAGGCGCTCCATCGGAGTGGGCTTGCCCATCGCTGCGGCGGCCTCGGCCACGTTTCATCCCTTCATGCGACGGCCCCGGTCAGGGCGGAAAACTCCTCGCGCACGGCGGCCTCGACGGCGCCATCGCCGCGTCCGAGGAGCGACAGCGCGTGGTCGGCGCGGCGGCGTGCCTGCGGCGACAGGACCGCGCAGCCGGCGGCGACCGCCTTCATCTCGTCCATCACGCCGTTGCAGTGAAGGACCACATCGCAGCCGGCTTCAAGGATGGCGCGGGCCTTTTCGTCGAAATCCCCAGAAAGCGCCTTCATCGAGACGTCGTCGCTCATCAAAAGCCCGTCGAAGCCGATCTCGCCGCGGATGATTTCGGAGATGATGCGAGCGGACGTCGTCGCCGGGAAGTCGGGGTCGAGTGCCGTGTAGACGACGTGCGCCGTCATCGCCATCGGCAGGTCGGCCAGTGCGACGAAGGGGGCGAAGTCGCGGGCGCGGAGTTCATCGAGCGGCGCGTCGACCACCGGCAGCGCGAGGTGGCTGTCGGAAAAGGCGCGGCCGTGGCCAGGCACGTGCTTCATCACCGGCAGCACGCCGCCGGCCATCAGCCCCTCGGCCGCCGCGCGGCCTATCGCGGCCACCACCGCCGGGTCCTTCGCATAGGCGCGGTTGCCGATGACGTCGTGCGCGCCCTCGACGGGAACGTCGAGCACGGGCAGGCAATCGGCATTGATGCCGAAGCGCATCAGGTCGTAGGCGTGCAGGCGCGACATCAGCCACGCCGCGCGCAGCCCCGCCGGGGGATCGGCGGCGTGGAGGGCGCCGAGGGTGGATGCCGGCGGATAGTTGGGCGCCAGCGGAGGACGCAGGCGCTGCACGCGGCCGCCCTCCTGGTCGATGAAGACGGGTGCATCGGGACGGCCGACGCAGTCGCGCATCGCGGCGACGAGATCGGCGATCTCGGCCGGTTCGCCGACGTTGCGGGCAAACAGGATGAAGCCCCACGGCGCTTCACCGCGATAGAAGGCACGCTCCTCGTCGGTGAGGCGTCTGCCGGTTGACCCGAAGATGACGGCTTTTGATTCGCTCATGCCGCGAAAGGTAGTGCGTTTGGCCGCAAGAGGGAAATCGGCCGCGCCGGCCCGAACGCGAGCGGGCCGCCCCGAGGGACGGCCTGCTGGCATCGGGACGATGGTCGGTTCGCTACCTCGACACGAAGCAGCTGCCGCCGGCGGCCTTGTAGCGTTCGCACAGCGCGTTGGCGTCGGCGCGCGAGCCGGTGGGGATGCGGACGCGCCAGAAGGTGCCCTTCCCCGCGATCTCGGCCTTGACGATGTTGACGCCGCGTCCGTTGAGCACGGAGGCGAAGCGGCGCGACAGGTCGGCATAGCTCGCCTGCGCGCCTTCCGGCGACGGCTGGGAAGCGATCTGCATGACCCATTCGCTGCTCTGCGCGGTAACGGCCGGGACCGGCTGCGCGGCAGCGACCTGCGTTCCCTGCGCAGCAGCACCGGCATTGCCGACGATGTCGACGGGCTGGTCGGACGGACGCGCCGGGGCGACGGGGCCGCGGACCGGAGTCGCCTGCTCGCGGGTGATCGTCGACGTCTCCACCCTGCGCACCGGCGGCTCCTGCCGCGCGGGGGTTTCGGTCGCGGGAGCCGGCGTCGCGGCGGCATTGTCGGCAGGCGCAGCCGTCGAGGCCGCTGGCGGCGCAGCCGGACTGGTGCGAATCGGTGCCTGCGCCAGAGGCGCGGGCGCTTCCGGCTCCGGCTCGGCAATGGCGGCCACGACCGACGGCGCCTCTTCAAGCGGCTCCTCGCGCGGAACCATGGTTCCGTCGGGGCGAACCACCATGGTGCGGACGCGCCGCGGCGTGACGACGGCGACCTCGCCGGCCAGCGCGTTGTCGATCTCGTCGGCCGCTTCGACCCGATCTTCGGACTTGAGCCCGGCGGCATCGGCGCCCTGGCCGAAAGCGCCCGGCAACTCATCGGCCGATTCGGCCTCCGTGGGGTCGATCAGGGGGGCAGGCGCGGTGATGGGCACCGTGCGGACCGCCAGATTGACGGGCTCTTCCTGCGTGGAGAGGAGCTTCTCCTGAGACGTCTGCGTGGCGGAGTCGCCAGACGTGAAGCGCTCGTAGACCGCCTTGTCCTGGTTGGGCACCGTGGCACCGCCAGGCTGCTCCGGCTTGACCTTGACCGGATCGGGATCGGCACGGACGAGCACCGGTTCGTCGTCGCCACCGCCGCCGCCGAGCGACAGGGCGAAGGCGCCGATGCCCCCCAGAACCGCGACGCCGGCGACCACTGCCGCAGCCACGAAACCGCGGCGCCGCTGGACCGGGCGGGCTTCCTGCGAAGAGGCCGGAACGGGATGGTATTCCGGATCGAAACCATCATCGTCGTCGACGGCGCCGGCATCCGGCCGCATGCTGAGCCAGGCGGGCGCCGCGCCGCGCTCGGCCATGATGTCCTTCTCGCTCTCGGCATCCGCCCAGGACCGGACCGCTTCATCGAAGGCGGCATCGAGATCGTCCACGGCTTCGTCCCGGCCACCACGCCCGGGCTCCGGCTGGCGCGGCGACACACGCGACCAGCCCTCGCTCGTCACCGACGGCGCCGCAGCACCCGCCATGACAGAGGCGGGGCGCGTCTCGGCACGATCCTCGAACCCGCCGCCGAAATCGGCGTCGATGTCGTCGGCCGCGACCGCCTGCGGAATCTCGTCCTCGACCGCGAGTTCGGGGAGATCGATCTCGTCGGCGACGACATAGCGCGCCATGGGCACCTCGACCGTATCGACCTCCGGCATGCCTCCGTCGTCGCGGATACCGGCCGGCCCGTCGGTGTCGTCGTCGCGTGCAAGATCGGCAATCATCGCCGGAACGGCCTCCTGCGGGGCGCTATCCCGCGCCGCCGCCGGTTCGTCGGCGGGTCCGTCCGACGCCGGCTGCACGGAACGCGCCTCGACGGGCGCAGTCGGCGCGGCGGCCGATACGGGCTCGGCGGCCGGGTTGTCTACCTGGGCGGCACCGGAGCGCAGCCCCTCGCCTTCGAGCTCACTGCGCAGCAGGCTCTCAAGATCGAAGTCGTCGCCGAAGTCCGAAAAATCCTCCTGGTCCGAGACCTGAGGCGCAAGCTCCGGAATCCGCGCGACGGGCGGGAGGATTTCGGACCCTGCGGTGTCCTTGCGGAAGAAGAAGTCGTCGTCGAGGTCGTCGTCCCCCTCGTCGGCGCCCTGCGCGGGCATGCCGTTCCGCTCGCTCGGACGGTTCACCCAGTCCGATATCGCGTCCCAGGTCGGGTCTGGCGCGGCATTCGGTTCGGCCGGAGCCTCTTCCTGCCGCACCGGGGAGACGGCGCCGGCATGCGGGTCGGCCGCGGACACGTCGAAATCGGCAGCCGATGCCTCGACCGGCTCCGGCTCCGCAGGTGCGGCGGCTTCGGCGGCGGGCGCGGCCGGCAAGGAGACGGGCACAACGGGGGCGGCGGCAGCCGGCGTTTCGCGCGGCGTTACCGCGGCAGCTCCGCCCGGCACCGACTGCCAGTTGGTGCGGCGCGCTATGATGGACGGATTGGCGATGAAGGACTGGTTGTGCAGGCCCGCGTCCGGTGCAGCGCCTGCAGCCGGTGCCGTGCCCTGCCGCTGCGGCGCGGCCGGACCGGCAGCGGCCTCCGCCCTCGGGACCTCCGCTTTCGGGGCCTCCGGCTTTGCGGCCGGGCGGGCATGGCCGGCCATGGCAACGAGTTCCGCGAAGGGATCGAAGATCTTGTCCTCGGGCGCAGCGACGGACTCGATCATGCGGGCCGGAGCGGCCGGCTGCTCGTCAGCGGGCTGCTGCCGTGCCGGGACGGCCTGCTGCGCCGGAGCGGGCGACGACGCCACGGGCGAAGCTGCAACGGGGGGCGACGTGGGAACAGCGGGCGAAGAGGGAGCGGGCGATGCCGCTGCGGCCGGCGCCGCGGGCCGAAGCACGGGAATCGGCGGCGCGGACTGCCGCCCGGCGGACGGCACGGCGGAAACGGGTCCGGCCGGCTGTTCGGGCATCCGGAAACCGGTTCCGGCAGGCCGGGTCCCCTCGGCAGGCGAATCGGCCTGCCGGCGATCGAGCCACTGGCGGGAGAAGGCGGCGAGCCGTTCGAAGGGATCCTCTTCCGCCTTGTCGGCGGCAGGCGCGGCAACAGGCTCGGGCGCCCGAGGGGCGCTCCAGTCGCTGCGAAGGACGGGCGGTTCTGCGGGCACGCCCGGCCGCGGAGACTGGCTCGGCTGTGCAGCGGCCGGTCTTGCGGTTCCGGCAATCGGCGCGGAGGCCGGACGCACCGGCTCGGCCGGCGCCGACGTCACCGCGGGCGCCAAGGGCGCCAGGTCGCTGAACGCCGACTTCCAGCTGTCGTTCGATGGCGGCGCAAAGGTCCGGATCGGCGCGTCGGGCGCAGGCGCGGCGCGCACTGCCGCCGCCTCCGGCGGACGGCTGTCGTTGGCACCGAAATCACCGAGCATTTCCCGCTCGAGGTCGATCCCGAAATCCTCGGATGCCGCATCGCGCGAAGCGGAAGACGGCGGGTTCATTCCCATGATGCGCGTCAGCTCGGCCAGCGGATCACCGTCGCCGTTTCCGCCGAGAGGCTGCACCTTGAGATGCTTAAGATCTGCCATTCGTCGTCCCCGCACTCGCAGTTGTCCGCGCGACGGAGTCGCAGCGAACTTTCGGTCGTTACCAGCGCAATGTGGGCGAAAGGTGGCGGGTTTTCGGGCTTTTCAGCGCATTTCCTCTGGAGCATCAGCACCGAGGAGCCCGAGCCCCGACGTCAAGACGTCAAGTACGGCCCGCACCAGCCCTAGTCTGGCGTTGGTCGATACTGGATCGTTAACCTTAAGAAAACGTAAGTCCGGATTGTCGGTGCCGCGGTTCCACAGGGCATGCAGGGCGCTGGCGACTTCGTAGAGGTAGAAAGCGATGCGGTGCGGCTCATGCGCGGCGGCGGCCGCCTCCACGATGCGGGGGTATTCGGCGAGCTTGCGCACCATGGCGATCTCGGCCTCGTCGGCGAGCGAATCCACCGCCGCCGAGAGCGTGGCGCGGTCGAAGTCGGCGCCGGGGAAATGCTCCGCCGCCTGACGGAACACCGAATGGCAGCGCGCGGACGCGTACTGCACGTAGAACACCGGGTTTTCCTTCGACTGCTCGGTGACCTTGGCGAAATCGAAGTCGAGCGGCGCGTCGTTCTTGCGGTAGAGCATCATGAAGCGGATCGGGTCGCGGCCGACCTCGTCGACGACGTCGCGCAGGGTGACGAAATCGCCGGACCGCTTCGACATCTTGACCGGCTCGCCATCGCGGTAGAGCCGCACGAGCTGGCACAGCAGGACCTCGATCTTGAGCGACCCGCCCGAAAGCGCCCGGCCCAGCGCCTCGAGGCGCTTGACGTAGCCGCCATGATCGGCTCCGAGCACGAAGATCAGCTCCTCGAAGCCGCGCGCATACTTGTCCTTCATGTAGGCGACGTCGGCGGCGAAATAGGTGAAGGCGCCGTCCGACTTGACCAGCGGCCGGTCGATGTCGTCGCCGACCTCGGTGGAGCGGAACAGCGTCTGCTCGCGGTCCTCCCAGTCCTCCGGCTTCTGGCCCTTGGGTGGCGGCAGCTTGCCCTTGTAGACATGGCCCGACAGCGTCAGGTCGGTGATGGCCGAGCGGATCTTGCCACCATTGCCGGCATGCAGGCTGCGCTCGGAGAAGAAGACGTCGTGGTGGACGTTGAGAGCGGCGAGATCGCCGCGGATCATCTCCATCATCATCTCGATCGCCTTGTCCTTGGCGATCTCCAGCGCCTTCGCCTCGGCCATGCCGAGCAGGCCCGAGCCGTATTCGTCGAGCAGCGCCTGGCCGACCGGCTTCAGATAGTCGCCCGGGTAGAGCCCGGCCGGGATCTCGCCGATGTTCTCGCCAAGCGCCTCGCGGTAGCGCAGCAGTGCGGAGCGGCCGAGCACGTCGATCTGCGAGCCGGCGTCGTTGATGTAGTATTCCTTGACGACGTCGTAGCCGGCGAAAGCCATCAGGTTGGCCAGCGTGTCGCCGACGACGGCGCCGCGGCAATGGCCGACATGCATCGGGCCGGTCGGGTTGGCCGAGACGTATTCGACGTTGACGCGGCGGCCGGCGCCGACGGTGGAGCGGCCGTAGTCGAGGCCGGCGGCGAGGATCTCGCGCAGCCGCGCCTGCCAGAAGGCGTCGCTGAGCGCGAGGTTGATGAAGCCGGGACCGGCGATGTCGACGCGCGAGACGTCGGGCTCGTCCTTCAGGCGGTCGGCGATCTTCTGGGCCAGCGCGCGCGGATTCTCGCCGACGGCCTTGGACAGGACCATGGCGGCGTTGGTGGCGAGGTCGCCATGGGCGGCATCGCGCGGCGGCTCGACGGTGACGCGGGCCAGCGACAGGTCGGACCCGTCGACGGGGGTCAGGCCGAGCGAGACTATGGCCTTGCTGATCCGATCGTGGAAATCGGCGAAGATGTTCATCGGTCGTCTTCCGGAAACTGGAGATGCCGGCGGGGCTGCGCCGTTAGCGGGCTCCGCCTATCCGATATCGGGCGTATGGTCAAACAGCCGCCGGTGCTCCTTGAGCGCGTAGGTGTCGGTCATGCCCGCCAGGAAATCGGCCACATGCCGGGCCTTCACCGCGTCTCCCGCCCGCGCAAGGATGCCGCGCCAGCCTTCGGGCATGGTCTGCGGATCGTCGAAATAGACGTCGAACAGGTCGGTGACGATGCGCTCGGCCCGCGCCCGCACCGTCATGACGTCGGGATGGCGGTAGAGATTGGCGTAGAGGAAGGCCTTCAGCTCCTTCTCCTTCGCCTGCATGTCCGGCGAGAAGGCTGCGATGGCGCGCGGCGCGGCGCGGACCGCCTCGTGCGACGCAGGATCGAGCTCGGCAAGGCGCGCCTGCGCCTCGGCGATGACGTCCTCCACCATCCGCGTGATCTGGCGCCGCATCAGCTCGTGGCCGGTGCGGACCGGGTCGAGCGCCGGGTAGCGACCGCGCACGATGGCGAGCAGCTCGGCGGTGAAGGCGGGCCCCTCCAGCATGTCGAGCGTCAGAAGGCCCGAGCGCAGCCCGTCGTCGATGTCGTGCGCGTCATAGGCGATGTCGTCGGCGATGGCGGCCACCTGCGCTTCCAGCGAGGCGAAGCCGCCGAGGTCGAGCGGAAACAGCGCGTCGAAGTCGCGGATCGACTGCGGCAGCGGCGCCTTCAGCCCCTCCCCGTCCGGACCGACCAGCGGACCGTTGTGCTTGACGAGGCCCTCCAGCGTCTCCCAGGACAGGTTCAGCCCGTCGAACTCGGCATAGCGGCGCTCGAGCCTGGTGACGACGCGCAGCGCCTGGGCATTGTGGTCGAAGCCGCCGAAGCGCGCCATCTTCGCATGCAGCGCGTCCTCGCCGGTATGGCCGAAGGGCGTGTGACCGAAATCATGCACCAGCGCCACGGCCTCGGCGAGATCCTCGTCGAGGCGCAGCGCGCGGGCGAGCGCCCGGGCGATCTGCGCGACCTCGATGGAATGGGTGAGACGGGTGCGGTAGTGGTCGGCCTCGTGGGCGAAGAAGACCTGCGTCTTGTGCTTCAGCCGGCGGAAGGCGGTGGAATGGATGATGCGGTCGCGGTCGCGCTGGAACGGCGTGCGCGTCGGGCTCTCCGGCTCGAGATAGAAGCGCCCGCGCGTCACCGCCGGGTCGCAGGCATAGACGGCGCGGGGCCGATAGCCATAGCCGATGTCGTCGCGTGGCCCTTGCGCGCTCATGCCCCTGCCGGTTGACTTGCCCCGATGCGCTTCATACCTATCGTCGTAGCGCAAAAGCAAGGTGATGCCATGGGCAGCGACGCCAAGATTTCGATGAAGGGCGTGGAACTGACCGAGGCGGCCGCGAAGCGGATCGCCCGGATCGTCGCGGACGAGGCCGACAAGACCGCGCTGCGCGTCTCCGTCGAGGGCGGCGGCTGTTCCGGCTTCTCCTACAAGTTCGACCTGACCGGCGAACGCAACGACGACGACGTGGCGATCGAGCGCGACGGCGCGACGGTGCTTATCGACGAGATGTCGCTGATCTACATGGGCGGCTCGGTGATCGACTTCGTCGACGACCTGATCGGCCAGTCGTTCCAGATCAGGAACCCGAACGCCGTCGCCTCCTGCGGCTGCGGGACCAGCTTCTCCGTCTGACGACCCCCCATCTGCGCGCTGTTGCGGACGCGCGCAGCCGGCATCCGCACGTCGCCGCGGCGCCTTGTCGCGTGCGCATGGCGGCGCGCCCTGGCCGGGTTGCGGCTGACGCGCGAGCCGGCGGCCGCCTTCTCCCCCACCTGCGGTTTCCGGGCCAAGTCCCTGAATTCTGTCCTGTTCTGGGACATTTCCCTGTCGTTTTCCGCCGATTTTGCGGCTGGATTCCGGCGGCCGCATTCCGTATGGTTACCAACGAGTAAACAGTAACGAGTGGTCCTGGCTGAGATCGCTTCGCGGTTGGGGATTTGGGGAGTGACGATCGGCGACGAGCGTCAGGGCGGGAGACGGCGGGCGGGCCTTGCGGGGGTCGGGGCCTGCTGTCTTTCTCTGTTGCTCGCCTGCGGGAGTGCCGATCCGGCCCGCGCCCAGGCAGGCACGCCCGGCGCCGACGAGTTCATCAAGATCAGGCTGGAGCCGGGCGTCGGGTTGCGGACCTTGTCGCAGCGCTATCTCGACAATCCCGATCTCTGGCCGATCATCCTCAGCGTCAACAATGTCGCCGACATTACCGAACTCGCCATCGGCCAGGAGCTTCTGCTTCCGGGCAACCAGAGACGCCTGTCGGCGTCGGCGCTCGACGCGTCGCTCTCCGAGATCCAGCGCGCCAACGAGTCGGGCGCGCAGCTCTACGCACCGATCCTGATCCGCAACGCCATCGATTTCCGCGACGAGGCGACGGTGCGCGACCGCGAGGGCGTCTATGCCGCAGCCATCGACCTGTCGTCGCGCGCCATCAACCGGGCCGAGGCGGCGCGGCTGAAGAGCGAGGAGCAGCGCGACGTCGAGGCGGAAGCGCGACTCAGCGACCGCCAGGGCTGGGTCGAAGGGCAGAAGACGACGGAGAACAGCTGGTCGGAGCGCGACCTCAACGCCATCCTCAACGAGCAGGAGAAACTGCGCACGCTGTCGCGCTCCACCGCGCAGGTGGTGTTCCGCGATGCCAGCCGGCTCCGGCTCAACGCCAATTCGCAGGCCGTCATCCAGCGCATGCGGGTCGATCCGTTGCGGCGGCGCGAGGAGGCCAAGATCAGCCTCGTCGAGGGCGATTTCTACGCGCTGCTGGCCACGGAGAGCGACCGCAACCAGCTCGAGGTCGAGCTCGAGAATGTCGACGCCAAGATCGATTCCGGCAGCTTCTGGGTCAGCCAGGACGCCGACGGCGCCAAGTTCTCGAACTACGACGTGCGCCCGGTCGCCATCACGGCGGGCGACGAGACGCTGGTGCTGGGGCGCAACGAGGGTACCGTGGTGCGTCCCGGCCAGAAGCCCGGCCGCAAGATCGGCATCCAGTCGCGCATCGCCCTGCAGGCACCGTCCGACGAGGCAGTGGTCTATGGCGGCAGCGTCGACCTCGGCTGGGACGCGGCGGAGACAAGCGGCGGCTACTGGATCGAGATTGCCCATGACGGCCGCTTCGACCGCATGGCCGATAGCCTGTGGGGCATCGAGGTCAACCGGCTGGATGATCATCCGCTGCCGCCCGGGACCTATTACTGGCGCGTCGCCGCGCTCGATGATTTCGGCCTGCCCGGCCAGATGAGCTCGGTGCGCAAGTTCGAGCTGCGCACCGACGACACCCCGCCCTTCCTGCAGATCAGGACGCCCGAGCCCGGAGCCGTGCTGCGCGAGGCCGCCGTCACCATCTCCGGCGAGACGGAAGCGGGCGCTGCGGTGATGATCGACGGCGCGGTAGCCGACATCGACCAGAGCGGGCGCTTCTACCTCACCATAGACGCGCGGGAAGGGCTGAACGACGTCTTGGTCGTCGCCCGCGACACGGCCGGCAACGAGACGGAGCGGCGGATCGCCTTCGACTACGTCGCCGACCTGCGCGCCGACATCCTCTACGACCGCACCCTGCCCCGCGACGCGGCCGGCCGCTTCCTTTCGGCCAACGACGTGCTGTCGCTCGCCGGCACGGTCATCGGAGGCGCGCGCGTATCGGTGCTGGACGGCGCCGGCAAGCCGCGCTCGGAGACGATCGCTTCGGCCGACGGGCGGTTCGCGCTCAACGTGCCCCTGTCGGCGCGCAGCGAAGACCTCGAGATCCGCGTCACGACGGTTTCCGGCTACGCCTATGAGGAAAGGATCGCGGCGGCGATCCTCGACGAGGCGCCGCGGCTGCGGCCGACCGAGCCCCTGCCCCAGGTCACGGCCAGCGCTGCGCTGCTCCTCTCCTTCGAAACCGATCCGGCCAACCGGGTCGCCGTCAATGGCACGGCCTTCGCCATGGAAGCCGGTATCGCCACCGGCGAGGTCGCGCTCGTGCAGGGATCGAACACGATCGAGATCGTCGCGACCAGTCCGGTCGGGCTCGTCACCATCGAGAAGCGCACCATCGTCTACGACACGGAGCGGCCGGCGATCACCGCGCAGGAGATTTCCGTCGAGGATCGCGGCGAGACCGAGCTGTTCCAGATCCGCATCGGCGCCACCGATGCATCGGGCCTCGCCCAGACCTCGCGCTACGCGGTGCGCTCCGGCACGGCGGAGAAGGACGGCGTTCTGCGCTACAACCGGGCGCGGAAATCCTACCAGGGCACGGTCGAGCTGCCGCGCCGCGCCGCAGGCGACGTCGTCACCATCGTCGTCGAACTCGCCGACGTGGCCGGCAATGTCAGCCAGGTGGAGCTGGTGCGATGAGGGCGGCGCGCCTTCGACGGTCGCTGGCCGGCGCAGCGCTGGCCGCGCTGCTGCTCGCGCCGGCATCCGGCCAGGCCGACGAGCCCTTCGAGCCGCATCTCGTCGTCTTCGGGCCGCTGGCGCGGGTGAACGAGGGCGACCATGATTTCCGGCAGGTGGTGCGGGTTCTGGTGCCGGCCGATGCCGGGCGCATCCAT
>NZ_JAOAOQ010000052.1 GCF_030398385.1 Aquibium sp. ELW1220 | reverse complement strand
GTCAACCTCCAGCGCGTTCTACAAGTCCAGATCCGCCCGCGGTGAAAGAGACGCCTCGACTGCCCGCGTACCATCGACCGGCGTCATCCGCGAAAGCGAACTCATGAATAAGACGGGCTAGACCGGTAGGCGGCGCTTCTTGGCGTCGGCGGGGGCTGCCTCCTACAGCGCTTCAAAGTTGGCGGAGACAAGACTGACCTTGCCCAAGCGCTGCAAGTTATGCAGGTTGGTTCGCGGTTGGAAGGCGTCTCCGACGAAACGCTGGGGCGGCTGTTGGGCAATCTGGGGGTGGCCCTTCGCAATGCGGCCGAGGCTTATGGAGACCGGCACTATTACGATGACGCCGTCGACGTAAACCGCAGAGCGTGTTCAATCGCTGGGGATGAGCTAGCAAATTGGGGCCGCCGGCTCAACCTGGCCATGGCTTTGTTTTGGCGTTTCCAGGCTTGGAATACGGACGATGTCGAAGAGATGCGGCATCTCCTGGACTCGGTTTATGACGACGCTGACTCTCCAGACAAACTCGCTCAAGTGGCGAGCGATCGGGCAGTCGTGGAGCACGCCCTCTTCTCCCGCTCTGGCCTGCATGCCGACCTCGAGCGTGCGATATTCTACGCCGAAGGCGCCATTGCTCAGACACGACCGGGTCATTCCGCATTGTTGTCGCGAATGAACAACTTGGGTATGTGCCTCGCAACCCGATTCCATCTTTTGGGAACGGTTGATGATGGCCGGCGCGGGGTCAATGTGCTCCGGGAGGCACTCGACGCGACCCCCAAAGAGCATATCGAGTTCCCGATGCGGGCCCTCAATCTCGGGAACGCCCAAATGGCGATCTACTTGGCGACCTACAGCGCCAGTGACTTGGGGGCCGCCGTGGCGGCCTACGAGGCCGCGCATGAAGCTGTCGGTCATGATCACAGCTTCAAGCCTTCAGTCGACTTGGGGTTGGCCCAAGCACTTACCCGCCTAGCCGTGCTGGAAGGGAAGACTCAGGTCCTCGATCGGGCAGTCGCGCTGGCCTTTTCAGCAGTTGGCGCATCCGTGGGACAGCCCGTCCAGCGGAGTACGGCGCTCAGCGCCGCCGCCGCTGCACTTCAGGAACGGGCAAGACTTTCGGGATACGTAAGGGACGCACAAGCCGCAGTACTGGCGCTGCAGGAAGCGACTGAACTGTCGGAGCACCACCGCTTCGAGGTCGACCAATATCGCGTTGCTCACCTCCAAGCCCGGCAGCTCTCCGCTCGAATGTCCGGCGACCACGCGGCCCTCCTCCATGGCTTGAAGGACGGATTAGAGCTGCTGGAGACTGTTGGCCAACAGCTTCTGGTTCCAGGGGGTGCTTTGGGGCTTGCGGACCGCATCGGGCTCACCCGTCGCGAGCTGATAGCGGACGCGCTCGCCATTTCCGAGGTCGCCTTGGCTGTCGAACTCATTGAGCAGGGAAAAGCGGCTTCCCTGCGCCAATCGATGCGTCGCGAAGACCGAGTCCCCAGCCATCTCGACGTGGAGGGGCGGGCCACCTTCGTAACCATGGCCCGACGCTTGCGTGCGCTGGACGCATTTCTCGCCGTTTCCGATTTGCGACACAGCTCTACGGCAACAGCCGAGCTTATGGCCGAGGCCGAGGCCCTCCAAAAAGCGTTGATTGAAGTTGAAGCGGTTGACCCTGATCGCCTTCGACCGACGGCGTGGTCGGATGTCGCTTCGCTTGCCGCAACTCTGAATGCGTCACTGATCTATGTCGTGCCCGGCCAAGATGGGGAAGGCGCCGCGGTTATCGTTCATCCGAAATCCCTAGGTAGGTGGTCACAACAGGACGTCGTTTCGCTCAAGAACCTCACCCACAGTGCGGTCGCGGAGCTGTTGACCAAGGGGGCGAGCACGTTGCCCGCGGATCTCCGTGATTTCGTCCAAGTCGGGTCCGGGGGGGTGGATACCGGTCTTGGATTCTTGGTTGCCTATGGCCTTTATCGTAACCCGGCGACGCCCGAGCCGATGAGGCAACCTTTCCTGGATGTCTGGAAGCAGAAACTTGTGTCGACGCTTGAATGGATCGATGAATTCGCCATCGGGCCAGTGGTCGATAGGCTCGAAAAGTTGGGCGCTGCCCGCGTGATCCTCATCCCCGACGGACAATTGTCTTCTCTGCCACTGCATGCAGCTGCATCGTTTCGCTCCGCGTTCAACGACGTGTCTTACGCGCCGTCGGCCGGAGTGGTTCGTTCGCTTTCGGAGCGTCGTCTGCCGCCAGAAACTGGCAACAACGTCTTTGTCGGCACCTCCGACAGCAGCCTGCCCTTCGCGTCGGCCGAAGTGCGTATGCTTTCAGAACTCATCAAGGGGGGTGGCGGGACGGTCACCTCCGGAAAAAGCCTGCGCTGGCTGAAGGGCGTGTCCGCGACGGCAGATCGCATCTTCTTCTGCGGTCACGCCTACTTCAATCCTGGGGATCCCCTCTCGTCTCAAATCCTCCTCGATGGCGATGCCCAGCTGACACTGGCTGCGCTCCGCGCCGGTGCGATCGATTTGAGAAAAGGCGCGACCGTTTGTCTGAACGCGTGCGAAACCGGGATGGTTCAGGCACGCCTTGCATCGGACGAACAGCTAGGCTTTCCGACGGCATTCCTCCTGTCAGGTGCCAACTTCGTAATGGGCAGCTTGTGGGTCGCGAACGACTTGGCCAGTGTCATCTTCGCTCGCGAGCTTCTGCGCAATCTGCTTAGCGGCGTAAGCAACCCGGAATCGATCTCTGTCGCAACCAAAAGGCTCCAGAATCTGACAAAGGACGAGGCGATTGGGATGCTGGGTGAAATGTCGGAAACGGCGAGGCTGTCCAATCGGCTGCGGAGGCGTCTGTCGGAGACCATCGCAGCCGGTCCAGAAACTCCATTCGCTCATCCATCATATTGGGCCTGTTTTACCGCCAATGGCATCTAGTGTGTCAATCGGCTCGCAAAGTTGGCTCTGACGCAGTTTCGATGATCATGCGGCGCCGATCAGCCTGGCTTGCAGGAGATCGAGTTTCCCGCGGCCGTACATCTGGCGCTTGACCAGCTTGAGCCTTGTGATCTGCCCCTCCGTTTGTCCGTTCGACCAGTGTTCCGTGACGGCGGCATGGACGGCTGAGCGGTCACGCATGATGCCGTTGGCGAAAGACGCGACCAGGCTCGTGCTGGCCTCGGTGGCCCAAGCGTTCAGGTCGCTCTCTGACCTCGTTCGGATCGTCGCCTGGAACCTGTCGATCAGACTTCGGGCCTCCACCAGCATCGGCACGCCCCTTTCGATGGCGGCTATGGTCACCGTGTCGGATTTGCTGAGGTGATCGCGGGCCGTCGTCATCAAATGCGCGATAGTCCTGGCCGACGGCACCTTTCGAAGTTGCTTGTCGGATGCGCGCTCGGCGCAGCGGCGGCGGGTCGCCCACTCGCCGACCACGCGCAGCGAGCCGCGAAAGCCCTTGGCCTTCAGGCGTCGCCAAAGCTCGACGCCATTGCGGCAGCCCCCGTTTCACATTTCATCGAGCACCGGCAGATGCGACTCGAGGGAGCTCTGCCGGGTGCGGAAGATATCCGTCCTCTCGCCGCGGATCACCTGATGGACCAGTTTGCGGCTATGGCCGGTGCGGCGCACGATCTCCTTGATGGGAACACCATCGTCGACGAGCCTCGCGATGACGGCGTTCATCTCCTCCCGTCGCAGGTATCCCTCATACTGCAGCTTCTCCGCGCAGGTCAGGAGTTGGGGATTGATCGTGGCTGCGCCAATCACCGCCCGAACTGCGCGCATCGACTTGCGCACCGCGTCCAGGAAGGCGGAACTTGCATTTTCCATGAGATGCCAGCGGTCCGCGACCTGGACCGCTTCGGGCAGCGCTTTCGTCACTGCCTCACCATAGCCGCCCCCGCGGTCGCGCGACACGACGGCGATCTGCGGATGCTGGGCCAGCCAGGCTCGGACGGTCGCGATCTCGCGGTCGGGCAGGAGAGCGACGATCCGGCGCCGCTCCAGATCGCACACGATGCTGCCGTAGCGATGGTTTCGGCGCCACGCCCAGTCATCGATGCCAATGACGTCAGCGCCGCCTCAGGCAGCCTCGCACGCCTGCGAACGACCCGCAGGAGCGTATCGTTGCTAACCGGCACTATCAGTCGCTTGGCAAAGCCGGCGGCCGGTCTGCCACCCAGCGCCAGCCCGAGATGATGAACGAGACATTCGAGACGAGACGTCCGCCTGGAACGTTCGGCCACCACCTTGTCCTCGAACCGCTCCGCGAAGATGCGTCGCCGACAGAAAGTTGCCTCGCAGACGAAACGGCGGGGCGTAAGCAGAAGTCGGACTTTCCTGCCTGCACACGGCAGATCGGCGATGGTCCTGACGTACCGGCTGTGGACGCGGCCGGAGAAGCGCCCGCAGAGCGGGCATGGTCGACGCTCAGCAGCCGACCGTGCAGAAACGACCATCATCCCATCGTCCTCGGCGGCACTCTCGACAACCAATCCGGCCGGGATCAGGGACGACAAACGCATGATGTTCGCCATGGCGCTGATTCCCTTCGTGAAACAGCGCCAGTCGGCCATGCGAAATCATCAGATTTGAGTCAGAGCCAAAATTGCACGCCGATTCACAACCCGGCCCTAACGCCGGCCCGTCAAGCCGCCGTCGCCTCCGAGCATGGGATGAACCGCCCCGGGTTTGCCGGAGGCTCCACCTTCTCAGGAGTTGGAGCCTCCGGCAAACCCGGGGCGGTTCAAAATGCCTAGTCATCTGTTCGATACCAACACGAGTGGAAGATGAAACAGGCGTGCCCAAGCCGAGCTCGCGGCGATCTGAATGGCCGCGATATTTGTGCCGTACGTCCACCAACCGTTTGAAGGCGCGACAAGGATACCGGGGGTACTGAGCGCCGATTGAAGCATCGGCCAGATGAGCAGCTGCTCGTAGTAAACCAGAGTCGCAACCCGGACGTCGCTGACTACCACAACCGGTCTGCGAAGAAGTCCGCTCTCGCTCCTGCAGGCGCACCCAGCAATCCCAGCCAAGGCCGCGCACCAGCAGATCGTGCTGGTCACCACAATCTCCATTTTTCTCATAGAATAGCAGCCGTCTTTTTTGTGACGATCCACCCTGTTATTATTGTAGCTGAGGTGAATTGGGGGACGACATGCGGACGTGGAAGAAACACGGACCACTGGGAGTTACCGCTGTCGCCGGGACCTATGTGGTAACGCTCGGCTTCGATCTCGCGGAAGCGGCTTGCGATGGTTTCCTGGGCTTTGCCATCCACCGGACGGATCACGAAGAGAACGAGGCCTATTACCTCGAGGGGATGAAGTGTTTTGCCGAGACCGATCCGGGATTTCCGGCGGGAACGCGATATCCCACCAACGAGCAGCCGATCCAGAGCTTTCAGTGGGCCGATTACTCAGCAAAACCCGGCTATCGCTACACTTATACCGTCACGGCCTTGAAGGGATCGCCCGCTGCCCTCAGCCCCCTTGCGGAAGTCGCGGTCGAAGTGACCACCGAAAGTCCCAAAGGCGGCGACCATGATGTGTATTTCAATTGCGGGGTGTCGGCCTCGCAGGCTTACGTCGAGCGCTTTGGCAATCGGCGGCCCGAAGACGTACAGAACGGTCAGGCCTGGATCTGGCTGTCGCGGGGCCTCTACGAAGCGCTGATCGCCTTCGTCGCAGACGCCGTTCCCGGCACCCACGCTCTGCGCGTCGCCGCTTACGAGTTCCACTATGAGCCATTCCTGAAAGTGCTCAAGGACGCCATCAATCGCGGCGTCGACATCGAGATCGTCTACGATGCGCGCAAAGCCAAACCAGGGCAGGTCAGCCGGGATGCGATCGCAAGCGTTGACCAGGCCGGTGGCGTTGCGTTGGCTGATCACTGCGCGGAGCGTCAGACCCACCCGTCCTACATCTCGCACAACAAATTCATCGTGAAGCTGAAGAATGGCGCTCCGGTGTCGGTGTGGACCGGCGGGACGAATTTTTCCGACGGCGGCATCTTCGGCCATTCCAATGTCGCGCATGTCGTTGAAGACTCAGATGTCGCCGATCTCTATCTGCGGTACTGGACCGCGCTACACGATGACCCGCCGAGCAGCGCGCTGAAAGGGACAACGGAGGACGTCTCTCCGCTACCGGCAATACCGCCTTCGATCGGGACCAACGTGATCTTCAGTCCGCGATCGGATTTGACAGCACTTCAATGGTATGCGGACGTCGCGATGAGCGCCCGGGAAGGGGTGTTCATGACCTTCGCCTTCGGTATGCATGACCTCTTCAAGGACGTGTATCGCAATAGCGCGGCCTCTTTCCGCCTCGCCTTGCTCGAGAAGGCGACGCGGCCCCTGAAGAAGGACAGTCCGGAGCGCAAGGCCGAGGAAAAAGCGATTCAGGTGCTGCGCAACATGCCGCAGAACACCTTTGCGATCGGCTCGCTGATCGCCACCAACAAGATCGATGGCTGGGTCAAGGAGCGTCTCTTGGGCCTCAACAGCAACGTCAAATACGTGCACAACAAGTTCATGCTGGTCGATCCGATGTCGGACAGGCCAATTGTCATTGCCGGATCAGCGAATTTCAGCAACGCATCGACCAAGCAGAACGACGAAAACATGCTCGTTGTAGTCGGCAACACCCGTGTGGCCGATATCTATCTCGGCGAATTCATGCGGCTCTACTCGCACCACGCCTTTCGCGAGTCGCTTAAATGGCGTTCTGCCGATGATCCGCCAAAGCCGCTGCGAACTGATGACTGGTGGTCGGACTATTTCGGCGACGCGGAGCGGTCCGCCCGCCGTCAGTTTTTCGCTCGCAGGTTTTAGGAGAGGGTCACGCACCTCGATAATCTTAGCACTCTGCGTCATAGTCTGCCACGCGGGTGGCCATCGTCTTCAAGCATGGAAGATCTAGAACCCCGGGTGATCTAGTTGGGAGGTAGGATGACCGAAGCTGGTGCACAAAAAGAGTTTGCGCTCTCTCTGCTAACCGAAGTTGCGCCTGACGAGGCGGAATTCGTGGATGCCTATGAAGCTGCCATCGACACCGCGCCGGCCAATCGCCGCGTTGGAACAGGGTTCGGCCTACCGCCTGAATTGGCGGGCGCGCTCGGCGTGGCTGCCGTACTTGTGGGCCGGGTGATTTTTGACAAGCTTCTCGAATGGAGCGGCGAGGTCGCGAAGAAATTCGTCGTGGACACGGCCGCTGACCGCCTCAAGCGCTGGATCGGCGCGCCGGCAAAAGAGAGCCTCGACGGCGTACTGACGAGCGCCGGACGCCTAGAGATCCTGTCAATCGTCGATCGGGATGCCGAGCGCGTGGGAATTTCGGCCGAAGGCAAGGAACGCTTGCGCCGCGCGGTCATCAAGCAGCTCGGACTGGGCGCATAGGATGCGATGGGGCTCTTGCACGCATCTCCGGATCGGCCCGCTGCGATCACAGCAATGCGGCAGGAGTCGCTCCTTCGAACGCTGTTGGTGCTTCTGCTTGCCTCGATAATTCCGAGCATGCTGCTCGCCAGCACCTATGCCGACATCCTGACGGATCTGGTGATGCCCCTCGGCGGACCGTTCACGCACATCCTTCACGCGATGGCGCTTTTCGTCGTCGCGATGGGTGCGGTGATTGGCCTCTCTTCGGTGTTGACCTGGCGCACCGTTGCGCGGCTCTCAAAGAGCGTGCCCGTTGGCCCTACCGTCGGCGCAATCGTCGAGGAGCTCGCAGCCCGCTTTGGTGTACGACCGGTAGTGCGCATAACGGGTGGCGTGCTTGGTGCCGACATAACTTCGCTCGTATCGGCGGGTCGCCCGACGGTTCTGTTGCCGGCGAGCCGGCTGATCGAGGCGAAGACAAATCCGCCCGCGTTCCGCTTCCGCCTCGCGCACGAGCTCGCACACCTGGCGGCGAATGATTACCGCTCGGACGTCTGGATCACCTCAGCCTACCTCGTCGGTGGACTCTTCATGGTGGGCGCGTTCTGCCGCGTGCTCTGGAATGTCGTCGGATCGCTGATTGTTGGGGGTGGGTTTGGCGCGGACGGGGTATGGTTCGCGCTGCGGGGTGTGGCTCTACCTCTTGCCACCAATACCGTCGCGCTCGGATCTCTCGCAGCGTTGCTCTTTCTCGAGCATCGCGCTGCCATGCGCTTGCGCGAGTTTCTTGCCGACGCTGTCGCAGCCTCGGTTTCGGGTGCCAACTCCGGAGCCTTTGCCGGGATGGCATCGGCGAGGTTGTCGGCCCCGCTCAGATGGCTTTACAGTCTCGTCAATGAACACCCCCATGCCAGCACCAGAACGATGGCCCTTGCCGAACGCCAGGCCGCCTTCCGGGCCGATCTGGTAACAGTCGTCATCCAGGGTTTCTTCGCCGCGACCGTGATCGAAATGGCACTGCAACTGCTGCTGGTCGGGTCCTCGGTCGACGTCTCATCTCTGGCCGAGCGCCAGGTTCATCTGCTGGCACAACTGACACGATATCCCGAGATGGTCTGGGGCATCATAGGATCGGCAATCGCGCTTTGTGCGGTGGCCAACTTCTTGGTTATCCGCCGCTTGAACATGCTGCAAACGCGGAACGGCCATACGCTTGCGACTTTCTTTCAGACCAGTCTCCTCTATGCACTGGGTTCAATCCTTGCCCTTCTCAGCAGCCAGACCTTTCTATGGGAGATCAGCGAGGCGAACTGGAACCTGGCAGCTTGGATCGCGCAAGATCCGGAACGGCCGGTCATCTATCTTGCCGGCATTTTTGGGTTTGCCTTCGCGGCCTTCCTGGCGCGACTGATCTGGTCGAAGGGGACCTCACCGACGCCGACGTCTCTGGCTGTGTGCCTCCTGCCTTCGCTTCTACAGCTTTCGACCGCCGCCTGGTTCCTCGTTCCGGCGCAGTTGAATTGACGGCAGACATCAAGTACCGGGGAGTTTCGGACCGATGGCGGGGGCGGTGATGAACTGGCCACCGAAAGGTCGATCGAACCTCGAATATTCATCTTCTGCAATCCGCTACGTTCGAAGTGCGAGATCATGGCAGTCCATCTTGCCGCCCGATACTCGCCGGCAACATGACCCGAATTCCTGCCGTGTTCGGATCGTCGGCGTCCGGCTCCGGTGACGCGGCGGCTTCTTCGGCTGGCGCCGGCTCCGGCCCGAGCTCGAAATTTTCCTGCCCGTCGGCTTCCGCCAGCAGTGGTCCCGGATCCGGCTCGGCGAAAACATAGGCACCCTCGAATTGCCCCGTCCTCCAGGCCTCGAGCGCGTCTCGAAGCACGGTCCCGTCTTCGGCGCGGCGGGCGTGCGCGACCACTCGATAGACCTTGCCGAACAGGGCGGTGCCCATACCGATGTTCTTGCAAACGTCGAAAATGTCAGCGGTGATCTCCGAGGCGTCGGAGATCCCGGCGCCGACAGGGAATCCCGTGATGCCGGCCCTCACCACCGCGGTACCGACGAAGCGCTGTGCCAAGCGGGCTGCCTCCTCCGGCGTAGTTGGCGGCTCCGGCAGGATGACGCGATTGCCGGAGGTGATGGAAATCGCCAGCGGGTTTTCGGTGCCGACTGCGGAGACGAAGCGCTCAACGACTTCGATCCTCACGCCCGGATCGGCGCAGGTCTCGAGGAAAGCAGTATCGAGCATGGCGTGCTCCGATCAGGTGTTGATTGCGATAATGAGAGGGAGAGTGAACAGCCGGCTCCACGCCTTGGTCGCGGCGATCTGAACGGCCACGATGTCCGTGTCGCCCGTCCACCATCCGTTCGCGGGGGCGACCAGGACGTCGGGTGTGTGGAGAGCCGATTGCAGGATGGGCCAGACGAGCAGCTGCTCGTAGCAGGTCAGCGTCGCAACTCGGGCATCTCGCACCGCGACCACAGGATTGGCGAAGAAGTACGCTCGGGCACTGGCCGGCACGCCGATGAGGCCAAGCCAGGGTTGCCACATCGAGACGGGAACCGGCATGCGCTCCAGATATCGGGCGACCGCACTTTGCCCCGACAGCTCGAGCATGACATTGTCATATCCGGTTTCGTCGACGATGGCGGCCCCGCCATAGACCGTGGCGTCGAGGTCCCCGAGCGCGCGCGTCCAGAGCCGCTCGATCGTCGGCGTCCAGACGCCCAGCGCACTCTCGGGCAGCACGATGACGGAAGCACCCGCCTCGGCCGCTTCCCGGACGCGGTTGATGGTTTCGAGATGCTGCTCGTAGTCGGCATATTGGCCGTTGCTGCCACCGAATTCTGTGTCGACGCTAATCCATCCTTCCGGCAGACTGGGGTCGGTCCAGTTCGCGGCGGACCAGATCCAGAGACCTCCAAGTGTCAGGATCGCGATCGGCCGAAATCTCGTCGTCATGACGAGTAGGCCGATTGCTGCCGCGCCAAGCCCGAACCAGCTCCAGCCAGCAAACAGGATGCCAGCGGCGGTGATCGGGTGCGCCCAGCCGACGATATCGACAGGCGGGATGCTGAGCAGCACCGCGATGATCGCGTAGCGGATCACGCGCGCCCTGCCCGGTCGTTTGGTCCACAACAGCCCGTTCGTGGCGACGAACAAGAAGGACGCGGCGATCCAGAGCGCGATGCCGGCCGCAAAGCCGGCGCCGTAGAAATTGCTGACGCCCTGCGGCAGACCGCGCGAGGCGGAGAGAAAGTAGCCGCCCGCGACAAGCGCGGCGCTGAGCCGCGTCGGAGCCAGCGCCCAAAGCGCGGGGAAGAGCATCGCTGCCGGCAGCAAGCGCGGTTCGCCGCTCCAGGCGATCAGCCCGATGGCGATTGCTGCGATGACAAGCAGAGCCGAACGCGCCGTCTCAGGGGTCGAGGACCAGGACCGGGCGAGCCAGGCCAAGGACGCCGGCAGCCGGGATGGGCCCGAAATATCTCGAGTCATAGGAACCTGCGAATTCGGAGAAGAGAAAAAGCTTGCCGGTCGGCACGATGCCGCCGGCGTCGGGTGCGAGCGCCTGGCCCTCCCCATCGATCGGGCGGACGAAAGAATGCGCGAGACGGACGCCGTCGACAGTAATTGATCCATCGATAACAACATGCTGACCGGCGACGGCGACGGCTGTTTTGATGAGCGGCGAGAACCATCCCGGGCAAAGTCCTCGGCCAAGGTAGCCGCGCTCCCGAGCCAGCGCGAAGGCTGCCACCTGTGGCGGGCAGATGAGGATGCGATCGCCGACCGCCACGGCGCGCGTCAGTGGCTCGATGCGCCACAGACCAAGCGGATAGCTGGGCGTCAGATTGACCCGCAAACCGGTGACGGAGCCCACGCTCGCGAACACAGCCAGGGTCGCCAGCGACACGACGATGATTGCAATCGCGCAGGGACGGGCGGTCATTTCAGGACCTGCCCCTGGCGTTGCGTTTGGCGCAGCCCCTCCGTCTCCTTAAGTGCCGCCACTGTGCGCTCGTGGGCGGCGAGCTGCTGGGCGGCACGCATCACTGGCCAGGCCGATGCGAGGTGCTGCTGCTCTGCCGGTGCGAGACCGATCAAGGCCGCCTTGAACGCCGGTCCGTCTGTATCCATGGCGGCCTTGCCAAGGAGTGCCCGTTCGCCAAAACGCTCTTTGACGGCCCCGTTGAGAGCGTCGATCTCGGCCTTGACCATGCGATCGGCGAGCGCGAAACCGAGCGCCGCAGGCACATCGTTGCGGTCGATCGCATCCCGCACTTTGGCGAGCACGGACGCGGCCGCGGGGATAGCGCCGGGATGTCGATCGATGCCCGCTGGCGCTGTCCGGCCTCCTCAACGACCAGCCGCTTCATCACCTGCTCGCGCATCACGAAGTAGCGCTCGAGATCGCGGCGCAACGCCGGCACATTGGTCTTGGCGATGCGCCGGTCATTCTTGTCAGCGCTGCTGGCGAGGATGCCGGTGCGACCGCGCAGCGGTCCGTAGCTCGCCGGCGCCTGCTCAATCTGCCGCAGGCGATCGGACCGAGTGCTGGGGTCAGAGAATGCTGCCTCGATGCGCATGGCACGGAACGCGGTCTCGGGTTCGGCATAGACCCGACGAATGCGATCGGAGACCAAGTCCCATTGCTTGGCGAGCGCCTTGTCCGATTGCAGTTTGGCTTCGGCGGCATCGGTGATCGTCAGCGCGAAGCTGGTGACGCCCTTGACCATGGGTTCGGCCTTTCGGGTTGAATGGACGGGGGTGGAAGCCTGACGATCGAAGACGCCCAGGCGTACGCCGACGGACCTCAGCTTTTCGCCGAGCTCGGCGAGACGGGCCTGCTGGCGCAGCGTCCAGTCGAGGCGGTCGCGCAGCAGGGTTCGCCCCACGCGGACAAGGTGGAGGCCACGGCTATTGGCGAAGCTCAGAGCCTGCGCGTAGAAGCGGCCGCCGGTGTAGTCGAGGGTGGTTTCCTTCGCGTCACGCCGGGACAGGATTTTCGTCAACCCGCCGGCAAACGCGAACGACCGCTTGCCGTAATAGAGCGTCACATTCTCGCGGTGCCGGGTCATGGCGACATAGGTCAGGTGCCGGTTCAGCGACAGCGACGCGAGCACCCGGACGCCATCCACGGTCGCGCCTTGGGACTTGTGGATGGTCGTTGCATACCTGTGGTCGAGGTTGCGGTAGGTGCGCTGATCGATCTCGATCCGCCGTCGCGCCTCGCCCTCGCCGACCTCGGCGATAGTCCGTCCGGGCGCGGCCTCGACGACCTTGGCTAGCATGCCATTCTTGACGCCAAGCGTGCTGTCGTTCTTGAGGAAGACGATCTGGTCGGTCTTGATCGGGACACGGCGCCATACGCCGTCTGCATTTAGGACGATGCCGCTGGTCTGTGCCACGAACACGCCAGGATACTTTTCGCGGAGGTCGCTTCCCTGAAGGTGCACCAGAAGCCCAAGCCGGCGCCCGGTCAGGTCGCCCAGGAGCGGCAGGATCGCTTCGTCGAGCAGACCTCCTTCCACGCCGGTCCGGAAAATCCTGCTCTTCTGCTCCGAGCTCAACGGCTCAGTCGACTGCTTCGGCGCCGCGGTTTCCGGATATGTTAGTTTCGCGTTCAGGAACGGATCGGAATATTCGTAGTCCGTCATCTTGTACCGGATGATTGATCTGGCAGCGGTGACATAACCGTCTTCAAGCGCCGAACGCTTCAGGGGCTTGAAGCGGAGATCGGCATTGGCTGCGAGGATTTCGCGCGGCGACTTGTCCGACGGTCTGTTACGTTCCTGAGCGGGCCAATGGGTCATAAGGGCGATGAACGCCTGAAGGTCGGCCGACGTATAGGTATCGACCTGGTGATCTCCGATCAGGTCGAGGAACACCCCAAGGCGCATGCGGGCCGTTTTGATGTCCTTGTGGCCCTCGCCAAGCTTGACCTCGCGTGCAGCGAAATACTCCTCGGCCACTTCGCTGAGACGCGGCAGGTCGGAGGGCTTGCGCGCCACGGATCGCCTGTCGAGGCGAAATCCGGGGATGATCTTCCCATTCTCGTCCCGATGAATTCGTCCAGAAGCGACTGGCTTCGACGTCTCGACTTGGACAGCAGAAACGAGTGCGCTGCTCGCTTTCAGAGGGGGAGGGGGCAGAAGGCGGCGAACTTTCAACCTCGAGCCCTGTGGTATCGGCAGGCGGTGCGGGCGGTTCGCGCTGCTGAGGCGCTGGCGCAATCTTCTTCGCCCCGTCGGCGATGTCGACCGTCTCCTTGATGCGGGCGATCGACTGCGCCTTCAGCATGTCGGCATTGTCGATGACGAGTGGGTTGCCCTCCGCGCCCTTCGCGAGTTCGCGGTTGAGCGAGACAAGCCCGCGAATCCCTGCGAAGCCAGGGCTCCTGGTGCGGGGGTGTGGGGGGCGGAGACCCGTCGAGCAGGCTGCGCATGGCCATGAGGTAGCCCTTGACCTCCGCGGCCGCGATCGCCGGAGCAATGTCGCCTTCGTCGCTCTCTGGGTGATCGTCCTGCATGCGTGCTGTCCTGATCTGTTCGAAGCGGGTGCGGGCGAGCGCCGCCAGCAGCTCCGCCTCGACCCGCGCCTGTCTTGCCGTCAGCGGACCCAGGCCGATGCGCAGGGTGCGCGCGGGCGATCCGCCGATGTCTTCAGGCATCCTGATCTGGAAAAGATAAACGGATCCTGACCGGACGAGGTATCGCCCCGGCGATCCATTCCTCGCGTTTCCCCCGGCAGGCGGATACGGCCTGCGTACGACCGGGTTCGACGATACGTCCAGCGATATGTCCGACGATACATCGGACGATACATTCTGCGAAAAGTCCACCTTCCATCTCCCTCGGTCGGGAGCTGCGGGAAATGATTTCCCAAACGGAACAGACGGTTAGCGCAAATTGGGGAAGAGGCCCAAGGATGTGGCGGAGAGGGGGGGATTCGAACCCCCGATACCCTTGCGAGTATGCCGCATTTCGAGTGCGGTGCATTCGACCACTCTGCCACCTCTCCGCGGTGCCGTGGGCGCCACTCGGGCGCGGCGCACTGATAGCGAAGGGACGGCGAGGATACAAGGCCTATTTCGAACCGCCGGACACGGCTGCCTTGACTTTGCGTCGCCTCTCCATTAACGGGGCTTGACTTCCGGCGTGGGTCCTTCCGCGCCGGTTGTCGTTTGGGCGCCACGGAACGGCGGCACCCGGATCGAGCGCCTTGCTCCTCCCGTCGTTCGAGGGACGAGGCGGCCCGTCCGGGATCCGCGGTCGAGGCGTTCCAGCCGGAAGCCGTTCGGACGCCGCAGGCGGTACGGACACCATCAACGACTGATAAAAAGACGGCCGGGCGCATCGCGTTCAGGCCGGACCGAACAGGAAAGGTTCAAAATGTTCGCAGTCATCAAGACAGGCGGGAAGCAGTACCGCGTCGCCGCCGACGACACCATCACCATCGAGCGCATCGCCGGCGACGTCGGCGAGATCGTCACCATCGGCCATGTGCTGGCCTTCGGCGAAGGCGAGAACGTGACCTTCGGCGCGCCCTTCGTGGACGGCGCTTCGGTCGCTGCAGAAGTCGTCGAGCAGGGCCGCGCGCCCACCGTCATCGCCTTCAAGAAGCGCCGCCGCCAGAATTCGCGCCGCAAGCGCGGCCATCGCCAGCTGCTCACCACCGTGCGGATCTCCGAGATCCTGACCGGCGGTGCGGCTCCGTCGAAGGCCGCTGCCGAAAAGCCTTCGCCGCTGTTCACCGCGCCGGAAGGCAAGGGCGACGACCTGACCAAGATCAAGGGCATCGGCCCGGTCGCCGCGCGCCAGCTCAAGGAGCAGGGCGTCACCACCTTCGCGCAGATCGCTGCCCTCTCGGACGAGGACGTCGCGCGGATCGACGCCAACATGCCGTTCAGCGCCGACCAGATCTCGGACTGGCGCGAGCAGGCCAAGGAACTGGCGAACTAAGCCCCGCCCGGTTGAAACCGGGCGCGTTTGCGCCCATAAGTCATTCGAAGCGCCCAGGCGGCGCAAAGGAGTAGAAAAATGGCACACAAGAAAGCCGGCGGTTCCTCGCGCAACGGTCGCGATTCGGAATCCAAGCGCCTTGGCGTGAAGAAGTTCGGCGGCGAGGCCGTGCGCGCCGGCAACATCATCATTCGTCAGCGCGGCACCAAGTGGCATCCCGGCACCAATGTCGGCATCGGCAAGGATCACACGCTGTTTGCCCTCGAGGCCGGCGCCGTCGCCTTCCAGAAGAAAGCCAATGGACGAACCTACGTGTCGGTAAACCCGATGCAGGAAGCCGCGGAGTAGCCGATATCCGCACCACCAACATCGGCGCCCCATCTCGGGAACCGGTGTCTGGACAGTCCAGAATGGGATCAGGGGAGATGGGCCGCCATCTCCCCTTTTTCTTTGACCCGAGGACTGGCCCATGGTTGCCGAGAAGGAAGACGTCGAAGACGAAAGTCTGCGGATAGACTGCCCGGTCGTCGTGACCGAGAGGCTGGTGCTGCGCCCGCCTCACGCCGACGACGTCGCGGAACTGGCGGAACTCGCCAATGACCGCCGCGTGGCCGAAATGCTCGGCCGCATGCCGCATCCCTATGGCGAGGCCGAAGCGCGCGCCTTCATCGCCGGTGCCAGGCAGCGCGGCAACGGCGGCTGCGTCTACGCCATCACCAACTCCGACAACGGCGCCTTCATCGGCTGCATCGGGCTCGACGCCCGGGCGCACGGGCTGGAGCTCGGCTACTGGATCGGCCAGCCCTACTGGGGCCGCGGCTACGCCACCGAAGCCGCGCATGCCGCCGTCGACCTCGCCTTCCGGGCGACGCGGATCGAGGTGCTGCACGTGTCGTGCCGGGTGACGAACGCCGCCTCGCGGCGCGTCATCCACAAGTGCGGCTTCCAGTATTCCGGCCAGGGCATGCTGGATTCGCTGGTTGCCGGACAGGTTCCGGTGGAGCGCTACCGGCTCGACCGGCGCACCTGGGTCAGCTTGCGCAGCTGGGGCCAGATCTGACGATGGCCCCGCGGCTATTCCAGCTCCAGCCAGACGGGACGGTGGTCGGAACCGACCGCCGCCTCGTCGATGGTGCAGGATTTCACGCGCGGGGCGAGCGAGGCGTGGACGAAGTGGTAGTCGAGGCAGCGCTGGCGCGTCCGGTCGTCCGGGTGGCGCGGATCGATCCAGGTGATGCGCTCGCCCGGCCCGCCGGAGGCGAGGGTGGCGGCATCGACGAGCAGATCCGCGCGCCGCGCAAGGCCGAACTCGACGTCGGGAATGCCGGTGATCTGGCGGTACTCGTCCCTGCCGGGCTCCAGGTTGAAGTCGCCCATCAGGATGAAGCCCTCCGGATGCGGCGGCTCGGGAAAGTGCAGCTCCGACGTGCCGGTCAGCGCGCCGCCCTCGCGGGCGTAGGAGAGGGCCTTTTCCACCAGGAACCGCATCTGCGCCATGCGCTCCGCCGGGCTCGTGTGGTCGAGATGGACGGAGTAGGCGCGCAGCGGGCCGAAGGGCGTCATCACCATGGCCTCGAGCGCGCCGCGCTGCAGGTTGAGCCGGTCGTAGGTGCGCATGCGCGGCAGCAGATGGTTGCGCCACGAGAGGATCGGCGTCTTCGACAGGATCATGTTGCCGAACTGGAAATGCCGGGTCACGGCCTTGCCGTTCTCGATGGCCGAACCCATGTCGGCACCGAAGGGCGCACCGAAGACGGAAAAATACTCCGGGAGCAGGTCGGCGAGTTCCGCCACCATGTCGCGGCCGGCGTTCTGCGGGTTGTTGCGCGAGACCTCCTGCAGGGCGATCAGGTCGGCGCCGCGCACCGCGTCGGCAATGCGGCCAAGATCGTAATTCCCGTCGAGCCCGATGCCGTACTGGATGTTGTAGGTCACGCATTTCATCGTTTAATGCCTCCGGAACCGCGGATTCCGCGGGTATCGCCCCTCGCGCCTCGTCGAGGCATGCTCTAAAGCAGTCGTCGCCCGCGCCCGCAACTGGCGTGTGACAGCAAGTTCGAAAGTTTTCGTCATGAAGTTCCTCGACCAGGCCAAGGTCTACATCCGCTCCGGCGACGGCGGCGCCGGTTCGGTGTCGTTCCGCCGCGAGAAGTTCATCGAGTTCGGCGGCCCCGACGGCGGCGATGGCGGCCGCGGTGGCGACGTCTGGATCGAGGCCGTCAACGGGCTGAACACGCTGATCGACTATCGCTACCAGCAGCATTTCAAGGCACAGACCGGCACGCACGGCATGGGCCGCAATCGCGCCGGCGGCAAGGGCAACGACGTGGTGCTGAAAGTGCCCGCCGGTACCCAGATCTACGAAGAGGACAACGAGACGCTGATCGCCGACATGACGGAGGTCGGCCAGCGCTTCCTCATCGCCAAGGGCGGCAATGGCGGCTTCGGCAACGCCCATTTCAAGACCTCGACCAACCAGGCGCCGCGGAGGGCCAATCCCGGCCTCGAAGGCCAGGAGATGACGATCTGGCTGCGGCTGAAGCTGATCGCCGACGCCGGTCTCGTCGGCCTGCCCAATGCCGGCAAGTCGACCTTCCTCGCCTCGGTGACGGCCGCCAAGCCGAAGATCGCCGACTATCCCTTCACGACGCTGCATCCGGGCCTCGGCGTGGCGCGCGTCGATGCGCGCGAGTTCGTCATCGCCGACATTCCCGGCCTCATCGAGGGCGCGCATGAAGGTGCGGGCATCGGCGACCGCTTCCTTGGCCATGTCGAGCGCACGCGCGTCATCCTGCACCTGGTCTCGGCGCGCGAGGAGCATCCGGGCAAGGCCTACAAGACGATCCGCAAGGAGCTGGCGGCCTATGGCCACGGGCTGGGCGAAAAAACGGAGATCGTGGCGCTGAGCCAGGTCGACACGGTCGACGCCGACGAGCGCAAGAAGAAGGCCGCGGCGCTGAAGCGCGCGGCGGGCGTGGCGCCGCTGATGCTGTCGTCGGCCACGCGCGAGGGCGTCGAGGAGGCCCTGCGCCGGCTGATGGCCGTGGTCGAGGAGGCGCGCGCGGCGGAAGCACCGGTCGAGGACGATGACAGGTGGCAGGACTAGGCGCATGACCCGCTTGCTGTCTTCGCATCGCCGCATCGTGGTGAAGATCGGATCGGCCCTCCTGGTCGACCGCCAGAACGGGCTGAAGCGCGACTGGCTGTCGTCGCTCTGTGCCGACGTCGCGGATCTGTCGCGGGCAGGCGTCGAGATGTGCGTCGTCTCGTCGGGCGCCATCGCGCTCGGCCGCACCATCCTGGAGCTCGGCCGCCGGGCGCTGAAGCTCGAGGAAAGCCAGGCGGCGGCAGCCGTCGGCCAGATCGCGCTCGCCGGTGCCTGGTCGGAGGAGCTCGGCCGCCATGGTCTCAGGTCCGGCCAGGTGCTGGTGACGCTGGGCGACACCGAGGAGCGCCGCCGCTATCTCAATGCCCGCGCCACCATGTCGACCCTGCTCAAGATGAAGGCGGTGCCGGTCATCAACGAGAACGACACGGTCGCGACGAGCGAGATCCGCTACGGCGACAACGACCGGCTGGCCGCCCGCGTCGCCACCATGATGGGCGCCGACCTGCTGGTTTTGCTGTCTGACATCGACGGGCTCTACACCGCGCCGCCGGCGCTCGATCCCGGCGCGACCTTCATCCCGGTCGTCGACCGCATCACGCCGCAGATCGAGGCGATGGCCGGGGCCGCCGCGTCGGAACTGTCGCGCGGCGGCATGCGCACCAAGCTCGACGCCGGCAAGATCGCCACCGCGGCCGGCACGGCGATGATCATCACGTCCGGCACCCGGCTGAACCCGCTCTCGGCCATCGACCGGGGCGAGCGCGCGACGTATTTCAAGCCGAGCGACCATCCCGTGCGCGGCTACAAGACCTGGATCGCCGGCAATCTCGAGCCCGCGGGGCGGTTGACCGTCGATGCCGGGGCGGTCGGCGCGCTGATGCAGGGCAAGTCGCTGCTGCCGGCGGGCGTGCGGCGCGTGGACGGCAACTTCGCCCGCGGCGACACCGTGGCCGTCCTCTCGCCCGAGGGGCGCGAGGTGGCGCGCGGCCTCGTGGCCTACGACGCGGCGGACGCGGTGCGGATCGCCGGCCTGCGCAGCGCCGAGATCGCCGCGGTGCTCGGCCACGAGGCGCGAGCGGCGATGGTTCACCGCGACGACATGGTGGTGACCGGAACGGCTGAAAAGCACATGGAAATCCAGGATTAGGACGAGGACGATGCTGACCAGGCCCGAGAGCCGCACCGACATTGCCGAGCTGATGGCCGCGATGGGCCGCAAGGCCAGGGCAGCGGCGCGGCCACTGGCGCTCGCCGGCACCGCCACCAAGAACGCGGCGCTCCAGGCCATGGGCGAGGCGATCCGGCGCAACGAGCAGGCGATCCTCGACGCCAATGCCCTCGACATGGCGGCGGGCGCGGAGAACGGGCTGGCGGCATCCTTCCTCGACCGGCTGAAGCTGACGCCCGCCCGCATCGAGGCCATTGCCGAAGGCATCCGCTCGATCGCGGCGCTGAAGGATCCGGTCGGCGAGACGATCGCCGCGTGGGACCGGCCGAACGGCCTGCACATCGAGCGCGTGCGCACGCCGCTCGGCATCATCGGCGTGATCTTCGAGAGCCGGCCGAACGTCACGGCCGACGCCGGCGCGCTCTGCATCAAGGCCGGAAACACGGTGATCCTGCGCGGCGGTTCGGATTCGGTGAATTCGTCCCGGGCGATCCACGCCTGCATGGTCGAGGGGCTGGAAGCCGCCGGCCTGCCCGCCGACGCGATCCAGCTCGTGCCGGTGACCGACCGCGCCGCCGTCGGCGAGATGCTGAAGGGCCTGTCGGGCAATCTCGACGTCATCATCCCGCGCGGCGGGCGCAGCCTCGTCGAGCGCGTGCAGACCGAGGCCCGCGTGCCGGTCTTCGCGCATCTGGAAGGCATCTGCCACCTCTATGTCGACCGCTCGGCCGATCTCGCCATGGCGGTGACGATCGCCGTCAACGCCAAGATGCGCCGCACCGGCATCTGCGGAGCGGCCGAGACGCTGCTGGTCGACCGCGCCTGCGCCGACACGCACCTCGTGCCGATCCTCGAGGCGCTCGCTGCCGCCGGCTGCGAGATCCGCGCCGATGCCGAGGTTCTCGCCCGCTTTCCGCACGCGAAGGCGGCGACCGATGCCGACTGGTCGACCGAGTATCTCGACGCCATCATCTCGGTGAAGCTGGTCGACGGCGTTTCGGGCGCGATCGACCACATCGAGACCTGGTCGTCGCACCATACCGAAGCGATCGTGGCCGAGGATGCCGATGCGGTGGAGCGGTTCTTCAACGAGATCGATTCGGCGATCCTGCTGCACAATGCCTCGACCCAGTTCGCCGACGGCGGCGAGTTCGGCATGGGCGCCGAAATCGGCATCGCGACGGGGCGCATGCACGCGCGCGGCCCGGTCGGTGTTGAGCAGCTGACCTCGTTCAAGTACCGGGTGCGCGGGACGGGGCAGGTCAGGTCGTAGCGCCGTCGACCCCCGTGTGGTAGCCTGTACACATGAGCACACAATCCGAGACGGTCACCATCCGGATGCCGAGCGAGACCAAGGCTCGGCTCGAGCAACTCGCGCGCCAAACCCGGCGCTCGAAGTCGTTCCTGGCCGGTGAAGCGATCGCCGACTACGTCGAACGCGAACTGGCGATCATCGAGGGGATCAAGCGCGGGCTCGACGACATGGAAGCGGGACGCGTCACACAGCATGCCGACGCGATGGCCAGGATGAGGAAGACTGTCGCAGACGCCTCGCGGAAATGAGAACGGTCGTCTGGTCCGATGACGCACTCGACGATCTGGACGCGGTTCTGCGCCACGTGGCTCTCGACAACCCGAAAGCCGCAATCGCGCTGGTCGATCGCATCGACGACACGGCCTCCGGACTTCAGGATATCCCGACCGGCCGGCCGGGCCGGGTGGCCGCGAACTACGAGAAGGTCGTGCAGCGCACGCCCTACATCCTCGCCTATGCGATGAGCGACGACCGCGTCACCGTCCTGCGCGTGATCCACGGCAGCCGCGACTGGCCCGAAGGCGAATGGCCGGCAGAATGATGCTCTCCAACCTCGGGGACCGCTATCTGCGCATGCCGCATGTCGAGAAGGGCATGGCGGTCGGGCTGTTCGGCGGCTCGTTCAATCCGCCCCATGCCGGCCATGCGCTGGTGGCGGAGATCGCGCTCAGGCGCCTGCGGCTCGACCAGCTCTGGTGGATCGTCACGCCCGGCAACCCGCTGAAGAGCGTTGCGCAGCTCGCACCGCTCGGGCAACGCATCGCGCGCTCGGAAAGGCTGATCCACGATCCCCGCGTCAAGGTCACCGCGTTCGAAGCCGCACACCACATCCGCTATACGGCCGATACGCTGGCGCTGGTCAGGCAGCGCAACCCCGGCGTCGATTTCGTCTGGATCATGGGCGCCGACAGCCTCGCCTCCTTCCACCGCTGGCAGCGCTGGCGCGACATCGTCGATACCTTTCCCATCGCGGTCATCGACCGGCCGGGTTCGACGCTCGCCTTCCTCTCCTCGGTCATGGCCAAGACCTTCGCCCGCGCCCGGGTCGACGAGGAGGGGGCACCGCTGCTGGCGCGCCGGCGTGCGCCCGCCTGGACCTTCGTGCACGGACCGCGTTCCTCGCTGTCCTCCACCGCACTCAGGCTCGCCCAGGACGACGGCTGAGGGCGTTCGCGGGAACGGTCGGGGGGCATGTTGCGGCTGTCCCCCGCGGAGTTTCGCGAAGCCGCCGAAGCATCGTCCTCATCCGGACAGTTTCTGCCGCTTTTGTCGCTTTCGCGACGTCGCGGATGGATCAATGATCGGCGATGATGACAGACGTTTCTTCCGACCATGCCGCCGACAGCGCCGACGCCACCGCGGTGATCTCGGCGCCGTTCATCGCCATCACCAGCGTCATCCTGTCGTCGGCGCTGGTGGCGGTCGGCAACGGACTGATGTTCGCCTTCATTCCGGTGCGGCTCGGGGCGGAAGGCTTTCCGCCCACCTGGGCCGGCCTCATCCTCACCGGCCTGTCGGCCGGCGGCATGGCGGGGTGTTTCCTCACCGGCCGCATGGTCACCCGCGTCGGCCATGCCCGCGCCTTCATGACGTTTTCGGCGCTGATCATCCTGTCCAACGTCGTTGTCAGCCTGATGGTCGACCCGTGGCTGTGGATCGCGGCGCGCGCGCTCTACGGCTTCGCCATCTGCGGGCTCTTCATCGTCGCCCAGAGCTGGCTGAACGACGTCGTCGACAACTCCATCCGGGGCCGCGTCACCGCCACCTTCTATATGAGCTACATCGTCGGCCTCGGCCTCGGCTCCTACCTGCTCGCCTTCATCGACGCGATGGGCAACGCAGCGCCGCTGCTGGCGATCACATTCGCGGCACTGTCGATCGTTCCCGTCGGCCTGACGCGCCTGCGCACGCCGCCGGCCCCGCCGATCGCGTCGATCGCGCTGCGCCGCGCCTGGGCGATCTCGCCCGTCGGGCTCGCCGGCATGCTGGCGGTCGGCGGCCTCTCGATGATGGTGGCGGGCTTCGCGCCGATCCACGCGACGGCCATCGGCTTCGACAAGAACGCCATCGCCCTGCTGCTGCTCGCCATGCCGCTCGGCACGCTGATCGTCCAGCTGCCCTTCGGCTGGCTGTCGGACCGTATGGATCGGCGCTACGTGCTCGTCGCGGCCTCGATCCTGGTTGCGCTGGCGGGGCTGCTCGCGATCGGAGCCGACAGCTGGGCCTTCGGCTGGATGGTGCTGGTCTACATGGTGTGGAGCGGCGCGACCGAATCGATCTATTCGATCTCGAGCGCCCACGCCAACGACCGTGCGGACAAGGGCGACCTCGTGGTCCTGTCGAGCACCATGCTCTTTGCCTGGTCGCTCTCGGGCTTCGTCATCCCGGGGCTGGCGACGATGCTGACCGCCTTCGTCGGCACCGGTGCCTTCATCGGCATCGCGATCCTGATCGCGGTCGCCTTCTGCGGCTTCGTCGCCTGGCGGCTGACCCAGACGGATGCGGTTCCCGCGGATGCCAGCGGCGATTTTTCGCCCCTGTCGGCACAGGCGCCGCCGGCCGCCGATCTCGCCTTCGCGCCCGCCGATGAAGGAACTTCTTCAACGTCGCAGGGTTGAGTCGACCGACCGGACGAGGCCTGTCTTGAAACTGCAAGGGGACTCTGCCTATCTTCGGGGTATCGTCGGTCGCCCGACCGATGATCACGTTGTTCTTGCTGCGAAAGGGAAGACACTGAGAACAGCTTTGGTGAAGAAGGCTGAAATCACGCCTTCGCCGGCCGGGATGAGCCGAAATGGCCCCTCCCATGCCTTGAAGACCGTCCTCGACTCTCTGGAAGATTCGAAGGCCGAAAATGTCGTGACGATCGACATCCAGCGCAAATCCAGCCTCGCCGACTACATGATCGTGGCCTCCGGCCGCTCCAACCGTCATGTCTCGGCCGTCGCGGATCACCTGATCAAGGCGCTCAAGGAAGCCGGGCATGGTACCGCCCGGGTCGAAGGTCTCGCCAGCGCCGACTGGGTGCTGATCGATGCCGGCGACATCATCGTCCACGTCTTCCGGCCCGAGGTCCGCGACTTCTACAATCTCGAAAAGATGTGGCAGGCGCCGGAGATGGAGGAAGAAACGGTTCACTGAACCGTTTCCGAAGGGTCGGGATGCGGATCGTCGTTCATGCCGTGGGTCGGATGAAGGCCGGCCCCGAAAGGGATTTGGCCGACCGTTATTTCGACCGTTTCGCAAAGGCCGGCCCGGCGGTCGGCCTGGAGTGGGCGGGCGTCGTCGAGGTGCCCGAGTCCCGCAGCGCGAATGCGCCGGAGCGCAAGCGCGAGGAAGCGGCGAAGCTCGAGCGGTTGCTGGCCGACGGCGCCGCGCTTGTCCTGCTTGACGAGCGGGGAAAGAACATCGGCTCGGAAGATCTCACCGCCTGGCTGTGCAAGTGGCGGGACAATGGCCAGCGCGACCTCGTGGTCGCGATCGGCGGGCCGGACGGCCATGCCCCGGAGCTCGCGCAGCGGGCAGCTCTGACGCTCTCCTTCGGCGCCCTGACCTGGCCGCACCAGCTGGCCAGGGTGATGCTGGCCGAACAGCTCTACCGCGCAGTTTCCATCGCGTCGGGCCACCCCTACCACCGGTCCTGAACGATCCCGGGCGGCGATCCCGCCCGGGACCGGGCCTCGTTCCGCATCTTTTGGACAAAAAGCAGCGTCAAGGACGTCCATGAGCGGCGGAGGGCTTGCATCCGGCGCCTTATGGTTGATGCTTCCTTAACCGGAGCCTTCCTAGTGTGGGGTCATGAGCGGACGTCATTCCATCGATGGAACGAGACGCCCGGCGCGCAGTCTTCTGCGTGCCGGAATGGCCGTCCTGCTGTCCGTTCAGATGGTGACCGTCGCCTCATCCCCGGCGCGGGCGGTCGAAGATGCGAGCGTGCTCGAGGCGCGGCGCACGGAGACGGAATCGGAATACCAGCGCATCGCCGAGGCGATGACCCTGTCGGAGAAGCGCCTCGCCGAGCTGGCGGCCGAGATCGCGGCGGTTCGCAAGGACAATGCCGCGGTGACGGCGGCCCTCGTCCAGGCCGCCAAGACCGAGCGGAAGCTTGCCGACGACGTGGCGTCGATCGAGGAGCGGCTGGACGGGCTGAAGGAGCAGGAGGCGTCCATCCGCCGGTCCCTGAAGGCGCGGCGCGGCGTGCTGGCAGAGGTTCTGGGCGCCCTGCAGCGGATGGGGCTCAATCCTCCGCCGGCGATCCTCGTGCGCCCCGAGGACGCGCTCGCCTCGGTGCGCAGCGCCATCGTGCTCGGCGCCGTCGTCCCGGAACTGCGCACCGAGACGGCGATCCTCCTCTCCGACATCAGGGAACTCGCTTCGCTGCGCGGGGCGATCGGGGAGGAGCGCGAACGGCTGCTGGCGACGATCCGCGAGCAGGCCGACGAAAAGCAGCGGCTGTCCCTCCTCCTCGAGGAGAAACGCAAGCTGCTCGCCCGCAACGAATCATTCGCCCAGGCGGAGCGGCGGCGGACCGAGGAACTCGCCGCCAAGGCGGGTACTCTCAAGGAATTGATCGCGGCCCTGGAAGGCGAGATCGACGCGGTGCGCAAGGCCGCGGAGGCCGCGCGCCAGGCAGAGGAGGAACGCGCCCGGCGCGAGGCGGAAGCGGCCGGCCGGCCGATCCCGGAGCAGAACCGGCTCGAGGCCGGCATCTCCTTCGAAACCATGAAGAAACAGGTCGCGCTGCCGGTCTCGGGCCGGTTCATTCGCCACTTCGGCGAGCCCGACGCGATCGGCGGCCGGATGATGGGAGACACCGTTCAAACACAATCGGGATCTATCGTTACTTCACCGGCTGACGGGGTGGTTCTCTATGCAGGTCCCTTCCGATCATACGGTCAACTCTTGATCCTCGACGCTGGCGGTGGCTATCATGTCGTTCTGGCGGGGATGGACCGGATCAACGTCGCGCTGGGTCAGTCGGTTCTCGCTGGAGAGCCGCTCGGCACGATGGGCGAGGCAAGGCTCGCCAGCGTGATGGCGTTCGGCAGTACCGATGACAATCCGGAGCTCTACATAGAGTTTCGCAAGGATGGAAAACCCGTCGATCCGTCGCCTTGGTGGGCGGAGCGCAGTTCTGGAAGGACAGGAAATGGTACGTAGGTTGTCGCTTCTGTTCGCGGGCGCTCTGATGGGCGCTACCGCCATGAGCGTCGTGTACGGCTCTCCCGGCTCGACCGCGAACGCGGCTGGTTCCGACACCTATCGCCAGCTGGCGATCTTCGGCGACATCTTCGAACGGGTGCGCGCGCAATACGTGACGCCGCCGGACGATCAGAAGCTGGTCGAGAACGCCATCAACGGCATGCTCACCTCGCTCGACCCGCATTCGTCCTACATGAATGCGGAAGCGGCGCAGGACATGCGCGTCCAGACCAAGGGCGAATTCGGCGGCCTCGGCATCGAGGTCACGATGGAGAACGAGCTGGTCAAGGTGATCACGCCCATCGACGACACGCCGGCCGCCCGCGCCGGGGTCATCGCCGGCGACCTGATCTCGCATATCGACGGCGAGGAGGTTCGCGGCCTGACGCTTGCGGATGCGGTCGACCGCATGCGCGGCGGCGTCAACACGCCGATCGAGCTCACGGTCCTGCGCGAAGGCGCCACCGAGCCGATCAAGATCAAGATCATCCGCGACATCATCAAGGTGAAGGCGGTCAAGTACCGCGTCGAGGGCGACATCGGCTACCTGAAGATCACGTCCTTCACCGAGAAGACCTTCGACGACCTGCGCAGCGCCATCTCGACGATCCGCAAGGAAATTCCCGCGGACCGGCTGAAGGGCTACGTGCTCGACCTGCGGCTCAACCCGGGTGGCCTGCTCGATCAGGCGGTCAGCGTCTCCGACGCCTTCCTCGACCGCGGCGAGATCGTCTCCACCCGCGGCCGCGATCCCAAGGACGTCACCCGCTTCGACGCCCGTGCCGGCGACCTCACCGACGGCAAGCCGGTGATCGTGCTCGTGAACGGCGGTTCGGCCAGCGCTTCGGAAATCGTCGCCGGCGCCCTGCAGGACCATCGCCGTGCGGCGGTGCTCGGAACCCGCTCGTTCGGCAAGGGCTCGGTGCAGACGATCATCCCGCTGTCGGAGAACGGTGCGCTGCGGCTGACCACCGCGCTCTACTTCACGCCGGCCGGCAAGTCGATCCAGGGCAAGGGCATCACGCCCGACATCCGCGTCGAGCAGCCGCTGCCCGACGAACTGCTCGGCCGCGACGTGAGCCGCGGCGAGTCCGAACTGCGCGGCCACATCAAGGGCGCCGAAGAGGACGAGGAAGGCTCGGGCTCCGCTGCCTACGTGCCGCCGGATCCGAAGGACGACCTGCAGCTGGCCTATGCCAAGGAACTGCTCGAAGGCACCAAGACGGATCCGGCTTTCCCGCCCAATCCGGACCAGGCCGTCCTGCAGCAGTAAGTTGATCAGGCGCCGGCGGTCATGCCGCCGGCGCCTCCCTGCCTCCCCCATCCGACAGGACCTCGCCAGCCGCCCGTGACAAAGGAACTCGATCGTCCGCTCGGGCAGGACAGGCGCGAACGTCCAGCGGGCCGGTCCTTCCGGCCGCGGGGGTCGAGCGTCGTCGGCGCTCTCGCGGCACTCGCCATCCTGGGCGCTGGCGCCGGCATTGCGCTGCAGCCGGAGCCTTTCCGGGTTCCGGACGACAGGCTGGCGGTCGAGGCGTCGTCCGGGCCCGTCGAGGTCGCGGCCTCCTCGTCCGCCGAACCGGCAGCCACGCCCCTTCGGACGACACCCGCGGACGGCGCCACGGTGCCGGGTCCGTCGATCATCCGGGTCAATCCTCCGGCCGAACCCGCTTCCAACGTCATCGTCATCCACGATCCGTCGTCGCTCGGCCAGAACCTGCGCGTCGCGCATCTGCCCGACCGGGCCCTGATCGAACAGTCCGAGATGGGCCCGCTGCCGGCGCGCGGACCCGATGGACGGCGGGCGGCCGAGGTCTATGCGCGGCCGTGGTCCGGCACGCGCGGGGCGCGGGTGGCGCTGGTGATCGGCGGTCTCGGTCTCTCCCAGACCGGCACGCAGGACGCGATCGCGAAGCTGCCGCCCGAGATCACTTTGGCCTTCGCACCCCAGGGCAACAGCCTTGGACGCTGGATGCAGGCGGCGCGCGGCCAGGGCCACGAGATCATGATGCAGCTGCCGCTGGAGCCCTTCGACTATCCGCGCGTCAATCCCGGCCGCAACACGCTGACGGTCGAGGCCGAGGTCCGGCACAACATCGAGAACCTCTACTGGGCGCTGTCGCGAACGACCAACTACACCGGCGTCATGAACTACATGGGCGGCCGTTTCACCGCCGATCAGCAGGCCTTCGCGCCGATCATGCGGGAGCTCGGCCAGCGCGGCCTCTCCTATCTCGACGACGGGTCCTCCGCACGCAGCGTCGCGCAGACCCTTGCGGCCGAGAGCGACGTGCCTTACGCGCAGGGCGACCTCGTGATCGACCAGGCGAGGGACCGCGGCAGTATCCTGGCGAAGCTCGACGAGCTGGAAGCCACGGCCCGGGCGCGGGGCTTCGCCATCGGCACCGGCACCGCCTTCGACGTGACGGTCGATGCGGTGGCGGAGTGGGCGAGGGCGGTCCGCAAGCGGGGCATCGAGGTCGTGCCGGTGTCGGCCGTCACGGCGAGCAGCACGGGGGGATAGGAAATGAGCACCGCGTCGAAGCATCCCGAGAGCCTGCCCTACAGGCCCTGCGTCGGCATCATGGTGCTCAATCCCGCCGGTCTGGTCTGGGCCGGGCGCAGGATCGTCATTCCCAACGACGAGATGCACGGCGCCGTCCAGCTCTGGCAGATGCCGCAGGGCGGTATCGACCCGGGCGAGGATCCGCATCCCGCGGCGCTGCGGGAGCTCTATGAGGAGACCGGCATGATGTCGGTCTCGCTGCTGGCGGAAGCGCCGGACTGGATCAACTACGACCTGCCGCCGGAACTGGTCGGCGTCGCACTGAAGGGAAAGTATCGCGGCCAGACGCAGCGCTGGTTCGCCTTCCGCTTCGACGGCGACGAGAGCGAGATCCGGATCAACCCGCCGCCGGGCGGCCACACGCCCGAGTTCGACGCCTGGGCGTGGAAGCCGATCGACGAACTGCCGGGGCTGATCGTGCCGTTCAAGCGGAAGGTCTACGAGGACGTGATCGCCGCCTTCCGGCATCTCGCCGCCTGAGCGGCGCATGCCGCGATGCTGCGCTGTCTCCTCCTCCTGGCGGCAATGACGATGTCCTTCGCCTCCTCAGCAGCCGGACGGCCCGTCGATGCAGGAGGCCTCCCCGCAACGCTCGAAGACCCTTCGGGGGCCGGCCCGCTGGTCGTGATGGTCGCGGGCTCCGGCCCCACCGACAGCGACGGCAACAGCGTGCTCGGCGTCAGGGCCGGTTACCTGCGCAAGCTCGCCGGTGCCCTCGCCGAGCGGGGAATTGCCAGCCTGCGCTACGACAAGCGCGGCCTGCCGGGCAGCGCGCCGGCCGGCGACGAGGCCGACGTGACCATCGCGACCTATGTCGAGGACCTGCGAAGCGTCATCGGCTGGGCGGCGGCCGCATACCCCGGCCGGCCACTCGTGCTGCTCGGGCACAGCGAGGGCGGCATGGTGGCGATCGAGGCGGCGAAGGCGGCGCCGGATACCTTCGCCGGCCTCGTCCTCCTGGCCACCCCAGGACGTCCGCCGGGCGAGACGCTGCGCGACCAGCTTTCCAACCTGCCGCAGCCGGGCCGCGCCGAAGCACTGGCGATTCTCGGCGAACTGGAGGCCGGCCGGCGGGTCGGTGCCGTGCCGCCGACGCTCGCCGGGCTGTTTCGCCCGTCGGTTCAGCCCTTCATGATCTCGATGCTGTCGCTGCGGCCGGCGGAGACGCTTGCCGCGGTGGCCATGCCGGCGCTGGTGGTCGGCGGCGGGACGGACATCCAGGTCACCCGCGCCGACTTCGACGCCCTCGCGCAGGCGCGGCCGGACGTGGAAAGCCGCTGGTTCCCCGCCATGAACCACGTGCTGGCCGATGCACCGGCCGACTTCGCCGGCAATGTCGCGACCTATTCCGATCCCGATACAGCGCTGACGAGCGGGCTCGCGGATGCGATCGCCGTGTTCGTGCGGGCGGTGGGCGAATAGGCAGCGTACCGCATCCCACGATCCTCATCCTGCGGCGCTCGGGGAAGCCGAGCCTCGAAGGACGCACGACCCGTCGCCGACCATTCGATCGTCGCGCCCGGAACGAAAAAAGCCGGACCTCGCGGCCCGGCTCGTTCGGTCTCGTCAGGGAACCGCCCGTCAGGCGGGCAGGATGGCGCCCTGGAGCGTCGTGAGCTGGCCGAGATACTCCTCGGCCTTCGTCCTGCCGTGATGATCGGCGGCATCGTTGAGGTCTTCCTGGGCTTCCTTGATGCGCCGCGCGATGTCGGCGCGGTCGATCTGGTCAACGTGGATCGCCGATTCGGCCAAGAGCGTGCAGCCTTCCGGCAGGATGTCGGCGAAGCCGCCGAACACCACGTAGCGGTCGACCTTGCCGCCGGCCACGGTGATCGCGACCACGCCCGGCTTGATGGTGGTCATGACCGGCGCGTGGTTCGCCATCACCGTCATCTCGCCTTCCGTCGCCGGAATGACCACGGACTCGACCTGCGCGGAGACGAGCAGGCGCTCCGGCGAAACCAGCTCGAACTTGAAGGATTGTGCCATTCAAACCTAGCGAAGCGGATGGCCAGTGGCGAAGGACGATCGCCTCGTCAGCCGGCCAAACCTGTTCGCTACTCCCTGTTCGCCAATCGTTGATTACGCTGCTTCGGCGGCGAGACGCTGTGCCTTCTCGAGCGCCATCTCGATCGAGCCGACCATGTAGAACGCCGCTTCCGGCAGATGGTCGTACTCGCCCGCGACAAGCCCCTTGAACGAACGGATCGTGTCCTCGAGCGGCACGAGCTGTCCCGGTGCACCGGTGAACACCTCGGCGACGAAGAAGGGCTGCGACAGGAAGCGCTCTATCTTGCGGGCGCGCGCGACCGTGATCTTGTCCTCTTCCGACAGCTCGTCCATGCCCAGGATCGCGATGATGTCCTGCAGTGACTTGTAGCGCTGCAGCGTCTGCTGCACCGAACGCGCCACCTGGTAGTGCTCCTCGCCGACGATCTGCGGATCGAGCATGCGCGAGGTCGAATCGAGCGGATCCACCGCCGGATAGATGCCCTTCTCGGCGATCGAGCGGTTGAGCGTCGTCGTCGCGTCGAGGTGGGCGAACGAGGTGGCGGGGGCCGGATCGGTCAAGTCGTCGGCCGGAACGTAGATGGCCTGCACCGAAGTGATCGAACCCTTGTGGGTCGAGGTGATGCGCTCCTGCATCTGGCCCATGTCGGTGGCCAGCGTCGGCTGATAGCCCACGGCCGAAGGAATGCGGCCGAGCAGCGCCGACACTTCCGAGCCGGCCTGGGTGAAGCGGAAGATGTTGTCGACGAAGAACAGCACGTCCTGACCCTGGTCGCGGAAGTGCTCCGCGATGGTGAGGCCGGTCAGCGCGACGCGGGCGCGGGCACCGGGCGGCTCGTTCATCTGGCCGAAGACGAGGGCGCACTTCGAACCGGCGGTCGAGCCGTCGTTCTCGTGCGGGTCTTTGTTGACGCCCGACTCGATCATCTCGTGATAGAGGTCGTTGCCCTCGCGGGTGCGCTCGCCGACGCCGGCGAAGACGGAATAGCCGCCATGCGCCTTGGCGATGTTGTTGATCAGTTCCTGGATCAGCACGGTCTTGCCGACGCCGGCGCCGCCGAACAGGCCGATCTTGCCGCCGCGGGCATAGGGCGCGAGCAGGTCGACGACCTTGATGCCGGTGACGAGGATCTGCGCCTCGGTCGACTGATCGACATAGGCCGGCGCTTCCTGGTGAATGGCGCGGCGGAGCGTCGAGGGGACGGGACCGGCTTCGTCGACCGGCTCGCCGATGACGTTGAGAATGCGGCCGAGCGTCTCCTCGCCGACGGGCACGGTGATCGGCGACCCGGTGTCGGTGACCGGCTGGCCGCGCACGAGGCCTTCGGAGGAGTCCATGGCGATGCAACGGACGGTGTTCTCGCCGAGATGCTGGGCGACCTCGAGGACGAGGCGGTTGCCGCCGTTGTCGGTCTCGAGCGCGTTCAGGATCGGAGGCAGGGCGCCTTCGAACGACACGTCGACGACAGCGCCGATGACCTGCGCGATCCTGCCGGTGGCGGCCGCGGCCTTCGGGTTAGCTGCTATAGCCATTTCTCTTACCCTCTTCGATGTCTAGAGCGCTTCCGCGCCCGAGATGATTTCGATCAGTTCCTTGGTGATCTGCGCCTGCCGCTGACGGTTGTAGGTGATCGTCAGCTTGCTGATCATGTCGCCGGCATTGCGCGTCGCATTGTCCATGGCCGTCATCTTGGCGCCCATCTCGCCCGCCGCATTCTCGAGCAGCGCGCGGAAGATCTGGACGGAGATGTTGCGCGGGATCAGGTCCGACAGGATCTGGCCCGCATCCGGCTCGTATTCATAGATCGACGATGCCGAGGCATCGGCGGCCGGCGCGGCGGGAGCGCTCGCCGGGATGATCTGCTGGGCGGTCGGGACCTGCGAGATCACCGACTTGAACTCCGAATAGAACAGCGTGCAGACGTCGAACTCGCCCGCCGCGAAGCGCTGGGTGATGTTCTTCGCGATGGCGTCGGCGTTGACGAAGCCGACCTGCTTGACGTCGCGCAGTTCGATGCGCTCGATGATCAGCTTGGCATGGTCGCGGCGCAGGATGTCCGCGCCCTTCTTGCCGACGGTGATGATCTTCACCGTCTTGCCGTCGCGCAGCAGCCGGCGGATGTGCTCGCGCGCGAGACGGGCGATCTGGCTGTTGAAGCCGCCGCACAGGCCGCGTTCGGCGGTCGCGACGACGAGCAGGTGCACGTCGTCCCTGCCGGTGCCGGTCATCAGCGTAGGCGCGTCGTCGCCCGACACGGCGGCTGCGATGTTGGCCAGCACCGCGCCCATGCGCTGCGAATACGGCCGCGCCGCCTCCGCCGCTTCCTGGGCGCGACGCAGCTTCGCCGCGGCGACCATCTGCATCGCCTTGGTGATCTTCTGCGTCGCCTTCACCGAGGCGATGCGGTTTCGCAGATCCTTGAGTGAAGGCATGCCTCGACCCTACTCCCGACCGATCAGGCGAAGTTCTTGGCGAAGGCGTCAATCTCGGCCTTCAGCCTGGCGCGGAGATCGTCCGACAGGGCCTTCTCGACGCGGATGCCCTCGAGAACGGCCTTGCCGTCGGCACGCATGTGCGTCAGCAGGCCGCGCTCGAACTCGCCGACCTTGGCGACCGGGATCTTGTCGAGATAGCCGTTGACGCCGGCGAAGATGACGACGACCTGCTCTTCCGTCTTCAGCGGCGAGAACTGCGGCTGCTTCAGGAGCTCCGTCAGGCGTGCGCCGCGGTTGAGCAGGCGCTGCGTGGCGGCGTCGAGATCCGAGCCGAACTGCGCGAAGGCGGCCATCTCGCGATACTGGGCGAGCTCACCCTTGATCGAGCCGGCCACCTGCTTCATCGCCTTGACCTGTGCGGCCGAGCCGACGCGCGACACCGAGAGACCGACGTTCACCGCCGGGCGGATGCCCTGGAAGAACAGGTTGGTCTCGAGGAAGATCTGGCCATCGGTGATCGAGATCACGTTGGTGGGGATGTAGGCCGACACGTCGTTGGCCTGCGTCTCGATGACCGGAAGCGCGGTGAGCGAGCCCTTGCCGTTCTCGTCGTTGAGCTTGGCGGCGCGCTCGAGCAGGCGCGAATGCAGGAAGAACACGTCGCCCGGATAGGCCTCGCGCCCGGGCGGACGACGCAGCAGCAGCGACATCTGGCGGTAGGCGACGGCCTGCTTGGACAGGTCGTCATAGCCGATCACGGCGTGCATGCCGTTGTCGCGGAAGAACTCGCCCATGGCGCAGCCCGCGAAGGGCGCCAGGAACTGCATCGGCGCCGGGTCGGATGCGGTGGCCGCGACGATGATCGAGTACTGCAGCGCGCCGCGCTCCTCGAGCACCTTCACGAACTGGGCGACGGTGGAACGCTTCTGGCCGACGGCGACGTAGACGCAGTAGAGCTTCTGGCTCTCGTCGTCGCCGTCGTTGATCGGCTTCTGGTTGAGGAAGGTGTCGAGCAGGATGGCGGTCTTGCCGGTCTGGCGATCGCCGATGACGAGTTCGCGCTGGCCGCGCCCGATCGGGATCAGCGCGTCGATGGCCTTGAGGCCGGTCGACATCGGCTCGTGCACCGACTTGCGGGGAATGATGCCGGGCGCCTTGACGTCGACGCGGCGACGCTCGGTCGCCTCGATCGGGCCCTTGCCGTCGATCGGATTGCCGAGCGCGTCGACGACGCGGCCGAGCAGGCCCTTGCCGACCGGCACGTCGACGATGGTGCCGGTGCGCTTGACGGTGTCGCCTTCCTTGATGTCGCGGTCGGCACCGAAGATGACGACGCCGACATTGTCGGTCTCGAGGTTCAGCGCCATGCCGCGGATGCCGCCGGGGAACTCGACCATCTCGCCCGCCTGGACGTTGTCGAGGCCGTAGACGCGGGCGATGCCGTCACCGACCGACAGGACCTGGCCGACTTCGGACACTTCGGCTTCCTTGCCGAAGTTCTTGATCTGGTCTTTCAGAATTGCGGAAATTTCCGCGGCGCGGATGTCCATCAGCCGACCTCTTTAAGTGCGAGCTTGAGCGAATTGAGTTTGGTCTTGAGCGACGTGTCGATCTGGCGCGAACCCATCTTCACGACGAGGCCGCCAAGCAGGGAGGGATCGATCGTGACCTTGACGGTGACGGTCTTGCCGGCGACCTCGGCCAGCGCGGCCTTGAGTTCGGCTTCCTGTTCGCGCGTCAGCGCATGGGCGGCCGTCACTTCGGCGACGACCTCGCCGCGATGCTCTGCGGCGATGGCGCGGAACGCCTTGATGATGCCGGGAACGGCGAACAGGCGGCGATTCTTGGCCACGACCTTGAGGAAATTGCCGACGAGGCCGTGCAGGCCCGCCTTCTCGGCGATCGCCGAGATAGCGCGGTACTGGTCGTCGGCCGAGAAGACGGGGCTCTCGATGAGGCGCTTCAGATCGGCGCTCTCCTCGATCAGGCCCTCGAAGGCGAGCAGGTCGTATTCGACCTGGGAGACGCTCTTCTCGTCGAGCGCAAGCTCGAACAGCGAGCCCGCGTAGCGGCCCGCGACGTCTGAAACTGGCGAAGTAGACTGTGCCACGAACGGTCTTCTCTTCCTGAGATGGCCGCAGGATTTCGGCGCGAGTTCAAGACTCTGGCTAACCCTCTGACCTAATTGAATTATTTCGACCACAAATCCGAGCGTGCCGATCCCCGGGCCGAAAGTCGATTGCCGTCTAGCACAGGCATTCCGGACTCGCAACAACCCGAGGCATATGGTTTCGCGTCAGTTTTGTCGCATCAAACCGGGCACCGCCGCCGCATCGTGCCTCAGGGGAGGTAGCCGAAGGCATAGGCGAGCGGCAGGGCGGCGAGCAGGATGTCGAGGACGAGGCGCAGCAGGCCGAGGCCCCAGGCGGTGCGGTCGGCGGCAAGGGCCGCCGCGCGGCCGACGGCGGAAAACAGCCAGCCGGCGCCGACGGCGAGATAGAGCAGCGGCTGCGCCAGCATGATCGCCGCGATGCCGAGGCCGATCGGGAAGCCGGACGCCGCCCGCAGCGCCGAGGACGCCGCGGCGCGGTCGCGCGGTTCGCCGGTCAGCCCGGCCCAGAGCCCCGGAAGAATGAGCGCGGCGAGGCCGGCGAGGATGGCGCAGGCGGCCGAGCCGAAGGCCAGCGCCTCGCCTGTGGTGGTGGGCCAGGGTAGGGTCAGTTCCATGTCGGGTTCCCGCGCAATCGCAGCGGCTTGTAGCAGGTGGCAAGGGCGATTCGCCAGCGGCAGGGACGGGGCCGGACATGCCGGGGACGTGCGGGGGAGGCGCGTGACGGCGGAAATACGGGGACAGTTTACCGAATTCGGGCGAGGGGCGCGGGTGTTTCGGCCGGAGCTCTCCCGAAATCGGTAAACTGTCCCCGCATTTTCGCCAGCGCCAGCGGGCCAGGAGGCGGCTCTGCCGCCCGGCCAGTCGGACCCGGAATGGGATTGGTACGGCTGAGCGTTCACGTCAGGACGTGTCGTGATACGGCGGCAGGCCGGACATGGCGCCGCCAGCCATGGCAAG
>NZ_JAOAOQ010000051.1 GCF_030398385.1 Aquibium sp. ELW1220 | reverse complement strand
CAGACCAATCGACAAACTCACCACACCGCCAAATCCACCGAAGCCAAATCCCAACCAGATCAGCTTCGCGTTCCTGCAAAGCTAAACCGGACAGCAGTGGGACAAGCCCGAGGATGACGGCGCCTGGGCAGGAGGATGACGGCGGGGAGGCCCGAGGATGACGGTGCGGCCGGTGTGGAGAACGCTGTAGCGGTGACGCGGGCGCGGGCGCGCTGTGGCGGCGACGTGGGAGGGGCGTGGCGGCGGCCTGGCGGCAGCGCCAGCGCTACTCCACCGCCTTCGCCACCGCTTCCACCAGCCCCTGCGACTTCCAGCCGAGCTTGGACGGGGTCAGCCCCATCCGCAGCACGACGAGGCCCTTCGAGGGGATCATCGCCATCGACTGGCCGTCATGGCCGAGCGCCCAGGCGGCGTCGGCGGGCAGGTCGAAGCCGGCATCGGGGTCCTCCCCGTCCGGCGTGCCGCCCTGCGGCCCGTGCAGCCAGAGCTGGCCGTTGCCGTATTCGTTCTTCGACTCCGGGGCCGGCTGCCGCATCCAGGCAAGGAAGCCCGCCGGCACGACCTGCCGGCCGTCCGCCGTGCCGTCGCCCAGCATGAACTGGCCGAAGCGGGCCCAGTCGCGCGCGGTGGCGTAGAGATAGGACGAGCCGACGAAGGTGCCGGCCGCGTCGGTCTCCAGCACGGCGCTCTCCATGCCGAGCGGATCAAACAGCGCCTCGCGCGGCCAGTCCATCGCCGCCTGCGGCTCGCCCAGCGTATCCTGCCAGAGGCGCGACAGGAGAACGGCGGTGCCGCTGGAATAGCTGAAGATCGTGCCGGGCGGTCCGGCGAGCGGCTTGGCAGCGGCGAAGCCCGCCATGTCCGGCTCGAGGTAGAACATGCGGGTGACGTCGGTGACGTCGCCATAATCCTCGTTGAAGGAAAGCCCGCTCTGCATTCCCATCAGGTCCGACAGCGTGATCCGCGCCCGCTCGTCGGTCCAGCCGGGGAAGAGACCGGCCTGGTCGAGCGACAGCTGGCCTTCCTGCACCAGCGTTCCCACCAGCACCGCGTTCACCGTCTTGGTCATCGACCAGCCGAGCAGCGGCGAGGTCGCATCGAAGCCCTCGCCGTAGCGCTCGGCGACGATGCGGCCGTCCCTGACGACGACGACCGCGCGCAGGCCCGGGCCCACCAGCGCCTCGTCCTGCAGGATCGCTGCGATCTCTGCCGACTGCGGCTGCTCCACCATGTCGCCTTCCGGCCAGAACCCGGGACGCCCGGCCTCGCTGCCCGGCGTGGCGGTAAGATCGGCGAGCGTCGACCGGTCGCCCGCAGGCACCGAGGCGCAGCCGAGGCCCTGGCGATGGGCGGCGAGCCCCGGCCCGAACAGCCCGAGCAGCGCCGCCTTCGCGGTGCCGGCGGACGGGTCGACGTCGACGGTGAGATAGCCGAGGATCGGATGGCCGGGCGCCTGCACGTCGACAGTCAGCACGTCCTGCGCGTCGCGCCCGGCCAGGAACACGTTGGAACAGACGATCTTGGCGGTGTAGCCGCTCGCCACCCGGATCAGTTCCGGCGGCGCCAGAAAGAGCCAGCCTGCCAGCCCGACCACCGCCACGACGACGGCGATGAGCAGCCATTTGAGGATCGTGCCGAGAATGCGCATGCCTGACGCCGTCCTGTTCCTGTCCGCCGACTAATCCCGGCGGCCATCGAATTGCCGCCTTCCGCCGCTGTCTGGCCGGCACAATCGGGCGGGCCGGCGCGAAAGGCAATCACCATTTCGTGGTCGTTAGGCCGGGCGACGCGCGGTGACCCGTCGGGGTCCATGGTCTATCCACAGACCCGCAAACCGGCACCGATTCGGGGCCTGGACGAAGGGAGATCGACATGCGCCGATGGGCGGCGGCGACACTGGCGGCGGTTCTGGCAGCGTTTGCGACCGGCTGCACCTCGGGCGGCATCAGCCTGTCCGACCTCGCGCCGAGTTCAGGCTCGGCGGCCGGCGTGGCGGTGACGAACCCGCGCTACGGCGATCGCGACCCGCATGCCTGGACCGGCAAGGCGCCGTGGACCTATCCGGTGCATGGCACCGACGTGTCGAAATATCAGGGGCCGGTCGACTGGGAGAAGGCCCGCCGCAGCGGCATCTCGTTTGCCTTCATCAAGGCGACAGAGGGCGGCGACCGGGTCGACGAGTTCTTCCACCGCAACTGGAACGCGGCGAAGCTGGCCGGCGTGCCGCGCAGCGCCTACCACTTCTTCTATTTCTGCCGCCCGGCGATCGAGCAGGCGCAATGGTTCATCCGCCACGTGCCCAGGGACAGGTCGGCGATGCCGCCCGTGCTCGACATGGAATGGAACCATCTGTCGCCGTCCTGCAAGCTCAGGCCGCCCGCCGCCACCGTGCGCGCCGAGATGAAAATCTTCCTCGACGCGGTCGAGAAGCACTACGGCAAGCGGCCGATCATCTACACATCGATCGACTTCTGGGAAGACAACGGGCTGTCGAGCTTCCGCGGCTACGACTGGTGGCTGCGCTCGGTCGCCGACCATCCCGACACCCGCTACGGCCGGCAGAACTTCCTGTTCTGGCAGTACACCGGCACCGGCATCGTGCCCGGCATCCGCGGCGACGCCGACATCAACGTCTTTTCCGGCAGCGCCTCCGCCTGGACGAAATGGCTGAAGGCCAACACGAACTGAGGGTTCGCGCGGCGGGGTGACGCTCTGGCGCCGCCGCGGCGGCTGTGCCAGCTTGCGGTTTCGGAGGGCACCATGCCGGACCAGACCGACCACAAGCCGCTCGGCATCGTGCCTGCGCTCGCCCTGCTGCTGGCCTGCCAGCTGGCGGGCGAAGTGCTCGTAACGGCCTTGCGGCAGGTATTCGCCGGACTGGCGTTTCCGGGTCCGGTGGTCGGCATGGGGCTGCTGTTTCTGGTGCTCCTCGCCCGCCGCGGCCCCGGGCGCGGGCTGGAGGCCACCGGCGGCACGCTCCTGCGCAACCTGTCGCTGCTGTTCGTGCCGGCCGCCGTCGGCATCGTCCAGCAGGGCGACGTGATCGCGAGCTTCGGCCTGCCGCTGATCCTCGCCCTCGTCGTCTCGACGGTGCTGACGCTGCTGGTCACCGTCGGCGTCTTCCTGGCCGTGGCGCGATGGACGGCGCGGAGGGCCTCGGAGTGAACGGCGACATCGTCCGCATCTGGGTCTACCTCTCCGCCTCGCCCCTCTTGTGGCTGACGGCGACGCTGGTCGCCTACTGGATCGGCGACGCGGTGTCGGCACGCTTCGGCAGGCATGCGCTCGCCAACCCGGTGGTGATCGCGGCGGCGCTGCTGACCGGCCTGCTCGTCGCCACCGGCACCGACTATGCCCGCTTCTTCGACGGCGCCCAGTTCGTCCACTTCCTGCTCGGCCCGGCGACGGTGGCGCTGGCGATCCCGCTCTACCGCAACCTGGCGATCGTGCGGCGTTCGCTCCTGCCGATGGCGGCCGCGCTGATCGCCGGCTCGGTGACGGCGGCGGCGAGCGCGGTGGCGATCGCCTGGGCCTTCGGCGCGCCGCGCGAGGTGCTGGCCTCTCTGGCGCCGAAATCGGTCACCGCGCCGATCGCCATGGAGCTGGCAAGCAGCCTCGGCGGCCTGCCGGCGCTGACGGCGGTGCTGGTGATCGCCACCGGCATCATCGGCGCGATCGTCGTCACGCCGCTGATGAACGCGCTGCGTATCACCGACTATGCCGCGCGCGGCTTTGCCGCCGGCGTCGCCTCGCATGGCATCGGCACGGCGCGCGCCTTCCAGGTCTCCGAACTCGCCGGAACCTTCGCCGGCATCGCCATGGGGCTGAACGGCGCGCTGACCAGCCTGCTCGTGCTGCTGTGGCTGGCCTTCGCCGGCTGACGCGACCGGTCACACCCTGTCGAAGCGGTCCTTGTCGCCGGGCAGCAGCATCAGCGCCGTGGCGAGGAAGGCGAAGGCGAAGGTCACGCCGAACGACATCGCGAGGATGAAGAGCGCCACCATGCGCTGGCGCGAATGCCAGACGAGTTCGCCGAAGCCGCCGATGTTGAACCAGATCAGCCCCGCCGCCACGAGCCAGCCGATCAGCATGCCGGTCAGCGAATTCACGACGACGAAGCGGATGAGCTTGGGCACGCGCGGCGCGGCCATGGTCAGGAGCCCGCCATCGTCTCGAGGCTGGCAAAACCCTCAGGCTCGCTGCCCTCGTCGAACGGCGTCGTCACCTCCACGAAGGTGTCGGGATAGAAGCCGTTGAAGCGCGAGCGCAGCGACAGCGAATAGGCACCGATGTTGCCGATCTCGATCCAGTCGCCGGTGTCGACCGTCTCCGGCAGCCAGAACGGCCGCGACAGGATGTCGACCGAATCGCAGGTCGCGCCGCAGACCTTGAACGGCACGATGGTCTTCTCGTCGCCGTTGCGGCTGCGGATCGCCGGATCGGGAATGAAGCGCGCCGGCAGCGTGATCTTGCCGGTCCATGAGTCCGACAGCGACGACCAGATGCCGTCATTGATGTAGATGCGGCGGCCCTTGCGCAAGAGCACCCGCACGATCAGCGAGAAGGCATGCGCGCAGATGACGCGGCCCGGTTCGGCCACCAGCGGCATGTCGCCGAAGCCCCATTCCTCGATGTCGTTCCGCAGCCGCGACATCAGCTGGCCGAGCGATGGCATGTCGGGCGCCTTGCGATTCGGATCATGGCCGTATTCGGCCGGAAAGCCGCCGCCGACGTCGAGACCGGCGAGCGGCACCGCGGCGCGGTTGCGCACCCAGTCGGCGCTGCGCAGCGCCCGCTCATAGGTGTCGGGATCGGTGATCTGGCTGCCGACGTGGAAGCAGATTCCCACCTTGTAGCCGTTGCGGTCGAGCCGCTGCAGCAGCTCGACCGCATGGGCCGGCCCGGCGCCGAACTTCTTCGACAGTTCGTAGGCGGCGCTGCCCTTGGTCTGGATCCGCACGAAGACGGTGATGGTGCCCGGGTCGATGTCGAGCGCCTGCACGACGCGGGCGAGCTTGGTGACCTCGTCCTCGTGGTCGACCGCGATCACCCGGATGCCGTAGGTCTCCAGCGCCAGCCGGATGTCGGACTGCGCCTTGACCGGGTGCATGTAGAGCATCTCGGCGGCCGGCGCGACGGCGCGCACCGCCGCGAATTCGGCCGGCGAAGCGACGTCGAAGGCGGTGACGCCGGCCTCGGCCAGCGCCTGCAGCACCATCGGCTCGCCATTGGTCTTCACTGCATAGGCGGTCCTGCCCGGAAACATCTCCATGAACCGCCGCGCATCCGCCTTCAGCACCGCCGGCCGGAAGCAGTAGACCGGCACGTCCGGCCGCATGGTGAGCGCTGCCTCGCGGGCGTTCTCGAAGGTCTGCATCGGCCACTCCCATGCTGGCGCGAAGAGGATCCGCCGACACCGGCACGAAGGCCGCGCCGGAACGGCCATGTCCCGGCAACGGAATTCGGGTGGTCGCCGGCCGTTCCCTGTCCTATCCCAGCCGCGTGGCGAACACGAGACGCCGAAAGCAGGAAAGCCGACATGACGCAGAAGACCACGCCCGCCCCGATGACCGCCGCGGTCTGGGCGCAGATCCTGACTCTCGGCGCGATCTGGGGCGGGTCGTTCTTCTTCGCGCGGATCGCGGTGGCCGAGATCCCGCCGATCACGCTGGTGCTGCTGCGCGTCGGCATCGCGGCCGCGGCGCTGCATGTCTTTCTCGCGGCGACGGGTCAGTCGTTTGCGCCGGCACTCAGGATGGCCGGGCCGCTGGTGCTGCTCTCCCTGTTCAATAATGTGGTGCCCTTCTCGCTGATCTTCATGGGCCAGACTGAGCTCGGCGCCGGCCTCGCCTCGGTGCTGAACGCCACCACACCGTTCTGGACGGCGCTCGTCGCCAGCGCCTTCCTGGCGGACGAGCAGCTGACGGTGAACAAGGTGGCGGGCGTGCTGATCGGCATCGCCGGAACGGCGATCATGGTGGGACCCGGGGTGCTGGCGGGTCTCGGCGGCCCGGTCTGGGCAAAGCTGTTCCTCGTCGGCGCGTCGCTGTCCTACGCCTTCGCCTTCATCCTGGCCAAGCGCATCACGGGCCTTCCCCCGCAGCTCGTGGCCGCCGGCCAGCTGACCGCCTCGACCGCCGTGATGCTGCCCGTGGCGCTGCTGGTCGATGGCGGGCAAGGCCTTGCGACCGCCTCCCTCGGCGCCTGGAGCGCCGTGCTCGGACTGGCGCTATTGGCCACCGCCTTCGCCTACATCCTCTACTTCCGGATCGTCGCGGCAGCCGGCGCCAGCAATGCCTCGCTGGTGACGCTGATCGTCCCGGCCAGCGCCATCCTGCTCGGCACCGTCTTTCTCGCCGAGAGGCTGGAGCTTTTCGAACTGGCCGGAATCGCCATCATCGCCTGCGGCCTGGTCGTGATCGACGGCCGCCTGCTCCGCCGCCGCAGCCGCGATGCTGCAGTGCGGTAGAGGCGCCTGTCCGGCGCGCTTCCGGCTAAGGATTCGCACAGGCCGACCGCCGCAGGATAAGCAAGGATTTTCAACGGGAAACACGCCGGCCGGCGGCGAAGGTTCCACATCCACTGTGCGCCGCAGCACACAATTCGCTTGCCAGTGGCACAAACTCGCCTACACTTCTGGCATAGTCTACTGAGGAGGCTATGACATGGGACTGACGAAACCTATCAACGCGTTGATGGTGTGTTGTGCGTTCGCCTTCATCGGAGCGCTTATCGTCGGGGTGATCCCCTGAGCGGAGGGCCGGTCCGCCGGCCCGAAAGGTAGCAGAGACAAGCGAACGGCCGGGCATGATGCCCGGCCGTTCTGCGTTCGGGGGGGTGCGGGGGTGTTTCGGCGCACTTTCGGCCGGTTGCGCCCGGCTTGGAGCGTCGGCGCCGCCCCTCATCTGCCTGCCGGCATCTTCTCCCCGTGAACGGGGAGAAGGGGCGCGGCCGCGACGTCGGCGCCAGGTCTGCGATAAACGAAGCCGTCGGTGACGGCGCTCTTCTCCCCGCTTGCGGGGAGAAGGTCCCGGCAGGGGGATGAGGGGCGGCGCGGAGGGTCGAGCGGACGAATCGGCGGTCCGGACGGCGTGTCCTGCCCCGGTGCGCTTTCGGCCGGTTGCGCCCGGCTTGGAGCGTCGGCGCCGCCCCTCATCTGCCTGCCGGCATCTCCTCCCCGTGAACGGGGAGAAGAGGGCTTGGCCGCGACGTCGGCTTCACCTTGGCATCGTCTGCGATGGGAGAAGGTGACGGCGCTCTGCCCGGTGCGGCCTACGCGGCGGCCGGGCGGGTCTCCTGCTGGGGGATCGCCAAGGCGCGGATGCCGATCATGTGGCAGATCGCGACGACGAGATCGGCGCGGTTCATGGTGTAGAAGTGGAAGTCGGTGATCCCGCGCTCGACGAGGTCGAGCACCTGCTCGGCCGCGACCGCCGCCGCCACCAGCGCATGGGTCTGCGGGTCGTCGTCGAGCCCCTCGAAGCGCTCCGCCATCCAGGCCGGCACATGTGCGCCGCAGCGCGCCGAGAAGCTCGCGACCTGCCTGAAATTGTGCACCGGCAGGATGCCCGGCACGATCGGCACGTAGATGCCGGCGCGGCGGATGCGCTCGACGTAGCGCTCGTAGCTGTCATTGTCGAAGAAGAACTGGGTGATGGCCCTCGTCGCGCCGGCGTCGACCTTGCGCTTCAGCATGTCGACGTCGGTGGCGAAATCCGGGCTTTCCGGATGCTTCTCGGGGTAGGCCGAGACCGAGATGTCGGCCGCGCCCCTCGCCTTCAGAGCGCCCACCAGCTCGGCGGCATTGGCGTAGCCGGCCGGATGCGGCCGGTAGCGGGCGCCGACGCCCTCGGCCGGGTCGCCGCGCAGCGCCACGAATCGCGTGACGCCCATGCCGATGAAATCGCCGATCACCTCGTCCACCTCGTCGCGCGAGGCGTCGACGCAGGTCATGTGCGTGGCCGGCACCAGGCTCGTCTCGCGCAGGATGCGGCCGACCGTGCGCGCGGTGCGCTCGCGCGTCGAGCCGCCCGCGCCATAGGTGACGGACACGAAGTCCGGCGACAGCGCCTGCAGCCGATCGGTCGTCTCCCAGAGCCTCGCCTCCATCAGGTCGTTCTTCGGCGGAAAGAACTCGAAGGACACCTTGATGCGGTTGCCGATGTCGGGACGGCGGGAAAAGCGGAACTGGTTCACGCGGTCTGCTCCTTGGCTGTGCTGTGCGTGTCGGCGATGAGAAGGCGGCGGTCGCGGCCGAGCCAGAGCTTCACCGTCAGATGCTCGCCGGCGACGCCCGTCGGTTCGAATTCGATCGTCTCTGCGAGATCCAGCCCCGCCTCGTCGAACCACTCCGCGATCTGCCGGTCCGAAAAGCCGAGCCTCAGATGGGCGTGCTCCTCGCGCAGGAACTCCAGCTCGTGCGCGGCGAAGTCGACGATCAGCAATTGTCCCGAGGGGCGCAGCAGGCGGGCGGCCTCGGTGATCGCGGCGCCGGGATGCTCGAGATAGTGCAGCACCTGGTGGATGGTGACGAGATCGAACTGGCCTCGCTCGACCGGCGGCGCCAGCAGGTCGCCCTGGCGGATCTGCGCATGGGCGATGCCCGCCTTCTCCAGGTTGGCGCGCGCGATCGCCAGCATTTCGCGCGACAGGTCGACGCCGATCGCATGCTGGTAGAACGGCGCCAGAATCTCCAGCATCCGGCCGGTGCCGGTGCCGAGGTCGAGCATGGTGCGGAAGGGCCGCCGCGCGACGAGATCGATGATCGCCGTCTCGACCGCCGCCTCCGGCACGTGCAGCGAGCGGATGCGGTCCCAGCTCTCGGCATTGGCGCCGAAATAGGCCGCGGCCCGCTCCTGCCGGCGCGACTTGACCGCGGAAAGCCGCTCCAGGTCGCGGTCGACCGGCGGCTGCGCCGGGTCGATCCGGGCGATGAGGCTCGCCACGAGGTCGCGCTCGAACCCCTCCTCGGCCAGGTGGAAATAGGCCCAGGAGCCCTCCTGGTAGCGGCCGATCAGACCTTCGTCGAGCAGGAGCTTGAGATGGCGCGAGACGCGCGGCTGCGACTGGTTGAGGATCTCGGTGATGTCGGAGACCGTGAGATCGCCGCGCGACAGCAGGTAGAGAATGCGCAGCCGGCTGGATTCGGCGACCGCCTTCAAGCTATCAACGAAGGCAGCGAGATCGGTCAGGGGACGGGACAGCATCGGCAACTCCAAACGATATAAAGATATGTTTATATCGAGTGGGCGAATGATGCAACCGGTCATCGCAATCCCGGCGAACAATGCCCGCGGCTTCGATGGCCAACCACAGCCGCAGCTGCGGCGCCGTCCTCCGCGAACCGTACCGAGGACGGCGAGGCGGTCGGCTGCGGGCCGGGAGCGGAGGCAGTCTCGGCTCCGGCAGCGATACCCCCGTCATTCCGGAAGACGAACAGCGCGGAGCGTCTGTCCGGAATCCATTCCGTGACGCCGGTCGTGTCGAGGCGTTTGCCGCAGACGTTGCGGCATGGATTCCGGATCCGGATGCCTCCGCCGCGCGGCCCCGGAATGACGCCGATGAGGGAGGCCGCGCGGCTGACCGTCGATGCCAACCTGCAGACGCTCGAATGCAGCGGAGTTGATGACGGCCGCACGATGGCGTACTTGCCTGCCAACCGCATAGAGACAAGAGAGGGACGACCCGGCAGGCTTCGGAGCCGTAGGATCGATCCCCTCCCCGGGCCGCTGCCCGACAGCGTTGGAGATCAGAGCATGAAGCGCGAGGGTGAACGGCAACTGCCCTTCGATCCGGCGGCGATGCCCGCCGATGCCGGGCTGGTCTTCATCGGCACGGTGCATTCGCCCTGGACCGAGCGGAGCGACTGCCCGAAGAACATGGCGGCGGCCCGCGAGCGCGGGCGGCCGGCCAGCGTCGAGATCGCAAACGCCTATCGCGAAGGCCTCGACGGGCTGTCGGGGTTCAGCCACGTGGTCCTCCTCACCTGGCTCGATCGCTCCGACCGCGACCTGATCGTCCAGTTCCCGCGCCATGCCGCCGCGCCGCGCGGGACCTTCGCGCTGCGCTCCCCTGCCCGGCCGAACCCGATCGGCCTGCATGTGGCGCGGATCGTCTCGGTCGACATCGCCTCGGGCATCGTCGGGATCGATGCCATCGACGTGCTCGACGGCACGCCGGTCGTCGACCTCAAGCCCTATTTCGCCTCGATCGACGCCTTTCCGGAGGCGACGCGCCCGTCGGAGCGAAGCGGCTCGTGATCGGCCGCACCGGCCGCGCCCGCGCCGTGGCAAAGGCGCTGACCCTGCTCCTGCCGGCAGCCCCCTATGCCGACATGGAGAAGATCAGGGCCGATGCCATGCGCCCGCACATGAAGACGCTGCCGCCTTCCACGGCCGTCTGGCTCGCCGCCGTCGCCCATGTCCGCCACGAGCACACCGGCTACGAGGCCCTGCTCGACGAGGGCTACGACCGCGATTCGGCGCGGTTCTTCGTCATCGACGAGACCAATGCCGTCCTGACGCGCTGGCGCGCGACGCGGCTGCTCGATCCCGACGACGAAGAGTGACGGCCGGCAATCTTCAGGGCCGATAGATCCACTGCTCGGGGATGCGCACGGAAACCTTCTCGCCGGCGGCGATGCGGCCCGGCTTCTCCACCCAGGCGACGAGGCCGCGCAGCCGCCGCGCGACCTTGGGAAACAGGAGCGCGCCGGCTTCGCGGTCGGGCATGCGGGCATGGTCGGCGATGGAGCGGCCGGCGATGCGGCAGGGCACGTTCTGGCCGTCGACCTTGAGCGTCACCCCGCCGGAGAAGAAGAGCAGCGTGCCGGCCGGCAGCATCGACAGGCCGGGCACGCCGCCGAGCACCATGTTGGCGCCGATCCATTCGGGAAGGATCTCGGCAAGCTCCATCCGGCCGGCGACGATGGCGAGTTCGTCGGCGGCCACGATCGACAGCTGCCGCTCGTTGCGCATTTCGGTGCCGCGCGGATACCAGGGCTCGCGGCCGCCGGAGCGTCGCGTGACGCCGCGGTGATGGTCGCCTGCGATCCCGTCGAAGCCGAGGTCGAGCGTGTCGGCCCGCGCGGTGACGAAATCGCGCCCGCCCGCCACCAGCACCGCGTCCACCGTGCCGAGCAGCTTGCGGGCCGGGTGGATTTCCACCTCGTCGTCGAGGCGCAGCAGGGGCAGTTGCATCGGCGGCCTCCAGCCTACATCATCCGCACCAGCGCGCCGCCGATGGAATAGCCGGCGCCATAGGTGCAGACGAGGCCGAAATCGCCCGGCTTCATGTCCTTGTGGTGACGGTGCATGGCCACCACCGCGCCGGCGGCGGCGGTGTTGCCGAGTTCGTCGAGCACCATCGGCGCGCGGTCCTGCCCCACCTCCTCGCCGAAGGCCAGTTTCAGGATCATCGCGTTCATGCGCCCGTTGGCCTGGTGCAGCCAGAAGCGGCGGATGGTGTGCGGCGTATGGCCATGGTCGGCCAGGAAGTCGACGATGAAGCGGTGGCTGGCCACCGTCACGTCCTTGAACACCTTGTTGCCCTGCTGCCTGATCAGCTTGTCGTGCATCGGCACGCGGCTCGCATCCTCTTCCGCGGCGCGGTTGAGATAGCCGAAGTTCGAGCGGATGTTGTTGGAGAACTGCGTCCAGTTGCGCGTGTCGACCAGCTCGAACCGGCCGGCCACCTCGCGGTCGTCGTCCACGGCTTCGAGCAGCAGCGCGGTGGCCGCGTCGCCGAAGATGAAATGCGTCTGGCGGTCGCGGAAGTTGAGATGCGCGGTGATCAGCTCCGGCGTCACCACCAGCGCGCGGCGATGCGCGCCGGCCCGCAGCAGGTTGAACGCGACGTGCAGCCCGCTGGCCGCCGACGAGCAGCCGAGGCTCAAGTCGAAGGCCGCGCCCTGCGCGCCTACCGCCTTCTGGATCTCGATGCCGATCGCCGGATACATGCGCTGCAGGTGCGAGGAGGCGCAGATGACGAGGTCGACGCTCGCCGGATCGACGCCCGCGTCCTCGATCGCCGCCGTCGCGGCCGATGCACCGAATTCGGCCAGCACCGACAGGTCGTCGTCGTCGCGCGCGGCGATGCGCGGCGCCATCCGGTCGATGTCGAGGATGCCGTCGGGCGTGTGGACGTGGCGCTGGCGGATGCCCGAGGCGTGTTCGATGAAGGCGGCGCTGGAGGATGGCAGCGGCTCGAGCCCTTCGGCCGCACGCTGCAGGTTTTCGCGCTCGACGAAGGCGTTGTAGCTCTCGACCAGTTCCTCGTTGCCGATCACGGCCTGCGGGATGGTCGCCCCCGTCCCGCTGATGATGACGCGCTTCATGCTTTTCGTCTTTCCTGTCCGTCGGGCACTGCCGCGGACCGGTGTTCCTCTCGCGCAGTAACGGCGGCATCGTATATCGCGCGTCGGCGCGGTGCAAACCTGATCATGCGCCGCAACAAAGCGGCGTTGCGTGGCGGGGCCCTTGCAACCTGCCGCTTTTCGTCCGGATCGGTCAGCCCTTCTTGGCGAGAATGAACAGCCGCGGGAAACGCAGCAGCACCTTTCCGTCGACCATCGGCGGATGGGCTGCAGCGATTCGGGCGCGATAGGCGTCGAGGAATGCCGCCTGCTCGTCGTCCTCGAGCGGGTCGAGGAAGGGCTTCAGGCCGGTGGAGCGCAGCCATTCGACGATCGCGTCGGCATCGGCCAGCGGGTGGTTGTAGATAGTGTGCCAGAGGTCGACCCGCGCCGCGACCGGCTTCAGCACGTCGTAGTAATGGGCGACCGGCGGCAGCGGTGCGCGGGCGGCACCCGCCATCTTCGCCGAAAAAGGCATGGTGGCGGCCGTCTCGACCATGAGGCGATGCGTCGGCTCGGCAAGGTTGTCGGGCATCTGCACGGCAAGCGCCCCGCCGGGCGCAAGGAAGCCCATCAGCCGCGCAAGCAGCGCCGGATGCCCGGGCAACCATTGGAACACGGCATTGGCGAAGATCACGTCGACCGGTTCGGCGGGCTGCCAGGACGCCGCGTCGGCGAGCGAGAAGTCGAGCCCCGGCAGGCGTTTGCGTGCCTTTTCGATCATGTCGGGCGACGTGTCGAAGCCGGACACTTCGGCGTCGGGCCAGCGCTGTGCCAGCAGTTCGGTCGAATTGCCCGGCCCGCAGCCGACGTCGACCACGCGGCGGGGGGCGGCCACGGGCACCTGCGCCAGCAGGTCGCGCGCGGGGCGCGTGCGCTCGTCCTCGAACTTGAGGTATTGCGTGGCGGACCAGTCGGGGCGGGTGGGAGACATCGATGGACCTCGCGGGGATGGGCGACCGCCATGTGCGGCGCCAATGGCCGACGGTCGGAGATTGTCACGACGATACGATAGTCGCCGACGCGGACCGAGACTGGAAGAGCGAAACGCGCTTCAGTTGAGCCCCAAGCGCAGCTTCAGGCTGCCGCCGTCGAAATCCAGGTCGTGGGCGCCGCATCGTCTTCGGTGGCCGTCGTCGAGACTGCGGCAGCGGGGTGGCCGAAACGGGCGAGGCATGGATCCTGGATAAATCGTCCTTCGCTGCGCTTGGACGTCGTTCCGGGATGACGAAGGCAGGGGGGTGGCGCAGCTACGGCGGGGTGCGAGCGCCCGCTTCGTCACCGCGGCATACCTTCGCCTTCGTCATCCCGGGCGAAGCAGGAGCGAAGCGGAGGCGCAGACCCGGGATCCATGCCTCGGCCGTCGCCGAAAGGCGGGACGGCGCAGACGCGGCACCGGTCCTTTTCCATCGTCTCGCCCGACGACATCAGCCGAGGCATGGATCCCGGATACGTCGTCCTTCGCTGCGCTCGGACGTCGTTCCGGGATGACGAAGGTGGGGTGGCGCAGCTCCGGCCGGGTGCGAGCGCCCGCTTCGCCAGCGCGGTCCTCATCCTGCCCGTCGACCGTAGCACATCCGGACCAGAGACGTCCGCGTTGCCTGAACGCCGACTCAACCATCCGGCATCCAGCCAGTTGCGGTCTTCGGGCGTCCCGCGACGTCGCCGCGAAACGCTCCCCGCCACCCCGCCGGTCACGCCGAAAACCCTACCGCGTCAGGCGCTTGTAGGTCATGCGGTGCGGGTTGAGCGCGTCGGGGCCGAGGCGGCGGACCTTGTCCTTCTCGTAGTCCTCGAAGTTGCCCTCGAACCATTCCACGTGGCTGTCGCCCTCGAAGGCGAGGATGTGGGTGGCCATGCGGTCGAGGAACATGCGGTCGTGCGAGATGATGACGGCGCAGCCGGCGAAGTTTTCCAGCGCGTCTTCCAGTGCCGCCAGCGTCTCGGTGTCGAGATCGTTGGTCGGTTCGTCGAGCAGGAGAACGTTGCCGCCGGTCTTCAGCATCTTGGCGAGGTGGACACGGTTGCGCTGGCCGCCCGACAGATTGCCGACCTTCTGCTGCTGGTCGCCGCCGCGGAAGTTGAAGGACGAGCAGTAGGCGCGCGTGTTGGCGTCGAACTTGCCGAGCTTGACCACCTCGGCGCCGCCGGAGATTTCCTCCCAGACGGTCTTGTTCGGATCGAGCGTGTCGCGGCTCTGGTCGACATAGCCGAGCTTGACGGTCTCGCCGACGCGGATCGAGCCGCCGTCCGGAGTCTCCTGCTCGGTGATCATGCGAAACAGCGTCGTCTTGCCGGCGCCGTTGGGGCCGATGATGCCCACGATGCCGCCGGGCGGCAGCTTGAAGGAGAGATCGTCGATCAGCAGCCGGTCGCCATAGCCCTTGGTCAGGCCCTCGACCTCGATGACCACGTTGCCCAGCCGCTCGCCATGCGGAATGACGATCTGCGTGTCGCTCGGGCGGCGGCTGTTGGCCGCCTCGAGCAGCTGCTCGAAGGCCGCGATGCGGGCCTTGGACTTGGTCTGCCTTGCCTTCGGGCTCGAGCCGATCCACTCGCGCTCGCGGGTGATGGCGCGCTGGCGGGCGTCGTCCTCGCGGCCCTCCTGCTTCATGCGCTTGGCCTTGGCCTCGAGGTAGGCGGAATAGTTGCCCTCATAGGGGATGCTGCGGCCGCGATCGAGCTCGAGGATCCAGCCGGTGACGTTGTCGAGGAAGTAGCGATCGTGGGTGATGATCATCACGGCGCCGGGATAAGCGCGCAGATGCTTTTCCAGCCACGACGTCGTCTCGGCGTCGAGATGGTTGGTCGGCTCGTCGAGGAGCAGAAGGTCGGGCTGGCGCAAGAGCAGCTGGCAGAGCGCCACGCGGCGGCGCTCGCCGCCCGACAGCGTGGTCACGTCGGCCTCCTTGGGCGGGCAGGCCAGCGCTTCCATGGCCATCTCGACCTGCTGTTCGAGATCCCACAGGTTGAGCCGGTCCATCTCGTCCTGGAGACGGGTCGCCTCGTCCGCCGTCTCGTCGGAATAGTTCATCATCAGCTCGTTGTAGCGCTCGATGATGTTCGTCTTGGCCTTGACGCCTTCCATGACGTTGCCGAACACGTCGAGCGCCGGATCGAGATCGGGCTCCTGCGGCAGGTAGCCGACGGTGGCGCCGTCGGCGAGCCAGGCTTCGCCGGTCCATTCCTTGTCGACGCCCGCCATGATGCGCAGGATGGTCGACTTGCCCGAGCCGTTGGGGCCGAGAATGCCGATCTTGGCGTCCGGGTAGAAGGAAAGATGGACGTTCTCCAGCACCTTCTTGGCGCCGTAGGCCTTGGAGAGGCCCGACATGTGATAGATGAACTGGCGTGCCATGGGGCGCGTCGCACTCCGTCTTATGAGAGGGAAAGGTTGAGATTGTGGGCGCTATGTAAGCGAAACCGCCGTCTGGGGCAATGCCGCCGGGCTGCCATGCGCGGACGTGGCCTGTACATTCGGCCTTCCAGGCGGTAGGGAGGACCGCAGGATGGACCAGCAAGGCCCAGCGCCGCGGTGACGCGGCCGGCCGGCGGACCGCGTTCAAGCGACACAGTACCCCGAAAGATTACCATGACCATATTCGAAGGCGTCGTCCCGGCGCTCGCCACGGCATTGCAGGAACGCGGCTACACCACGCTGACGCCGGTGCAGGAGGCGATGCTGGCACCCGGGCTGCGCGATGCCGACGCGCTCGTCTCCGCCCGAACCGGCTCCGGCAAGACGGTGGCCTTCGGCCTGGCGCTGGCGCCGACGCTGCTCGGCGACGACGAGCGCTTCGGCCATGCGGCGGCCCCCTACGCCCTCGTCATCGCGCCGACGCGCGAACTCGCCCTCCAGGTGAAGCGCGAGCTGGAATGGCTCTATGCCGGCGCCGGCGCGCAGATCGCCTCCTGCGTCGGCGGCATGGACATCCGCACCGAGCGGCGCGCGCTGGAGCGCGGCGCCCACATCGTCGTCGGCACGCCCGGCCGCCTGCGCGACCACATCACCCGCTATGCGCTCGACATGAGCGCGCTGCGCGCCGTGGTCCTGGACGAGGCCGACGAGATGCTCGACCTCGGCTTCCGCGAGGACCTCGAGTTCATCCTGGAGGCAGCGCCGGCCGAGCGCCGCACGCTGATGTTTTCGGCGACCGTGTCGAAGCCGATCGCGACGCTGGCAGAGAACTACCAGAGGAACGCCGTCCGCGTCGCCACCGAGACCGGCCGCGAGCAGCATGCCGACATCGAGTACCGCGTCCACCCCGTCGCCGCATCCGACCGCGACAATGCCATCGTCAACGTGCTGCGCTTCCACGAGGCGCGCAACGCCATCGTCTTCTGCAACACGCGCGCGGCGGTGAACCATCTGACGGCAAGGCTCAACAACCGCGGCTTTTCGGTCGTGGCGCTGTCGGGCGAGCTCAGCCAGAGCGAGCGCACGCACGCGCTGCAGGCCATGCGCGACGGCCGCGCCCGCGTCTGCATCGCCACCGACGTGGCGGCCCGCGGCATCGACCTGCCGAACCTCGACCTCGTGGTCCATGCCGACCTGCCGACCAATCCCGAAGCGCTGCTGCACCGCTCGGGCCGCACCGGCCGCGCCGGCCGCAAGGGCATCAGCGCGCTGATCGTGCCGATGCCGGCGCGCCGCCGCATCGAGCGCACGCTGCAGCTGGCCAACATCACCGCCGTCTGGGCGGCCGCACCCAACGCCGACGACGTCGCCGCGCGCGACGAGGAGCGGCTCCTGTCGGATGCGGCGTTGACAGAGACGGTCACCGAGGAGGAAGGCTCGACGGTCGAGAAGCTGCTCGCCCGCCATGCGCCGGAGCAGGTGGCGGCCGCCTTCCTGCGGCTGTGGCGCGCCGGCCGGTCGGCGCCCGAGGAACTGGTCGACGTGCCGGTCGACCCGAACGCGCGTCCCCGGCGCGACCGCGACGAGCGTGCGCCGCTCGACGGCCCGCGCCCGCGCGACCGCGACATCGGCGCGACCGTCTGGTTCTCGCTGTCGGTCGGCCGCAAGCAGAATGCCGAGCCGCGCTGGCTGATCCCGATGCTCTGCCGCTCCGACGCCATCACCAAGTCCGAGATCGGCGCCATCAAGATGCAGCCGGAGGAGACCTTCGTGGAGATCGCCGCCAGCCATGCCGATGCGCTGGTCGCGGCGATCGGTTCGAAGGGAACGCTGCAGAACAACATCCGCGTCACGCGGCTGTCGGGCACGCCGGACATGTCGCCGCGCAAGGCCTGGAGCGGCGAGCCGCGGACGGAGCGGCCCCGCAAGAGCTTCGACGACCGTCCGCGCAAGGAGCATGGCGGCTGGCAGGACAAGCCCGCGCGTGATGCGAGGCCCGAAAGGCCGGCGACGCGCGACGAGGCGCCCGCCCGCCCCGACTGGAAGAAGCGCGCCGATCGTCCCGCCTGGAACGAGCGGCCCGAGAAGCCGGTCAAGCCGGAAGGCAGCTGGGCGCGTCGCGACGCTGCCCCGGCGGACCGTGCCCCGGCCGAGCGCGCGACCGCCGAGCGGGCCGGCGACGACCGGGCGCCTTTCCGCAAGGGGCCGAAGAAGCCGTCGAAGGACAAGGGCAAGCCCGACTTCGCCGGCAAGGCGGAGAAGAAGGCGAAGCGGAAGAATACGGAAGGCTGACGGAAGGGCCGCGGCGGGCGCGTCATCGCGGCGGGCAGTGTATCGGACGTGGCGCGCACATCGCTCCGCCTTTCGAGCGCGCCCGTTCGGCTGGTGCGGTCCCCTCGTTCGTCGCAGATCGCGGCCACCTGCTTGACTTTGTGCGGGGAGCTAAAGCGCGTCGCGATCTTTCCGATTCGCTCCGTACGCTTTAGGTCTTTGTTTTCGCGCATGTCTTTCACCCGAAACCGGTGCCCACTTTCTGGAGACATGCTTTAGCCGCCCGGGAAAAGCAGCGGTTCGTAGTTCTGAGCGCCATTCAGGATGTGCAGGATCTCGACCTGGGTTTCTGCCACCCGGTAGAAAATCAGATAGTTGCCGTGGGGCAGCCGTCGCACGCCGGTGTGCTCGTAGCGGGGCACCAGCGGAAATGCCCTCGGCATGTCGCCCAGCAGGGCAAACCTGCCGACCAGCTCCTGCACGAATGTCACGGCGCGGGCGGGATTGTCGGCCGCGATATAGTCGCCGATCGCTTCGAGATCGGCTTCCGCTTCGCGGGTGAGCGTGACGATCACGCGTCGCGGTCTTCGGCCATGGTACGGTACTTTGCCGCGAGCCGGTTCCCGACCGTCTCCAGCGGCACCGTGCGGCCTGCATCCGCATCGGCGAGACCGCGCGCGAGAGCCGCGTCGAGCACGGTCAGACGCTTCTCCCGCTCCTCGACCAGCCGCACGCCTTCGCGCAGGACTTCACTGCGGGAATTGTACCGTCCGGTTTTCACCAGCTCGGTAACGTAGGTCTCAAGATGCTTTCCGAGGTTTGCACTGCTGGCCACGGTATGCCCTTTCATCCTTCCTCATACCACGGCGTGATAACAGTTAGCAACCAACGCCCGATGGAGTTCCCCTCCCGGCGCGTCCAATGCGCTCCAGGGGAGAGCTGCTGCCGCTCCCGTCCTGAAGCGCCTCCCGACGGGCAACGCCGCTACTGCAGCCCCGCCGCATCCACGATGCCTTGCGGGCAGCCGGCGTCGGCGGTCGGGGCTGCGGCGAAGATCAGGTCCGACAGGGTCGTTTCGCCGTCGATCTCGCCCGACAGGCCGATCGTCAGTTCGCCGATCAGCCGGCGGCCGTTCGAGGGATCGGTGACGCAGGCCACCCGGACCCGCGAACCCGCGCCGGGGCCGAAGGCCGCGTCGAAGGCGTCGCGGATCTGGCCCGCGGTCAGCGTCGCGCCGATGTTGGCGGCAAAGAGGTCGCGCACGGCAGACGCGTTGAGATCGGCCATCACCGCGAGCGAATCCGAATAGTATTCCTCCATGGTGTCGCCGTAGCAGGTGCCGTGCTTGATCCACTCGTGCCGGTCGAGGAAGGAGGCGGCGCCCGGCATCACCTTGTCGAGCTCCGCGCGAACGTCCTGCGGCAGAGCGACGTCGGGCAGATCCTCCCAGCGGCCGGCCTTGTCGGCGGCGGCCATGTCGGGCGCGACCTGGCAGTAGACGTTGCTGCGCGGCTGCGGCCACAGCCCGTGCAGGGCGAAATGGCTGGCGTCGAAACGGTCCGGCGTCTGCGTCTCGCATTCGGTCTTGGCGGGCCGCGTCTCGCAAAAGCCCGGCTGCCAGCTGGCGGCAAGGACGTGGTCGACCCGCGTGGCAGCCTGGCCGCCACCCTCCCCGCCGCCGCCGGCCGGCGGCGTCACCGGCGCGGGCGATCCGCCGGCATCCGTCGCATGCACGCCGCAGCCGGTGCTGACCCAGCGCCGGTCGGGGGTCGCACCGGGGACGCGGATGAGGAAATGGCTCGGCGGCTCCTTGTTGCCGGCAAGCATGTCGTAGGCGCGGCCGATCTCGGTGACCACCGTGCCGGGATTGGCGCCGGTGCGGATCGACTGCGTGGCGGCGCATTCGTCCCTGGCAATGAAATAGCCTTCGAGCCGCACCTCGGCGGCGGCGGGGACGGCGGCGATGGCTGTAAGAGCGGCGACGAGGCCGTGGATGGTGGACAGGCGCATGGCGGTTCCTCCCGTTGACGACGACGGATCGCCGCCACCCTACCCCGTCTCGCCTGTCGCGACTGTGACGCGCCGCACAGTCCGTACCCGGCCGCTCGCACGGCGCCGGGAAATCACGCCGCCATGGTCTGGCTGCGGTGGGCCCAGCCGGTCATGCGCATCTCGATCCACGCCATGATGGCGTACATGACGATGCCCTCGATCGCCAGCATGACGAGACCGGCGAAGACCAGCGGCACGTTGAACTGCGACTGCGCGCCGAGCATCATGTGGCCGAGGCCGGAATTGGCCGCCACCGTCTCGGAGATGACCGAGCCGACGAAGGCGAGCGTGATCGCCACCTTCAGCGAGCCGAAGAAATAGGGCATCGAGCGCGGGATGCCGACCTTCAGCATGATGTCCATCTTCTTGGCACCGAGCGCCCGCAGCACATCCTCCATCTCCGGCTCGATGGTGGCGAGGCCGGTGGCGACGTTCACGACGATCGGGAAGAAGGCGATGAGGAAGGCGGTGAGGATCGCCGGGACCGTGCCGATGCCGAACCAGATCACCAGCACCGGCACCAGCGCGACCTTGGGAATGGCGTTGAAGCCGACCATCAGCGGGTAGAGCCCGGCATAGATGAAGCGCGACCAGCCGACCAGGATGCCGAGCGCCAGGCCGCCGACGACGGCGAGCAGGAAACCGGCGAGCGTGGTGTAGAGCGTCTGCAGCGAGTTCTTCCAGATCGCCGACCAGTACTGCACGATCGCCTGGGCGATGACGGTGGGCGCCGGCAGGATGTATTGCGGCAGGTCGAAGCCGCGCGCGGCCCCCTCCCACAGGATGAACAGCGCGGCGGTGTAGAGCCAGGGTGCGGCCCGGACCCAGTCGAAACCTTTCGCTTGCGTGCTCATGCGGCCTTCCGTGCGTCGGCGATGGAACTGCGCAGTTCGTGGACGATGTCGGTGAAGGCCGCATCGTACATGAGCTCGAGGTCGCGCGGCCGGGCGAACGGCACCCGCCGCTCTTCGATGATGCGGCCGGGCCGCGAACTCATCACGAAGATGCGGTCGGCGAGGAAGGTCGCCTCGCGCAGGTCGTGCGTGACGAGAACGATGGTGACGCCCTGCGCGGCGTGCAGGTCGCGGATGACGCACCAGAGTTCCTCGCGGGTGAAGGAATCGAGAGCGCCGAACGGCTCGTCGAGCATCAGGAGGTCCGGCTCGTGGATCAGCGCCCGGCAGAGATTGGCGCGCTGCTGCATGCCGCCCGACAGCTGCCAGGGGAATTTATGGCCGAAGCCCTTCAGCCCGACGGTCTCCAGCAGCGCCTCGGCCTTGGCGACGTATTCGGCCTTGTTGGCCCGAAGCCGTCCGCGATGGCGTTCCACCACCTCGAGCGGCAGAAGGATGTTGTCGAGCGTGGTGCGCCAGGGCAGCATGGTGGGGTTCTGGAAGGCCATGCCGACGATGGAGACCGGCTTGGTGACCCGCGCGCCGGCCACCGTGACCACGCCCTGCTGCGGGATGTAGAGGCCCGTGACCAGCTTCATCAGCGTGGACTTGCCGCAGCCGGACGGACCGACCACGGCGGCGAACTCTCCCTTGGCGACGGAGAGCGTCAGGTCGCTGACGGCCAGCAGGCCGTCAGCTCCCCCATAACGCATCTCCACCTTGTCGATGGTGACGAGCGGCTGCATCGCGGACCCCCCTGCCGCTGCCTTACGGCAGCATCCGCTCTTCCTTCGGCGGCAGGTAGGAGGCGTCGAACACCTCGGCGGCGGTCACCGCGCCCTTGAGGCCCATCGAAATCTTGAGCAGGTCGATCGACTTCGCGAGCTTCGCCTCGTCGACGCCGCCGAAGCCGTTCTCCACGACGTAGGGCGTCTTGATGTTCATGGAGTTGGCCATGCCGAGACGCTCGACCTCGATCTCCTTGGTCAGGATCTCGTTGCGCGACATGACGGCGGCCACACCGGCTTCCGGATCGGCGACCGCGTCGGCAAAGCCCTTCGCCAAGGCCTTCACGAAGCCCTTGACGGCCTCGGGATTGGCGGCGGCGAAATCCTCGTTGACCATGACGGCGTTGCCGTAGAGTTCGAGCCCGTGGTCGGCCATCAGGATGGTGACGATGTCGTCGGCCGGAATGCCCTGCGCCTTGAGGTTCAGGACGCTGGAGAAGGAGAAGCCGAAGATCGCGTCGACGGCACCCTGCGCCAGCATCGGCTCGCGCACCGGGAAGCCGACATTCTCGATCGTGATGTTCGACGTGTCGATGCCCGCGACCTGGACGAAGGCCGGCCACTGGCCGAAGGCGGCGTCCGGCGGCGGCGCGCCGAGCTTCTTGCCCTCGAGCGACTTCGGATCCTCGGTGATGCCCTGCGCGGCCCGGCCGATCACGGCGAAGGGCGGCTTGTCATAGATCATCATGACCGCCTTGACCTTCTGGGACGGATCCTCGTCGAGGAACTTGATCAGGGCGTTGATGTCGCCGAAGCCCATCTCGTAGGCGCCGGTGGCCACGCGCGGGATCGATTCGCGCGATCCGGCACCGGTGTCGATGGTGACGTTGAGCCCCTCGGCAGCGAAATGGCCGTTGTCGATGGCGAGCAGGAAGCCGGCGGCGGGGCCTTCGAACTTCCAGTCGAGCGTGAACTTGATGTCGGTCTCGGCCATGGCGGCCCCGACCCCTGCGCCGCCGAAAGCGGCCAGGGACATCACGCCTGCGGCGGCAAGCGAGAAGAGTCGTCTGGTCAGATGCATTGTTGTCTTCTCCGGCACGGAATGTTGTACGATCGTCATCAAACAATGCCGCTTCGCCGTTGGCAAGACGCGGCTGCACAATCCATCGGCATTTTTCCGCCGTGAACAACTGGCGTGCAACGGTGGGATGCGTGGTCGCGCGTGGACGCGCTTGACCTTCCCTGCAGGGAAGGAAATGGTCCGAGGCAAGCCATCCGGAGGAAAAGATGCCATTCGACGACGACACGAAGCTCGTCGCGTCTTCGGGCGCGGTGCTCAACCTCTACAGCCGGGAGCCCGACGGCCGCCCTCAGGCGGTGGTCCAGATCAACCACGGCCTGGCCGAGCACGCGGCGCGGTATGCCCGTTTCGCGGATTGTCTCGCGCAACATGGCATCGCAAGCGTCGCGCACGACCACCGCGGCCACGGCCACACGAGAGCGCCCGACGCTCCGGCGGGCATATTCGCCACCGGCGGCGACGGCGTCGCCAGGGTCGTCGCCGACGTCATGTCCGTGCACGAGCACATCGCCGCCCGGTGGCCGGGCGTGCCGGTGATCATCTTCGGCCACTCGATGGGCGGGCTGATCGCGCTGAACACGCTGTTCTCCGCCTCGCACCGGGTGGCTGGCGCGGCGATCTGGAACGCCAACTTCTCCGCCGGGCTGCCCGGCCGCGTCGGCCAGGGGCTGCTCGCCTGGGAGCGGTTTCGTCTCGGCTCGGACGTGCCGTCGCGCATCGTGCCGAAGCTCACCTTCCAGGCCTGGGCCAAACAGGTACCGAATGCGCGCACACCCTTCGACTGGCTGTCGCGCGACCCCGCCGAGGTCGACGCCTACGTCGCCGATCCGCTCTGTGGCTGGGACGCGTCCGTCTCGATGTGGCAGGACGTGTTCCGCCTGATCTTCGCCGGCGCGAACGACACGAACCTCGCCCGCATCCGCCGCGACCTGCCGATCAGCATCGTCGGCGGGGAGAAGGACCCGGCGACCGACGGCGGCAAGGCGACCGAGCACCTCGCCGGACGGATGCGGGCAATGGGCTTTTCGAATCTCACATCAAGGGTTTACGCCGACACCCGCCACGAAAGCCTGAACGAGGTGAACCGCGATCAGGTGATGGCGGATTTTGTGGCTTGGGTGGAGGGGGTGGTGGGTGGTTGAAAAACCCAACGTGATGGGTTAACGCGACCGGAAGCGCTGGAAAGAGATCCATGACTGACGTTTCAGACGACCGGATGGATGCCGCGGAACGGCGGGGAGGAGCGTTGCGCAGCGGCCCGCTTGCAGTCTCCGCCCGCTTCGACGGGGACACGCGCCGCATCGTGGTCGAGCTGACGAATGGCTGTAGCTTCGCCTTTCCGGTCGCCCTGGTGGAGGGCCTTTCGGATGCCAAAGACGCCGATCTCGCCGAGGTCGAACCGCTCGGCGACGGCTATGGCCTGCATTGGGAGCGGCTCGACGTCGACTATTCCGTGCAGGGACTTCTTGCCGGCATCTTCGGCACAGCCGCGTGGATGGCGCGTCGGGCGGGCCGCGCGACCTCTCCCGCGAAGGCCGAGGCCGCGCGGGCCAACGGCGCGAAGGGTGGAAGGCCGCGCAAGCGCGCGTGACGGTTGCCGGCTGACGTGGATGGAGGAACGCGCACCCCTCAATGTGGCAGATAGCCGGGATCCATGCCATATATTGCCTGTCGGATGACCAGATGGAGATGCAGAATGACGACGGTCAGTCTCGCGGAGGCGAAGGCCCGCCTGAGCACCATCCTGGACCGGGTGGAAGCCGGCGAAACCTTCGTCATCACCCGCCACGGCAGGCCGGTCGCGCAGGTCTCGGCGGCGGCGAGCGAGACGAAATCCGTCTTCCTTGAGGAGCTCGCGGCATTTCGGGCGACCATGCCGACACTGCCCGAATCGGGCGTGGCGGTCCTGCGCGCGCTTCGCGACGAAAGCCTTTGATGGCCCCTGCCATCCGCTATCTCGATACGTCCTTCCTCACGCCGCTCTTCGTACCCGAGGCGACCAGCGGACCTATCTCGGAGTACCTGAAGAGCACTGCTGATGGGACGTTGGCAACCGGTCACTGGACCCGCGTAGAGTTTTGCTCGGTGCTGGCACGGCACCGCCGGATGAACCTTTTGACCGGACAGCAGTCGGACGACGCGGAAGCCATGTTCGAACGCATGCTCAGCCGCTTGTTCATAGTCCTGCCGACGGACGTTGCCGATTACGAGGCGGCGATGGGACTGCTTCGCACGCGCAGCACCAGCTTGCGCGCGGCCGATGCCCTGCACCTTGCAATTGCGCGCAATCATCGAGCTGCAGCGATACTGACGCTGGACAAGACTCTGATCAAGGAAGGGCGGCGACTGGGACTGAACATTGGACCCGGGATCGAGTTGGAGGGCTACGGCGGATCGAATGGTTGAGCCCTTGCAGGTTCGCGCCCCCCGCGTGACACCACCCCTCTCCATCTGCTAGGCACCCGGCGACTCCGTCGCAGGAACCGCCCCGTCCATGTCCACCGCACCGCTCGCCGGCATCCGCGTCCTCGAACTTGCCCGCATCCTGGCGGGACCCTGGGCCGGGCAGCTGCTGGCCGACCTCGGCGCCGACGTCGTCAAGGTGGAGAATCCGGATGGCGGCGACGACACGCGCAAGTGGGGGCCGCCCTTCGTGACGGGCGCGGACGGGGAGAACCTGTCGGCCGCCTACTACCACTCCACCAACCGCGGCAAGCGCTCCATCGCGGTCGACTTCTCGACGCCGGAGGGCGCCGGGATCGTGCGGCGGCTGGCGGCGACGAGCGACGTCCTGATCGAGAACTTCAAGCTCGGCGGCCTGAAGAAGTACGGCCTCGACTACGACAGCCTGAAGGCGGTCAATCCGAGGCTCGTCTACTGCTCGATCACCGGCTTCGGCCAGACGGGCCCCTATGCGCCGCGCGCGGGCTACGACTTCATCATCCAGGGCATGGCCGGCATGATGTCTATCACCGGGGCGCCGGGCGGCGAGCCGCAGAAGGCGGGCGTGGCGATCTCCGACATCTTCACCGGGCTCTATTCCGTCATCGCCATCCAGGCGGCGCTGCGCCATGCCGAGGCGACCGGCGAGGGCCAGTGGATCGACATGGCTCTGTTCGACACCCAGATCTCGGTGCTCGGCAACCAGAACCTGAACTATCTAGTCTCAGGCACGCCGCCCGTGCAGATGGGCAATGCCCACATGAACATCGCGCCCTACGAGGTGCTGCCGCTGAAGGACGGGCACTTCATCCTGGCGGCCGGAAACGACGGCCAGTTCCAGCGCTTCTGCAAGGTGGTGGGCCTCGACGTGCTGTCGGCCGACCCCGACTTTTCGACCAACCCCGCCCGGGTTGCCAACCGTGTGCGCCTGCGCGAACAGCTCGTCGCGGCACTCGCCGGCTGGACCAAGGCCGACCTGCTGCCGAAGCTCGACGCGGTGGCGGTGCCGGCCTCGCCGATCAACGACATCGCGGAGATGTTTGCCGATCCGCAGACGGTGGCGCGCGGCATGCGCATGGAGCTGGCCGACGGCCACGGCACGCGCCTGCCCTCGGTGCGCGCGCCGATGCTGATGTCGGCCACGCCGCCGATCTACGAGCGCCCTGCGCCACGCCTCGGCGAGCACTCGGCCGAAATCCTTGCCGAACTGGAACGACTGGAGAAGGAGACGTCATGAAGACTGGTGGCCAGCTGATCGTCGACGCCCTCGAGGCGAATGGCGTCGAGACCGTGTTCTGCGTGCCGGGCGAAAGCTACCTCGCCGTGCTCGACGCGCTGCACGATTCGGCCATCCGCACCATCGTCTGCCGCCAGGAAGGCGGCGCGGCGATGATGGCCGATTGCGCCGGACGGCTGACCGGCAGGCCGGGCGTCTGCTTCGTCACCCGCGGCCCTGGCGCCACCAACGCCTCGGCCGGCATCCACATCGCCGCGCAGGATTCGATCCCGATGATCCTGTTCATCGGCCAGGTGGCGCGCGGCAACCTGGAGCGCGAAGCCTTCCAGGAGGTCGATTACAAGGCGTTCTACGGCTCGATCGCCAAGTGGGTGGTGGAAATCGACGATCCGGCGCGGGTGCCGGAATTCGTTACGCGCGCCTTTTCCGTCGCCACGTCCGGCAGGCCCGGACCCGTCGTGATTTCGCTGCCGGAGGACATGCTGACGGCCGAGTGCGAGACGGTCGCGCCGCTGGCCTGGACGCCGGTGGAGACTGCCCCGGATCCGCATCTGGTGCAGCAGGCCGTCGACCTCCTCGCCGCGGCCGTACGGCCGATCGCGATCCTCGGCGGCACGCGCTGGAGCGAACGCGCGGTGGCCGACTTCCAGCGCTCGGCCGAAAGCTGGTCGCTGCCGGTCGGCTGCTCCTTCCGCCGCCAGATGCTCTTCGACCACCTGCATCCCTGCTATGCCGGCGACGTCGGGATCGGGCCGAACCCGAAGCTTGCGGCGGCCGTCCGGCAGGCCGACGTCGTGCTCATGATCGGCGGGCGGTTCGGCGAGATGCCGTCTTCCGACTATACGCTCCTGAAGAGCCCCTACCCCGACCAGACGCTGATCCACGTCCATCCCGACTCAGGCGAGCTCGGCCGGGTCTATCGCCCGACGCTCGCCATCAACGCCTCGCCCGAAGCCTTCACCGCTGCCTTCGCGGGCCGCGGGCCGAAGGCGCTTCCCGCATGGGCCGACCGGACGGAGGACCTGCACCGCGCCTATCTGGACTGGTCGACACCGCCTGCGAGCGGCCCGGGCGACGTCCACATGGGGCCGATCATGGCCCATATCGAGAGCGTGCTGCCGGACGACGCGATCCTGACCAACGGCGCCGGCAACTACGCCACCTGGATCCACCGCTTCCACCGCTTCCGCCGCTTTGCAACGCAGGGCGCGCCCACCTCCGGATCGATGGGCTACGGCACGCCGGCCGCGGTCGCCGCCAAGGCGCTGTTTCCCGAGCGCGAGGTGATTGCCTTCGCCGGCGACGGCTGCTTCCTGATGAACGGACAGGAATTCGCCACTGCGGTGCAGTACGGCCTGCCGATCGTCGTGATCGTGGTCAACAACGGCATCTACGGCACCATCCGCATGCACCAGGAGCGGGAGTACCCGGGCCGGTCGGTCGCGACCGATCTGGTCAATCCGGACTTCGCAGCACTTGCCCGCGCCTATGGTGGTCATGGCGAGACGGTGGAGAAGACCGAAGACTTCGCGGCCGCCTTCGCGCGCGCGCGGGCGGCCGGCCGCCCGGCGATCGTCGAGATCAGGCTGGACCCCGAGGCGATCACGCCGACCCGCACGCTGACCGACATCCGCGAGAGGCGCTGACGGCACGCTGCACCGCATCATGGCGTGTGGCGCTTGCCGGTCGACGATGATATGGGGACCGCGATTGTTGGAAACCTTCTCATGAACACCGCGCCGACGGCGTCCGTCTCGGTCGTCATCCCCTGCCGCAATGAGGCCGAGAACCTCGCCTTCCTCCTCGACGAGGTGGACCAGGCGCTCGCCGGGCGCGACTACGAGATCATCGTCGTCGACGACGGATCGACCGACCGGACCGCCGACGTGATCGCCGCCCGCGCGGGATCGGCCGGCGGCCGGCTGCGCCTCGTCAGGCACGACCGGTCCGCCGGACAGAGCGCGGCGGTGCGCTCCGGGGTCTGGCACGCGGCCAAGGACATCGTCGTCACGATGGACGGTGACGGCCAGAACGACCCGGCCTACCTGCCGAAGCTCGCCGATGCGCTGCTCGCCGCGGGCCCCGGCTGCGGCATCGCTGCCGGCCAGCGGCTGAAACGGACCGACACCAGGCTCAAGCAGCTGTCCTCGCGCTTCGCCAACAATCTGCGCGAGGCGATTCTGCGCGACGGCACGCGCGATTCCGGCTGCGGCCTGAAGGCCGTGCCGACGGCGCTGTTCCGGCAACTGCCCTATTTCGACGGCTGGCACCGCTATCTGCCGGCGCTGGTGCTGCGCGAGGGCTACACGGCCACCCACATCGACGTCACCGACCGGCAGCGCCGCTTCGGCAAGTCCAATTACGGCATTCTCGACCGCGGGCTGCGCGGCGCGCTCGACCTGTTCGGCGTCTGGTGGCTGAGGCGGCGGCGCAAGACGGTTCCGCGCGTGACGGAGGTGAGATGATGAGCTGGTTTCAGGGGCTCGCCGACTGGCTGTACACCGTCTTCGTGGCCCAGTTCGACGGCTGGATCGTGCTCGGCTTCGTGGCCCAGGCGATGTTCACCATGCGCTTCGTCGTGCAATGGCTGGCCTCCGAGCGCGAGAAGCGTTCGGTCGTGCCGATCGCCTTCTGGTTCTTCTCGCTCGGCGGCGGCGCCCTGCTGCTGATCTATGCGATCCAGCGGCAGGATCCCGTCTTCATCGCGGGCCAGGCCATGGGCCTCTTCATCTATGTCCGCAACCTGAAGCTGATCTTCAACGAGAAGCGCAGGCTCTCGGCCCGGACCGAATGATCCTGCCATGAGCGAAACGGGACCCCGCGGGACGGCAGGCCGCCTGAGCGCGCTGCAGCAGCTTCTGCTGGTCGTGCTCTGCCTGTTCGCCTTCGTGCCCGGCATCGCTTCGCTGCCGCCGACCGACCGCGACGAATCGCGTTTCGTCCAGGCGACGAAGCAGATGGTGGCGAGCGGCGACTACGTCGACATCCGCTTCCAGGACGAGCCGCGCTACAAGAAGCCCGCCGGTATCTACTGGCTGCAGTCGGCGGCGCTTGCCGTCACCGGACAGGGCGCGGACGCCCCGGTCTGGGCCTATCGGCTGGTCTCGGTGCTGGCCGCGACGGTGGCGGTTCTGGCGACCGCGAGGCTCGGCGCCACGCTGTTCGGCTCCATGGCGGGGCTGATCGCCGGCACGGCGCTGGCGGGCATCGTGATGCTGCTGTTCGAAGGGCGCATCGCCAAGACCGACGCCACCCTGCTCGCGACAGCCGTCGTCGCGCAGGCGGCGCTGGCGCGGGTCTATCTGTCGGCAAGAGGACGACTCGAGCCGTCGGCCGCCGCGCCATGGGTGTTTTGGGCCGCACTGGGTGCTTCGATCCTGATCAAGGGGCCGGTGGTGCCGGCGCTCTCGGCGCTGACGGTCGCCTCGCTTGCCCTCCTCGACCGTGACCGCGCATGGCTGAGGAACCTGAGGGCCCTGCGCGGCGCAGCGCTCATGCTCGCCATTGCCGCGCCGTGGCTTGTCCTGATCACCTGGAAGAGCGGCGCCGAATTCTGGCAGGAATCGCTGGGCAGGGACTTCATCCAGAAGGTCGGCTCCGGCCAGGAATCGCATGGCTTCCCGCCCGGCTACTACGCGGCGATCTACGTGCTCTTCCTGTTTCCGTTCGCACCCCTGGCGCTCCGGGGGGGCCTCAAGGCCCTGAACCGCTGCCGCGCGGATCCCGCGCTGCTGTTCCTCGTCTGCTGGTACGTCCCCTACTGGGTGGCGATCGAACTGATCCCGACCAAGCTGCCGCACTATGCGCTGCCGGCCTATCCCGCGATCCTGCTTGCCATGAGCTGGGCGCTGACGAACGCCTCGGCACAGCCGGACGATCTCAGGCGCTGGCAGATCTGGCTCTGGCGCCTGACGCTCGCCGGCTTCGGGCTGGTGGCACTGGCGCTGGCTGCGATCGCCGTCGGCGCGACGCCCTATCTCACCGGCGCCTTCTCCGCCTGGGGCCTGCTGGCCGGCCTGCTCCTGCTCGCCGCCGCCTGGTTCGGATCGGGCCTGCGCTCCGGCGCCGGCTTCGGCAACGCCGTGCTGCCGGCGACGCTGGCCGCGGCCGCGGCCTTCGCCGTGCTTACCATCGCCGTCGTTCCCGGCCTCAAGCCGGTCTGGCTGTCGCCGCAGCTGGCCGAGACCTTCGCCAGGGTGAAGACCTGCCCCGACTCGCGCCTCGTCGCCGTCGGCTACCACGAGCCGAGCCTCGTCTTCCTCACCGCCACCGACACGCTGCTGACGGACGCCGCCGGTGCGGCGGGGGAACTCGCCGCGAGCCCGGACTGCACCGTCGCCATGATCGACCAGCGCGCGATGGAGCGCTTCGCCGCAGCATTGCCGGGCGGGCTCCCGTCGGTCGAGGAGGTCGGCAGCGTCGAGGGCATCAACTATTCGAAGGGGACGAAGCGGTTCCTAAGGTTCTTCCGGATGAAGCGCTAGGCGGAGGACGGGCGCCGCCTCCTTCGTCATCCCGGGCGAAGCCGGAGCGGAGCGGAAGGCGCAGACCCGGGATCCATGCCTCGGCGGGTGTCGAGAGGCTGGACGGCGGAGACATGGCGGCGGCACGGGCCTCGTCGTGGACCGGATCGCGGGCATGGACGGCGAGGCATGGATCCCGGATACGCCGTCCTTCGCTGAGCTCGGACGGCGTTCCGGGATGACGAACCGGTGAGGTGGCGCGCCGGCCGTCCGAAGCCTGTCGCCAGCCCGCCCCCTACGCCGCGTCGAAGTCGAGCACCAGGCGGTCCGAGAGCGGGCGGGTCTGGCAGGCGAGGGTGAAGCCGGCTTCGATTTCCCAGGGCTCGAGCGAGAAGTTGACCGCCATCTCGGACTGCCCCTCGACGACGCGGCAGCGGCAGGTGCAGCACATGCCGCCGGCGCAGGAATAGGGCAGTTCGAGGCCGGCCGCATGCGCGGCATCGAGCACCGTGGCGGCGGCTTCGCCCATCGGGAAGGAGCGGCGCACGCCGTCGAGCACGATCTCGACCGACACGCCCTGCGCCACCGCCTTTTGCGCGGCGGCGGAGGGCACGCGCGGTGCGGGCGCCTCGCCCGAGGGCGTGAAGCGCTCGTAGCGGATGCGGTCGGGATCGACGCCGTAGTCCTTCAGCATCGCCGAGACGTCGTCGATCATCGCGCCGGGGCCACAGAGGAAGACGCCGTCGCTGGAAAGCGGATCGATCAGCCCGAGATCGGCCATGCGGCGGATGCGGGCGCCGTCGATGCGGCCATTGAGCAGGTCGACGTCCTGTTTCTCGCGCGAGAGCAGGTTGACCAGCGAAAAGCGCCGCATGTGGGCGTCCTTCAGGTCCTGCAGCTCCTCGCGGAACATGATCGTGTCGGTGGTTCGGTTGCCGTAAACGAGGGTGACCGTGCTGTCGGGCTCGTGGGCGAGGACGGTCTTGGCGATCGACAGCATCGGCGTGATGCCGGAGCCGGACGCGATCAGCAGGTAGTCGTGGCGGTCGCCGGCAAGCGAGGTGAAGCGGCCTTCGGGCGGCATGACGCGGATGGTGTCGCCGACCGACAGCATCTCGTTGACGAAGCGCGAGAAGCGGCCGTCGGCCACCTTCTTGACGCCGACCTTCAGCACCGGCTCGCCGGGGGCCGAGCAGATCGAATAGGAGCGGCGGACGTCCTGCCCGTCGACCGTGGTGGCGAGCGTCAGGTACTGGCCGGGGCGGAAGGCGAAGGCGTCGCGCAGCGCGTCGGGGACGGCGAAGGCGACGGCCACCGCGTCGGGCGTCTGGCGTTCGATGTCGGTGACGACGAGATCGTGGAAACGAGGTGCCATGCGGGTTGCCTCAGATGCATTTGAAATAGTCGAAGGGCTCGCGGCAGGCCAGGCAGCGCCAGTGCGCCTTGCAGGCCGTCGAGCCGAATTCGGAGACGCGCTCGGTGTCGGACGAGCCGCAGCGCGGACAGGCGACCTCGATTTCGCCGAACAGCGAGCGGATCGAGGACGAGGTCTTTTCCGGCGGGGCGATGCCGTAGTCGCGCAGCTTGTCGCGGCCTTCCGGCGTGATCCAGTCGGTGGTCCAGGCCGGCGAGATGACTCGCTCGACGCGCGCCTCGAAGCCGGCGTCGCGCAGGGCCGCCTCGACGGCGAGTTCGATGGCGAGCACCGCCGGGCAGCCGGAATAGGTCGGCGTGACCTTCGCCACCGCGACGCCGTCGACGAGTTCGACCGAGCGCAGGATGCCGAGATCGGCGACGGTGACGCAGGGCACTTCGGGATCGGGCACGGCGGCGGCGGCAGCCCAGGCGCGGTGCTGGAGTTCCTCCTTCTCCCCGCTTGCGGGGAGAAGGTCCCGGCAGGGGGATGAGGGGCGGTGCAGGGATCGGACGCGTTCGCGCTGCCCCTCATCCGACCCTTCGGGCCACCTTCTCCCCGCAAGCGGGGAGAAGGAAGGGAGCGTGCGCTCGCTCACCACGTCGCCCCCGGATAGGTGCGCTGGATGTGCTGCAGGTCGGCGAGCAGGAAACCCATGGCCTCGCCATGCATGCCCTTGCGGCCGCCGCGCTGGCTGTAGGGCGGGGTGACGAAGGTGAGGCCTGCCTCGGCGAAGATCGGGCCGACGATGCGGTCGAAGGCGGGGCGCAGCGACGAGGGCTGCGGCGCGATGCCGGCCTCGGCGGCGGCGGCGGTGACGGCGTCGTCCTCGAACAGCTCGTCGATGTAGGGCGCCAGCTCCTCGATCGCGGCTTCCATGCGGCGGCGGCTCTCCTCGGTGCCGTCGCCCAGCCGCACCACCCATTCGCCGGCATGGCGGATGTGGTAGGCGACCTCCTTGACGGCCTTGGCGGCGATGCCGGCGAGCGTCGCGTCTGACGAGGACGCGGCCGCCTTCCAGAACGGCTCCATGTAAGCCGCGACATAGAGCTGGCGCAGCATGGTCTGGGCGAAGTCGCCATTGGGGCGTTCGACCAGCAGGCAGTTCAGATATTCGCGCTCGCGCCGGAGATAGGCGAAATCGTCCTCGCTGCGGCCCCTGCCCTCGATCTCGGCGGCATAAGCGTAGAGCGCGCGCGCCTGGCCGATCAGGTCCAGCGCCATGTTGGGCATGGCAAGGTCTTCCTCCAGCATGGGCGCGTGGCCGCACCATTCCGACAGGCGGTGGCCGAGCACCAGGTGGTCGTCGGCAAGCCGCACGAGGAGCGTGACCAGCGTCTCGCGGTCGATCGCGACGGCCGCACCCATCACATGTGCCCCACTTCGTCCGGAACGGTGTAGAAGGTCGGGTGGCGGTAGATCTTCGACGCCGTCGGCTCGAAGTTCTCCTCCTTCTGCGACGGGTCGGAGGCGACGATGGCCGCCGACGGCACGACCCAGATCGACACGCCCTCGCCGCGTCGCGTGTAGACGTCGCGCGCGGCCTGCAGCGCCATCACCTCGTCGGCGGCGTGCACCGAGCCGCAATGCTTGTGCGCCAGGCCGTTGCGCGGCCGGATGAAGACTTCCCAGAGCGGGATCTCGTGTTTTGCCATGTCGTTGCTCCTCAAGCGCAGCGTTCTTCCATCCACCGCTTCAGATGCGGCAGGCCTTCCCATCCGAAGGCATGGTCGCTGCTGCCATGCCGGGTGTAGTGGTCGAGCCGGGCGGCTGCCTCGGCGAGATCCGGCCGGTGGCCGGCCGCGACCGGCCACATCACGAAATACGGCTTGCCCGATGCCGCGAACCACTCGCCCTTGCGGTGGTAGATCCGCTTGTGGACGGTGTTCCAGACGAAGTGTTCCAGATGCGCGGCGGTCTCCCAGACCGACATGTTGACGATCGCGTCGGGATCGTCGGAGAGCCGGAGATCGGTCGCGTCCTCGCCGTCGCCGACGAGGCGCCAGACGAAGCCCGGGCTGCGCTCGGCGACGGCGTTGACGCGGTCGAGATTGTCCATGAAGCCGGCCATGCGCGGGTCGTCGAGCGGGAAGCGCGGGTGGGCGATGTTGAGCTGGGCGAGGTGCATGGGGGTTACTCGGCGGCCGTCGCGGCACGATCGCCGCGCGTCATGGCTTCCCGAAACCGGTCCGCAACCTCGGAAATGTGCGGCGGGTCCGAGGGCGGCCACGGATCGCCGCGCTCTTCGAAGATCGCCTCCCACTCCTCGACGATCTGGCACAGTTCGTCGAAGACGGCCTTCTCGTCCGGCCCGTGGCAGCCCCCGGAAAACAGGCTCGGCACCATGCCGACATAGGCATTGTCCTCATAGGACCATTTCACGATTTTTGCGTAGTCACGGCCGCTGGGCATCGCGTGCTTTCCTCAGCCAGTCGCGCACGTCGCGCTCTTGATAACTCTGTGCATTTTCTCCCGGTTTGCCCGAGAGCGTGATCTTACCGCGCAAACGCGGATGGCGAAAATTCCGATGGCTGCCTTTGCCTGACATCTCTTCGAATCCGGCGCGCAGCAGGTCGGCGATAAGCTCACGGAGTTTTCGCGGCACCGCGGCTCACTCCGCCGCGAGCCGCGTCGCCTCCCTGCGGGCCTTGCGCTTTTCGGCATGCGCGAGTGCCGCCTCGCGCACCCAGGCGCCGTCGTCCCAGGCCTTGCGGCGGGCCGCGAGGCGCTCGCGGTTCATCGGGCCGCCGCCCTTGACCACGCGCCAGAACTCGTCCCAGTCGATGGCGCCGAAATCATAGGCGCCGCGGCCCTCGTTCCACTTCAGCTCGGGGTCGGGGAAGGTGAGGCCGAGATACTCGCCCTGCGGCACGGTGGCGTCGACGAATTTCTGGCGCAGCTCGTCATTGGTGAAGCGCTTGATCTTCCACTTCATCGACTGGTCGCCGTGCTGGCTCTCGGTGTCGTGCGGGCCGAACATCATCAGGGAGGGCCACCACCAGCGGTTCAGCGCGTCCTGCGCCATCTCCTTCTGCTCGGGCGTGCCCTGCGCCAGCGTCATCATGATCTCGTAGCCCTGGCGCTGGTGGAAGCTTTCTTCCTTGCAGACGCGGATCATGGCGCGGGCATAGGGGCCGTAGGAACAGCGGCAGAGCGGGATCTGATTCATGATCGCCGCGCCGTCGACCAGCCAGCCGATGGCGCCGATGTCGGCCCAGGTGAGGGTCGGATAGTTGAAGATCGAGGAGTACTTGGCCTTGCCGGCGAGAAGCTCCTCGGTCATCTGCTCACGGGATACGCCGAGCGTCTCGGCGGCCGAATAGAGGTAGAGCCCGTGGCCGCCCTCGTCCTGCACCTTGGCAAGCAGTGCCGCCTTGCGGCGCAGCGACGGCGCCCGCGTGATCCAGTTGCCCTCCGGCAGCATGCCGACGATCTCGGAATGCGCGTGCTGACCGATCTGGCGGATGAGCGTGCGGCGGTAGCCCTCCGGCATCGGGTCGTTCGGCTCGATCTTCTCCTCGGCGTCGATGCGCGCCTGGAAGGCGGCGAGGAACGCCTCGTCCTCGTTCGTCTCGGTCTTGGCGCCGATCAGTCCCTGGCTGTACATGGCATCTCCTCCATGGTCGGATCGTAACACATCCGCCCGTTGGGGCATATGTAACAAAATCGATCGCGATTGGCAATGTTTCGTAACACGACAGGGAGGGGCATCCGGTGCAATTCGGTGTGAAGGAAGCGGAAGAGACGCTGGCACGGGTGTTTGCGCCGTGGATCGTCGAGATGGGGCTGAAGCCGGTGGGTTTCGACGCGGCGGGCGGCGACTTCGTGCTGCCGGAGAACCGGGCGCTGGTGCATGTCGGCGGCATCATCTGCGGCCAGGCGACGGCGGCGGCCGCCGACACCTGCGCGGTGGTGGCGCTGGCGGCCCTGAACGGCCGCTTCCGCATCTGCACGACGGTGGACCTGACCACCCATTTCATCCGGCCGCTGAAGCCCGGCGACGTCGACATCCGCGTCGACGTGCTCTCCAACGGCAAGCGCATGGCCTATACGAAGGTGGAGATGCGGGCGAAGGGCGAGACCAAGGTCGCAGTGACGGCGACGAGCGCGTTCGCCTATCTGGAGGAGTGAGCGGGGTACGGCGTGACGGCGAAGTACAACGCGCCTATATTCGAGCCCATGAACCGGGATGCCGTCATCGCGCGCCTGAAGAGCCTCGAGCCCGCATTGCGCGACAGCGGGATCGTGGCGCTCTATCTCTACGGCTCCTATGCGCGGGACGAGGCGCGGCCGGACAGCGACGTGGACGTCATCGTCGAATTCGCGCCGGGACGGCAGCGCGACCTCGGCAGCTACATGAACCCGCTGCGTCTCCTGGAGCAGCAACTGCCGGACGTGGCGATCGGCTATGGCACGCACGACAATATCGTTCCCGCTTACCGAGGCTCCATCGAAAGCGAAGCGATCCGGGTGTTCTGATGACCTCGGCGAAGTCTCCGCAGCCGGCGCGGGTTCAGTGCCGTCATCCTCGGGCTTGTCCCACTGCTGTCCGGTTTAGCTTTGCAGGAACGCGAAGCTGATCTGGTTGGGATTTGGCTTCGGTGGATTTGGCGGTGTGGTGAGTTTGTCGATTGGTCTG
>NZ_JAOAOQ010000050.1 GCF_030398385.1 Aquibium sp. ELW1220 | reverse complement strand
GCCATGCTTCTCGTTCGGACGCCGCATCAGCGCCTCGAGATGGGCACGCCCGTCCTTCGACAGAAAACCACCGCGAATCATGCACCCAGCAGAATCGCTCGCGGGACGATCGTCAACGCCACTTCTTCGGGGGTTCGGGGAGTCGGGGTAAAACTGTCCCCGCATGTCCTCCCGGCGGTCGTCGAAGGGCACGACGGCGAAAAGGGCGGCGGTGCCCGGGACTCTCCGGCGCCGTCACGCTTGCCGCCGACAACTCGGGATGGATCCCGGATCCGCGCCGCCTCGCTCCGCTCCGCGGTCCAGGATGACGAAGATGGCGAAGGATGCGCGGCGGCGGCGCGCCTTTCCTCGCCCCCATGACCATGGGGGAGAGGTGGCCCGGGCGCAGCCCGGGACGGTGAGGGGGAATGGCGCAGGCAGCGCCGGCGTGTCTTCCGGCACCGGACCGCCCGCAGAGGCGTCGCCAAGATGACGAAGATTAGGAGGACGCGCGGCGGCGGCGCGCCTTTCCTCGCCCCCATGACCATGGGGGAGAGGTGGCCCGGGCGCAGCCTGGGACGGTGAGGGAGGGGGCATGGCGCAGGCAGCGGCGGCGTGTCTTCCTGCACCGGATCGATTGAAGAGGCGTCGGGTCCGTCCACTTCACCCGCTGCGGCGCCCCGCTTCACCCACTCCGGCGCACCCTCACATTCGTCATCCCGGGCGAAGCCGGAGCGAAGCGAAGGCGCAGACCCGGGATCCATGCCTCGGCGCTCGTCGAAGGGCGGGACGACGAAGAAAGGCCGCGGCGTCTCGCGCGCCGGAAATACGGGGACAATTTACTTAATTCGGGTTGGGAACGACTGTAGATTGCGTGGAAACCTGCCGAATTAAGTAAACTGTCCCCGCATTTCCTCCCGGCGGTCGCCGAAGGGCGCGACGACGAAAAAACGGCGGCGTCCGTCCTCGCAACCATGCCGACCCGCGACACCTGAGGATGATCCGGCCAGGGTCCCTCCGCTCGCCACCTCCTCCCATGTCGCGGGGGTGGAGATGAACGCGGCGGCCGCGCCGCGGCCTTCCGCAGCCCGCGCCCCGGTCAGCCCGCCTGCGCCGCCAGCAGGCCTGCCTCGACCATCTCGACATCGACCGCCCCGGCCTTCAGCGGCGCGAAGCTCATGCGGTGGATGCGTGTCACGGCGCCGGCCTCGACGATCGCGGACCGGTGGCGCGCGGTCGCATAGCCCATGTGCAGCTCGAACCCGTAGGCCGGATGCACCGTCGCGCAGCGCGCCATCATCCGGTCGCGCGTCACCTTGGCGACGATCGAGGCGGCGGCGATCGACTGCGACCGCTGGTCTCCCTTGACCAGCGCCTGCGCCGGGCAGGGCAGGCCGGGCGGGACGTCGCGCCCGTCGATCAGCGCATGACCGGGCACCACGCACAGAAGCGTCGCGGCGCGCCGCATGGCTTCCAGGCTCGCCCGCAGGATGTTGATCGTGTCGATGCCGTTTGCCGCCACCGACGCGACCGCGACGGCGGTCGCGGTCCGCACGATCTCCTCGCAGAGCCGCTCGCGCTCGGCCGCCTTCAGCCGTTTGGAATCGTCCAGCCCCTTGGGAATCCGCCGCGGGTCGAGGATCACCGCCGCCGCCACCACGGGCCCGGCCAGCGGTCCCCGGCCGGCCTCGTCGATGCCGCAGACGGGTCCGGCGCCGCGTGCGATCAGCCGCTTCTCGATCGAGAAGTCGGGCGCGAGCGGCATGTCGAAGAGGAGCGGAGGACCGGAAAGCTGGCGACTCATGGTGCGGCGATGGTCGCAGAGCTTCCGGCCCTCCGCAAGGCCGACCCGGTCGGGGCAAACAGGGCGGGCGCCGTCCGGCCGGGACGAAGCGGCCGGGCGGAAAGAGGAGGTCGGTCGTGTGGCCTCAGAGCAGCGAGAGCTGTTCGCCGGCGCGGGCCGGCGGCTTGAACAGGTCGGTCCGCAGCACGCGCTTGTTCTGGTTCAGCCCGAGGCGGCGCGCCGTGATCTGGAACCGCCGCCCGATCTGCCAGGCATAGGGACCAGCACCCTTCATGCGCGCGCCCCAGGTCGCATCATAGTCCTTGCCGTCGCGCATCGAGCGCACCAGCGAGAGCACGTGCCGGTAGCTGTCGGGATAGTGCCGCAGCAGCCAGTCCTTGAAGATCGGGCTCACTTCCAGCGGCAGCCGCAGGATGATGTAGCCCGCCTCGCGCGCGCCGACCGAATGCGCGGAATCGAGGATCCGCTCGACCTCGTGATCGGTGAGGCCCGGAATCACCGGCGCCACCATCACCGAGACCGGGATGCCGGCCTCCGACAGCGCCTTCATCGCCTCCAGCCGCCGGGTCGGCGTCGCCGCGCGCGGCTCCATCGCCCGCGCCAGCCGCCGGTCGAGCGTCGTCACCGACAGCGCCACCTTGGCCAGCCCCTTCTCGGCCATGCGACCGAGGATATCGATGTCGCGCGCCACCAGCGCCGACTTGGTCACGATGCCGACGGGGTGGTTGTGCGCCTCCAGCACCTCGAGGATCTGGCGCATGATGCCGTAGCGCTTCTCGATCGGCTGGTAGGGATCGGTGTTGGTGCCGATGGCGATCGTCTTCGGCTGGTAGCCGTCCTTGGCGAGCTCCCGCTCGAGCAGCTTCGCCGCGTCCGGCTTGGCGAACAGCTTGGACTCGAAGTCGATTCCCGCCGAAAGCCCCATGTAGCCATGCGTCGGCCGCGCGAAGCAGTAGACGCAGCCATGCTCGCAGCCGCGGTAGGGGTTGATCGAGCGGTCGAAGGAGATGTCGGGCGATTCGTTGCGGGTGATGATCGTCCGCGGCTTTTCCGTCTGCACCTCGGTCTTGAACGGCGGCAGGTCCTCGATCGTGTCCCAGCCGTCGTCGAAGACGTCGCGGCGCAGCGCCTCGAACCGGCCCGACGGGTTGATGCCCGCCGCGCGGCCGCGCCGGCGCCGTTCGCCGACCCGCACGCCGCTCTGCTCGATCATCGCATTGGCCAAACCGGAATCTCCGCTTGCAAAGGCGGCAATGTCCGCGCGTGCGATCTGTTCCATGTCTCATGCTCCGTACGGCGCCGGGAGAATCGCCGCTCTGATGAAACTATTCCTATCGCAGGAATGAGAACGAAGCAAGAACATAACCATGCTGCGCTGCAACACTGGCATTTAGCCAGCGTTTGGATTATGCCATGGCATGCTGTCGGTGATGATCGAGACCCGCAACCACCAGGACGCACTCGCGCGGACGCTCGCGTCCCTCGTGTCGGGCGCGGTCGAAGGCGTCGTCCGTGAGGTGCTGGTCCATGACCGGGGCTCGACGGACCAGACCGCGGCGGTGGCCGACCATGCCGGCTGCGTCATGATCCCGTCCGGCGATCTGCTCGGCGGCGTTCGCCGCGCCAAGGGCGACTGGCTCCTCTTCGTCGAGCCGGGCGCGCGGCTGTCGGAGGGCTGGGTCGAGGCCGTGTTCGCCCATGTCGGCCACGCCACCACACCCGCCCGTTTCCTGCGCGCCCGCGCGCCCGACAGCGGCTTTCTCGCCCGCATGATGACGCGCAGCCGTCCGCTGTCCGAAGGCCTGCTCGTCTCCAAGCGCCAGGCGCTGGCGAAGCTGAAGCCGGGCGACGAAGCGGAGGCGTTGGCAAGGCGCCTGTCCAGCCGCCGCATCGGCGCCGAGATCATGCCCGCGCGGCGCGAGAAGGCCTGAGAGGATGTGAAAGAATGCCCGTTTCCCCGCGGCTTAAGCCAAAAATCTAAAGGATTTCAGCGGGCATTCTTTCGCATCCTCGATTGATTCACACGCTCTGAGGCGCGAAGGCAGCGCCGGACCTCTCACACGACGATGCCGCCGCGCCGCAGATGCTCGTCCAGCCGCGGCATGATCTCCACGAAATTGCACGGCATGTGACGATAGTCGAGCTGGCCCTTCAGGATGCCGTCCCAGGCGTCGCGGCAGGCGCCGGGCGAGCCCGGCAGCACGAAGACGAAGGTCTGGGCAATCAGCCCGGCCGTGGCCCGGCTCTGGATCGTCGAAGTGCCGATCTTGTCGTAGGAAATCCGGTGGAACACCTCCGAGAAGCCGTCCATCCGCTTCTCGAAAAGCGGCTCCAGCGCCTCCGGCGTCACGTCGCGGCCGGTGAAGCCGGTCCCGCCGGTGGTGATCACCACGTCGACCGCCGGATCGTTGCACCAGCCCAGCACCGCGCCGCGGATCTGCTCGACATCGTCGGTCACGATCGCGCGATGCGCCAGCCGGTGCCCGGCGTCGCCGATGCGTTCCGCCAGCGTCCGCCCCGACTTGTCCTCGTCGAGCGAGCGCGTGTCGGAGACCGTCAGCACCGCTATCCCCACGGGGATGAAGGGTCGGCTCTCGTCCAGTCGTTCCAGGCTCATGCTCCTACTCCATTCGTCCGTGTGGCCTCGACGAACCAGCCCGGCCTGTCCGACCGGATGCGTGCCGCCGCAGCCTGCGCCGCGTCTGCGTCGTCGAAGATTCCGAAGCACGTCGCGCCCGAGCCCGACATCCGCGCAAGGCCGGCACCGGTCGAGCGGAGCGCATCGAGCGCGTCGCCGATCTCCCGCGCGAGCGCCAGGGCCGGCGCCTCCAGATCGTTGCGCGCGGCGGCCAGGAACGCAAGCGCGGCAGCATGATCCGGCCGGTCGGGCAGGGGCGGCAGCGGCGGGTTGTCGCGCCTGTCCAGTCGACCGAAGACCGCCGGCGTCGGGACCGCCACGCCGGGATTGACCAGCACGACGTCGAAGGCCGGCCACGCGCGCAGCGGCTGCAGATCATGGCCGATGCCGCGCGCCACCAGCGCCCGCCCGTCGAGACACATCGGCACGTCGGCGCCGAGACCGGCCGCGATGCCGGCGATCTCGGGCGAGGCCGTGTCGATGTCCCAGACCTTGGCCAGCCCGCGCAGGGCGGCCGCCGCGTCGCTCGATCCGCCGCCGACGCCCGCGGCGACGGGCAGGCGCTTGTCGAGATGGATCGCCACCGGCGCCTCCGTTTCTGCCGGATTCGCCGCCCTCAGGCGGTCGCGCGCGGCAACCACCAGGTTGGAACCGTCGGCCGGCAGGCCCGCGCCATGCGGGCCGCTTATCGAAAACGCGTCCGCCTCCGCGGCCTCGACCGTCAGCGTGTCGCCGTACTGCGCGAACACCACCACCGATTCGAGCAGATGGTAGCCGTCGGCGCGCCGGCCCGTGACGTGCAGCGCCAGATTGATCTTCGCCGGCGCCAGCACGGCGATCCTGTGTGTCATGGTCCTGCCGGCGGTCCGTTGATGCGACGTCAGTCCTTCGCGAGACGGTACTCGCCGGTCTCCGGATCCTTCACCAGCGTCCCGTTGGCGCCGCTGCGGGTCTCGTTCTCAGCCCGCCTCACGCGGGCCGAAACCCGTTCGGCCTCCTTCAGGAAGGCCCGGTATCCGAAATAGCCGACCGCCGCGACGACGGCGAAGAAGATCAGCTGCGGCATGTCGTTCTGCTCCTCCAGCAAGGCCGGCACACCCCGCCCCGGCAGGCGTCTCGATCATGCGGCGAACCCGCGCCGCCTACAAGCCGTAGCGCGCCCAGAGCGCGCGTTCCATCGCCGCATCGGCCAGTCCGTGCGCCGCGCGCGACGCGATTTCCTCGGTCGCCGCACCGGCGGACGATCCAAACAGCCCGAGCCGCCGGCCGAACAGGCCGCGCGGGGCCGTCACGAGCCGCAGCTGCGTCTTTTCGCCGTAGCGAGTCTTCAGGAAGCTGCGCATGTCGCCGAGATGGTCGATCAGCCCGAGCGCCTTGCCGCTGATGCCGGACCAGAACAGCCCGGTGAACAGGTCCTCGCTGTCCGCAAGCTTGCCGGCGCGCCGTTCCTTCACCAGATCGATGAAGGTCTGGTGCACCTCGAGCTGCAGCGCCTTCAGGTGCTCCACGTCCTCCGGCCGCTCGGGCGAGAAGGGGTCGAGCGTCGCCTTGTTCCGGCCCGCCGTGTGCAGGCGCCGCTCCACGCCGATCTTCTCCAGCAGTTCCGTGAAGCCGAAGCCGGCCGACACCACGCCGATCGACCCGACGATGGAGGAAGGGTCGGCGATGATCTCGTCGCCCGCCACCGCGATCATGTATCCGCCCGAGGCCGCGACGTCCTCGACGAAGACGAGGACCGTCTTGTTCTTCTCCTTCGCCAGGTCGCGGATGCGGCGGTAGATCAGCCGCGACTGCACCGGCGAACCGCCCGGCGAATTGACCGAGATGGCCACGGCCGGCGCGTCCTTGAACGAGAACGCCTTTTCGATCACCCCGGCGGTGCTGGCCAGCGACAGCGGCTGGCGAAACTGCCCGCCGCCCGACATGATCGTCCCGTGCAGCCGGATGACGGGGATCGTCACCGCGTTGCTGCGCATGGATTTCGGAAGGAAGCGGTGGAAGAAGCGGGTCACGGCGGGCCTTGCAAGGTGGGTCTTGAAAGGCATGTAGGAAATCGAGGGCCGCGCGCAATCCCGGCTGCTTCCGCAGGGCCGATTTTCGGCCTTTCAATCGCGAAACAGCGACGCAAGGCCGTTGCAGATCGCGTCGGCCTCTGCGGTGAAGCGGTTGCCGTCCGCCTCGTGCAGGACCAGCGGTGCAGCGAGCCTCATTGCCCTGCGCGAGCCGCGCAGGCCCCGCACCACCACGCGGATCGCGTCGGCGTCCGGCCGCGGATGGATCGGCTTGACATCGAGCGCGCCGAAGCGTCCGGCCATCGCGTCGAGGATTTCCGAAAGCGATTGCGGCCGCGCGATCAGCGCGATCGTGCCCGAGGGCTTCACGATCGCCGCCGCCGTGCGGATCCAGCGCTCCAGCAGCCCCTCGTCCATCACATGCGCCGCCTTCCTCAGCCCGTCCGGCGTCTGGCGGTCGCGGGCTTCGTTGAAGGGCGGGTTCATGATGGCGAGGTCGACGCTGCGGTCGGCCAGCCCCGCTTCCATGCGCGCCCGGCCGGCAAGGGATACGTCCGCCACCAGCAGCGACGCCCGCGCGGCGAGGTCCGCATTCGCCTCCAGCGCCAGCGTCAGCCGCGCGAACGCCGCCATCGCCGGCTCGCGCTCCACCAGCAGCGCCCGCGCCTGAAGACATCGCGCCAGCACCGCCAGGCCCGCCCCGCCCGCGCCGGAGCCGAGGTCGGCTGCAAGCCCGCGAAAGTCCGACGGCACGGCGGCCGCCAGCATCATGGCGTCCATCCCGGCCCGATGGCCCCCGTGCAGCGGCTGCGCCAGGAAGAAACGGCCGCGGTGGAACGCGTCGATGCTCGCCTCGGCAGCCGTCGCGCTCATGGCCCTTGTCAGCCGGTTCGCATCTCGTCGCCGAAGCCGGCATCCGTCAGCAGGCGCCGCGCCCGGTCGACATCGTCCTCGATCACCATGACGCGGCGCGGCAGCACGCCGAGCGATCCTTCCATGATGCTCATGTTCTGGTCCGCGACGAAATGCGCGATGCCGGCGTCCCGCAACAGCGCCTCGATGTAGGATATGGTGACGGGATCGTTGGTGCGTACGAGTTCGATCATGTTTCCGACGTTCGCAGCTTGACCGCGCACTGTAAACTTATATTGCTCGCTTCCGGCGGCCTGGCCGCCCGTTCACCCCTTGAGACCGGCGTTTGCCGCGCCATACTTGAGGGCAGGGGACGGATACGCCGGGACGGCGATGGAATGGAGAAGCTTCAGTGGGCGTCGTCGTTTCACTCGATGAAGGCAAGAAGGGCCAGGCGTCGATCAAGCCGCTGGTCGATCTGACCGCCGCCGACATGGCGCGCGTCAACGAGCTGATCCTGTCGAAGGCCGGCTCCGACGTCGAGATGATCCCCGAAATCGCCAACCACCTGATCTCGTCGGGCGGCAAGCGCCTGCGCCCCATGGTGACGCTCGCGGCCGCGCGCATGTTCGGCTATGCGGGCGACGGCCACGTCAAGCTCGCCACCAGCGTCGAGTTCATGCACACCGCCACGCTGCTGCACGACGACGTCGTCGACGAGAGCGACATGCGCCGCGGCAAGCAGACGGCACGCATGGTCTGGGGCAACCAGGCGAGCGTGCTCGTCGGCGATTTCCTGCTCGGTCAGGCCTTCCGCATGATGGTCGAGGTCGGATCGCTGAAGGCGCTGGAGATTCTGGCGACCGCCGCCTCCGTCATCGCCGAGGGCGAGGTCTGGCAGCTTGCCGCCGCCAAGAACCTCGAGACCACCGAGGACGAATATCTCGCCGTCATCAAGGCCAAGACCGCCGCGCTCTTTTCCGCCGCGGCCGAGGTCGGGCCGGTGATCGCCCAGGCCGGTCGCTCCGAGCAGGCGGCGCTGCGCTCCTACGGCACCAATCTCGGCCTCGCCTTCCAGCTCATCGACGATGCGCTCGACTATGGCGGCAATGCCCGCGACCTCGGCAAGAACACCGGCGACGACTTCCGCGAAGGCAAGGTCACGCTGCCCGTCATCCTGAGCTACCGTCGCGGCACCGCGACCGAGCGCGCCTTCTGGAAGACCGCGATCGAGGATGGCGTCAACGACGATGCGGCGCTGGAGAAGGCGATGGGCCTGATGTCGCGCTACAACGCCATCGGTGAGACCATCAGCCGCGCCCGCCATTTCGGCAACATCGCCGCCGACGCGCTGGCGCCGCTCGGCGACACGCCGCAGCGCGACGCGCTGCTGGAAGTCATCGACTTCTGCATCAGCCGGGTGAATTGAGCGCTTTTGCGTCGCCTGCTGCGCCGCATCCGTCTCCTCTCGGCGTGGTGATCGGGTCTCGCATTGAAGTGCGACCCCAAAAAGGCCATGCTCGTCGTTCATGGCGAATCCGGTCTGGCGCGATGCGCAGGAAGGGAAAGCATGCAGCGTTTTGGTAGAGGTCGGCTGATCGCGTCCGCGATGGCCGTGGCTTGCGCACTCGGCGGCAGCGCCGCGTTCGCCTCGCAGGACGCCGGCGCGGCCGCGTCGCAGACCTTCGTGCGGGTCGGCTCGTTCTCGGGGGCGGTCCTGGCCGCCCGGACGGCAGAGACGGACAACGACTTCGATGCCGCGATCGCCTATTACGAGCGGGCGCTCGATTTCGATCGCGACAATCTCGCGATCCAGCAGAGCATCCTGCTCACCTTGATCGCCCGCGGACATTTCGACCGCGCGCTGCCGTATGCCGAAAAGCTGAAGACGGTGCCGGAGGTCGAGCGTTTCTCGCGCCTCGCGCTCGCCGTCGATGCCTTCCGCAAGAAGGATCACGTCGCGGCCGAGAACCTGCTCAAGCTCGCGCTCGCCTCCGATCTCGACCGCCTGATCGTCGGGCTGATGTCCGGCTGGGCCAATTACGGCCAGGGCAACGCCCAGTTCGCGCTGGACAAGCTTGCCGAACTGCAGGGCCCCGAATGGTATACGCTGTTCAAGGGCTACCATCGCGCCCTGATCGCGGAAGCCGCGGGCATGCGCGACGTCGCCGCCGCCGCCTACGAGGAAACGGTGGCGAACCAGGCCGCGGGCGCAGCCGCGCCCGAGACCTACCTGCGCGCTGCCGAGGGATATGCCCGCATGCTGGCCCGCGCCGGCAGCAAGGCCGAGGCGCTCGCCGTTCTCGACCAGGCCGATGCCTTCGCCGCCAACCGCCCGTCCATCGTCATGCTGCGCGAAACCATCGAAGCGGGCGGCCCCGTCGAGCCGCTGATCGCCTCGACCGCCGACGGCGCCGCCGAGGCGCTCTACAATCTCGGCGCCGCGCTGAACCGCGGCGGCGGCGAGTCCTTCGTGCGTCTCTATCTGCAATATGCGCGCGCGCTCGCGCCGCATCTCGATGGCGTTCTGGTGCAACTCGGCCAGGTGGCCGAACTGCAGAACCGGCCGGAGGAGGCGATCGCCTTCTATGAGGACGTGCCGGCCGCCTCGCCGCTGAAGCGCATCGCCGAACTCCAGCTCGCGCTGAACCTCTCCGATCTCGACCGCCGTGACGAGGCGAAGACGCATCTCCAGGCGCTGATCGAGCAGGACCCGGACGACATGCGCGCCTATCTGGCGCTCGGCAGCGTCCATGCCGCCAAGGAAGAGTACCGCGACGCGGCGACCGTCTACGACCGCGCCCTCCAGCGCATCGACGAGCCGACCCGCGCCGACTGGAACCTGTTCTACCAGCGCGGCATCGCCTACGAGCGGCTGAAGGAGTGGGAAAAGGCCGAGCCGAACTTCCGCAAGGCGCTCGAACTCTTCCCCGACCAGCCCCAGGTGCTGAACTATCTCGGCTATTCCTGGGTCGACATGGGCATGAACCTCGAGGAGGGGCTCGATCTCATCCGCCGCGCGGTGGAACTGCGCCCGAACGACGGCTACATCGTCGATTCGCTCGGCTGGGCCTACTACCGCCTCGGCCGTTTCGAGGAGGCCGTCACCGAGCTCGAACGTGCCGTCTCGCTGAAGCCGGACGATGCCGTCCTCAACGACCATCTGGGCGACGCCTACTGGCGTGTCGGCCGCCGCCTCGAGGCCACCTTCCAGTGGGCGCATGCCCGCGATCTGGAACCCGACGCCACCGTACTCGCCTCCGTGCAGCGCAAGCTGGTGGAAGGCCTGCCCGCCGCCGAGGCCCCGCTCAGGGAAGAGCAGAAGGCCGAGATACCGCAGGTGGTCATGCCGCAGGCGGCGGCGCCGAAGCCCGTGCCCGCGGCCGAGCCCGCGCGCTTCGTCGTGCAGCCCGGACAATCGCTGTGGTCCATCGCGGTGGAAAAGCTCGGCGATGGCGAGCGCTTCCGCGAGATCCTCCGGCTCAACCCGAGCCTGCGCGGCAGGGCGGATGCCATCCGCCCGGGCCAGGAACTGGTCCTGCCCACGCCCTGAGGCGCGATACCGCATGGGTTCGTCCCGCCGTCGCGGCTGGTCGCGGCGGCTCCTGTCCCGGCGGACGCGGCCTCAGTTGCCGCGGATCACTTCGCCCGGGCGCGGCTGGATCGGGCAGGCGACCCACTTGCGGTTCTCTTTCCTGACGCAGGTGAGTTCCAGCTTGCGGAAGTCCATCTGCGCCGGATTGTCCTTGGTGCACAGGCAGTCCGTGCCGGGCAGCCGCAGCGTGTCGCAGTCGGTTCCGACGCACAGATAGCCCGAGACCATGTCGCGGCCGCCGCCCGAATTCGGGTATCTTTCGCTGGCGGCCGCCGGTGCCGCCGCCATCATGGCGCCGGCCGCGGCCAGCAGCCCTGCGAAAGCCAGTCGGTGAAATCGTCTCGACATCGAAGCGCTCCAGGTTCGCGGCCCCCGCCGCATCTGCGGATGTAGGCGACCGCACGCCTCCGGGCAATGGACCCTGATCGGTCGCACCATGGACCAGCCCGGCATTGCCGCCTCTCCGCCCCCATCCGCAACCTTGACGCTGCCGGGTGCCCGGAATAGGACCGGCTGACCACCGTCCCCATCCCGAAAGGCGCGACGTGACCCCGAGCCCCTATCTCGACCCGAAACGCTCCTTCCAGGGGCTGATCCTCACGCTCCACAACTACTGGGCGGAGTATGGCTGCGTCATCCTGCAGCCCTACGACATGGAGGTCGGCGCAGGCACCTTTCATCCGGCCACCACGCTGCGGGCGCTCGGGCCGCGTCCGTGGAAGGCCGCCTACGTCCAGCCCTCGCGCCGCCCCAAGGACGGCCGCTACGGCGAGAATCCCAACCGCCTGCAGCACTACTACCAGTATCAGGTCATCCTGAAGCCGAACCCGCCCAATCTCCAGGAGCTCTACCTCGGCTCGCTGAAGGCGATCGGCATCGACGCGCTGCGCCACGACATCCGCTTCGTCGAGGACGACTGGGAAAGCCCCACCCTCGGCGCCTGGGGGCTCGGCTGGGAGTGCTGGTGCGACGGCATGGAAGTCTCCCAGTTCACCTATTTCCAGCAGGTCTGCGGCATCGAATGCGCCCCGGTCGCCGGTGAGCTCACCTACGGGCTCGAGCGCCTCGCCATGTATGTCCAGGGCGTCGACAACGTCTACGACCTCAACTTCAACGGCCGCGACGGCGACGAGAAGGTCACCTATGGCGACGTCTTCCTGCAGGCCGAGCAGGAATACTCCCGGCACAATTTCGAGCACGCCGACACCGCGATCCTGTTTCGCCACTTCGAGGACGCCGAGAAGGAGTGCAAGGCGCTGCTTGCCGCCGGCGCGCCGGCCGACAACGACAACCGCGGCCTGCACCGCGTCGTCCTGCCGGCCTACGACCAGTGCATCAAGGCGAGCCACGCCTTCAACCTGCTCGACGCGCGCGGCGTCATCTCGGTGACCGAACGCCAGAGCTACATCCTGCGCGTCCGCAACCTGGCCAAGGCCTGCGGCGAGGCGTTCCTCAAGACGGAAGCGGGCGGCCTCGCGGCCTGAGGCCGGGCGCGGTGGAAGACGGTCCGCCAGCGGTCAGCTTGAACCAGGGAATGTCGCCAGAGCCATGTCCGATGACTTTGTAGAATCCGTCGCCCGCCGCGCCGTCTTCCACGTCGGCGGCTACGAGCGCAACGATGCGACGCGCTTCTTCTCGCGCCTCGGCAAGGAACTCGCCCGCTTCGCCGCTTGCTGGTCGGCCGAGGCTTCCATCGGCCCGGTCGCCTTCGACCAGGCCGGCCACGTCGCCTCCGCCCGGATCGACTGCCGCGACGAGGCCGGCCGCGCCACGCGCACCGACTTCGTGCTCCTCGACTATGACGACATCGTCCTGACCGACGTCTCGCGGCCGCTCCCCGTGCGCTTCGGCCGATGGCTCATGGCCTTTCTCGACTACGTCTTCACCGGCACCATGTTCCGCTTCTTTGCGGCCAACTGGCGCTTCGCGCTCTATTTCCTCTATCCGATGCTCGGCATCGTCGGACCGGTCCTGCTCGGCTGGCTCGTCTGGCGCACCGGACAGGCCGTTCCCGTTCCGGGGGGCGGCCTGCTCGCCGCGCTCCTCGGCGCCGCGCTGGCGGTCCTGCTGATCCGCCGGCTGGCGCGCCGCTATTTCCTCTTCCATCTGATGGACCTCTGGTCCTTCAGCCGCGAATGGCTGCGCGGCAACCGTCCCGCCATGGAGGCGCGCATCGCCACCTGGGCCGGTGCCATCGACGAACGCGTCCGCGCGGGTGGCCACGACGAGGTGGTCCTCGTCGGCCATTCCACCGGCGGCGCGATCATCCTCGACGTCGCGGCACGCTACGCCGCGCTGGTCGCCGCGCGCGGGCAAGCGCCCGCCTTCACGCTGATGACCGTCGGCTCCACCGGTCCCAAGATCACGCTGCACCCCGCCGCCCGCGGCTCCCGCGAACGCCTGCGCGGTCTCGTCGCCCATCCCGGAGTCGACTGGGGCGACTTCCAGGCGGTCGCCGACATCATCAATTTCTACCGCTGCGACCCCCTGGCGCTGGCCGGCATCCCGAACCCTCGGGCAAAGCCCTTTCCCTTCGTGCGGCGGCTTCGCTTCAAGTCGATGCTCGACAAGGCGTTCTACCGCCGCATCCGCTTCAACGTCTTCCGGCTGCACTACCAGTTCATCTCGGCCAACACGAAGCGCTACCGCTACGACTTCTTCATGATGTGCTGCGGCCCGCATCCGATCCATGCTTCGATCCGGGGCAGCCTCGTGCCCCGCGAACCGAAGACGGCCACACCGAAGGAGAGAGCCTGATGCGCGACGTTTCCTTCTGGGTCTGGCTCGCCTTCCTGATCGGCTGGGTCGCGCTGCGCTGGCCGGCGATGCGCCGCGCCCGCAAGCTGCGCACCCGCGACGACCGCCGCGACACGCTCGACATCGCGCTGCTCGTCGATTGCGTCTTCGGCCTGGCCGTCCTGCCGGTGGCCTGGCGGCTCGGCCTGTTCCAGGGCATCGGCGACCGGCCGCAGGGCCTCGTGCCGCTCGTCCTCGGCATCGCCGCGGGCGCCGCCTTCCTCTGGCTCTTCCGCCGCAGCCACCGCGACCTCGGACGCAACTGGTCCGTCAGCCTCGAGCTGCGCGAAGGCCACAGGCTCGTCACCGGCGGCGTCTACGCCCATGTCCGCCACCCCATGTACGCCTCCTTCTTCCTGTGGGGCATCATGCAGGCGCTGCTCGTCGCCAACTGGTTCGCGGGTCTGGGCGGGCTGTTTGCCGTGACGCTGCTCTACGTGCTGCGCACCGGCCGCGAGGAAGCGATGATGCGGTCCGCCTTCGGCGCCGAATACCAGGCCTACGCCGCCCGCACGAAACGCCTGCTGCCGGGTGTCTTCTGACGGGTATCGTCATCGGCCGGAGGGCCGGCCTCACATAAGCGGCGTGATCCCGGTGAGGCCGCTGCGCGCGACCCAGGGCGTCTGGCGGCCGCCCGTCTGCGTCACCACGCGCCGCTTCAGCGCGCCGTAGAGCTCGTCGAAGTCGAGCGCGCCGTCGCCATTCGAATCCGCGGCGGCGCGGTCCGAGAAGATCGCCGCCAGCGCCGCCGTGAACGCCCCGCCGTCGAAGCCCGGTCCTTCCAGGCTGAACTGGCGGCCCTTGGATGCCGACAGCACCGCCACGGCGGCCGAGCCTTCCGCCAGCAGTTCCTCCACGGCCACGTCGTTGCTGGCCGTCCCGGCGGCGCCCGAGTGGCAGGCGTCGAGGAACAGGAAGGCCCGGCCGGGCAGCCGCCGCAGCGCCGCCGACACCTCGTCCATGCCCACCGCCGTCCGCGCCAGCCCGTCGAGCCGCGTGCCGCGGTCGGCCAGCCGGAAGGCGCCGGCCTCGTCCACCAGCCCGTGCCCCGCGACGTGCAGGAACAGCGTGTCGTCCGCTCCCATGCGCGCAGCGATCGCGTCGAGCCGCGAAGGCAGCACTGCCGCCAGCCCGGCCGCATCCGCGATCACCTCCGTCTCGACGCCGGCGTAGTAGGGCGATCCCGCTGCCGCGGCTGCGGCGAAGCGGCGGGCGTCCTGCACGGCATAGCGCAGGTCGCCGATGGCCGGGTCGTCGTAGCGGTCCGTGCCCACCGCCAGCACGAAGAGCCTGCCGCGCGGCCGCAACTGTGCGATGACCGGCGCCGGCGCGTCCACGGTCAGGCTCGCCAGCCCGCGCTCGTCGAACACCCGCGCCGAGATCGCCCGCGTCTCCGGCGCCACGGCCACGGCCCGCTCCACCGCGGCCTCCCGCCCCGACAGCGCCACGACCTCGACCGGCCGCCCGTCGCGGAAGATCGCCAGCCGCGCCAGCCCCGCTTCGCCCGTTGCCGATGCTTCGAGGATCACCTGGCCCGGCGTATCGCCCGCCCGGGTCCTGAGCGTCAGGCGCGGCGGAACGCCGGGCGCGGCCGCGGCTGAGGGGCGGGCGTCGCCCTTGAGGGTCTGCGCCACCAGGCCTGGCGTCGCGAGCGTGCCGCCGAACTGGGCGAGCTCGTAGAGGTTCCGGTCCCCCGGGAACTTCAGGTGCACGTGGCGCGCGCCTTCGGGCGTCGCCTCGAACCGGTAGCCGGCACCATAGGCCACCACCTCGTCGTCCACGAAGCGCCCGGCCAGCACCGTCTCGCCGGAGCCGATCGCGTGGACGAAGAACCGCCCGTCCGCATTGACCTGCACGAGGTGCCGTCCGTCTTCCGACAGCGCGATCTCCGCGACATTGGCGAAGCCCTCCAGCCGCGCATGGCGGAACGGCACGGAGCGGTCGGCGAGGTCGAGCAGCGCCAGTTCGCCGCGGCTGTTGAGAAGCGCCGCGTGCCGCTCGTCCGGGCGGAAGACCCGCAGCTCGTCGTAGAAGGTCATGTCGAGGAGTTCGTCCGGCGCGTCCCCCGCGTCCTCCGTATCGGCCCGGACGTCCGGGTCGTCGGCATGGCGCGGGTCGAAGGCCAGCATGTCGCCGTCGAGCGTCTGCCCGATCAGCGTGACGGCAACCCCGCCGGCGCTCTCCTCCAGCAGGTAGGCCGCACCCTCGGGAAAGGCCCCCGTGCTGACGAAGCAGTGGAACTGCACGATCTGCCGCAGCCTGTCCTGGTAGGTCAGGCTCCAGACCCGCGCTTCCGAACTGCGGCCGACCGTGGTGCAGGCGGCGTAGACTTCGCTGTCCTCGCTGTCCATCGTCAGCGTCGCCGCCGCCGCATCGAAGCGCGCCGCCAGCGCCGCATCCGCGAGCCGCCGCGCCCGCGCGGCCGATCCCGAAGCGACGCGATACTCAGCCTCGTCGTCGGCGTCGTCCTTCATGCTCTCGAAGGTCACGCGGTCTAAGGCCAGCGCCGCCTGCCCGCGATAGCCGATGCCGAGCGCCGCCAGCCGGTCGGCGATGCGGCTTGCCCGGTTGAACCGCTCGATGGGCCGCAGCCGTGCCGCGGCCCGCAGCACCGTCCCGTCCGCAGCGGCGGCCAGCGTGCCGGCTCCGCTCGTCTCCGGGCTGCCGTCGCCCGTCTCGTCCAGCAGCAGCGGCACCCCGTCGAGCGGCGACAGGCTCGCCCGCGGATCGCCGTTCAGGCGCCAGGTCGAAAGGCCGCGCCCGGCCGAGCCGAGCGTCGGTCGCGGCGACACGACATGCGCCGCGGCGTCCGCGGCGGCGAACGGCTCGTCGCCATTGACGTCGTCGATCAGCTTGCGGTCGAAGACCAGGCTGTAGGCCACCTCCGGATCATGGGATCCCAGCCGCACCAGCGTGTTCTCCGCCTCCACCTCCACCACCGCCTCTTCGGTCGGGTCGCAGGCGCCGCAGCCTTCTGCGTGGTAGCGATAGCCGCGGCCGGTGAGCGTTTCGAGGAAGCCGATCGCCCCGGCCGCCTCGTAGGCGGCGAGCATGAAGCTGTCGCCCGGCGACCACTGCACCCCCTGCACGAAGGTGCCGCGCCCGCCCACCCCCTGCGGATCGAGCTCGAGCACCAGGCTCTCCGCGACGAGGTCGAACACCCGCAGCTGCGAGGCCATGTCGCCGAACCAGTGCAGGAAGCGCCCCGTCGGCGAGAAGGTCGGCCGGTATCCTTCGGCGGCGATCACCTGCGCGCCGGTCAGTGCGTCGGTCACCCTGAAATGGCCGTCGAACACCGCCAGCCTGTAGTCTCCATCGCCGCTGGCCCGGCTTTCGATCGGGACGTCGGCCGCGAAACTGTCCTGCACGACGATCTTCGGTTCGCCCGGCGCGACGGGGCGATCGATCAGTCCGGCCGGCACGGCCGTCCGTCCCGGCACCGCCAGCGCCCATTGCGCCTCGATGCGCCCGGTGAGGAAGGGCGTCACCAGCGCCGTCCCGTGCCGCGCCTCCGCCAGGTGCAGCGGCACGAACAGCCGAAGCCGGTCGATCGCATGCTCGATCCCGAAGGGCGCCGGCTCGCCCGGCGCCAGCGCCATGAAGCCGTCGCCAGAAAGCCGCACGCGTGGCGGAAGCGCTACGACGAGGAAGGCCGGACCGTCGCACGCCGGTGCCGGCACGCTCCATGTCAGGCGAAACGGCGCCCCGCTGCGCACGGGCGCCTCCGCCTCGATCGCCACCTGCGCCGCGTCGCGCAGCACCGATGCGTCGATGTCGGCGCAGGCGGCAGCCGCCGCGGCCTTCGGCGCTGGAAGGACCAGGGCCACGCAAGCGGCGGCGGCAAGCGCCCGCACCAGCCGCCCTGCGCCATTCCCCGTCAGCCATTCCGCCATCGTCCGCTCCCGCCCTGCCGTCACCGCCGGTCGCGGCCATTCTGCCAACCCCCGCGCCCGACGAAAACCCCTCGCGCCCGCGCGCTGGTGACATCGGCGGACGGAGTTGCTAGAGCGCACGGCTGACGGCCTTCTTCATCAGAGTACCCATCCGATGCCCGATCTTCTGCTCGAACTCCGCTCCGAAGAGATTCCCGCCCGCCCGCGCGCCCGCAGCGCCGCAGGCGCGAGGACGCGCAAGGCAGGAACCGGCATGCGGGTGGAGGTGCTCTGATGCCCGATCTTCTGCTCGAACTCCGCTCCGAAGAGATTCCCGCCCGCATGCAGCGCAAGGCGGCGGGCGACCTTCGCAAGATGGTGACGGACGGTCTCGTCGAGGCGGGGCTCACCTACGAGGCGGCGCGCGAATACTGGACGCCGCGCCGGCTGACGCTCGACATCCGCGGCGTCACCGCCCGGTCGAAGGACGTGCGCGAAGAGCTCAAGGGCCCGCCCGTCAAGGCGCCCGAACAGGCCGTGCAGGGCTTCCTGCGCAAGGCCGGCCTTGCCTCCATCGACGAGCTGTCCGTCCAGTCCGACCCGAAGAAGGGCGATTTCTACGTCGCCGTGATCGAGAAGCCCGGCCGCGCGGCGGAAGACATCATCGCTGCCCTCATGCCCGGCATCATCCGCGACTTCCCCTGGCCGAAGTCGATGCGCTGGGGCGCAGCCTCGGCGCCGCGCGACCCGCGCTTCTACGGCGAGATCGCGAAGGGCTCCGAAAGCCTGCGCTGGGTGCGCCCGCTGCAGTCGATCCTCTGCACCTTCGGCCCCGAGACCGCCGAGCCGGTGGTGGTCGACTTCGAGATCGACGGCCTGCGCTCCGGCAACGTCACCTTCGGCCACCGCTTCCACGCTCCCGATCCCATCATCGTGCGCCGCTTCGACGACTACGTGTCCTCGCTGGAGGCGGCGAAGGTCGTGCTCGATGCCGAGCGCCGCAAGCAGATCATCCTCTCCGACGCCCGCAACCTCGCCTTCGCCAACGGCCTCGACCTCGTCGAGGACGAGGGCCTCCTGGAAGAGGTCGCCGGCCTTGTCGAGTGGCCGGTCGTGCTGATGGGCTCCTTCGAGGAAGAATACCTCGCCATCCCGCCGGAAGTGGTGCGCCTGACCATCCGGGCGAACCAGAAGTGCTTCGTGACTCGACGCTCAATCTCCCCCGTCGTGGGGGAGATGTCGGCGCAGCCGACAGAGGGGGGCGCTGTCCCGCCGACCTCTCAGTCCGTCACGCCCCCCTCTGCCCTGCCGGGCATCTCCCCCACGAGGGGGGAGATCGGACCTTCACCGTTGGCCAACCGCTTCATCCTCACCGCCAACATCGAGGCCGATGACGGCGGCGCCGAGATCGTCCATGGCAACGGCAAGGTGGTGCGCGCGCGCCTCTCCGACGCCGTGCATTTCTGGAAGACCGACCAGGCCGACCTGCCCGACCTCGCCGCGCTGCAGCCCTCGGCCGAGAAGTTCGGTCTCGACCTGAAGAAGCCGCTCGACCAGCGCATGGCCCGCCTCGACCACCTCGGCGTCACCTTCCACGCCAAGCTGGGCACGCAGGGCGAACGTGTCGCCCGCATCGCCAGGCTGGCGGAGGAGATCGCAACGTCTCTCCCGGCGAGCGTGATCTCCCCCCTTGAGGGGGAGATGCCCGGCAGGGCAGAGGGGGGTGCCTCGCGAGGACCGTCCTCACCCCCCTCTGTCGCCTCCGGCGACATCTCCCCCTCAAGGGGGGAGATTGCAAAGCTCGCCCGCCGCGCCGCGATCCTCGCCAAGGCCGATCTCCAGACCGAGATCGTCGGCGAGTTCCCCGAACTCCAGGGCGCCATGGGCCGCAAATACGCGCTGCTGCAGGGCGAACACCCCGCCGTCGCCGCGGCACTCGAAGCCCACTACAAGCCGCAGGGCCCCACCGACACCGTCCCGACCGACCCGGTGGCGGTGGCCGTCGCCCTTGCCGACAAGCTCGACACGCTGGTGGGCTTCTGGGCCATCGACGAGAAGCCGACGGGGAGTAAGGACCCCTACGCGCTGCGCAGGGCGGCGCTGGGGGTGATCAGGATCGTCGTGGAGAATGGACTAAGTTCATCGCTCATCGAGACGATCGAAAGCCATCAGTGGCTCGTCGATTTGGATTTGAAGGGTGCTGGCCCAAAACTGAGGGAGCGAACCCCTGTCGGAACAGGATCCGTTGACGTCGAAGCTCTCGACCTCCTTTCCTTCTTCCACGACCGCCTGAAAGTCTATCTCCGCGACAAAGGCGCCCGGCACGACCTCATCGATGCCGTGCTCGCCGGCGGCGGAGCGCCGATCTCCCCCCCTGTGGGGGAGATGTCCGGCAGGACAGAGGGGGGCGCCTCCGCTCGACCTCTCCAAACTTCCGAGAACCAGGCTGAACTCACCCCCCAGCCCTCCATCCCCTACGACGTCGACCGCTTGCACTCCACGACGCCCCCCTCTGCCCTGCCGGGCATCTCCCCCACAAGGGGGGAGATCGGCGCTCCACCCGCCGCGACCTCCTCGCCGGCCGAAGGCCGCAAGCCCGACCGGGCGTCGGCCGGCCAGGCCGCCCATCACCGCGACGCCGCAGGCGCGCAAGACGAGAAGAATCAGGCTAGCGAGCGAAGTGAGCGCACGGCCGTGAGCTCGAACAACGACGACCTCCTGATGATCGTCCGCCGCGTCGAGGCCCTGTCCGATCTCCTCGGCACCGAGGATGGAAAGAACCTCGTCGCCGGCACGAAGCGCGCGGCCAACATTCTTGCCGCCGAGGAGAAGAAGGGCACCCGCGTCGCCGGTCGTGTCGACCCCGCGCTCCTGTCCGAGCCCTCGGAAGTGGCCCTCCATGCCGCCGTCGAAACCGCCGAGCGCGAGGCGGCGGCAGCGATCGCGGAGGAGGATTTCGCCTCCGCGATGCGGGCGCTGGCGGTGCTGCGGGCACCGATCGACGCCTTCTTCGAGGCTGTCATGGTCAATGCCGAGGACGAGGCGGTGCGCGCCAACCGCCTGGCGCTGCTCGCCCGCATTCGCGGCGCGACCGGCCAGGTGGCGGATTTCTCGAAGATCGCCGGCTGAGTCGTCCGGCCGGACCGGGAGCCTATTCCAGCCGCATCGCCGGCGGCGGCGTCGCCGGCACGGAGGGCGGCGCGGCGGGGGCGGGCGTCTTGTCCTGCGGCTTCAGCGGCGCCGTGTCCTTGTTCGTGGCCACGGCGGGAGCGTCCGGCTCGGCCGGTCGCTTGGCCGCCTTGTCCTTCGTCGGCTCCTCTTCGACCGCGGCGCGCGCGGGCGTCGGGGCGGCATGGAACGCGTCGCCCGCCAGCCCGGCGCGGAACACCGCGGGCAGGCTGAAGGGCGAGCGCGGCGCCAGCGCCACCTTCTGCGTCTCCGCCGGCAACGGCACGCCGAAGGCCACCATCGAGCGCGACAGCACCGGCGGCCAGGCGACGACGTAGCGCGGGTCGGGTTCGGCCGGGGCAGCGTCCGCAACGGCTTCGGCCGCAGCCGGCTGCGTCGGCCGCAGCGCGGAGGTCTCGATGCTGCGGTCGGGCGGCGGCGCTGCCCGCGCCGCCACGGCAAGGCGCGGTGCGGCGGGTTCGCCCAGCACCATCACGGAGCGCGCATTCGCCACCGGCTCGCCGCCGAGCACGACGAAGGACGCCGCCTGCGCCTGCTGCGCAAGCAGGAGACCGGCCGTGACCAGTGCCGCCCTTGGAAGCTTCATGAAATCACGCTCTGCCCCTTGCGGAACGCACACTCGAACACACTGCCATGCGGAATTGACCATACCGTTCCGTATGTCCTTACCATTCGAACGATTAATGAAACGATGACGCTGGGTTACTTGCGGCCATCCGGCGCGCGCGATAGGCAGCGCGGCGAAAGGAAAATGCCATGGCCGACATCGTTCCCGAGGCGCAGGCGCTCGCCCGCGCGAGCGAGCTGATCCTCGCCGGCCTGCCCGTCGCCCTGCCCACGGAGACCGTCTACGGCCTCGCCGCCGACGCCACCAGCGGGCAGGCGGTGGCGCGCATCTACGAGGCCAAGGGGCGCCCCCGCTTCAACCCGCTGATCGTCCACGTCGCCGACCGCGCCATGGCCGACCGCATCGGCATCCTCGACCCGCTGTCGCGGAAGCTGGCCGATGCCTTCTGGCCGGGCCCGCTCACCCTCGTCGTGCCGCTGCGCGAGGATGCCGGCATCAGCCCGCTGGTCACGGCGGGGCTCGACACCGTCGGCCTGCGCATGCCCGTCGGCTTCGCCGCCAGCCTCGTCGCCGCCACCGGCCGGCCGCTCGCCGCGCCCAGCGCCAATTCGTCCGGCCGCGTCTCGGCCACCAGTGCGCAGGCCGTCGCCGCCGATCTCGGCCACCGCATCCCGCTCGTCGTCGACGGCGGGCCGACGCCGGTCGGGATCGAATCCACCATCGTCAAGGTCGAGAACGGAGAACTCCGCCTGCTCCGGCCGGGCGGCGTTGCCGCATCCGACATCGAGGCCGTCGCCGGGATGCCGCTGCGGCGCGCCCTGTCTGCGCCTGACGGCTGGGCCCGGGCCGGCGAAGCGCCGGGCGCGGCGGTCGAGGCGCCGGGCATGCTCGCCTCGCACTACGCGCCGCGCGCCGCCGTGCGGCTCGGTGCATCCGCTGTCGGGGCAGGGGAGGCGCTGCTCGCCTTCGGCCCCGTCCGCATCCCCGGCGCGGAGAATGCCCTGGCCGTGGCCAACCTGTCGCCTGCGGGCAGCCTCCGCGAGGCCGCCGCCAACCTCTTTGCGATGCTGATTGCGCTCGACGCTTCCGGCGCCGCTGTCATCGCCGTCGAGCCGGTCCCCACTGAGGGCCTCGGCGAAGCCATCGCCGATCGCCTCTCCCGCGCCGCCGCCCCGCGCGGCTGAGCCGCCCCGCGCGGCTGAGCCTTCGCGCCGTTCGCCCGGCTGTTCGCCGATGCCGAACGCCACCCGCTACGCGAAGTGGAAGAACACCTTGAGCACGCCCTCGGCCTGCAGCCACTCGATTGCTTCCAGTGCGGGGAACATCGCCAGGAACACCAGCCCGTCGAGAAACGTCTGCTTCAGGACCTTCGGCGAGAACGAGACCTCCGCCGAGTCGCGGTAGAGCGAGGGGCGCGGCCAGAACAGCGGCGTCCGCGCGGCATAGGTCGCATAGGGCTGCCCGAAGGCCTCGCGCAGATAGGCTTCCTCCTTGCGGGCGGTCAGGAAGAACGCCCAAGCGCTGAGCACGCCGAGCAGCAGCGCCACCACGACCGAGCCGTAGATCAGCCCGACGCCGACGGCGCCGATGGTCGAGAAGACATACAGCGGATTGCGGGTCATCGAATACGGCCCCTCCACCACCAGCGACCTGTTCTTGCGCCCGCCGAGATAGAGGATGCTCCACAGGCGTCCGGCAATGCAGGCCACCACGAGGCAGAAGCCGAGGAACTCCAGCCGCTCGTGAACCGCGCCGGTCCAGCGCGGCTGTCCCGCAAGCAGCAGCAGACCGAGCGCCACCCCTCCGGCCTGCAGCAGCCGGATGCGCGTACGCTGGTGGAAGGCTTCGACGGACATCGCGGTTTTCCTTCACGTTCGGAAGCGGGTGGTATGGCGCCATTCGTTAGCCGGGAGCAAGCACGCTCCTTGTCGCAGCGCCCGACGGGGCTGCGCCCTGCGCGGCACCGGGCGGGGGCGTTCCGGCGGAGCGAACCGTTGCGGAAGCGCCGCTTCACCTTGACAGCGTGATGTCGCCGCTGTTGGCTCGCGGTTCTGCCAGAGGGTCCAGCCTTGCCTCGTCTCACTCACATCGATCTCGCGCGAGGCGTCGCAGCCCTGGCCGTGGTGCTGGTCCATTACCGGTGGCTCTTCGATCCGCCGCTGTGGAACCCGCTCATGGCCGACCGGCTTCCGCTCTATGCCCTGCTCTGGCCCTTCTACGACTATGGCGGGGTCGCCGTGCAGGCCTTCTGGGTGTTGTCGGGCGTGGTGTTCGCCGTCACCTACTGCCGCGAGGACGTGCGCTTCAGCCTGCGCGATTTCGCGATACGTCGCTTCTCCCGCCTCTATCCGCTGCATCTCGCCACGCTGCTGCTCGTCGCGGCCATCCAGGCTCTGAGCTTTGCCGTCTTCGGTACGCACCAGGTCTACGAGAACAACGACGCGTATCACTTCGTCCTGCAGCTCTTCTTCGCCTCCAGCTGGGGTTTCCAGGTCGGCGATTCCTTCAACGGCCCGATATGGAGCGTCTCGGTCGAGATCATCGCCTATGCGATGTTCGCCGCCTATGTCCTCACGGCCTCGCGCAACGTGCCGGCGGCTCTGGCCATCGCATGCGCCGGCATCGTCTGGTGGCTGCTGTCCGCCAATGTCATCGTCTACTGTGTCGGGCTGTTCTTTCTCGGCGTTGCGGCCTCGCTCGCCGTGGCCTGGCTGGCCAGGCGCCTGTCGAAACGGTCCATGCTGCTGCTCGGCGTGGCCCTCGTCTCGTTGAGCGTCGCGATTGCCGCTGCCGTCGTGCGGTCCGGCCAGATCGATCGGCTTTCCACCGTGCTCACCATCGTCTGCCTGCCGATCGCGATCGCCGGGCTCGTCTGCATGGACTTCTCGCTGCCGCCCGTTCCGCGATCACTGGGCTGGATAGGCGCGATAACCTATGCCACCTATCTCACCCACATGCCCATTCTGATGATGATGAAGATGACCATCGCGGCGCTCGGGTGGCAGGATGTCGTGGCTGAGCCCGCGACGCTTGCCGTGTTCTGCGGCACCGTGATCGCGGTGAGCATCCCCGTCTACCGATATTTCGAGGTGCCGGCGCAGGCCTGGCTTCGAGAAAAGCTCCTGTCGCCGAAGCCCGCCTCCCCCGGCGTGTCTCCCGAAGACGGAAATCCGCTTGCGGCCGACGGTCTGCCAAAAGCCGACGACCTCAGGCATGCATAGCCGCTTCGGGGCGATCGCGAGGCGCTCCGGCGCGACGTCGCGATTGTGCACCGCGCCATTCCGGGACCACCCATGACCGCCATCCTCTCGCCCGATCTCCTCGCCCGTTTCGCCGCCATCGTCGGCGAACGCCACGCGCTGACCGCCGAGGCCGAAATCGCCGCCCACGTCACCGAGCCGCGCGGTCTGTGGTCCGGCCGCACCGGCCTCGTGCTCAGGCCGGGATCCGTCGACGAGGTCTCGAGGATCCTCGCGCTGGCCAGCGAGAGCCGCACGCCGGTCGTGCCGCAGGGCGGCAACACCGGCCTCGTCGGCGGCGGCACGCCCGACATGTCGGGCGGCGAGATCGTCCTGTCGCTGTCGCGTCTCGACCGCATCCGCGAACTCGACGTCGCCTCCAGCACCATCACGGTCGAGGCCGGCGTCGTCCTCCAGCGCGTCCAGGAGGCGGCCGATGCCGCGGGCCGGCTCTTCCCGCTGTCGCTCGCCTCGCAGGGCTCGGCGCAGATCGGCGGCAATCTCTCGTCCAATGCCGGCGGCACCGGCGTGCTCGCCCATGGCAATGCCCGCGAGCTCTGCCTCGGCGTCGAGGTGGTGCTGCCCACCGGCGAGGTCTTCGACGATCTGCGCAAGCTGAAGAAGGACAACACCGGCTACGACCTGAAGAACCTCTTCGTCGGCGCGGAGGGCACGCTCGGCGTCATCACCGCCGCCGTGCTGAAGCTCGTGCCGAAGCCGAAGGGCCGCGAGGTCGCCTGGGTCGGCCTTGCCTCGCCGGACAGGGCGCTGTCGCTGTTTTCGCTGGCGCTCGACCGCGCCGGCTCCGGCCTCACCGCCTTCGAGCTCTGCGCGGCGATCTCCGTCGGCTTCTCCGTGCGCCATACGCCGGGCCTCGCCGCGCCTCTGCCCGGTGCCCACCCCTGGCTGGTGCTGATGGAGATCTCGTCCGGCCGCTCGGCCGAAGATGCCCGCGCCCTGATCGAGGAGATCCTCGCCGAAGGCTTCGAGGCCGGCCTCGCCGACGATGCCGTCATCGCCCAGAACCTGTCCCAGGCCCACGCCTTCTGGGCCATCCGCGAGGCGATGTCCGACGCGCAGAAGCCGGAAGGCGCCTCCATCAAGCACGACATCTCGGTGCCGGTGGCGGCGATTCCGGCCTTCATCGAGAAGGCCGGCCGGGCCGTGCTCGCCGCCGCGCCCGGCGCCCGCCTCGTCACCTTCGGTCACATGGGCGACGGCAACCTGCACTACAACGTCTCGCAGCCGGAAGGCGGCGACAAGGCCGCCTTCCTCGCCCGCTACCGCGAGCTGAACGATATCGTCCACGCCGTCGTGCGCGACTTTTCCGGCTCCATCTCGGCCGAACACGGCATCGGCCGCATGAAGCGCGACGAACTTCTCGCCACCCAGTCCCCCGTCGCCACCGACCTGATGCGCCGCATCAAGGCGAGCTTCGACCCGGCGGGGATCATGAACCCGGGCAAGGTCATCTGACCGGCAGCATCCGGCGGTTCACCGCCGATGCGCGTCGGCATGGGCCTTCAGCACGTTCTGCATCTTCGTCAGATGCCCCTTGCCGCCCGCCTGCTGCCGGAAGAACTCGAACACGTCCGGATCGAGCTTCAGATGGACCGAACGAGGTCGCTTGGGTTCCTCGATCTCCGCATTCGCCCGGAACGCCGCTCCCAGGCTCTCGCCGTCGGGCGAAGCCGCATCGTGATGGAGTTCACCGGCCTCCTTCATCCGCCTTATGTCGGCGAGCGATGCCCGCCTGGTATCCGGCTCGCTCATGGCGGCCTCCTTTCCATGCATTGTTGCACGACGCTCTCGGACGACGCATGGCAGCCGAGTTTATTCGCCTGTCCTGAATGTACACGAAAAGTGTAGAGGGGACGACGATACGCTTTCCACCTCCCGTCCGGCCCCTGCGCAATTCTTCGCGTTCTGGTGGCATTCCGCTAACCATCGCCCGCGCTAGCAAAATTTAACCGAACTTCTAAGGCCGGCGGTAAGTCCCCCCCGCTAGTCTGCAACCCATACGAGGCCGAGCAAATCGGCCCGCGAGGACCGCGAATTCGGCTCTCAGGGATTGCAGGAAGGCGTAATGATGAACTCGGTGACCAAGCCCGGCTGGGCCGGCCGCAACATGCGGCTCGACCCGTTCCGGTTGCCCCAGATGACGAGCTATGCGTCCCGCGACGACCTCGGCGAGGTCACCGTGACGATCGACCGGCGCGGCGCCGTCATGCGCCGCATTCTGGAGCGGTCGGGGCTGCCGGTGTCGCTGCTTTTGCCGGCGCGCACCTTCCAGGGCGTGGCCGCCCGCGCCATCGAGGATGGCCTGGGCAACGTCACCGTCACGCTCGAACTCCACCACGCCGATCCGATGCTCTGCGTGCCGCTTCTCGTCGCCGACGATCTCGACGACGTGGCGGCCGACTGGCGCGCCTGGTCGGAGGTGCTCAAGCTGCCGATGCTGCTGATCGAGGCCGACGGCGTCGCCCGCTCGCTGGAATCGTCCCTCACCACCGCCCGTCCGGTCGACCGGCGCAAGCGGGTCGGATCGCAGCCGCGCCGGCCGCGCTTTCTCGCCCGCCGCCGCAAGGGCGATCTCGGCCTTCGCCTGGTGGTGAAGGGCGAGGAGATCATCGCCCGCAACTGACCGGGGCGCCCGGCGTCCGTCCGGCGTTTCTCAGTGTCTGAATCAAAAAGCGCCAGGCCGAGGCGAAAATAGCGATTTCGAGAACCGGAGCGGAGCGTACATTCGGGGACGTGAGCACCGGAAGCGCAGAAAGCGCGATTTGCAGCCCGGTATGGCGACTTTTGGATCAGACACTCAGACCAGCGGGCTGATCGCCATCCAGATCCCGCCCCCGACGAAGCCGAGGAAGATCAGCCAGCCCACGGTGTTGTTCGACCTGAACAGCGCCAGGCACTGGTCCGGATCGTCGATGTCGAGCGCCTGCACCTGGCGCATCATGTGCGCGCCGGCTGCCAGCAGGCCGGCCAGCGCCGGAAACGGCGCCATCGCCGAGGCGCAGGCCGCTCCCATCATGAGCAGTGCCCCGCCATAGAGCGCGATCAGCGCCGGCTTGGTCCTGTCGCCGAACAGCCGCGCGGTCGAGCGCACGCCGACGATCGCGTCGTCCTCCTTGTCCTGGTGGGCATAGATCGTGTCGTAGCCGATCACCCACAGGATCGATCCGCCGTAGAGGAACAGCGAGGCCGGGTCGACGTCGCCGAACACCGCCGCCCAGCCCATCAGCGCGCCCCACGAGAAGGCGAGCCCCAGAACCAGCTGCGGCCAGTTGGTGATCCGCTTCATGAACGGGTAGACCGCCACGATCGCCAGCGACGCCACGCCGAGCAGGATGACGAAGCTGTCGAACTGGACGAGAACCGCGAGCCCCGCCAGCGACTGGATCACGAGGAACACCCAGGCCTGTTTGCGCGTCACCTTGCCGGCCGGCAGCGGCCGAGAACGCGTGCGCTCCACCGCCTCGTCGATGCCCTTGTCGACGATGTCGTTGAACGTACAGCCCGCCCCGCGCATGGCGAAGGCGCCGAGGAAGAACAGCAGGAGATGCCAAGGATTTGGCAGCAGCGTCATCAGCGGCTCGCCCGGTCGCGCATAGGCGATCGCCGCCAGCGCCGCCGACCACCAGCACGGCCACATCAGAAGCTGCCAGCCGATCGGCCGGTCCCAGCGCGCCAGCTGCGCATAGGGCCATAGCCATCGCGGCAGGGCGCGGTAGACCCAGTGGCCGGTCGGCGCGTCGGCGACCCGGCCCTGGGTCTCGCGGGATTGGATGCTGTCCATGGCCGATTGAGTGGCAGGGCAGGGCGCGGGCGTCAAGGCGAGCCGGCGCCGCGCCGCTGGCCGGGCGCCTGCCTTCCGCCTTTCAGCCGGCCGGAATCTTCGCCGCCCTGTCGCGCGACGAATTGACGTAAACGTCAAATGGCACTAGCCATCGGCGCAAGGTTGCGGCAGCGTCGTGCCGCTCCATATCGAGCACAGACACGCCCGGCCTTCGTGGTCCGCGCGTCGCAAGCACAACGGGCCGGCCCGTCGGGTCACGGCCGCATCCGGGAGGAACTGCCCCATGTATCGTGCCCCCATCGAGGACATTTCCTTCGCGCTGAACGAGATCGCCGGCCTGCGCGCCGCGATCGACGCCGGCGTGTTTCCCGAGCTGTCGAGCGATCTCGTCGACGCCATCCTGTCGGAGGCCGGCCGCTTCGCCGGCGAGGAGGTCGCGCCGGCGGGCAAGATCGGCGACACGCAGGGCGCCGTCTGGGCCGACGCCGCCGTCACCACGCCCGAGGGCTGGGCGGACCTCTACACCCGCTGGCGCGAGGGCGGCTGGAACGCGCTGTCCGGTCCGGAGGAATTCGGCGGCCAGGGCCTGCCGCAGATGCTGGGCGTCGCCGCGCTCGAAATGTGGAACGCCGGCTCCATGGCCTTCGCGCTCGGGCCGACGCTGACCATGGGCGCCGTCGACGCGCTTGAAAAGCATGCCACCCACGCGCTCCAGCAGCTCTACCTGCCGAAGCTCGTCTCCGGCGAGTGGATGGGCACCATGAACCTGACCGAGCCGCAGGCCGGTTCCGACCTCGCCGCCCTGCGCGCCCGCGCCGAGCCCGCAGGCGACGGCACCTACCGGGTCTTCGGCCAGAAGATCTACATCACCTATGGCGAGCACGACTTCACCGACAACATCGTCCACCTCGTGCTTGCCCGCCTGCCCGACGCGCCGGCCGGCACGCGCGGCATCTCGCTCTTCCTGGTGCCGAAGTTCATTCCCGACGCGGACGGCAATCCCGGCGCCCGCAACGACGTCTTCTGCGCCTCCATCGAGCACAAGCTCGGCATGCACGGCTCGCCCACCTGCACCATGATCTATGGCGACGGCAGGTTCGGCGACGCGCCGGGCGCCGTCGGCTGGCTGATCGGCGAGGAGAACAAGGGGCTGGCCTGCATGTTCACCATGATGAACAACGCCCGCCTGGCCGTCGGCATGCAGGGCGTGGCGATCGCCGAGGCCGCCTGGCAGAAGGCGCACGCCTACGCCACCGACCGCCGCCAGGGCAAGGCAGCGGGCTACACGGGCGAGGGCATGGCGCCCATCGTCCTGCACCCCGACGTGCAGCGCAACCTCCTCACCATGAAGGCGCTGACGGCGGCCGCCCGCGCCATCGCCTATTCCTGCGCCCACGCCACCGACATGGGCCGCGCGACGTCTGGCGACGAGGCGCGCCACTGGCAGGACCGCGCCAATCTGCTCACCCCCGTCGCCAAGGCCTTCGCCACCGACATCGGCGTCGACGTCGCCTCGATCGGCGTCCAGGTCCATGGCGGCATGGGCTTCATCGAGGAGACGGGCGCCGCCGTCCTCTACCGCGACGCTCGCATCGCCCCGATCTACGAGGGCACCAACGGCATCCAGGCCATCGACCTCGTCACCCGCAAGCTGCCGCTGTCGGGCGGCGAGCACGTGCACGGCTTCATCGCCGAACTGCGCGCCGACGCCGAGGCCGTCCGCGCCTCCAACCTGCCGGCCTTCGGCCGCTCCCCCGAGAAGATCGCCGCCGCCATCGACGATCTCGAAGCCACCACCCGCTTCCTCCAGGACTGCCTCGCCTCGGGCCGCATGCAGGAAGCGCTCGCCGGCGCCACGCCCTACCTGCGCCTGTTCGCGCTCGCGGCGTCCGCCGCCATGCTCGGCCGCGGCGCAGTGGCGTCGAAGGAGGCCGACCGCATCGCGCTTTGCCGCTTCCACGCCGAAAACCTCGCCGGCGAGACCGCTGCGCTGAAGGAGCGCGTGATGGAAGGGGCCGAAAGCCTGGCCGAGGCTGCGAAGGCGCTGGGGTGAGGGTTGGGTAGCGATGTGGTTTTGCACCGCCGCGCTCTACGTCGCCCCCCTCGCCCTACCCGGCAGGGCAGAGGGGGGCGCGACGGAGCGCGACATGCGTGTCCTGTCCCGCCGTGCCGATCAGAGGAGCGCGCGACAGAGCGCAACCTGCCCGAAGCTGTCTGAATCATAGGCCAAACACGCACGGAGGACCCGTCCCATGACCGACCACGTCGAAATCACCCGCCACGGCGCCGTGCAGGCGATCCGGATGAACCGTCCCGACAAGAAGAACGCCATCACGCGGGCCATGTACGCCACGATGGCCGCGGCGCTCGCCGAAGGCGACGCCGATCCCGCCATCCGCGTCCACCTCTTCCTCGGCGTGCCGGGCGCCTTCTCGTCCGGCAACGATCTCGCCGATTTCATGGCGGTGGCCATGGGCGGCGAGGGCGGCATGGAGGTCTACGACTTCCTCATCGGCCTCGCCCGTTCGCAGAAGCCCATCGTTTCGGCCGTTGACGGCATCGCGGTCGGCATCGGCACCACCATCAACCTGCACTGCGACCTGACGCTCGCCACCCCGCGCACGATCTTCCGCACCCCCTTCGTCGATCTCGGCCTCGTGCCGGAAGCCGGCTCCAGCCTGCTCGCCCCCGCCACCCTCGGCCGCCAGCAGGCCTTCGCCCTGCTCGGCCTCGGCGAGGGCTTTTCCGCCGACCGCGCGCTGGCCGCCGGCCTGATCTACCGCGTCGTGCCGGAAGCCGACCTCGAAGCCGAGGCGCTGTCGCTGGCCCAGACCCTCGCCACCCGCCCCCCCGAAGCCCTGAAGATCGCCCGCGACCTGATGCTCGGCAACCGCGACACCCTCGTCGCCCGCATCGAGGAAGAAGGCCGCCACTTCCGCGCGCGGCTGAAATCCGACGAGGCCCGAGAGGCCTTCATGGCGTTCATGGGACGGAAGAAGGGGTAGGGAACGGCGCGGTTTCGTGCGCGGTCCCGGACCGTCGAGCCGGTTCGAAAACGTCTGGATAGCGATGGCGGTCGGGCCGAGGGATGATTGGGGACAAAGGGGTAGATAGCGGACTGGCCGGTTTCAGACGGCCGAACTGACAAAGCTCACAGTTAGGTACCGCCGCACGAGTCGCATAGTCGGTCACTCAACCCTATTTGAGTGTCGATCGCTGGCGACATCACCAGCAAAGAGATAAGCCGTCATTTATTCGAAACGCTCGATAACTCTAGGAAATAACGGTCCCATCTAGAGCAGCAATTTGACCTGCCGTCATCAATTGGTAAAAATCGGCGATGATCGAGCCTCTGATTGAGTTAATTATGAAGCACCACAGGCTTGCTCGACATTTTGAAGGTTCAGAAATACACTCTGAAAGCGCTCGCACCCTCAGATTTTTGAGCCACCTTAATGAAATTCAGCATCATGCGCGGATTTCTAATAATCACGAAGAGTATTCTGACGATTTGGCCAGAATTTCGGAGGACGGGGGCGTCCTGTGGGCTCTTGATACCTCTCAACTTCGAGAAGCGTTAGAATACTTCGAAAGGGTAAAAAATCCGCCTGTTCTGAATCCTCGGGCTTTGCAAAGCCTGATGGAGGTACGGATCATCACCCGCGTCGATGAGATTCATGGCGGGTTCTTGGAATCTTTCGAGCGATACTGGATTTGTATCCCTGATCGCGACAAAGTGATACTTCAGTTTATATTGAAAATCGGCGGTGAGCGCGACTATCTGGAAGCCGAAAACCACAACTTGCGTCACTATCACTATTGCAATTGGCGAGGAAAGAGAACAGACGTCATTCTAACATTTGATGTAGAAAACATTCAGAACAAGCCAATCCCCCTGTTCTGGGAAAAACATGGAGAAGGAAAATCTCATGGTCAAGCCAAGGCCAATGCTTGGAAGCAGCGAAAGCGGCAGAGTATTTATGCTGCCGTATCTCCTGATTTAGCGAAAATACCGCGTACACCTTTTCGGCGTCCTTCCAATGGAGCGGGGAACGTCTGGCCCCTCGGCGTTGATGTTTCGCCGAGGTCTTGACGGCCAGTCGTGCTGCAGCGGGCCGATAGGTGTGGTCAGTGACATGCTGCATATTTTTCCCACAACAGTGTTAGACTACCGCTGCGAGACATGATTTCTTCAACTGGGGGCCGACTTTGTTGGAAGGCGTCTGGTGAACGGGCCCCCCCTCCAATTAGGCATCGTTGAAATTGGCTGCTATACAAATTGTTGCAACGGTCAGCACCGGGGGGGAGATGAGTGAAGGAGTTCGCGCACTTTGCGGTGAACACGCGTCTGACACGAGTTCTAGGTGAAACGTATCGATCTAGCGAAGCGGCGCTAAAAGAACTCGTCGACAACGCCTGGGACGCCGATGCCAATAATGTTTGGATCTTCCTTCCGGAGCCTCTAGCCGGTGATGCAGTGATAGTCCGCGACGACGGCACGGGGATGACGGCGTCAGAGGTTCGAGGCGAATACCTGAACATCGCAAGCGACAAAAGGACCCGTACTGGCGAACGAACAACCAAGTTCAGCCGGAAGGTCAAGGGACGTAAGGGGATCGGCAAGTTCGCCGGCCTGACGATTGCCAGTCGGATGGAAGTTGTCACGGTGGCGCGGCGGCGCAGATGTACGCTTTTAATCGACAAGAACGAATTGGTCGAGAACCAGAAAGACCTTGAGGCTGTGCCTTTGTCGTTTCTCGAAGAGCAGATCGATGATCTCGTTAGTGGAACGACAGTTACGTTGACCGAACTCGACAGTCGACTGAACTTTCCAACTCCCGACCGCTTGCGCGAAGTTCTCATCTACGAATATGGACGGGAGGACGCTTTCAAGGTTTTCGTGAACGGCCTGCCACTTTCTGTGCAGGATGTGCCGGGATCGAGCACTCAAACGACTGCCCAACTACCGACCGTTGGGGAGGTAACTCTGAGCTTCACGATCGCTGACGGGAAGCGCCCGCCGCGATCGCCAGGAATTATCTTGAAGGTCGATGGCAAGGCGGTCGGGAAGCCGATGCTGTTCGGCCTAGACGAGGACGAGGAGATCCCGTCCAAGCTTGCGAGGCGCGTCTACGGCGAAGTCGAACTGTCGGGGATTGAGGACTTCGTCACAGCAGACTGGGGAAGCGTCTTGGAGAATAGCAAGGCCTACCAAGAGGCGCGAAAATTCGTTCAGGCGCAGGTCAAAACCGGGCTAAAGGAGACCCATGCGAAAGATATAAGTCTCCAGAAAGCTCGCCTTCAGAAGCAGATAAACCATCGTCTTGCACAGTTGCCGGAATATCGTCGCAGATATGCAGAAGATGCCCTCAACCGCATACTGAAGAAGTTTTACGGCGAGAGCGAGGATCGCATCACTACTATCGCCGATGTCGCTCTTGATGCCATGGAGCATGATGCCTATTGGGCAGTTCTCGACCGCATCGGGAAGTTGAGCAAGGGCGATGTTGGTTCCTTCGCGGAGTCGCTGGAGGAGTTCGGTCTTATCGAACTCGCCACCATCGGCGCACAAGCCTCGCACAGGCTGGAATTCCTCAGCTTCTTGGATCAGCTCGTCCAAAATCCGGATACTCTCGAGAAAGACGCCCATAAGGCATTCGAGACAAACCTGTGGCTTCTTGGCCGCAAGTATTCGGTGATGTCCTCGAATGCCACCCTGCAAACCGTTATCGAGGCCTATTGCAATGTGGCCTTCAAAGGTAATCGAGCTGCGAAGCGCCCCGACCTTCTTTTGTCTCAAGACTACGGCGACAAATACTTGCTAATCGAGTTCAAGCGTCCATCTCACAACATCACCCGCCGCGACATATCCCAGGCTGAGCAGTATCGAGACGACCTATCGGCTCGGCTATCATCTACTGCTACCATGGACATTGTGTTGGTCGGCAAGGGGCGTGTCAGGGCACTCGACACTCGCAATCTGCTCGATTCGATTTCGCTGCACTCGTACGCTAGTATCATTTCGTCAGCACGCACGGAGTTGGCGTGGCTGATAGCTTCGCTGTCCAGTCGATAAGCCTATCCAAACAGATGAAACATTGCCGTCGATTGCGTTCGTCAATATACGGTCTCGGTTCGGAAACGGCCGGTCTTTACCGACAGTCGGTTGCGCTCCGAGTGGCGGCTTTAGCAATGCCGCAGCATATCTGAGAACGACCGAAGTGGCGTCGCAACCTGCCGTGCCTATGCCCCCCGATACGATCCAATTCCTCATGGGACGCTGCTGACCGGCCCCCCTCCGCCCTCCGCGCGTCCTGCGATGCAATCAAAACCCCACCCCCGCCCTCAGCGCGACTCCGCCGCCCATCTCGCCACCCGAAAAGCTGAGATCGCCGCGAATCTCCACCGACGCCCCTCCGCCGCCCGCATAGGCCAGCCCCGCGCTGAGGATGCCCCGGGTGCTGGCGATGGCGGTTTCGAGTGCGGTCGCGCCGTTGACGTCGTCGCTGTAGGTGAAGGACCGGGCGCTGCTGAAATCCTCATGCAGCATCGCGGAGGCGAAGGAGCGGACCGAACCGCGGCCGTCGGCCAGCGCGGAAGTGGCCGCGAGTTCCAGGCCGCCGAAGGCCGTCACCGCGTTCCGATCGGCGAAATCGAGGCGGCCGCCGAGGTCGGCCAGCCGGATCGGGCCGGTTTGCGCATGCGAGAAGCCCAGGCCGGCGGACGGGGTCAGCGTCACATCCCCGAACCGGAAGACGTAGCCGACCGAGCCGGCGGCGGTGAGGCGCTGCGCGCTGGTCTCCTGGCCGTCGATGATGGCGCCCGGTCCGCCGGCAATGGCGGCCGTGACGTCGAAGCCGGTTCTGTCATAGCCGAACCGGCCGTCGGCGATGAAGCCGCCCGCGCGCAGCTGCGCCTGGACGCCGGCATGGCCGGTCGAAAAATCGGTGGTCGACGTCAGCACGGTATCGCCGGCCAGCGCCTGCCGGTACAGCGCCGTGCCGGTGTCGAAACCGCCGACGACGCCGAGCCGGATCGTGGCGTCGCCCCGGCCGGTGTCGAGGCAGCCGGAGTAGACATCGAACCGGGCGCCGCCATGGTTCAGCGTCACGTCCGACCGGGCGTGCCCGCCATCGCCCGCTGATGTCGCGGCCGCAACGTCCTGCGTGCCTCCATGGACGCTGCCATGGACGCCGGCAGCGCACGAGCCGGCGGCGTCGGGCGCCACCGGGCGCAGCGCGGCGTCGGTGAGGCTCTGCACGCTCTGCATGCCGGCGACGATGCCGCCGAGCGGCGCGGCGTCGAGGCGGCTGGTCACGTACCAGTCCGTGCCGATCTGTTCGAGGGCGTAGCTGACGAGGCCGCGATCCTGCAGACCCGTCGCCGTGGCCTGCAGGGCGCCGTCGGCGGTCTGCACCACGCGCAGGCCGGCGGTCAGCGCGCCGTAGCGGGCGGGGTCGGGGTCGAAGCGCAGCGCGAGCGTGCCGCTGCTGTCGCCGAGCAGCAGCTCGTCGGAAGCGGCGGCGGCGCTGTTCGACAGGTCGATGTCGAGGACGAGTGCGCTGTCCGCGCCGCCCTCGAAGAGGCCGGCGCCCGTCAGGTCGAGCACGTCGCCGACGATGCCGCCGGTCTGGCTGAGCGAGATCGTTCCGCCATGGACGAAGCCCGATCCGCCGCTCACCGTAAAGCGGCCGGCCGCGCCCGAACCGGACGCGGTGAACAGCCCGTCATTGGTGATGAGGCCGCCGGCCGTCAGGTCGCCGTCGAGGTGGAAGCTCCCGGTCGCCGCGTTGCCGATCGCGCCGGTGATCGCGCCATGGGCAAATGTGGTGCCGCCATTGTCGAGCGTGCCGTCGAGCGTGCCGCCCTGCAGCGCGAAGGAGCCCGGCCCGGAGGTGGCGATGTCGGTGGCCATGGTGCCGGGCAGCGCCAGCGTGCCGTCCGTGACCGACCAGGCGGTCGCCGCGCCCGGCGTGCCGGTCAGCGTCCAGGTTCCGGCGCCGACCTTCTCGAAGCTTTCAAAGCCGGTGTACTGCGTGCCGATGAGCGCGGCGTCGAAACTGCGGGTGCTGCTGCCGCCGAGCCGGAACACGTCGTCGGTGCCGTCGGCGACGACATTGCCGACGACGCCCGAAATGTCCGCCTGCAGTTCGAAGCTGTTGGCGCCGCCGGTGAAGGCCACGGCGTTGGCGCGGGTGAGGGCGTCGCCGCCGAGGCCGCCGCTGATGCTGCCGTCGGGGCCGAGCACCAGGGTGAGGTCGGCGCCGACGATGCCGGCACCGCCCGGCCCGTCGATCGACTTGGTCGGCGTGTAGCTGCTGGTGCCGCGGGCGCCGCCGTTTCCGCCGGAAACATTCCCATTGACGTATACCGTGGCGCTGCCCTGACTCACGCGCAGGCCGGTGCCGCCGGCGCCGCCCGACCCGGCATAGCCGCCGTCGCCGCCATGGCCGCCATCGCCGCCCGTGATGCTGCCCTCGACCGTGAGCAAGCCGGTGCCGGCAAACACCACGCCGATGCCGCCACCGCCGCCCGCACCGCCATCGGCATAGAGACCGCTGCTGCCGCTGCCGCCGTCGCCGCCGCTGCCGCCGGTCACCGTGTCGCCGATCGCGACCACCCCGTCCGTGGTGAGGATCGACAGCCCGCGGCCGCCGCCGCCGCCGCCGCCACCGCCCGCCGAGCCCGACGAGGACGCGCCGAAGCCGCCGCCGCCGCCGGCCTCCTCGCCGCCGCCGCCTGCTG
>NZ_JAOAOQ010000005.1 GCF_030398385.1 Aquibium sp. ELW1220 | reverse complement strand
TGGCAAACCCTCGATAAGGCGATCGAGCCTATGACCCTTGACCTCGCCGCTTGATCAAGCGCAAATCATCCCGCTCGGAGGACGTCGCCCGAGAATTTCCACCACATACGAGACACAACCACCCACCAACTGCGCAGACCGCCATTATCTGTGCGATCCTGGCCACCTACGCTACGACCATCTGGCAACTCGTCACCGTTTCGGGCAGCGCCGACCGCCTGAACGGTCCTGGATCGCGGCAGATCCTGTTCCGGCAGTGGCTGCTGGTCTCCATGCCGATCTTTCTGGTCGAGAGCTTCTTCTACCTCCTGACCAATGCCGATGTGCTGATGGTCGGCCGCTACCTGCCCCCGGACGACGTCGCGATCTATTTCGCGACAGTTAAAACGCTGGCGCTGGTCCACTTCGTCTATTTCGCGGTCAAGACCGGTGTGGCGCAGCGCTACGCCTCGATCTGGCACGGCGGAGACAGGCAGGCGTTCCGAAGCTTTGCGCAGGCCACCGTCGGCTGGACCTTCTGGCCTTCGCTCGCCATGGCGGCCGTCGTCCTGGTGATCGGCCAGCCGATGCTCGCCCTCTTCGGCCCACATTTCGACCAGGGCTATCCGCTTCTGTTCGTGCTGGTGCTCGGCGTGGTCGCCCGCGCCGCGGTCGGGCCGGCCGAAAGCCTCCTCACAATGAGCGGCAATCAGAACATCTGCGCGGGCGTCTATGCCATGACGCTTTCGATCAACATCGGCCTCAACGTGCTGCTCATTCCGCTCTACGGCCTTTGGGGAGCAGCACTGGCGACCGCGATCGCCATGACCTTCGAGGCCCTGGCTCTTTCCTTCACCGTGTGGCAGCGGCTGGGGATCGTCATGGCGGTCTTCCTGCCCGCAACCCTGTCCAAGGACGCGTGATCATGGCGGCAGTTCCCATCCTGGAGGAGATGAGTGGCAGCCCGGCCGGCGCGATGATCGCCAGCCTTGCCGGCCTTCGGGGCCAGTCGCTCGATCCGGAGCGGGCGCAGCTGGTGCTCTCGAACGGGACGGATCGACGACTGGCGCTGTACGCCGCGTCTGCCGGTTTCGACCTCGTGGAGGAACTCGACTTCCTGTGCCTGCGCACCGTCGAACCGAACGTCTTCTTCAACCCGCGCTTCCTTGCCCCGGCGATGCCCCGACTGGAGGATCGCGAGGTGCGGCTGGCGGTGATCCGCGATGGGGACGAGGAGAAGAACCGTCTTCGGATGCTCGTTCCCTTCTCCGTGGAGCGCCCTTCGGTGCCGATCGGCGTGCCGATCATGCGCACCTGGTCCAGCCCCTTCGGGCCGGTGGGAACGCCATTGATCGACCGCGACGATCCGGTGGGGGTGATCGACGATTTCCTGTCGATGATCGCGCGGCCGCACCTGAAGCTGCCGGGCGTGCTTGTCCTGCCGGACATGCGCCTCGACGGAGCAGCCGCCCGCGTCATCCGCACGGCCGCTCTCGGGCGGAACCTTGCGGTGATCGAGACCGATCGCGTGAGCCGGCCCTTTCTCGAAAGCGACCTCGATGGTCAGGCCTATCTCAAGGAGACGCTTCGATCGCACCATGTGCGCGAGTTCCGCCGCCTGAAAAGGCGGCTTGGCGAACATGGCGTGGTAGAACACGTCGTGGCGCGCCAGCCTGAGGAGGTGCGGCTCGCCCTCGAGGAGTTCCTCACGCTCGAAGCCTCTGGCTGGAAGGGCCGCGAGCGCTCGGCGCTTGCGGCAGACCGCTTCCGCGCGCCTTTCGCGCGCGAGGCCATCCACCGGCTGGCGCAGCGGGACCTCTGCCGGATCCACTCGCTGACGCTCGACGGCAAGACCATCGCCAGCCTCGTCGTCTTCGTCGAGCAGGGCGTCGCCTACACCTGGAAGACCGCGTATGACGAGGCCTATGCAGCCTACTCGCCCGGCACGCTGCTGGTCATCGAGATCACCCACCAGCACCTCGACGATCCCAACATTGCGGCGACGGATTCCTGCGCCGTCCCGGACCATCCCGTCATGAGCCGGCTGTGGCGCGAGCGCCGCGAGATGGGGACGCTGGTAATCGGACTGACGCCCGGAGCGGACAAGCCGGCGCGCCAGGCGGCCGGCCAGATCCATCTCTATCGCGAGACGCGCAACTTCGCCCGCCTGATGCGAACGCGGCTTCGTGGACTCCTGAAGCGGCGTTGAAGGGGTTCAGGCAGCGGGGGCCGACCGTTCCTCCGTCTCACGACGGGCGCGGTCGCGAAAGATGCGGCGAATGACCTTGCCGGTCGTCGTCAGTGGCATAGAGTCCACGAACTCCACCTCGCGCGGATATTCGTGCGCAGACAGGCGTTCGCGAACCCAGCCCCGGATCTCTTCGCGCAAGCTTTCGGACGGCTCGACTCCCTCCTTCAGCACGATATAGGCCTTGACGATCTCGGTGCGCAGCGGATCCGGCTTGCCGACCGCGGCAGCCAAGGCGACGGAGGTATGGCCCGTCAGGCAATCCTCGATCTCGCCGGGGCCGATGCGATAGCCCGCCGACGTGATGACATCGTCGTCCCGCCCGAAGAAATGGATGTATCCATCCCTATCGGCAATCCCCTGGTCGCCGGTCGTCATCCAGTCGCCGACGAACTTCTGTGCCGTCGCCTCCGGACTGTTCCAATACTCCAGGAACATCACCGGATCGGGCCGACGTACAGCAATCTGGCCCGGCTCGCCCGCCGGAACCGGTCTTCCCTCGGCATCGATCAACGCCACGTCGTGACCCGGCACCGGCTTGCCGGTGGAGCCGGCACGACTGATGCCCAGCGCCGCACAGGATCCGAGCACGAGATTGCATTCGGTCTGACCGTAGATCTCGTTGACCGTGAGACCGAGTTCCGCCTTCGCCCATTCGTAGGTCTCGCGACCGAGCGCCTCGCCGGCGGAGGCCGCCGTACGCAGGCCCTTCGGAAAGATGCGGCCGATGTCGCGCTGCGACTTCATCATCCGCAGCGCCGTCGGCGGGATGAAAGCATTCCGGACACCCGTCTCGCGCATCAGCGCACAGGCGGCTGCCGGGTCGAACTTCTCCGACCGTGAAGAGACTACCGGAACGCCGAAGTACAGGGCCGGCAACAAGGCGTTGAGCAGGCCGCCAGCCCATGCCCAGTCCGCCGGCGTCCAGAAGCGGTCGCCGGGCTCCGGCATGAATTCGTGCGCCATCTGCATTCCGGGCAGGTGTCCGAGCAGCACGCGGTGCCCGTGCAGGGCGCCCTTCGGCGGGCCGGTCGTGCCGGAGGTGAAGATCATCATGGCCGGATCATCGGGTGTCGTGTCCACCGGCCTGAACTCCGGGCGTCCCTCCGCCAGAAGCCTCTCGAAGCCGACCGCGCCCGCTGCATCGCCCTCGACCAGCACCACCAGTTCCAGGTCGGCCAGCCGCGAACGGATGCGGGCGAGTTTCTGCGCGCCCGCGGCATTCGTAATCACCGCCTTCACACCGGCAGTCGCCAGCCTGTATTCGAGCGCCTCGACACCGAACAGCAGCGCGAGCGGCACTGATATGGCGCCGAGCTTGTAGATCGCGACATGGCTGATGGCTGTCTCGAAGCTCTGCGGCAGGAGCAGGGCAACGCGATCTCCGCGACCGACGCCGCGTGCACCGAGCGCGCAGGCGAGCGCCGAGGACCGTGCGGACAGTTCTGAGAAACTCAAGGTCGCCGGCGCGCCGTCCGGCCTCCATTCGACCAGCGCCACGCGCCCGGGATCGCGCGAGGCCCAGACGTCCGAAACGGCAACGCCGATGTTGAAGCGGTCAGGGATCGTCCAGCGGAAAGCGGACCGGAGTGCGTCGTAGCTGTCGCGGCGTTCGAGCATGGACACAGGTCTCCGCTCCTCCGCGATTGACGACGATGCCCGCCTCCCGCGAGCGCCGGGCAAGCTGTTACGCAATGCCGCGGCGCGTGGCAAGTCCTGGTGGCGAGCCGAGGGATTCCCGTCCGCGTCAGCCCGTCGAAGCGCTGGAGACCGCGGATTTGCGGACGTCGCCGGTACGGCTATGGTGCGCTCGAAGCGCCGGGCGGATCCGGGGCTCGACAAGCGGATGCGTGCGATGGAACTGACCTGCTATGTCGAGGGAGACGGCGACGGCTTCGAGATAAGACCGGCCTCGTCTCGACGCGCGTGGATGGACACCGCACAGGGCCGCAATCCCTATCGCTGCCTCCCCCTGGTCGTAGCCAACGGCTATGGCTGGGAGATCCTGTCGCCGGTCGGGTTCTCGGCCATCTGGAATGGAGGTCCGCATCGGGACGGGCTCGTCGTCCTGGAGGATCCGGGAACGAAACCGCCTGCTCACAGCCATTTCGGGGAAGGCATCCTGACGTTCAGGATGCCGCTCGTCTTCCGCACCGATCCCGGAACGGACCTGATGGTCCAGGGGCCGATCAACAGTCCGAAGGACGCCATCGCGCCGCTCACCGGTCTGGTCGAGAGCGACTGGGGACCGTTCAGCTTCACGATGAACTGGAAGTTCACACGCGCCAGGACCGCCGTCCGATTCCGCGCAGGCGAACCGTTCTGCCACATCTTCCCGGTCCAACGGGGTGCGGTGGAGCGAATCATCCCGAGGATGATGCCCCTCTCCGCTGCGCCCGAACTCGAAGCGAGCCATGCGGAATGGACGACAGCCAGAAGGCAGTTCAACGCCGACCTGAAATTGGAAGGCAGCGCGGCGCGCAAAGCGGGATGGCAGAAGCACTACCAGCGCGGCACCGACTTCCACGGCAACCCCGGGCCGGACTCCCACCGCACCCGGTCGAATGCGAGACCTTTCGTGAAGGGAAAGCCCTGAACCGGATGGTCCGCTTGGTGCCCCTGGCCGGGTTCGAACCAGCACTCCTTTCGGAACTCGATTTTGAGTCGAGCGCGTCTACCAATTCCACCACAGGGGCCCGCGGAAGGTCCGGCGTGAGCCGGACGGCTGCGGACTATACGGGCGCGCGGCGGCGCGTCAAACGCTTTCTGGCGAAGCGAACGCTTGGTCGCCCCATGGACATGCGGAGTCTGTCAGGGGAGCAAGGAGAGTTCACCGTGGCGGCGGTCTGCTTCCGGCTGCGACGGAATCGACCCTCCCCCTCCGCTCGTTCGTCGCTTCCCACGACCGGCGAAAGGCACTAGACATCCGACGTCAAACGGGGGCGATCCATGCTTCGCAGGCTTTACGACTGGACGATGTCGCTCGCAGCAACGCGTCATGCCGAGCGTGCGCTGGCGGGCGTGTCCTTCGTCGAGAGTTCCTTTTTCCCGATTCCGCCCGACGTGCTGCTGATCCCCATGGTCCTGTCGGACCGGTCGAAGTGGATTCGCTACGCCGTGATCTGCACCATCGCGTCGGTGCTCGGCGCCCTGCTCGGCTATGCAATCGGCGCCTTCCTGTTCGATGTCATCGGCCAGCCGATCCTGAAGCTGTACAATGCCGAGCAATCCTTCGCGAAGATACAGGACTGGTACGATGCCTGGGGCGGGTGGGGCGTGCTGTTCGCGGCTATCACGCCCTTCCCTTACAAGGTGCTGACGATCTTCTCCGGGTTCACCGGACTCGACCTCCTCACCTTCGTGGCCGTATCGGTGCTCGGCCGCGGCTTCCGCTTCTTCCTGGTGACGTGGCTGCTGAACCGTTTCGGCGCTCCTATCCGAAGCTTCATCGAAAAGAATCTCGGTCTTCTTTTCACCCTCTTCATGGTGCTGCTGGTCGGCGGATTCGTCGCCATCCGCTACGTATTCTGACAGGTCATGCCGATGTTCCCAACCGCCCCGGCCGGTCGCCGACAATTGCTTACGGCGTCCTTCCTTGCCATCGCGATGACCGGAGTCGTCGGATCGGCGCTGCTGTTCGAACATGTCGGCGGCTACATCCCCTGCAAGCTTTGCCTGGAGCAGCGGATGCCCTACTACATCGGCGCGCCGGTCATGGTTGCGGCCGCACTCTCGGCGGCGCTGCGCCTGCCGGGCGTCGTCACGCGGGGCATGATCCTCGTCGGCGCGCTGCTGATGACCTGGGGGCTGGCAATGGGCGTGTACCACTCGGGCGTCGAATGGGCCTGGTGGACGGGCCCATCGGACTGCGGCGCCGTCGCCGGCGCGCCTGCGGGCGGCAGTCTGCTCGATTCGCTGAATACGGTGATCCCACCGTCCTGTGACGAAGCGGCGCTGCGAATCCTCGGACTGTCGCTCGCAGGTTGGAACGCCATCGCGAGCCTTCTGCTGGCGGCGACCGCTTACCGCGCCGCCTTCAGCAGACCTTGAGCGGCCTTCCGCATCAGGGCTCCAGTTCGACGTCCCAGTAGAGATAATCCATCCAGCTTTCGTGCAAGTGGTTTGGCGGGAACAACCGGCCATTGTTGTGCAGGTCGTGGACCGTCGGGTGGAACGGCTTCTGCATCGGCCACATGCGCGCCTGCGCGGGCAGCATGCCGCCCTTCTTCAGGTTGCACGGCGAGCATGCTGCAACGACGTTTTCCCAGGTCGTCGCGCCACCGCAGCGGCGGGGAATCACGTGGTCGAAGGTCAGGTCTTCGTGCGTACCGCAATACTGGCACTGAAAGCGGTCCCGCAGGAAGACGTTGAACCGCGTGAAGGCGGGATTGCGCGACGGCTTCACATAGGCCTTCAGGCACACCACGCTCGGGATTCGCATCGAAAACGACGGCGACGATACGGCGTGATCATATTCCGCCACGATGTTCACCCGGTCGAGGAACACCGCCTTGATGGCGTCCTGCCACGACCAGAGCGACAGCGGATAATAGCTGAGCGGCCGATAGTCCGCGTTCAGAACGAGCGCAGGCAGGCTATCCGGCGAGACGGAAACCGTCACTTCGATCCACTCCTTGTTTCTGAGAACGGAACGGCGCGGATACTGTAAGCCACAGATGTCAGGAATGTGAAGCGGCCAATTTGCAACGGCGACGTCTTCCGTCCCTTGCGTCATGCGCGGGATTTCAACGTCTTGGCCGTTTCAGCCCGGCGGCGCTCCCTCCCGCCCCTTCATGGAGCGGTAGTAGGCCCAGAACAAGCGGGCTGCAGTGCCCCGGTGAGGGGCCCATGATTCGGCCAGGCGGTAAAGCCTTGCGGCAACGGGTCGCGGCTCGATACCGAGAGCATGACCGACCGAACTCTGCAGGGCCACGTCCCGAGCCGGGAAGATGTCCGGATGCCCGGCTGCAAACAGAAGATAGATCTCGGCGGTCCACGGGCCGATCCCGTGCACGGCGGTCATGCGCGTGATCGCCTCGTCAGCATCGACGTGGCATAGCGCCTGCAGGTCGAGTTCTCCCGCGAGGACGGCCGCGGCGATCGCGCGCAGCGTCTTCTGCTTCGGGCGGGACAGCCCGGCCTTGCGGAACAGTTCGTCGTCCGCCGCTGCGACCGCTGGCGGGGCCAGGGGATCGCACAACGTCTTCAACCGCCCGAGGATCGCAGCGGCACTCGCCACGGAGACCTGCTGCGAAACGACGATCGAGACGAGGCTTGCGAAGCCGGGCGCCGTGCGGCGCAAGGGAACCTCGCCCGCCCGCTCGCGGACGGCCGCCAGCCGCGGATCCAGGTCGCACAACGCGTCCAGTTCCGCCTCGACTTCGGCGATGGTCTCGATCCGGCGCATACCCTTCCCCTTTCGACGCCCGGACATTAGCAATCGAAATCGAACCGATCCACGCCGCCTGTGAGCGCCGATGACCGTGCCCACCTTCCGCTTCGCGCCGAGCCCCAACGGTGACCTGCATCTCGGCCACGCCTACTCGGCTTTGCTCAATGCGCGGATGGCGGGCGAGGCGGGCGGGCGGTTCCTGCTGCGCATGGAAGACATCGACATCGAGCGCTGCACGCCCGACTTCGAACGGGGCATCCTGGACGACCTGACCTGGCTCGGGCTCGTGTGGGAGCGGCCCGTGCGGCGGCAGTCGGAGCATTTTGACGACTATAGCGAGGCTCTTCAGCGGCTGGTCGACGAGGACTTGGCCTATCCGGCGTTCATGAGCAGGGGCGAGGTGCGGGCCTGGCTGACGGAGGAAGCTCCTGCCGATTGGCCGCGCGACCCGGACGGCGTGCCATTCTACCCGTCACGTGACCGCCACATGGCGCAGCGCGAGCGCGACGCGCGCATCTCGACCGGCGAAGGCTATTCATGGCGGCTCGACATCAAGGAGGCCCTGGCGCGCGTACGGGGACGTCCGAGCTGGGATGAGACGGGAATGGGACCAGCCGGCGAAACCGGCCTGGTCGTCGGAGACCCGGCAGCCTGGGGCGATGTCGTGATCGCGCGGAAGGACGTGCCGGGGAGTTACAACCTGTGCGTCGTCGTGGACGACGCGATCCAGGGGGTAACCGACGTGGTGCGCGGCCGCGACCTGTTTCACGCGACGGCCGTTCACCGGCTTCTTCAGGACCTGCTCGGACTACCGGTGCCGTCCTACCATCATCACGACCTGATTCTGGGCGAAGATGGGCGCAAGCTTTCCAAGAGCCGCCGCGACACCGCCTTGCGCGCGTTGCGGGAGGCTGGCGCGACGGCCGGCGACGTCGCGCGGATGATTGGACTGTGACGCTGCCGGGAAAAGCCGGCCTCAGGGCCTGTTGATCGCCGATTTGAGGACGAGCACCGTCATCAGAACGATGAAGGCGCCGACCAGACCGGCGAACGAGGCTTCCTGAAGATTGGACAGACGGACCCCATAGAGATTGAGCAGGTAGATCGAGCCGAAGAAGCCGCCGGTGATGATCACCGTCATGGGTGTGGGACCGACGCCGTCACGACCCACTACCGCGCTCAGTCCCATCGACAGGATGAACGACAGGATCGTCACGACCGAGACGGCCATGAAGAGCCACCAGACGCTCAGGTTCCAGATCACGATGTCGCGCCTCGCCATTCCGGCCAGATGCACTGGCACTCTCGATAGTCCGCCGTGGATACTATCCGGCAATCCTTTCCCTTTGCTTAGTCGCTGCTCAAGGACCGAATCACGGACCGTCATGACCCTCGCCAGACTTGCCCCCGCCGTCTTCGTCGTTCTTTGGGCGACCGGCTTCATCGGCGCCCGCTACGCCATGCCTTGGTCGGAGCCGTTCAGCTTTCTCGCCGTGCGGTTCGCGATCGCCTTCGCGCTGCTGGGCGTGCTGATGCTGGTACTGAAGACGGCCAAGGCCGGGTGGCGCGAAGCGGCGCATGCCGCCTTCGCCGGGACGCTCATGCACGGGATCTACCTCGGCGGCGTCTTCTGGGCGATCCGCCACGGCATGCCTGCCGGGTTGTCTGCGCTGATCATCGGGCTCCAACCGCTGATCACGGCCGTCATGGCCGGATTTTTCCTCGGCGAACGGATCCTGCCCCGGCACTGGTTCGGTCTCGCCGTCGGCTTCGTCGGCGTCTCCATCGTGTTGTGGCCGAAGCTCGGCGCCGTTGCGGGCGGCGTGACGGCGGTCACCCTGAGCGCCTCCGTCGTTTCGGTCATCGGGATGAGCGCGGGCACGATCTGGCAGAAGCGCTTCATCACCGGCGTCGACCTGGTCACGGTGACGCTCTACCAGTATCTCGGCGCCACGCTGTTGATGGCGCTGGGCTCCCTCGCCACCGAGACGCGCAGCTTCGTTCCGACGGCCGAGCTGGTGCTGGCCATGGCCTGGTCAGTGCTGGTGCTGTCGATCGGGGCCATCCTGCTGCTGATGTACCTCATCCGCCATGGCGAGATGGCCAAGATAGCCTCGCTGTTCTATCTCGTGCCTGCCTGCACGGCCGTGATGGCCTGGCTTCTCTTCGGCGAGGAACTCTCACCGGTGCAGATTCTCGGCATGATGATTGCCACGATCGGCGTGGGCATGGCGACGGCTCAGCGGCCGATATGGGCCCGCGCCTCTCGATAGCGGCGGATCGCGGCGTTGAACTCGCCGCCAAGAATGAAGATCACGGAGACGATATAGAGGAACACCACCGCTATCATGATCGAGGCGAGGCCAGCATAGGTGGTGACGTATGTCGAGAACTGCTCGAGATAGGCCGCGAACAGCGCCGAGCCCGCGATCCAGCCGATGACGGTCAGCGCGATGCCGGGAAAGATGTCGAGGAGCGACCTTCTTCCCGCCGGCAGCCAGAAGTGCACGCAGACGAGGCCGACCACGATCACTGTGGATGCGATGGCATAGCGCCACAGGGTGATCGTGCCCATGTAGGGCGTGATCCATTCGAAATGGCGCTCGGCGATGCGGCCGACGAGCGGCGCCAGCACGAGCAGGACGCTGATCGCCAGGAAGCCGAGCGTGGCGATCAACACGAAGGCGAGGCTCTGCAGCCGCCGGAAGACGAAGGAGCGTGACTCGGTGACGCGGTAGGCCCGGTTGAGCGAGACGCGCAGGGCCTCGATCCCGTTCGACGCAAAAATGCCGGCGGCGATGATGCCGAAGGTCAGCACATCGGTGCGCTGGACCGTGAGCACGTTCGTCACCTCGCGCGCGATCGGTTCGGCGATGTCCTGCGGCCAGGTGTCGAACACCAGATGAACGGCGGTGTCGGCGAAGGCGTTTGCTCCCAGGAAACTCGCGAGCGTCGTGGCGAATATCAGAAAGGGGAAGACGGCAAGAAGCGCCGACAGAGCGAGGTGACTCGCCATCGACCAGCCATCATCCGTGTCGAAGTGACCGAAAGCATCGGCCAGAATCCGCCGTGCCGCGGTCATCCCTCGCATGAATACTCCTCGTCGCCGTTCCGCCCGATCGACTATGTGAAGTGGCGTACAGGCAATGGCAACCCGCAGCAGCAGACGAGTCGCCGGACGCCCCGGCCAACAACGTCCGCCTCCGATCGCAAGGATTTGCGATGGAGTGCTGACATTGCGGCCGGCACGCCCTAAATCCGCTGCACGACTCTTCCGCTCACCAATCCCGGAATCCCGCCATGTCCACCGTCTTCAACATCATCGCCGTCGTCATCATGGTGGCGGTGGTGATCGTCCTCATCCGCGGTCTCATCAACATGCTGCGCGGCGGGTCTGGGAACACCTCCAACAAACTGATGCAGGCCCGCGTCCTGCTGCAGTTCGTGGCGCTCGTCTTCATCATGCTGGCGCTGTGGTACAGCCGCAGCGGCACGCCGGGCTGATCCGGCTCCAGAGGGCTCATCATGGTCAAGCTGAACAAGATCTATACCCGGACGGGTGACGACGGCACGACCGGCCTGGTAAACGGCGAGCGGCGAGCGAAATCGGACCTGAGGATAGAGGCCTTCGGCACCGTGGACGAGGCGAATTCCTGCATCGGACTGGCGCGACTGCACACGGCGCGGGATCATCCGGAAATCGACCGGATGCTGGAGCGCATCCAGAACGATCTCTTCGACCTCGGCGCGGACCTCGCCACACCCTCGAGCACCAGGATCGAGGGATACGTGCCGCTTCGGATTGTTGCCAGCCAGGTGGCGCGGGTGGAGGCCGACATCGACGGGCTCAACGCCGGGCTGGAACCGCTGCGGTCCTTCGTATTGCCGGGCGGATCGCCGGCCGCGGCTGCGTTGCATCTTGCACGAACCGTAACGCGGCGCGCCGAACGCGCGATGGTGGCGGCCGGCGAGATCGACGGCGAAGCCATCGGCGCCGAAGCCCTGAAGTACATCAATCGCGTTTCAGACTTCCTTTTCGTCGCGGCCAGGGCCGTGAATGGAATGGGGTCGGCCGACGTGTTATGGGTTCCCGGAGCAAATCGCTGATTCGAGGGGGAGTGGAGCGATGTTCATACCGCTTCACGACGCCAACAGCCTGAAACACATCCGGCTGCAGTACATCACGCTCGGAATAATCGCGGCCAACGTCATCATCTTCTTCCTCATGGCCATCGACCCTGGTTCGCAGGCGACGGTCTACGGCCTCGGCTACGTGCCCGCCATCGTTCACGACGTCGCCGAACTCCCGCCCCACCTCGTGCTCGTGCCGGAAGGCTTCACCTACGTCACATACGCGTTCCTGCACGGCGACTTCTTCCACCTCGCAGGCAACATGCTGTTCCTGTGGGTCTTCGGCGACAACGTCGAAGACGCCCTCGGCCACTTCCGCTTCTTCCTGTTCTATCTCGCCTGTGCGGCGGCCGGTGCGGCTTTCCACGGCATTCTGGCACCGGGATCGGAAATCCCGCTGGTCGGCGCTTCGGGCGCTATTGCGGGCATCGTGGCCGCCTACCTGATCCTGCATCCTCGGGTGAAGGTCTGGGTGCTCGCATTCGGCCGTATCCCGCTGCGCATACCGGCCTTCATTCCCCTGATCCTCTGGGTCGGGTTCCAGATGCTGATGCTGACCATCGGCGACGACAGCAACATCTCCTGGGCGACACATGTCGGCGGCATCCTGTGCGGCGCCATTCTCATCGTCATCCTCAAACGACCAGAAGTACCGCTTTTCGACCGGCGCATCGTCACACCGGTCGCCGTGGAGACCGTCGAAGCGGAACCTGCCCCATCGAGCAGGCCGCGGACACGCTGGGGCCGCCAGTAGGCGGGTCTGCCTGCGTCACGACGTCATCGGAACGCGCTGCGGATGCCCCAGCTGTTGACGTAAACGTCAATCGTTCATAGGGTCCGCGCGCGCCGGAAAGGCTCGTGCAAGGCCGTTTTTCGAAGCCGGATGTCGGCTTGGGACTAGCGGCGACCGCCGAGCAGATGTTAAACGCCGCGCAATTCGTGTCCAAGGAGAGGTTCCGCGCCCATGAAAGTTCTCGTCCCTGTGAAGCGGGTGGTCGACTACAACGTGAAGATCCGCGTCAAGTCGGATGGCTCGGGCGTCGAACTCGCCAACGTCAAGATGTCGATGAATCCGTTCGACGAAATCGCCGTCGAGGAAGCGATCCGGCTCAAGGAAGCGGGCAAGGCGACGGAAATCATCGCGGTATCCGTCGGTCCGCAGCAGGCACAGGAGACGATCCGCACTGCACTGGCCATGGGCGCTGACCGCGGCATCCTGATCAAGGTAGACGAGATCGTCGAGCCGCTGACGGTGGCCAAGCTGCTGAAGGGCGTGGTCGAGGCCGAAGGTCCCGAGCTCGTGATCCTCGGCAAGCAGGCGATCGACGACGACGCCAACCAGACCGGCCAGATGCTGTCGGCGCTACTCGGCTGGAGCCAGGGTACCTTCGCCTCCAAGCTCGAGATCGACGGCGGCACGGCGCGGATCACGCGCGAGATCGACGGCGGCCTTCAGGTCCTCGACCTGAAGATGCCGACCATCGTGACGACGGACCTGCGCCTCAACCAGCCGCGCTATGCCTCGCTGCCCAACATCATGAAGGCCAAGAAGAAGCCGCTCGACGAGAAGAGCCCGGCCGACTACGGCGTTGAGGTCAAGCCTCGGCTCAAGGTTCTGAAGACCGAGGAGCCGGGCGGCCGCAAGGCGGGCGTCAAGGTCAAGACGGTCGAGGAACTCGTCCAGAAGCTCAAGAACGAAGCCGGCGTGCTTTGATCGCGACGTCAGGAAAGGAATAGAACCATGACCATTCTTCTCGTCGCCGAACACGACAACGCGACCGTTTCCGACCAGACTGCCAAGGCGCTCTCGGCAGCCCTCAAGATCGGCTCGGACGTGCATGTCCTCGTTGCCGGCAAGGGCGCGCAGGGCGCCGCCGACGGCGCAGCGAAGCTGCAGGGCGTTACCAAGGTACTGCTTGCACAGTCCGACGACCTGGCGGAGCGCCTCGCCGAGCCGCTCGCCGCCCTCATCGTCGGCATCGCCGCCGGCTACGACACCATCCTCGCGCCCGCCACCACGATGGGCAAGAACGTCATGCCGCGCGTCGCCGCCCTCCTCGACGTGATGCAGGTTTCGGACGTGATCGAGGTCGTTTCGGCGGATACGTTCAAGCGTCCGATCTATGCCGGCAACGCGATCCAGACCGTTCAGGCGACCGATGCCACGAAAGTCATCACCGTGCGCACCGCGACCTTCCAGGTCGCGGGCGAGGGCGGTTCGGCCCCGATCGAAAGCGTCGATGCTGCGGCCAATCCTGGTCTGTCCACTTTCGTGGAGAACCGCATTGCCGCCAACGACCGCCCGGAACTGACCTCTGCCCGGATCATCATCTCCGGCGGCCGTGCGCTCGGCTCGTCGGAGAAGTTCCAGGAGGTCATCACGCCCGTGGCCGACAAGCTGGGTGCGGCGATCGGAGCCTCGCGCGCAGCGGTCGATGCCGGCTATGCGCCGAACGACTGGCAGGTCGGCCAGACAGGCAAGGTCGTGGCGCCTGAACTCTATATCGCGGTCGGCATCTCGGGCGCTATCCAGCACCTCGCCGGCATGAAGGACTCGAAGATCATCGTCGCCATCAACAAGGACGAGGAGGCGCCGATCTTCCAGGTGGCCGACTACGGCCTCGTCGGCGACCTCTTCACCATCCTGCCGGAGCTCGAAAAGGCGCTTTGAAGCCGCTTCGTCAGCGCATAAGATCGTGGACGCCGCAATGGGAGACCGTTGCGGCGTTCGTCGCGTCTGGACGACAGCGCAGCATCGGCACAGTCATCCGTGGGATCTGACATGGCAATTCAATCGGTCGGCATCATCGGAGCAGGACAGATGGGCAGCGGCATCGCCCATGTCGCCGCGCTCGCCGGCTACCAGGTTCTGCTGCACGACATCTCGCGCGACAGGATCGAGAAGGGCATTGCCACGATCAACGGCAACCTGGCGCGGCAGACGGCCTCGGGCAAGCTGCCCGATGCCGAGCGCGCGGCCGTCATCGGCCGCATCACAGTTGCCGAAAGGATCGAGGACCTGGCCGCAGCCGATCTCGTCGTCGAGGCCGCGACCGAAGACGAGACGATCAAGCGCAAGATTTTTGCCCAGCTCTGCCCGGTCCTCAATCCAGAAGCCCTGCTGGCGACCAATACGTCGTCAATCTCGATCACGCGGATGGCCGCCCAGACAGACCGGCCCGAACGCTTCATCGGCATCCACTTCATGAATCCGGTGCCGCTGATGAAGCTCGTCGAGCTGGTGCGCGGGATTGCCACCGAGGACACCACCTTCGAGATGGCGAAGGCCTTCGTCACGAGCCTCGACAAGACGGTGACCGTGGCCGAAGATTTCCCGGCCTTCATCGTCAATCGCATCCTTTTGCCGATGATCAACGAAGCGATCTACACGCTCTACGAGGGTGTCGGCTCGGTCGAGGCGATCGACACGGCCATGAGGCTCGGCGCGAATCATCCGATGGGGCCGCTGCAACTGGCCGACTTCATCGGGCTCGACACCTGCCTGTCGATCATGCAGGTTCTGCATGATGGGCTGTCGGACTCGAAATACCGGCCCTGCCCTCTTCTGGTGAAATATGTTGAGGCCGGCTGGCTCGGTCGCAAGGCAGGACGCGGCTTCTACGACTACCGCGGAGAGCATCCCGTCCCGACACGCTGATCAGGCGCGCCTGTACCGGCCTCAATGCAACGGAGCCGCGTCCGAGGAGCTGTAGGCCTGAATGTGGGTCAGCTCGATGCGGTTGCGGCCGCCGTTCTTCGCCTGATAAAGACGCCGGTCGGCGATCCGGTAGAGTTCAACGAAGCCGAGCTGGTCCTCGAAGCTCACGCCGCCCACGCTGACGGAGAGCTGATGGCGCACGCCGCGCGGGCGAAAGCTCATGTCGGCGATCGCCCGGCGTACCCGCTCGGCGACTGCCAGCGCGTTCTCCTGGCTGGCACCCGGCAGGAAGACTCCGAACTCCTCGCCGCCAAGACGCCCGACAAGATCGCCTTTTCGGACCTGGCCGCGTATCTGTGCGGCGATGATGCGAAGCGCCTCGTCGCCTTCATCATGGCCATAGGTGTCGTTGATCGCCTTGAAGTGATCGGCATCGATGATCAGCAGCGCGCCCTTGAGATGCCGCGAGGCGCGTGTGGCTTCCCCCAGTTGCTCGTCGATCTTTTCATGGAAAGAGCCGCGATTGAGGCAGGCCGTCAGGCTGTCGGTGGACGCCACCACGCCCAGATGTTTGTTGGCGATTGCCAGTTCGCGAAGTTTGAACGCGAGAAAGGCGAGGATCGGACCGGCCAGGACGATGGCCATCATGATGCCGGTCACGAGGCCCGGACGGAGCCACATGCCACCCAGGCCGGATACGACGAGGTTCTGATAGCCCCAGGAAACGAACACGCACCAGAACGTTCCCGCCACCGTCCATTGGAACGGCTTCCAGGCGGCGAGATGCGATACGCGCGGTTCGATCGCGAGACGGAAGGTGTTGAGCATCGTCGGAACCCCTGCACCAGGAAGAGCCGAAGGATACGCGACAATCCATGAAATGGCGGTTAGGGAAATGGAGCGACTTCCAGCGCCTGCGTTAACCAAAGCTTCACGCAGGCGCGGATCCGGCCGGTGGCATGCGAGACGCGCCCGCGCGCGGCGTCATTCGCCCTTGTAGAGAAGCCAGTTCTTGGAGCTCTTGAGGTCCGGCAGCGCAGAGAACTGGGTCGACTGGTTTCGCCCGTTGGCCTTGGACATGTAGAGCGCGCGGTCTGCCTTGGTGTAGAGATCGTCCGCACTGTCGGCGAGTGCCGCCATACATGCGCCTATCGATACGGTCACGGCACCGCCCTGTGAGCCGACGTGGCCGTTGATCGGCACGAGCCGCTCGACGGCCTTGCGGATCGTCTCGGCCAGTTCGGTTACCGCTGCTTCCTTCATGCCATGGATGATCACGGCGAACTGCTCGCCACCGGTTCGCGCGACAACCATGTCCGCCGACGCCGTCGTGCGGATGATGCTCGCGACGTGCTGGATGATCTTGTCGCCCACCGGATGGCCGTAGCGATCGTTGATCTGCTTGAAGCGATCGATATCGGCCAGGACCAGTGCACCGTACATGACCTTCTTCGGATCGTCGTACAGATGGGCGATGGATCGGTCGAAGGCGCGGCGGTTGCAGAGCTGCGTCATCGGGTCGGTGTCGGCGAGTTTCTTGTACTCCTCGAGCTTGGACTTGACCTCCTCGAGTTCCGCCGACTTGTCGATCATGTGGGTGACGAGCTGCTTGCCCTGCTCGATCTTGGAATCGGTGGCGGACGCCATGATGCCGGAGATCCGCTGCAGGATCTCCTGGGTGACGATCTCGCGCTTCTTGAGCCCGTCCGAGCTCTGGCTGAGGATCGACCCGTAACGTTCGAGCTGGATCCGCTCGCGCTCGAAGAGGATCATCACTTCCTCGACCTTGTTGGCGATCTGGTCGCGGACGTTGTCAACGAAGAGCTGGTTGCTGGTCTGGATGAAATACTTGATGCTCAGACGATCCAAGTCCTCCTGGCGCGGCCTGCTTCCCAACGCTCCCAGTTCGGCGTTGAGTTCCTGGTTGGACCCCGCGAAGACCTCGTAGTAGATTTCGTAGTTTCGTGGCGTCCCCATGACGCCCATGGCGCGCATGGCAAGTGCGATCTTCGTTGCAATGTCTGACGCGTTCGTGTTCGCGTTCTTCGACGTTGGCGCAGACGCCGCCGCGGGAGCTGTAGAAACCACCATCTCTTTTTCCAACCCGCTCCCACATCCCACGCGGGTGCGCGGGACCGCCGGCGATGCCGCCGCGGTCCAACCCCACTCCCGCCCCTTCAACCACAGGGCGCACCGACCAAGGCACCGTCCCGCAGCTTCCGTTCACGTTAGCTCGGCGGCACTAATTGTCCGTTAAATTCCAATAGGAGCGAAGCATCCGGCCCTACACCCGCAGAGGTTTAGAAACCCTGTCCTGACTGCCGAAGATGCCGATGCAGCGGGCGATCTCACGCGGATCTCCCGTCGCCTTTTCCGGATTGTCGGAGAGCTTGACGGCAGGTCGGCCATTGGCGTCGCTGACCTTGCAGACGATCGAGATCGGCTTCAGGCCGTCGCGCTCGATCGGGGAGCATCCCTCGAAATCGTTGGTCAGGTTCGTCCCCCAGCCAAAGGTCATCCGCACCCGGCCGTGGAAGTGATGATACGCCTGCTCGATCGAATCGACGTCGAGCCCGTCGGAGAAGATGAGAAGTTTCTCCTTCGGGTCTCGACCCCGTTCCTTCCACCAGTCGATGATCTTTTCGCCCCCTTCGATGGGCGGCGCACTGTCGGGGCGGAAGCCGGTCCAGTCGGCGACCCAGTCAGGTGCGCCGCGCAGGAAGGAGGTTGTGCCGAACGTGTCCGGCAGGACGATGAGCAGGTTGCCTCCATAATAGCGATTCCAGTCCTGCAGCACCTTGTAGGGAGCCGCGATCAGGGCTTCCTCATCCCTGGCCAGCGCGGCGAGCACCATAGGCAGTTCGTGGGCGTTCGTGCCCAGTGCCTCCAGGTCCGTGTCCATGGCCAGCTTGACATTGCTGGTACCCGTCAGCGCGTTGCCGATGCCTTCCTTCAGCGCCTCCACGCACCAGCGCTGCCACAGGAAGGAGTGGCGGCGGCGGGTACCGAAGTCCGAGATCCGCAGGTCAGGCAGCTTGCGCAGGCGCTCCACCTTCGACCACATCCGTGCCTTGGCGCGGGCATAGAGAACGTCGAGAGTGAAGGGTCCGAGCGACTTCATCGCCGAGCGCGACCGCAACTCGTTGATGATGGCGAGCGCTGGAATCTCCCACATGCTCGTTTCCTTCCAGCGACCATGGAAGCGCAGCTCGTACTGGCCGTCATGGCGGCTGAGCTCGTATTCGGGCAACTGGAAATCGGCGAGCCAGGCGAGGAAGTCAGGCTGGAAGATCTGCCTGCTGCCGTAGAAGGTGTTGCCGGCGAGCCAGATCATCTCCTTTTTCGACATCTTGAGGGTGCGCGCATGGTCGAGCTGCTCGCGCAGTTCGCCCTCGCTGATCTCGTCGGCAAGCCGGACCGACGTGGAGCGGTTAATGAGGGAAAAGGTTGCGTCGACGTCCGGGTAGAGCCCCCAGATCATCTGCAGCATCAGGAGCTTGTAGAAGTCGGTGTCGAGCAGGCTCCGGATGATCGGATCGAGCTTCCAGGTATGATCGTGGACCCGCTTGGCGATGTCGGTCTTCGTCATGTCCACCCTCCTGACCGGGTCGGATCCGCCTGGTCCCGACGGCGCAACGGTCTAGGACGAATAGCCTGTGTCGGCAAGCGCCGCACCCTGCGGGTATTGGGCCAGCCATTCAGGCCGCATGCTGGCGCACCTTGGCGCGGAACTGGTCGAGGGTGAATGGTTTCGGCAGGACCTCAAGGATGATGCTCCTGAGTTCCTCGGCCTGCTCGCGCATGTCGGCATAGCCCGTGATCAGCATGATCCGCAGGCCGGGAAACAGCGCGGCCGCAGCCTTCGCCATCTCGATGCCATCCATGGCCGGCATGCGAATGTCGGATACGATCAGATCGTAGCCGCCATTGCAGGCGCGGATGCGGTCGAGGCCCACTTCACCGTCCTCGGCTGTCTCGACCACGTGCCCGTCGCGCTCGAGCGCGCGAGCCGCAAGGGTGCGAACGGGTTCGTCGTCCTCGACGATCAGGATCTTGCTCATCCCCACGTAATCCCGCTTTCGGGTTGCATATGCTCGCCGCGCCGCGCGATCCGGGAGATCGGTCGGAGGTCAGGCGTCGCCCTTCACGACGCCCACGAACGGCAGTTCGCGGAAGGCGTGAGCCACATCCATCCCATAACCCACCACGAAGTAGTCCGGGCAGTCGAAGCCGACATAGTCTGCGGTGAGCTCCGTCTGACGCTTGCTGTGCTTGTCCAGCAGGACCGCGATGGAGACGCTGCGCGCGCCCCGGCCGATCATAAGTTCGCGGGTGAACTTCAGCGTCTTGCCCGATTCGAGAATGTCGTCGATGAGGAGAATGTCGCGGTCGCGGACGTCGTTGTCGATGTCACGCAGGACGCGGACCTCGCCGCTCGTCGTGCCGGTGCCGTAGCTCGAAATGAAGATGAACTCCACCTCCGGAGATGCGCCGGCGTCGTGCATGGCGCGGATCAGATCGGCTGCGAAAATGAACGAGCCCTTCAGGATCGAGATCACGAGGAGGTCATGATAGTCTCGCGAGGCGATCTCCTTGGCGAGTTCGAGGTTGCGCCGCGCGATCGCGGACGCGCTGAACAGAACCTCGATCTCCTTGCCGCGCACAACAGGCATCAGTCGTTCCTCTCGGCCATCTTCACGGAAACTCCGGCCACGATACCCATGGGCGCATTGACGCGACTGGAGAAACGGTAATGCTCGCCCGGCTCGACAAGCGCTCCCGCAGAACCGAGTGTGTAGCGGGTCACACGGCCCGCGTCACCCGTAACTTCGATGGCGAGCGTCGGCACGAGGCTCGCAGCGGAAGCAGTGTTCTCGACGCTACCGTCAATGACGACGAGGCGGCGGCCGTTCTGCTCCTGCAAGCTCGACGTCAGGTTCGCGAGCCGCATCGGCCCTCCCACGGGGGGAGCCATGAGCGCGAGCAGCGATCCCGAGACGGCATGGCCACCCGAAATCCAGAACGAGGCGAGCACCAGCACCGCTCCGACGATCCAGAAGAGCGGCCCAGCGCGTTCGCGCGGCGCAGTCGACGACCGCCCGGGACTGCTCTTCAGCATGTCCATCCCGACGGGCTGGTCGCCCTCTCCGGGCCGCGCATGCGAGGCCATACGATCCGAACGGGTGGGAATCACCGATGACAGATGGAGCACCTCGAACTCGGCGTCCTCTATGTCGTCGGCCAAGGGCAGGGCAGACGATCGGACGCATCCGTCCGTCATGATTTCGCCCGAGATCGGGCGGAGGTGTCGCACGTCGAACATCGGGCCCGGCGGTCCTTGTGGAAACCCTTCCACGGGTTAAGCGGAAATGGTTAATGTTTCGCTGCCGTGCGGGCAGCCTTTCCGTTTCGGCACGCGGTTTCTTAACCGCTCGTTAACCATCCCGGCAGGAACGTCCCGCGTTCCGCCACGGACGCCACGCATCAAGGCCGCAGAGACAGTGATTCGATTCGAGAACGTCGGCTTGAGGTACGGCATGGGACCGGAGATTCTCCGGGACATCTCGTTCCACATTCCGCGCGGGTCCTTCCAGTTTCTCTGCGGACCCTCGGGAGCGGGAAAGACCACGCTGCTTCGCCTGCTCTTCCTGTCGCTCGCGCCGACGCGGGGACTGATCACGGTCTTCGGGAAGGATCGCACTCAGATCCTGCGCGCCGAACTGCCGCTGATCCGGCGCAAGATCGGCATCGTTTTCCAGGACTTTCGCCTGCTCGACCACATGACGACCTACGAGAACGTCGCGCTTCCGCTGCGCGTGCGCGGACGCGAGGAGGCGAGCTACCGGAGCGACGTCGTCGAACTGCTCAAGTGGGTGGGCCTGGGCGACAGGCTGCACGTGCTGCCGCCAGTCCTGTCGGGCGGGGAGAAGCAGCGCGCGGCGATCGCGCGGGCGCTGATCGAGCAGCCGGAGATACTGCTTGCCGACGAGCCGACGGGCAACGTGGATCCCACGCTCGCACGCCGGCTGCTGCGCCTCTTCATCGAACTGAACCGGTCGGGGACGGCGGTGGTGATCGCCACGCACGACCTCCATTTGATGGACCAGGTGGAAGCCCGCCGCATGGTGCTCGCGGAAGGCCGGCTCGATGTCCATGACTGAAGCTCCTCCGGCCATCCCGCGCGCCGGCTCGGGCGCCAAGACCTGGCGTCGCGCAACATCGATCGTGCCGCAGCGGAGTGTGGCCGGTCACGCGCTCGTCATCGTGATCGCGATCATGACGTTCCTGTCCTGCCTCACCCTGGGAGCAGTCACTCTGGTGCGCGATACGGCCAGCGTCTGGCAGACCCAGATCGCGCGCGAGGCGACAATCCAGATCAAGCCTGACGACGGATTCGACATGAATGCAGCGCTCACGCAGGCCCAGGCGATCGCCTCCGGGTTCAGCGGCGTGCGGTCCGCGTCGATCGTCGACAGCGCCGCGACCGCGCGGCTCCTCGAACCTTGGCTGGGCGCGGGACTGGACATCGACGAACTGCCGGTGCCGCGGCTCGTCATCGTCACCATAGACGAAAACGCGCCGCCCGATTTCGCTTCCATGCGCCAGGCGCTGCGCGCGGCCGTGCCGAACGTCAGCCTGGACGACCACCGCAACTGGGTCGACCGTCTGGTCTCGATGGCGCGTACGACCGTGCTCATCGGAATCGCCATCCTGGTGCTGATGCTCGCTGCCACCGTGCTCACGGTCGTCTTCGCCACCCGCGGCGCCATGGCCGGGAACGGGCCCGTCATTGAAGTGCTGCATTTCGTAGGCGCGGAGTCGCAGTTCATCGCTGCGGAGTTTCGCCGCCATTTCCTCTGGATCGGGCTCAAGGGCGCCGCCGCCGGCAGTCTCGCGGCCATCATCGTCTTCGTCATGTTTGCCTGGTGGTCCTCGCGAAACATCGCCACGCCGGAGGCCGATCAGGCGACGGCATTGTTCGGCAACTTCGTCATCGGCACGACGGGTTATGTCGGCGTCCTGTTCATTCTGGCGCTGGTCGCCGGACTGACGGCTGCGACGACCCACTTCACCGTCGTGGCGCGCCTGAACAGTATCGATATCGGGCGGACGGACCATGATTGATCCGGCGTCCAGTTCATCGGCGATCGACGCCAGCGTGGCGCGGGATCGCAAGGCGCGCACCTCTCTATCGATCGCCGCAATTGCAGGTTATGAAAGACCTTCGCGCGACGGAAGAAAGGGTGGCGGCGACGGCGAAATGGAACTGGATCGGGCCGACACACGCGGACCGCGACCGAACCGGCTCGGCTGGTTGGGGAGAACCATTCTTGCGACGTCCGCAATCGCCGGTCTCGCCTTCGTCGCCGGCTTCGGCTGGTTCGCCAACCAGATCAGCCATCTGCAGACGCCGGCCGATCCGCCCGGTGCCGACGCCATCATCGTGCTTACCGGCGGTCAGTTCCGCCTCGATGCCGCCCTCGACCTGCTCCGCTCGGGCAAGGGCAGGCGCCTGCTGATCAGCGGCGTCAATCCCGTCGCCCGCGATTCGGAGCTGAAGGCTGTGATGGGAGCCGAAGACCGGCTGTTTTCCTGCTGCATCGACATCGACAGGGCAGCCATCGACACGATCGGCAACGCGGCGGAAAGTGCCAAATGGGTGAACGAGCATGCCTATTCGTCGATCATCCTCGTCACCAACAACTACCACATGCCGCGCAGCCTGCTGGAGATGCGCCGACTGCTGAAGACCACGGAGCTGCGTCCCTATCCGGTGGTGAACAGCCGGCTGGACGACGGCAGCTGGCTTGTGAAACCCGACGCCGTGCGCGTGCTGTTCACCGAGTATACGAAGTTCCTCACCGCCGTCGCCCGCAGCCCCTTCGTCGGCACGACGCAGCCGTCCGTGCCGACGCGCAGCGCAAACGCGGACTGAGCCGGCGGGAAGTCGGCGAGGTTCCCCTTTGGCGGGGCCGGTGCTAGTACGACCGCTCAACATCGCGCGGCGCCCCTGATGCTCGTTCTCCGATCGCTTGCCTACAACATCGTCTTCTATCTCAACCTCATCCTGCAGATGCTGTTATGGACGCCGTTCTATTTCCTGGCGCCGCGGCATCTCGCCTGGTTCGTCCCGAAATTCTGGTCGCGATCGAGCCTGTGGCTGCAGACGGTGGTCGTTGGAACCCGGTTCGAGATCACCGGGGTGGAAAACCTGCCGGAAGGCTCCTTCATCCTGGCACCCAAGCACCAGTCGTTCTGGGACGCCATCGCGTTCTTTCCCTATCTGCGCGATCCGCTTTACATCCTGAAGCGCGAACTGATGTGGATCCCCTTCTTCGGCTGGTACGTCGCCAAGATGCGGATGGTGCCGGTGAACCGGGGCAAGCGGTCGGCCGCGCTGAAGGCGGTGGTCGCGCGCACGCGCAAGGAAATGGAGCAGAACCGCCAGCTGATCATCTATCCCGAGGGAACCCGCAAGGCGCCGGGCGCCGAGCCGGAGTACAAGTGGGGCATCGTCGAGCTGTATTCACAGCTCGGTATGCCGGTGGTTCCGGTCGCGCATGTCGCTGGTCTCTACTGGCCGCGCCGCAAGTTCATGCGCTATCCCGGCACCATCAAGGCCCGCTTCCTGCCGCCCATTCCGCCCGGCCTGCCCAAGGAGGAGTTCATGCGCCGCCTGATCGCCGAGACCGAAAGCGTGGTCGACGAGCTGCTGATCGACGCCGCGCACGGCTCCAACCCGCCTGCGCTGCCCGAAAGCGCCCGCAAGCGGCTCGCCGAGCTCGGCCGGCCGGTGAGCGACAGCGCACGCTAGGGACAGCGCGCCATGCGTACGATGCGGAACCTCACCACGATCGGTTTCGACGCGGACGACACGCTGTGGCAGAACGAGCGCTTCTTCCGGATGACGGAACAGCACTTCACGGAACTGCTGTCGGATCACGCGCAGCCGGACCACCTGTCGGAACGCCTGCTGGAGGCCGAAAAGCGCAACCTGCGGCTCTACGGCTTCGGCATCAAGGGCTTCACCCTGTCGATGATCGAGACCGCGATCGAGGTAACGGAAGGGCGCGTGCCCGCATCGACCATCGAGCGTATCCTCTCGGCAGGTCGCGAAATGCTGTCGCATCCGGTGGAGACGCTGCCAGGCGTGCGGGAGACGCTGGAGCGCATTGCCGGAACGCACAGGATCCTGCTGATCACCAAGGGCGATCTGTTCGACCAGGAGCGCAAGCTGGCGCAGTCCGGCCTCGGCGAACTCTTCGACGGCGTGGAGATCGTCAGCGACAAGACGCGGGTGGCCTACGAGCGCATCTTCGCCGGTCACGGGGACGGCGCGGAGCGGGCGATGATGGTCGGCAACTCCTTGAAGTCGGACGTCGTGCCGGCGATCGAGGCCGGCGGTTGGGGGGTGCACGTGCCGCACGAACTCACCTGGGTGCTGGAGCATGTCGCGCCGCCGAACGACCACCCGCGCTTCCGCGCCATCGACCATCTCGGCGAACTGGCGGCGATCGTCGAGGCGATCGGCTGACGCCGGGCCGGGGGTAGACCAGTCAGCCCTTGCCGAGACGCCCCGCGACGTCCTCCAGCCAATGGTCGCGGATGCCGAGCGCGCGCAGATGCTCGACCGTGTTGAGGACGTACTCCTCGTTCGGCCCCGATCGCCCGACGGCACCGCGGACATGCGCGGCTGCCTCATCGGCGTGCAGCGCGCCCGCATATTGTTCGTGGCGCCGGTCGACGACGTAGGAAACGGCCTCGGTTCGCTCGCCCGAGGGCAGGCTGATCGGCAGCAGTTTCTCGCGGTAGACATGGGTGACCAGCTCGCGCTCGCGCAGATAGGCCATGACTTCGTCACGCAAGTCCCCCGGCACCTGGAAGGCGAGGCCGACGCAGGAGCCACCGCGGTCGAGGCCCAGCACGAGTCCGGGCCGTTCAGGCGTCCCCCGATGGACATAGGAGCGGACACAGAGCGCGCGGCGAAAGCCGTGTATGCGGGCGCGGACCGTGCGCGTATGGGCAAAACCCGGCCGCCAGATCAGTGAGCCATAGCCGAACACCCAAAAATCGCCCATATGCAGAGCCTATTCCATGGACGGGCCGGAATACCGCCGGCGGCGAGGGTTAGCGAGGTCGACCGCATGACGTCAAGTGACACGCAGGGAGGGCGCGGCAGCTCCAAGTTCATCTGGCTCGCCATCGGCATCATCCTCGCGATCGCGGCCTACACCGCGGGCTGGTTCTACGTCGGCGGCATGATCGAGCAGAACGTCGACCAGACACTGTACCGAGCCAGCGGCGAGGGGGGCCAGGCGCAGTGCTCCAACCGCGAGGCGCGCGGCTATCCGTTCCGCATCGGCCTGTTCTGCGACCGGGTAAGTTTCGTCGATGGCCGGGAGGACATTGCCGTCGAGGGTAACGGTTTTCGCACTGCCGCGCAGATATACAACCCCTACAGGATCGTGGGGGAAATGGACGACATCAAGCTGCGTCTCTCCAAAGAGCGGGGCGGTTTCGGCGCCACCGGCCAAGGCGTGCGTTTCTCCGCGTCGCTCGACGAACCGCTCCCGCAGCGGGCCTCGATGACGCTGGAGGACCTCAACGTCGACACGACGCCAATCGGTCAAAGCGGCTGGACCGTTTTGAAGGCGCTCGCCGGCGAAGCGCACATGCGTCAGCGCGAGGGTGACCTCGACCTGTTCGTCCAGGCCCGCTCCCTTCGCGTCACGCCCCCGGAACTCGGCGGGATCGACCTGTCGCGCGTCGAGGTCGACATGACGGTCGAGGAAGGCGTGCGTCTTGCCGAAGCCCCACCCGGCAGCCTGCGCGGCATCAGCTTCGTCGTGCGTTCGGCGTCCGCCTTCTTCACGGACGAGGCCGGGATCAGCGTCTCGGGACCCGTCTCGATCGGGCCGGATGGACTGATCGACGCCAAGCTCGAGGTGGAGATGGATCGACCGGCCGAGGTGGGCGAGATTCTCGCAGCGGCGCTGCCGGATCAGGCCGACCAGATCCGTTCGGTCATGGCAGGGTTCGCCATGCTCGGAAATGCATCCCTTCCGCTGAGGATCGAGAAGGGGCGCGCGCGGATTGCGTTCATCCAGCTCGGTCGGCTGCCGGCGGTGAACTGACCCGCTCCAAGACCCAATCCACAGTTCAACTCTTCTCTGGATGCGCGACGACCTGTCGGCCGAAATCAGGCGCGTCGATTTCCTGGCCGGCCTCGATGATGGAGCGGCGGATGGCGCGGGTGCGGGTGAACAGGTCGAACAGCTTGTCGCCGTCTCCCCAGCGCACCGCCCGCTGCAGCGAGGCAAGGTCCTCCGAGAAGCGGGCCAGCATCTCGAGGATGGCGTCGCGATTGTGCAGGCACACGTCGCGCCACATGGTCGGATCGGATGCGGCAAGGCGGGTGAAGTCGCGGAAACCCGAGGCCGAGTACTTGATTACCTCCGACTTGGTCACCGTCTCCAGATCGTCGGCCGTGCCGACGATGTTGTAGGCGATGATGTGCGGCAGGTGCGATACGATTGCCAGCACCATGTCATGGTGGTTCGGGTCCATCGTGTCGATGTTCGAGCCGCAACGACGCCAGAATTCCGCCAGTTGCTCCATCGCGGCGGGATCGGTGTCCGGCAGCGGTGTGAGGATGCACCAGCGGTTCTCGAACAGCGAAGCGAAACCGGCATCGGGGCCGGATTTTTCGGTGCCCGCCAGGGGGTGGCCCGGAATGAAGTGCACGCCTTGGGGCAGTTCGGGGCCCATCTGCGCAATCACCGACGCCTTGGTGGAGCCGACGTCGGTGACGATCGCACCCGGCTTCAGTGCCGGCGCGATCACACGGGCGACATCACCCGACGCGCCCACCGGCACGGAGACGATGACGAGATCTGCGTCCGCGACGGCGGACGCCGGATCGACGTGGTAGCTGTCGCCGAGGCCGATCTCCTGCGCACGGTCGAGAGTCGGGCGACTGCGGGTCGAGATGGCGAGGCTGCCGGCGAGGCCCTCGCGGCGGATGACGCGGGCGAGCGACGACCCGATCAGGCCGATGCCGATCAGCGCGACGCGTTCGAACAGGGGACCGGCCATGATCAGGTCTTCAGGAACTCGGCCAGCGCCGCCACGACGCCGCGGTTGGCCTCTTCCGAACCGATGGTCATGCGCAGGGCGTTGGGGAAGCCGTAGCCGGTCACGCGGCGCAGGATGTAGCCGCGCTGCGTCAGATACTCGTCCGCCGCAGCAGCCGAATGGCGCTCGCCTTCGTTGAAGTGGACGAGCACGAAGTTGCCGACGCTCGGCGTGACGCGCAGCCCGAGCGCGGCCATTTCCTGTGTCACCCAGGCGAGCCACCGGTCGTTGTGCGCGACCGCCGCCTCGACATGGGCGCGGTCCTTCATTGCCGCAACGCCCGCCTCGATAGCCGCTGCATTGACGTTGAAGGGACCGCGCACGCGGTTCAGCGCATCGATGATCTCGGCCGGCGCGTAGATCCAACCGATCCGGGCCCCGCCCAGGCCGTGGATCTTCGAGAAGGTGCGCGTCATGACCACGTTGTGCGAGGACGACACGAGTTCCATGCCCGACTCGTAGTCGTTGCGCCGGACATACTCAGCATAGGCCGCGTCGAGCACGAGAAGCACGTGCCTGGGCAGGCCCGCATGCAGACGCCGCACCTCGTCGAAGGGGATGTAGGTTCCGGTCGGGTTGTTCGGATTGGCGAGGAAGACGATCTTCGTCTTCGGCGTCACTGCCGCGAGAATCGCGTCGACGTCGGCCGTCTCGTCGGTTTCCTTTACAGCCACGGGCACCGCGCTCGCTGCCTGGGTGTAGATCCGGTACACGAGGAAGCCGTGTTCGGTGAAGATCGCCTCGTCGCCCGGTTCGAGATAGGTGAGCGCCAGCAGGCCCAGCACCTCGTCGGAGCCGTTCGAGCACAGGATGTTGGCCGGGTTCAGCCCGTGCGCCTCGGCGATCGCCTCGCGCAACCGCGTCGCTGCCCCGTCGGGATAGAACTCCAGCTTTGCCGCGACCTCGCGGACGGCCTCGATTGCCTTCGGCGATGGACCGAGCGGACTCTCGTTGGACGATAGCTTGTGCACCTTGGCCACGCCTGCTGGCGCCGCGCTCTTGCCCGGCACATAGGCCGCGATGTCCATCACGCCGGGTTTGGGCTGCGGGCGCTGAAGCTCGGTCATTGTCGGCTGTCCTGTCGGGTTGGGGCGGGCGCCCCGGAATGCGCGGCCTGCTCTAGCAAAGCTTTGCCATTGACGCAAAGGGCTGCGGAGGATATTGACCCGCCACTTCGTGGTGATTTGGCCGGTCGGCTTGCAGCCACGTTAAACAACTCGCTAAAGGGCCGATTGCGTGTTTCGTGACCGGCCTTGCACCCGTGCGACGCCGGTTTTTTGTTGCGCGGGCCCGACCGGTGGAAAGAAGGGACCATGGCCGCCGAGCGCGCCCGCATCGCGAACAACGAAGCCACCGAACCGTCGAGCAAGGTCGTCCGGTTCGGTGCCGACATGCCGCTGAAGCTCGATTCCGGCAAGGTCCTGTCACCGTTCCAGATCGCCTACCAGACCTATGGCGAACTGAATTCAGCCCGCTCGAACGCAGTTCTCATATGCCACGCGCTCACCGGCGACCAGCATGTCGCCAGCAACAATCCCGTGACCGGCAAGCCTGGCTGGTGGGAGGTGCTGATCGGTCCCGGCAAGGTGATCGACACCAACCGCTTCTTCGTCATCTGCTCCAACGTGATCGGCGGCTGCCTCGGTTCCACCGGGCCTGCGACGATCAACCCGCAGACCGGCAAGCCCTGGGGCCTTGACATGCCCATCGTCACCATCGGCGACATGGTGCGAGCGCAGGTGATGCTGGTCGACCATCTCGGCATCGACCGGCTGTTTTCCGTCATCGGCGGATCGATGGGCGGCATGCAGGTGTTGCAATGGGCGTCGGCCTATCCCGAGCGCGTCCACACCGCGCTGCCGATCGCCACCGGCGCGCGGCATTCCTCGCAGAACATCGCTTTCCACGAGGTGGGGCGGCAGGCCGTCATGGCCGATCCCGATTGGCGCGGCGGGCGCTACATCGAGGCCGGCACGCGTCCAGAAAAGGGTCTCGCAGTGGCCCGCATGGCCGCGCACATCACCTATCTCTCGGAGGCCGCCCTGCACCGGAAGTTCGGGCGAAACCTGCAGGATCGCGCGGCGTTGACCTTCGGTTTCGACGCCGACTTCCAAATCGAGAGCTACCTGCGCCACCAGGGCATGAGTTTCGTCGACCGCTTCGACGCGAACTCCTATCTCTACATGACCCGCGCCATGGACTATTTCGATCTCGCCGCCGACCATGGCGGACGCCTGGCCGACGCCTTCCGCGGCACGAGCACGCGCTTCTGTCTCGTTTCCTTCACCAGCGACTGGCTGTTTCCGACGGAGGAAAGCCGGTCGATCGTCCATGCGCTCAACGCGGCCGGCGCCTCGGTGTCGTTCGTCGAGATCGAGACCGACCGCGGCCACGACGCCTTCCTGCTCGACGAGCCGGAGCTCTTCTCGGCGATCGACGGCTTCCTGCGCTCGGCCGCCCGCGCGCGCGGGCTGGAGGAACTGGCCTGATGAGCGTCAACAGCAACGGACCGCGCATCGATCTCCAGCTGATCGCAGACTTCATCGCTCCGAGGGCCCGCGTGCTCGACGTGGGCTGCGGCGATGGCGAACTGTTGGCCTATCTGGAGCAGGACAAGCAGGTCGACGGGCGCGGCGTCGAAATCTCCCAGCGCGGCGTCAACGAATGCGTGGCACGCGGGCTGTCGGCCATCCAGGGCGACGCCGACACCGACCTCGTCTTTTATCCCGACAAGGGGTTCGACTACGTGATCCTCTCGCAGACGCTGCAGGCGACGCGCAACCCGCGCGAGGTGCTGGAGCAGCTTCTGCGGATCGGGGAGCGCGCCATCGTGTCGTTCCCGAACTTCGGTTACTGGCGGGTGCGGCTGTCGCTTCTGTTTCGCGGCCGGATGCCGGTGACCCGCGACCTGCCCTACAGCTGGTACGACACGCCCAACATCCATTTCTGCACGATCCGGGATTTCGTGGCGCTCTGCGAAGAGGTCGGTGCGACGGTCGAAAGCGCCATGGCGCTCGATCGCGAGGGCCATTCCATCGGCGTCTCGATGCCCTGGTGGTTTTGGAACCTGTTCGGACAGCAGGCTGTTTTCGTGCTGAAGCGCTAGCCTTGGTTCAGGCGGCGCGCCGGGCCGATGCGTCGGCGCCTTCGACTTCGAGGAAACACTCGTGCAGAAGGTCGAGATCGACGGGAACGATCTGGCTCAGCTTCACGTCGAGTTCGTCGAGACAGTAGCCTCCGTCGACCAGTTCGCGCACCAGTTGCCGCAGAAGCGCCCGGTCATCGAGTCGCGTGATCTCGTTCGTCTTCGCCATGCCCCTGCACCCTTCGGATGATGCAGACATGGTGCGCCGTCAGGGTAAATTCCCGGTTAAGGTCGGCGTTCTCGCGGCACCCTGTGGCGCGAGGACCGGCACGAAGACGCGGCGTGAGGCGCGCTGCGCGACCGGCAGGCCCTGGTAGAGCCGTTTCTGTGCCTCGACGATCAGGACACCACAGAACATCGGCCAGAACCGTCGACCGGTGCGCTCGATGATCTGATGCGCTCGCAACGCCCAGCGGCTCTGCGAGGGAGGAAAGAACAGCGCTTCCGCCCAGGACGCCGGGGTGAAGTTGGTTTCCCGCAGGAGCGACAGGATCTGCCCGCGCGACCAGGGGCGCCCGGTGCCGAAAGGCGTGTGCTCGAAGCGGGCCCAGACGCCGCGGCGATTGGGCACCACGATGACGAGGCGTCCGCCCGGCGCCAGCACGCGCCAGATCTCCATCAGCGTCTCGCGCGGGTTCTCGGCGTGTTCGAGCGCGTGCACCATCAGCATGCGGTCGATGGAGGAATCGAACAGCGGAAGTTCTTCGTCGAAGACGAGCGCCGTTGCCGACGGCCCGTGCGGCGGCCAGTTGATCGCGCCCTGGGTCGCCGGCATGAAGGAGAAGACCCGCTCCGCTTCCACGCCGAACCGGTCGAGCCAGGGCAGGGTGTAGCCGAGGCCGACGAGGCGCTCGTTGGGCAACGTCGACCAGATGCTGGACAGCGCCATGGCGATCGACCGCTCGGCCAGTCGCCCGAGGGTCGTCGAGTAGAAGGCGCGGAGATCGACGATGTCGGTGTGCATGGCGCGCACGCTAGTCGCCCGGCGCCGACACCGCAAGGAAAGGGTGGCGAAGACGGATGCCGCGCCCTATCGTTCCCGCACAGCACGAATGAGGTACGGAATGACCCTGGAAATCGAACAGTTCATGTGCCGGAGCGACAATTTCGGCGTGCTCGCGCGCGATCCGGCGACCGGCGAGACCGCCATCATCGATGCGCCGGAGGTCAGACCGATTCTCGCCGCCATCGAGCGCACCGGCTGGGCGCCGACGGTCATCCTGACGACGCACCACCACCCGGACCATGTCGAGGGCAACCTGGCGCTGAAGGAGAAGTTCGGTCTGACGATCATCGGCCCCGAATCGGAAGCTGCGCGCATACCCGGCATCGATCGCACGGTGCGGGACGGTGAGACCTTCCGCTTCGGCGGCGAGACCGTGCGCGTGATCGAGACCCCGGGGCATACGGCCGGACATGTCTGCTATCACTTCCCCGACTCGCACATCGCTTTCACCGGCGACACGCTCTTCTCGCTCGGCTGCGGCCGGCTGTTCGAACGCAAGGCACCGGACATGTTCGCCTCGCTGAAGAAGCTCACGGCACTGCCGCTCGAGACGAGGGTCTATTGCGGACACGAGTACACGCTGTCGAACGCCCGCTTCGCGCTCGGCATCGACCCAACCAACTCGGCCCTGAAGACGCGCGCGGCCGAAGTGGATCGGCTACGAGCGCAGGGCCTGCCGACCCTGCCGACGACATTGATGCAGGAGATGGCGACGAACCCGTTCCTGCGAGCACACGATCCGATCATCCGCCGCAATCTCGGCATGGAGGATGCGACCGACGAGGCTGTCTTTGCCGAGATCCGCAAGCGCAAGGACATCGCGTGAGCGGCGGCGCCACGGAGGCGCGCCCGATCATCGAGGCGCTGGGCATGCGGCCGCATCCCGAAGGCGGCTGGTATGTGGAGACGTTTCGCGATTCAGCGGGCGGGCTGCGCGGGCACTCGACCGCGATCTATTTCCTGCTGGAGCGCGGACAGGTATCGCACTGGCATCTGGTGAAGGATGCCGTCGAGGTCTGGCACTACCATGCCGGAGCACCGCTCGAATTGTCGATTCCAGTCGACGGGGTCAACGTCGAGCGGCTGACGCTCGGACCGGACATCCTGTCCGGCCAGCGTCCGCAGGGCATCGTGCCGGCCGCTGCCTGGCAGTCGGCCCGGAGCCTCGGCGACTGGACGCTCGTGGGGTGCACCGTCGCCCCCGGCTTCGACTTCGCCGCCTTCGAACTCGCGCCCCCTGGCTGGAAGCCAGGACGCCAGCAGGCTTCGTGATGGCTGCACGGTCCGGCCATCCGGTCTCCCTCGAAGCGGCTGGTTGTCTTGCCCGGCGGATGGTCGAGCAAGAGGTCCTCTTCCCGGTCTGGAATGACTCTAAATCATCGGCGTTGCGAGGATTTCGCGGGCAGGCTATCTGAACTTGCAGGTAGCCCCCAAGCTCGCGGCACAGAGACGCGCGGGCTTTCGCCCCGTTTACCGCGTTGCCGCCATGTCCACGACAAACACACCGGCCGAGGTTTCCGACGACCTTCTATCGGTCTACCTGCGCCAGCTGAAAACGCTCCGCATGGCGCTCAAGAAGCGCACCGGCTCGCACGAACTGGCCGAGGACGCGTTGCAGGAGACATGGCTGCGTCTCGCGAGAATCCAGTCCAGACCGGTCGAAGTTCGAGACCGGCAGGCCTTCATCCTTCGCGTCGCCGGAAACATCGCGATCGATCTCCTGCGCAAGGAGCAGCGGCACACGTCGCGCTGCATCAGCGAGGACGCCGTCCTTGAAGCTGTGGTGGACGGTTCCCCCTCGCCCGAAACCGTCGCGATCGACCGGGATCAGTTGCGCCAACTCGTCCTTGCCCTCGCCGAGCTTCCTCCGAAGCCGCGTGCCGCGCTGCTGCTCAACCGCTGCGACGGACTTTCCCACGCGCAGATTGCCGGCCGGCTGAAGGTTTCCGAAAGCATGGTCGCACGATATCTGGCGCAGAGCCTGCGCCATTGCCGCGATCATTTCCGCAACATGGCATGATGATTCCGCTGGGCTGCGGTGCAATTTCCGTCGCCTCGTCTCGTCCTTGATGTACGTGGCAGACATGAGCGCGCGCGCCCGCAGGATCGGGCCGCGACCACCGCAGGTGCAGGGCGACGGCCGACTTCATGACATCCGAGGGCAGACACCCTGACAACATGGTTCTGAGCGACGAGGCCATCGACTGGATGGTCAGGCTGAATTCCGGCCGGGCCACCGCGAACGACCATGTGGCGTTTGCGGCGTGGCGGCAAACAAGCGAGAAGCACGAACAGGCAGCGCGGGAGGCCGAGGCGATCTGGCACGGCGTGGGGATCGCCGGGACCCGGGTCCGCCGCGCCGACCGGAAGGTGAAGCTGACGCGACGGGCAGTCCTGGGCGCCGGGATCCTGGTAGCGGGCGGCGCCCTCCTCGCGCGGTCCGGTTCGATCGGCCCGCACCTGCTCGCAGACCACGTCACCGGCATCGGGGAGCAGCGCAACCTATTTCTGGACGACGGATCGTCCGCATTCCTCAACGCCGGCACCTCACTGTCCGTCGACTTCAGCGCCCGGGAGCGCCTGCTTCGCATCCACGGGGGCCAGGCAGCATTCACCGTCGCGCACGATCCTTCCCGGCCGTTCATCGTCGCGGCCGGTGCCGGGCGGACGCGGGCGGTCGGGACGGTCTTCGACGTCGACATCCGGCCACGGGAGGTGGTGGTCACCGTGATAGAAGGCACCGTCGACATTGCCACGGAGGCCGCGCCATCCTCACTCGTGATCGCGACGGTCGACCAGCGGGTGCGCTACGACGGTACCGCCCCTCCCTCGCCGCCCGAGACGATCGATTCCGACGCCGAGACAGCCTGGCGCAGGGGCAAGCTCATCTTCGACCGCCGTCCGCTCGGCGACGTCGTGGCCGAACTCGAACGCTATCGAACCGGCAGGATCGTGATCGCCAGCGACCGGCTCCGGTCGCTGGAGGTGACGGGAGTCTTCGATCTGACGGAACCGGAGGCCGTGCTCGGCGCCATCGAGGCGACGCTCCCCGTTCGGATCACGCGACTGCCTCTGGTGACGCTCATCCGGTAGCGGCAGGCCTCGTTCGGGGATTAATAGCTGCGTCGAATACTCAACTTTATTTCCGACTCACGGTGCAAGATCGCGCCCGCCGCTGCGTCCTTGATCCGAGGGCCAGCGAGACAGCGTTTCACCCGCCAGCCACGCCCTCGACGAGTCAACGAGGCAGGACGGGGCATACTCCATGCGAAAAGAGGCAAAGAAGACCGGCGCAGGCCGGGCGCGGCGAAGAGCGGTCATGGCGGCGCTGCTGGTGTCGGTGGCGTTCCTGGCAGTCGCCGGGGCAGCGCACCGGGAACCCGCGCATGCGCAGGGAACGGCGGCGCAGATCCTCATGCTGAACATCCGACCGCAGAGCCTCGGTTCGGCCCTGACCACCTTCGCCGACCAGGCGGGCCTGCGCCTCCTTTTTCCGTCGAGCCTCGTCGCCGGGCGAAACAGCCCGGCGCTCTCGGGTCGCTTCACGCGCGATCAGGCACTGTCCCGGCTGCTCGAGGGCAGCGGCCTCGCCTATGCCTTCACAAACGCCGGCACCGTCACGATAAGCGACCCAGCCGCGGGCGCTCCGGACGCGGAGGGGTCGATCCTGCTCGGGACGATCGACGTCACCGCCGGAAGCGGAAGCGACGCCGCTTCGGGTGCGGGTTTCCAGGGTACACCAGACTGGGTCTACGAGACGCCGGCTTCGGTCGGCGTCGTCTCTGGCGAGGCCATCCGCAGTTCAGGCGCTCGCAACGTGCGCGATGCGATCGCCAGCGCGCCGGGCGTCTATTCGGGCGAAGGCCAGGGGAGCTTTCCGACGGTTTCGCCCAATATTCGCGGCGTCGGCGATTCGGGGCGCGTCGTCGTCTCGATCGACGGAGCGCGGCAGAACGCGCAGGATGGCGGACGGTATGGCGGCGGCATGGGCGGCTACGGCACGGCCTATGTCGATTCGGCCTTCATCCGGCGGGTCGACATCGACAAGAACCCCGGCGCGAGGGCGGGCAGCGCGGGATCGCTCGGCGGCGGAGTGGACTTCCGTACCATCAATGCTGACGATATCATCGGCCCGGGTCGGATCTGGGGCGTCGAGCTCGATGCGACGACCGGAAGCAACGCGAGCGACTTCCAGGGATCGGTGATCGCCGCGACCCGCCTGGGAGACATCTTCTCGCTGACGGCCGGCCTGAGCAGGACGCAGATGGGCGACTACGAGAATGGCGAGCACGGCGAGGTCACGGGCTCCAACGTCTACAACATGACGGCCAGGGAGACCTGGTCCTCCCTGTTGAAGCTGGAGGGGGATTTCGGAGACGTCCGGACATCGCTCTCCTGGATGCACCAGCAGAACGACTTCAGCTACAGTCCGACCGGCACGACCGTGGGCAGCGACTTCGAGAGCGCGAACGACAGCGTCAGCGCCAACGTCGCCTGGAACCCGGAAAGCCCGCTGATCAATGCTGAGGCGAACCTGTGGCTCAACAGTTCCCGCAGCGACGAGACCCGTCACGCGCGAATTGCCAGCGGCATCCTGATCGACCCGGAGACCTTCCAGGAACGCGACTTCCTGAGCTTCGGCGGCACGCTTCAGAACACGAGCGCGTTCGACACGGCCGCAGGTCCGTTCAGCCTGAACTACGGCGTCGAAGCCTTCCGCGACGATGCGACGAGCCACGTCATGAACGAGGACATCGCGGAAGATCCGCTCATCGCCACAGGCTGGCTGCCCTACAACCGCCCGGGCCAGCGCGATGTCGTGAGTTCTTTCGTCAACGGCACCCTCGAGCCGGTCGACTGGATGACGCTGTCGGCGGGCCTGCGCTACGACTGGTACAGGCTGCATGGAACGGCCCGCTACTACAACCGGCGCGTCACCACGACGACGACGCCGGACCGGACTGCACAGGCGGTGACGACGTGGGCCGAATGGGCGCAGGTCAATAGCCTCACAACCTATAATCTGCGCAAGGCGATCTGCGAAACCGGGCTCAATCCGAACAACGGCCAGCCGATCAGTGATTCGGCGCGTCAGACCAACTGCAATCTCCTCGTCCAGGCGGGCGAGCCGATCGACGGTGTCTGGCGCGCCGCAGGCACCGTGGTTCGCGGCGTCACCACCTACGTCACCGATTATCCCGAGCACGAGACCGAGGTCGACCGAACCGACGGTGCCTGGCTGCCGACCGCCACGGTCGAGTTCAAGCCGGTGGGCTGGCTGCGGCCCTATGTCAGCTATGCGCACAGCCTGCGCCCGCCGACGACGAACGAGGCCTTTTTCTCCGGCTCCGTCATCCCGACCAACACAGCCGGCACCTCCGCAGCGCCCAACCAGGACCTGCGCGCGGAGCGGGCGCGGACCTGGGAAGCGGGCGTCAACGTGATGCTCGACGATGTCGTCCAGGGCGGCGACAGCCTGCGGTTCAAGGCATCCGCCTTCCACCGGACGATCGATGACTACATCGTCATCGGCAGGATCCGGACGAGCGACGTGACGACCCAGGAATATGACAGCTTCGTCAACGCCGCCGAGGACACCACGATGAAGGGCCTCGAACTGGAGGGTAACTACGACGCTGGCACCTACTGGGTCGGCGCTGCCGCGACCTGGCTCGAGACCACATGGCCGCAGACGACGCAGATATTCACCAACAGCGATGGTTCGACGACCGGCGAGATCTTCGCCTTCGCCGGAGCCGTGCCGCCCCGCTTCAAGGTCACCGTCGATGCCGGGGTGCGCCTGTTCGACAGGAGGGTCCGGCTGGGTGCCCGCGTCAATCACGTGACGCCGAACCTCGCCCGCTATCTCGACGAGAACGGCAACCTCACCGAGACAGGAGACCCCTACACGACCCTGGATCTCCATGGGTCATTCGACATCGGGCGTCAGGCGACGCTCAACCTGTCGTTCAACAACGTGACCGACCGGCGCTACATCCCAGCCACGGCCAGCTACATCGCGCCCGGCCGCACGTTCCTGATGGGCATGAACGTGAAATTCTGATCCAGCGCCGATCCGCAGGAACCGCGGGCCCACGGCGAACATCACCCGGTCCACGCCAGGCGGCGGGCCGGCCGAAACGAAGACAGGAAGACGAATGCCGACGGACGAGACATCGACGACGAAGCCCGGGGCGGAGCAGGCTTCGCGCGGGAAGCGCCTCAAGGCGGCCACGGGCGAGACGCACGACCGACTGGACCGGGCGATCATGCGCAGGGAGCCCTTTGCCAGCCGCGAACGCTACGGCCGCTTCCTTTCGCTGCAGCATGCGTTCCATCGCGATATCGACGCGCTGTACGACGACGCCGGTCTGCAAGCAGTCCTGCCGGACCTGAAGGTCCGACGACGGCTCCCGCTGATCGTCAGGGATCTGGCCGACCTCGGCGTTCTTCCGCCAGACCATGGGCTGGAACCGGTGTTCGCGGATGGCGCGCCCGCCGACCTCGCGACCGTCCTCGGCTGGCTCTACGTCGCCGAGGGCTCCAATCTCGGCGCTGCGTTCCTGCTCAAGGAAGCGGGCAAGATCGGCCTGTCGGAGAGGTTCGGAGCGTGCCATCTCGGCGCCGCCCCGGAAGGACGCGGCCTGCACTGGCGGACCTTCACCGCCGCGCTCGACGCGCTGCCCCTGACCGTCGACGAGGAGCCGCGCGTGGTCGCGGGCGCCGAGGCCGCCTTCCGGCGGGTGCACGGTCTGGTGATGGAGATGTTCCCGTGAGCATGGCAGCTCCCGTCCGTCCCGCTGCGAAACGCCGACGGAGCACCCGATTGTCCTGCTGGAACGGAGCAATCCTTCTCCTCGGCGCCACGCTCGTCCTCGCGTCCGCATCCGCCGTGCGGGCACAGGACGCTGCACCGGTGGTATCTCCCGCAGCAGAAACCAGGGCGGAAGCCGGCGAGACCGCAGAGATGCCGCAAGAAGGAACACTGCCGACATCTGCGTCGGCAGCCCCGGTCGATCCGGCACAGAACGTCGCGCAGCCCGATGCAGGTTCCGCCGTGCCGGCGCCCGCCAACCCGCCGGTTCCCGGTTCCGGTCCGGCCGCCGATGCCCCGGCCGCGCCGGGGGCGGCCGACGGTCTGTTCGGCGGAACGGCGGCGCTCTCTCGGCTGCTCGGTGCGTCAGGCCGTGATCCCGATCTGCCGCACGACCTGTCGCCGTGGGGCATGTTCCTCGCCGCGGACTGGGTGGTGAAGGCGGTCATGACCGGTCTGGCCTTTGCCTCCTTCATCACCTGGACCATCTGGCTTGCAAAGTCGATCGAGATCGCCCTCGCCCGGGCAAAGGCCCGTCGCACACTGGCAAGCATTGTCGAGGCGTCGAGCGTGGATGACGCTGCGCTCGCGCTTTCTGGCCGCGGCGGTCCGGCAGCTTCCATGATCCGTACAGCCGAAGGCGAGATGTCCCGCTCCGAACCGATGCTCGACCATGCCGGGACCCGGGGGCTTTCCAATCGCGTCCAGTCGCACCTGACCCGCATCGAATCGCAGGCCGGTCGCCGGCTCTCGCGCGGCACGGGCATCCTCGCGACGATCGGCTCCACCGCACCATTCGTTGGCCTGTTCGGGACGGTCTGGGGCATCATGAACGCCTTCATTGGCATCTCGGAGGCGCAGACCACCAACCTGGCGATCGTGGCTCCGGGCATCGCCGAGGCGCTGCTGGCGACCGCCATCGGCCTTGTCGCCGCCATTCCGGCAGTCGTCTTCTACAACGTCTTCGCCCGCAGCATCGCCGGTTACAGGCAGGTGCTCGCCGATGCCTCCGCCGCGGTCGAGCGGCTGGTCAGCCTCGACCTCGACCGCCGAAAGGTGGCATCCCCCGCGGCGCGGCAGGCGGCGGGGTAGAGGCCATGGCCGGAGGCATTCGCGAAGGTGGCGGCCACGACCTCGACGAGAACCACGAGATCAACGTCACGCCGTTCATCGACGTCATGCTGGTGCTGCTCATCATCTTCATGGTGGCCGCGCCGCTCGCGACCGTCAACGTCGCAGTCGATCTGCCGGCTTCCACTGCGCAGCCGCAGGAGCGGCCCGACATGCCGCTCTACCTGACGCTGATGGCCGATCTGTCGCTGGCGATCGGAGACGAGGCGGTGACGAGAGAGGAGCTTGCCGCGGCACTCGATGCGACTGCCCGGGGCGACAAGGAGACGCGCGTTTTCCTGCGCGCGGACAAGGCCGTCAGCTATGGCGAACTCATGGAGGCCATGAACCTGCTGCGCGCTGCCGGATACCTTAAGATCGCGCTGGTCGGGCTCGAATCCGTGCCTGCCCCAGGCGAAGCGACGGGCCGGCCGGAGGAGACCTCCACGCCGTGAGCCGCTTCGTCGACGCCCCCGGCCGCAGCACGCCGCTCGCCGAGGCAGCCCTGTGGATCTGCGCCGCGATCACCGTGGCGACCACCCATGTCGGCGGGGCCGCATGGCTGCTTCGGGAGCCACCCGCCGTGGCGGCCGAGGACGCGCCGCCCGCGGCCATCATGGTCGAACTCGCTCCCGAACCGGAAGCCGTCTTCACCGAGACGAACGAGATTGCGCCGGATCTGGAAACGACCGCTCCGAGCAACGCTGCCGAGGCGACGCCGACGCCTGACGAGGCACCGCCCGAAGAGGGCATGACGGAAGAAGCAATGGCGCAAAACGACACGGTGGAGCCGGACCCGACGGCGGTAGAGGAGACCGCATCCGCCGAGGATGATGCCGTGATTCTTCCCGATAGCGTCGACGTTCCCCTCCCGGCCTTCCGACCGCAACCTCAGGAACGGAAGGAGAAGGCCGAGCCTCGAAAGCTCGAGGCGTCGAAGCCGCGCAGACAAGACCAGCAGCAGGCCGCCTCGGCATCCGCCACCCGTGCACAGGCGCAGGTCAGGAGTTCGGATCGCAATGCCGGCAGCCAGAGCGCCTCGGGGACATCCTCGATGTCTCCGACCCGGTGGCAGTCGCGGCTCATGGCGCATCTGGAACGCCGGAAGCGATATCCGGCAGCCGCGCGCGCGCGCGGCGAGCAGGGCACGGCCTATGTACGGTTCAGCATCGACGGCAGCGGCAACGTCCTGTCGGTCGTGCTCGCGCGCTCCTCGGGATTCCGGGATCTCGACGACGAGGTGCTATCGCTCGTGCGCCGGGTCTCGCCGGTGCCGCCGCCTCCCCCCGGCGCGGCAACGAGCATCACGGCGCCCATTCGATTCAGCGTGCGATGAGGCCGGGCGCCGCCCGGGCCTGCCGCACGTGGCCGCAGCGTCGTCATCGGTCGAGCAGGAACCCCAGCGTGATCGCCACCTGGGCGACGTAGTAGGACACCCACACGGCCGGCGCGACGAGGGCCTGGCGCGGCGAATCCGCCGGGATGAGGAACCGGCCGGCGGCCAGGACGGCGTCGGACACGATGAACAGGACCGCGCCGGCAATCACCGCGAGCGATGGCAGCGTGACTGCGGTCAGTCCCATCGCCATGATGGCCGCGACGTAGAGCCCGACCGGGAGGACGAGATGGCGCGGCAGGGCGGGCCGAAGCCGATGGAACATTCCGGCCGCAAACAGCAGAATGATCACGGCCCCGGCGAGGCGGACGGGCTCCGCAGCGATTGCCTCCCCGCCGCCGCCCGCCATGCCGAACAATGCGACGTAGACGAGGTGCGCGGAAAGAAAGGCGGCCAGGCCGGAGACGAAGGCGCGGTCGCCATCCTCCGCCAGAAAGAGATCGCCGAGCGCCGACAGGACCAGCGCGGCCGCGAGAAGCGTCGGTCCGCCTGCAACGAGGACCAGCACGCCGAGCAGCGCGACCGACGCCGTCTTGACCGCAGTTCGCCGGTACGACGGCGGGCGCCTCACCATCATGAGATAGAGTGCCGCCGCCACCGCCGACAGGACCAGCGTGCCGTTGGACGCCGCCTCGATGCCGCCCGGAAACGGCATCATTCGGCGGGTGCCTTCGGCCGCGACAGGATCATGTTCTTGGCCGCGAGCGCCGCGCCGGCCGTGATCAGCAGGCAGGCGCCGAGGATCGTCAGCGTCGGCTCCGCGAAGCCGAAGACGATCAGCACCAGCGTCGACAGCAGCGGCGCGGCATAGCTTGCGGCTCCCAGCACCTGGATGTTTCCGCGCTTGACCCCGTGGTCCCAGGCATAGAAGGCCGCGCCCACCGGCAGGAGACCAAGACCCGCCACCGCGAGCCACTGGCCGGCACCCTGCGGCCAGACCGTCTCCTCCAATGCCACGTGACAGAGGAGCGACAGCAATGCGGTGGCGGCGCAGAACCATGTCACGATGCGGGTCGGGACGGCTTGGAAGCGGCGCGACAGGAGCGAATAGGCCGACCACAGGAGGGCGCAGACCCCCGCCATGGCGTAGCCGTAGGCGTAGCGCGCGTCGAATTCGAATCCGCCGCCGCGACTGACGATCAGCGCCGTGCCGGCCAGACCCATCAGCGCGCCGACGAGATGATGCCAGCCGAGCCGTTCGCCCGGCATCAGCGCCGAGCCGAGAACGATCAGCAGCGGCCAGAGATAGGCGATCAGGCTCGCCTCGACGGCCGGCGCGTTGCGCAATGCCGTGAAGTAGAAGAAATGGTAGCCGAAGAGACCGCCGATACCGACCAGCCAGACGACCGGTGGGATCGCCACTCGCTCGACCGGGGTCGCCGAAAGACCGCGCGCGGCAAAACCGACCGCGGCACCGATGGCGAAGGTCATGGCCGACAGCTGGAAAGGCGGAACCGTACCGGACGCGTCGGTGAAGAGCGCCAGAAGCGCCCACATCATCACCGCCGAAAAGCCGATCAAAGTCGCCTGCGCCATTCCCGCCGCTCCCGACCGGGAGCGAGGCTTCCGGTTGCTATTTCACCATTTCGAAGCGAACGGCCTGAACCTTGATCGTGCCGACCTGCGTGCCAACCGTCGCCTCGACGGGGGCATATACACCTGAGGTACCGACCTGCGCAAAGGCGATCGCGATGTCGGAGGACTTCCGCATGAAGGCTATCGACTTGTTGTTGCTTCGATACCCGGATACCGGCACGAAGCGGGCCGAGCACTTCACCGTGTCGCCCTTGTAGCCGGAGACGGAAGCGGTGCCAAAGCCGGCCGGCTTGAGGTGCAGGTCAGCACGCAGAGCACCGTCGAAGATGCGGATCGTGCGGTTGCAGACGTCGGCGGGCGAGGCGGCGCGCACCAGCGCAGCGGAAATCGGATCGACGACGCCTGTCAGATGATCCTGCTCGACCTTGATCCAGTCCTTGCGGTTGGTCCGGACCGGCGGCGTGTTCTCGGCGCTGACGACAGCGCCGTTGGCAAAGGCGATGGTGGTCTTCTTCTTCTTGTTGCCCGAGGTATAGTCGACGCCGTAGCTCCGCGGCAGCGGTCCGTCGGCTCCAAGGCGTCCGCTCGCGGTCGCGCTGGCGCGGGTGTCGTCGAATATCTTGGCAACCCCGGAACTCGTCAGCTGGCCGCTGATGGCAAAGCCGTCCTTGTCGATCCTGCTCTCGAAGGTCGACCGGGCGAGCACGATGCCGTAAAGCGACGTGGCATACTCCGAACGAAGAGAAGCGCCGTCAGCGGGCGCTGCCAAGGCCGCGACAGGAACGAGGGTGGCGGCAAGGACCGCCGCTTTTCGGCGGAGGCTGGACGCGTGTGGCAATGTTTGGTCCTCGTGTGAAGCCGATCGGTAGTTCATGCTCCAGAGCTGCTCTTTTTTCAGGAAGTTCCGGCTAATCTGTGGCAGAAGCAATCGGGGGACGGTGGAAGACGGGAAAGTCGTTTGCGCGGGGGGCCGCGCTTGACGATCGGTCTGTTTCCCACTATGGAACCCCGACTTTTTCCCACGAGGCCGCCTGACAAAGCCCGCGCGCCATACGGTCTGGTGCGGGTCGGTCAATTGGTCCGACGAGAACCGAAGGTAGAGAACCATGTCCCGCGCTTGCGAACTGACCGCCAAGGCCGTCCTGTACGGCAACAATGTGAGCCACGCCAACAACAAGACGCGTCGCCGCTTCCTGCCAAACCTCGTCAACGTGACGCTGATGTCGGAGGCTCTCAACCAGAGCGTCCGCCTGCGCATCTCGGCCAATGCGCTTCGCTCGGTCGAGCATCGGGGTGGCCTCGATGCGTTCCTGCTCAAGGCCGACGTGGCCGAGCTTTCGCAGCGCGCCCGCCTCCTGAAGAAGCAGATCACCAAGAAGCTGGCCGACCAGCCGGCTGCCTGATCCGCTTTTCGGCTCTGTCCGAAAATTATCGCAAGGCGGGCTTCCGGCCCGCCTTTCTGGTTCCATCACCCAGGATAAAAAAATGACCAGCACCCTGCGTGTCCTGCCGTTCGTCGCGGCCATGGCAATCATCGTCGCCGTGTCCAACGTCCTTGTGCAATATCCGTTCGAGCATCTCGGGCTCGGCGAGATACTCACCTGGGGCGCCTTCACCTATCCGGTGGCCTTCCTCGTCAACGACCTGACCAACCGCCGCTTCGGCACCGGTGCGGCGCGGCGGGTGGTGCTCGCCGGCTTCGTCATCGCCGTTGCTCTGTCGGTCTGGCTGGCGACGCCACGCATCGCCATCGCCTCCGGTTCGGCCTTCCTGGTGGCCCAGCTTCTCGACACGGCCGTCTTCGACCGGCTGCGTGGCCAGGCCTGGTGGCAGGCACCCTTCGTCTCGACGCTGGTCGGCTCGGCGCTGGACACGGTGCTGTTCTTCGGCCTTGCCTTCTCGTCCGCGTTTGCCGGCATCGACGCCTTGTTCGGCATGGAGGACGGCTCTCTCGCCTTCGCCGTGCCGTTCCTGGGCGGGCAGGCGCCGCTGTGGGTGTCGCTGGCGCTGGGCGACTTCGCCGTCAAGATCCTGATCGGGCTCGCCATGCTAGCCCCTTACGGCGCCTTGCTGTCGGTGCTGAGGCCCGCTCCAGCCGTACGCTGAAATCCAGCCGCGCGGGCGCAGCCGCCCGCTAATCCTCCTGCAGGATGAACTCCAGGTACAGATTCCGCTGCAGGATCGAGTGGTTGTCGTCGGAGATCAGCGACACCATCAGGGCGCCATCGGCGCGCCGCCAGACGTCCAGCCCTTCCATGTTGTCGATCTGGTAGGTCATCCCGGCCTCCAGCAGGATCTCGCCGTCGGCCACCGCCCCCTTGCGGATGTCGCCAGCGGGAATGCGCCGCAGCCGCATGCCGACGCCGCGCGAGATGGCGTAGCTCCGCTCGAGCAGCAGCAGATCACCATCCGGCAGGAAGGCACCGTCAGTGATATCGAACTCGCCGCGGCGGACGACCGTAAAGACGCCTTTGCCCGGCCCCTCGATGATCGCGGCGAAGATGTCGCCGTTCCGGTCGAGGCTCTTTTCGGAGACGACGACGCGGGCGCCCGCCAAGGGTCCGTCCTTCGGAGCGTAGGCGATCGTCTCGAGACCGCGGTTGTTGCGCAGTTCCCGCGGCGGGATGACGTAGCCGAGATCGCGGATCTGGCTCTTCATGCCGCCCGGATCGAGCTTGTACTCCGAGACCCGGTGCGCACGTTCGAACGTGGCGGTGGCAACACCGTCGCGAACGGCCAGGCCCTCGGCATCCGTGCGCCCCTTGTCGGCCGTCACCTGTCCCTGCGGGCCGACCATCTGCTGCATGGTGAAATCCGCGAGGCCGGAGGGCCTGCCGTCAGCGTCGCGCTCCAACTGGCCGAAGAACCAGAAGCCGGTGTCGGCGACGCCGACGAAACGCCCTCCGGGATCGAGAAAGCGAAAGGCGGACAGGGCGCCGAAATCGCCAGCGGCCGAGGCCATTTCGAGGCCCCCGACGAACTCCAGCGGCCCGAAGCGCATCTGCGACGAGCCGATGCGGAAGGACCGGATCGGCCAGCTGCGAACACTGATCGGCTCGACCGCCGCTGCCGACGCGACGGCATAGGCGGGAGCGGCCGTCCAGACTGTCGCAGACGAGACGAGGGCGACCGCGGTCAACGCAGCGCACAGCCGCATGCCAGGCGTTGCCCTTAAGCGGATCGGGAAGCCGGCCGGTGTGGATCGATCCCCGGCCAAGCCCGTCAGCCCGCGCGCCGCCGTGCGCCGCCGCGGCGCGCACCGGCTGCGGCCTGGTCGGCGAAGAGCGATGCCAGTTGCTCGGTCATGGCTCCGGCGAGTTCCTCGGCGTCGACGATGGTCACGGCGCGGCGGTAGTAGCGCGTCACGTCGTGGCCGATGCCGATAGCGATGAGTTCCACCGGCGAACGCGTCTCGATCAGGTCGATGACCGCGCGCAGATGGCGCTCCAGGTAGTTGCCGGGGTTGACCGATAGCGTCGAGTCGTCGACCGGCGCGCCGTCGGAGATCATCATCAGGATCTTGCGCTGCTCGCGGCGGGCCACGAGTCGGTTGTGCGCCCAGAGCAGCGCTTCGCCGTCGATGTTCTCCTTCAGGAGCCCTTCGCGCATCATCAGGCCGAGATTGCGCCGGGCCCGCCGCCAGGGCGCGTCGGCGGACTTGTAGATGATGTGGCGCAGGTCGTTGAGCCGGCCGGGGCTGGCAGGCTTGCCTTCCTTGAGCCACTTCTCGCGCGACTGGCCGCCCTTCCACGCCTTCGTGGTGAAGCCGAGAATCTCGACGGAGACTCCGCAGCGCTCCAGCGTGCGGGCAAGGATGTCGGCACATGTCGCCGCGACCGTGATCGGGCGGCCGCGCATCGAGCCCGAATTGTCGAGCAGCAGCGTGACCACGGTGTCGCGGAAGTTGGTATCGCGCTCCTGCTTGAAGGAGAGCGGCTGCATGGGATCGATGACGACGCGCACGAGCCGCGCCGGGTCGAGATAGCCCTCTTCCAGGTCGAAGTCCCAGGAGCGGTTCTGCTGCGCCATCAGGCGGCGCTGCAGCCTGTTGGCAAGCCGGCCAACCACCCCTTGGAGGTTGGCGAGCTGCTTGTCGAGGAAGGCGCGCAGACGGTCGAGTTCCTCCTCGTCGCAGAGTTCCTCGGCGCCCACCATCTCGTCGAAGGCGGTGGTAAAGATCTTGTAGTCGAAGTCGGGTGGCAGGTTCGTATAGGGGAAATCAGGACGCTTGGCCTCGCCCGGCGTCTCCGCGTCGACGTCCTCGTCCTCCGAAATCTCGTCAGCGTCAGCGTCGCTCGATTCGCTCTCGCCGGCTTCCTGATCCTCGGTGGAATCGTCAGACTCGTCGGACTCAGACTGGTCCGCACCCTGGTCCTGCTCGCCGCCGTCGTCGCTCTCCTCCTCGCCCTCGGGCTGGTCGTCGCTGTCTTCGGCCTCCTCGGACTGCTCCTCGTCCCCCAGTTCCTCGGCCATGTCCATGGAGGCCAGCATGTTTCGGACGACGCGGGCGAAAGCATTCTGGTCGTCCAGCTTGCCGGTGAGGCCCTCGATATCGGCACCGGCCTTGTCTTCGATCCAGTCGCGCCAGAGATCGACCATGCGTTCGCCGCTCTTCGGCACCTTGCGCCCGGTCAGATGTTCTCGCACGACCATGGCGACGGCTTCCTCGAGCGGCGCATCGGCCTGCTCCGTGACGCTCGCGAGATTGGCCTTCTGGTACTTGTCCTCCAGCATGGAGGCGAGGTTGTCGGCCACGCCGGCCATCCGATTGGCGCCGATCGCCTCCACACGGGCCTGCTCGACCGCGTCGAAGATCGCCCGCGCCTGCTTGCCCTCGGGCGCGAGCCGGGTATGGATCGAACTGTCGTGACAAGCGCGGCGCAGCGCCATCGAATCACCCAGACCGCGGGTGATCGAGACCTCCGCCTTCGTCGGCCGATTGCCGAGTTCGGGCAGCCGCGCGCGACTACCGGCGAGCGCCGGCTTGTCCTTGGCGAACGAGACCTCGAGGTCGTTCTCGCCCGCGATGGCGCGCATCGTCACCGTCATCGCGCGCTTGAAGGCCTCGCCCTCACTGCCCGTCTTCGGCTTGCCGCCACGCTGGTTGTCGCCGGGAGATGCCATTGTCTACTCGGCGGCCATGGGATTTCGGCTCATGGGCGCCGGAATGGGATCGCCATCGGCCGCCGCCGCGGCGGCCCACTCCCACGCGGCCAGGCGGACGTCTCCGATAGCCTCCATCTCGCTTTCGCCATCGCCGGTACAACCCGGAAGCGCGGGCATGACCGCAAGCCAGCCGCCTCCCTCGGATGCGTGGAGCGGGCGCAGATTGACTTCGTAGTCTGCAGGATCGAACACCGATCCGTCGGAAACGAGTATCTTCGTTCTCTCGATCATCGTCTGCCTTCCTCGTCGAGGAACTTGACCAGCATTGCGATGTACACCGGCTTGATGGGACGCCGGGCCGGTATTGTCAGTCGTCGTCCACCATGTGGATTTCCGACCTTGAAGTGTGACCCGCCCGACGGCTTCATGCAAGCGACCCCGGCCTCCGCGCAGGCTCTTTCGACGTCGGCAATACGCCAGTCCCCCCTTGGGTTGGACCGCATCCGCTCGATCGTCTTTCCCATCGACGCGGTTCTCTGGCCTCACGTCAGCCCAGCACGACGTTCACCGCGCTCTCCTTCAGTTCCTCGCCGAAGACGCGCTGGTAGAACTCGGCCACGAGGGCGCGCTCGAGTTCGTCGCACTTGTTGAGGAAGGTGAGGCGGAACGAATGACCGACATCGCCGAATATCTCGGCGTTCTCGGCCCAGGTGATGACCGTGCGCGGGCTCATCACGGTGGCAAGATCGCCGTTGACGAAGGCCGAGCGGGTCATGTCGGCAACCCGCACCATTCGGTCGACGATGACGCGACCCTTGTCGTTACGGTAGTGCTTGGCCTTGGCCAGCACGATGTCGACTTCCTTGTCGTGCGGCAGGTAGTTGAGCGTGGTGACGATGGACCAGCGGTCCATCTGCGCCTGGTTGATCTGTTGGGTACCGTGGTAGAGGCCCGTGGTATCGCCCAGGCCGACCGTGTTGGCGGTGGCGAACAGGCGGAAAGCCGGATGCGGCCGGATGACGCGGCTCTGATCCAGCAGCGTCAGGCGGCCGGCCGATTCGAGCACGCGCTGGATGACGAACATCACGTCCGGGCGGCCGGCATCGTACTCGTCGAAGCAGAGCGCGACGTTGTGCTGGTAGGCCCAGGGCAGAATGCCGTCGCGGAACTCCGTGACCTGCTTGCCTTCCTTCAGCACGATCGCGTCCTTGCCGACGAGATCGATGCGGCTGACGTGGCTGTCGAGATTGACGCGCACCATCGGCCAGTTCAGCCGTGCCGCGACCTGCTCGATATGCGTCGATTTGCCGGTGCCGTGATAGCCCGAGATCATCACGCGCCGGTTGAAGGCGAAGCCGGCCAGGATGGCGAGCGTGGTGTCGCGGTCGAAGAGATAGTCCGGATCGATGTCTGGGACATGCGGGTCCCCGACCGAATAGGCCGGCACGATCATGCGCGACTCGAAGCCGAAGACGTCCTTCACCGATACGGTGGTGTCCGGGAGATTGGAAATGTCGCGATCGATCTTGTTCATCATGCCTCCAGCGCCGGGCCAGTCGGGGGCGCCGCCATTCGTCCAGTCACAGCTTTTCGGGGGCAGTCCTTAGCAGACGCGGCGCTCAACAAAAACCCGATTGTTTGAGCACACGGTAGGCCTGGAGCACGTCGCGGAACCGGTCTTCCGAACCCCGGTCGCCGCCATTCGCATCGGGATGGTGGCGCTTTACCAGTTCTTTATAGCGCGCCTTTATGTCCGCGCCAGTCGCTTTCTCGTCCAGGCCCAGCGTTTCCAGCGCCTTGGCCTCCAGCGGGCGCGCCTTGCGTTGCGGCTGCGGCCGCGGCTTGTCCTCGCCAAACAGGTTGAACGGATCGCGGACGCGGCTGTAGTAGCCGGCCCGGCCCGAGCGCTTCGCTGCGAAGTCCGGGCTCGACTTGGCGGAGCCATTGATGCCCATCACCCAGGTGGGGCGGTGGCCGGTCAGCGCTTCCTTCTGGAAGCGGGCAATGTCCGTATCGCCGAGGCCGGAGAAATAGTTGTAGCCCTTGTTGTAGGCGCGCACATGGTCGATGCAAAAGCGGAAATACTCGCCCTCCTTCATGCGGCCAACCGGCGCACGGTGGAGCCCCGGCTCCGCGCAGCCATCCCACTGGCAGCGCGGCGCGCGCGACTTCGCCTCGGCGTCCCGATCGGGACGGACGCGAATCCGGTCGAAGATCTTTGAGTTGGCGTTCATCGTCCAGCGATTATGGGTGCTTCGCACCGCGATACAAGAATTGACATTTGGGGAAGGATGTCCCTAACCCCTGATTTGCATGACCTTTGCGTCGGAGCGGCGCATTTGGTGGGAGATTGCGCGCATGTCCATCCAGTCCCGTATCGAAGTCAAGCTGAAGCAGTGTTTCGCACCGGAACGGCTCGAGGTCGTCAACGAGAGCCACCTCCATGCCGGCCATCATCATTCCGGCTCCGAACACCACGGCGCCTTCGACGGTCAGGGCGAGACCCATTTCCGAGTCCGCATCGTCGCGCCGGCCTTCGCCGGCCTGAACCGGGTCGACCGGCACCGCGCCATCAACGAGCTGCTCGCCGAGGAACTCGCCGGCAGCGTCCACGCGCTTGCGCTGGAGCCCGCGGCGCCCGGGGAAAAGACGCGCTGGTGAAGAGCGTTTGCCCGCTTGCCCGACCCGACGGCCGGGCAAGGCGCTAGCCGACGTCCAGCGGCTTGATCCTCAGCTTCACGATGCGGTTCTTGTTGCGCTTCATGACGATGAAGCGTTTGCCGTGGAAGGTGAAGGCCTGCTTTTCCTCGGGGATCATCTGCGCCTCGTGGATGACGAGGCCAGCGATCGTGGTCGCCTCGTCGTCGGGAAGCGTCCAGTCCAGCGCGCGGTTCAGATCGCGGATCGGCACCCCGCCATCGACCACGATCGAACCGTCTGCCTCCTGCTTGACGCCCTGGATGTCGACGTCGTGCTCGTCGGCGATCTCGCCGACGATCTCCTCGATGATGTCCTCGAGCGTGACGAGGCCTTCGACTTCGCCATACTCGTCCACCACGATGGCGAAATGCGCCTTACGCCGCAGGAAGGCGTTCAGCTGGTCGCGCAGGGTCGTGGTGTCCGGCACGAACCACGGCTTCGTCGCCACCTTCATGATGTCGACCTGGGCCGGATCATTGCCCACCTCGTGCAGCGCCCGCAGCAGATCCTTGGCGTGAACGACGCCGACGATGTTGTCGGTTTCGTCGCGATACAGCGGCATGCGCGTATAGGGGCTCTGCAGAATCTCGCGCACCACGACGTCCGGCGCGTCACCCGCGTTGACGAGCTTCATCGCCGTCCGGTGGATCATGATGTCGGAAACTTCGAGTTCGGCAAGGTCGAGCAGACCGCCGACGCGGTCACGGTCCTGCTTCACGAAAGAGCCTTCGCGGTGCAGGACCTCGACGGCGCCGCGAATCTCCTCATGCGCCGAGACCATGTTCGCGTCGCTCGACAGATTGACGCCGAACAGGTGCAGGATGCCGCGCACGACGTAGTTGGCGGCGCTGGAGATCGGACCGAACACGAAGACGACGACCCGGGCAAAGGGCGCGACGAAGAGGGCGAACTGTTCGGGGCGGAAGAGGGCGAGCGATTTTGGCAGGATCTCGGAGAAGATGACGAGCAGGACCGTCATGCCGATCGTGGCATAGACGACGCCCCTGTCGCCGAAGATGGACAGCAGCACGCTGGTCGCGAGCGACGAGGCGAGGATGTTGACGAGGTTGTTGCCGATCAGCAGCGCGCCGACGAGGCGGTCCTTGCGCTCGATCAGGCGCTCCACCACCGAAGCGCGCTTGTCTCCGCTGGCGGCAATGGAATGGAGGCGCGCCCGGGAGGCCGCGGTCATGCCGGTCTCGGTCCCGGAGAAGAGGAAAGAGAAACAGATGAGGATCAGGATGATCCCAGCGATCACCCACAATTCGGTCGTCATCCGGGATGGTTCTCCTCGAGGAAGGACAGGACTTCGGACGCCGGTACATCCTTCGCGATGTAGGATTTGCCGACGCCGTGCGTGAGAATGAAGGTCAGCGCGCCGCGCGACACCTTCTTGTCCTGCGCAATATAGGCAAGAAGTCGCCCGGAGTCAGGGAGGGTGCCCGGAATGTCGGCCATCCGGGTCGGCAGGCCGACCGCCTTCAGGTGCGCTTCGACGCGAAGTGCATCGTCGGGACTGCACTGGTTCAGCCTCGCGGAAAAGCGGTGCGCCAGCACCATTCCGATCGCTACGGCCTCGCCATGGACGAGGCGTGCACCATCGTAGGCGACCGCCGATTCGAGCGCGTGGCCGAAGGTATGGCCGAGGTTGAGCAGGGCACGGTCGCCGGTCTCGAACTCGTCGCGGGCAACGATCTCGGCCTTGGATCGGCAGGATTCGGCGATTGCCCGCGTGCGCGCCTTGCCGCCGGCGAAGACGTCGCGCCAGTTTGCCTCCAGCCAGGCGAAGAAGTCCGGCCGGTCGATGAGCCCGTACTTCGCCACCTCGGCATATCCGGCGCGAAACTCCCGCAGCGGCAGCGTGTCGAGGACATCGGTGTCGGCGAGAACGAGTCCCGGCTGGTGGAAGAGGCCGACGAGGTTCTTGCCGTGGCCCGTATTGATGCCCGTCTTGCCGCCCACGGAGGAATCGACCTGCGCAAGCAGCGAGGTCGGCACCTGCACGAAGCGCATGCCGCGCCGTACGATTCCCGCTGCGAAGCCGGTCAGATCGCCGATCACGCCTCCTCCGAGCGCCACCACCACGTCCCGTCGCTCCAGGCGGGCGCCGAGCACGGCATCGACGACACGCTCGAGGTGCTCGAAGCTCTTGGTGCGCTCGCCGGCCAGCAGAATGATCGCCGTCGCGGCGATTCCCGCCGCCTCCAGGCTGGCGGCGAATGCCGGCAGATGGATCGCCGCCACGTTCTCATCCGTCACGATCGCAGCGCGCACGCCCGGCATCCTGGCGGCAATCTGCGCGCCCGCGCGAGCAAGCAGGCCACTGCCGATCAGGATGTCGTAGGCGCGGTCGCCGAGCCCGACCTCCACGCGCACCGGTTCGTCAGTTGCTGGCACGTCCATCGTCGAAGCTCTTTCCCGCTCGCTGCGCGTCGAGCCAGCGGTCCAGGGCCTGGATCGCCTCCGACGCGATGATGTCCTTGGTTTCGTCGCGTGTCACGACGGTCACGTCGGCCAGCGCGTAGACCGGATAGCGCTCGCGCATCAGGCGCTGCATCACGCCTCGGGGATCGTCGTTCTTCAGCAGCGGACGGCTCTTGTTCTTGACGACACGTTGCATGAGCACGTCGATGTCAGCCTTGAGCCAGATCGAGACCCCATGCGCCGCGACGGCCCTGCGGGTGTCCTCGCTCATGAAGGCGCCGCCGCCGGTGGAAATGACCCGCTCGCCCTCCTCCAGCAGCCGAGTGATGACCCTGCGCTCCAGGGCTCGGAATTCCGGTTCGCCGTAACGCTCGAAGAGGTCGGGGATCGTCATGCGCGAGACCGATTCGATCTCATGGTCGCTGTCCACGAATGGCAGTTCGAGCATCTGCGCGACGCGGCGGCCGATCGCCGTCTTCCCGGCCCCCATCAACCCGATGAAGACGATGGCGCGCCCGGCGAGTTTGTCGCGCAGCGTCCTCTCGTCGACTTGGGTAACGGCGTTCATCGATATCTTCCCTCGGCGAGCCGTATGCGCATGAAAAGGCGCGGCGCGTCAAGCAATCGCCACGATGCGAGGCAACGGCAGTAGGTCACGGCGGCAAGCCGGGCGGACGGTGCCGGGGTTGAACTCACCACTCCCGCGACGCATAAGGAGGCCCGGCGGACGACCCGAGGGATCAGCAGTACCAATGCCCACGCTTTTCCGTTTCCTGACGACGATCGCCATCCTCGTCGGCATCGTCTACGGCGCGATGTTCGCGCTCGTCACCTTCGTGGAACCGAGGACGGGCGAGATGACGGTGCGGATTCCGGCCGAAAAACTCAATCCGCGCGACTGATACGGAAACGGCATGAACACCGCTTCCGCGATCGAGACCTTCCTGGAAATGATGAGCGCGGAGCGGGGCGCCAGCCAGAACACGCTCGACGCCTATCGCCGCGACCTCGAGGACGCGCACCGTTCCATGGCCGGCAAGGCTGGTCTTGCCGACGCCACGGGCGCCGACATCGCCTGGCTGATGGACCGCGTCGCAGCGGAGGGCTTCGCCGCGTCGACGCAGGCGCGCAAGCTCTCCGCTCTGCGGCAGTTCTTCCGCTTTCTCTACGCCGAGGGCATGCGCGGTGACGATCCGACGGGCACGGCCGAAAGCCCGAAGAAGCCGCGAACCCTGCCTGGCGTGCTGTCGGAGGCCGAAACCGGGCGGCTTCTCGACCGTGCAGCGGACGAAGCGGCAACGCCGCCGCCCGGCCTTTCGCGCGAGGCGGCGGTCAGGCTCCACGCGCTGGTGGAGGTGCTCTACGCGACCGGCCTGCGCGTCTCGGAGCTGGTCGGCCTGCCGCTCTCGGTGGCGCTGCGCGACGAGCGCTTCTTCGTGGTGCGCGGCAAGGGCAACAAGGAGCGCATGGTGCCGCTCTCGGGAAAGGCACGAAACGTGATGACGGTCTGGCTGGCGGCGCGGGCGGAGGACGCCGCGAACGCGGACAGCCTGTATCTCTTTCCCGCCCGTTCGGACACCGGCTACCTGCCCCGACAGGTGTTCGCGCGCGACCTGAAAGCGCTGGCAGCCCGTGCCGGCCTGCCGTCCTCGGCTGTCTCGCCGCACGTGATCCGGCACGCCTTCGCCAGCCACCTGCTGCAGAACGGCGCCGATCTGCGCGCCGTGCAACTGCTGCTCGGCCATTCCGACATCTCGACCACCCAGATCTACACACATGTGCTGGAGGAGCGGCTGATGAAGCTGGTCAACGAACATCATCCGCTTGCCGACTAGGCGCGGGATCGATATGGGAGAGCAACTTTTCAGCGCCGAAGGGCGTTCACAGAGCAATTCCGCACCCGAAACGACGCCTTTCGCGCGTCCCCCGGCACAGCAGCGAATGTACAATTATCTCGAATTCGAAAAGCCCGTCGCGGACCTTGAAGGCAAGATCCTGGAGCTGAAGACGCTCTCGGAAGGCGGCGAGGCCGTCGACGTAGCCGAAGAGATCGCGCGGCTGGAGAAGCGCTCCAGCGATGCGCTGCGCGACATCTACCGCCAGCTCCAGCCCTGGCAGAAGGCACAGGTCGCGCGCCATCCCGACCGGCCGCACTGCCTCGACTATGTCGGTCGTCTTTTCACCGACTTCACGCCGCTCGCCGGCGACCGGCTCTACGGCGAGGACAACGCCATCATCGGCGGCTTCGCGCGCTTCCGCGGCGAGCCGGTGGCGATCCTCGGCCAGGAGAAGGGCGCAGACACCAAGAGCCGCCTGAAGCACAATTTCGGCATGGCCCGACCCGAAGGCTACCGCAAGGCGGTGCGGATCATGGAACTCGCGGACCGATTCGGCGTGCGGCTGGTGACGCTGGTCGACACGGCCGGCGCCTATCCCGGCATCGGCGCGGAAGAGCGCGGCCAGGCCGAGGCCATCGCGCGCTCGACCTCCGTCTCGCTCGGATTGAAGGTACCGGCCGTCTCGGTCATCATCGGAGAAGGCGGCTCGGGCGGCGCCATTGCCATCGCCACCGCCAACAAGGTCTACATGCTGGAGCACGCGATCTATTCGGTGATCTCTCCCGAGGGCGCTGCCTCCATCCTGTGGCGCGATCCCACCCGCGCCCGCGATGCAGCCACCTCGATGAAGATCACGGCGAAGGACCTGCTCGAAATGAAGGTCATCGACGGCATCATCCCCGAGCCGCTGGGCGGGGCGCATCGCGGCGCCGAAGCCGCCATCGACGCGGCCGGCGACCAGATCGCAGCCGCTTTTGCCGAACTGGCGGCGCAGAACGTGGATTGCCGCGAGCACCGGCGCGAGAAGTTCCTGGCCATTGGCCGGGGGCTGTAGTCCGGCGCCTGCCGTTTCCACCTTCCGCCACACTGTCGCCATGGCTTGCCCGCATTGAACTTCCCGAGAGGAACCCGTTGCGCGCCTTGCGGTAAGGGATTCGCAAGGTTAACGCCCGTAGAGGTTTACCGGTGTGATCGCGCGATGCCCCCTCGGCTACGCGCTTCGGCCAGGATCTTGAAGCTTGACGATGATTTCGAAATTCACCCGGATCGGACTTCTCGCAGCAGCGGTGGCGCTGGCGGGCTGCACGGAATCCGCGCTCGAATCGGCTGTCGGCGCCAAGGCGAACAAGCAGCTTCCCGAACGCATCGTGACGCAGATGAAGGCCAAGGGCATGCCCAAGTCCTCGCCTGTCATGGCGCGTGTCTTCAAGGAAGAGGGCAAGCTCGAGATCTGGAAGCAGAAGTCGAACGGTCGCTACGACCTCATCGCCTCCTACGACATCTGCAAGTGGTCGGGGCAGCTGGGGCCGAAGTTCATCGAGGGTGACCGGCAGGCGCCGGAAGGCTTCTACACCGTCGGCCCCGGCCAGTTGAACCCACGCTCCAGCTATCACCTCGCCTTCAACATGGGCTATCCCAACGCATACGACCGGGCCCATGGCCGCACCGGCTCGAACCTGATGGTGCATGGCGGCTGCTCCTCGTCCGGTTGCTATTCCATGACCGACGAGCAGGTGGAGGAGATCTACGCCTTCGCGCGCGACGCGTTTTCCGGTGGGCAGCGCGAGTTCCAGATTCAGGCCTTCCCCTTCCGCATGACGCCCGAGAACATGGCGCGCTACCGCAACGACCCGAACTACGCCTTCTGGTCGATGCTGAAGGAAGGCTACGATCACTTCGAAATCACCAAGGTGCCGCCCAAGGTGGACGTCTGCGAGAAGCGCTACGTCTTCAACCAGGTGCCGGAAGGCAGCGCCGCATTCTCGCCTACCGGCATGTGCCCGCCGATGTCGCAGCCCGACACGCTGATCTCCGCCTACCAGTCGCAGAAGACCAGCTTCGACGCCGCCTTCGCCAGCTATTCCGACAAGCCACTGCCGGCACCGCGCGATTCGATCGCCGGCATCGCCGAGGCGAAGCTCGTCGCAGATTGGACGAAGCGCCGCTCGCGCGGCGAACGCGTGCCGCTCGATCCGCCGGCCATGCTTGGCGACGGTGCGATCGTCGCCTCCACCGAGCGCATGGGCCGCATCGATTCGCCGGCCGGCAGACGCCAGGCGGCGCTCGACGCGGCGGCGGCCGAGAAGAAGCGGATCGAGGACGAGAAAGCCGCGGCCGCGGCCCAGGCGCGCGCCGAGAAGGAAGCCGAGAAGATCGCAGCCGCCCAGGCGAAGCTGCAGGCCGAACAGGCAGCCGCCGCGCCCGTCGCCGCACCGCCTCCGGCCGTCACCGTCGAGGACAGCAATGCCGGCGGGGGGTTGTTCGGCTCGGTGCGCAAGCGCGTCGGTTCGATCGGCAACCTCTTCGGCGGCTGACCGCCGCCGTGAACGCCGATCCGGACGCCCGCGACCCCGCCGGGGACCAGGACGTGCCCGAAAAGAGCGCCACCGCTAACGCTCGACCGGTGGATGTCTACGACCTCCGGGGCCTGAACTGCCCCCTGCCAGTGCTCAAGACCCGCCGCCGCCTCGCCGGCCTGCCCGCCGGCAGCCGCCTCTGGATCGAAACCACCGACCCCCTCGCCGTCATCGACATCCCCGCCTTCTGCCACGACGACGGCCACCGGCTGGTGGCGAGCGAGAGCGTGAGCAGTGGGTACAGGTTTTTGATCGAGCGGGGAGGGTAGATTCCGCGCCTTCCCGACTGCTGATCGCCTACGGCCTCCACCCGCCCGCGATCGCCAGCGGGTTGTCCTCCAGCGCCGCCCTGTCCGGCATGTCGATGCGGGGCTGGCCGGCGAAGGCCGCGAACAGGCGTTCGACGTAATCGGCCGGCATGTCGAAGGTGATCATGACGATGCGCACGCCGCGTGCGCCTTCGGGCCACTTCGCCAGCCGCACAGGCGGGTGCAGCACCTTCTGCACGCCGTGGATGACCAGCGGTTGCTCGCGGTCTTCCAGCGTCTCGACGATGCCTTTCATGCGCAGCAACTGCTCGCCATGGGTGGAGCGCAGGAGGTCGAGGAAGTTCTCCACGGTCGAGAGCGGCAGCGCCCGGTCGAGCACCAGCGAGACGGTGCGGATGCGTCCGTCGTTCTCATGGTGGTGGTGGTGATCGTGATGACCGTGGTCGTGGTGATGCCCGTGTCCGTCATGCCCGTGGTCGCCGTGGCCATGCCCGTCGTCGTGCCCATGATGGTGCAACGCATCGTGCTGTGCTTCTTCTCGCAGCCAGCGGGCGACATCGACGCTCTTGGCAGCCGGATCGTAGAGGCCGCAGTCGAGCAGGGCCGACGGCGTCGCACTCGCGGCATCGACAAGCGGTGCACCGGGGTTCAGCGCCTTCAGGCGTGCCTCGATCCCGCGCAGGTCGGCAGCCGTCGCCAGATCGCGCTTGGCCAGCACCAGGCGGTCGGCCATGGCCACCTGCTTGACCGCCTCCTCGTGCGCGTCGAGCGTGGCCGAGCCGTTGACGACGTCGACCAGCGTCACCACACCGTCGAGCCGGTAGGCCGCCAGGATCGCCGGATGCGCCATCAGCGACTGCAGCACCGGCGCGGGGTCGGCGAGCCCGGTGGTTTCCACCACCACGCGCTTCAGCAGTGGGATGCGGCCGGTCTGCATGCGGTCGGCGAGGTCTGCCAGCGTGTCGATCAGTTCGCCGCGCACGGTGCAGCACAGGCAGCCGTCGGACAGTTGGATGATGCCGTCCGAAGATTGCTCGACGAGGAGATGGTCGATCGCAACATCGCCGAACTCGTTGATGATGACCGCGGTATCGGTCAGCGCCGGATCTTTCAGGAGCCGGTTGAGCAGCGTTGTCTTGCCCGCGCCCAGAAAGCCGGTGAGGACCGTGACGGGAACGGGTGGCTGCATGTCGTCGTCTTTCGCTGCTACTGGACCGCGCTCGCCGCAACCGGCGGATAATCGGGCCGGGGCGTGGGGATGGGGACGTCGGCGTACTCGACCTCGTCCGTCGCATAGGGCGAGCGGGGGCCGGTGGCGCCGCCAAGGCCGACGGCCACGAGCACCGGCTCGCGTGCCGGCTTCTCGGCCAGATGCGGCGAACTGACGATGACCCGGCCCCGGCTGTCGATCTCGCCGGCGTCGAGGCGGGCCTTGTAGGCGGCCTTGGTGCAGATGCGGTCGCGCATGTTGGTGGTCTTGTCGAGGCCCTCGCCCGCGGGCGCCATCGACGCCAGCGTCGGCGCACCGGCCGCGCTCCTGCCGAAGCCGGCGGCCAGCAGGTCGGCGGCCTTGACCGCACGCTCCTCCGACGAGCGCTCGCCGATGACCACCGCCAGGAGCGTGCGCCCGCCGCGCGTGGCTGAGGCGACGAGGTTGAAGCCTGCCGGGCAGGTGTACCCGGTCTTCATGCCGTCGGCGCCTTCGAAGCGACCGATCAGGTCGTTGTGGTTGGTCATCTTTGACTTGCCGTCGACGATGCCCTCCAGCTTGAAGTAGCTCGCGTGGTCGGGGAAGTCGCGGCGAATCGCGGCGGCCAGCACGGCCAGATCGTGGGCGGTCGTGTATTGGCCCTCGTGGTGCAGGCCGTGCGCGTTCACCCAGTGCGAGCCGGTCATGCCCAGGCGCCGCGATTCCGCGTTCATGCGCGCGGCGAAGCCCTTCTCCGAACCGGCGATGCTCTCGCCGATGGCGGTGGCGACGTCGTTGGCCGACTTCACCATGATGATCTTCAGCGCGCTGTCGAGGGTCATCACCGAACCGACCGGGTAGCCCATCTTGCTCGGCGGCTCCTTCGCGGCGTTCTTCGTGATGCGCACTGGCGACGACAGCGTCACCTCCCCGGCTGCCACGGCGCGGAACGCGACATAGGCGGTCAGCATCTTGGTCAGCGACGCCGGATACCAGCGCTGGAAGGCATCCTGCTGCGACAGCACGCGACCGCCATCGAGGTCGACGACGAGCGAGGGGCCGGCGGCGGCCGGGCTCGCGGCCGCGACGAGCGCAGACAGGACGCAGGCGGTCAGCGTCGGGAAGGCACGGTTCAAATTCACTTTCGCCTCAAGCGGGAATTGCGCTACGGTTGCGGGAGAAGGCCATTCGGCCGATCCCCGGTTCTGCTACTTACCGCATGTGGCGCGGGAATGGCAAAACCATGCCGATCACGATCGCGCGGGGCGGGCGGGACGGCCAGCGAACAGGAGCAGGGTTCCCTACATGCCGATCCTCAACCGTGCCGCCGAGATGCAGCAGGAAGTCGCCGCCTGGCGTCGCCACCTCCACACCACGCCGGAGCTGGGCTTCGACCTTCACGAGACCTCGGCCTTCGTGGCTGCAAAGCTGCGGGAATTCGGCGTCGACGAAGTTGTCACCGGCATCGCCAGGACCGGGATCGTCGGCATCATCAACGGGCGGCTCGGTGATGGACCGACCATCGGCTTGCGCGCCGACATGGACGCGCTGCCGATCACCGAGGCGAGCGGCGTGGCGCATGCCTCGGCCAATCCCGGGAAGATGCACGCCTGCGGCCATGACGGACACACCTCGATGCTGATGGGTGCGGCGAAGTACCTCGCCGAGACGCGCAACTTCGCCGGCCGGGTCGCAGTCATCTTCCAGCCGGCAGAGGAAGGCGGCGGCGGCGGCGCCGTGATGGTGAAGGAAGGCATGATGGAGCGCTTCGGCATCAGCCGCGTCTTCGGCATGCACAATGAGCCCGGTCGGCCCGTCGGCCAATTCGCCACCCGGCCCGGGCCGATCATGGCTGCGACGGCGGAGTTTACCATCACGGTCAAGGGCAAGGGCGGACACGCGGCCTTTCCGCACCAAAACGTCGATCCGATCGTCATCACCAGCCAGATCGTGGGGGCACTGCAGACGATCGTGTCGCGCAATACCGATCCGCTTGAGGCGCTGGTCGTCTCTGTCACCAAGTTTCACGCCGGAGAGGCCTACAACATCATCCCCGAGACAGCGCAGATCGCCGGCACCGTCCGCACGCTGCGCAAAGACATCGCCGCACTCGCCGAAAAGCGCATGAAGGCGATCGTGCAGGGCATTGCCGAGGCGGGGGGCGCGACGGCGCATGTCGACTACGACGCCAATTATCCGGTCACGTTCAACCACCCTGAGGAGACCGACTTCGCGGTGAAGATCGCGTCGGAGGTGGCCGGCGCCCAGAACGTCGAGCCGAACATGGCCGCCGTGATGGGCGGAGAGGATTTCTCCTACATGCTGGAGGCGCGGCCGGGCTCCTTCGTCTTCATCGGCAACGGCGACACCGCCAACCTTCACCACCCCGGCTACGACTTCAATGACGAGGCGATCCCGCACGGGATCTCCTATTGGGTGCGCCTGACCGAGACGGCGCTCGCCGCCTGATCCCGCAATCTGGCTCCCCGGGCTGCCGCGAGCGGGCCGGCAAGGCCGTGCGAAACCCTTGGCCTGCGCGCCCAAACCCGTTATACGGTGCGCGCGTGGTCCCGTAGCTCAGTAGGATAGAGCATCAGATTCCTAATCTGAGGGTCACTGGTTCGAATCCAGTCGGGATCACCATGTTTCCCAGCAAGCCGGATCAGATCGACGGCGACGCTCCGACGCCAGGGCGAACAGGCACATCTACGTTCGCAGTCCGAAGTCCCGCGGTCCCCGTAGGCCAGCGAGTTCTCAGCAGCGCGATAGTCGCGACGATGAGGGCCGTGTCGGGGCTGTCATCGCTCCTTTGGATCCTGGCCGTCCAAGGAGCCAGATAGCGAGCTGAGGGGCGATCAGCCATCGAGGAGCAACTGGCCGAGGCCGGCGCGAAGCTGCGCAGGCAGTCTCCAACCGATCGCTGCTGATCTTCATCGCACAGAATTGCCGAACCCGATGCTTGCTGCTTCCACAAACTGGAAGGTCAAGGCCGCTTACGAGCGGCGATCTGTTCTTGGAACATCAGCGGCTGCGCGTGGTTCCCCTCAATGGAGGGAGCAGAATGAAGCGATCACAGACAGCCGGATTTTCGCCTTTCGCCGCCGGGGTCGTGGCCACGGTCGCATTGGATGCGCGCAGGGTCATCGTCGTCGCCTACAGCGGCAGCTACAATGTCGCCACGACCGAGGAGCACGCCTCCTTCACGCGGTCGGTGTTCGACACGACGTTCCGAAGGTCCCTCGAGAGCCGCGCCGCCGCCGAAACGGTGCAGTCCCAAATCTCGGACGCCATGCTCGCGACCGGAGCCGGCGAGCACAGGGAATATTGCCGGCCCTGCCATGCGGAGCCGCGCGTCGAGCGCACCTTGTGGTCGAGCGGAATGCGGCCGCGACCGCCGCATTTGAGGGAGGCTGCAGCGCATTGTGAGACGGCGGAAATCTTCTGGCCGGTGAAGCACCGCGCGAAGATGAGCGGTATGCCGGCCTTCGGCCCAGGCGATGACGACGAGACACTGTGGGGAATCGCAGCCTTCGTGAAACAGCTGCCCGCTACGACCCCGGAGCAGTATGCGGCCGCCGGTTGCGACTTGGAGCGGTCCGGGGACGGCAGCGCGAAGCGGGCCGTGCGTCCTGAGACGACGGGAGACGAGTGATGTCCTACTGGCGCTTCGCAGCGATGATCGCCACGTCGACGGTCGTTATGTACGGTCTGATGTATCTGAACACCTACGCCTACGAGCACGTGTTCTGGAGCGAGACGCGGGCTTGGATGGCTCTGCTGATGGGCGCGACCATGGCCTTCATCATGCTCGGCTTCATGCTGTCGATGTACAAGAGCGTGCCGCTCAATCTGGGGATCTTTGCCGGAGCGGTGGTCGTCTTCGCCGGTTCGCTGTGGCTGGTGCGTAGCCAGGCGACGGTGGACGACGTCGATTACATGCGCGCCATGATCCCCCACCACTCCATTGCCATCTTGACCAGCGAGCGCGCGCAGATCTCCGATCCCCGGGTCAGGAAGCTGGCAGACGAGATCATCGCCGCGCAGGAGCGCGAGATCGCGGAGATGAAGTACCTTTCTGCCGATCTGGAGGCACGCGACTGATGCACCGGATCCCGTTTCACCCGCTCGGGGCGCTCGCTCTCTGGCTCTCGTTCCTCCTCGTCTCCGGCTGCAGCGATTCCGGCGCTCCCGACGCCGCGTTCGATCCGGCGCGCGACGCGGATGTCGCGCGCATCCTGCCTGCGGCGGAGGCGATCGAGGGTGCGCACATTCCGACGCTCGACCCGGCGCGGCTGAACCATGCCGAGATCGAGAAAGCACTGGGGGCAGGACCCAAGTGCCTCTTTCGCTACACGAGTTCGGGACGGCCGGTTCTCGCCCTCGTTTCCGGGACGGCGGAGAGCCCGGCGGATGCTGTCATCAAGCTGAACGGCAATCTGGTCGTACTGGAAGCGCAGGCAACCGATGCGGGAACGGTCCTGACCGCCGACCCCATCCGCATGTCGATCATGCCGCTTGAAGGCCCCGACGCGGAGCAGCGGGAAGCCACGGCGGTCTTCGAGATCGGCGACAGCCTGCACGCCGGTTACCGCGGCTACTACGGCTGCAGCGAAACGGTCGAGGCGGCGACAGGCGCCTGAGAGCCATGAGGCAGGACGAGGCTAGCGCGCTGCCATGTAGGTCTCGGGTGACTTGCGGAAGGCTTCTGCGCAAGCGGGCGAGCAGAACCAAGGCCCCTCCGGATGCTGGCGCACGAAGCCGGCGAAGGGTGCCAGCATCTTGCAGACCGGGTCGATCCAATCGGGGTCGACAGACGCCGCGATCTCGATCGAGTACAGCGGGAGCCTGCCTGACACCGATCGGAGGGACACCTCGCCCAGCGGTGCGACAGAGATGCCGGTGGCCGCGGCCACGTCCGCGATGCGCTGCGTCGCCAGCAATTGTCCAGGAGCGGCCAAGGAGCTGATCCGGGACGCAGTGTTGACGGTCGCACCGAAATAGTCGCCGCGCCGTTCCAGCACCGCTCCGTGGTGAAGCGAGACCCGCGTTAGCGGGATTTCAGGTGTCGCGCGGCAAGCCGGGATGAGGCGGCCCATCACCAGGAGCGCCGATTCCGGATCCGGGAACAAAAGCATGGCGCCGTCCCCGAGCCATTTGATAACGTGCCCGTCGTCGCCAATGGCGGCCTTCACCAGCGCCTCGAAACGATCGATGACACCGACTGCGGAGATATCTCCGTAGACGTCGGTGATCGCGCTGAATCCCGCAAGGTCGATGAACCCGACCGTAGCGGCTGGAGCATCGAGGGGATCGCTCATCGGCGCCATGGCAACCTCTTCTCCGGCAAGCTGCCGGTTCTTTCCGGTCCCGCCTGTCGCCCGCCCGCGGCGGCAGGCAACGGACGAAGGACGTTCCCGGATGCCATCCATCCGTCTCGGCACGGCTGCATGCGGACAGGGGCTGGACTTCGGTGTCATTGAGGGTCCAGGCAGCCGAAAGGTCAAGCCCGTTCGCATGGTGTCTTCGCGGCCACATATCTCCGGGAAGAGGCCCGGTCCGGCCGCTTCGGCGCCTCCGCGGAGGCCTCCGCGTCTTGACCTGCCTGCGCGGTCAATAGAGATAGGTAGCGATCATAGCGCGAGACATTCTCTTCCCGAAATTACGGTGTGACGGATATGACGAAAGCGAACCCGTACCGCCTGGAGCGGGACCGCCTGGTGCGCGTGATCGAAAGTTCTACAAGCGAAGTCTACATTTTTCGCTCTGACGATTTCCGGTTCGTCTTCGCCAATACGGGTGCGCAGGAAAATCTCGGCTACTCTGCAGCCGAACTGAGAGACATGACCCCTCTCGATATCAAACCGGACTTCGACGGCGCAGCCTTTCAACTGCTTATCCGGCCCCTGCTCGACGGCTCGACCAGGCAGGTCGATTTCCAGACCGTGCACCGGCGCAGAGACGGTACGCACTACGATGCTTCGATCCGGCTGCAGCTGATGGACGAAAGCGAACCCGCGCTGTTCTACGCCGCGGTTCAGGACGTGACCGAGCGGGTCGCGACCGAGAGGCAGCTCGTGCAGACGAGCCGGCGGCTCAACGCCGTGCTGGAGAACACCATGATGGCGGTGTTCCTCATGGATACCCGCCAGCACTGCGTCTACATGAACAAGGCCGCCGAGGAGATGACTGGCTACACGCTCAGCGAGACGACGGGGCGACCGCTTCACGACGTGATTCATCACACGCACCCCGATGGCCGCCCCTTCCCGATCGAGGATTGCGCCATCGACCGTGCGCTGCCCCGGGAGATGCAGGTGCAGGGGCGCGAGGTGTTCGTCCACAGGGACGGATCGTTCTATCCCGTGGGCTTCACCGCCAGCCCGATCCGCGACGAGAACGGCAACGGGATCGGAACCGTCATCGAAGCGCGCAACATCACGGACGACCTCAGGGCGGAAGAAGCCGCCCGGGCCTTCAACGACAGCCTTGCGGAGCAGGTCGAGGGGGCAATCGCGGAACGCGAAGCCCTCACGCTGCAGCTGATCCAGTCGCAGAAGATGGAGGCGATCGGCAAGCTGACCGGCGGAATTGCGCACGACTTCAACAACCTCCTCCAGGTCATCGGCGGCAACCTGCAGCTACTGTCGAAGGAACTCGCCGGCAATGACCACGCACAGGCCAGGATCGGCAACGCGTTGGCCGGGGTCTCGCGCGGATCCAAGCTGGCGTCACAGTTGCTGTCGTTCGGCCGTCGCCAGCCCCTGCAACCAACGGTGATCAACATCGGCAAGCTCGTCCGATCCATGGACGACATGCTGCGCCGCGCGATCGGCGAGGCCGTCGAGGTCGAGACCGTGATCGCCGGCGGGCTCTGGAACACGGAGATCGATGCGACCCAGCTCGAGAACGCCCTGCTGAACCTCGCCATAAATTCGCGGGACGCACTGAACGGGCCGGGCAAGCTGACCATCGAGGCCAGCAACGGCTTCCTCGACGACGCCTACGCCCGGGAGCATGCCGATGTCGTGGCCGGCCAGTATGTCGTCATCGCGGTCACGGACAATGGCCCCGGAATGTCCCAAGACGTCCAGCGGCAGGCCTTCGACCCCTTCTTTTCAACCAAGGCAGAGGGTCAGGGGACGGGCCTCGGACTCAGCATGGTCTACGGTTTCGTGAAGCAGTCGGGCGGCCACATCAAGATCTACAGCGAGCCTGGAGACGGTACGACCATCCGGATGTACCTGCCGCGCTCGACCGATCCCGAGACCGTTCCCCGTCCAAAGAAGGTCGGTGCTCCGGTCGGCGGCAGCGAGACGATCCTCGTCGTCGAGGACGACGAGGATGTACGCGACACGGTCGTGGCCATGCTCTCAGACCTCGGCTACAAGGTCGTCAAGGCCAAGGATGCCGACAGCGCACTGACAATCGTCGAAAGCGGTCTGCCGATCGACCTCCTCTTCACTGACGTGGTGATGCCTGGGAAACTCCGGAGCCCCGAACTGGCGCGGATCGCGCAGCGGCAGTTTCCCGGGATCAAGGTTCTCTTCACATCGGGGTACACCCAGAACGCGATCGTGCACGGCGGCAAGCTCGACGAGAATGTCGAACTCCTGAGCAAGCCCTACTCGCGGGACGAACTCGGCCTGAAGATCCGGTCGGTGCTCGGTCCCGCGAAGAAGCCGGCCGCCGAACGGCCCCGCCGCCTGCGCGTCCTGATCGTCGAGGACGAGCCATTGATCCTGGTGACGGCAGTGGACATGGTGGAGGACCTTGGCCACGAGGTGCAGCAGGCCATGACCGTCGCCGAGGCGGAACGAATCCTCGCTGGCGGCTCGATCGACCTCCTGATGGTCGACCTCGGACTGCCCGATGGCAGCGGACAGGATCTCGCCGATGCGGCACAGCGCAAGCACCCCCGCCTCCGGGTCCTGATCGCATCCGGTCAGCAGCTTTCCCTGGAGGGAGAGCCGGCCATGGCGGCAATCTCGAAACCGTATAGCGAAAAGCAGATTGCCGCGGCGATCGCGCAGCTGTTCGGCAAACAGCCGGAAGGCTGACGCCGGGTTTCGCCGGAATACCTCCGGAGCGGCGGGGGTCCTTTACGGAGGACGCCGGCACCGCAGCGCCTCGGCCGACGCTGCCTCGTCTCCGGTAACGCTACCGTTCGAACATGCCGATCCGCCGGTCGCCGATGCGGTGGACCGCGATCTCCATGTCGTAGATGCCGCTCAGGACAGCAGCGGACATGAAGTCTCCGGGAGCGCCGTCGAAGACGACGCGTCCGGCCTTCATCGCGACGATGCGGTCAGCGTAGCCGGCGGCGAAGTTGATGTCGTGCAGGACGACGGTCACCGACTTGCCGAGTTCGTCGACGGCCCTGCGCAGCAGGCGCATTGTCTCGACCGCGTGGCGCATGTCGAGGCTGTTCAGCGGTTCGTCGAGCAGCAGATAGTCGGTGTCCTGGCACAGCACCATCGCCATGAAGGCGCGCTGGCGCTGACCGCCCGACAGTTCATCTAGGAAGCGGTGTTCAAGCCCCCCCAGGTTCAGGAAGGCGATCGACGCGGCGACCCGGTCCCGGTCGACCGGAGTCGGGCGCCCCCTGTTGTGAGGAAAGCGTCCGAAACCCACCAGGTCGCGGACGGTCAGGCGCGCGCTCATGACGTTGTCCTGCTTCAGGATGGCGACGCGACGCGCGAGCGCATCGCTCCGGGCGGTCGCGACGTCCATACCGCCGATCCGGACGCTGCCCGAATCCGCCGGCGAAAGGCGTGCCATGATCGACAGGAGGGTGGACTTTCCGGCGCCGTTCGGCCCGACGATCACCGTCAGCCCCGGGTGGGGCAGGTCGAGCGAGACGTCGGCGACGACCGCCGTATTGCCGTAGGCCTTGGTGACGTTGCGAACCTCGATCATCGATAGGCGCCGCGCATGAGGAGGAGAATGAAGACTATGCCGCCGATGAACTCGATCACCACACCGAGCACGCTGTCGAGCTTCAGCACATGTTCGAGAACCGTCTGGCCGCCAACCACGACGATGATCGCGATCAGCGCCGCAGCGGCCAGCGCCGCGCGGTGACGGTGCCCGACGGCGATGTAGGCGAGATTGGCGACCAATAGTCCGAAGAAGGCGATCGGCCCGACGAGGGCAGTCGAGGCGGAGACGAGCACCGCCACGAGGAACAGCAGTTGCGTCACCATGTGCTTGTGCGGGACACCGAGGCCGATCGCTGCATCCCGTCCCAGCGACAGGACGTCGAGCGTGCGGTGGATGGACAGAAGCCGGCAGCAGGAGACGACGACCACCACGCTCGTCACGCCGAGCAGACCGACGTCGATGCTGTTGAAGCTCGCGAAGAGCAGATCCTGGAGAGCGGAGAACTCGTTCGGATCGAGCACGCGCTGCAGCAGCGAAGCAAGGCTGCGGAAGAGCACGCCGCACACGACCCCGGAAAGCACCAGGAGATGGATGCTGCGGCCGTGCTCAGACAGGAGCCACCGGAACAAGGCGACGGAGAATACGACCATCAGGGCGGCTTCCCCCGTGAAGCGCAGGTTGGGGTCGATCCCCGCGAGTTCGCGAGAGCCGAGAAAGAAGACGAGCGCCGTCTGGATCGCTGCATAGAGGGAATCGAATCCCATGATCGCCGGGGTGAGAATGCGGTTCTGTGTGACGGTCTGGAAAATCACCGTCGAGAAAGCGATGGCGACGGCGACGACCACCATCGCGGTGAGCTTGAAGCCGCGGAACGGCAGGACGAAGTCCCAGCCACCGCGCACGCCCAGAGTCATGTAGACGACTGCGCAGGCGAGCGCGGCCGTCGCGAGACCGGCCAGCACGACCGTCTCGCGGCTCGCGTCGGCACGGAAGCCGGCGTCAGCCAAGGCGTGCCTCCCGGCGGAGAAGCAGCATCAGAAAGATCGCGGAGCCGAGCACCCCGACGACGGTCCCGACCGGGATCTCGTAGGGATACCGGATCAGCCGTCCGGCAAGGTCGCAGGCGAGCAGGAAGACTGCGCCGCAGACTGCGATCCAGGGCAACGTCCGCCGCAGGTTGTCGCCCATCAGGAGGCTGCCGAGGTTGGCGACAATCAAGCCGAGGAACGGGACGGTACCGACCGTCACCACGCTGGCCGACGTGACGAGGGAGACGATGACGAGGCCGGTGGCGACGATGCGCCGATGATCCAGGCCGAGATTGGTGGCGAAGCTCTCGCCCATCCCGGCAACGGTGAAGCGATCGGCGATGAAATAGGCCGCGGCGGCCAGGGCGAAGCCGACCCAGAGCAGTTCGTAGCGGCCCCGCAGCACCCCCGAAAAGTCGCCGTTCGTCCAGGTCGCAACGGACTGGAGGAGGTCGAAGCGCAGCGCGAGGAAGACTGTCACAGCCTGAATGACACCGCCGAGCATCAGCCCGGCCAGCGGCACCAGCAGGCTCGACCGGGCGGGGATGCGCTCCACCAGCCGCAGGAACAGGAAAGTCGCCACGAGAGCGACCGATGCCGCAGTGATCATCTTGGCCAGGATCGGCAATCCAGGGGCGAGGATTGCCACGACGACCAGGCCGAGGCTTGCGGCCTCCACCGTGCCGGAGGTCGTCGGTTCTATGAACCGGTTGCGGAACAGCATCTGCATGATCACCGCGGCGACGGCGATGGCCATACCGCTCAGGATGATGGCGAAGGTCCGCGGAATGCGACTGACGAGAAGGAGCCGGAGCGAGTCGGGGTCAGCGCGACCGGCGAGGACTGCGGCGATGTCGATCTGGCCGACGCCGACCAGGATGCTGGCTCCGGAGAGGGCGATCAGCGCCAGCACGATTCCCGCCGGCATGAGCCACCGCCGAGCCACGCCTGCCGAAGCGTCGGCGAGCGCCATTCAGCGTGACTTTTCCAGAGCGGCGGCGATTTCCTCCACCACCGTCCGAACTGCCGAGATTCCGGCGCCGACCAGGTACCAGCGAACGGTGTCGACGTAGACGATCCGGTGGTTCTCGGCCGCCCTGGTCGCCGCCACGAGATCATTGTCCAGCGTTCCGGCCGCGGAGGCGCCTGCGCTGCCTATCGCGGAATCCCGGTCGACCACGAACAGCCAGTCCGGATTGGTCTGCAGGAGATACTCGAACGAGACCACCTCGCCATGCGTGGCTGCGGTGACCGCATCGGCAGCAGGGCGCACGCCGAGGTCGTCATGGATCCAGCCGAAGCGCGAACCCGGGCCGTAGGCGGTCACCTTGCCGCCATTGGTCATGATGACGAGAGCATCGCCGGCGGCCGGCGCACGCTCCCTGACTGCCGCGACGGATGCATCGAGATCGGCGATGCGTTCGGCCGCTTCCGTCTCTTTGCCGAAAATGCGGCCGAGCAGGACAGCGTTCGCCTTCGCACCCGCCAGATAGGCGTCGGGCGCGACGGTGAGGTCGATCGTCGGCGCGATGCGCGACAGCTCGGCGTATCTGGGAGACGAGCGCCCGGCGACGATGATGAGATCCGGGCCGGCGGCGGCAATCGCCTCGAAGTCGGGCTCGAACAAGGAGCCGATCTTCAGGTACCCATCGCCACGGTACTTGCCCAGATAGTCAGGAATGTTGGACCCCGGCACGCCAGCGACCTCGACGCCGAGAGCGTCGAGCGTGTCCAGCGCGGCCAGGTCGAAGGTGAATACCTTCGTCGGGGGGGCAGGAAGAACGGTTTCGCCCTGCGCATGCTGGACGCGGATCTCCTGCGCCACGGCGGGCGCCGAGGCCAGGGCGAAGACCGCGAAGAGCAGGATTGCCGCGAGACGGCGGGGAGAACAATCGGACACGGTCACGTCGAACCTCTTGAGCGGTGATTGCGCCTGTGCGGCAAGTCAGTGGCGCCGTACTTCGGTCGGCTTCACGCCGAACTGCCGCTTGAAGGCGGTGGCAAAATTCGCGGGGCTGGTGTAGCCGGCGATGTAGGCGGCCTCCGAGACGCTGGAGCCCTCGCGTTCCAGCGCAAAGCGGGCCCGCTCGAGCCCCCGACGCCGGACGTATTCGAAGACGCCGGTGCCGTGCGCTGCGTGGAAGAGCCGCCGCAGGGTGCTGACGCTGACACCGCCTGTGCGGGCGATTTCCTGCAGCGGCGGCAGATCGCAAAGATGCGCATCCAGATACTCCTCAAGGGTGCGCAGGCGGCGCAGGTCGAACGGCCGGAGTGTGGCATGGCGCTCGGCGGCGGAATTCTGCGTCAGGGCCGAAAACGCTTCTGCAACGATGTCGAGTGCGCGGCTTTCCAGGTAGAGGTTCCGCATCGACGCCGAATAGGGCGGCGGGTGCAGCATCTGCTCGGCCAGCGAGACGAGGCCCGGACTGGCGGTCCATTCGAACCGCGCGAGGTGCGACTCGGCAAATCTCCGGACCGCCTGCGAATCCTCGCTCGACCCGAAGGCGCCCTCGTGAAGCCAGTCGGTCGACAGCGTCACGTTGACCTTGCGGATGTGATCGCCTTTCCGCGCATGGCGCTGGAACTCGTCAGGCTGGGCTCGTGCGGTGACGACGCCGCGCACCGGGCTGCCGGGGATGCGGCCCAGGTGGAGAGACTTTCCACCGATGGTCGCTTCGATGCAGCCGGACAGGAACAAGTGAATCGTCAGGCCGGGGCGCTGTTCGACGACGGTGGTCATGTCATGCAGATCGACGGCATCCGACGAGTGGACGACCAGCCCCCTGCGCAGCCGCACCAGCTGGTACTCGCCCTTCAGCGCGATGCCGCCAGGCGCGGGGCGGACGTTGCGCAGCGCAAAGCCGTCTCCGACCAGCACCGATGTATCGGCGATGGTGGCGAAGCTCACGGCTCCTTCGTCGCAGGCTGCCGGGACGTTCTGCACGTGTGTCGTCGAACCTTCTCCATGCCCGAAGCCTGGCCGTCATGACACATCGCAACCCGACCGTGCCGGCCGGCGTGGCGAGTCCGTCGCGCGGCAAACGCTTTTGGCGCTTTCGCAAAGGACGCCGGCTGGCGACCCTCGCCGTGATGCACTAACAAACATGATGATACTAATCAACTTATGCCGCAAGGATCGCGGCGACCATGCATCTGGGGGTCGGACATGAGTGAGCACATCGCGAGACAGCGCACAGGCCGCAGCGGACGGAAACTGGCCGCACTGCTGCTGGCCACGACCTCGCTGGCCGCGGGCGCCGCACCGTCCATCGCGCAGGACTCCGGACAAAACGGCGCGGCTACTACGCTCGACAGGCTGGTCTTCGACGGTGCGAGCTACGAGACCGAGGACACCGATAGCTACACCACCGATCGCATCAGCGTCGGGGAAAAGGACGTGCGCCCGGTGCGGGAGATACCGCAATCAACGACGGTGATCACGCGCGAGCGGCTCGAGGACGGCAAATATACCTCGCTCGACACGGTGCTGCGCGAGACGCCCGGCATCGTGGTGCTGAACAACGACGACGGCCGGTCGAGCATCTTCTCGCGCGGGTTCGAGTTCGACTACCTCTATTTCAACGGCCTGCCGGCGCCGGTCTCCAGCGTCTATGGCACGCAGCCGGACATGGCGATCGTCGACCACATCGAGATCCTGCGCGGGCCGGCGGGCCTGTTCGGCGGCGCGGGCGAGCCCGCCGGCGCGATCAACATGCGGCTGAAGCAGGCGAAGGACACGTTCGCGGTGCGGGTGGACGGCACCGTCGGCTCCTGGGAGAACGGCCGTGCCGAACTCGACGTGACGGGTCCGCTCAACGAGGCCGGCACGATCCGGGGCCGCTTCGTCGGCGCCTACCAAGGCGAGGGAAGCTGGGTGGAGAACGTCGAAAACGGCGTAGGCGTCGCCTACGGCACAGTCCAGGCGAACGTCACCGAGAACACGACCGCGACCTTCTCCATCAGCCACATGCAGCGCGACATCATGCCGTTCAACGGCCTGCCGAGCTATCAGGACGGCACGCTGGTCGATCTCGACCGCTCCACATTCACCGGCGCCGACTGGAACAGTTTCGACAACGAGGTGACGGACTACATCGCCGAGGTGGAGCACAAGTTCGACGACGGCGGCCACGCGAAGGTCTCGGCGCGCTACCAGGTGACGGACGTGAACTTCCTCTACGCCTGGGCGAACGGCTACGTCGCCGAAAACGGCGACATCGTGTCGAGCGGCGCCGACACAGCCGATTCGCGCTGGCTCGCGCGCGAATACGACGCCAAGTCGCTCTCCCTGGACGCCCATATCAGCAAGCCGTTCGAGCTGTGGGGACAGGAGCACAACGTGATCCTGGGCTTCGACTACCAGAACCAGGACATCACGACGCTGCAGGGCGCGGGCACGATCATCGTCGACCAGAACATCTACGACTGGAACAGCGATCTCGACGAGCCGACGGTGAACTATTCGAGCCAGACGAATGTCGACCCGCAGCAGTTCGGCGTCTATGGCCAGCTGCGCATCAAGCCCTCCGACCCGCTGACGCTGATCGGCGGTGCCCGCGTCACCTGGTACGACGCCACGACCACCAATCTCGTGAACGACACGGCCACGAGCGTCGTCGACATCGACGGCCAGTTCACGCCCCATGCCGGCGCGGTCTACGACCTCACCGACCGGCTCTCTGCCTATGCGAGCTACACCGCCATCTTCCAGCCCCAGACGGCCACCGACATCGACGGCGCCATGCTCGACCCGCGCGAGGGACGGCAGTACGAGGTCGGCCTCAAGGCGGAACTCTTTTCCGGAGTGAATGCCTCCGTCGCCTATTTCAACCTGCGCGACACGAACCGCGCGGTGACGGACCCCGACAATCCCGGCTTCTCGGCCGCGCTAGGCGAGGTGCAGGCGCAGGGTATCGAGGTCGAGGCGAGCGGCGAGGTGCTGCCGGGCTTTCAGCTCTCGGTCGGCTACACCTTCACCGACACGGAATACCTGAATACGACCTCGGCCGGCACGGCGGGCACGGTGTTCAGCGCCTACACGCCCGAGCACATGTTCCAGCTGTGGAGCAAGTACAGCTTCAACGAGAGCCACGGGGTGCTCGACGGCTTTTATGTCGGCGCCGGCCTGAAGGCCTTCAGCGCCTTCTCCTCCGGCTCGCTCAAGGCGCCGGCCTACACCACGGTGGATCTCCTGGCTGGCTACGAAGTCAACGAGCACCTCGAGGTCAGCCTCAACGTCAACAACGTCTTCGACGAGAAGTACTATGCCCGCGTGGGCAGCAATTCGGTGTTCAACTTCTACGGCGAGCCGCTGAGCGCCTCGCTGCGGGTGTCCGCCAAATTCTAGGACGACCGGGCCGCGCAGGAGTTTGCGCAGCCTCCCACTGCCGGATCCAAGCAAGGTCACATCATGCCCAGCGCCAGAACCGTCGTCGCGACCGCCAACGCGTCCAAATACCTGCAGCAGCTCTGCAAGCACTTCGCGCACAAGGTCGCGGTGGATTTTGACCCGCACAGCGCGCGGATCGACTTCCCGTTCGGCGACTGCCGCATGCGGGCGGACGGCGAGGCGCTGCGGATCGACTGCGTGTCGCCGTCTCCGGAGGCGTTGGCGCGCGCGCGCTACGTGATCGACGACCACCTGTCGCGGTTCTCGTGGCGCGAAAAACCCGCGATCCGCTGGACTGACGAAAACGAGGCCGACCATGACGCTGGCTGAGACGATGGCGCGGATGGCGACAGCGCTCTGCGTGACCCTGATGTTTGCAGGCGGCGCGGGAGCCACGGAACCGCCGGGAGGCGAAGCCGTGTCTATCCCGGGCAGCAGCGCGCATGTGGTGCATTCGGACGCTATGGAGGCCGACCTGAGGCTGCTCGTCTGGCAGCCGGCCGGCCCGGCGCCGGACGGTGGCTATCCGGTCTTCTATGCGCTCGACGGCGACACCAGCTTCGGCATGCTGTCCGATTTCGCCGCCGCGCTGGAACCGGCGGCGCGGCGGGCGGGGCTCAGGCCGGCCATGGTGGTCGCGATCGGCTATGCCGACGCCGCCGCAAGCGAGACGCGCCGCATCTACCACTACACGCCGCCAGCCGACCGCTTCGTCATGCCGGAGCGTCCCAACGGCAAGCCGTGGCCGAAGCTCGGCGGCGGGCAACGGGTTCTCGACGCGCTGGTGCGCGAGGTGAAGCCCTCCGTCGCCGCACGGTACCCGATCGACCGGAACGCCGAAATGCTCTTTGGCCACTCGCTCGGCGGCCTGATGACGCTGTGGATCATGACGCAGCGGCCGGACCTGTTCGACGCCTTTACAGCGGCAAGCCCGTCGATCTGGGTGAATGACCGCAGGATCCTCGGCGACGTGGCCGCCTTCCTCGGCACGCCGCGCGAGCAGCCGGTCCCGCTTCTGCTGACCGTCGGCACCGAGGAGGAGACGTTGTCGGACTGGGAAGCGCTTGCATGGCCGGACCGTACGATCCGCCAGGCTTGGCTCGACGGCAACCGCATGGTCGGCAACGTCGGCGACCTTGCCGCTCTGATCCGCGGCAGGCACGGCGACGCGATCGCGCTGACCTTCGAGAAACTCGCTGGGCAGGACCATATGTCGGCCAAAGGCGTTGCGGCCTACCGGGCGCTGAAGCTGGCGATCGACCTCGGTCGCAAGTCCTGAGGATCGGCCGTCGTCGGTTGCCACGCCGCGGCTTCGTGTCTGCCAACCTGAGAAAGGCTGAGGCCTATCGGTTCCGATCCGGCGCGTTCGGCCAGCCGATTTCCTGGTCGACCTCGTGGACGGGATCAAGCAGCAGCAGGTCCTGCATATCGCCGAACGGTTCCAGAACCGGCGCCGCCATCGGCAGAGCCGATGCGATGCGCGGTGCCGCTGCCGGGTCACGCGCATCCGATGACGGGCGCATCAGACCGCTGCCCACCAGTTCGTCGACGAAACGCGACACGGCTGCCTGCGTGTCCGCCTCGCCCTGAAGGCAGTCGAGCAGAGCCTCGACGGAATGCCCGTCGGCAAGGTCGTGCCAGACCAGCGCAGCGGATTCCTTGATGCTGTAGTAGATCCCGGTGTCGAGATTGATGGCGACGATCTCGCCGTCGAAATCATCGGCCGAACATTGCGGCACCGCCAGTTCCAGAATTCTCGTCGACACTCGTCCATCCTTCATCATTACCGGCTTGTTCATATCCCGGGACCCCGTCCCGCAGCTAAAGCCCACTGTCGCGAAGCGGCAGGAAATCCCGCTCCGGGGGAATCCGGGCGAGTTCGATGCCCGCCTCGTCCACGAGGTAGTCGTAGCCTTCCGGCTGATAGCGGTTTCCGGGGTCGAGCGTAAGGTATCGCTGGCGCCGCGCCTCCCGGTCCTGCAAGCGGACCATCCGCAGGTGATACAGATTGTGCGGCAGGGCGGCGCCGACGGTCGCAAGCCGCGTGACGATTTCCAGCGGCATCCAGTGCCGATGCAACGGCCGCGGATCGAACCGGGTGTGGCGCGGATCGTTGCGGAACAGCCGGTGGCGGGCCTTGCGCCCCCAGATCCCATCCGTGCGGTAGTGGTGGCGATCGTTCCAGAGCTCGCGTAAGCGCAGCGTGAAGGCCTCGATGCCGCGCCGGCCGGCATCCTCGAGCAGTTGCGCGATGTCCGCAGAAAACCCCATCTCCAGCCGCTCGTCGGCATCGACGCACAGGAACCAATCGGCACCCTGCTGCCGGCCCGCCTTCAGCAGTGCCATGTGGTTGGCGCGCTCGTTCCAGGGCTGACCAACGGGATTGCGGATGAGGTGCAGCAGCTTCGGGTGCGCCGACAGCATCTCGGCCGTCGCATCTTCGGAACCGTCGTCCAGCGCAACGATGCCGTCGACGGCGGGCGCTACGTTCTCCAGCCATCCGGGGATGAAACGCTGCTCGTCGCGCGCCTGGAGCAGGGCGATGACGCGGCTCATTTCGGGCTCATCCCCCGCCGCCGCTCGATCAGGGCCTTCAGGACCGGCGCGTAGCTCTTCTCGCGCAGCGCCCGGGTGGACTGGTTTCCGAGATGGACGCGACGGCGCGACACGATGTCGTCTAGCATGATCACATCGGCACCACCGTCCCGGGCGCGACCGTACCAGTCCATGAACTCGCCGACGGCAAAGGCTTCGTTCAGCGGTCCGACCTGCCGGAAGGTCTCGAGCAGGGTGAGCAGCGTGCCCGCAGAATAAGCGGGCATCGGCCGGTCCGGACAGGCGAGGCCACGGGCCTCCTCGGCGGTCAGTTCGGGCGAGAGGAAGTGCAGCATGTGCCCGAAGACAATGCGATTCGGGTGGCCATCGAGCGCCTTCAGCTGTGTTGCGAGCTTGTCTGCGCTCCAGATGTCGTCGGCGCTGAGGAAGGCGATGCAGTCTCCCGTCGCGACGCGGCTGCCATGATTGAGCGCGGCCGCGACGCCACCATTCGGCTGCCAGACATGAACCACCCCCGCGGCCCCCCTCGCGATCGCGGCGGTTCCGTCGGTCGACCCGTCGTCGACCACGATGATTTCGAAAGGCGGCGCGGTCTGGGCCTGGACGCTCGCGATGGCCTCGGTGAGGTATTTCTCGGCGTTGAAGGCCGGGATGACGACGCTGACCGCCCTGCCGTGACCTGATGACATCGCACTTCCCTTCGAAGCCCCACCTGCGGGACACGTCACATGCCGCGCGCTGGCAATCGTCCGGCCCGGACGGCATCTACCAGCGCGGGTACCGGGCCGGACAGCGCTCCAGCAACGCGCTGCCGATCCGCGTTCCGCGCAACGCTTCCACCAGCCTGCGCGGGTCGAACGTGTCGAGCGGCAGGCGCATGTAGGGCTTCACGATCCTGTTCCTCATCGCCTCGTAATCGTCCTGCGTGGCATCTGCAAGCAAGGGCTGCAACGCACGGACGACGATGTCGGCGGGACTGTCGTCGCGTGCGGCTGCGGCCGGGAAGTAGCGGATGGCTTGGCAGCGGATGTTCAGCGCGAAGATCATCTGCATCACCCAGGAAAGCTGCGAGCCGGTAATGGGGTCCATCTGGCGGAATGGATGCATGTCCTTGAGGAGGAACTCCCCCTCAGCCGTCCGGACGAGGCTGCAGTAGCCGACCAGATCGTGCTCCACTGCAAGGCGGAGCATCGCCTCCGTCAGGCGGCGATTACCGTCTAGATAGCCGTCCATCAAGCCAGAGCGAGGGACAGATACGGCGGACCAGGAGCGATGCCAGTCGAAGAGGGAGAACCACGACGAATGGTGCAAGGTGTCGACGCGGCCATAGCCGATGCAGGGCACGACGGCGATGCCCATCGCCGCGAGGCGCCGCGTCACGTTGAACTCGGTGCACGCCTGCTGGAAGGTGGCGCCTCCAAGGAAGGCGGCGTCATGACCGGAGGCGACGTCCTCCATCGCCCGCCCGTCGAAATCGAAGCCCAGGGCCATGGGACCATTGCGGCAAAACGTGCCGAATCGGATCGCGCCCCCCTTGTATCCGGCCCCCTTGATCTTCAGCGCGAAGCCGCTCCGTTCGGGATGGGGCAGGAGGATCGAGCGGCTGCCGTCGAGGGCGCCGACCTTGCCCCCGGTTTCGAACCAGGCCCGCGTCCGCCTGACCACGGCGGCGCTCGCATGGCGTATATCGACGTTGACGATCGGCCCGTCGGTTGCGGACATGGCAGAGGCGCTCAAGTCAAACCGAGCCGCCGTTTGGACGCCGCGCGGGGCGAATCATCTTGCATCCTTCGTCGGCTCCTCTTTGGCCCTGCTGAACCGGATTGAAGTCTAGCAAACGCGGCTGGTTACGTCCTGCGGCGCACCCCTCGCCCGGATGAGGCGCCGAAGACACGTCGCACTGGCGGTCATAGGTCTGGAGAACCCTGCATCGCAAGCCGGTTGGCGGTTTGCGCGATGACCGTCGCGCCATGATCGTGCGGGACGCTCTCGCCACAGGCTGGTCTCCACGATACCACCGCCTCGGAAACATCATTCGAATCGAGCATGGATGACACGAGAGGGCACAGGCGCGCGCGGCGTCTATCGGGAGAACCTGGTGGATTGGGTCCGCGCGACCCTGTCCGAGACGGCTGCAATTTCGCGGCCGATGCCCGTGGAGCGGCGCGTCTCGCCCGGCGGCATTGGCATTCTGGCCAAGTTCGATGACGCCGATTTCGCCGCCGCCTATTGTGCCCGGCTCCAGGACGGTCCCGACGGCGCGGGCTCGGATTTTCCGGTGGACATTCTCACCGGCAAGAGCTGCCCGCCGCTGGCAGCCTGGACGGACGCCTCGTTTCCACCAGAGGCCTTCCATGTGACGCTGAGGGCCGCGGGGCTGCGCGCCGCCTATCCGTTCCAGGGCGACGTCTGGCGCCTCTGCGACCTGCGGGCCCGTAGAGGCCTGCAATGGTGCGCCTCCCCGGACCGGCTGCCGCCGTGGGATGGCTCGGCGCCATTGCGGCAACATCTGCACTGGCTTCTGGAAGACAAGTCGATGCGGCTCGCCCACGCCGCGACGCTCGGCCTGAAGGACCGCGGCATCGTCCTCTTCGGGCCGGGCGGGGCCGGAAAGTCGGGCACCACGCTGGCGGGGCTTGCCGCCGGGCTCTCCACCGTGGGCGATGACTACATCGCCTTGAGCAACGACCCTGCGCCTCAGGCGAAATTGCTGTTCCGGACGATCAAGCAGGATCGCGTCGGGTTGTCGCGGATCCCCCACCTCGCTGCCCGAACGAGCGGCCAAGCCGAGAACTGGCGTGGGAAGGTCGAGTTCGATCCCGGCTCCGTCTTCGAGCACGCCTTCGTCGACGTGCTGCCTATCCGGGCAGCCGTCATCCCGCGCATCGCCCATGCCGCGAAGCCCGCGCTCATCCCGATACGCGCCCAGGCGGTGATGCTCTCCTTGATGACGTCGAACCTGCACCAGTTCGCAGGCGAACCGGATGGTGGAATGCCGTTCTTTGCGCGTTTCCTGAAGGACCTGCCCTGCTACCAGCTCGACCTTTCGCCCGACGCGGCGCGAAACGGAGACCTGCTGCGGGCATTCATCGAGCGGCTGCCCGCCTGATCAACCAGGGGCGGACGGCGTTCGCGGGAAGACCGACTGGAACAGCGGCCAAAGGCCGTCGATGTCGGGATCCCTGGCCAGCGCATCCAGCGCCGCCAGTTCGAAAGCCGCGATGTCGCCCGCCTCGTGCGCGGCCAGGGCGAGCCGGTGGTGGATCTTGGCCGCGGAGGGCAAGTCGATCGTCACCCGGTCCCCAAGCAGCCAGGCTCGCTGGTGCCGGCCATGCCGTATCAGCCACTCCGCCAGCACCTGCAGGTGCGCCTCGTCGAACGCGGCAGCCCGCGCCGCTTCATCGAGGCAGCCGGACGTCTCGCGCTTTTCCTCTCCTCCTGTTTCGAGCAGCCATCGGTCGGCTGCGTCGAGCAGCATGTCCAGCCGCCCCCCGTCCCCGCCACTGCGTGCCGACGCGGCGTCAGACGCTTGGCCCGACGGAACGACGCGCTTGCCGCGATGAGTTGCCCGCAGTTCGCGCCGGCCCATGACCAGCCCGATGCCGTAGGCGAGCGTGGCGGGTCGCAGACGGCAGCGAAGGCCGGCGAGGCGACGCGGATCGACCTTCAGGACCTGAAGCGCGATCGTGTCAGCGATCCCGTTGCGCCGCCTCGCCTCGGCAAGAATCTCCCGGATCGCCGCCCGGGGACCAAGCGGTCCGATGCCGGCGGACCTGCCATTCGCCGCACGCCGGCCGCGGCCATACATCTCCACGACGAAGCGCCACAGGCTGGCCGGGCCGGCGTGCTCCGTCTGGACGCGCGGGTTCCAGGCCGGATGGATTCTGCGCCCCAGGCGCTTCGCGAAGTCGGTGTCCTCGCCGACCCTTAGCGCGGGGTCGAAGTAGCCGAACTCGCGGAAGACCTGCCGGTCGTAGGACGCGCCGTAGCGAAGCGCCTGCACGGCCGGCACCTGGGGCGAGCGGGCGCCGAAGAGCGCGATGTGCGCCGCCAGCGACAGATCGCCGTCGTCGGCGGCGACCATCGCCGATGCGACCGCCCTCGCCCCCTTGCGATGCGTCGCGAGGCGCATTTCGACCCAGCCCGGACGCGCGACGCAGTCTCCGGCCAGGAAGGCGACGTAGGGAGCAGCGGTCGCGTCGATTCCGACGTTGCGGGCGGCGCCGACATAGAGCGGCTGCTCGATGTCGATGATCCGCAGGACTTCGGAATGCCGCGCGAGGAGGGCGCGGACGTCGCCACCGCCGCTGTTGACCACGACGATTTCGACCTTCTCGTCCTGACCAAGAAGGGATTCGACGGCGCGGCGCAAGCCCGGCTGGCCCCGGAACCCGATCACCACGACGGCCATGTCAGAACGGCCGACCGCAGCCCCTTCATGCCAACGTGCACGGCTGGCAAACCAGCGACGCCACAGGCCGGCGCGAAACGGCTCCGGCACGTCGGCCCCTCCCTGCATCGACAGCTGGGCCTTCAGGGCCGCAATGCGCGGGTTTGCCGGAGCGCGACCCACCAGCGTTGCCAGAACCCTCTCAAGCTCCGCGCTCTGTCGCCCACCGTCGGCGAGAACGTGGCACAATCGGAATTGCGGATACAGCAGCGTCGGCGCATGCCCGGCGAAGCGCCGATAGAGGACGGAAGCCTCCGGCCACTCGCCGAGGATCTCCAGTATCCGGCCGGCTACTGCCAGGCTTCGGATGTCCGGATGATCAGACACTGCCGCAGAAACCGCGAGATCGCGGGCCAGAGTCCACTTCCCAAGCCGGATGCTGGACACCATGGATTCGACAAGTTCGAGATTGCCTGCCGGCGGTGGTTGTTCCATTGCAGGCAACCCGATATTCAACTGTTCGCGGCCGGGACGACCGGCGCCAGCGTCATTGCATGCCATGATGGTCAAAGAGATACAACACGCGCCTTCCGGGCGGAAACTGCCGCCCCAGTACGTCGTGGTGTCGTTCGATGGCTGCGTGGAACTCGAGAGTTGGCGCGCCTGGTTGGCATTTGCCGAGAGGCTTCCCGACATTCGCCTGACGTTCTTCGTGAGCGGCACCTGCTTCCTGTCCGACGAGCGGCGCATGCTCTACGAGGGCCCCGGCGAAGAGCGCGGCAGGGCCCGGATCCGATTCGGCGGCACGCCATCCGAGATGGAGGAGCGGGCCCGTATCCTGAACGCGTTCTTTCTGGCGGGCCACGAGATCGCCTCGCATGCGGTCGGGCATTTCGACGGGGCGGGCTGGAGCGCCGGGAAATGGGTCGCAGAATTCGACCACTACGACCGTCTCGTCGACAATTACGTGCGCAACAATGGCCTCGGCAGCGGCCAGGGCCTCGCCTTCGGGTCCCGCGACATAAGGGGTTTCCGGGCGCCGTTCCTGAGCACGGGACCCGCTCTCAATCCCGCCGTGGCCGCGCACGGTTATGCCTACGACGCCAGTTCGGCGGGGCGGGCGGGCGCATGGCCCGTGCTCAACAAGGACGGCCTCTGGAAATTCCGGCTTGCGAGCATCCCCCTGAAAGGGTGCCGGCGGACGCCTCTGTCGATGGACTACAACCTGTTCGTCGTCCAGACGCTGGAGTCGCCGGACATCTTTTCCGACCCGCAGCGGCTGGAAGACACCGTCGTCGAATCGTACATGAACTACTTCAAGAAGAACTACTTCGGGAATAGGGCGCCCATCCATATCGGCCACCACTTTACCGACTACGCCGGCAAGAGTTATGAGCGGGCACTGATGCGCTTCATCGAAGCCATCGCCGTGAGAGCCGACGTGAAGCTCTGCACGCATATGCAGCTGGTGGATGTCCTGGAGCGGTCGCAACCAGCCACGGAGATGGCCGGTGAATGACGGAGGCGACGGTCCTGGCGACAATGGCCGCAGAATGCGCAGCTGGCCCGAAGGACTGCTCGACCTGCTCATCCAGTCCGCTCTGTCTCCGACGGCCCAGGCCAGACAGGCGTGGAGCGCCTGGATGGCTGCTCGGCAATTCGACGAGATCACCTGGCAGGAAATGCGGCTGCTCGGCGCCGTCCAGGCCCGATTGCCGGAACTGGAACCCCAATCGCCGCTGCGACCCCGTATCGACGGCATTCTGAAGAACCGCTGGGTGCAGGCGCAGATGAAGTTGCGCGAGTCGCGCCCCGCCTTCGAATGCCTCACCGCCAGCGGCATCCGCTTCATCGTGTTCAAGGGCGGAGCGTTCCAGGCAGAGAACCTGTCGGCGGCCAATCGCCGCGTGCTGGGCGACGTCGACGTGCTGGTTCATCCGAAAGACGCCTTGGCTGCCCTCGATGCGCTGCACCGGGGCGGATGGGAAGCCACGAACGGCGAGTCCGTCGAGTATCTGCGGCAGCTGGCAACGATTCGGCTGAACGGCAACTTCAGGAAGGGGAGCCACGGCAATGTGGACCTCCACGTCAGTCCGTTCCACTACAGCCGCAGCGACGAATCGCGGGACGAAGACCTCTGGCAACGGGCCGTGCCGGCGCGGCTGGCGGGCTTGCCGGTTCTCGTCCCCGACGCCACGAACGCGATGCTGATCGTGCTGGCGCACGCCACGGAGAGCGCGAACGGAGACTGGACGATCGACGTGGCGACCCGCGTTCGGGAGCAGGCCATCGACTGGGATCGGCTGGTCGAGACGGCCGACAGGCGCGGGATCGTGCCGGCCTGCCTCGCCGGGCTGAGCTATCTTTCACTTCGCGTCGGCGTGCCGCTGCCGCACGACGTGATTCCCCGGCTGTCGGCGTTGAGGGTGCCTTTTGCGCAGAGGCTGAAATACTGGTCGAACGTCAGGGACCGCAGCGAGCGCAGCCTGCCGGAGAAGGCCGCCAACCGTTTGGCCGACCGGCTGCTGGTTCGCCGGGGATTTTCGGTGGTGGTGAAGGACCGCTCGGCGATCACCGTCACTCGCTCGACGCTCGCCCTGGCGGCTCTCGCCAGGCGGGCCCGTTCGAGCCTGGTCGAGCCGTCCGATCCGGGCCTGGAGTATCTGTGGCATCTACCCGGCCACGAGGGGGGTACGCGCCTTCTCGTGAAGCTCGGCTTCGCCTGCCCGGTCCGGTCGAGACGACTGTTCTTCGACGTCTGCGTCGGCGGGATCGCGATCGCGCGGCTGCGGACACGCGCCGGGGGAGGACGCACGGCGAAGACGGTGACGCGGTCGTTCCGGTTTGACCTGCCTGCCATGGACGGCAGCGCCGCATCGCTGCGAATCTCGGCGCGGCCGGCCCATTTCCTTCGTCCCGGCGTTGCCCCCGCCGAGCGCGAAGACTTCGGCCCCTTCCCGTTCCACGTTGCGGCGATCTGGGCCGACTGAGCTGCGGCGTCGCGATTGCCAGATCCGGATGATTGGCCTGTTCGCCTCTCAGCGGGCGCGGGTCGCGAAAATCTACTCGCTCATGGCGCGCAGCGTGTCCCACTTCAGGATGCGCACGCGACGCAGGCTCGGCAGGCGCACGATGCCCTTGTCCTTCATCCGCGAGAAGACGCGCGACACGGTCTCGATGGTCAGGCCGAGATAATCGGCGACGTCGCCGCGTGACATCGGCAGGTCGAACTCCTCAAGATCGCCCTGGCGGGACGCCATGTCGAGAAGGAAGGCCGCCACGCGCTCGGCGGCATGCTGGCGGCCGAGTACCAGGAGGTGCTCCTGCGCCTTGACCAGCCCCTGCAGGACGAGCGGCAGAAGCTCGTGCGATCGGGCGGCGCCCTGGCCGGCGCGGATCACGCGGATGCCGGTAGCGCCGATCGCTTCGGCAAAGAAATGGTGCGTGCCACCGGCCTCGAAGCCGAAGACTTCGCCGGCGAGGTGGAAGGAGGAAATCTGTCGGCGGCCATCTGCCAGAAGCCGGTAGACACGCACGGCGCCGAACTCGATCAGGTAGAGATCGCCGGCCTTCTCGCCCTGGGCGTAGATTTCCGAGCCGGCGGAAAAGAGCGTTGCGGGCTGCCCGGCGCTGCGGTCGAACAGGCCGTCGAGCGCGATGTCCGGGGTGGCGCCATGGAGGGCGGTGCTGCGGAACTCACGAGGATGGATGGTCATGGCTGTCTCCGACGGTGTCCGTTCTGTCGGAGGCAAACTCGCTTATTTCGCAGGTCGCTTGTATTCGTTCATGTCCCTACGGGAATCTACGTAGGACGGACCTGCCACCCTATTTCGGCAGGATCGCGCTGATGAGTGCGGGGCCGAGAAGCGGCTTGCGGAGTAGCTGGAAGGGGACGGCGGCGGACAGCGCGGCCGTCTTGTCCACCAGGACGACCACCGGCCGCTCGTCCCCCGCGATGCGCGCGAACTCGATCAAGTTGCGCTGGCCGGCATCGACGGCGTCCTCGTCGACGACGGCACAGTCGAATCCATTGAACTTGTGCGTTGCAAAGACGGTTGGGAAGCCGGCATGCGACTCGATCTCGTAGCCCTCGGCCTCGACCGTGAACTCGATGGATCGACGGAGTTCGTCGTCCGGAACCACAACGAGAACCTTGCGGCCATGCTCCAAGAAAGTCGTCTCCAACGCGCCTCGCCGGCCGATCGCATCGCGGCCGCACCGGTAGCGTTAGAGGCTTGCGAGAAACCGCGCATTGCGCCAAGTCAATTTCGGCTGCGGGCGCAAGATTGTCCTATTTGGGCACGAAGCCGCCCGCGATCGCCATGCGGACCAGTTCCGGCAGGCTCCTGGCGTCCATCTTCGCCATGACGTTGGCTCGGTGGACCTCCACCGTGCGCGGACTGATGTTCAGGTCGTAGGCGATGGTCTTGTTGGCGTGTCCGGCCACGACCCCGGCCAGCACCTCGCGTTCGCGGTCCGTGAGCTGGGCGAGCCGATCGAGGATGGCGGACGCGTCCTGGGCGGCAGCCTGACGGTCGAGTTCCGCGGCCGCGCGCGTGATGGCTCCGATCAGCACCTCGTCCTCGAAGGGCTTCTCGATGAAGTCGAGGGCTCCGGCCTTCATCGCCTCCACCGCCATCGGGACGTCGCCATGGCCGGTAATGACGATGGAGGGCACCTGCACGGCCATGTCGCGCAGTCGGCGAATGAGTTCGACACCGTTGATGTCGGGCATGCGCAGGTCGGTCACCAGGCAGGCGTTGCGCAGGCCGGGCGCCACACCGAGGAAAGCCTCGGCGGAGTCGTGCAGCCGGACGGGGAAGCCGGCGATGGTCAGCATGAAGGCAAGCGACTTCCTGACCGGTTCCTCGTCGTCGACGATGTGAACGACGTAGTCACCTATTTCCATCGGACGCCTCGCTCTCGATCGCGGGAAGGGTGAAGCGGAAGAGCGCCCCACCCTGATCCGAGCGGTGCGCCTCCATGGTGCCGCCGTGTGATTCTATGATTCGCTTCGATATGGACAGACCTATTCCCATGCCACCCGCCTTGGAGGTGACGAAGGGCTGGAAGAGCCGGGCTGCCACTTCCTCCGAGATGCCGGGGCCCGTGTCGGATACCTCCACCGCCACCATGCCTGGGCCATGCGGCAGGGTGCGGATGGTGAGTTCGCGCGGCTGGCTCTCGCTCATCGCCTCCATGGCGTTGCGCATGAGGTTGATCAGCACCTGCTGGATCTGGACGCGGTCGGCCAGGACGAGATCGGCGCCCGGGCGGAAGTCGAAGACAGAGCGCACGCCGCGCTCGCGCGAGCCGACGAGCGCCAGCGCGCCCGACTCCTCGACCATCTTGCGGATGTCCTCGGCCTGCTTGTCGGTCTCACCGCGCATGACGAACTCGCGCAGGTGGCGGATGATCTGTCCGGCCCGCAGCGACTGGCGGGCAATCTCGTCGAGCGCTTCGCGCACGCGTAGCGCCGGCCCCTCCTCGGCGTTACGCAGAAGGCGCGTGCACCCCTGTGCGTAGTTGGCAATCGCCGATAGCGGCTGGTTCAACTCATGGGCAAGCGTCGAAGCCATCTCGCCCAATTCGTTCAGCCGCGCAAGGCGCGCCAGCTCGCCCTGGACCTCCTGCAGGCGGGCAGCCGATTCCTCGCGTTCGGTCAGGTCGCGCACGAAACCGGTGAAATAGAGGCGGTCGCCGCTCTTCATCTCCCCCACGGCAAGCTTCATCGGGAAGGTAGAGCCGTCCTTGCGCCGGCCCACCACCACCCGGTCAGTGCCGATGATGCGCTTCTCCCCCGTCGCCATGTAGCGTTCCATGTAGCCGTCGTGCTGCGCCTGGTAAGGCTCGGGCATCAGGATGCGGACGTTGCGGCCGATCACCTCGCCTGTCGAATAGCCGAACTGCCTGACGGCGGCCGCGTTGAAGGAGACGATCGTCCCTTGTCTATCGATGACGATGGTGGCGTCGAGGACGGTTTCGAGGATCGATGAGAGATGCGCCTCCCTTTCCGCCAGGACCGCCGCGGTGCGCTCGGCGGCAAGCCGCGAGCGATTGACGATGCCCCCCATCGCCACAGTGAGGAGACCGGTAAAGGCGTAGAGCGACATCTCGACCGCCGCGATGCCGCGACCCGGCTGGAGGTCGTGAATGTACCAGGCGCCGGCGAAGGACAGCGCGAACGCGAAAAGGGCAGGGCGAAAGCCGCAGAATCCCGAGACGATCAGGATGGCCGGCAGGAACGGGACGAAGATGCCGTGTCCGTCGAGCGCGTGGTCCAGAACGAGGCGGGCGGTGAAGGCGATGGCAACGACGAGAACGGCCACGGCATAGCCGCCGGCGCCCGAGCAGCGATAGGCCAGAGAACCCGTCATGAAGCCGTTCTCGTTGCGCGCGGTGGGATGGGAATCCATGGCGGTCAGGCCGAACGCGCCGGGCTGCGCCACGGGACCGAACGCCGGAACACGGCTCCCCCCGGACCGGCCGTCTCCGCGTCGATGCACCTCCATGCGTCCTCATTGCCCTGCATGGCCGCATCATCGCAGGATCGGCTCCCACCGGCAACGTTGGAACCGTGACAGGATGGGGAAAGCGATGGTGCTGTCGGGGACCGCGCCGGGCGCCGTTGCGCGGTTCAGGCCGCTCGGGTGCCGAGATCGCGCAGGCGCGCCAGCCATTTCGCCCGCTTTGCGCCGCTTGCGCCTTCCACCAGCCCGATCAGCGTCTCGCGCACCGGCCGAATGCCCGCGAAGCCAAGGATGCTGCGCCGCAATCCGGCGGTCCCGTGGGAAAGGAACCAGATGCGATAGAGGAGCGCGGGCATGCCCATCGTCACCACGAGGCGTGCTGAGCGCCCGCGAAGAAGCGGCCGTGCGACGGTCCGGCCGCTCTCCGGAAAGGCGAAGGCGACACCGGGACGGATCATCTGCTCCAGAAAGGCCTTCAGCAGCGCCGGCATGGTACCGAGCCAGAGCGGAAACACGAAGACGATGTGCTCGGCCCAGCGAAGGTCGTCGGCCGCATGCGCGAGGGCAGCCGGCGGCTGGCCCGTCTCGAACTCAGCGCGGGTATGCAGGAGGGGAACGTCGAGCCGTGCCAGATCGATGCGTCGCACCTCGTGACCCGCTGCCGTCGCCCCGTCGGCATAGGCCTGCGCGAGCGCTCGGGCGAGCCGTTCGGGTGCCGGATCCGGGTGACCGACGATGATCAGGATGCGCCGCGTCATCTCGTCTCCGGGTCCGTCGTCGGCCATCGGGGCCGGCCGCGGCTCAGGGCCGCTCTACGCGCGCGACCTGATAGGTGTGCAGCGCACCCTGGCTCTTCACCGAGACGTATTCGCCGGTGACGAAGCGCTCGGCGCCGAACCGGAAACCGACCTCGTCGTCGCGGTCCCCTTCGTCGTAGTCGAAGTACCAGGCGCCACCCGGCTTGCGGCGAAGGCGGCCGATGCGATCTTCCTCGCCGTGGCGGAAGTGCCGCACGCGGCAGTGTTCCTGGTGCTTCTTCCATTCCGCCGCATCGAGATGTCCATCGGCCTGCAGCGGGGCGAGTATGTCGTAGCCCTCGTCTCGTTCGCCTGCCGGGTGGCCTTTCTCTCGCGCGAGAAGCAGGCGCACGTGGCGGAAACTCGGGGATAGATCCTTCAGCTGCGTCATCGGGTTTTCCTTCCTTCGGTCAAGTCCTAGCCAGTTCGTCGCCATGCGCCTTGATCGGCATCAAGCGCGCCGTCACGACGGCATCGGTATCGACGGCAGGAACAGATAGACCGATGCACCCGCCAGCGCGGCGAGCGCAGTCGCGCCGGCCAGCGGCAGCAGGAACCGGACGGGACCGGACACCGCCGCCAGGAACAGCCGGCCGAGCGCATTGGCCACCAGCGCCAGCAGCACGGCGCGCGCCGCGCTTGCCGGGGCGATGCCCTGCTCGACGAGGCGCAGCGAACTCAGGACCGCAACATCGACGTCGAACGCGCCCGAGACGGCCGAGGTCGCGAGCAGGCCGCCCTCGTCGAGCAGCCCCGACAATGCCGCACTGGCGGTCGAAACCAGAGCGAAGAGACCGGCAAATCCCAAAAGCGGGACGAGATCGAACGGGTTGCGCGCAGCCTGCTCCATCGGCTGCGCGCCGCCGTCGCGCAGAAACATCAAACCGGCCGCAGAAGCCAGCACGAGCGCCGCCGCGATGATCGGAAGACCTGCATGGGCGAGCACCGAAGGCTGAATGGCCCCGACGACGGCAGCGACCCGAAGTACCGACACCATGGCGGCAAGAGCGGCGGCGCCGGCGAGCGGCAGGGTGCTCTGCGCGTCCTTCGCCATTCGGGCCAGGACGACCGTGACAGCCGTCGACGACACGACCGCGCCGGCCAGCGCCCCGAGAAGGACACCCCGCTTTTCGCCGAACAGGCGCGTCACCACGTAGCCGGCAAAGGAAATCGCCGCGATGAGCACGGTGAAGAACCAGATTTCGCGCGGATTGACTCCGCCCCATGGATCGACCGTCCGGTCGGGCAGAACCGGCAGGACGATGACCGTCATGGCGGCGAGCACCAGGGCAGATCGCAGTTCCGCCCATGTCAGCTTCTTCAGCAGGCCGTGCAAAACCTCCCGGCTGGCGAGGATGGCCGTCAGCGCGGTGCCGCCCGCGGCCGCGGCGAGGTAGTCTCCCGCGACGGCCAGAGCTCCGAGCGCGAAGACCGCCATGCCGGCAATCACGCCCGTGACGCTGAAATCCGCATCGTGCGTCGCCTCGCGCAGCTTGAACCAGCTGAAGACGGCCGTGAACGCGACGAAGCCGACCGCCAGGATCGCCACGGATCCCACCGCATCGTCGAGGGCTGCGAAGAGGCCACCGAGGAGACCGGAAATCCCGTAGGTCCTGATGCCGGCCGTGCGGCTGCGGTCGGGCGCGTCGCGTTCGCGCCATCCTCGCTCTAGCCCGACCAGAAGGCCGATGGCGAGCGCAAGTCCGAGGCGCGGGAGGAGCGGATCCATCCGTTGCGGTTCAGGCGCCCGTCAGGCGCAGGCGGTCGCGCGCCCAGGAGAGGATCTGGGACGCGCTGAGCGCGCCGGACGTTCGCGCAAGCTCGGTGCCGCCGCGGAAGAGGATCATGGTCGGGATACTGCGGATTCCCAATCGGCCGGCGAGCGCCTGTTCGTTGTCGGAATTGAGCTTGATCAGCCGCACCCGGGGCTCCAGTTCGCGAGCCGCCGCCTCGAAGGCTGGCGCCATCATCTTGCAGGGACCGCACCAGGGCGCCCAGACGTCGACCAGAACGGGCACGGTCCCGCGCGAGACGTGCTTGTCGAAGATCGCGGCACTCACGTCTTCTGGATGACCCGAAAACAGCGCCGCATGGCACTTTCCGCACTTGCCCTCGTTCGCGGGTTTGCCGGCCAGGAGCCGGTTCACCGCCCCGCAGCGGCTGCAGACGACCAGGGTTTCGTCGCTCATCCGTCTTCTCCCGTCATTGTCCAGGCCGGGCCGGTCATTCCTGGATGCTCTCGATATAGGTCACGATGTCGTCGGCCTGCCGCGCGTCCGGCTCGAAATCCGGCATGACCGCATGACGCAGGAACAGATCGCCGGTCATTTCGGTCCTCAGCGTCGCGAGGTTGCGCCGGAGGCCCATCGCGCGGAAGGCCGGCGCTGCCGGTTCGAGGCTTTCGTCCACCTGCGCGATGGCATGGCAGTCGGCGCAGTTCGCCTCAGCCAGCCGCTTGCCGCGGAAGGCGCTCTCCGGATCGACGGCCGCAGCCGGCCCCACGAGAACTAGCGAGAGCAGCAGCATCCACGGGGTTCTCGTCGACATGTTCGGGCCACCTTCTCACTCGAAGGGTCGCATCCTCCGGTCTCTGCACGCAAGATGCCTTGATCGCGGTCAAGACGCGCGGCGGCGTCCTCATTTCCGGCTCTGCGCCGGCGTGCCGCCGCCGAGGCTGCGCAGGGCGTTGAGGATGACCGCGACGTCGATGGCTTCCTGCGCGACCGCGCCGGCAACCGGCGTCAGGTATCCCAGCGCGGCGAAGACCATCGCGATGCCGGAAAGGCCGATGCCGGCCACGATGCTCTGCATGGCGATGCCCCGCGTCCGCCGGGCGATGGCGACGGCCGCGGCGATCGGTGCCAGCCGGTCGGTGAGGACCACGATGTCGGCCGCCTCTGACGAGGCCGTGGCGCCCCGCGCGCCCATGGCGATGCCGACCGTGGCCGTCGCCAGCGCCGGGGCGTCGTTGATGCCGTCGCCCACCATGAGCGACGGTGCACGCCCACGCTCTTCAGCCACGGCCGCCACCTTCGCGGCAGGATCCGCGCCCGCGAGGATGCGATCCAGGTCCAGCGTCTCGCCGATCCTCGACGCCGCCTCGGCATCGTCGCCGGTCAGCATCACGATCCGGCCGATGCCGGCTTTGCGCAGGGCGATCAGCGTATCGAGGGCATCGCCGCGCAAGCTGTCTCCGAAGACGAACAAGGCGGCAAGTCGATCGTCGATGGCGAGGTACACCATCAGGACCGGCTGTCCGACGTAACGCATTGCCGTCCGTTCGGCCCAGAGCGGCAGTTCCGCCTCCGCCAGGACGTTGCTCCGCGATCCGGCCTTCAGGCGCAAGGTATCGACCGCGCCCTCGATGCCGGCGCCGCGATGCTCCCGGACTTCGGTCGGCGGGGTCAGCGGCAGGCCGCGTGCCCGGGCGATCTCGACGACGGCGGCGGCTAGCACGTGCTGGGAAGCCTGCTCCAGTGAAGCCAGCAATCGCAGGCACTCGTCGGGATCACGGCCGGGCGCCGCCTCCGTCGCGATCAGTTCGGCGCCACCATGGGTGAGCGTGCCGGTCTTGTCGAAGATCGCGGTCGTGGCGCGTGCCAGCGCCTCGAGCGCGGCACTGCCCTTCATCAGCACGCCGGCACGCGCCGCCCGCGAGACGCCGCCGATGAAGGCGACAGGTGCGGCGAGAATGAGCGGGCAGGGCGTCGCGACGACCAGCACCGCCAGCCCGCGCACCGGATCGCCGGAGAACCACCAGGCCAGCGCCGCCACGACGAGTGTGACCGGCAGCAGCCAGAGCGCGAACCGGTCAGCCATGCGCATGAAAGGAGCCTTGGCGGTCTGCGCCGCCTCGACCATGCGGACAATGCCGGCATAGGTGCTGGCATCAGCCAGCGCAGCTGCCCGCATCCGGAACGTCTCGCCCGCATTGACGGCACCGCTGAACAGCCGGTCGCCCTTTTGGCGATGCCGCGGCAGGGGTTCTCCGGTCACGGCCGATTCGTCGATCGACGCGGTCCCGCTGACGAGCGCACCGTCGACCGGAAGGACTTCACCCGCGCGCACCAGGAGTTCGTCGCCCACCGACACCCGTTCGACAGCGATATCCTCCAGCCGTCCGTCCACCTGGCGGTGGGCGGTTCGTGGCGAGCGGTCCGAAAGGGCACGCAGTTCGCGCTCGGCGCGGCCCCGGGCGAAGTCCTCGAGAACGCTGCCTCCGGCGTACATCACAGCCACGACCACTGCCGCAAGGGACTGGTCGAGCAGGAGCGCCGCCGTCATGGAAACGAGCGCGATGGCATCGACACCGAACCGGCCGATCATGACGTCCCTCAGGATGGACACCGCCAGCACCGCGATCACGGGAAGAGTCGCGAGTGTCCAGATCCATTCCGGCGCCCATCCAAGACCGGATCCGGGGGCGGCAAGGCCCGCCCCCAGTCCGGCAAGGGCGGCGAGCAGCAGAAGCTTGCGCACGATGCCTTCGCTCACCGCTGTGACCTCCCGCCTCGGGATCGCGGCTGGGGCGGCCGCTAGAGCGACTCCACCACGTCCGACAGCATCTGGCGAACCTTGCCGGCGGTCTCACCCAGAGACGGGTTATGGATCGCCGACATCGAGGCGACGGGATCGACGGCCGCCACTTCGACCTTGCCGGGGGCGTTTTCGGTCACGATCACGTTGCAGGGCAGCATGGTGCCGATCTTGTCTTCGGCCTGCAGGGCGCTGAAGGCGAGCTTCGGGTTGCAGGCACCGAGGATGGTGTAGGGCTTGAAGTCGACATCCAGCTTCTTCTTCATCGTCGCCTTGACGTCGATGGTGGTGAGGACGCCGAAACCCTTCGCCGCAAGCGCCTCGGTGACATGGGCGACGGCCGCGTCGAACGGCATGTCGAGCGTCTTTGTGAAATAGTAGGTCATCACTGTTCCTCCTTATTGGCGGGGCCGGAGCCCGGCCCGTTGCGAAACTGTCCGGCGCACGGAAAGATCGCCAACCTGTCGCATTGGGGTGTCAGAGTAGGATCAGCGCTCCGATGCCGCTTTGATCCACCGCAACGATCGAGCGACGCGTTGGTCGCAAGAGATGCCCGCACAGTGATGGAGAGAACCGCGTGACGATCAGGAACCTCGAATTTGCAGCCCGCCCGCGTTCGGTGGCCGTCATCGGAGCGTCGGCACGCGAGCGGTCGGTCGGCAGCGTCGTGCTGCACAACATCATCGAAGGCGGATTCGAGGGCCAGGTGTGGCCCGTCAATCCGAAATACCCCGAGATTGCCGGCCTCACCTGCTATCCGGACGCGGCCAGCCTGCCGGAGGCGCCGGATCTCGCGGTGATCGTCACGCCCCCCGCGACCGTTCCGGGCCTGATTCGCGATCTCGGCGACAAGGGCACGAGGGCAGCCGTCGTCATCACCGCCGGCCTTACGGCTGCCAACGGACTGCGGCAGGCCATGCTGGACGCAGCCCGGCCCTATCTCTTCCGCATCATCGGACCCAACACCGTCGGGCTGATGGTGCCCCCGGCGAAGCTGAACGCCAGCTTCGTGCACATGACGCCGCAGGCCGGCGGCATCGCGCTCCTGTCTCAGTCGGGCGCCATCGCGACCGCGCTCGTCGACTGGGCGGCGGAAAACAACCTCGGCTTCTCCCACATCGTCTCTCTGGGCGACATGGCCGACGTCGACGTGGGCGACTACCTCGACATGCTGGCCGGCGACGGGCGCACGAAGTCGATCGTCATGTACCTCGAGTCGATCCCCAATCCGCGCAAGTTCATGTCGGCGGCTCGTGCGGCGGCCCGGATCAAGCCGGTGATCGCGATCAAGGCCGGCCGCCACGAACAGGCGGCTGCTGCCGCCGCGACGCACACGGGCGCGCTGTCGGGCGCGGACCGGGTCGTGGAGGCGGCGCTCTCGCGCGCAGGCATCCTGCGCGTCGACGGCCTCGGCGAACTCTTCGACGCGGCCGAGATCACGGCGCGCTTCCAGCCGTTGCGGCGCGCGCGCGTCGCGATCGTCACGAACGGCGGCGGCGCGGGCGTGCTGGCTGTCGACCGGATCATCGATTGCGACGGTGAAATGGCGGAACTCTCGCCCGACACGATTGCCAGGCTCGACGCCTCTCTTCCGCCCACCTGGTCGCGGGCGAACCCTGTCGACATCATCGGCGACGCGCCTGCCGAGCGCTACGTGGCCGCGATCGAGGCGGTGGCGGCCGACCCGGGCACCGATGCGCTGATCGTGATGAACTGCCCGACCGGCCTCGCGTCCCCGGTGGAATCGGCCCGCGCCGTGGCCGATCTGACAAAGAAGGGCATGATCAACGGCAAGCCGGTGCTGACCTGCTGGCTCGGCGAGCGGACGGCGCGCGAGGGGCGGCAGATCCTGCACGAGGCGGGCGTGGCGAGTTTTTCGACGCCGGCCGACACGGCGTCCGCGCTGTCCTACCTGGCCGACTGGTCGAAAGCCCAGGCGGCGCTGTCGCGCGTTCCTGAGAGCCGTGGCGAGGACATCGAAGCGGATCGCGAGACGGTGCTGTCGATCTTCCGCAAGGTCGCCGCCGAGGGGCGCGACATGCTCACCGAACCGGAGGCGAAGGCCGCCGTCTCCGCCTACGGCATCCCGGCGCCGGAAACCATCGTCGCGACGTCGCCGCAGGAGGCCGGTCAGGCCGCCGAACGGTTGCTCGGCACCTGGGGCAAGGTGGTGGTGAAGCTCCTGTCGAAGACGATCACCCACAAGTCCGATGTCGGCGGCGTGGTGCTCGACATCGACAGCGCGGAAGGCGCGCGTGCGGCCGCCGAGGATATCGTCCGAAAGGTGAAGAAGCTCGCTCCCGCAGGCGACATCGAAGGGTTTGCGGTCCAACCGATGATCACGCGGCACCAGGCACAGGAGCTGATCCTGGGGATGAGCCGTGACCCGATCTTCGGACCGGTGATCCTGTTCGGCGCGGGCGGCATCGCCGTCGAGGTCATGAACGACACCGCCGTCGCCCTGCCGCCGCTCGACGATGTGCTGGCCGGCGACCTGATCGACCGGACCCGGATCGGCCGGCTGCTTGCGGGTTTCCGCGACCGCAAGCCGGCCGACCGGGCGGCGATCGCGCGGGCGCTCAACGGCCTGTCGCAGATGGCGGTCGATTTCCCCTGCATGGTCTCGGTCGACGTCAACCCGCTGCTTGCGGACGCCGACGGCGTTGTGGCGCTCGACGCGCGCATCCAGATCGACCCGAAGGCGGTCGGGCAGCCGGGTCCGAACCCGGCGCTCGTCATCCGGCCATATCCGTCGGGTCTGGAGAGCCAGTTCGACAGCGGCGAGGCCCACTACCATATCCGGCCGATCCGGCCAGCCGACATTGCCTTGTATCCGGAGTTCCTCGGCAGGACATCACCGAGCGACATCCGCTTCCGCTTCCTTGCGCCGCGCAAGAACTTCCCCGACGAGATGCTGAAGCGACTGACGCAGCTCGACTACGAGCGCGACATGGCTTTCGTGGCACTGGAGGAGGCGACGGGCGACCTTGCCGGCATCGGCCGCCTGTCGAGCGACCCCGACCGGGAAACGGCGGAGTATGCGCTGCTGATCCGGACCGACTTGCAGGGCCAGGGCCTCGGCTTTGCCCTGCTCTCCCGCCTGATCGAGCATGCGCGGCGCGAGGGAATCGGCCGGATCGAGGGGATCGTGCTTGCCGACAACCGCAAGATGCTGGCCATGTGCCGCGATTTCGGTTTCGTCATCGAGCACCACCCGCAGGAGCAGGGCGTCTATCTGGCGGTGCTGCAACTGCGGTAGTGGGAGGTCCCGCGCGATACCGTCAGGTCAGGGTTGGGCGCCTATCCCGTCTCGTCCAGGATCGCGGCGACAATCTCTCCGGTCTCGCGGGCCGCATCGAGCTTCCCCCACTCGTCGCATGCGACCTTGCGGGCAAGCTGCCGCGACAGGACGTCGACCGTGGCGTCCGACGGCCCGCCAGTGCGGTCGCGGACGCGGTCCCACAGGAGCGTCGGATCGGCGTCCAGCCAGACGCCCCGGAAAGGGACGGACCGCTCCGATGCGACCGCTTCGATCCGCAGCCTGTCGGGACGGCGGTCGAAAACCGCATCGACGACAGCTGTTCCGCCTTCAGACAGGATCAGGCCCGCCCGCCACGCCATTTCGGCATAGACGCGCTCGGAGATCTCGGGTGTGTAGGCCTTCGGCGGCAGATGCGTTTCGGCGGGCACGCCATGCATTGCCTTGCGGACGCGGTCGCTTTCGACGATGCGCGCGCCGGGCGGCGGCCCCAGCTTCGGCGCCAGCGCCTCGGCCACGGTCGTCTTGCCTGTGCCGCTCAACCCGCCGATCGCGACCAGCCGGTTCGGGCATGGCCGAAGCAGGCGGACAGCGAGGTCGAAATAGGAGCGCGCCTCGGCGGCGAGCCGCCCCTCGGGATCGCTGCCCTCGTCCATCCGCGTCGCAGTCACGTGGGCGCGCACGGCCGCCCGGATCGCCATGAAGAAGGGCAGGAGCGGGAAGCCGTCTTCGTCGTCCGCTTCATCGAGATAGCGGTTCATCACCCGGTTGGCATGGATGTCGAAGCCCCGATGCCAGAGGTCCATCAGCAGGAAGGCGAGGTCGTAGAGCGTATCGATCGTGGCGATCGCGTCGTTGAATTCGATGCAGTCGAAGAGCTTCGGATCGCCGCCGATCAGAACGATATTGCGCAAATGCAGATCGCCGTGGCAGCGGCGTACCTTGCCGGCCGCCTCGCGCTGGTCGAGCAGCCTGGAATGCCTGTCGAGCCGGGCGCGGAAGGCGCGGTTGAGCCCGCCGACTGCCTCCGCGCCGAAAAGGCTGCTGCCGGCGAATGCCGCCTCGTTGATGTCCAGAACCCCGGCGATGTTGTCGGTGCCGCTGCCGGCGCGCACGATCGGCGCAGCCCGGTGGAAACGCACGATCATGCGCGCCGTCTCGGTCATCAGCTCCGGCGTGAGGTTGTCCCCGATCGCCAGGCGATCGAAAAGCGCTTCCTGATCGAAGCGCGCCATCTCGACAACGGCGTCGACAAGTTTTCCCTCGCCGTCGAAAGAAAGGCGGCCATCCGCGCCGCGCGTGATCGTGCGAACGCCCAGATAGAGGTCGGACGTGGTCGCGCCGTTGAACTCGACCTCGCGCCGGCATGCGTCCAGCCGCTTCTCGACGGTCGAAAAATCGACATAGGGCAGCTTCACCGCCCGCTTCATCTTGAAGACGCGATCGCCGGCGAGGAAGATGCGCGAGATGTGCGTCTCCATGGTCTCGACTGTACCCGCCATGCCATGGGTCGCGGGATCGGACAGGAAGGCCACGGTAGAGGTCTGGTCCTCGACGATCATGGCCTTGTTCCCTTCCCTGATTCGGGTCGTCAGCGCTGCAGGCTCTCGATGTAACTCGTCAGCTCGTGGATCCGTTCGGTCGTGATCATTTCGCCGCCATGCCTGCCGAACATGCGGGCGTCTTCCTCGATGAACTGGCGGCCCCAGACCGGCATTTCCCGCTCGCCATGCCCTTGCACCAGGTAGCGTCCGTCGATGACGGCAAAGACGCGGTAATAGGGGAAGGCGCCGTCGTTGCCGCGCGTCAGCACCGTCAGATCCGCGGGCGGCTTCAGGAGATCGGCAGCGATCGGACCGCGACCGCGACCGTCCTCGCCATGACAGGCGGCGCAGGAGTTCAGGAACTCGGCCTGTCCATAGGACATCTCGACAGGACCTTCCCCGCCCGCCGCGGCGGCGCCCTCCTGCTGGGCGCAGGCAGGACCGGCCACGGACAGTGCGGCAGCAATCGCTGCGACCGTCGACATGCTCTTCTTCATCGCGTCCTCCAGAGGTACATGCGATGCACGCTAGGGAAACCCCGCCTCCGTGCCTTGATCCGGGTCAAGCGGCACCCGAGTGCGCGGCACCGGAAGTTGATTCATCGCAAGGATTCGCGTCCTGGCTCGCCCTAGGGTTCGGTTCAGCACGGCTGCGCGCCCAGAAGGAAGGAAACGACCATGCCCATGAAGACGATACTGGCGATTACCGGCACCACGGCCGGCGAAGATGACATCGCCCTCGCCACGAGCCTGTGCGAGGAGGCGGGCGTTCATCTGTCGGTGCTGATCGTGGAACCCGCGCCGGCACCACCGACCGGCGAATTCGCGGCGATGGTGTCGGATGGCTGGATCGAGCAGAGGCAGGCTGGCCAGAAGCGGCTCGAGGACCGCGCGGCTGCCGTGACCGCAACACTGGCGGGTTCGGCCGTGTCCGCGGACGTGGCAACCGCCTATCCCGAGCTGGCCTGGGCCGACGAGGTGGTGGGGCGGCGCGCGCGCTATGCCGACCTGACGCTTGCCGGGCCCGGATTGCTGGGCGACGATGCGCTGGGTTCGCGCGCGATCGAAGGCGCGCTGTTCTCGTCGGGTACGCCGCTCATGATCGCTCCGGCCGGCGCGAAGCCGACGATCGCTCCGCGGCGCGTGCTCGTGGCCTGGGATGCCGGCATCGAGGCGTCACGCGCGATGCATGCCGCGCTCGACCTGCTGTCGACGGCGGACGCGGTGCATCTGACGCTGGTCGACCCCGTCGAGGGCGAGCAGGGGCACGGCGCCGAGCCGGGCGCCGACGCGGCCGCCTTCCTGGCCCGCCACGGCTGCAAGGTCAGCGTCGACCGCCTGCCGTCCGGCGGCAAGCCGATCGCCAGCGTGCTGCGCCGGCACGCGGTGGACGTCGCGGCGGACCTGATCGTCATGGGCGCCTACGGCCATTCGCGATTGCGGGAGCGGATGTTCGGCGGCACGACGAAATCCATGCTCGAAGACGCGACCATCCCCGTCCTGTTCGCCCGCTGATCCGGACCCAAAGGCCTTTTCCGCGCAGCGGGGTTGATCCCGATCAACCGGTCACAGGCCTGCCAGGTTAAGATCGAATAGTCGGGGCACCTCGCCAGCGGCGAGAAGTCTCCGCCCGCGGCCGATCCCGGCCTTGCGAGACTGCCGGACCGGGCTGATCCGGATCCGGAGATCTGTTCAAGACAGGAGCACCATCATGATGAATGCCATGGATTCCTCTGCCATGAAGATCTTCGCCGGAACGGCGCCAGGCGCGGCGAACGTGCAGAAGTTCTGGATGTCGGTCGCGCGGCTGCAGGCGAACGCCGTGAAGGCGGCCCTGCGTTACAATGTCGAGGCGCTCGACTTCGTGAAACACCGCGTCGAAAAGGACATCAAGCTGTTCGACGACCTGTCGTCCTCAGACGGACTGAAGGACGCCTTCGACGTCTATGCCGGGTTCATGGAAGGCGCCTTCGCGGAATACTCCGGCGAAACCAGCAAGTTCGCCAGTCTCGGATCGAAGATTGCCAGCGAGACGGCCGACGAGGTGCGCCGCGAGGCGAAGGCGGTGGTCGACGACATGGCGGCCAGCACCGTCGCGTGAGGCGGGTCCGGTTCGAACGGGAGCGGCTTCAATGACTGATCGGCAGGAGGGCAGAATGCGCGGTGCTCGCCGCAAGGCCGAGCCGCGCAGCCTCCGCGTTGCGGCATCGGAGAGTTCGCGGAAGCGGGGGGCGTCCGGGACAACCGCCAGCCTGCCCACGCCGTGGGCGGCCGCGTCGGCGAGCGGCGCCGGCCCCTCGTCGGCGGCAGGGACGGCACCGGCCCGTCGCGATGTCTTCCGCGATGTCGACCGGTTCCACCACGCCATGCTGGCCGGCGCTTTCATGGGCATTTCGCCCATCAGCCTGCTCGGTGCCTGGCAGGACTGGCTGTTGCACCTGTCGCTCGCGCCGGGCAAGCAAGCCGAGCTCGCGATGAAGGGGCTGGAGAAGATCCAGCGATTCCGAGGCTTTCTCGCAGCCTGCGCCCATGATCCGGCCCGCAAGGCGGCCTGCATCACCCCCTTGCCGCAGGACAGGCGGTTCGACCATCCGGGCTGGCAATCGCCCCCCTTCAATACCATGAGCCAATCCTTCCTGCTGTGGCAGCAGTGGTGGCACAACGCGACGACCGGAGTCCCCGGCGTGGCGAAGCAACACGAGCGGCTGGTCGAGTTCTACAGCCGCCAGTTCCTGGACATGGTTTCGCCGTCGAACTTCGCCGCTACCAATCCCGAGATCATCGAGCGGACGATCAAGGAATCCGGCGCCAATTTCGTTACCGGGCTGCAGAACCTTCTCGCCGATCTCGCCGACCAGTCGGACGGTCGCGCCGACACCATGACCGACACGTTCCGGCCGGGGCGCGAGGTTGCCGTCACACCCGGCGAAGTGGTCTTCCGCAACGAACTGATCGAACTCATCCAGTACCGGCCGGCAACGGAGACCGTGAAGGCGGAGCCGGTGCTGATCGTTCCGGCATGGATCATGAAGTACTATATCCTCGACCTGTCGCCGGAGAACTCGCTGATCCGCCATCTCGTCGGACAGGGCTACACCGTCTTCTGCATCTCCTGGCGCAACCCGGGGCGCGAGCAGCGCGACGTCTCATTCGACGACTATCGCCGGACGGGACCGATGGCGGCGCTCGACGCCGTCCAGACGATCACCGGGAGCGCGAAGATCCATGGTGTCGGCTACTGCCTCGGCGGCACGCTGATGTCGGTCGCGGCTGCTGCGATGGCGCGGGACGGCGACGACCGGCTCGCCAGCCTGACGCTGTTTGCCGCGCAGGTGGATTTCGACGAGCCCGGAGAACTCGGAGTGTTCATCGACGAGAGCCAGCTCACGCTGCTCGAGGACGTCATGTGGAGCGAAGGCTATCTCGATCAGCGTCGCATGGCCGGCGCGTTCCAGATGCTGCGGTCGCAGGACCTCGTCTGGTCGCGCATCGTCAACAGCTACCTGCTCGGCGATCACCCCGAGGTCAGCGACCTCATGGCCTGGAACGCCGACAGCACGCGCATGCCCTACCGCATGCATTCGGAATATCTGCGCCAGTTCTTCCTCGACAACGACCTGTCGCAGGGCCGCTTCAGGGTCGGCGGGCGGGCCGTGCATCTGGAGGACATTTCCGCGCCGGTCTTCGCGGTGGCGACCGAGACCGACCACGTCGCGCCCTGGCGGTCGGTGTTCAAGCTGGTCCACCTGCTCGACACCGACATCGACTTCGTGCTGACCAATGGCGGGCACAATGCCGGGATCGTCTCGGAGCCGGGTCACCCCCATCGTGCCTTCCGCCTGCTCGGCCACCGCGACGGGCAGCCGCACCCCGACCCGGATGCCTGGATCGCCGCGACGCCGAAGCAGCCGGGTTCATGGTGGCCGGCATGGATAGCGTGGCTTAGCGCGCATTCGAGCGGCGACGTCGCGCCACCGCCCATCGGGCGGGACAGCGCAGGCTATCCGCCGATCTGCGCTGCGCCGGGTCTCTATGTGCTACAGCCGTGACGATCCGGAGCCGATCCCCGTCGCTCCGACCGGTCCAAGTGGAGTTCTTTCATGAAGACGCTGCATTCCCGTCTCGCCATGCGTTTCGCCCTGTCGCTGGCTGCCTGCCTCGCAACCGGCATTGCATTCGCCGAGGACGCGGAAACGGCCTACGGACGGGAACTGGTCGAGGCGAACTGCGCGCGCTGCCATGCGACCGGCCAGGACGACGAGAGCGCACATCCGGAAGCGCCGGCCCTCCGCACGCTGACGGAGCGATATCCGCTCGACGCGCTGGAGGAAGCCTTCGTCGAAGGCATCACGACCGGACACCCCGACATGCCGGAATTCGTGGCCTCGCCGGAACAGATCGGCGCCATCATCTCGTTCCTCGATACGCTGCAGCCTTGATTCCCAGGCAGAAGCCAGCGGCTCGCGACGAGACCCCGGCTGGTCTCAGAGCGAGCGCTGGTTCACCCGCTTCGTCAGCTCTTCGGCGCTCTCGACGCGCTCCGAATAGCGGTCGGTCAGGTAGGTCGACCGGTCGCGCAGCAGCAGCGTGAACTTCATCAGTTCTTCCATCACGTCGACGATCCGGTCGTAATAAGGCGACGGCCTCATCCGCCCGGCCTCGTCGAACTCGTTGAAGGCCTTGGCGACCGACGACTGGTTCGGGATGGTGACCATGCGCATCCAGCGGCCGAGCACGCGCAACTGGTTGACCGCGTTGAAACTCTGGGAGCCGCCGCAGACCTGCATCACCGCCAGCGTGCGGCCCTGGGTGGGCCGGATGGCGCCCATCGACAGCGGCAGCCAGTCGATCTGCGTCTTCATGATACCGGTCATGGCGCCGTGCCGCTCGGGCGAGCACCACACCTGGCCTTCCGACCAGAGCGACAGGTCGCGCAGTTCCTTCACCTTGGGATGGTCGGGCGTCGTGGAGTCCGGCAGCGGCAAGTCCGAAGGATCGAAGATCCGGACCTCGGCGCCGAAACGGCGCAGGATGCGCGCTGCTTCCTCGGTGGCGAGACGCGAATAGGACCTCGCGCGCAGCGAGCCGTAGAGCATGAGAATACGCGGCGGGTGCGACGAGCGGGGTGAATCGAACAGTGCGGCTGGATCGATGGAACGGAACTGCGCCTCGTCGATGTTGGGAAGGCTGTCCAGTCTGGCGGTGTCGTCGGTCATCCGGGCTCCTGTCGGCGCTGCTCGGGCAAGCGCGCATTATTTCGATAACTTTCGAAATAGAAGCTAGGAAATGCGCCGAGATGCGTCAATCCATATTTCGAATATTTTGGAATTATATCACCCGTCTCCCTTCCGCATCGATCACCACCTCGCCGTCGTCCTTGGTGAACGGACCGATGTCCGGGTTCGGCAGGATGTCGAGCACGGCTTCGGATGGTCGGCAAAGCCTGGTGCCGAGTGGCGTTACGACGATCGGACGGTTGATGAGGATCGGATGCGCCATCATCTGGTCTATCAGACCGTCGTCGCTCCACTTCGGATCGTCCAGACCCAGCTCCGCATAGGGCGTGCCCTTTTCGCGCAGTAGTGCGCGGGGCGTGATGCCCATCGCGGCCACCAGTCCGACCAGCCGTTCGCGGGAGGGCGGCGTCTTCAGATACTCGATGATGTCCGGCTCCTCCCCCGACTGGCGGATCATCGCCAGCGTGTTGCGCGAGGTGCCGCAGTCGGGATTGTGATAGATCGTGATGCTCATGTCGCTCATGCTTTCGGGAACCAGTGCTGCGTGCGGTTGGCAAAGGCCACCAGCGACAGCATCACCGGCACCTCCACAAGGACGCCCACGACGGTAGCGAGCGCTGCGCCGGAGTTCAGCCCGAACAGGCTGATGGCGACGGCGACCGCCAGTTCGAAGAAGTTCGAGGTGCCGATCAGCGCGCATGGAGCCGCAACGTCGAAGGGAACCTTCCAGACCCTCGCAGCCAGGTACGCGATGAAGAAGATGCCGTAGGACTGGATCAGCAGAGGCACTGCGATCAGCACGATCAGCAGCGGGTTGCCGGTGATGACGCTACCCTGGAAGCCGAACAGCAGAACCACAGTGGCCAGCAGGCCCACCACCGAAAGGGGCTTCAGCCGAGCCGTGAACAGGGACACGGCATCGTGAGCCCGAGGGCCGCCACCGGCACGGTCAAGCAAACGCTTGCGGGTGATGGCGCCGGCGACGAGCGGAATGACGACATAGAGCGCCACGGCGAGAAGCAGGGTCTCCCACGGCACGACGATATCGGTGACGCCGAGCAGCAGCGCCACGAGAGGCGCAAAGGCGAAGATCATGATGATGTCGTTCACCGAGACCTGCACGAGCGTGTAGTTCGGATCACCCCTCGTCATCTGGCTCCAGACGAACACCATGGCGGTGCACGGCGCAGCGCCGAGGAGTATGAGGCCCGCAATGTACTGCTGGGCGTCGGCCGGCTCGATCAGCGGCGCGAACAGATATTCGAAGAAGAGGACGCCGAGAGCGGCCATGGTGAACGGCTTGACCAGCCAGTTGACCACGATGGTCAGCACCAGCCCCTTCGGCCGATCACCCACGTGACTGAGGCTGCCGAAGTCGACATTGACCATCATCGGGAAAACCATGGCCCAGATCAGCACCGCGACGACCAGATTGACCGAAGCGTATTCGAGTCCCGCGAGCAGGCCGAACACGCCAGGCATCAGGTTCCCGAGGATGATCCCGGCGGCGATGCAAAGCGCCACCCAGACCGACAGCCACTTTTCAAAGAAACCGATCCCGCCCGCAGCGGGGGCGGGTCGGCCGAATGCCTGGTCCGTCATGTCGATCCTGCTTCCGGGTTGTCGAACTCAGCTGGCCGGCGCGAGATTGCGCCCGATGTCGTCCAGGCGCTTCTGGAGCGCCAGTCTGTCGATCGTCCGCATCGGGAGGCTGACGAAGATGGAGATGCGGTTGTTGAGCATGCGATAGGCGTCGGCGAATGCCAGGCGCTTCTCCGCCTCGGCCCCTTCCGCCGCGGCCGGATCGGGAACGCCCCAATGCGCGGTCATCGGCTGTCCGGGCCAGACCGGGCAGGCCTCGCTGGCGGCATTGTCGCAGACCGTGAAGACGAAGTTCATCTCTGGAGCTCCGGGCACCGCGAATTCCTCCCAGTTCTTCGACCGGGCGAAGGAGGTGTCGTGGTTGAGGCTCTTCAGCAGATCGAGCGCATAGGGGTGAACCTGGCCCTTCGGCTGCGAACCGGCCGAGAAGGCGCGGAAGCGGCCCTGACCGAGGCGATTGAGGATCGCTTCGGCAAGAATCGATCTAGCCGAGTTGCCCGTGCAGAGAAAGAGCACATTGAAGACCTGGTCGTTCATCATCCCCTCCAGGCGGCCTTCGCCGCATCTTCAACAGTTGCAGGTGACGGCCTCGATGACGGGGCGGCAGAGCTCGGGGGAGCCGTTGCAGCAATCCTCCATCAGATAGGCCAGCAGGTCACGGAAGCCGGTCATGTCAGCGACATAGCGCACGATACGTCCATCGCGTTCGGCGCGCACGAGACCAGCCTGGTCGAGAATCTTCAGATGCGAGGACATGGTGTTCTGGACCGCGCCGAGATGCTCTGCGATCTCGCCGGCCGGTATCCCGGCAGAGCCCGCCCTGACCAGCAGCCGGAACACCTCGAGCCGGGTTTCCTGGCCAAGTGCCGACAGGCCAGAGAGTGCCGCTCTTCTATCCATATATCTGAAAATCTCGATTTCTCAGGCGAGACCTACCCACGAGCGCGAGCACTGTCAAGTGCGTGGTTCAGTCGCCCGAACCGGTTTCGCGGAATAACCGCATCTCCGGCTCCGACGGCAGGCACTTGAGGAGATGCGACAGGAGGGGGGAAGCAGCGGGCGCCGGCTGAGTGCTTGGGGGCACCGTCAAGTGATGATCATCGGCCGCGTTGTCCGCCGTGACGCAGGACGGCGTCGCGGCGGTGTCGTCAGTTGATGGTCATCACCACCACGTCATCGTCGCGATCCACCTGCGGCTCGCGACGGAAGATTTCGAGCCGCTCGAAGAAATCGAGCTCGTTCAGCGGGCGACCGGCCTTCATCGCTTCGCAGGCGGCGCGCGCCGCCTCATAGGCGCTGTAAGGGATTTGTTCACGAAGCTTCGTCATCTTCGAATCCTCCAGTGCCGATACTCAAGCGCCAGATATTGTCCTAATTCTGGCGGGCACGTCTTTTCCGCCGTCCTTGGCGATCGCCAGCAGGCAATTGGTCGTCTCGCTGCCCCACACCTGACCTTCACAGGCCAGCTCGATTTCCGACCTGACGGGCTTCGCAGGTACGATAGCGTCGCCGTGCGGCGCGGCGGTCTCCGGCACGAGCAGCGTGCTTGCAATCTGCCACGGCGCAGAGACCGACAGGATCGCGACCGTAGCCACGACGGAAAACAACGCCATGGGGTGCTCTGACGCGCGGCGGCGAAGGGCGGGAATTGAAGCTGCCGAGCGTATCGAGTTTTCGGCGGATGCGGTTTGATGCTGGGTCATCGGAAGTGCCTCGGTTTGTTCTGATGGGTTCCTTGAAGCACGCGCGACGGTCTGCCGACTGCCGAAAAATTCACAGAACCATTTCGTCCTGTAATGCTGATGTTGCCGTGCGGGTTGCACGACCCTGGCACCGGTCCGGCGATTAACCCTCCGAGATTCCAGCACTTTCCCGCCTGCCGAAATGCACCATTTCGGCAAAAAACCACTAAGGCATTGCAAAAGATAGGTTTTTGTGGTCATGTTGAATGAACATTCAACAACTGGGAGAAGGCGTGTGAACCGTCCTCTGCGCGACGTGGCCATTCCGAACGGGTGGGACAGGCGCGGCCTGCCCGGCTGGACCTATCACAGTCCGGCCCTCCTGGAGCTCGAGAAGGAACAGGTCTTCCGCAGCCATTGGCAGATCGTCGGCCATGTTTCGGACGTTCCGGAGCCGGGCGACTACCTGACGATGGACGTCGTGGGAGAGCGGGCTCTGGTGGTGCGCGGCAAGGACGGCGTGGTCCGCGCCTTCCACAACATGTGCAGGCACCGCGGCAGCCGCGTCGTGGCCGACAGCCAGGGCAATTGCAAGGGCGCGCTCGTCTGCCCGTTCCACGGCTGGGTCTACAATCTCGACGGAACCCTGCGCGGCGCGGCGCGGCCGCTCACGTTCCCCGAGCTCGACAAGGTAGAGTTCGGCCTCAAGCCGATCGACCTGGAGATCTGGATGGGCTTCGTCTTCGTCCGCTTCCGGCAGGGACCGCAGCCCTCCGTCGCCGAACTGATGCGCGCCGTGGAACAGGAGATCAGCCACTACCGGATCGGCGAGATGGTGCCGTCCTGGGGGATCTGGACCCAGACCTCGCAGGTGAACTGGAAATCGGTGCGCGACGTCGACAACGAGGGGTATCACGTCGCCATGGCGCATCCGGCGCTGCAGGATCTTTACGGCGCGACCTATTTCGACGAGCCTTTCATCAACGGCGTGTCGCGCTCCTGGGCGACCTACAACCCGCATGCGGGCCGACGCTGGAGCGTGCGCAACTATGTTCGCATAGCACCGCGCCCGCAGCACCTGCCCGAGGAATTGCGAACCGCCTGGATCTATTACGGTATCTTTCCGAATGCCGTCATCGCGGTGACGCCGGAGTCTGCGCAGTTCTATCAGGAGTTCCCGTTGTCGACGGGCGAGACACTGCTGCGCGGTGCCATCTACCGGTATGCGGACGAGAGCCGCGAGCAGGCGGCCGCGCGCTACCTTGCCTTCCGCATCGACCGCGACACCATGGCCGAAGACGTACAGCTTTCCGAATGGTCGAACGAATCCATGCAGTCCAACGCCTTCGAGGGGTTCTACCTGTCGGACCTCGAATATGGCGTACGCACGCATCATGACCATCTGCGCAGGATGCTGCCGGTCGTGTCGCTCGAAAACGCGCCCGAGGAGAAGGATATCTGGAATCTCAACGAGGCGCTGCTCAGCCGCGGCTGATCCGCACGCTCAACCTCGTGCGGGCGCTGGGCCGACGTAGCGTGCGCGCGGGCGGATCAACGTCCCGGCCTCGAGTTGCTCCATCGCGTGAGCGATCCATCCCGCCGTCCGCGCGATGGCGAACAGCGCGGTCTCATGGCCGATCGGCAGCTTGAGCATGCGCATGAGCACCGCAAGCGCGAAATCGATGTTCGGACGAAGCCCCGTGGCCTCCGTGATCAAAGCAGGTGCCTCCACTGCCAGGCGGCGATCCGCTCCAGCGCGCGTCAGCGCGAACAGAAGCGCATCGGCGCGCGGATCGCCGTCGCGGTAAACCGAATGTCCGAAGCCAGGCATCGGATTGCCGAGCGCCACGCGCTCCCGGATCTTTCCCGCCATGCCATCCTCTGCCAGTTCGGCGACCATCTGGGCCGCGAGAGGACCGGCGCCACCATGACGCGGCCCCTTGAGCGCCGCCAGGCCGGCGATCGTCGCATCATATAGATTGACGCCGGTCGAGGCCGCGCAGCGAACCGTGAAGGATGACGCGTTCAGCTCGTGATCGGCCAGCAGCACGAGCGCCTGGCGCAAGAGCACGCGCGCCCGCATGTCGCCCGGCGCCCATGCGTCCGCCGCCTGTTCATGCAGGGGACGCGCGGACGGCTCAGCGTCAAGGATCGCGGCGGCGATGATGCGCATGACACGCGCGCCGGTTTGCGCGCGACCCGAGGGCGTGCGGTTGAAGGCGCGCGGATCCGTCTCGCCGGCCACAGTCAGCACGGCGATGGCCCGCGACAGCGGCCCGGCCGCCTTCGTCGCCGCGCCGATGAGGCGCATGGCATCGCCCATCACCGGCATGTTGGCCGGATCAAAAGGGTCGGCGGCGTCGATCCCCCAAAGTAGCGTTGCCGCCTGTTCGAGGCTCCCCTCCTCGGCCAGTGCCACCGCCGGCACTCCGCGATAGATGGGCCCCGCCTCGCTGATCGTCGATATGGCCGAGTCCAGGACCGGAGCGTCGGCCTCGCCGGGGCGCGGCGCGCCGAAGGGCAAGCGTCGGCTCTTCAGTGCGCGAACATCCTCTGCCCGGTAGCGCCTGGCGCGGGTGTCTGCCACCGGTTCCGAACGGATCATCCCGCGGCTGACATAGGCATAGAGGGTCGCTGGCGAGACGCCGAGTTCACCCGCAGCCTCGCGAGCGGACAGATAGAGAGTATGGTCCGAATTTTTCATATTGATCAAGCTAATCAAGATTGATTGGTTTTGAAAGAGGTCTCACCTTCGCAGGGAACTCAAGACAGGAGACCGTCATGACCATCCATTCCAGAACACCCGTGGGCCTCGACGGGGTCGTGGCGGCCGCCACAGCCCTGTCGCATGTCGATGGCGACCACGGCGAACTCGTCATCGCGGGCGCCCGCGTCGGCGACCTCGCGGGACGCGTGGCTTTCGAGGACCTGACGGCACGGCTCTGGTCGCTCGCCCGCGGCGAGAACATCGGAGAAACCGAGGTCCGTCAGCGGCTGGGCGTCGCCCGCGCGCGTACCTTCGAACGCCTCCCTGCGATCCTGTCGGCGGCCGAGGGACTGCCGATCGTGGCGGCGTTTCGCGCCGGCGTCGCCGCGCTTGGCCCTGTCATGGGGCTGCCGGACGAGACCGTGCTGGTCGGCGCGATGCCGGTGATCGCGGCAGCCCTCGTACGTCGGTCACGCGGCGAAGCCCCCGTCGCGCCCCATCTGACGCTGGGTCATGCCGCCGACACGCTGCGCATGCTGCGCGGCAGGCCGGCCAGCGAGCCGGAGACCCGGGCGCTCGACGCCTATCTCGTGACGGCAAGCGACCACGGCATGAACGCCTCGACCTTCACCGCCAGGGTGGTGGCCTCCACGCAGGCCGATCCATTCATGGCGGTCACCGCCGCGTACTGCGCCCTCACGGGTCCGCTGCATGGAGGAGCCCCCGGCCCCGTGCTCGACATGCTGGACGCGATCGGCTCGCGAGAGAACATTGCCGCCTGGGTGAATGCCGCGCTGGAGCGCAAGGAGCGGCTCATGGGCTTTGGCCATCGCATCTACCGGGTGCGCGACCCGCGCGCCGACGTCTTGCGCGAGGCGGTCGCCACACTCGAACGCACCGGGCGCGATCTCGGCCTCGCCGCGGAAGTCGAGGCCTATGCGCGGGAGGCTTTGAAAAGGGCCAAGCCCGACCGGCCGCTCGATACCAATGTCGAGTTCTACACGGCCATCCTGCTCGACGCGCTCGGCATCCCGCGCGAGGCCTTTACGCCGATCTTCGCCACCGCGCGCGCAGCGGGCTGGACGGCACATGCCATGGAGCAGCAGCGGACGGGTCGGCTTCTCCGGCCAGGTTCGGCCTATGTCGGCGACATGCCGGCCACGTCGGCTGCCGGCCGTCCCGGTGACGAGGCAAAGGAACCATGCTGACGGTCTTCCGGCACGGCAAAGCAATACGTCTCTGCACCGATCGACGCCGGCGGAAGACTTCTGTTGACTAGGAAACCAGTTTCTACTAGTTTCCTAGTCAACGAAGGGGAGCTTCATGGCCGACGCAGCCAGCCTGACCGCCCATACCGGCTACTGGCTCCGCATGGTCTCCAACGAGGTGTCGCAGGAGTTCGCCCGCAAGGTCGCCGAGGAAGGCGTCACCGTGGCGGAGTGGAGTTTCATGCGCAGCCTCTATGATGTTGATGCGATGGCACCGTCCGCCCTCGCGGCGAAGATGGGACTGTCGAAAGGCGCCATCAGCAAGCTGGCCGACCGGCTGATCGACAAAACGCTGGTAGCCCGCGCGGAAAACGACGAAGACCGGCGCGGGCACAGTCTTTCGCTGACATCGGCCGGCCGCGGCAAGGTGCCGGCCTTGGCCGCTCTCGCAGACAAGAACGACGCCGAATACTTCGACGTGCTGACCACGGACGAACACGCGACGCTGCTCGCCCTTCTGAAGGCGCTCGCGGATCGGCGAGGACTGAAGACGATCCCGGTGAACTGACTCACCGGCCCCAAACCCCGGAACCAGACACGAAAGGTCTCCGCCATGAATGCGGAACGTATAGCGATTGCCCAAAACTCCCTTCATGCCGCGCATGACGGAAGCCGGAGCTTTCCTGCGATCGTGGGTGATCTGATCGGCGCCGGCTTCGAAGGCTACGCGGTCGACCTCCGCCGCAGCTGCCAGACCTTCTACGGACCGGATGGAGACCACGTCACGCTGGACATGCCCGTCTCGACGGGCGGCGTCGCTGAAGGATTTGATCCCGTGGGCGTCGAAGCTCTGGTCCGCTGGGCGCAACGCCATGACGCCGACTACAGCTATGAAGCCTTCTGCATGAAGGTGAAGGCTGCGGGCTGCGCAGGTTATCTCGTCTCGTTCCTCGGGCGCCGGGTGCTGTACTACGGACGCACCGCCGAAACCCACGTGGAGCATTTTCCAAGCTGAGCGCAGGGTTCCGGCGAAGACAATTCTTGCGAGGTATGGAGCGACGTCCAAGCCGCCCGACTACTCCTCTGATCGACGCGCGGCGTCGCGGTCCCGCTCGTAGCGTCGCGCCAACGAAAACGACGGGAGCCAGGCTTCCCGCCGGACGGTCCATAGCTCATAGGTCGGCTCGAACCGGTCGGGCTCGTCGAGGGATCCGAGGTACACCTCGGTCTCGTCCCCGCTGCGGGCAAAGACGGGCGAGCCGCATCGTGGGCAGAAATGGCGGCCCTCATAGCCGCGCGTTTCGCCATCGACCGTAACGGCCTGCTGCGGGAAGATCGCGGAGGCATGGAACAGCGCACCATGATGCTTCCGGCAATCGAGGCAATGGCAGATGCCGACGCGATAGGGCTTGCCCTGCGCGACGAACCGCACACCGCCGCACAGGCACCCGCCGGTAACGCCCTCCATCGTCAATCTCCGTCGCGATCGAACGCGCGAATGCGGCACGGCGCGAAGCCGTCCGTCATTGTTGATTCCGTTGACTCCCACGCAGTCTCTGCGTGGCTCCGTGCGATGGCTCTCGCTGCGCCCGTCTGGTCACCCTTGCCACAGCCCTTCGCGGCGCAGGTCGTCCATCGTCCGTGAAATTCCCTCGCGCAAGATGGCGACCATGTCGTCGATCTGGTCGCGGGTGATGACCAGCGGCGGGCTCATGACGCACATGTTGATCAGCGGCCGCACCAGCAGCCCCAGTTCGTGGCAGTGCGCGTCGATGCGCTTGCCGACCGCGTTGTCGAGGGCGAGCGGGTTCCTGCTTTCGCGGTCGGCGACACATTCCACGCAGGCCATCAGGCCCGCGCCGCGTACTTCGCCAACCAGCGGCAGGTCTTCCAGCGTTCTCAAGCGCGCCTGGAAATAGGGCGCCACGGCGCGCGCGTGATCGAGCACGCCGTCTTCCAGCAGGTCGAGATTCTTCAGCGCAACGGCGCAGCCGATCGGGTGGCTGGAATAGGTGTAGCCATGGCCGAACATGGCTTGCGGGTGGTTGGACCGCCGCAGTTCCTCGGTCAGCCGTGCCGAGATCATCACGCCGCCGAGCGGGAAGTAGCCGGAGGTGACGCCCTTGGCGAAAGTGATCATGTCCGGCTCGATGCCGAAGACGTCACCGGACGCGAAGACCTCGCCCAGGCGGCCGAAGGCCGTGACGACCTCGTCGGAGATGTAGAGGATGTCGTTGTCGCGGCACAGGTCGCGGATTCGCGGCAGGTAGCCCGGCGGCGGCACGATGACGCCGCCCGAGGCCTGGATCGGCTCGGCGACGAAGGCGCCGATGCGTTCGTGGCCGATGCGCTCCACGGTGTCGCGAAACTCGTCGACGAGGAAATTGGTGAAGGCGGCCAGCGTCATTCCGGCCGGACGGCGGAAAGGATCCGGGCATGACAGCTTGACGACCAGGTCGTCGGCGCCGTCCATCCAGTCGCGGTCGCGCGGCCGGCCGTTCAGCGAGGCCGACAGGTAGGTCGAGCCATGATAGGCGCCACCGCGCGACAGGATAAGCTTCTTTTCCGGTCGGCCGCGGACATTGTTGTAGAACTGCATGAAGCGCAGTGCGGTTTCGACCGCCGAGGAACCGCCAGTGGTGAAGAACACATGGTCGAGATCGCCGGGTGCATGGGCTGCCAGTCGCCTTGCCAGCACGGCGGAGGCGTCGCTCATCGTGTACCAGGGCGTGTTGTAGGAGAGCTCCATCGCCTGATCGGCCATGACGCGGGCCAGTTCTTCCCGACGATGGCCGAGATTGACGCACCACATGCCGGCCGGCCCGTCAATCAGCCGGCGTCCGTCACCGTCGGTGATGTAGATGCCATCGCCGGCTTCGATCGGCGTCCGTGCCTCGTTGCCGATTGCACCGGCATAGGGCCATGGCTGGATCAGGTGACGCGCGGCGCCGCCGAAACGGGCAGTCGGGGGAGCAACTGCTTGCCCGGCCGGATTCTTGATCGCCGCCATTCGTTTCCTCGCTCACCGCCTTTCGGGACCCGCAGGGCTGCTCGCCCAACATGCCGGAACCGCGACGGTTTTCCCATCATTCTGAATGTCTGTTCAATCAATATTCCAGAAATAGCGCTTGATTTCAATCCGGCCATGGGCTCATGTTCGCCATCAGGCGCCGACAACAGGGGACGGTGCAAGCCACGGGTGGACAAGTGACGAAAAGTCCCGCGCCCTTGCCTGATGACCGGACCGGAGGATCGCAATGACCATTGCGACCGAAGGACAAGGTTGGGTTGCCACGCCGGCCCGGCGAGGCTTCTTCCGCACCGAGCAGCGCCAGGGGCTGGCGCTGATGAGCCCTACCTTCCTTTTCGCGCTCGTCATGCTGGCGGCGCCGATCATGGTGGTGATCGCGCATTCCTTCTGGACGCAGAACTACCTGACGATCGACAGGTCCTTCACGCTCGAGAACTACCGCATCGCGCTGACCGAGCCGATCTACCGCGATCTCCTGATGCGATCGCTGGCGCTGTCGATGAGCGTGGCCTTCCTGACGGTGATACTCGCCTATCCGGTCGCCTACTACATCTCCTTCCATGGCGGGCGCTACAAGAGCCTGATCCTGTTCCTGATCACCATTCCGGCCTGGACCAGCTACCTGCTCAGGGTCATGTCGTGGAAGGTGATCCTCGGCTACAAGGGCGTGCTCAATACCGCGCTGCTCGGCACCGGCATCATCGACGAACCGTCCACGGCCTTCCTCTACAACACCAACGCGGTGCTGATCACGCTCACACATGCCTGGGCCGTGTTCGCGATCCTGCCGATCTACGTCTCGCTGGAGAAGGTCGACCGGACGCTGGTCGAGGCGGCGACCGACCTCGGCGACGGGCCCATCCGCCGCTTCCTGCGAGTGACCCTGCCGCTGACGATACCCGGCATCGTCGCGGCGCTGATTATCGTGATGATCCCGACCGTCGGCGACTATGTGACGCCCCGGCTGGTCGGCGGCAAGGACGGCGTCATGATCGCCAGTGCCATCGAGGTTCAGTTCAAGAAGGGCGCCAACTGGCCGCTCGGCGCCGCTCTTTCGGTGACGACGATGATCGTCATCACCATCGTTGCGATCTCCAGCGTCGGCTTGCTGCGCTGGGCCGCAGGGCGGATCCGATGACGACCGGGCGGCGCTTCCTCGGCGTGAACTGGCTGGCGGTCTATGTCGCCCTCTACGTCGCCTTCCTTTATCTGCCGGTCCTGCTGCTGCCGTTGTTTTCCTTCAACGATTCCGCCACGCCCAACTTTCCGCTCTCCGGCTTCACCTGGAAATGGTACGAAGGCCTGCTCGCTACGCCGGCAATGCTCGACGCGGCAAGGAACAGCGCCCTCGTCGGCGTGGCGGCCGCCATAACAGCCACGCTCCTCGGCATCTGCGCCGCACGCGCCATGACCCGCTACCGCTTCCGGGGACAGAAAGCGATGAACGGACTGATCATGGCGCCGCTCGTGCTGCCCGAAATCATCATCGCGGTGGCACTGCTCCTGGTGATGCTGAGGCTCGGGCTCGAATTGTCGCTGCTGACCGTCGTGCTCGGCCACGTGCTGATCTGCGTGCCCTATTCGGTCACGGTGCTGATCGCCGGCTTCGAAGGCTTCGACCACAGCCTGGAAGAAGCCTCCGCGGATCTCGGCGAGACGGCGATGGGGACGTTCCGGCGGGTGACGCTGCCCATGGTGACGCCGGCGATCGTTTCGAGCCTGCTCGTCTCCTTCACCATCTCGCTCGACGAGTTCATCCTCGCCTTCTTCCTCACGGGCACCGACTCCACCCTGCCGGTCTATATCTGGGGCCAGCTGCGGTTCGCGGCCCGGCTGCCGGGTGTGCTGGCGCTTGGCACCATCATGCTCGTCCTGTCCTTCATCCTGCTCACGATCGCCGAACTCTACCGTCGCCGCGCCGCGCGGCGGGCCAATGTCGACGGAGGACCGCTTGCCTGACAGGCCGATGATCGAGATCGCCAGCGTCACCAAGACCTATGGCCGGTTCAACGCCCTCGACGACGCGAGCCTGGCCATCCGGCCCGGCGAGTTCTTCTCGCTGCTCGGCCCCTCGGGCTGCGGCAAGACGACCCTGCTCAGAATGATCGGCGGCTTCGACACGCCCACCCGCGGAACGATCGCCATCGACGGACAGCCGATGCTCGGGATCCCCGCCAACCGCCGGCCCACCAACATGGTGTTCCAGAGCTACGCGATCTTTCCGCACCTCGACGTCGAGCAGAACGTCGCCTACGGGCTGAAGCGGCTGAAGCTCGACCGGGCCGAGGAGCGGCGGCGCGTCGAGGAGGCGCTTGCGCAGGTGTCGCTCAAAGGGCTCGGCAGGCGCGGCGCCACCGAACTGTCGGGCGGCCAGCGCCAGCGCGTGGCACTGGCCCGGGCACTGGTCATGCGGCCGAAAGTGCTGCTTCTCGACGAGCCGCTGTCGGCGCTCGACAAGAAGCTGCGCGAGCAGATGCAGGTCGAACTCCGCAGCCTGCAGAAGGCAGTCGGCATCACCTTCGTGCTGGTGACCCACGACCAGTACGAGGCCCTCGCGATGTCCGACCGGATCGCGGTGATGTTCGACGGCAAGATCGCCCAGGTCGCCGCGCCCAAGGACATCTACCAGCGTCCGGTCAACCGACAGGTGGCCGACTTTCTCGGCGGCATGAACTTCATCCACGGAAATCTTGTCGGCGAGAACGGGACCGCGATCGAGGTGGAGACGAAGGGCTTCGGCCGCGTCGCGACGCAAAGGCCAGCGCACTGGGCTGTCAAGGGCGGGGCCGTCACGATCGGCATCCGTCCGGAACGGCTGCGCGTCCTGTGGGACCAGGAAACCGCCCGCCACGAGCTCGCGGGCACGGTGGTCGACCGGCATTATTTCGGCGAGATCACCCATCTCGTGATCGAGATCCCAGGCATGGACAAGCCGCTATCGGTCACCGAGACCAACGATTTCGGCGCCGACGATATCCCCGTCGGCGCACCGATCCGCATCGCCTACGAGCCGGACGCGCTGGTGGCGATGGCGGACTGAGCCCGGGAGCGGTAGGGCGGGTGCAGGCGGCCGGGCAATTCCTGTCGCGGGTCTCGATTCATGAGCCGCCACCGGTCCGCTTCCGGGCCGGGAGGCAATTCACAAATCTGACATCCAACCGTTGTCCAAGCGTCACCGACAGCCGGTAGTCGAAGGCAGGAAGTGCAAGACTTTCGCCAACGAAACTTCGGGAGCACAAGATGAAGTCTACCGGCCTCGCCGCGGGTTTTGCCGCGGGAATATCCATCCTCGCCATGAGCCCTGCCTTCGCCGTGACGGAAGTCGCCTGGTGGCATGCCATGGGCGGCGAACTGGGCGAGAAGCTCGAGGCCATCGCGGCCGACTACAATTCGAAGCAGACCGACTACAAGGTCGTGCCGAGCTTCAAGGGCACCTATGCCGAGACCATGACCGCCGCAATCGCCGCATTCCGCGCCAAGGAGCAGCCGGCCATCGTGCAGGTGTTCGAGGTCGGCACGGGCACGATGATGGCCGCCAAGGGCGCCGTCTATCCGGTCTACCAGCTGATGAAGGACGCCGGCGAGCCCTTCGACCAGGCCGCTTTCCTGCCTGCAGTCGTGGGCTACTACACCGACACCGACGGCAACATGCTGTCGATGCCGTTCAACTCCTCGACCCCGATCCTGTACTACAACAAGGACGTGTTCGAGAAGGCCGGCCTGGACCGCAACACTGCGCCCAAGACGTGGGAAGAGGTCGAAGCCTTCTCGAAGAAGATCATGGAATCGGGCGCGGCCAAGTGCGGCTTCACGACCGGCTGGATTTCGTGGGTGCAGCTCGAGAACTTCTCGGCCTGGCACAACCAGCCGATCGGCACGCTGGAAAACGGCTTCGGTGGCCTGGCGACCGAACTGACCGTGAACGGTCCGCTGCAGACCCGGCACTGGGAAAACCTCGCCCGCTGGCAGAAGGAAGGCCTGTTCCAGTATGGCGGCCCGGTGGGCGGCAATGACGCGCCGCCGAAGTTCTACACGCAGGAATGCGCGATCTACATGAACTCCTCGGCTTCGCGCGCCGGCGTCGTCGCCAACGCGAAGGACTTCGAGGTCGGCTACGGCATGCTGCCGCACTATGCCGACACCCAGCCGCAGAACTCGATCATCGGCGGCGCGACGCTGTGGGTGATGGCTGGCCGCCCCGAGGCCGAATACAAGGCCGTTGCGAACTTCTTCACCTACCTTTCCTCGGCCGAGGTACAGGCCAAGTGGCACCAGGGAACCGGCTACCTGCCAATCACCCAGGCCGCCTGGGACCTGTCGAAGTCGCAGGGCTACTACGACGCCAACCCGGGCGCCGACGTCTCGATCCAGCAGATGACGCTGAACGAGCCGACCCCCAATTCCAAGGGTCTGCGGTTCGGCTCCTACGTCCAGATCCGCGGGATCATCGACGAGGAGTTCCAGGCGCTGCTGGCCGGCCAGAAAGACGCCCAGACCGCTCTGGACGATCTGGTCACGCGCGGCAACGTTCTGATCCGCGAGTTCGAAGCGGCGAACAAGTAAGGCGCATCCGCGTCCCCGGCAGCCCGCGCGTCACGCGCGGGCTGCCTTTGCATTGAAGGTCCTCCGGATGAAACGCGCGATCTTTCGCAACCAGTTGCTGCCCTGGCTGCTGCTGGCGCCGCAGTTGGCGGTCACGTTTGTGTTCTTCCTCTGGCCTGCCGCGCAGGCCGGGTGGCAGAGTTTCTTGCGCGAAGACGCTTTCGGGCTGAAATCCACCTTCATCGGATTCGAGAATTACAGCCGCCTTTTCGGCGACCCGCACTACCTCAACTCCGTCATGGTGACGGTGGTGTTTTCGGTATCGGTCGCGGTTCTTGCGATGGCTGTGGCGCTGACCCTGGCGCTGGCTGCGGACCGCATGATCAAGTCGGCGCAGACCTACACCACGCTCCTGGTCTGGCCTTACGCCGTCGCGCCCGCCATTGCCGGGCTGCTCTGGTGGTTCATCTTCAACCCCACCATCGGCCTTGTTCCCTATGCGCTCGACATGGTCGGCATCGACTGGAACCACAGCCTGAACGGCACCCAATCGATGATCCTCGTCATCATCGCCGCCGCGTGGAAGCAGATCAGCTACAATTTCCTGTTCTTCGTCGCAGGCCTGCAGGCGATCCCGGCCAGCATGCGCGAAGCTGCCGCGATCGATGGCGCCGGGCCCGGCCGACGGCTGTTTTCCATCACGCTGCCGCTGCTGGCTCCAACCTCGTTCTTCCTGCTGGTGGTCAACACGGTCTATGCCCTGTTCGACACCTTCCCGGTGATCGACGCTACCACCGAAGGCGGCCCGGCCCAGGCCACCAACATCCTGGTCTACAAGGTCTATGTCGACGGCTTCCTCGGTCTGAACCTGGGCTCGTCGGCAGCGCAGTCCGTCGTGCTGATGGCGGTCGTGATCGTGCTGACCGTCGTCCAGTTCCGCTTCATCGAGCGCCGGGTGGAGTACTGATCATGGTCGAGCACCGCCCTTTCCTGAATTTCCTGTCGCATGCCGTGCTGGTGCTGGGCGTGCTGATCGTGGCCTTCCCGGTCTGGATCGCCATCGTCGCGTCGACCCATCCGGCCGAGACCTTTCAGACCGGCCGCATCCCCTTGTGGTTCGGCGACGCGGCGCTGCACAATTACGGCGTCATGCTGGGCGATGGACTTTCCAACATGGGCGCACCGCCGCTGGCCGGCATGCTGTTCAACAGCCTCGTAATGGCGCTGGTCATCGCCGGCGGCAAGATCGCCATTTCCATCACCTCGGCCTTCGCCATCGTGTATTTCCGCTTTCCCTTCCGCATGCTCGCCTTCTGGTGCATCTTCATCACACTGATGCTGCCGGTCGAGGTGCGCATCCTGCCGACGTTCAAGGTGGTGGCCGATCTCGGCATGCTGAACAGCTATGCGGGCCTGACGATCCCGCTGATCGCCTCGGCGACCGCGACCTTCCTGTTCCGGCAGGTGTTCATGACCATCCCCGACGAACTCGCGGAAGCCGCGCGGATCGACGGAGCCGGGCCGATGAAGTTCCTTCGCGACATCCTGATTCCGCTGTCGCGCACCAACATCGCGGCGCTGTTCGTGATCCTGTTCATCTATGGTTGGAATCAGTATCTCTGGCCGCTGCTGATCACCACGGACGAGGGCTATTACACGATCGTGGCGGGCATCAAGCGCATGGCCGAGGCGGTCGATGCCAATCCGATCTGGAACTACGTCATGGCCGCGTCGGTGCTGGCCATGCTGCCGCCCGTGGTCGTGGTCGTCGCGATGCAGAAGCTGTTCGTCAAAGGCCTCGTTGAGACGGAGAAATAGGATGGCAACGATCACTCTCGACCAGGTGCGCAAGGTCTATCCCGGCAAGGTGGAGGCCGTGAAGGGCATCTCCCTCGACATCGCCGACGGCGACTTCATCGTGCTCGTCGGCCCCTCGGGATGCGGCAAGTCGACCCTGCTGCGGATGATCGCCGGGCTGGAGACGATCTCTGCCGGTACCGTCAAGATCGGCGATCGGGTGGTCAACGAGATCGACCCCGCCGAGCGCGACATCGCCATGGTGTTCCAGAACTATGCGCTCTATCCGCACATGACCGTCTACGAGAACCTCTCCTACGGTCTGCGCAACCGCGGGATGAAGCGCGACGAGATCGACCAGCGCGTCAAGAAGGCAGCCGCGATCCTGGAGATCGGCTCCTTCCTCGACCGCAAGCCCCGCGCGCTCTCGGGGGGCCAGCGGCAGCGCGTCGCGATGGGCCGGGCCATCGTGCGCAGCCCCAAGGTCTTCCTGTTCGACGAGCCACTGTCGAACCTCGACGCCAAACTGCGCGGCCAGATGCGCGTCGAGATCAAGGCGCTGCAGCGCTCGCTCGGCACGACGTCCGTCTATGTCACGCACGACCAGTTGGAAGCGATGACGCTCGCCGACACGCTGGTGGTCATGAATGGGGGCGTGGTCGAACAGATCGGCTCGCCGCTCGACGTCTATGAAAGGCCGGCCAGCACCTTCGTGGCCAGCTTCATCGGCGCGCCGCCGATGAACCTGCTGCCGCTGGCGGCGGCAGGCGACGGATACCGGCTGCCTGACGGCACGCTGCTGCCGGCCGACGGCTATCCGCAGGGCAAGGCCGCGATACTCGGCTTTCGGCCCGAGGACGTGGTGATCGGCGGCACGGACGCCTTCTCACTTGATTTCCACGTCGTCGTGGCCGAGCCGGTCGGCGCGGAGAGCTTCCTGCACGGCAAGGCCGGTGGTGCCGGGATCATCGTGCGCGTTCACGGCCGCACCGAGGCGCGTCCGGGCGACCGCATCCGGATCGGAGTCCCGGCCGCCCGCTTGCACATCTTCGGCACCGACGGCAAGCGCATCGCGCACGGCCACATTTCTGCCCGAGACCGGGCGACGGAGACGCAGGCGGCGCTGACGTGAGCCGGCGGCGCCCCGTTCGCGCCCTCAGTAGCCGGCTTTGATCTTCTCGAACTCGTCGATCATGCGCAGCTTCAGTTCCGGCGGCACCGGCGACTGGAACAGCGTCTTGTCGACGAACTTCTCGACGTCGAGATAGCCCTTCGCCGCCAGCACCTCGTTGTCGACCGCGGCCATCGCCTTGGCATTGGCGTGCCCGTAGCCCCAGTCGTTGACGATGTACTTGGCCACTTCCGGATCCGCATTGACGGCGCTCAGGAAGTCGTAAGCCTTGTCGACGCTGCCCGGCGCATCCTTGAGCAGCACGTAGCCGCAGACCCAGGTGGTGATGCCTTCTGCGGTGTCCTTGTTCATGGCGAAGGGCTGGCCCTCGGCGGAGAGCTGCGTGGCAGCGTCGTTCCAGGCCCAGGCGAGATCGACTTCGCCGCCGCCCAGCGCCTGGACGATCTCGGTCGAATCCGTCCAGTACAGGCGGACGTTCTTGTGTACCTCGCGCAGGAAGTCGGCCGCCTGCGCGAACTGCTCGTCGGTCATCTGCGTCCAGTCCTTGAGACCGATCACGAGCGAGGCGAGCGCGAAGGCATCGTCGACATTGTCGGGCAGCGACACGCGGTCCTTGAACTTCGGATCGGCGAAGGCCTTCAACGACGTCACGTCCTCGGCCGCGATCTTCTCGGTGTTGTAGGTGAGCGAGGTGTTGCCCCAGTCCCAGGGCATGAACCATGCGGTGCCGTCGGCGGTCGTGGCCAGATCCTTCATGGCCATGATGCCCGGCAGCAGATCGTTCCAGCCTTCGATGCGGGAGGTGTCGAGCGGCTGCAGCAGGCCTGCGTCACGCCATTTCACCACGCTCTGCGAGCAGGGATGGCCTAGATCGGCCCTGAAGCCGGAGCGAAGCTTCTCGAAGGCCTCGTCCTCGTCGCCGAAGAAGGTGAAGGTCGGCGAATCCCCGTGCTTCGCGACGTAGCGCGGGTGGAACGCGGGCTCTTCATAGCCGGACCAGTCGAAGATGAGGAGGTCACCATCCTCGGCGAAGGCCGGAGCGGTGGCGAGACCGGTCACTGCGCCAAACAGCCCCAACGCAACGGTGTTCTTCAAGAATTGCCTGAAAGTCTTCATGCCTGCATGCTCCCATTGTTGTGTCATCGTCATGCCCTGGAGACGGTGCCGTCGGCGCCGCGCGTGAAATGGCCGGGAAACAGCGCCGCCAGGAGTTCGGCGGCTGAGGCGAAGGCGGATTCGCGCGAGACATCGTCCGCCGCCAGCATCAGGCGCAGCCACAGCCCCTCCAGCAGCGCGTTGACGGCGAGCGCGATCGCCTGCGGATCGATCGGATAGCGTCCCTGCGCTTTCAGCCGCGTGCAGATGTCGACCATGACGTCGTGATAGGCCTGGTCGCGCCCACCGCAAAGCGCCTGGTAGGTCGGCCGCGACTTGGCCTCGCCCCAGAAGGCGCACCAGGCGGCGAGCTTGCGCCTGTTGCAGATGGCGCGATCGAAATCGGCCGCGCAGAGCGCCCAGAGCTGACCGGCCGGATCGTCGCCGGCCTTGTCCAGCGCGCCGCGCCAGTGGGCCGCGTATTCCTCCGCCATGAACTGCAGCGTGGCGACGAGGAGCTTTTCCTTGCTCTCGAAATGGAAGTTGACGATGCCGCGAGAAAGTCCAGCACCGTCCGCGACGTTGGCCAGCGTGGTCTCGGCGTAGCCGCGCCTGGCCAACGAATCGATGGTGGCATCGATCAACTGCTGGCGACGGACTTCCCTCGAGGCCTTGCGGCCTTTCCGCTCGCCGTCGGAACTCCGCTCGGCGATGACGCTGTCGGACATGAGAACCGCTTTCTCCGATGGAAGATCCAGCACTATCCCGGCTTCCTTCCGCGCAGATGAGTGGGACGGTGCTCGCCCGAGTCAAGAACCTTCTGCATGGCTTCCCAGGTGCGGATGTTCTTGTCGACATAGGGCTCGCCGACCGCCGCCGCGACCTTGGCGTAGAGCGGTCCCTTCAGGCGGTCGAGTTCCGCGCGGGCAACGTCGCGGTACCAGGCATTGCGGTCGACCGTGTAAACGTCGACGAACCCCGCCTTTTCCATCGCTGCACGATATCGGGCCGGCGATGCCATGGAGAAGCTCAGCCCTTCGGCGGCAACATAGGCTTTCATGTCCCCGCTCGGCTCGCCGTCGTGGCCGATCAGCCAGTCACTGGCGGCGAGAAGTCCTCCTGGCTTCAGGACACGCCAGAGATCGGCAAACAGCGCGTCCTTGTCGGGCACGTGCAGCAGCGCGTCCTTTGAGAAGACGACGTCGAAGCTCTCGTTGCGGAAGGGCAGCCGCCCCGGTTCGGCTTGAACGAACTCGACGCGCTGCGACAATCCCCGCTCCCAGGCACGTCGGCGGGCGGCGATAACGACAGGCGCCTCGACGTCGAAGCCGGTCGCGTGCGACGCGCCATGGCGCTCGACCAGATCCAGCGTGATGCCACCGGAGCCGCAGCCGACATCGAGCACGGTCCGCCCCATGAGGGAGACGCCGGCCAAGATCCGGTCGACCTCCTCCGGACCGCCGGGCGAGAGATAGCCTTCGCCCCACAGGGCTTCCAGGAAACGGATGGCCGCGTCGTCATATTCTGGCTCGCCATGCGGTTCGTCTTCTCGAACGCCGTGCATCGTCAGCCCTTCCAAGCACGCTTCAGGACATCTGGCTCGTGATGGCCCGGCGACGGAAAACCTAGCGAACACGGAGAGAAACGCAACCTCGTTTGTTGAACATTCATTCAGAACGACTGGACAGGCGCGCCAGCCCCGTGCCAAATTTGCCGATGATCGGGCAGCTGGGCCGCATCGGGGCGAGACGAGTGGAATGAAGCGCTGGGACGCCATCGTGATAGGAGCCGGGCACAACGGCCTCGTCACCGCCTGCTACCTGCAGCGTGCAGGCCTGGACGTGCTCGTGCTCGAAAAGAACGACTGGGTCGGCGGCGCGGCCGTCAGCCGATCGCTGACACCGGGCTTCACCTATTCAAACTGCTCCTATGTCTGCTCGCTTTTCCGCCCGGAGATCATGCGCGATCTGGAACTGCCGCGGCACGGGCTGCAGGTCATCGCCTACGAGGGCGGCGCGGTGCTGACGCAGGACGGCGACTTTCTCGGCAACTACCGCGACCACGAGGCGCACCGGCGCGAATTCGCCCGCTTCTCGGCGCGCGACGCGGAGGCCTATGATCGCTATTCGCGCGACGTGACGCGGCAGTGCCGCTTCATCCAGCCGCTCCTGATGCGCACCGCGCCGGACCCGACGAGCCTGAAGCCGCGCGACCTCGGCGAACTCCTCTATCTCGGGCGCAAGTTCGCCGGGCTGGGCGCCTCCGAGATGGCGCAGACGGTGCGGTTCTGGACGATGTCCATATCCGACTTCCTCGACGAGTATTTCGAGACCGACGTCATCAAAGCCTATTTCGCGCTGTCGGGCATCATTGGCACCGCGCTCGGACCGATGTCGCCCGGGACGGCCTACATCCTGCTGCACCACTACATGGGCGAGGTCGACGGCTCGGTCGGCGCCTGGGGCTATGCGCGCGGCGGCATGGGCGCGGTGACGCGGGCGCTGGCCGCCTCCTTCCAGGCGAGCGGCGGGACGATCCGCACCGGCGCGGCGGTGGACCAGGTGCTGGTGCGCAACGGCAAGGCGGAAGGCGTGGTGCTGGAGGGCGGCGAGGAGGTGTGGGCGAACACCGTGGTCTCGAACGCCGACGTGAAGCGCACCTTTCTCAGCCTGGTCGACGAGAGGGACCTGCCGGAGACATTCCTGCGCCGGGTCAGGAACTTCAAGATCCGCGGCTCGTCAGGCAAGGTCAACATCGCGCTCGACTCGCTGCCGGAATTCCCCGCCCTGCCCAAGGATTCGCCCTGCCTGCGCGGCGACCTGCACTTCACGGATTCGGTCGAACGCATGGAGCGCGGCTATGACGACTGGAAGGCCGGCCGCTGGTCTGCCGACCCCTTCCTCGACGTGGTGATCCCGACGACGCTGGACCCGACCATGACCTCCCCAGGCAAGCACTTCATGAGCTGCTTCGTGCAGTATTGCCCGCCCAAAGTGGAAGGACGCGACTGGACCGATGTCGATCGCGACGCCTTCGGCGAGACCGTCATCTCGCAGATCGCCGAATACTCACCGGGCTTCCGCGACCGTATCGTCCACATGGAGGTGCGCACGCCGCGCGAACTGGAAGCCGAGGTCGGGCTCACCGAAGGCAACATCTTCCAGGGCGAGCTGACTTTCGACCAGTTGCTGTTCAACCGGCCGGTGCCGGGCTACGCGCAGTACCGCTCACCGATCGGCGGGCTCTACATGTGTGGCTCCTCGACCCATCCGGGCGGCGGGGTGATGGGCGCGCCCGGGCGCAACGCGGCGGCCGAGATGCTGCGCGACCTGAAGCGGGGGACCAGGCACATGAGCGCGGCCCATGACGTCATCTGAAGCCGGACGCTTCGACGCCATCGTCATCGGCGGCGGCCACAACGGCCTCGCCTGTGCGGCCGCACTAGGCCGCACCGGACGCAAGGTGCTGGTGCTCGAGGCGGCCGACCGCCTCGGCGGAGCGGCCGGAACGCACGAATTCGCGCCGGGCTTTCGCGTGTCGAGCCTCGCCCATATTCTCAATCGCCTGCATCCGGAGATGGTCGCCGGGCTCGACCTCAGGAAACACGGGCTGGCGCTTTCGGCCGGCGCCATCCCCAGCGTCGCCCTGTCCTCGGCGGGCGATCCGCTCGTGCTTGACGGAGCCTATGGCGAGCGGCTCGACGGCACGATCGACGCCGCCGACCGCTCCGGCTGGTCCGAGCTTCGGTCGCTGCTCTTCCGCCAGGCCGGGATCCTGAAGCCCTTCCTGTCGCGCCGGCCGCCTGACCTCGGCGCCATGTCGCTCGGCCAGGCCTCGCTGCTGGGTTCCGCGGCGCTGTCGCTGCGCCGGCTCGGCAAGGAGGAGATGCGCGAGTTCCTGCGCATGGTGCTGATGAACGTGGCGGACGTGCTGGACGAGCACGTCGGCGACGACCGACTGAAGGGCCTCGTCGCCTTCGACGCGACGCTCGGCGCGCATCTCGGGCCGCGGTCGCCCACCTCGCTGCTCGGGCTCTATTACCGCCTCGCCGGCGAGGTGGCCGGCGTGACGGGCGCGCAGGCGCTGCCGAAGGGCGGCATGGGCGCGGTGGCCGCAGCTCTTGCGCGAGCGGCGGAGGCGGCGGGCTGCAAGCTGCGGCCTTCGGCCGTCGTGGGGCGCATCATGGTGGAGAAGGGCCGCGCCTGCGGCGTCACGCTCGACGACGGCGAGGAGATCCGCGCGCGCACGGTCGTCTCGGCGATCAACCCGGTCACCACCTTCCTCGACCTCGTCGGGCCGCGCCATGTCGACACCGGCTTCGTGCGCCGGCTGGGGCACATCCGGATGAAGGGCGACGCGGCGAAGCTGCATCTCGCGCTCGACGCCCCACCGCGCTTCGCGGGCCTGGCGGAGGAGGCGCACCGGGGACGGCTGGTGATCGCGCCGTCGGTCGACCATGTCGAGAAAGCCTTCAACCCGGCGAAGTACGGCGCGTATTCGCCGGAACCGGTGATGGAGATCACGCTGCCCAGCCTCGGCGATCCGTCGCTCGCGCCCGCCGGCGCCTGCGTGCTCTCGGCGGTCGTACAGTTCGCACCCTATGCGCTGAAGCAGGGCTGGGAGGCCGGCAAGCCGAAATTCCTTGCCGCGATCATGGCGGTGCTGGAATGCCACGCGCCCGGCATTGGCCGCAGCGTGCAGCATGCCGAACTGCTCACGCCCGCCGACATCGAGGCTCGCTTCCGCATGCCGGGCGGGCACTGGCACCATGGCGAGATGCAGGTCGACCAGATGCTGATGAACCGACCGGTGCATGGCGCCGACGGCTATGACACCCCGCTGGACGGCCTGTTCCTCGCCGGCGCAGGCTCCCACCCCGGTGGCGGCATTTCCGGCGCACCTGGCTGGAATGCCGCGAAGCGGGTGGTGGAGGTGCGGGGGTGAGGATGGCCTTCGGTTCGGACGCTTTCACCTGTCCCACCCCCCTCTGCCCTGCCGGCCATCTCCCCCTCAAGGGGGGAGATGGCCGGCTTCCATGGCAACGCCAGACCGGTACCGTACTAGCGGGGACGAGACGGCGGGGACAGCCGATCTCCCCCCTTGAGGGGGAGATGGCCGGCAGGCCAAAGGGCGGTGCCTCGCGCCGTCCTTCGCCAATGACGGGAGGTCTCCATCCATGATTGCCTCCGTTCCCGGACGTGAGCTCAACCCTCGCCTCGCCCTGCAGGACCACTGGCGCGCCATGCGGCGGGAAACCCCGTTCCACTCGCGACTCGCCGCGCTGGACTTCCGCAACGATTGGTACAGCTGGGCCGGTTGCAAGGCGCCGCTGTCGCTGTGGGACGAGGAACTGGAGTATTTCGCGATCCGCAGCCAGGCGGCACTGATCGACATCTCGCCCATGGTCAAGTACCGCATCGAGGGGCCGGACGCCGAGACCTATTGCGAGCGCGTCTTCGTGCGAAACGTGGCCAAGCTCCGGCCCGGGCGCGTACACTACACGGCGTGGTGCGACGACGAAGGGCACGTGCTCGACGACGGGACGCTGTTCCGGCTCGCCGAGACGCGCTTCCGCCTGTGCTGCCAGGAGCGGCACCTGCCGTGGCTGCTCGACAGCGCGATCGGCTTCGACGTCACCGTCGCCGACGAGACGGAGGCGGTGGCGGGGCTGGCGCTGCAGGGGCCGACGTCCTGCGCGCTGCTCAAGGATGCGGGCTTTGCCGGCATCGAGCGGCTGAAGCCCTTCGACCTCGCATTCTTCCCGCACGAGGGCGGGACGGTGACCATCTCGCGCACCGGTTTCACCGGCGACCTCGGCTACGAGCTCTTCGTCGAGGCCGCCGATGCCCTGTCGCTCTGGGACCGGCTTTGGGAGGCCGGGCAACTGCGGGGCATCCGCGCCATCGGCTATACAGCGCTCAACCGGGCGCGGATCGAGGCCGGCTTCATCGTCGCCAATGCCGACTTCGTCACCGCCGAGCATGCCATCCGCGCCGACCGGGTGCGGATGCCCGACGAGATCGGCCTCGGCTGGCTGGTCGATCCCGGCAAGCCGCATTTCAACGGCCGCCGCGCGATCCTCGAGGCGCGGCGCAGGCGCTCGCTCGGCCATGTCCTTGTGGGATTGGAGATCGAGGGCAACGTTCCCGCCGAGCACGCGCTGGTCTATCATGCGAAAAAGAAGGAGGTCGGGCTGGTCAGCGCGGCCATCTGGTCGCCGATGGCCAAACGAAACATCGCCATTGCCAGCCTGCAACGACCCTATGGCGACACGCGAAAGGACGACCTCTGGGTCGAGATCTACGCTCTGCGCGAGGGCCAGTACATGAAGCTGATGAAGCGGGCGACTGTGGTGCCGCGGCCGTTCGTCAAGCTCGACCGGCGCACGGCGACGCCGCCGGCGGACGCCTGAGCATGGCGGAGGAGTTCGACCAGGCCGGAGACGACGCCGAGAACTGGGCGCTGGTCGACACGCCGCTCGGCGAGCCCTGGTCGGGCCGCACGCGCTACGCGGCGGCGATGTATTTTCACAAGAAGGGGCAAATGAACGCGGAGACGCTTGAGGTCTACCGGCTCTGCGCCAGGCTCGACCACCAGGACCCGCTGCCAATCCTGCGCGAGCGGCGGGTCGGGCGCGACTGGATTGTCCAGCTGGGCTCGCGCCGACCCCGCTAGGCCCGCTGCTGCTTCACGTGAATCCCGCCAGCGCCTCAGCCTGCCGCCCCGATATGGCGCAGAACCGCCTTGCGCCGCGGCGGGCGCTTATCGCCGATCGCGTAGGCTGCCTGCACTGCGGCGATCGCCGCTATCGCTGACGCCTCCGTGCGCGCGTGCACCATGGCGAGCGGGTCGCCCGCGCGCATGTGGGTGGCGACTGAGACCAGTCCGCTCAGGCCGACCGCCGGATCGACCGCATCGCCTGGCCGTACGCGGCCCCCGCCCAATGCCACGACAGCGACGCCCACCGCCCGGGTGTCGATGCCGGTCACATAGCCGTTCGCCGGCGCGGGCACGGCGCGGATGACGGGCGCCTCGGGCAGGTGCCGGCGGCAGTTTGAGACGAAGTCCTTCGACCCGCCGAGAGCAGCGACCATGCGGTCGAAAGTTTCTGCGGCATTGCCCGACTCCAGCACCCGGCGCGCCATCGCCTCGCCCTCGACCGGGGAGCCCGAGAGCCGGGCGGCGACGAGCATTTCCGAGGCCAGTGCCAGGGTCACCTCGAGCAGCCGCGGGTCGCGCATCCGCCCCGTCAGGAAGTCGACGGCGTTGACGACTTCGAGCGCGTTGCCTGCCGCAGAGGCCAGCGGCTCGTTCATGTCCGTGATCAGCGCTGTGGTGGCCATGCCGGCACCGTTCGCCACTTCGACCAAGCTCGTCGCCAGTGCGGCGGCGTCACGTCCGCGCGCCATGAAGGCGCCGTTGCCTGCCTTCACGTCGAGCACCAGCGCCTGCAGTCCGGCGGCCAGTTTCTTCGACAGGATCGAGGCGGTAATCAGCGGGATGGACTCCACCGTCGCCGTTACGTCGCGGATCGCGTAGAAGCGCTTGTCGGCCGGTGCCAGATCGCCCGTCTGGCCGATGATGGCGCAGCCGACATCCCGCACCGTTGTACGGAAGAGATCATTAGCCGGCTTGCTGACATAGCCGGGAATGGAATCCATCTTGTCCAGCGTGCCGCCTGTGTGGCCAAGGCCCCGGCCGGAGATCATCGGCACATAGGCGCCGCAGGCCGCCACGATGGGCGCCAGCATCAGCGAGACGTTGTCGCCGACGCCGCCGGTGGAATGCTTGTCGACCACCGGGCCGGGCAGGTCCCAGGCGAGCACGTCGCCGGAATCGCGCATGGCGAGGGTGAGGGCGACCGCCTCGTCGCGGCTCATGCCGTTGAAGAACACGGCCATGGCGAGCGCGGCGACCTGGCCTTCGGTGACGGTCTCGTTGGCAAGGCCCTCGACGAAAAAGGCGATCTCGTCGGAGGTGAGCGCTTTTCCGTCGCGCTTCTTGCGGATGATTTCCTGGGGGAGCATCAGGTGGGCGTCCCGTTCGGCCGGGCGTCGCGCTCCGTCGCGCCCCCCTCTGTCCTACCGGACATCTCCCCCACGAGGGGGGAGATCGGCAGCTTCGGTCTTGGCGCATCTCCTGCACCGCTGGAGAATGGGGCAGGCGGCGATGATGGCCGATCTCCCCCCTCGTGGGGGAGATGTCCGGCAGGACAGAGGGGGGCGCCGTAGGGCAGATCCATCATGCAGAGACCACCCACCCTCACACCCCGAACGGCGTCCAGATCGACTTGATCCGGGTCGCATGGAACAGGAACGCCTCGCCCTGCCCCTGCGCGGGATCATACCAGTCTCGCGCCTTGCCGTGGTTGACCCAGGTGGCCTTGAGGTTGCCGGCCGACTCGCGCTCGACGGCGGCGCTACCCTCCACGGACCCGACGTACCAGCAGGCGGCGATGTCGTCGTGCTTGGCCATCACGCTCGCCAACTGGTCGCGGTCGCCGGTGACGATGTTGACGACGCCGTCGGGCACGTCGGACGTGTCGAGCACCTGGTAGAGGTCGCAGGCGGCCAGCGGGTGGTGCTGCGAGGGCGTGACGACGACGCGGTTGCCCATGGCGATGGCGGGCGCGACCAGCGAGACGAAGCCGAGCAGCGGCGCCTCGTCGGGACACGAGATGCCGATCACCTCGAAGGGCTCGGGCAGCGCCAGCGCCAGCATGCGCGACTGCGGCGCGCGGACACGGCCGTCATACTTGTCGGCCCAGGCGGCGTAGTGGACGATGCGGTCGACCGAGGCCGCGACCTCGCGCGCCGCCTGCTTGGCGCCGACGCCGGTCATCCGGTCGATGCGGGCGGCGAATTCGGCCGACCGCAGTTCGAGGTTCTCGGCCAGGAACCAGAGCACCTGCGCGCGGGCATGGCCGGTCATGTCGGACCAGGCGTCGGCCTTGCGCGCGGCTTCGACGGCGTTGCGGATGTCCTTGCGGTTGCCCCAGCCGGCCTCGGTGATCAGCCGGCCCTTCGGGTCGACGACGGGATAGGAATAGCCCGAATCCGGCCGGACCTGGCGGCCCCCGACATAGAGCTTGACCGTGCGGTCGAGCAACGCGGACGTCGCATCAGGGCCGGCGTCGCCGTAGACCGGCACGGGCGGAGCCAGCGCCTTTGCGGTGGGCAGGGCACGCGTCTTCTTTTCCCAGGCGGGGACCAGATACTCCAGCATGCCTTCGCGGCCGCCCTCGCGGCCGAAGCCGCTCTCCTTGTAGCCGCCGAAGCCGACGGCGGCGTCGAAAAGATTGGTCGAGTTGATCCAGACGACGCCCGCCTTCACCTTGCGCGCGGCATCGAAGGCGACGTCGAGGTTCTGCGACCAGATCGAGGCGGCGAGACCGTAGCGGCTGTTGTTGGCGAGCGTGATCGCCTCGCCGGGCGTGCGGAACGTCATCGACACCAGCACCGGGCCGAAGATTTCCTCCTGCGCCAGCGCGGAGGCGGGCGAAACGCCGGTGAAGAGGCTGGGCGGGAAGAAGCAGCCCTTCGCGGTCGCCGTCGCGAAGTCCTCGTTGGCCCAGGACGGCTGCCACAGCGTCGCGCCCTCGGCCACCCCGGCCTCGACCCTGGCGCGGATCGAGGCGATCTGAACCGGCGCGACGACGGCGCCGATGTCGGTCGACTTGTCGAGCGGCGAGCCGACGCGCAGCGTTTCCATGCGGGCGCGCAGCCTGGCGTGGAACCGATCGGCGATGCCTTCCTGGACGATGGCGCGAGAGCCGGCGCAGCAGACCTCGCCCTGGTTGAACCAGATGGCGTCGACCACGCCCTCGACCGCGGCGTCGATGTCAGCCGTGTCGAAGACGATGAAGGGCGACTTGCCGCCGAGCTCAAGCGAGAGCTTCTTGCCGGTTCCCGCCGTCTGGCGGCGCAGCAGGCGGCCGACCTCGGTGGAGCCGGTGAAGGCGAGCTTGGCGAGGCCGGGATGGCCGGCGACCAGCGCGCCGGTGGTGCCGCCACCGTTGACGAGGTTGAAGACGCCGGCCGGCAGCCCGGCCTCGGCGCAGATCTCGGCGAAGGCGAGCGCGGTGAGCGGCGTGTGCTCGGCCGATTTAAGCACGACGGTGCACCCGGCTGCGAGCGCCGGCGCCACCTTCCAGGCCAGCATCAGCAGCGGGAAGTTCCACGGGATGATCTGGCCGCAGACGCCGGCCGGCACGTGGGCGGGAAACGCGGTGTCGCGCAGCTCGGCCCAGCCGGCATGGTGGTAGAAGTGGCGCGCGACGAGCGGCACGTCGATGTCGCGCGTCTCGCGGATCGGCTTGCCGTTGTCCAGCGTCTCAAGCACGGCGAGGAAGCGGGCGTGCTTCTGGACCTGGCGGGCGATGGCATAGAGATGCCGCGCGCGCTCGGTGCCTGTCAGCGCCGACCAGGACCTGAAGGCGGACGTGGCGGATTTCACCGCGGCGTCCACATCCTTCTCGTCCGCCTCGGCCACTTCGGCCAGCAGTTCGCCATCGGCGGGGTTGCGGACCTCGAAGGTGGTTTCGCCGGGCTTGGTGAATCGGCCGCCGACGAACTGGCCGAACCGGCCGCCATGGCGCTTCAGCCAGGCGCGGGCATGGCCGTCCTCCTCGGGGGCGGGGCCGTAGTCCATGCTGTCGAGAATGGTCACGATCTTGTTCATCGGTGGTTCGTCCAGTGCTTCTCGAAGCGGCATGGCGTTCCTTCGCGCCCCCCTCTGGCCTGCCGGCCATCTCCCCTACACGGGGGGAGATTGGCAGCGTCGGCGCAGCGCATGATCTCCCCACCCGTGGGGGAGATGGCCGGCAGGCCGGAGGGGGGCAACGGAGGGCGCACTCTCATCGGGGACTAGCTTCTCTGCTAGACATCACGCCATGCCATGGCGGTCGGTCGACGAGTATCGGCCGGTGACGAAATGCTCGAGCTGGCGCTCGATATCGGAGAGCAACGCGCTGGCGCCGAAGCGGAACATGTCGGGCTCCAGCCAGTCGCGGCCGAGTTCCTCCTTCATCAGGATCAGCCAGGCGAGCGCGTCCTTGGCTGCGCGGATGCCGCCGGCCGGCTTGAACCCGACGCGCTGGCCGGTCCGCTCCAGGAAATCGCGGATGGCGCGCACCATGACGAGGCTGACCGGCAATGTGGCATTGACCCCTTCCATGCCGGTGGAGGTCTTGATGAAGTCGGAGCCGGCCATCATCGCCACCATAGAGGCGCGGTAGACGTTGGTCAGCGTCTTCAGTTCGCCTGTGGCCAGGATCGCCTTCATGTGGGCATCGCCACAGGCCTCCCGCATCAGGCTGATCTCGTCGTAGAGGGCCTGCCAGTCGCCGGTCAGCGCGTGGGCGCGGGTGATGACGATGTCGATCTCCTGCGCGCCCTCCCCCACGGCGTAGCGGATCTCCTCCAGCCGCTGCGCGAATGGCGTCAGCCCCGCGGGGAAGCCGGTGGCGACGGAGGCGACCGGAATGCCGGTGCCTTCGAGTGCCTTGACGGCGGTGCGCACCATCGTAGGGTAGACGCAGACGGCGCCGGTGGTCAGCCGACGGCCTGTGAGGCCCAGCGCCTCGACGAGATCGTCGCGCAACGGGTGCCGCGCCTTGGCGCAGAGACGCTCGACGCGGCCGGGCGTGTCGTCACCGGCAAGCGTCGTCAGGTCTATGCACTGTATTGCCTTCACCAGCCAGGCTGCCTGCCATTCCTTCTTCACGGATCGGCGGGCGCCGAGCGTGGCCGTACGGCGTTCCGCCGCCGAGAGATTGACGTCGACGGCGTCGAACCAGTCGGCCTGGAAGGGGACTCCCTCGACACGCGCATGCGGCTGCTCGATCTTCACGAGTCCGGTGGCGGAAGCGCCCGTCGGCTCGGCCGTTCTCGCGTTCATCACAGTTCTCCGATCGCCTTGCGCAGGATGCCGGCGAGCCGCTGGCCGCCCTGCGGGGCCATGTCCTTGGTCTCCTGGTGCGACAATTCCTGGCCGGTCATGCCGGCCGCGAGATTGGTGATCACCGAGCACGCGGCGACCCTCAAGCCCAGGAAGCGGGCGAGGATGACTTCCGGCACGGTCGACATGCCGACCGCATCGGCCCCGACGATGCGCGCCATACGGATCTCGGCCGGCGTCTCGAAGGAGGGGCCGGAGAACCACATGTAGACCCCCTCGCAAAGAGGGGTGTCCGTCTCCGCAGCGGCTGCCTTCAGCGCGGCGCGGATGCCGGCGTCGTAGGCCTCGGTGAGGCCGACGAAGCGGCGGTCGGTCGGCTCGCCGAAGAGCGGGTTGGAGCCGGAAAAATTGATATGGTCGGTGATCAGCATCACCGAACCCGGCCCCATCTCGGGACGCAGCGAGCCGGCGGCGTTGGTCAGCAGCAGCTTGGTGACGCCGATGCCTGCCAGCGTCTCGAGCACCGGACGCATGGCGGCGGCATTGCCGTGCTCGTAATAATGGGCGCGGCCGGCAAGCATCAGCACCGGCACGCCGCCGAAGCGGCCGGCGACGATCTGACCGGCATGGCCCGAAACGCCGCTGACCGGGAAGCCCGGCAGGTCGGCATAGGGGATGCGCACCGCGTCCTCGAGCTCGTCGACGAGTCCGCCGAGGCCCGAGCCGAGCACGAGCGCCGTCTCCGCCGTGCGTCCGGCCAGCCGTTCGACGAGATGATCGATCGCGGTCTTCACTTCAGTATGTCTCCCTGGAAGCCCAGGGGGAGCATGGCCCCGAGGGTCGTTGTCTCGACTATACCGGTTTCGTCGCACAAATGCAGCCTGGCGTCGGGTCGGCCGAACTCGGCGAGCCTCTGTCGGCAGCCGCCGCAGGGCGTGATCCGGGCCATGCGCTGGGCGACGACTGCCACCTCCGCAATCTCCCCGCCGCCGGCCATCACGTAGTGGCCGAGCATCGTCGTCTCCGCGCACCAGCCTTCCGGATAGGACGCGACCTCGATGTTGGCGCCGGCATAGACCCGTCCGTCGGCCGTGCGCAGCGCAGCACCCACTGGAAACTTCGAGTATGGCGCATGCGCCCTTGCCATGGCCTTTCGCGCGGCTTCGAAGAGATCGTGGGACATGGGGGCTCCTGTGGCGAATGGCGAATGGCGAATGGCGAATGGCGAATGGCGAATGGCGAAAAATGACCGCCGCCACAATCACCTGTCTACAAGTTTTCCTTCATCCGAACAGACCCACTCACTACTCACTACTCACTACTCACTACTCACTACTCACTACTCACTACTCACTATTCGCTATTCGCTACTACTCCCCGCTCACCTCTCCTTCACATACGCCACTCCGCCCGCCTTCGGCGGTATCGCGCGGCCGATGAAGCCGGCGAGCAGGATGACGGTGAGCACGAAAGGCAGCGCGTTGATCAGCTGGACCGGCACGCGGCCGACGAGCGGCCAGTCCATGCCCTGGAAGCGGATCGAGGAGGCTTCGAGGAAGCCGAACAGCAGGCAGGCGAACATGGCCGGCACAGGCTTCCACTTGGCAAAGATCAGCGCCGCCAGAGCGATGAAGCCCTTGCCGGCTGTCATGTCCTTCACGAAGCCGGCATTCTGCGCCACCGACAAATAGGCGCCCGCGACGCCGGTCAGTATGCCGGTGATAATCACCGCGCGGTAGCGCAGCCAGGTGACCGAGATGCCGGCGGTGTCGACCGCGGCCGGGTTCTCGCCCACGGCCCTCAGCCTCAGCCCGAAGCGGGTGCGAAACAGCGCCCACCAGGTGAAGGGCACCATGAAGAAGGCGAAGTAGACCAGGATGGAGTGCCCGGAGATGATGTCGGAATAGATCGGTCCGAGCACCGGCACGTCGCTCACCGCCGCTGCCCCCGGCAGGTCGATCGTCTGGAACCGCGCATCGCCTGCCAGCGACGGAGTTCGTCCGCCCTGCCGGAACCAGGCCTGGCCCAGGATGATGGTCGAGCCGGCCGCGATGAAGTTGATCGCGACGCCCGAGACGATCTGGTTGCCGCGATGGGTGATCGAGGCGAAGCCGTGCACCAGCGCCAGGAACACCGCGACGAGGATCGCCGCCGACAGTCCGATCCAGGCCGATCCGAAGGCCGCGGCGGCTGCGGCGCCCGCGAAGGCGCCGGCCAGCATCTTGCCTTCCAGCCCGATGTCGAAGACGCCCGACCGCTCCGAATAGAGCCCGGCGAGGCAAGCGAGCAGAAGCGGCACCGAAACGCGCACCGTCGCGTCGAGGAGCTGGACCAGCGTATCCATGTCAGGCTCCTTCCCGTTTCGCCGCGTTCATGCCCATCGACTTTGGCGCAAGGCTCGCCAGCGCCGCCTGAAGGCTCGGCCGGAACATGTGCTCCAGCGCGCCGGCGAACAGGATCACCAGGCCCTGGATGATGACGATCATGTCGCGCGAGATGTTGGGCATGACGAAGGAGATCTCCGCCCCGCCCTGATAGAGCATGCCGAACAGGATCGCCGCCGGCACGATGCCGGCCGGGTGCGACCTGCCCATCAAAGCCACCGCGATTCCGACGAAACCGGCGCCGGTGACGAAGTCGAGCTGCAGGCGGTGCTGGTCGCCCATCACAGGGTTCAGCGCCATCATGCCGGCCAGTGCGCCGGAGATCATCATGGTGATGACGATGATGCGCGCCTCGCCGATGCCGGCATACTTCGCGGCCTTGGGGCTGAACCCGTAGGTGCGGATCTCGTAGCCGAGCTTCGTGCGCCAGATCAGCACCCACACGACAACGGCCATCACCAGCGCCAGCACGAAGGACAGGTTGAGCGGCGTCGAGCGGATCGTGGCCCCGAACATCTCCAGCAGCCAGTCGAGCTTGGGCAGCCAGGCGTCCTGCGCGAAGGTGCGCGTCTGCGGTGCCATGGAATTCATCGGCTTGAGCGGCCCGACCAGCAGATAGACCATCAGGCTTGCAGCGATGAAGTTGAACATGATCGTCGTGATGACGATGTGGCTGCCGCGCTTGGCCTGCAGGATCGCCGGGATCATCGCCCAGAAGGCGCCGATCGCCGCACTTCCGAGGATGGCCAGCGGGAAGTTCACCCACCAGGGAAAGACGCTGTCGAAGGACAGGCAGACGATCGCGACGCCCAGCCCGCCGACATAGGCCTGACCCTCGCCGCCGATGTTGAACAGGCCGCAATGGAAGGCAACCGCCACCGCGAGACCCGTAAAGATGAAGCTCGTCGCGTAGTAGAGCGTGTAGCCGATGCCGGCTCCCGACCCGAAGGCGCCCTTGATGAGCAGCGTCGCGGCCTGCACCGGGCTTTCGCCGACCAGGAGCACGACCAGCCCTGCGACCGCGAAAGCCACGAAAAGATTGATCAGCGGGATCAGGCCGTAATCGGCCCAGGCCGGCAGCTTGGCATAGGGTGTAGCCATTATTCCGCAGCCTCCCGGGCTTCCACGCCGGCCATCAGCAGGCCGAGCTCGCCCTCCGTCGCGTCCGGACCGCGCTCCCCGACCACGCGGCCGTCGAACATCACGAGGATGCGGTCCGACAGCGAGCGGATCTCGTCGAGTTCGACGGAGACCAGCAGCACGGCCTTGCCGCCGTCGCGCATGGCAATCAGCTGCTTGTGGATGAACTCGATGGCGCCGACGTCGACGCCGCGTGTCGGTTGGCCGACGATCAGCACGCCCGGATCGTGCTCCATCTCGCGGGCCAGCACGATCTTCTGCTGGTTGCCGCCGGAAAAGTTGGCGGTCTTCAGGCGGCAGTCGGCGGGCCGGATGTCGTACTTCTGGATCTTCTCGCGCGCATCGGCGCGGATCGCTTCGATGTTCAGGAACGGGCCGTTCAGGAACTTCGCGTCGTCGTGATAGCCGAGCATCGCGTTCTCGTTCTCCTCGAAGGGCAGGACGAGCCCGACGTGATGACGGTCTTCCGGCACGTGGGCCAGTCCGCGGTCGCGCAGTTCTCCCGGATCGGCCGCGCCTGTCACGTCTATCGGCCTGCCGTCGAGCAGGACGCTGCCCGAGATCGCCTTGCGGATACCGGCGATCGTCTCCAGCAGTTCGGACTGGCCATTGCCGGCGACGCCCGCGATGCCGACGATCTCGCCCGCGCGCACGTCGAAGGACACGTCCGAGACCATGGTGACGCCGCGGGAATCCTTCACCGTCAGGTTCTTCACCGACAGCTTGACCTCCGCCGGCTTCGGCTCGCCCTTTTCCACATGCAAAAGCACGCGGCGGCCGACCATGAGTTCCGCCAACTCCTCCACCGTCGTTTCGGCGGTCTTTCGGGTGGCCACGATCGTGCCCTGCCGCATGACGGAGACGTTGTCCGTCACCGCCATGATCTCGCGCAGCTTGTGCGTGATCAGCACGACGGTCTTTCCCTCGTCCTTCAGCATGCGCAGGATGCGGAAGAGGTGGTCGGCCTCGGCCGGTGTCAAAACGCCGGTCGGCTCGTCGAGGATCAGGATTTCGGCGCCGCGATACAGCGCCTTCAGGATCTCGACCCGCTGCTGCAGGCCGACCGCCAGTTCCTCGATCACCGCGTCCGGGTCCACCTCCAGGCCGTAGTCCTTCTCCAGCCGATGCAGTTCGGCGCGCGCCCGCGCGATGCCGGCGTTAAGAAGCTGCGAGCCCTCCGCGCCGAGGATGATGTTTTCCAGAACCGTGAAATTCTCGACCAGCATGAAATGCTGGTGCACCATGCCGATGCCGGCCGCGATGGCGTCGTTGGGCGTCTTGATCTCGGTCTTCTTGCTGTCGACGAAAATCTCGCCGCTATCGGCCTGGTAGAAGCCGTAAAGGATCGACATCAACGTGGACTTGCCGGCGCCGTTCTCGCCGATGATGCCGTGGATCGTACCCTTCGGAATCTCGATGTGGATGTCGCGGTTGGCATGAACCGCGCCGAAACTCTTGTTTATGCCTTTGAGTTCGATTGCAGCTGGCGCCATGCAACCGTATCCCCTTATTTTTTATCGTTTGATCAAAGTTGCTAACACGCAAAATCGCGGTTGCCAATCGCCCGCCGATCACTCTCGACAAAAGCCTCCCGGCTTGTCAATTTCCGCGCCATGACAAATCCGGCATTCCCCCCCTTCACCTTCAACACCACTCCTTCCATCGTGTTCGAGAACGGCGCCGCCAGGCGACTCGGTTCGATCGCAGGCAAGAGGCTCGGGGAGGCGATTCTGTTCGTCACCGATCCGGGCCTGCGCCGGCTGGGGCTCTGCGACCAGGCTTTGGCCTCATTCGAGGAAGAGGGCAGATCGGTGACGATCTTCGACCAGGTCGAGGCTGACCCCTCACTCGCCACGCTGATGAAGGCCGTCGAGGCGGGACGGGCCGCCGGAGCGACCGGAGTCGTAGGATTCGGCGGCGGCTCGTCGCTCGATGTCGCCAAGCTCGCCGCGCTGCTGATCGGCTCGAACGAGGATCTCGACGGCGCCTGGGGCGTGGGCAATGCGAAGGGGCCGCGACTGCCTCTGGTCCTGGTACCGACCACGGCCGGCACGGGCTCGGAGGTCACGCCCGTCTCCATCATCACCGTCGGCAAGGAGGAGAAGCGCGGCGTCTCCTCGCCCGTCATCCTGCCCGATGTCGCCGTGCTCGATGCGGAACTGACGCTCGGCCTGCCGCCGTCGATCACGGCTGCGACCGGGATCGACGCCATGGTGCACGCCATCGAGGCCTATGCTTCGAAAAGTGCCAACAACAACCCGCTGTCGCGCAGCCTGGCGAAACAGGCACTGCAACTGCTGGGCGCCAACATCGAGACGGCGGTGAACGAAGGCGGGAACATCGCTGCGCGCGGCGCCATGCTGCTCGGATCGATGCTGGCCGGACAGGCCTTTGCCAACTCGCCCGTGGCGGCGGTGCATGCGCTGGCCTACCCGATCGGCGGCACCTTCCACATACCGCATGGGTTGTCCAACGCGCTGGTGCTGCCGCACGTGCTGCGATTCAACGCCCCTGACGCTGCGCATCTCTATGCCGAGATCGCGGGCGACGCCTTCCCGGACCTGGCGCGCGAAGAAGGCGTGCAGGGCCGCTGCGCCGCCTTCATCGAAGCACTGGCTTCGCTCTCCGCGCGCGTCGGTCTTCAGCCACGCCTGCGCGACGTCGGCATAGGCGAGGAACACCTGGCCAGGATGGCGTCCGATGCCATGAAGCAGCAGCGCCTGCTCATTAACAACCCGCGCCCGGTATCCGAAGCCGACGCGCTGGCAATCTACCGCGCGGCGTGGTGATGACGCGCCCCGCTGCCGGTACCCGCGCCGATTACCGCGCCTTCCGCACCATCCCGACGCGCTGGATGGACAACGACGTCTACGGCCACATGAACAACGTCGTGCACTATTCGCTGTTCGACACGGCGGTGAACGGCTGGCTGGTCGAGCAGGGCGTGCTCGACTTTCACGGCGGCGATCAGATTGGCCTCGTCGTGGAGACCGGATGCCGATACTTCAGCGAAATGGCCTTCCCGGACGTCGTGGCGGCTGGCCTCCGCGTCGCGAGGATCGGGTCGAGTTCCGTGCGCTACGAGGTCGGGCTGTTCCGGAACGAGGAGGAGACTGCGGCGGCGGAGGGTTTCTTCATCCACGTCTACGTGAACCGGGAAAGTCGCAGGCCACAGCCGCTCAACGAGAAGCTGCGCTCCGCACTCGAAGGGATTTCGGCATGACCGACGAGGATCGCATCGCCCGACTGGAGATGATTGTGGCGGAGCAGGAGCGGACGATCGAGGAATTGTCCGGCCAGGTCGCGGAACAGTGGACCGTGGTGGAAAAACTGCGCAAGAAGCTCGATCTTCTGACCGAGCGCTTTCTCGCCGTAGAGGAGCAATCGGGTTCCGACGTCCCGGTGACCAAGCCGCCGCACTGGTAGACGGCGGCAGACGGAACCCGCTCTCCATTCGAAGGTTCCGCTGCAATCCGGGATGCGGTATCATTGCTCGTCCTGGGAGGACCGGTTTCGGAACGGACGGCATGAGCAGCGACAGCGATCGTTACGGACGGGCGGGCGACTACGTGATGGGCCGGATGGAGCCGGCCGAACGCGAGCGCGCCGAGCGCGATCTCGAGCGTGATCCGCAGTTCCGTGAAGCCGTGCTGCGCCTCTCCGAGCGGATCAGGCGCAGCGACGTCGTCGCCGACAAGGAGTTGTGGCGGGCCGTCGAAGCTGGCCTCGGCGACCTTCCGCAGATGCGCACAGCAATTGCGGCGACGCCCTCCAGCCTTGCAAAGACCAGGCGGCGCACCGACAGCAGCGTCGCGCCGTCGCAACCGCAGACGGGCTGGAAAGGCGCGCTCCTGGTGGCCTGCTTGGCATTGGCCTGTGGCGCGAGCTACGTTGCGGGAGACATCAGGGCGCGTCCGGGGACGCCCGACTTCGTGGTGGCTCTCATCGATCAGGATGGTGACGTCGGCGGCATCCTGGAGATCGGCGACGACGACATGATGCGCTTCGTGCCACTGACGCTGGCGGCGACATCCGACGGCGAGGCGGCGCAGCTGTTTACGATCTATGACGATGCCATCGGCTTCGTGCCGCTGGGAACGCTCCTTGCGGGCGGCGCAACACGCTGGCGCGGACCGGACCTGCCGCCGCCGAAGGCCGGACAGCGCTACGGCGTTGCCGCGGGAGACGGTACGGCCTCCGCAAGGGAAGAACTCTTCATCTACAGAGGTACCGCCCTGCCCGTTGCCGGGCGCCGGTGATACCCGCGTTCAAGCCGACGGGGGACCGGCGCGCAGCATCGGTACCAGGCAGGCGATGCCCAGCAGCGATATGCCGGCCAGGAACCAGCCGAAGCCCGACCAGGCGAATTCCGAGATCACATAGCCGGCGAGCGGAGGGCCGACCAGCGTACCTAGCCCGCCTGATTGCGCGACGAGACCGATTCCCACTGCGACGGAACCGCCGAGCGGAACCACCGACGGAATGCTGGCGAACAGCGCCGATGCCACCACGCCCCCGGCGATGGCGAAGACGACGGCCGACGCGGTCGCGATCACCGGGTCGGGCGAGGAGAAGAATGGCACCGCCGATGCCGCGCTCGCCAGGAAGCCCACCACCGTCAGCCATGCGATGAAGCGCGCGCTCCGGCCTTCGACGAGGATGCCGGCCAGCACGTTTCCGAAAGGAACAAGAAGCGCGACGAAGCCGGCTGAGAGAAGAATCGCGCCGGTCCCGTCTCCGGCGAAGCTCGGTAGGAACGAGAAGAAGCCAAGCGACAGGACGACGTAGGCGCCGAAGGCGGCGGCCACAGCGCCGACCGGAACGGTGAACGTCGAGCCGATGGTCGCCGACTGTCGATTCGCCGTGGCATCGCTGCCGGCCGGCTTCAGGCCGAGCGACAGGACGGCCGCGCCGGCAGCGCAAAGAGCGAAGCAGAGGGCTACGACCATCAGGTAGGCCTGCGGCGCAATGATCGGCAGCAGGGCGGCGGCGGAGAAGTCCGCGAAGGCATAGCCGAGCGGCACGAAACCACCCCAGACGGCGAGGGCCGGCGCCTTCAGCCGGTCGGGCGCAAGCGCGGCAAGCAGCGCGGGCGTCGCGATGACGATGACCAGATAGCCGAGTGCCTCGACGAGACGGCCGGACAGAACCGCTGCCGGCGCCTCGAAAGCCGCGAGCATCACGCCACCGATAGCAAGCGCTGCGGAGGACAGGACAAACGAAGTGTACATGCCGACGCGGTCGATGGCGAAGGCGGCTGGCAGCGCAGCCAGAGCCACGAAAAGGCCGAGCGTCGAGGTGAGCCAGCCGATCGTGACGAGCGAATAGCCGGCCTCACGCTGGTACCAGTCGACCAGTGGCGCGATCTTGGCAAGTTGCGCCCCGGCCAGGATCCCGGCTGCCAACAGCATGACGAGGGCCGCGATGCGGCGGGCGTTTCCGTTCGATGTCATGATCCGGCTCATGCGTGTTGGCCGAATCGAAGGCGGCCCCTGACGATGGCGGAGGATACAGGGCCGTCGTCATCCGCCACAACCGGTCGGTCCCGAATGGCAAAAAACAAAACCGCCGGGCACAGGCCCGGCGGCTTCCGAAAAATGCCGATCCGATCAGTAGGGGCAGGCGTTGTCCGACATGTAGTCGTGAACCTGGATGGTGCCGGCAATGATGTCGGCCTTGGCCTTCTCCACAGCCTCGAGCATTTCCGCGCTTACGAGTTCCTTGTTGTTGTCGTCCATGGCGTAGCCGACGCCGTCCTCGGCGAGGCCGAGCACGTTGAAGCCGTAGGAGAACTGATCGTTCTTGGCGTCGTTGAAGGCGTTGTAGACTGCCACGTCGACGCGCTTCAGCATGGAAGTGAGAACCTTGCCCGGCTGAAGGCCGTTCTGGTTGGAGTCGACGCCGACGCCGAGCTTGCCCGCATCCGCGGCGGCCTGGAGCACGCCAACGCCGGTGCCGCCGGCCGCAGCGTAGATCACGTCCGCACCCTGGTCCATCTGCGCCTTGGCGATCTCGCCGCCCTTCGTCGGGTCGTTCCAGGCAGCCGGCGTGTCGCCGGTCATGTTCTGGAACACGTCGGTCGCACCGGCCGCCTTGGCACCGCCGACATAGCCGCAGCCGAACTTGCGGATCAGCGGGATGTCCATGCCGCCGATGAAGCCGACCTTCTTGGAATCGGAAGCCATCGCGGCCATGACGCCGACCAGGTACGAACCCTCATGCTCCTTGTAGACGACCGAGCGAACGTTCGGCGCGTCGACGACCATGTCGATGATCGCGAAATTGGTCTCCGGATACTCGGCAGCCACCTTCTCGAGTGCCGCCGCCCAGGAGAAGCCCGCCATCAGGATCGGATTGCGGCCGTCGTCCGCGAACCGCTGCAGCGCCTGCTCGCGCTGGGCATCGTTGGAGATCTCGAACTCGACATACTCGATGCCGGTTTCGGCCTTGAACTTCTCGGCGCCGTTGTAGGCCGCTTCGTTGAACGACTTGTCGAACTTGCCGCCCAGATCATAGATGATCGCGGGTGCGATATCGGCCGCGAAAGCCGGCACCGACAGAACTGTTGCGGCCATCAGGCCAAGGACGAGACGCTTCATGTGATCCACACCCTGTTGGTTTTTCCAAACGGTTTATTGGCAGGCCCGGCTGCGCCGGTCGTTACCCGCGCGAGAGCCCAGGCAGGGGCTTGAGCCCCCGCTCCCTTTTACTCTTGCACGGCCCATGGCAAATTTCACGCGGATTTTTTGACCTTCCGGAAAAGCCGCGCCCCACAGGCTAGCACGCGCCTTACTCCGCGGCCACGGCCGGTATCGGGCAAGAAACGCCCGTCCCGCGCAGGCTGCAATAGCCGCCCGGGTTCTTGCTCAGGTACTGCTGGTGCTCGGTCTCGGCATAGTAGAACTCCGGCGCCTCAGCAATTTCGGTCGTGATCTTGCCACGACCTGCACCGCGCAATTCCCGCTCGTAGGCATCCCGCGAGGCCAGCGCCTGGTCGAGCTGGTCCTTTGTCGTCGCGTAGACGGTGGAGCGGTACGTCGTGCCCACATCGTTGCCCTGACGCATGCCCTGCGTCGGGTCGTGGCTCTCCCAGAATATCTTCAGGAGGTCTGCGAAAGAAATCTGGCCCGGATCGTACACGACCTTGACCACCTCGGCGTGCCCGGTCATGCCGGTGCAGGTCTCGGGATAGGTCGGATTGGGCGTGTAGCCACCCTGGTAGCCGACCGCCGTGACCCAGACGCCTGGCGTCTGCCAGAAGAGGCGCTCCGCCCCCCAGAAACAGCCCATGCCGAAATAGGCAGTTTCAAGCTCTTCCGGATAGGGACCCTTCAGCGGACGCCCATTGACGTCATGGACACGCGCCGTCGTCAGCGGAGCCTCGCGCCCACGCAACGCATTCTCCGGAGCGGGCATGGTATGCTTCTTGTTGAGGAGATCACCGAGGAAGAACATGTTTTCACTTCTCCTTTGAACAAAGCGCCGGACCGGCTCAGGCGCCGACCCGACCGAGACGTCGTGCCGGCCTGCGGCCGATCGCGTAGAACAGCAGCGCCAGCACCAGGAACACGGCAAAGCCGGGCAGGTTAAGGATCGACACGATGAGCGGATCCCACAGGCCCGGAAACACGTATCGCTGGACGAGCGCCTGCGCGAGATTGAGCGTCCCAGGCGAGACGGCGAACCAACTGGTCCCGAGCGGCGTCAGGACGAGTTCGGATGCCGCGATCGAGCGGGTCGCATCGACAACCGCAAGGATGACCGCCGCAGCCAGCGACAGCACCGCAAGAAACCGAAAGAAGAACCGTATCACACCTGTCGCCCCGGGTCGTTGCCGCGGCCAAGTCTAGCGTCCCCGCCGATGTATGGCCATGGCCACCATGCTTCAATCGCTACACGCGAAAGTGACGGATCGTCCGCCTGTCATTCGGCGCGGCGAACTTTTCCGCGGCCGGTCCTCACCACGGCGAAGACGATGCCTGCGACGAACCCCGCGGCGATGAGGAGAAGGCCGATCGCGGCGGCGAAATAGCCGCAACCGCCTTCGAAGCAGGAGATGTCGAGTACGTCGGCCAAGACGGCGCCGATGGGGAAGCCCGCGACCCCGCCGAGAACAGCTCCAGCGAACCCGCCAATGACGCCATTGACGAGGTAGCGCGCGGTCGTCGGAGAATGGCCCTCGGCCGGCAGCGACATCGCACCGGCAGCCGGCGCAGGCGCATCGGGAAGCCGCAGCGCATAGATCGTCAGGGCAATGCCGATCGCAAACTCTACCGCCGGGATGAGCAGGCCCTGTGCAGTCACAACGAAATCGGCTGAAAAGAAGGTGTATCCCACCGATGCCGCGATCGCGACCAGGGTGAACGACTGCCAAGCGAGGAAACCGCGCCGCAAGGCGCGCGACCGAGACCGCGCCGCGAACAGGATCCAGCCTCCCCACAGCAACGTGACGATCGCCACCCCGATGCCGCCCCGGAGATAAGCCGTCACCGGTGGCGGCAGCGACTCTGCCCATGCCAACGGCAGCATGGAATAGAGCCCTCGGACCGACAGCAGCATCGTCAGCGCCACCCAGGCGAGCGGCGGCGTCCAGCCCCAGCCTGTTGCGCCCGACCCGCTCAACGGCCCGCCCGGGGCCGCATTCGTCCCGTCCATTGCCCGCTCCCCGCCCCGCGCTTCAGCGAACGCTACGGACGTTGCACTGTCAAGCATGCCTCGCAAGCAGTAAATCCGCGAAAAACCGGCCCTCAGGCGTGACCATGCGCCGGTGGACAGCGGCTCGCGCATTGACCCCCGGTCGGCATCGCGATAAGCGCAGGCAACGATTTGCGGCGGCATGGGCAAATCTCGACCTGATCGGCAGGAAGCCGGCGACGATGGGGAAGGAACACATGGCGGAGCAGAAATCCAGCTACGGCTACGAGGACCTGCTGGCTTGCGCGCGGGGAGAGCTGTTCGGCCCGGGAAATGCGCAGCTGCCAGCGCCACCCATGCTGATGTTCGACCGCATCACCGACATCAGCGAGACCGGCGGCGAGCACGGCAAGGGCTACATCCGCGCCGAATTCGACATTCGGCCGGACCTCTGGTTCTTTCCCTGCCACTTCATCGGCAATCCGATCATGCCGGGATGTCTCGGGCTCGACGCCATGTGGCAGCTCACCGGTTTCTATCTCGGCTGGCTGGGTGAGCCGGGCAAGGGCATGGCCCTGTCGACAGGCGAGGTAAAGTTCAAGGGAATGGTGACGCCGTCCGTCAAGCTCGTCGAGTACGGCGTCGACTTCAAGCGCGTCATGCGCGGCCGCCTGGTGCTCGGTATCGCCGACGGCTGGCTAAAGGCCGACGGAGAGACCATCTATCATGCATCCGACCTGAAGGTCGGTCTGTCCAAGCAGAGCGCAGCCTGACACGACGCGGTCGGTCGCACGCGCGTTGCCGGCAGCACAGCGGAGAGGAGCTCCATCATGAGACGAGTGGTCGTTACCGGTCTTGGGGTCGTATCCTCGATCGGAAATGATTCGGCGGAAGTCGAGGCGTCGCTGCGGGATGCCCGCTCCGGCATTAGCTTTTCGGAGTCCTTCGCGGATCATGGCTTCCGCTGCCAGGTCTGGGGACGACCGACGCTCGACCCGACGGAACTGGTGGATCGCCGTGCGATGCGCTTCCTGTCCAAAGGCGGCGCGTGGAATCACGTCGCCATGGAGCAGGCCATCAGGGATTCCGGGCTCGAGCAGGGCGACATTACAAACGAGCGCACCGGCATCGTGATGGGCTCCGGCGGTCCGTCCACCCGCACCATCGTGGAGGCTGCCGAGATTACCAACAAGAACAACAGCCCGAAGCGGATCGGTCCCTTCGCCGTGCCGAAGGCGATGTCATCGACGGCGTCGGCCACGCTCGCCACCTGGTTCAAGATCCACGGCGTCAATTATTCGATCTCGTCAGCCTGCTCGACCTCGGCGCACTGCATCGGCAATGCCTACGAACTGATCCAGTGGGGCAAGCAGGACGTGATGTTCGCTGGCGGACACGAGGATCTCGAATGGTCGATGTCGAACCTGTTCGACGCAATGGGCGCCATGTCGTCGAAGTTCAACGACCGCGCGGCCGTCGCCAGCAGGGCCTATGACGTCGACCGCGACGGCTTCGTCATCGCCGGCGGCGCGGGCGTCCTCGTCCTCGAGGAACTCGAGCATGCCAGGGCCCGCGGCGCGAAGATCTACGCAGAAATCGTCGGCTACGGCGCCACCTCCGACGGCTACGACATGGTCGCGCCGTCGGGCGAAGGCGCTGTGCGTTGCATGAAGCAGGCGATCGCCACCGTCGACGGCCCCGTCGACTACATCAACACGCACGGCACGTCGACGCCGGTCGGCGACCAGCGCGAGATCGGTGCTATTCGCGAGGTTTTCGGCGACAGGATCCCGCACATCTCGTCGACCAAGTCCCTGACCGGGCATTCGCTCGGCGCCGCAGGCGTGCAGGAGTCGATCTACTCGATCCTGATGATGCAGGCGGGCTTCATCGGCAAGAGCGCGCATATCGAGACGCTCGATCCCGAGTTCGAGGGCGTTCCGATCGTTCGCGAGCGGATCGACGACGCGAAGCTCGACACCGTGCTGTCGAACTCGTTCGGGTTCGGTGGCACCAACGCCACTCTCGTCTTCCAGCGTCACGCGTAAGGCACACCGGTCATGCAGGATCTGATGAAGGGCAAGCGCGGGCTCGTCATGGGCGTCGCGAACGACCATTCGATCGCCTGGGGCATTGCAAAGCGGCTCGCGGGACAGGGCGCCGAACTCGCCTTCACCTACCAGGGGGAAGCGTTCGGGCGACGCGTCAAGCCACTTGCTGAATCGCTCGGCGCAGACCTCGTCCTGCCCTGCGACGTCGAGGACACCGCTTCCCTCGATGCCGTCTTTGCCGGGATCGAGGATAAGTGGGGCGGCATGGACTTCCTGGTCCACGCGATAGGATTCTCCGACAAGAACGAGCTCAAGGGCCGCTATGCCGACACCACGCGCGACAATTTCGTGCGCACCATGGTGATTTCGTGCTTCTCCTTCACCGAGGTCGCACGACGCGCCGCAGCGCTGATGCCGAACGGCGGCTCGCTGCTGACGCTGACCTATGCCGGCTCCGTGCGCGTGATGCCCAACTACAACGTCATGGGCGTCGCCAAGGCCGGGCTGGAGGCCAGCGTCCGCTACCTTGCCAATGACTTCGGGCCCACCGGCATCCGCGTGAATGCGTTGTCGGCAGGTCCGGTGCGGACGCTTGCGGGAGCAGGCATCGCCGATGCCCGACACATGTTCGCCTACCAGGCGCGCAACGCGCCGCTGCGCCGGACGGTGGATATCGACGAGATCGGTGGCTCGGCGCTCTATCTGCTCTCCGAGCTCTCCTCCGGCGTGACCGGGGAGATCCACTATGTGGACAGCGGTTACCACATCGTCTCGATGCCGGCCCTTGACGAGCTGAAGAAGGCCGATTAGCGCTGCTCCGGCCGCAAAATGCCGTCATCGCTAAACATTTAAACGTGCATTGCACGGAAATTTCAGTGACTTCCGCCTAACTTCCCCTCGGAATTGGGGAACTCGGCATGGTTGTGGCAAACAATCCGAACAGGACACCGGTCTTCAGGCTGATCACGATCGCCGCGGCAGGCCTGGGGAGCCTGCTGCTTGGCATCTGGGCCTTGAAGTTCGGCCTGCTCGACAACATCGGGCGACTGGACACAGCGGTGATCGGCGGCGTGATCGCCGCTCTGTGTGCACTGGCGGCTGCGGGGACGGCGCTTTCGTTCTTCGCCGGCGTCGACGAATCGGCAAACTACGTCTTCCAGGAAACCCAGGTCGACAAGCTGTCCGGATTTCACTCGCGCAATGCCATGATCGGCAAGATCGCCGAAGCGGCTGCCAGCACGGCGCGGACCGGTGAGCCGGTCTACATGATCGATCTCGACATCGACCGGTTCAAGCAGATCAACGACGCGATCGGCTACAGCCAGGGCGACCAGCTGATCCGCGCCTTCGCGCGCCGCCTGAAGAAGAACCTGCCCGAAGGGCTGGAGCTCGGTCGCATCGGTGCCGGCGAATTTGCGGTGCTCGTGCCGGAAAGCAAGGTCGTCGACCGCATCGATCGCATGGTGGAAGGGCTCCTCGAAGAACTCGCCAAGCCCTACAAGCTCGCCACGCACCAGCAGACGGTCAATCTCTCGGCCGGCCTCGTTGCCATGCCCAAGGACGGCCGCGACCCCATCATCCTGCTGCGGCGGTCGAACCTGGCACTGCAGAACGCCCGTGCCACCGGCGTCGGAAACTGGGCGGTTTTCCAGGACACGATGGGGCAGGTCGCGGAATACCGGCAGTGGCTCGAATCGGAACTCCACGTCGCCTTCCAGCGCGGCGATTTCGACCTGCACTACCAGCCTCAGATGGACCTGATGAAGGGTCGTGTCGTCGGCTACGAGGCGCTGCTGCGGTGGAACCACCCGGAACGCGGCTCCATTCCGCCGATGGAGTTCATCGCGATCGCCGAGGAGACCGGCATGATCGGCCCGATCGGCGAATGGGTGCTGCACAAGGCCTGCGCCGATGCCCACTGCCTTCCCGACAACTGCTTCGTCGCCGTCAACATCTCGCCCGTCCAGTTCATGACGAAGGATTTCGTCCGTTTCGTCAAGTCGGTGCTCGACAAGACCGGGCTCGACCCGAAGCGGCTCGAGCTGGAAGTCACCGAGACGGCGATGATGCAGGACAAGGAACGAGCCGCGGCCATGCTGCGCCAGCTTTCGGCGCTCGGCATATCGGTCGCGGTCGACGACTTCGGAACGGGCTACTCCAACCTGTCCTACCTGATCGACTTCCAGTTCCAGAAGCTCAAGATCGACAAGTCGTTCGTCAGCCGGATCGAAAAGGACAATGGCGGCGCCGTCGTCTCGACGATCGTGGGTCTGTCGCGAGCGCTGGGCGTGCACACGATCGCCGAAGGCGTGGAAACCGAGAACCAGGCCGCCCTCCTGCGCGCCGCGGGCTGCGACGTCTTCCAGGGCTATCTGTATGGACGGCCGGGGCCGCTGGTGATCCGTGGTGGCGAGGCCGTGGAACTGCCGTCGGCCGCCATCCACTGAGCGAGCGTAGCGGGCTCTACCGCTTCGCCCACAGAACCTTGAAGCGATCGTCGCGACAAGTCTCCCCCGTGGCAGCGAAGCAGGCGGCGAGCACCGGCTCGTAGGGCATTCCCCGGTTCGCCACCATCAGGAGCCTTCCACCGGGCTTCAGCGCGGCCGAAGCCGCGCGGATCATGCCCTGGCCGATGGCGGGCTCGGCAGCCCGGCCCTGGTGGAACGGCGGGTTCATGACGATCAGGTCGTACTGTCGCGCGACAGGCTCCTGCAGCAGGTCGCGCCAGTGCAGGCCGAGCGGAACGTTGCCGGCCGCGGTGGCCAGGTTCGCCTTCGCCGCTTCCAGCGAGTCCCAGTCCGCCTCGTATAGATCGAGAGCCGCGATGCCGTCGGCGCGTTTCAGGATTTCCGTCGCGAGATAGCCCCAGCCGGCACCGAAATCGGCCACCCGGCCCTTGATGGCGGCGGGGAGATTGCCGGCGAGCAGCTTCGAGGCAGGATCGATGCGGTCGTGCGAGAACATGCCTGGCGCGGCGAGGAAGCGTCCGTCGATCCGCTCGGGCGTGGGCGCCGTCATGAAGGGCGAGGCCGCGAGGTCGGCGTCGGGCGGCCGCTCGAACCAGAACACGACGCCGTGGTGCTTCGGCATGTGGCCGCGCGGCTCCAGCACGCCCTCGAAGCGCTTTCGCAGGCTGTCGGCGCCTTCGGTCTTGCCGCCGGCCGCGACCACCAGCCCACCCTCCCGCGTTCGCCCGAAAGCCTCGCGCAGCCAGGCTTCGTTCTGGCCGCGATGCCGGCCGAGCAGAACGAGCGCGAGGTCGTATCCCTGACCTTCCTCGCGCGGAACGACAGCGATCCCCGCCTTCTCCAGCCCCAGCACGTCAGGGCGAAAACCCTGCACGGTCGTCAGGTCGAGATCCATCTGCCGCTGCAGGCGGAAGCCGGCGCGCGCGCCGAGGAACAGCGCGCGGCGACCGGGCGCTTCGAGCAGGCCAGCCTCGAAGGGGTGGAACAGAGTCTTCAGCGCATCGTCGGTCATCGGTGTCGAAGCCATGGTTCGGGTCGCGTCATGGCGGTCGTCCGGGTTTGATCCGGCGTGGCGTCATGCGAAAACGGGCGCGACCCGGAGGCGCGCCCGTCGAGTTTCGTCATTCGCAAAGGATCAGGCGGCGTCTTCGTCGCCGTCCTGCTTCTTCTCGCGGACGATTTCCTTGCCGGTCGTCTGGTCGACGACCTTCATGGAGAGGCGGACCTTGCCGCGCTCGTCGAAGCCCATCAGCTTGACGAAGACCTTCTGGCCTTCCTTGACGACGTCGGTGGTCTTCTGGACGCGGTCGGAGGCCAGCTGCGAAATGTGGACCAGGCCGTCCTTCGGACCGAAGAAGTTGACGAAGGCGCCGAAGTCGGCGGTCTTCACCACGGTGCCCTCGTAGATCTCGCCCACTTCCGGCTCGGCTACGATGGTATGGATCCACTTGCGCGCGGCCTCGATCTCCTTGGCATTCGAAGAGGCGATCTTGACCGTGCCGTCGTCCTCGATGTTGATCTTGGCGCCGGTCTTCTCGACGATCTCGCGGATGATCTTGCCGCCCGAGCCGATCACGTCGCGGATCTTGTCGGTCGGGATCTGCATGACCTCGATGCGCGGAGCGAACTCGCCCAGTTCCGAACGGCCCTTGGTGATGGCCTTGGCCATCTCGCCCAGGATATGGGTGCGGCCGCCGCGGGCCTGATCGAGCGCGACGCGCATGATCTCTTCGGTAATGCCGGCGATCTTGATGTCCATCTGCAGCGACGTGATGCCGTCCTGCGTGCCGGCCACCTTGAAGTCCATGTCGCCAAGATGGTCCTCGTCGCCGAGGATGTCGGAAAGCACCGCGAAGCGCTCGCCTTCGAGGATCAGGCCCATGGCGATGCCGGCCACGGGCTTGGCCAGCGGCACGCCAGCGTCCATCAGGGCCAGCGAGGTGCCGCAAACCGTCGCCATCGAGGACGAACCGTTGGACTCGGTGATCTCGGAGACGACGCGCAGCGTGTAGGGGAACTGGTCGGCGGCGGGCAGCATCGGGTGGATGGCGCGCCAGGCGAGCTTGCCGTGGCCGATCTCGCGGCGGCCGGGCGAACCCATGCGGCCGGTCTCGCCGACGGAGTAGGGCGGGAAGTTGTAGTGAAGGAGGAAGGTCTCCTTGTAGGTTCCCGTCAGCGCGTCGACGAACTGCTCGTCCTCACCGGTGCCGAGCGTGGCGACCACGATCGCCTGCGTCTCGCCGCGGGTGAATAGTGCCGAGCCGTGCGTGCGCGGCAGGATGCCGACTTCAGACACGATCGGGCGGACGGTCGACAGGTCGCGGCCATCGATGCGCGAGCCAGTGTCGAGAATGTTCCAGCGCACGATCTTGGCCTGGAGCTCCTTGAACACGGTGCCGATCTGCTCGGAGGTCCATTTGGCCTCCTCGCCCTCGGCGGGAGCGAAGGCGGCCTTGACCTTGGCCTTCACCGCGTCGACGGCGGCGTAGCGAGCCTGCTTGTCGGTGTTCTTGTAGGCGGACCGGAGCTCGCCTTCGACCATCTTCAGCATCTCGGCTTCGAGCGCGGAGTAGTCCGGCGTCGTGAAGTCGCGCGGATCCTTTGCAGCCACCTCGGCGAGCTTGATGATGGCGTCGATGACGGGCTGGAAAGCCTTGTGCCCGAACATCACGGCACCGAGCATCACGTCTTCGGACAGCTCGGAGGCTTCCGACTCGACCATCATGACGGCGTCGGTGGTGCCGGCGACGACGAGGTCGAGCTTCGATTCCGGCATCTCGTCGAGATGCGGGTTCAAGACGTACTCGCCGCCGATATAGCCGACGCGAGCGGCGCCGATCGGACCCATGAAGGGCACGCCCGAAAGCGTCAGCGCAGCGGAAGTGGCGACCATGGCCAGGATGTCGGGATCGTTCTCGAGATCGTGCTGGACGACGGTGACGACGATCTGGGTGTCGTTCTTGTAGCCTTCGGCGAAGAGCGGGCGGATCGGGCGATCGATGAGGCGCGAGGTCAGCGTCTCCTTCTCGCTCGGCCGGCCTTCACGCTTGAAAAAGCCGCCGGGAATCTTGCCCGCGGCGAAGGTCTTTTCCTGGTAGTTGACGGTCAGCGGGAAGAAGTCGAGGCCGGGCTTCGGCTCCTTCATGGAGACGACGGTGGCGAGCACGACGGTCTCGCCGTAGGTCGCCAGTACGGCGCCATCGGCTTGGCGCGCGATCTTGCCGGTCTCCAGGATGAGCGGACGGCCGCCCCACTCGATTTCCACTTTGTGGTGATTGAACATGTTTCGTCTTTCTGTGCGGAAAGGGGCCGCGCAATCCGCGCGGGCGGCCTTTCGCCTGTGGCTTCGTTCGGCCGAGCCACGGGCAAGACAACGGGAGGCTCGAAAATCAGACGCGGTATCCGCGCGAGCGTCCTGCAATCCTGCCCCATGACCTGGCCATGGGCGGTTTCCGAGATCGCCTTCTCGCGACGGAAACCCGTAAGGGCCGGCAAGACGCCAGGCCCGAAGAACCGGCCGGCGGCACCCGATGGCGCCGCCGGCCGGAAATCGTCAGCGACGCAGGCCGAGCTTCTCGATCAGCGTCTTGTAGCGGGCCTCATCCTTCCCCTTCAAATAGTCGAGGAGGCTGCGGCGCTGCGACACCATCTTGAGAAGGCCGCGACGGGAATGGTTGTCCTTCGCGTGGCCCTTGAAATGCTCGGTCAGGTTTTTGATGCGCTCGGAGAGAACGGCAACCTGGACTTCCGGAGAACCGGTGTCGCCCTGCTTGGTCGCGAATTCCTTGACAAGCTCCTGCTTGCGCTCGGCAGTAATCGACATCGTGCTGTCCTTTCTGTTGATGGATCAGGAAAACGGGTCGCCCGCGGCCGGGATGTCGTCCAGCAGGGGCCGGGTACACATGCGCTCAACGCGCGATGTGCGGCGCATATAGTGCAAAACAGGTTTGATTGCCAGCGCAATTTCCCGGGGGACGGGAGCGCCGGCTAAAGCCATCCCTTGCGGCGGAACAGGTAGAGCAGTCCGCCGGCGATTGACACCATGACGAGCAGCGCGACGGGATAGCCGTAGCGCCAGCCGAGTTCGGGCATGTTCCATGGCGAGTCCGCGTGGAAGTTCATGCCCCAGACGCCGGCCAGGAAGCCGAGGGGGATGAAGATCGTCGAGATGATGGTCAGCACCTTCATCACCTCGTTCATACGGGTCGACACGCTGGACAGATAGAGGTCGAGCAGGCCCATGGCGAGTTCGCGATAGGTCTCGACGAGATCGATCAGCTGGATGGCATGGTCGTAGGTGTCTCGCAGATAGTGCTGGACGTCGGCGGGGATCAGTCCGAGTTCCTCGCGCGCCATTGCCGACAGCATCTCGCGCGACGGCCAGAGTGCGCGTTTGACCACGAGGAGTTCGCGCTTCAGTTCGTGTAGCCGGCCGACGTCGGACGGCTGCGGATCCTGTGTGATCCGATCCTCGAGTTCCTCCAGTTCCTCTCCGATCTTCTCCAGCACCGGGAAATAGGCGTCGAGGATCGTGTCGAGCAGCGCGTAAACGAGATAGGGCGCGCCCCGCTTGCGGATGCGGCCGTTGGCGCCCTGCAAGCGCTTGCGCACCGGCTCGAGGCAATCTCCCGGGCGCTCCTGGAATGTCACCACGTGCCGCTCGTCGAACAGGATCGAGAACTGCTCTTTCGAGCGGACATTCACCCCGTCGAACATATGCACCACGATCAGCGCATGGTTCTCGTAAGTATCGACTTTTGGACGCTGGTTGGTGTTGGCAATGTCTTCCAGCGCCAGCGGATCGAGCGAGAAGAGTTCGCCGATGGCACCCAGCAGGTCGAGGTCGGCCAGACCGGTGACATCGACCCAGACGCGCTTGCGCGACCCAAGGGCGGCGCGGACCTGTGCGATGGTGGCGCCCTCGACACTCTCGACGTGGTCATCCTCGACCACGATCATGCGGATGGCGGTGGGCGAAGCTCGTTCGTCGTGGATCAAAGTTCCCGGCGGCGCGCCGATCGGCGCCCGACGCCTGGCAACGAACTTGACCTTGTCCTTCACGACCGTTCCTCCCTGCAGAGCGCCATCCCGGCGCCGCAGCGCGCGGCGCAGACGAGATGCGCCGCTACTGCTCAAGCAACAGCTTGCCACGCTCGACGCGGAAGGTGGACAGGCGATTGAGAAAACTCATGCCGATAAGCGTCTGCTTCAGCGACTTGTCCTCAAGCACCACAGCCTGAATGTCATCAACGACGATGCGGCCGATCTGAAGGCTGTCGATGGTTCCTGCGGCGGCAAGTGCCGGTCCGTTGGCCGTATCCACCTTGTACTTGAAGTCCTTCGCCGTCAGTTTCAGGCCGATGCGCGCGGCCGTGCTGCGATTGATGGCGACCAGCGTGGCGCCCGTGTCGATCATGGCGTCGACCCGCGCACCGTTGACCCGAAACTCCGCTGCAAAATGACCGTGCGGTCCCGTTGGAATCTCGACGCGGCGCCCCGTCAGCTGCCGTGCCTTGCCTGCCTCGCGCTCGGGTGCCAGCATGACGACCGGCACGGGTTCGGGCTCCGCGGGCCGCAGCGCCCACGAAGCCATGTCGTGGAAACGCTCCGGGTCGGACTGATACACGAGCGGCACGGAAGCCGCAGAGCCGACGACCACGGCCAGGGCGAGCAACTGTTTCTTCATCCGAGAACCTCCGACACGAATGGTAGGAGTTTCCGGTTGCGGGCGATTTAAAGGCCGCGACCACGCCGCAGCCTGCCTTGCCGAGTGGTTAACGGTGCGTATACGGCATGTGCTACTTGGTGCCGTACATGCGGTCGCCGGCATCGCCCAGACCCGGCACGATGTAACCCTTCTCGTTGAGCTTCTCGTCGATCGAGGCGGTGAAGACCTGCACGTCGGGATGCGCGGTGGTGAAGCGCGCGAGCCCCTCGGGCGCCGCCAGCAGGCACAGGAAGCGCATGTTGGTTGCGCCGCGCTCCTTCAACTTGTCGATGGCCGCGATGGCCGAGTTGGCGGTCGCAAGCATCGGATCGACGACAATAACCAGCCGGTCACCGAGGTCGCTCGGTGCCTTGAAGAAATACTCGACGGCTTCCAGCGTCTCGTGATCGCGGTAGAGGCCGACATGGGCGACACGGGCGGCGGGGACCAGATCCAGCAGGCCCTCGAGCAGGCCGTTGCCGGCGCGCAGCACCGAGGCGAAGACCAGCTTCTTGCCCTCCAGCGTCGGCGCTTCCATCGTCTGTAGCGGTGTCTCGATGGTGGTGGTGGTCAGTTCAAGCTCGCGCGTCACCTCGTAGCCGAGCAGCAGCGAGATCTCGCGCAGCAGGCGTCGGAAGCTGGCTGTCGAGGTCTCCTTCTTGCGCATGATGGTGAGCTTGTGCTGGACAAGCGGATGGGTGACGACGGTGACGCCTTTCATGCGGGTGGCTCCTCGGACTGCGCGCGCTTCTTTCTGAACTCGTCCCTTAGCGCATCGGCAGCGGCGGGGGAACGCGGACCGTGGCCTCGTCCCGGCTAAAGTTCATGCAGGCGCCAGCCGCCTTTCAGCCGCCTTGCCGCTCCAGCCCCTCCAGCACCTTGTCGAGCGTCGCTGGCAGGTCGCGCACGCGCACGCCGGTGGCGTTGTGGATGGCGTTCACCACCGCCGCCGCCGCGCCGCAGATACCGAGCTCGCCGATGCCCTTGGCCTGCAGCGGGTTGGCCCAGGCGTCACGCTCCTCGAGCAGCACCACGTCGATCTGCGGAACGTCGGCATTCACCGGCAGGTGGTACTCGGCGAAGTCCCGATTGACGATGTGGCCGTCGCGCGGGTCGTGGAAGATCTCCTCGGTCAGCGCCATGCCGATGCCGAAGGTCATGCCGCCGAGACACTGCGACCGCGCCGTCTTGGCATTGAGGATGCGGCCCGCCGCGAAGACGCCCAGCATGCGACGCACCCGCGTCTCGCCGGTCACGGCGTTGACGCCGACCTCCGCGAAATAGCTGCCATAGGTCGCCTGGCGCACCTTGTCCTCGGCGTCGCCGGGCTCTGCGTGCCCCTCCGCGACCAGGTCCTCGCCGCCGAGTATTTCGGCCAGCGGGACACTGCGGTTGCCGGCTATGGCTCGGCCGTCCTTCAGCGTCAGATCGTGCGCCTCGCAGCCGAACCGCTCGCAGATCATGCGCCGGATTTCCTCGCAGGCCATGAACACCGCGGTGCCGTTCGAGGCCGCGCCGAACGAGCCGCCCGAGCCGGAGCCCGGCGGCAGGTCGGTGTCGCCGAGGCGCGTCTCGACGCGGTCCATCGGCAGGCCGAGCATCTCGGCGGCGATCTGGGTCAGGATGGCATAGGTGCCGGTGCCGATGTCGGTCATGTCGGTCTCGACCAGCGCGTGGCCGTCGGACGACAGCGACACCCGCGCCTTGGCCTCGACCAGCATGTTGACGCGCACGGCCGAGGCCATGCCCATGCCGACCAGCCACTCGCCGTCGCGCACCTGGCCCGGCTCGGTCCGTCGCCGGTCCCAGCCGAAGCGGTCGGCGCCGGAGCGCAGCGCCTCGGCCAGCTTGTGCGAAGAGAACGGGATCTGCTGCGTCGGGTCTTCGTCGGGGATGTTGCGCAGCCGCAGCTCGACCGGGTCGATGCCGGCGGCTGCGGCGAGTTCGTCCATCGCGATCTCGAGCATCGTCACGCCGACCGCCTCGCCCGGCGCGCGGACCGAGCCGGCGCAGGTGCGGTTCACCCGCGCGATGCGGTGGCCGATGACCCGGTTCTCGCCGCGATAGAGGAACGGCGTCGCCTGGGTCACCGGCTCGGAGAATTTTTCGCCCGGCAGATTGGACACCAGAGCCTCGTGACCGATGCCGGTCAGGCGCCCGTCGGCGCCGGCGGCGAGCCGGATGCGCTGCGTCGTCTCCGACCGGCGCATCACGCCCTCGAAGACCTGCTGGCGCGACATCGGTACCGCCACCGGCACGCCGAGCCGCTGCGCGGCGATCGCCGCCGCCACCGCCTCGGGCGCTATGCCGAGCTTGGAGCCGAAGCCGCCGCCGACGAAGGGCGCGAGGATGCGCACGTTCTTCTCGTCGATGCCGAGCGCGTCGGCCAGTTCTGCGCGGTTAAAGCGCAGCATCTGGTAGCTGCCGCGCAGCGTCAGGCGGTCCTCGTCCCACTGCGCGATCGAGGCGTGCGGCTCCATCGCCGCGCTGGCATGGACCGGCGTCGTGTAGGTCTGGTCGACGCCGAAGACGGCCTCGCGCATGGCGGCATCGAGGTCGCCCGACGACTGCTGCTTCTTCTCCGGCGTCTCGATCTCGACGCCGGCATCGTCGGGGCCGACGACGGCGCCGGCGCGCGCTTCGAGGCGAAGCACCAATGCAATGGCGCCATGCCGCGCCTGTTCGAAGCTCTCAGCCACCACCAGCGCCACCGGCTGGCCGAAATAGGCGATCTCGTGCGGGTCCTGCACCGGCGCCTTGCCGGCCATGCCCTGGGCGGGATTGCGCAGCATGCGCTCATCGACGATGACGGCGCGGACGCCGGGCAGCGCCTCCACAGCGGCGGCATCAACCCCCTCCAGCCGCCCCGCCGCGATGGTCGCCCTCGCCAGCACGCCGAAGCAGGCGCCATCGGGCAGCGAATCCATCGCGTAGGCTGCGGTCCCGGAGGCCTTGCGTGCGCCGTCCGGCCGGTCGAGCGGCTTGCCGACGACGCCCTGCGCCATGTCCTCCAGGCGGTCGGCCTCGACCCTGTCGTCCATCCTGATGTGCACGGTCATGGCTCAGGCCTCCGTCAGTTCGCGCAGCACCGCCTGCAGCGTGCGCCGCAGCAGCGGGATCTTGAAGGCGTTGCCGCCCTGCGGTTCGGCCTCCGCGACCAGGCGGGCGGCGGCTTCGGCGAAAAGATCGACCGAGGGCGCCTCGCCCTCCAGCAGCGCCTCCACCTCCGGATTGCGCCAGGGCATGTGGCCAACGCCGCCGAAGGCAAGCGCCGGGCGAACGATCCGCCCGTCCTCGACGTCGAGGACACCTGCGACCGACACCAGCGCAAATGCATAGGAGGCCCGGTCGCGCACTTTGCGGTATGTCTGCCGGGCGCCGGCAGGAGCCGGCAGCAGCACTGCGGTGATCAGATCGCCCGGCACGAGAACGGTCTCGATGTGCGGCGTATCGCCCGGCAGCCGGTAGAAATCACCCAGAGGCAGCATCCGGGTCACGCCGTCCTGCGACTGGATCTCGACGCGGGCGTCGAGCGCGCGCAACGCCACCGCCATGTCGCTCGGATGGGTGGCGATGCAATGCTCGCTCGCGCCGAACAACGCGTGCAGCCGGGTGATGCCGCCGATCGCCTGGCAGCCGCTGCCGGGCTCGCGCTTGTTGCAGGGCATTGCGGTGTCGTAGTAGTAATAGCAGCGCGTGCGCTGCAGCAGGTTGCCGCCGGTGGTGGCCTTGTTGCGCAGCTGGCCGCTGGCGCCGGCGAGCAGCGCCTCGGCGAGCATCGGATAGGCGTCGCGCACGCGGCGGTCGGCGGCGAGGTCGCTGTTGCGCACCAGCGCGCCGATGCGCAAGCCTCCGCCCTCGGCCTCGTCGATGTCGCCGAGGTCGAGCCGGTTGATGTCGACCAATGCCTGCGGTGCCATCACCTCCAGCTTCATGAGGTCGAGCAGGTTGGTGCCGCCGGCGATGATGGTCGCGCCGTCGCCCGCGAGGCGCATGGCGTCGGCGGCGCTCTCGGCGCGGGTGAATTCGAAGGGTCTCATGCGCGCCCCCTGCCCGCGATCTCCATGATCGCGTCGACGATGTTGGGATAGGCCGAGCAGCGGCACAGATTGCCGCTCATGCGCTCCGACACTTCCTCGACCGTGAGCGCTGGCGCACTGGCGACGTCGGCCGTGACGTGGCTCGGCCAGCCGGCCTGAAGTTCCTCGAGCATCGCGGTCGCCGAGCAGATCTGCCCCGGGGTGCAGAACCCACACTGGAAACCGTCATGGCGCACGAAGGCCTCCTGCAGCGCCGACAGCGTCTCCGGCGTGCCGAGTCCCTCGATCGTGACCACCTCGTCGCCGTCATGCATGCAGGCCAGCGACAGGCAGGAATTGATCCGCCTCCCGCCGGCGATCACCGTGCAGGCGCCGCACTGGCCATGGTCGCAGCCCTTCTTGGTGCCTGTGAGCTTCAAATGGTGGCGGAGGGCGTCGAGGAGGGTGGTGCGCGGGTCGGCCTCGATGGTTCGGGACTGACCGTTGACCGTCAGGTCGGTTCTCATGCGGGCGTTCCTTGCGCGGGGGCTGGGTTCGGCGAGCGCGAAGCGCGTCTGGCCGGTAATCCAGCGGGCGAAGGATTGTTCCGTTTGGCATCCGTCGCCCGATCCGCACCATCTGCGGCGTGCAGAGCCTGCCTGAGACGTCCGCTCCTCAGCGGCGGGCGCCGTCCAGCCTCGCCAGCAGAGCCGTCTTCGTCTTCCTGTCGACGAAGGCGGCTTCGACCGCGGTGCGGGTGACCGCCGCCAGAGCCTTGTCGTCGAGGCCGAAATGGGCGCGTGCCTCGTCGTATTCGCGTTTCAGCGTTGTCCAGAAATAGGGGGGATCGTCCGAGTTGAGCGTGACCTTGCAGCCGGCGGCGCGGAGCTTCGGGAAGGGGTGCTCGGCGAAGCTCGGAAACACCTTCAGCGCCACATTGGAACAGGGACAACATTCCAGCACGACCCCTTCGGCCGCGATGCGGGCGACGAGGTCGGAGTTCTCGATGGCGTGCACGCCATGGCCGATGCGCGAGGGCCTGAAATGGTCGAGCGCGGACTGGACGCTTTCCCACCCGGCGAGTTCGCCGGCATGGACGGTGATGCCCAACCCCGCCTCGCGGGCGATCTCGAAGGCGCGGACATAGTCCTCCGGGTCACCGAAACGCTCCTCGCCCGCCATACCGAAGCCGGTGACCAGCGGCTCGCCGCATCGCGCCGCGAAGCGGGCCGCCGCCTCGACGGATTCGACGCCGAAGTGACGCACCCCTGTGACGATCATGCGGCTCTCGATGCCGGTCTTGGCCTTGGCCCGGCGCATGCCCTCGGCGAGGCCCGCTGTATAGGCGGCGGGGGAAAGGCCCGAACGCTCGGCATGGTCGGGCGAGGTGAAGAACTCCGAATAGACGCAGCCGTCGCGGGCGAGGCTGGAGAGGTAGGTCTCGGCAAGCAGGGCATAGTCGCGCTCGGTGCGGAACAGCGAGGCAGCCCCGTCATAGGCAGCGAGAAAGCTGGTGAAGTCGTTCCAGACGAACTGGCCGTCGCGGATGAAACCCGAGACGTCTGCGCCATACTTTGCCGCCTGGCTGATCACGAGGTCGGGCGAGGCGGCGCCCTCGATGTGGCAGTGGATTTCGGCCTTCAGGACCATATGTCTATCCCCGAATCGCTCGTCCCGGCGCGGCGGTTCACCACGTTCCTGAAGAATAGCGCCCGTCCGCGCCATCGGCTATGGTCCGGCCGCGCAATTGGATCGAGAAATGCCCGAGCACAGAACGACCGCCCAAGGCGGCATGGAACAGTCTTTCGGCTTCCGCACGGTGGACGCCGGCACGAAACAGCCGCTGGTGGACGAGGTGTTTCACAAGGTGGCCAAACGCTACGACCTGATGAACGACATCATGTCGGCCGGCATGCACCGGGTGTGGAAGGATGCGATGGTAGCCGCGCTGAACCCACGGAAGCGGGCCGGCTGGACCTCGCTCGACGTGGCCGGCGGCACCGGCGACATCGCCTTCCGGATCGTCGAAGCGTCCGGGCGCGCCGCCCACGTCACCGTGCTCGACATCAATGGCTCGATGCTTCAGGTGGGACAGGAACGGGCGGAGAAGCGCGGGCTCATCGACAATCTCGACTTCGTTGAGGCCAATGCCGAGGCGCTGCCCTTCGAGGAAGAGCGCTTCGACGCCTACACCATCGCCTTCGGCATCCGCAACGTGCCGCGAATCGACGTCGCGCTGGCCGAGGCGTATCGCGTGTTGAAACCCGGTGGGCGCTTCCTGTGCCTGGAATTCTCCGAGGTAGAGATGCCGCTGCTCGATCGTGCCTACGAGGCCTGGTCGTTCAATGCCATACCGGCCATCGGCAAGATGGTGGCCGGTGACGGCGAACCCTATCGCTATCTGGTGGAATCGATCGCCAAGTTCCCAAGGCAGGCCGACTTCGCGGCCATGATCGAGCGCGCCGGCTTCGAGCGGGTGACGTTCCGCAACTTCACCGGCGGGATCGCAGCACTGCATTCCGGCTGGAAGCTGTGAGGGCGCAACGCCGATGAGCACTCCGGCCGCCTACTTCCGGCTCGTCAGGGCCGGCTGGATCATGGTTCGCGAAGGCGTCGTGGCCGCCCTGCCCGGCGACCAGCTCTCGGGCCTGCCGAAGCTCGGCTGGCGCGTCGGCACGGCGCTGGCACGCCGCCGAGCGGCCGGGCGCGACCGCTCGGAGCGCTTCGCCAAGGCAGCGACCCGGCTCGGCCCCTCCTACGTCAAGCTCGGCCAGTTCCTGGCGACGCGCCCCGACGTGGTCGGCACGGAGGTGGCGCTCGATCTCGCCAACCTGCAGGACCGGATGGAGACGTTTCCCCGGTCGGAGGCGGTGGCGGCGATCGTCGGCTCGCTCGGGCGGCCGCTCGATGACCTCTACGAGAGCCTGGGCGAACCCGTGGCGGCGGCCTCGATCGCGCAGGTGCACCCCGCGACGTTGCCAGGATCCGGCAAGCCCGTGGCGGTGAAGGTAATCCGACCTGGGGTGCGGCGACGCTTCCTCAACGATCTCGACAGCTACTTCGCGGCCGCGCACCTGCAGGAGCGCTTCATCCCGTCGACGCGCCGGCTGCGCCCCGTGCAGGTGACGGAGACGCTGGCGCAGACGACCAAGATCGAGATGGACCTGCGGCTGGAGGCGGCAGCACTGTCGGAGATCGGCGAGAACACGCGCGACGACCCCGGTTTTCGGGTACCTTCCGTCGACTGGGAGCGCACCGGCCGCGACGTCCTGACGCTGGAGTGGATCGACGGCGTGAAGATGTCGAACATCCCCGGCCTGCGCGAGGCCGGGCACGACCTGCCGGCGCTGGCCGCAAACCTGATCCAGAACTTCCTGCGCCACACGCTGCGCGACGGCTTCTTCCATGGCGACATGCATCCCGGCAACCTGTTCGTGGAAGCGAACGGGACGATCGTGGCCGTCGACTTCGGCATCACGGGCCGGCTCGGCAAGAAGGAGCGGCGGTTTCTCGCCGAGATTCTCTACGGCTTCATCACGCGCGACTATCGCCGCGTCGCCGAGGTGCATTTCGAAGCTGGCTACGTCCCGGCGAAGCACGACGTGGCGGCCTTCGCGCAGGCCATCCGCGCGATCGGCGAACCGATCCACGGCCAGCCGGCCGAGACGATCTCGATGGCCAAGCTGCTGACGCTGCTGTTCGAGGTGACCGAACTCTTCGACATGGCGGCAAGGCCGGAGCTGGTGCTCCTGCAGAAGACCATGGTGGTGGTCGAAGGCGTGGCGCGGGCTCTCGATCCGCATTTCAACATGTGGAAGGCGGCCGAGCCGGTCGTCGGCTCCTGGATCGCCGCCAATCTCGGGCCGCGCGGCATTCTGACGGACGCGAAGGACGGCGTGAATGCGCTGGTCTCGCTCGCCCGTCAGGCGCCCGAACTCGCCGCGCGCACCGAACGCCTGTCGCGCGAGATCGACGCCATGGCCGAGCACGGGCTGCGCTTCGACGCCGAGACCGCCAAGGCAATCGGAAAGGCAGAGGCGCGCTACAGCCGGTCTGGCCGCGTGGCCCTCTGGATCATCGCATTGGCGCTGGTGTGGATCGCGATGGAGCTGAGTTGATTGCAACGACAGCAATGCTGTCATTGCAATCCGAGCGGTTTCGAGCCATCTCTTGCATAGACAGGAGACGTCGGATGGCCACGGTAACGGTAAGGAAACTCGATGACGAGGTCATCCGCGACCTGCGGCTCAGCGCGGCCGAGCGAGGTGTCTCCATGGAGCAGGAAGCACGCGACCGTTTGAAGCGCCCGCTCCCCCGCCAGGTGCCGGACAGGCCCGAGGACGCCGGCAAGCCTAAATGGCATCTGAAGGCGTCGATCGAGGAAATACTCGCGCTCGGCCGCAAGCCGAAGGAGCCGATTGATCACAAAGCCGAATCCGACGCGCTCTACGATTACCTGGACGAGCAATGATCGTCGTCGACACCTCCGCGCTGATCGCGATCCTTCGAGAAGAGAAAGACTCCGCAAAGCTCGCTGAAGCTCTGGGCAAAGCCGACAGGAGATTTATCAGTGCCGGCACGATGCTCGAAGCCGGGCTCGTCACTGTCCACAGGGAGGAAGAGCATTCTCGGCTGATGCAACTCGTCAAGCGCGCCCAACTGGAGATCGTCGCGATCGGCGAAGCCGAAATCGAAGCCGGAATACTGGCTGCCCGCCGGTTTGGCCGTGGCAGCAAGCACCCCGCCAAACTCAACTTCGGCGACTGTTTCGCCTACGCGCTGGCCAGGACACGGAACCTGCCCCTGCTTTTCAAGGGCGACGATTTCATCCATACCGACATCGAACCGGCACTGACGCCGGGATGACCGCGCGCATGACCCTTTCCGACAAACGCATCCTGCTGATCATCGGCGGCGGCATTGCCGCCTACAAGTGCCTCGACCTGATCCGCCGGCTGCGCGAGCGCGGCGCGAAGGTGCGCTGCGTGATGACGGCTGCGGCGCAGGAATTCGTCACGCCGCTGGCCGTCGGCGCGCTCTCCGCCGACCACGTCTTCACCGAACTCTTCGACCGGCAGGACGAACACGACGTCGGCCACATCCGCCTGTCGCGCGAGGCCGACCTGATCGTGGTGGCGCCGGCCACCGCCGACCTGATGGCGAAGATGGCCCATGGCCATGCCAGCGACCTCGCCTCGACGGTGCACATAGCGACTGACAAGCCCGTGCTGATCGCACCGGCGATGAACCCGCGCATGTGGAACCATCCCGCCACAATCCGCAATCGGGCGATTCTCGTCGCCGACGGCATAGCCTTCGTCGGGCCCGGTCGGGGCGAGATGGCCGAGACTGGCGAGGCGGGCGAAGGGCGCATGGCCGAACCGCTGGAGATCGTCGCTGCAGTGGAGCGCCTTCTCGACGCTTCGCCGAAGCCTCTCGCCGGTCGCCGCATCGTCGTCACGTCCGGTCCCACGCACGAGCCGATCGACCCCGTGCGCTACATCGCCAACCGCTCATCGGGCAAGCAGGGCCACGCGATCGCCGCGGCGCTCGCGGCGCTGGGCGCCGAGGTGACGCTCGTGTCGGGGCCGGTGACGATTGCCGATCCGCACGGCGTCCGGACGGTGCGGGTGGAGACCGCGCGGCAGATGCTGGCCGCGGTGGAGGCGGAGTTGCCTGCCGATGCCGGGATTTTCGTGGCGGCGGTGGCTGACTGGCGCACCGAAGGCGAGGCCGGCGAGAAGATCAAGAAGGTGGCGGGCGTGGGTCCTCCCGCGCTTCAAATGGTCGAGAACCCCGACATCCTGGCCACGATCGGCCACTCGCGGCACCGGCCTTCGCTCGTCATCGGCTTCGCGGCGGAGACTCAAAATCTCGCCGACAATGCGCGCGCCAAGCTGGACAGGAAGGGTGCCGACCTGATCGTGGCCAACGACGTCTCGCACGGGTCGGGCATCGGCCCGGCGGGCGTGATGGGCGGCGACCGCAACCGGGTGGGAATCGTGTCGCGCGATGGTGTCGAGGATTGGCCGGAAATGTCGAAGGCCGAGGTGGCCGAGCGGCTGGCTTCGCTTGTCGCGGCACGGCTGACGGCCGGCTGAGCCCGCTTGCACGAAGAAACCGTCATGTTCAGCAACGCTTTCCCGGCCGCGCCGGTCATCGAGACCGAGCGCCTCTTCCTGCGACCGCACCGGCCGGAGGATCATGACGCCTATGCGCGGCTGTGGGCCGATCCCGCTACAGTCCGCTTCATCGGCGGCCGTCCGTTCGGACGCTCCGAATGCTGGAGCCGAATCCTGCGTCAGATCGGTCACTGGCAGGTGCAGGGCTTCGGCTTCTGGATGCTGGAGGACAAGGCTAGCGGCGTTCCGGCCGGCGAAGCCGGCTTCCACGACCTCCGCCGCGACATCGTGCCGGCCTTCGACGGTGTGCCGGAAGCCGGCTGGGTGCTGGCACCCGCCTTTCACGGCCGGGGCCTAGCCAGCGAAGCGGTGAAGGCGATCCACGCCTGGGGCGACCGCCATCTCGCCGCGGACCGCAGCGTCTGCATCATCGAGCCGGAAAACCACGCCTCGCTGCGCATCGCGCAGGCCCTCGGCTATGGAGCGCCGATAGAGACGGTCCATGCCGGCACGCCAGTCCTGCTGCTGACGCGGCCGGCGCCGGGTTGAGACTCGGCAGAGAAGCCCACCGTTCACCCGCAAGGATCGTCGCGGTCAGGCGCCGGGCTGCCTGGTCTTGCGCAGGTAGGGCAGGATGGTGTCGAAGGAGCCAAACCGCTTCACCGCATCCTCGTTCGAGACGGCGGCGGTGATGATGACGTCGTCGCCCAGCTTCCAGTCCGCCGGCGTGGCGACCTGGTGCTTCGCGGTCAGCTGGATGGAGTCGATGGCGCGCAGGATTTCCGCGAAGTTGCGGCCGGTGGTCATCGGGTAGCTCAGCGTCAGCTTGATCTTCTTGTCGGGTCCGATGACGAAGACGGAGCGGACGGTCTGGTTGTCGGCGGGCGTGCGGCCTTCCGAACTGTCGCCAGCCGAGGCCGGCAGCATGTCGTAGAGCTTGGCCACCTCAAGGTTCTTGTCTGCGATCAGCGGGTAGTCGACGGCGTGACCCGTGGCGATCCTGATGTCTTCCTTCCACTTGTGGTGGCTTTCGACGGGATCGACCGAGATGCCGATGATCCTGACGTTGCGTTTCGCGAACTCCGGCGCATAGCCCGCCATCGTGCCGAGTTCCGTGGTGCAGACCGGCGTGAAGTCCTTCGGGTGCGAAAACATGACGGCCCAGCCGTCACCAATCCAGTCGTGGAAGCGGATAGCGCCCTGCGTGGTCTCGGCCGTGAAATCCGGCGCGACGTCGTTGATGCGAAGGCTCATGCTGCGTCTCCCTGTACTTTTCCGGCCGGTCGCGCGGCCGCTTGCGTCAGGGAGACATCATAGCCTCTTTTATACAACTTTCGAGACAGGCATGGGCGCATTTCGCCGCGGCGCGGAACGGAAGCGCGCTTCAGGCTTCGCTGTTGGAAAACCGTTCCGGTCAGCAGGGCCTCGGCCGCACTCACCAGCCGAACTGGAAGATCGCGCCGGTACCACCATTGCCGTTCTGAGTGACGTGGCCACTGGTGTTGCGGCCGAACTGGAAGAGGCCGTAGCTGTTGCCGTTGCCGTTCTGCACGAGGCTGCCTTCGTGGCCTCTGCCCTCCTGATGAACGACGCCGAGGTTGCCGGAGCCGTTCTGCGCCAGGCCCGCGCTGTTGTCGACGCCCTTCTGCATGATGCCGCCGTTCCTGATGCCGTTGTAGAGGGAATAGATGCCGAGGCCAGCACGCATGGCCTTTTTCTGCTTGGCATTGGCCGGTGCGACGGAAATCGAGACTGTGCCACCTGCCGAGGCCGACGTGGTCATGCCGGCGCTGCCGATGGACAGGAAGACGAGGCAGGCCATCAGGGCTTTCACTGTCTTGGTCATGGTTTTTTCTCCCAGGTTGGCGGTTGGAACGTCAGGCCGGCGAACCTCGTCCGCAGATGCCTGCGGACGAGATCTCTCCGCAATCGGCGCAGGGGGCGTCAGGTGGCGCCGATGCGCCGCTCGCAGCGCCAGGTCTTGCCAGCCACCCTGAGGACGAGGGTGGCGTCGTAGGTGGCGCCGGCACCGCCCATCACCACTCGGCCGACCTCCGCCGGCTGCCTAGGATCAACGGAGAAATCGCCGCCTTGCGAGATCTCGGTGCTGCCGGACCGGCCGGAGCCGCGGACACGGAACGTGTACTCGCCGTCGAGCGCCTTGGCGGCAAAATAGAGGCCGATGATGCTGACGCCGGCGCCATGCTTTTCCGCCGAGATCTCGCAACGATTCGGGTCCGGCGACGGGCCGGCCGTAGCCACTGCCGCCGCAGCACCGATCAGGAGCGTCGCAGCGGCGAAGACGAAGGGCGTGCTGACACGGGACATGGACATTCTCCTCGAAACACGGGCGGGGCCGGGGGCTGTGGGTTTCCCCGGCCTGCGGAGTTGGAGGTCCAGCCCGGTCAGTTGCAGGTCTGTACGAAGGCAGCGACGTTGCCGCGGCCGGCCTGCGTGACGTTGGCGTCGCAGCCGTTGCCGACTTGGACACCGGCAGCGATGTTGCGGTTGCCGTCCTGCGACAGGATCGCGGTGTGGTTGGAGCCGAACTGGCCGATGCCGGCGGCATTGTCGCGGCCATGCTGCCAGGTGTCGGCAAAATTGTTCGAACCTTCCTGGCCGATGGCGGCCTGGTTGCGGCGGCCCGTCTGGTTGGCGACGGCCTGGTTCCATCTGCCCGTCTGGTAGACACCGATCCGGTTGGACTTGCCGGTCTGCGCGCCCCCCGCGGTGTGGCCGAGCCCCCACTGCTGGATCTTGACCTGGTTGGCCATGGCCGGGGCGGAGACGATACCGAACGATGCGGCGACGATGGCGGTGGCGACGATCTTGCGGAACATGGGGGGCTTCCTCTCTTGGATCCGGCGGCTGGGGGGCCGCGTGCTGACGGTTCCTGTTGTAGGAAGACGGACCGGAACCGAGACTGAACCGCGCGTTCAGCCGGCATTCAGGACGAGAAAGCCGAACCCAATGGCGATTCCGGACTTCTAAGAGCCGGCCCGCCTCGTGCTATAGGACGAGTGACAGGCCGGCGTCGCGAACCCGGCGACGACGCAGGAGGGACGATGCCCAACCACATGTTCGACGCGATCCGCGCGGCCGCAGGCGCGGGCGAACGCTGCTTCATCGAGACGCTCGTCGGCCGGCGCTGGACCTATGCCGAGATGCTGGAGCTCTCGGGCCGTCTTGCGCGGCGTCTGGTCGATCGCGGCGTGGTGCCGGGCGACCGTGTGGCCGTCCAGGTGGAGAAGAGCGCGGAAGCGCTGATGCTCTACCTCGGCTGCCTGCGCGCGGGCGCCGTCTACCTGCCGCTCAACACCGCCTACACGCTGGCCGAACTCGACTACTTCGTCGGTGACGCCGAGCCGCGGCTTCTGGTGGTGCCGCCGTCTCGCGCCGAGGCGGCCCGGTCCGTCGCCGAACGGCATGGGGCGCAGGTCGAGACTCTGGACGAGACGGGCGGCGGAAGTCTGATGGACGGGCTTGCGGCGCTTTCACCGGATTTCGACGACGTGACGCGCGGCGCGGATGACCTCGCGGCCATCCTCTATACGTCCGGCACAACCGGGCGCTCGAAGGGCGCCATGCTGACGCACGACAACCTGCTCTCCAATGCGCTGACGCTGGTGGATTTCTGGCGGTTCACGGCCACCGACCGGCTGATCCACGCGCTGCCGATCTTCCACACGCATGGCCTTTTCGTCGCGTCGAACGTGGTGCTGCTCTCGGGCGGATCGATGGTGTTCCTGTCGAAGTTCGACCCCGAGGCGATCCTTCGCCTGATGCCCGCCTGCACGACGATGATGGGCGTGCCGACTTTCTACACCCGGCTCCTGCAGCACCCCGGACTGACGCGCGAGGCGGCGGCCGGCATGCGGCTGTTCACATCCGGCTCGGCGCCGCTGCTGGCAGAGACGCACCGCCAGTTCCGCGAGCGGACGGGGCACGCGATTCTCGAACGCTACGGCATGACCGAGACCAACATGAACACGTCGAACCCCTATGACGGCGACCGGATCGCCGGCACGGTGGGGCCGGCCCTTCCCGGCGTCGATGTCCGCATCGTCGACCCGGAGAGCGGCGCGCCGCTGCCCGCGGGCGAAACCGGCATGATCGAGGTGCGCGGGCCGAACGTGTTCTCCGGCTACTGGCGGATGCCGGAGAAGACCGCGTCGGAGTTCAGGCCAGACGGCTTCTTCATCACGGGCGACCTCGGACTGATCGACGAGAGCGGCTACGTGCAGATCGTCGGGCGCGGCAAGGACCTCGTCATTTCGGGCGGGTTCAACATTTATCCGAAGGAGGTCGAGACCGAAATCGACCAGTTGCCGGGCGTCGTGGAGAGCGCGGTGATCGGCATCGCCCATCCCGACTTCGGTGAAGGCGTGACCGCCGTGGTGGTGGGCGAACGGGGTGCAACCATCGACGAGGCGGCCGTCATGGCAGGATTGCAAGACCGGCTCGCCCGTTTCAAGCAGCCCAAGCGGGTGATCTTTGTCGACGAATTGCCGCGCAACACGATGGGCAAGGTCCAGAAGAACGTCCTGCGTGACAACTACAAGGGGCTTTACGGCTGAAAACGGCCGGATCGGCGGCGGCCGCCCCGCTCAACGACAGGACAGATCACGACATGCTCGCGCCACCCACCACCTATCGCTGCATCGAATGTGGCCGTTCATCGTCCGATCCGCTCTTCCGCTTCCACTACGGGCGAGTGGAGAACGGGCCTGCCTACTACTGCGACCGAGGCGCGCTGTGCACGCCGGAATGTTCGCTGGCGCATACGAAACGGCGGATGGCAGAAGGTACGCGGCCGGTGAAGCCGACCGAATGGCCGTGACGGCTCAGCCGGCTCTCTCGCGCTCGATCTCGCGCCAGCCGATGTCGCGGCGGCAGAAGCCCTCCGGCCAGTCGATGCGATCGACGGCGGCATAGGCCCGAGCCTGCGCTTCGGCGACGGTGTTTCCGGTGGCCGTTACGTTGAGGACGCGGCCGCCGTTCGCGACGAGGCGACCCTTCTCCTCGGCCGTTCCGGCCTGGAATATCTCGACGCCATCGGCGACGGCAGCGGCGAGACCCGAGATGACGCTGCCCTTCTCCGGCGTCGCTGGATAGCCCGTCGCCGCCATGACCACTGTCAGCGCCGCCTCGTCGCGCCAGCGCACGGAGACGTGGCCAAGCTGGCCATCTGCCGCCGCCTTGAGAAGGACGAGCAGGTCATCTTTCAGGCGCATCATCAGCACCTGGCACTCGGGATCGCCGAAGCGGACATTGTATTCGATCAGCTGCGGCCCGTCCTTCGTCAGCATCAGGCCGGCGAAAAGCACACCGGAGAAGGGCGTGCCGGCCTCGGCCATGCCGCGCATGGTTGGCTCGATGATCTCGCGCATGGTGCGTTCGACGAGAGCGGGCGTCATCACCGTAGCCGGCGAATAGGCGCCCATGCCGCCGGTGTTGGGGCCTTTATCGCCGTCGCCGACACGCTTGTGGTCCTGAGCGGTACCGAAAGGCAGCGCCACCGTGCCGTCGCAGAGGCAGAAGAAGCTCGCCTCCTCGCCTTCCAGAAAGGCTTCGACGACGACCTCGGCACCGGCGCCGCCGAAGGCGCCCTCGAAGCAGGCATCGACGGCATCCAGCGCCTCGTCCAGCGTCATGGCGACGGTGACGCCTTTGCCTGCAGCAAGCCCGTCGGCCTTGACGACCACCGGCGCTCCGACCTGCCGGATGTAGGCCTTGGCCTTCGGCGCGTTGTTGAAGCGCCCATAGGCGGCGGTGGGGATACACATGCGGGTGCAGAGATCCTTGGTGAAGCCCTTCGAGCCTTCCAGTTGCGCTGCCCGGGCCGACGGGCCGAAGACGGCGATGCCGGCGGCGCGCAGATCGTCGGCGAGGCCCGCGACCAGCGGCGCCTCCGGCCCGACAACGACCAAGTCGACGGTATTGTCGACACAGAAGCCGACGACCGCGGCGTGGTCGGCAACATCGATCGGCACACAGGTCGCCTCGCGGGCAATCCCGGGATTGCCGGGAGCCGCCCACAGCTTCGTCAGCATCGGCGACGCGGCGAGCTTCCACGCCAGCGCGTGCTCGCGGCCGCCCGAGCCGATCAACAGAACCCGCATGACTCGCATCCTTCCGTCGCCGCGTTCCAGGCGGTTCGCCTAGGCCGTGGCGGCGGACGGGTCAAGGTGCCGGGCGACCGCGAGCAGGCGCCAAGGCTCGAACGCGCTCCGCGCCGGCATCTAGCGAGGGGCGCGCTTGGCCAGGATGCGCTGCAGCGTGCGGCGGTGCATGTTCAGGCGGCGCGCCGTCTCGGAGACGTTGCGCTCGCACATCTCGTAGACGCGCTGGATATGTTCCCAGCGGACGCGGTCGGCAGACATCGGATTTTCCGGCGGTTCGATCCGGTCGGCCCGGGTGCGGGTCAGCGCCGAGTAGATGTCGTCGGCGTCGGCCGGCTTGGCGAGGTAGTCGATCGCGCCGAGCTTCACCGCAGTCACCGCAGTGGCGATGTTGCCGTAGCCGGTGAGGATGATGGCGCGGCAGTCCTCGCGCTTTTCACGGATGGCCGACACGACGTCGAGACCGTTGCCGTCGCCCAGCCGCATGTCCACGACCGCATAGGCCGGTGCGGCGGACCTGGCCTTGGCCAGCGCTTCCTCCACGCTCTCGGCGGTGTCGACGATGAACCCTCGCGTTTCCATGGCTCGCGCCAGGCGGGTGAGGAAGGGCTTGTCGTCATCGACGATCAGCAGCGTGCGATCGTCTCCGAGAGCGTCGTGCGGGTCTGTGTCCATCTTTTTTCTTCTTTCGGGCGAATTGTGACCCTTATGTATTCAAAAAGTCGGGCATGTCCATTCGACCTGCGTCATCCCGCCGCTTCCAGAACCCCGCTCTGGCGCAAAAACACATCGCGCGGCCATGTCACGACCACCTGTGCACCTTGCCCCGGCGCTCCGGCATTGCGGAACGATACGTCGGCGCCGGACCGTTCCAGCAGCGTCTTGGCAATGAAGAGGCCAAGCCCAAGGCCACCTCCGCTCGATTGGCCGGACCCCCGCGTCGTCATGTAGGGCTCGCCGATCCGGTCCATGACCTCGGGGGGAAAGCCGGGGCCATCGTCGGTCACGCCGATGGTGACCTCCTCGGCATCCCAGCTCCAGCGGACGGAGACCCTGTCTCGCGCGAAGTCGACTGCATTCTCGACAAGATTGCCAAGGCCGTAGATGACGCCCGGATTTCGCTGGCCTACCGGCTCCGGTCCCGCGGCCGTTCCCGGCTCGAGGCTGATCTCGACGCCGAAATCGCGGTGCGGCGCGATCACGTCCTCGATCAGCGAAGTGAGCGGCAACCGCGCGAAGTGCTCCTCGCTCTGCGAGGAGAGGCTGGTCAGGCGCTTCAGGATCTCCTTGCAGCGCTCGCTCTGCGAGCGGAGCAGCACCAGATCGTCCTTGAGCTTGGGATCGTCGCCGATCGCGCGCTGCATCTCCTTGGCGACGAGGGCGATGGTGGCGAGCGGAGTGCCCAGTTCGTGGGCAGCGGCTGCCGCCAGGCCGTCGAGCGCGGAGAGATGCTGCTCGCGCTGAAGGACGAGCTCCGTCGCGGTCAGCGCGGCGGCAAGCTGGCGCGCCTCTTCTGCCACCCGCCAGACATAGACGGCCGTGAAGGCCATGGTGGAGACCACCGCCATCCAGATTCCGGCAACGTACAGGAAGGGCATCGCCAGGCCGGCGTCGTCGAACCACGGCAGCGGAAAATGATGAAGCGCCAGGATGGTCGCGGCAACGGTGACCAGAAGCCCGAGGACGGCGGTGAACTGCAAGGGCAGCGCGGTCGCAGAGATCACCACAGGAACGGCCATGAGAATCGCAAAGGGATTGGTGAGACCGCCGGTCAGATAGAGCAGTCCCGCCATCTGGATGGAGTCGACGACCAGGATCGCCAGCGCCGCAGGAGGCTGGAGGCGATGGGTAGCGGGATAGCGGAAGGCGAGATAGAGGTTGATCCAGGCCGAGCAGGCGATGAGGGCGAAGCAGAGGCCGACCGGAGTGGCGAAATCGAACCAGTAGTCGACGACGACGATCGCCGCACTCTGACCCACGATCGCCAGCCAGCGCAGGCGGATCAGCGTGTTGAGCCGGAGTTGTCGGCTTTCCTGGTAGTCGAGGATGCGGAGATCTTTCTGCATGGCCGAGCCATAGCCCCTTTCGAGACCGCTTTGAAGGAGCACGTCGCCGGTCAGGTCCCGCGCGGCTTGGCGCGTGCAGTCGCCTGCGCCTCCAGCGGGTTTTCCGGCCAGACATGCCGCGGATAGCGCCCGCGCATGTCGGAGCGGACGTCGGCCCAGGATCCGCGCCAGAAGCCCGGCAGGTCGCGCGTGGTCTGGACGGGCCGGTGGGCGGGCGAAAGAAGTTCCAGTGTCAGCGGCACCGTGCCGCCGGCGATCGCCGGATGCCGGGCGAGGCCGAAAAGCTCCTGCACACGGATCGCCAGTACCGGCTGCTCGCCCTCGTAGTCGATGGGCACGTGGCTGCCCGACGGGGCAGCGAAATGAGTCGGCGCCAGTTCGTCGATGCGGCGATGCAGATCGTAGGGCACCAGCGAGCGCAAACCGTCGAGCAGCTCCTGCTCGGGCAGGGACGCCAGTGATGCATCGCCGCGCAGGAAGGGCGCCAGCCAATCATCGAGGGTGGCAGCCAGCGCATCGTCCGACACGTCCGGCCATGGCTCGCCGAGGCCGGTGCGCAGCCAGGCGAGCCGGCGGCGCAGGATCGATGAGGCCTTGCCCCAGGGCAGGATGCCGACGCCATTCTGGCGCAGGGCTTCGAGGATCGCCCGGTCGGCCGCCTCGCCGCGCGGCGCCGGCAGCGCGCGCTCCGACAGCGTCATGGCGCCAAGCCGCGTCGTCTCGCGCGCCCGCACCGACCGGCGCTCTGCATCGAACCTGACCTGCGTCACCGCCTCGATGCGATGCGCCAGCTTCGCCCGTATCTCGTCTTCCGTAACCGGTGCAGCCGAGACGATCCGCGGGTTCTGCGCCTTGCCCTGGAGGTCGGCGACGACGAGGAAAGGGTTCCGCGCGAGCGGATCGGTCTCCTCGACCATGGCACCGCGGCCATTGGCGAGCACGAAACGGCCGGGCGCGCCGCGCGCCTTGGCGACGCGATCGGGCCAGGCGTCGATGAGCAGCGAGCCGGCCGACTCGGGTTCGATGACGACCCGGCTCCGGTCGGTCCTCGCTTGCGATGCAGCGGTTGCGGCAAGACGCCTCGCCAGCCCGCGCGCGGCGTCGGCGCGAACGCCGCGCTCGTTGCGGAAGCGAGACAGCCGGGCTTCGAGATCGGCACTGGTGCCGCCAAGCCCGCGCTCGGTCATCAGCACCGCGAGTTCGGCGGCGGCGTTCTCGTTTCCGGTCAGCGCGGCGCGGGCGACCATGTGGGCAAAGCGCACGGGGAGGGCGAGGCGGCGCATCGCCTCTCCGTCCGCCGTGAGGCGCCCGTCGGGTCCCGTGGCGCCAAGGTCGGCAAGCAGCGCGCGCGCCTCCGACAGCGCCGGCGCGGGCGGCGGGTCGAGGAAGGCGAGTGTCGAGGGATCGGCGACACCGAACGCGGCGCAGTCGAGCAGCAGGCCGGAGAGATCGGCCTCGAGGATTTCCGGCGGGGAGAAGGCGGGCAGCGCGGCGGTCTGCTCGGCGCGCCAGAGGCGGATCGCGACGCCCGGTTCGGTCCGGCCCGCACGGCCGGCGCGCTGGTCGGCCGCGGCGCGGGAGACGCGCACCGTCTCCAGCCGGGTCAACCCGGTCGCCGGCTCGTAGCGCGGCTGGCGCGACAGACCCGAGTCGATCACCACCCGTACGCCGTCGATGGTGATCGAGGTTTCGGCGATCGAGGTGGCGAGCACCACCTTGCGGCGGCCGGGCGCGGGCGGCCTTATCGCAGCGTCCTGTGCCTTGCCGTCCATGGCGCCGTAGAGCGGGATGATCTCGACATTGGCGGCGACCGCGGCTTCCAGCCTCTCTGCGGTCCGCTCGATCTCGCGCTGGCCCGGGAGGAAGGCGAGTACGCTGCCGGGTTCGGATGCGAGCGCCGATCGGATCGCGCGCGCCATGGCGTCCTCGATTGAGGTTTCGGCCGCGCGTTCGGCGTGTCGGATCTCGATCGGCAAGCCGCGGCCGGCGCTCTCGATCACGGGCGCGTCGCCCAGAAGGCGCGAGACGCGGGCGCCATCCAGCGTGGCCGACATGACGAGGAGGCGCAGATCCGGCCGCAGCGCACCTTGAACGTCGAGCGCCAGCGCGAGGCCGAAATCGCCGTCCAGCGAGCGCTCGTGGAACTCGTCGAACAGGATCGCGGCTATGCCCGGCAGTTCGGGATCGTCGAGGATCATGCGGGCGAGCACGCCCTCGGTGACCACCAGGATGCGCGTTTTCGGCGAGGTGCTGTTGTCCATCCGCATGGCGTAGCCGACGGTTGCGCCGACCTCTTCGCCAAGAAGCGAGGCCATGCGGCGCGCCGCCGCGCGGGCGGCGAGGCGACGCGGTTCGAGCAGGAGGATCGTGCCGTCGCCGCGCCACCGCTCCTCCATGAGCGCCATCGGAACCAGCGTCGTCTTGCCAGCGCCGGGAGGCGCGACGAGCACGGCGGATCTGCCTGTCGACAGCGCTTCCAGAAGTGCCGGCAGGGCTTCCGTGACCGGAAGCGGTGGCAACGTGGGCCGGGTCATCCGCCGATCCGCAGGATCGGCCCGCCGGCGGCCTCGGCATCGGCCTCGTCATGGGTGACGAGGATGACCGGCAGGCCGCTGTCACGGGCCTTTGAGAAAACCAGCTGCCGCATCTGGAGGCGCAGGTCGGCGTCGAGCTTGGAAAAGGGCTCGTCGAGCAACAGCGCGCGCGGTGACGAGACGAGCACGCGGGCGAGCGCGACGCGGGCCTTCTGGCCGCCCGACAGCGTGTCGGGATCGCGCGCGCCCATGCCGGCGAGATCGACGCCGGCCAGCGCCTCCTCCGCGAGGGCCTCGCGCGCGGCGCGGCCCTTCAGCGACTGCGGGATCGCGAACAGGAGATTGCCGGCGACGCTCATGTGCGGAAACAGCAGCGGATCCTGAAACAGGATGCCGACATGACGCTCCTGCGGCGGCAGCGCGGTCAGGTCGAGGTCGTCCGCGAGCACCCGGCCGCAGGCGGTGAAGGCCTTGTCCAGGAAACCGCCGACATAGGCCAGCAGCGTGGACTTGCCAGACCCGGACGGTCCCATGATGGTCAGCACCTCGCCCGGCGCAACTGCGTGGCTGATGGCGATCAGCGCGCGCGTGCCGAGCGCGATCCTCACGCCGTCCAGTCTCAGCCCCTGATGGTCCATGGCCCTTCCGTCACACCCGCATGGCGCGGAAGCGCCGGAATAACAGCGCCGGGACGAGGGTTGCAACGGCAAAGCCCGCGAGCGGTAAAAGCATCTGCAGGAAGGCGTAGACGCCGATCACGCGGCGGTTCCCGCCCGAGGCGAGCGCGACTGCCTCGGTGGTGATGGTAGTAAGGCGGCCAGCGCCGATCAGGACCGTCGGCAGATAGAGCCCGACCGAGACGGCGAAGCCGACCGCACAGGCAGTGAGCACCGGGCGTGCCAGCATCGGCAGCCGGACACGCCAGAGGGTCTCCAGCCGCGACTTGCCGAGGCCGGCGGCGATCGCCTCAAAGCGGCGGTCGAAGGCGCGCCAGGGATCGGACAGCGACAGGAAGACATAGGGCATGACGAAGACGAGATGGACGAAGACCAGCGCCCAGAGGCTGGCGCCGAAGCCGCCGAGCAGGAACAGAAGGTGCAGACCGAAGAGAAAGGCAGCCTGCGGCACGATGAGCGGCAGGTAGATCAATGCCGCCGCACGCCGGCCCCGCGCTCCGGTTTCGTCCTCGCGCATGAGGCAGAGCAGCGTCAGCGCCAGAGCGACCGCCGTCGAGAGCAAGCCGGCGGCAAGTGTCGTGGCGAGCGGCTCCACCACGCGCGGTGCCGTGGCGACCCAGGTCTTGAGCGAGATGCTTCTCGGCAGCGTCTCCGGAAACTGCCACAGGCCGGCCACCGACCAGAGGGCGAGTCCCGCGAGCCCGGCGAAGACGGCGAGCGCGGAGGCGAGCATCATCCCCAAGGCGAGCCAGCGCAGGACGGCATCGTGGCGCAGGCGCCTGCCTTGCATGCAAAAGCCCCGCAGGACGGCGGCGCCGAACCTCTCCAGAGCGAGCCAGATGAGGATGGCGGCCGCGGTGACGGCGAGCTGAAGCAGGGCGCCTGCCGAGGCGAGGAAGCGCATCGAAAGCTCCGGGTCGTTCATCCAGCCGATCAGCCGCACGGCGAGCGTCGGCGGCGTGGAGGGACCGAGGATGACGGCGACGTCGACCACCGAGGAGGCAAAGGCGATGACGGCAAAGACCGGAAGGCGGATCTGCCGGTAGACCAGGGGCCACAGGCAATAGAGAAAGCCGGCGATGCGGCCGTAGCCGAGCGACGCCGCGAGCTGGCGCGTGCGGTCCAGTGGCACTTGCGGCAGGGCTGCGAGCGTCACCAGGAGAAGGAAGGGGATTTCCTTCACCACCAGTCCGGCGATCAGCGACAGCCCCATCGGATCGTTGACGATCAGAAGGTCGGGCGGGCGCTGCCAGCCGGTGAGTTCGGGCGAGGCGAGGCGTGCGACGAGCCCGCTCGGCGCGATGAGGAAGGCGAAGCCGAAGGCAGCCGCCGCATGCGGGACGGACAGGAGCGGCGAGATCAGATGCTGGATCCGCGAGAAGGCCGACGTGCCGGCCCAGGCCGCGACGAAGAGCATGACGACGCAAAGAGACAGTGCCGCGGAGGCGAGTCCGGCCCGGAGGCTGAGCAGCGCCGAGCCGCCGATGCCGGGCGCGGCGGCGAGCTGGCGCAGCGGATCGAGCGAGAAGGTCTCGCCGCCCAAGGCGGGCAGATAGCCGACGGCCGGCAGGATCGTGCCCGCCAGGCCCGCCAGGATCGGCCCCGACAGGAGCAGGATGGCGGCCGGCGGCCCGAATCGGGTGAGCACGGCTCTCTACCCGGCCGAGAGACCGCAGCAGGGCATCAGTTCGCGACGCCGTAGCGACGCTTCCACTCGCCTTCGAGGCGATCCATCCAGGACGGGTGCGGCTCGTCGATTGCCGGGCCGAGCTGATCCGGCTTCAGCGTCGCGACGCCGAGATCGAGTGCCTCGAAGCGGGCGCGGTCGTTCGGTTCCAGCTTGTCCATGGCAAGGACGGTCGGGTCGCCCCAGACTTTCGGATCCTGTTTGCGGGCCTGTGCCTCCGGCGAGATCAGGAAGTTGGCCGTTACCAGCGCCCCGGCGGCCGACGCGGCATTGTAGGGAATCGCGACGAAATGGGTGTTCGCCAGCGTGCCGCCCGGGAAGGTGAAGGATCGCACCGTGTCTGGCAGTTCACCGTTGGCGATGGCGCTGGAGGCCTCCGAGGGGTTGAAGGCGAAGATGATGTCGAGTTCGTTATCGGCGAGCAACTGCTTCATTGCCGGGTAGTTCGCGGGATAGGCACGGCCGGACCGCCACATCGCCGGGTGCAGTTTGTCGAGATAGGCGAAGAGCGGTGCGACCGTCGCATCGAAACGCGCCTCGTCGACAGGCGCGAGGAGAACGGACCGGTCCTCGACCAGTTCGGATAGCACCTGCTTCAGGAAGGACGAGCCGATGAAGTCCGGCGGCTGGGGATAGGAGAAGCGGCCGGGATTGGCCTCAGCCCATTCGAGCAGCGAACGCGCGTCGGTCGGAAGCACAGCGACTTCCGAGCGCGCGCTGTCGTGGAAGAAGACGAGCTTGGCCATGCCCCAGGGGCTTTCGAGACCCTCGACCGGAATGGTGAAATCGGTGCGGATGGTCGGCTTGTTGTCGACGTCGACATAGGCCCAGTTCGGAAGGTCCTCGGCCCAACCGGGCGACAGCAGCAGGCCCTGGCGTTTCATCGACGCGAAGTTCTCGCCATTGATCCAGATGAGGTCCACCGAGCCCCCCGCGTTCTTGCCCGCCGCCTTTTCGGCCACGACCTTGGCGACTGCGTTGGCGGTGTCGTCGAGCTTCACGTGGACGAGCGAGATGCCATGGCGCGCCTTCAATTCTGCTCCCGCCCACTCGATGTAGGCGTTGATGTTCTCCGATCCGCCCCAGGCGTTCCAGTAGACGGTCTCGCCGCGTGCATCCGCCAGCACCGCGTCCCAGTCCTTCGGATCCGGATCGGCCACCGCACCGAGCGTCATTGCCGCAAACGCGAATGCGGACAGGGCGAGTTTCTTCATCGAGCTCTCCATCGCGACAGGGCGTGTCGGCAAAGGATTGAGCATGGGCGACCAAAGTCGGTCAACCGAACGCGCCGACACAATCGCCTCACTTAGCCGTGAGACTTCCGTGACGCGCGGAATCATGCGAGGCATCGCGGGGTCTTCTGCCATGAGGGCGGCGGTTGCAGAATGCGCGGAGGGAAACGAGAGGGATGGCAAAGGCGGGCGAAACGTTCTTCCGGCCGCTCTGGCGCCGCGTGGCGATCGTGGCCGTCAGCGCCGGCTGGGCGGTCCTCGAATGGACCTATGGCGACGAAACCTGGACGATGATCGCGGCGGCGGTCACGGCCTATGGTGCCTGGAGCCTGCTTTACTCCTACAAGGCGCCGTCCGACGAGGACGGCACAAACGGCTGACCGAGCCTATTCCGCGACCGCCAGTTCGACGCGGTCGGCAGCGAAGCGCGTCTCCGAAAACTGGATCGGCCGCCCTTCCGTATCGACGTTCACCGCCACGGCGACCAGCACGATCGCCCCCGGCGCCAGCCGGAGCGCGGCGAGATCGACCGCATCGGCGTGGCGCGCGGAGACGATGGTCGACTGCCGGAAGTAATCCTCGACCCCATGACGCCGATAGGCGAGCGTCACCGAGCCCGTTTCGGCGATAGCCTCGGCAATTCCCTCGAAGCGCGCGGCGTCGAACCAGCTCGTCGCCCGCGACACCGGCCGGCCGTCGGCCTCGCTCATCGTTTCCACGCGCAGTACCGGCGCATCGGCATCGAGGCCCAGCGCTGCCGCCACGCGCGGCTCGGCCGCCTCGTGCGCATGGTCGAGCAGGTGGCCGCGGCGCTCCTGCGCCTGGTCGCGCAGGCCCTCGGAGAAGCGCGTGCGCCTGGCGATGGGGTAGGAGAGCCGCTTGCGCTTCTCGACGAAGGTGCCGCGACCCTGCTCGGCCCGCAGCACGCCTTCCTGCACCAGCGCCGCGATGGCGCCTCGCACGGTGTGACGGTTCACGCCGAAACGCTCGGCGAGCGCCGTTTCGGGCGGCAGCCGTCCTCCCTCGCCGAAGTGGCCGGCACCGATGCCCTGGCGAATCTGGTCGGCGATCTGGCGCCACAGGGCGACGCCGGTCCTGCGGTCCATGCCCGTCGCAGCCTTGGCGCTCATGCCGTTTCTCCTGTCACGCGCCCGTCATGGACAAGGCATATGAAAACGTATAGTTCGTATAGTTGTCTATATCAATAGACGAATTGAACGAGAAAGCGGAGACCCGCAGGCATGGCCAGCGCCCCGAGGGATCGCATGCGCGATCAAGACGAGAACGCCCGACGCAAGGCGGCAATGGCGGCGCTTGCTGCCGCCCCTGCCGACGATCTCCTGACGCTTTGGCAGGACGCCGGATTTATTGTCGAGGCCAGGCCGCTGCGCGGCCCGGAGACCGGGCTGGTGACGTTGCGCGGGCGGATGGGCGGCGGCGGCGCTCCCTTCAATTTCGGCGAGGCGACCGTGACGCGCGCCACGGTGAAGCTCGCCTCGGGTGAGATCGGCCACGCCTATGCCCTCGGCCGCGACCGCGAGAAGGCGAGGATCTCCGCCACGATCGACGCGCTGTGGCAGCGGGCCGAGACGCGCGCAGCGGTGGAGGAGCGGATCATCGCCCCGCTCGCCGCCAGGGCTTCGCAGGCCGATGCGCAAAGCCGCGCCGAGACGGCTGCGACGCGGGTCGACTTCTTCACCATGGTGCGCGGGGAGGATTGACATGGGCGGTTTCCTGACGAGCACTCCGATCGAGGGCGGTTTCCAGAACCCGCCCATGGCTGCGCAGGCTGTGTTTCGCGCGGTGATGACCGCGATGGCGCGTCCAGGCACGGTTCAGGCCGTGGCATCGCTCGCACAACCGCCCGCCCCGCTGACGCCGACAGCTGCGGCCGTGGCGTTGATGCTCTGCGACCACGACACTCCGCTGTGGCTCGACCCGCGGCTCGATACGTCGACCGACGTGCGCGGCTGGCTCGGCTTCCACTGCGGCGCGCCGCTGACGACCATCCCGGCCGACGCGCATTTCGCACTGGTCTCGAGCCCAGGGGAACTGATCGCACTCGAGAACTTCGCTCAAGGGTCGCAGGAATATCCCGACCGCTCGACGACGCTGATCCTGCAGGTAGACACGCTGACCAAGGGCCGTGCGCTGCACCTCGAGGGGCCCGGGATCGAGACGAGCGCGACGCTCGCGCCATTCCCTCTGCCACGCCATTTCGCAGCGCAGTGGCAGCAGAACCGGGCGCGCTTTCCGCGCGGCGTCGACCTGATCCTCACTGCGCCCGGTGCGATCGCCTGCCTGCCGCGCACGACACGCATCTTCGAAACGGAGGCCTGAGCCCATGTATGTAGCCGTGAAGGGCGGCGAGGCCGCCATCGACAATGCGCATCGCCTGCTCGCCGACCGTCGCCGGGGCGACCGCGACGTTCCGGCTCTCGGCCTCGCCCAGATCGTCGAGCAGCTGGCGCTCGCCGTGGACCGGGTAATGGCGGAAGGCTCGCTCTACGACCGGGAACTGGCCGCGCTCGCCATCCGGCAGGCGCGCGGCGACCTGATCGAGGCGATCTTCCTCACCCGCGCCTATCGGACGACCCTGCCGCGCTTCGGCTATTCGCGTCCGGTGGACACCGCGGCGATGCAGGTGGAGCGGCGTGTCTCGGCCACCTACAAGGATCTGCCCGGGGGACAGTTGCTTGGGCCGACCTTCGATTACACGCACCGTCTGCTCGACCCGGAGCTTGCCGGCGACGCAATCGTCGAGGCGCCAGCTGTGCGTCCGGAGGCGCCCGAACCTATGCCGCGCGTGACCGAAATCCTCGCGCAGGAGGGCCTGATCGAGCCGGACGGCGCGGCGCCCACCGGCACCGAGCCAGGCGACATAACGCGTCAGCCGGCCGAATATCCGATGGAGCGCGACGTGCGCCTTCAGGCGCTGTCGCGCGGCGACGAAGGGTTTCTGCTGGCGCTCGCGTATTCGACGCAGCGCGGTTATGGCCGCTCGCATCCTTTCGTCGGCGAGATTCGCATCGGCGAGGTCGAGATCGAGCTCGAGGTTCCCGAACTACCCTTCCCGGTTCCGCTCGGCCGCATCCGCGTGACCGAGTGCCAGATGGTCAACCAGTTCAAGGGATCGATGAAGGCGCCGCCGCAATTCACCCGCGGCTACGGGCTGGTCATGGGGCAATCGGAGCGCAAGGCGATGGCGATGTCGCTGTGCGACCGGGCGCTGCGGGCTGGCGAGTTTGGCGAGGACCTCGTCGCGCCGGCGCAGGACCAGGAGTTCGTGATCGCCCACTCCGACAACGTGCAGGCGACCGGCTTCGTCGAACACCTCAAGCTGCCGCACTATGTCGACTTCCAGGCCGAACTCGACCTCGTCCGGCGCATGCGCGGCGAGTTCGAGGAACGGCAGGGGGCTACTTCCGCGCGAAAGGAAGCCGCCGAATGAGCTCAGTCCTCAATCCTCACCCTGGCCTCGCGGCGTTCCGTCCAGCCATCGCCCTCGTGCCTGCCGAAGGGGCTGATACAGGAATGATCCCAGTTGCGCGCGCTGGCGCGACCGAGCGCGAAAAGCACTGCGACCGCCGACACGCAGCCCATGGCCAACATGGCCGACTTCAGCGGCAGCATGTCCGTCAAGATATCCATGTTGTTTCCCCTTCAACCCATTGGAATACCAACCTTATGGCCGAGGCGTTGAAACAACCCCAACCGGATCGGTAAAATGAGCGACATCGCGACCTACAATTTCGCTTACCTGGACGAGCAGACGAAGCGCATGATCCGGCGCGCGATCCTGAAAGGCATCGCGATCCCAGGCTATCAGGTGCCCTTCGCCAGTCGCGAAATGCCTATGCCCTATGGCTGGGGAACTGGCGGCGTGCAGGTGACGGCATCGATCATCGGGCCGGACGACGTGCTCAAGGTCATCGACCAGGGCGCAGACGACACGACGAACGCGGTGTCCATCCGCGCCTTCTTCCGCAAGGTCGCGGATGTCGAGACCACCACCGATACGACCAAGGCCACGATCATCCAGACCCGGCACCGCATTCCGGAGCAGCCGCTCGTCGACGGCCAGACGCTTGTCTACCAGGTGCCGATCCCGGAGCCGCTACGGTTCCTGGAACCACGCGAGACCGAAACGCGCAAGATGCACGCGCTGGAGGAATATGGGCTGATGCACGTCAAGCTCTACGAGGACATCGCCCGCAACGGTCACATCGCCACCACCTACGCCTATCCGGTCAAGGTCGAGGGTCGCTACGTGATGGACCCGTCGCCGACGCCGAAGTTCGACAATCCGAAGATGCACATGTCGGCGGCGCTGCAGCTCTTCGGCGCCGGCCGCGAACAGCGCATCTACGCGATTCCGCCCTACACGAAGGTCGTCAGCCTGGATTTCGAGGACCATCCTTTCGAAGTGCAGACTTTCGACAGGCCCTGCGCGCTGTGCGGCGCCGAGCAGGTCTATCTCGACGAGGTGATCCTCGACGACCGGGGCGGGCGCATGTTCGTCTGCTCCGACACCGACTTCTGCGAAAAGCGGCGCGAGGCGGGACATGTCGGCGAGCTCGGCATGGCGATGGAGGACGTGCGATGAACGCTCATGTTTCCTCGCGGGCAGACGACGGCCCGCTGCTGCGCGTTTCGTCGGTTTCGAAATCCTATGGTGCGCGCACCGGCTGCGAGGACGTGTCTTTCGAGCTGTGGCCCGGCGAGGTGCTGGCGGTGGTGGGTGAATCCGGCTCCGGCAAGACGACGCTGCTCAACTGCATCTCGTCGCGGCTGCTGCCGACCTCCGGCTCCGTATCCTACCGCATGCGCGACCAAACCTGGCGCGAACTCTACCGCATGAGCGAGGCGGAGCGCCGTTTCCTGATGCGCACCGACTGGGGCTTCGTCCACCAGAACCCGGCCGACGGTCTGCGCATGACGGTCTCGGCCGGTGCCAATGTCGGCGAACGGCTGATGGCGATCGGCGACCGGCACTACGGCAACATCCGCTCGACCGCGATCGACTGGCTCGGCCGGGTCGAGATCGACGCCGACCGGATCGACGACGAGCCGCGCGCGTTTTCGGGCGGCATGCGGCAGCGGCTGCAGATCGCCCGCAATCTCGTGACGTCGCCGCGCCTCGTGTTCATGGACGAGCCGACCGGCGGACTGGACGTGTCGGTGCAGGCCCGCCTGCTCGACCTGCTGCGCGGGCTTGTGGCCGATCTCGGTCTGGCCGCGATCGTCGTTACGCACGATCTTGCCGTCGCGCGACTGCTGTCGCACCGCATGATGGTGATGAAGGACGGCCGCGTCATCGAGACCGGGCTGACCGACCGCGTGCTCGACGATCCGCGCGAGGCCTACACCCAGTTGCTCGTTTCCTCGATCCTGCAGGTGTGATGATGGCAACTCCCCTCGTCGTTTCCGAAGTCGCCAAGGGCTTCGTCATGCATCTGCGCGGCGGGCTGAAACTGCCAGTCGTTGAGGATGTGTCATTCTCGCTGAAGGCCGGCAAATGCGCGGTGCTCGGCGGGCCGTCGGGCGCCGGCAAGAGTTCGATCCTGAAGATGCTCTACGGCAATTACGGCGTCGATGCCGGCCAGATCATCGTGCAGCACCGCGGCACGCTGGTCGATCTCGCCCGCGCCGCGCCGCGCGTGGTGCTGGCTGTGCGGCGCGAGACGATCGGCTATGTCAGCCAGTTCCTGCGCACGGTGCCGCGCGTCTCGGCCCTCGACGTCGTGGCGGAACCGCTGACGGCGGCGGGCGGCGACCGCGACGCGGCCCGCGACAGGGCAGCCGCGCTGCTGGAACGGCTGAACCTGCCGAAGACGCTGTGGTCGCTGCCGCCCGCGACGTTTTCCGGCGGCGAACAGCAGCGCGTCAACATCGCGCGTGGCTTCATCACCGACCATCCGATCCTGCTGCTCGACGAGCCGACGGCCTCTCTCGACGCGGTGAACCGGCAGGTCGTCATCGACCTGATCGCCGAGAAGAAGCAGGCCGGCGTCGCGCTGCTCGGCATCTTCCACGATCAGGACGTGCGCGAGGCCGTGGCCGACATGGTGATCGACGTCACCAGCTTTGCGCCGAAGCGGGTGGCCGCATGACCAAACTCGCGCCCGAGCCGCTTGTCCACCCCACGGCCGAAATCTCGAACTCGACGCTCGGACGCTACACGGAGGTGGCGGACCGTTGCCGCATCGCCGATTCGACCATCGGCGACTACTCCTACATCATGCAGGACGGCTCGGTCTGGTGTGCCGAGATCGGCAAGTTCGCCAACATTGCCGCCGCCTGTCGCCTCAACGCAACCAATCACCCGACGTGGCGACCGACGCTGCATCATTTCACGTATCGCTCGGCCGACTACTGGCCCGACGCGGAGAACGACGAGAGCTTCTTCGGCTGGCGGCGCGAGAACCGGGTAACGATCGGCCACGACACCTGGCTCGGCCATGGCGCGACGATCCTGCCCGGCGTGACCGTGGGCGACGGCGCGGTGATCGGCGCAGGCGCAGTCGTCTCTAAGGACGTCGCGCCTTATTCGATCGTGGGCGGCGTGCCAGCCCGACAGATCCGCGAGCGCTTTGACCGGCGCACCGCAGAGCGATATCAGGCGTTGGCCTGGTGGGATTGGGACCACGACCGCCTGCGCGCCGCGCTCGAGGACTTCCGCACGCTGTCAGCGGGCGCCTTTCTGGAGAAGCACGGCGGATAGGCCCAGAACGGCCGTTCGGCCGGCGCACGGAGCGACGAATGGAGAAAATCGACTTCCGGACGCGGGACCGCCTCCTCTACACCGCGCCCGCCGGACGGTTCGTCGAGGTGGAGGTCCCCTCGATGACCTTTGTGCAGATCGACGGTGACGGCGATCCGAACACGGCGCCGGCCTATCGACGCGCCCTGGAATGGCTCTATTCCACCGCCTACGCCATGAAGTTCGCGGCGAAGGCGAGCCTCGGCATCGACTACGTGGTGCCCCCTCTGGAGGGCCTGTGGCACGCCGACGATCCGGCGGCCTTCGTGCGCCGCCGCAAGGACCAGTGGCGGTGGACCATGATGATCATGGTGCCGCCGTTCGTCGACGGGAGCGCCTTCGACGCGGCCGTCGCCAAGTCCTGCGGCAAGCTCGGCGACCCGCCTCCGACGCTCCGCTTCCAGGCCTATGCCGAGGGTCGCTGCCTGCAGACGCTGCACCTGGGGAGCTACGGCGACGAGGGGCCGGTTCTGGCCCGTCTGCACGACGATGTCATGCCAAATAGCCGGCTTACCTTCAACGGTCCGCATCACGAGATCTACCTGTCCGATCCGCGCCGCGTGGAGCCGGGACGCCTGCGGACGATTCTCCGCCAGCCGGTCAGGCCTCTGGAGCCGGCTTGAGGCTCGCGCACGGGTCCTGTGAACCGTAACACAACTGTCACAGAGCTGACATCCGGCCTTCACCGAAGTCCGATACCCGGTTCTCCCGACGCGAGACAAAAAGCGCGACAGGGAGTTCCATGCTCGATATCCGCAAGGTGACGCGCCGCTTCGGCACCAACGTCGCCGTCAAGAACGTCGACATTCGCATTCCCGAAGGCCAGATGGTGGGTATCATCGGTCGCTCCGGCGCCGGCAAGTCCACCCTGCTGCGGATGATCAACCGGCTGATCGACCCCTCGGAGGGCAGCATCACCTTCGCCGGAACCGAGGTGTCGGCCCTGCGAGGCGCTGCGCTTCGGTCCTGGCAGCGCGATTGCGCCATGATCTTCCAGCAGTTCAACCTCGTGCCCCGGCTCGACGTGGTGTCCAACGTGCTCCACGGAACGCTGAACCGCCGCTCGACGCTTTCCACCGTCTTCAACCTTTTTCCGCGCGAGGACATCCATCAGGCCATCGACATCCTGGAGCGTCTGGGCATCGCCGATCATGCGCAGAAGCGTGTGGAGGCGCTGTCCGGCGGCCAGCAGCAGCGCGTGGCGATCGCGCGCGCCCTGATGCAGGACCCCAAGATCATCCTAGCAGATGAACCCATCGCCTCGCTCGACCCGATGAACGCGCAGGTGGTGATGGACGCGCTGCGCAAGATCCACGACGAGGACGGTCGCATGATCGTGTGCAACCTGCACACGCTCGACACCGCGCGTCGCTATTGCGACCGGGTCATCGGCATGCGGGGTGGCGAGATCGTTTTCGACGGTCTGCCCGACGAACTCACCACATCTGCCGCCCGCGACATCTACGGCGCCGACGAGAGCTTCTCCGAAGAAGCCACCTCCACCTCCATCGAAACCCTGTCGCGGCCCGCGCCGTCGCTCGAGCCTGCCTACGCGCTTTGAGTTTGCCCCATCCGACGACCGACGGTCGCGGACCATCGTCCAAAGGAGAGACCTCATGAAGAAACTGCTCGCAGCGCTGCTCGCGACCGCCGCCCTGGCCGCCCCGGCCATGGCCCAGGACAAGATCAGCGAATTCCGCATCGGCGTTCTCGGCGGCGAGAACGCCCAGGACCGGCTGACCTCGAACGAGTGCGTTCGCGCCTACACCGAGGAACTGCTCGGCGTCCCGACCAAGATCTTCACTCCGGCCGACTATGATGGCGTGATTCAGGGCCTGCTGGGCGGCACCATCGACATGGCCTGGCTCGGCGCTTCGGCTTACGCCAAGACCTATCTGACCAACCCGGAAGCTGTCGACGTCGTGTTGGTCAAGACCAATCTCGACGGTTCGTTCGCCTACCACTCGATCGGCTTCGCCCGCAAGGATTCGGGCATCACGTCGCTCGCCGAAATGAAGGGCAAGAAGTTCGGCTTCGGCGACCCGAACTCGACCTCCGGCTACCTCATCCCGTCGGTCGAGATCCCGCAGGAGACCGGCGCCACGATGGACAACGGCGTCTACTTCGGCGAAGTCGTCTTCACCGGTGGCCATGAGCAGACCATCGTCGCGGTCGTCAACGGCGACGTCGATGCCGGCGTGACCTGGGCCGACGGCCAGGGCGCCTGGGAGGACGGCTACAACTCGGGTGCGCTTCGCAAGGCGGTCGATTCCGGCATCGTCGACATGAACGACATCGTCGAGATCTGGAAGTCCAAGCCGATCCCGGAAGGTCCGATCGTGCTGCGCCGCGCGCTGCCGGCGGACGTCAAGACCCAGATGGTCGACTTCCTGAAGGGCCTGCATGCCAAGGACAAGGACTGCGCCTACAAGATGGCCGCAGGCGAGACGGCGGGCTTCGCGCCGATCACGCACGATGCCTACCAGACCATGATCGACTTGCGCAAAGCAAAGACCAACTGATCAGGCACACATCGACGGACGGGCTTGCGAGAGCCCGTCCGTTCGCATTTTGGAGGCAGGAATGGCGAATGCGACGCTTGGCGCACCGGTTGCCGATATCAAGGCCGGGTACACGGCCATGGTGCAGCGCAAGCGCATCTACTCCGGCATCGTCCTCATCGTCTTCGTCGCGATGCTCGCGGCCGGTTTCGACCTTGCCGACGAGCGAAATGCCGGCGGCTTCTGGGACGGCCTGAGGCACGTCTTCGACTTTCCGACGGAACTCGTGAAGGAAGCGATCGAAAAGGCACCGGCGCTTCCCGGCAACCTTGCCAAGTACTTCCCGGCGCTGATCGAGACGATCAACATCGCCGCCGTTTCGACACTCCTGGGCGCGATGCTGGCGATCCTGCTGTCGCTTCTGTCGACCCGCGGGCTGGCCCGCTGGCCGCGCCTGATCGCTGTCTTCCGCCGCATGATGGACGTTATGCGCGCGCTGCCGGAGGTGGTGATCGCGCTGGTGCTGATCTTCGTGCTCGGCGGTGGTCCGGTCCCGGCCATGATCGCCATCACCTTTCACACGGCCGGCGCCCTCGGGAAGCTGTTTTCCGAGGTCAACGAGAACGCAGACCTCAAGCCGGTCGAGGGGCTGACGTCGGTCGGCGCCTCATGGCTGCAGCGCATGTGGCTCGGCGTGATGCCGCAGGTCGCGCCCAACTACCTCTCCTATGCCCTGCTGCGCTTCGAGATCAACGTGCGCGCCTCGGCCATCCTCGGCTTCGTCGGCGCCGGCGGCATCGGCTCGGAGTTGCGCATCGCCATCTCCTGGGGCGCCGGCCGGTACGACGCCGCGGCGGCGATCTTCATCCTGCTCTTCCTGACGATCGTGGTGATCGACCAGACGTCGAGCCACTTCCGCAACAAGCTCGTGAGGGGGTTCTGATGGCGGTCGCAGACATCGGCTACGACGGGGCCATAGCCCGCGCGTCGGCCGCCAACCTGTTCCGCCGCAAGCGCCTGATTGCTTTCGGCGTACCGACCATCATTCTCGCCTATCTGGTCTACGTGTTCTTCGCCTTCGACATTCCCGGCCTCGCCGAGCGGGCGCGGATCGACAACGCCAGGATCCTGCTTGCCGACACCTATAGCCACAAGGTGCACGTATCGCTGGACAATCGCTCGGGCGAAACGACCGTTGCGATCGAGGGCGAGAACAAGGGCCAGTACGCCGCCGAAGCCTGGCCGGCCTGGGTGCAGCGGGACGGCCCGTCGGTCGTTGTCGAGCTCGGCGAAGGCGAGGTCGTGCGTTTCGATCCGGACGCGGTACGCTATGCCGTTCCCGAGTATGGGATCGTCACGATCCGCCGCACCGATGGCGGGATCGTCCTCGACACGCCGTCCGGCGAGATACCCGAATGGATCAATGCGTCCGGCACGCGCGTCTCGATCACCCGGCCGGCCGGCCGCGTCTCGGTCACGCGCAACCGCACCGAGGCGCTGCGCTACTTCGCCGGGTGGGAACTGTTCTTCTTCACGCTCGACAGTCCGTTCGCGGACAAGTCATGGGCCGAACTGGCCTCGCTCGCGGTCAGCGGCGATCAGGTGCGGCCCGGCCAGTCCAATCTCGTCGCCATGGCCTCCGACTTCTGGAACAACGCCATGTGGCGGCACCGGGATGTCGCCTGGGCGATCTTCGAAACCGTGCTGATGGCCTTCCTGGGAACGATGGGCGCGATGCTGGTTGCCTTCCCGCTTGCCTTCCTTGCCGCCACCAACTTCTCGCCAAACTTTCTGGTCCGCTTCGGCATCCGCCGGCTGTTCGACTTCCTGCGCGGCGTCGACGGGCTGATCTGGACGATCATCCTCTCGCGCGCCTTCGGGCCGGGGCCGCTGACCGGGGCGCTGGCGATCCTGACAACCGATTCCGGTACCTTCGGCAAGCTGTTCTCCGAAGCGCTCGAGAATGTGGACAGCAAGCAGATCGACGGGTTGCGCTCGACCGGCGCCAACGCGCTGCAGCGCAACCGCTTCGGCGTCATCCCGCAGATCGCACCGGTGATCCTCAGCCAGGTGCTCTACTACCTGGAGTCCAACACCCGCAGCGCCACGGTGATCGGCGCCATCGTCGGCGGCGGCATCGGGCTCCTGCTCACCCAGGCGATCCAGACGCAGAAGGACTGGGAAGAGGTGAGCTACTACATCATCCTGACGCTTCTGATGGTCAGCGCCATGGACATCCTGTCGGGATGGCTGCGCCAGCGCCTGATCGGCAGGTCCACGGCGCCCGCCAATTCCTGACGCAGGCAAGGAGGCAGGTCGAGGCGAGGTCCGTTTTTTTCGCCGAGCCCAGAACGGCGGGCAGCCATGACGCGCAGCGCTTGATGTGCTATGCAGAACACTGCCCGGCTTCGTCATTCTGTCACGAAAATCACCTATGCCATCGCCTCCGGCGAGGATGATCCCATGCGATACGCCATCTACTTCACGCCGCCCCACGGCGATCCGCTGACGGCTGCGGCAGCGCGCTGGCTCGGCCGCGACGCCTTCACCGGCAGGCCGGTCGAACGGCCGGTCGTGCCCGACCTGTCGCGCGAGGAACTCGCCTATTTCACCGCATCGGCCCGCCGCTATGGCTTCCATGCGACGCTGAAGGCGCCTTTCGAACTTGCCGCCGACGAGACCGAAACCACCCTGCTCGGCGCGTTCGATGCCTTCGCCGAAGCGCTCGCCCCTGTGGTGCTGCCCGAGATCCGGCTGTCGCAGATCGACCGGTTCTTCGCGCTGACGCCTGCACAACGCAGCGAGCCGCTCGACAGCCTGGCAAGCGACATCGTCGTGGCCTTCGACCGTTTCCGCGCTCCGATGTCGGAAGCCGATATCGCGCGCCGCAACCCCGAGAAGCTGACACCGGCTCAATTGAAATACCTGCAGCAGTGGGGCTACCCCTATGTGTTCGAGGCCTTCCGCTTCCATATGACCCTTTCGGGCCAGGTACCGGCGGCCGATTCGCCGCGCTTCCGGGGCTCGATCGAAAGCTATTTCGGGTCACTGCTCGACGAACCGCTCGTCATCGGCTCGATTGCCCTTTTCGCAGAGCCGGAGCCTGGAGCACCCTTCACCGTGCTGGCGCACCGCGCGCTTGGCCGGATGCCGCAACGAAAGTCCGCCTGACATGACGACCGACCTGATCCTGACAAATGCCCGCATCGTGCTCGCCGACGAGATCATCGAAGGCACCGTTGCCATTCGCGACGGGCTGATAGCCGACGTGTCGCCAGGGATGGTGCTGGGCGGAGAAGATTTCGGTGGCGACTTCCTCATCCCCGGGCTCGTGGAACTGCATACCGACCATCTCGAGGGCCACTACGCACCGCGGCCGAAGGTGCGCTGGAACCCCCTCGCGGCCGTCCTGGCACATGACGCACAGGTCGCGACCTCAGGCATCACCACGGTTTTCGACGCGCTGCGCGTCGGCATGGACGAGGATCCGGAGATCACCGCGCAGGACATGCGCAAGCTCGCCGATGCGATCGAGGACGGCGTCGCCAACGACAGGCTCCGCGCCGATCACTTCATTCACTTGCGCTGCGAGGTTTCCGCCGACGACTGCCTCGAAGGCTTCGCGCATTTCGACGGCGACGAGCGGGTGCGCCTTGCCTCGTTGATGGATCACGCACCGGGCCAGCGTCAGTTCGTGAATCTGGAGACCTATTCGCACTACTATCAGCGTAAGTTGAAACTTACCGATGAGGAGTTCATCCGCTTCTGCGAGAAGCGAATGGCGCAGTCGGAACGGAATTCGCGGAGCAATCGCGTGGCGATCGCCCGGGCCTGCCAGGAGCGCGGAATCGTTCTCGCCAGCCACGACGACGCCACCACCGCCCATGTCGACGAGGCGATCGAGCAGGGTATCAAGGTCGCCGAGTTCCCCACAACTCTGGCGGCGGCGGCTGCCTCCAAGCACGCCGGAATGGGCGTCCTGATGGGCGCGCCGAACGTCGTCCGCGGCGGTTCGCACTCCGGAAACGTCTCGGCACGCGAACTTGCGGAACATGGCTGCCTCGACATCCTGTCGTCGGACTACATCCCCTACAGCCTGATCCAGTCCGCCTTCTTCCTCGGCGACGTGGTGGATTCGATTTCGCTGCCGCAGGCGGTCGCCATGGTTTCGCGCAACCCCGCCGCCGCGACCGGCCTGACCGACCGCGGAGAGATCGCCGTCGGCAAGCGCGCCGACCTCGTGCGCGTTCGCGTCGACGAACACATTCCGGTGGTGCGTTCGGTCTGGCGCGAAGGCCGCCGCGTCGCCTGATGGAACGCGGACACACCACGACCTTGCAGCGCGCCGATCCGCGTGAACGCCAGGGCGCGTTCGTGGCGGTCGTCGGGCCGAGCGGCGTCGGCAAGGACACGCTGATCGCCTATGCCAAGGCCCGGATGGGCACCGACGAACCCACGCCCGTGCACTTCGTTCGGCGCGTGATCACCCGGCCGCCGGACGGATCGACGGAGGACCACGACACCCTGTCCCCGGAAGCGTTCGAGGCAGCGCGGGCAGGCGGTGCTTTCGCCCTGTCCTGGCAGGCGCACGGGCTGCACTACGGGCTGCCGGAGAGCGTCGACCGCCAGATCGCGGCCGGACATACTGTGGTGGCCAATCTGTCCCGCGCCGCCCTTGATGCGCTCCGGGTCCGCTACCGGCACGTCTCGATCGTTGCGATCACCGCCAGTCCCGAAACGCTGGCGAAGCGGCTCGCAGGACGGGGCCGCGAGACCGCCGACGAGGTTTCGGCGCGGCTTGCCCGTGCTTCGGCGCATGAAGCGGCCGTCGGTGGTATCGTTGAGCCGATCGTCAATGACGGTTCGGTCGAGAAAGCCGGCGACGCCCTCGTGGCAGCTATCCGGGCGGCCGGCGACATCGCCGCGGCACCGGTGGACCTCTGACGGCACGGGGACGCCCGAAGGCGACGTTGCATTGAGCGCCGGCGTCAGCCGATCCTGAGAATGTGGTTGTCCCAGACATGGTCCGGCAGCGTGGCATCCTTGCCGGAGGCACAGACGATCCGGCCCTCGCCCGTCGTGGCGATATAGCCGTCGCGGTCGGCGGCGATTCCGCAGACCTCAGCCAGCGCTCGATCCGCGACGATCCTGCCCGTCTTCGCGTCGATGACCGCCAGGCGGTTGCCCTGTGGCGACGACACCGCGACAGTACCGGCGGCAGGATTGGCCGCGACGGATCCGATGTAGTTGCGGAAGCCGGAGAGGATGTCGGGGGCCATGTCGAGCAGGGCGACGGTCTCGCCCGGCCGCACCGAACCGACGAGCGGCGGGCGGTCGAGGGCCGGACCCTCGTACTGGCAGCCGAACCAGACGCGGCCGTCAGCGTCGAGGTCCATGTGGCGGATCGAGAGCTGGTGCAGATCCGGCGACAATTCGTGGCTTTCGACCAGCGATCCGGTGTGACGGTCGAGGAAGACCAGCGACGGCTTCATCGTGGCGAGGTTGAGCTTGGCACGGCCGAAGTCGGGATGGGTCTCGATACCGCCATTGGCGACCGCAAGGGTGCGCCCGTCCGGCATCAGGAGAAGTTCGTGCGGGTCCATGCCGTGGGTCGGGAACTCGCCGATGCGGTCAAAACCGCCCGTTGCATCGTAGACGCCGATCAAGCCCGCCGCGGCGTCGATGTCGTTCTCGGTGGCGTAGAGCAGCTTCCCGTCGGGAGAGAATACGCCATGACCGAAAAAGTGACGACCCGGCGCGGCCGCCACGGTCACCGGCGCGGCGCGCCCGATCCGGTCGAAGACCAGCGCGAAGGTGCCCGGTCGGCGTGCGAAGGCCACGGCACGGCGCGACAGCGGGTCGAAGGCTATGTCGTGGCCGCGGCCCGGCAGAGGTAGAGTGCAGACGAGACGCCCGCCTTCGGAGAGAAGGGCGATGCCATACCGGCCCTGCCCGTCGACATAGGCCGTTGCAAAGACCGCGTCGGCGGCAAGCATGGCCGTGGCTGCGCCCGGCGACAGACCAGCCAGAAAGGCACCTCCCGCCGCCTGCAGGAAGATACGACGGTCGACGAGCGAGCCGGTCCGGGCACGACGCATCGTCAGTCGCCGTCCAGCGAGGAGAAGCCCACGGTGAGGCCGAACTCGGCGCTCAGTTGCCGGCCGATCACGTCGGACAGGCTCGATGTGACGAGACGGACATAGTCGAGCTTCGCGCGCAGATCCGGATCCGCCAGGATGTCGGCGACGGACCGCCCATCCAGCGTTTCGAGCGCGCGGCTTGCGTTGGCAAGCTCGAACCGCGCGGAACCGACGATCCAGCGGCGGTCCTCGGGCAGGTGAGCGGCCATGTCGGAGGCTTCCATCAGGCCTGCGATCGATGCGAGGTTGCCGCGCAGGGCCGCAATCGTTTCGCCCGAGCGCCAGAACAGCGCCTGCTTCGGCTTGTCGTCGGCGGCGTCTTCGCCAAGGAAACCGTTGATGCGGACGTCGCGGACGAGTTCCAGGCCGTGAATCATCGTATCGAGCAATTCGCCCAGTGCCTCGCCGCCGTCGCGGTAGAGCGGGTTGCCCGGGCCAGGTGCAGCCCAGAGGCCGGCGGCGCCCGCGCCCCCGACCCAGGCCGCGTCGAGTGCGCCTGCGATCGCCGCGACGTTGCCGGATATCGCTGAGGCGTAGGCGCAGCGGAAGCCGGCCGCATCCGCGAGGTCGTCGCTGCCGGTGCCGAACAAAACGAACTCCATCGCGCCCAGCCCCTGCACCGCGACGCTCTTGCCTGCGAGGGATGCGGCGGCGGCGGCGGTAGCGTCCGACTCAGCGAGGATAGCCTGCACCTGCTTCAGACCGGTCGAGCGCCGGTCCGGCCAGTACAGGACGCGTTCGAGCCGATTCTCCTCCGTTACCGGGCCGAAACGCACGAGCTCGATGCGCGACCAGGCACCTGCGGTTGCGGCGAATGCAGCGCGGGCCGCCGCCAGCTGGGCAGCGGAAGGTCCGGCGCACAGCGTGTCGACGGTTTCGCGCAAAGCACCCGCGTTCGACGCGAAGGACGCGTAAGCGGGCCGGACATAGCTCTCGATTGCGCCTTGTACCATCGCCGCGGCGCCGGGCGGCTCGGCGGCAATGGCCGGAGTCGCGGCGGCCTGCGCGAAGCAGGCAGCGAAAAGCAGACGTTTCAGGATCATCACAGCGATTCCAGGAACCGGAGGAGCGCGTCGCGATCGGCCTTCGGCAGAGCCTGGAAGCCATCGGTCACGGCTTCGGCTTCACCGCCGTGCCAGAGGATGGCTTCGGTCAGATTGCGCGCGCGGCCGTCATGCAGGAAGAAGGTATGGCCGCTGACGGTTTTCGTCAGGCCGATGCCCCAGAGCGGCTGCGTGCGCCATTCGCCGCCCCGCGCGTCGCCCACCGGCTGCCAGTCGGCCATGCCGGGGCCGAGATCGTGCAGCAGGAAATCCGAGTAGGGCCAGATCAGCTGGAAGGCGAGCGTCTCGTCGGGCGCATCCTTGCGGGTCACGAACTTCGGGGTGTGGCAGCCGGCGCAGCCGATCGTGTTGAAGATTTCCTTGCCGCGCAGGACCTCGGGATCATCGACGTCGCGGCGGGCAGGCACGGCCAGGTGCTGCGAGTAGAAGGTGACGAGGTCGAGCACGGGATCGGGGGCCTCCGTCTCGCCCAGCCGCGGCTGCGCGCCATTCGGCGCTGCCCGACAATCGGGCTGTGCCTCCGTGCAATCGCCCCAGCTTTCGGGATGATCGGGATTGGAGATGCCGATATCGCCGGAGAAAGCGCCTGCGGACTGCGCGCGGATGGTCGGGTTCTGCGCCTTCCAGCCGAAGCGGCCAAGCACGAGTTCACCGGTCGTCGGATCGCGCACGATGGTGGCGCGGCCGGATATGCCGTCCCCATCAGCGTCGTCGGGATCGGCGCGCGCCAGAATGTCAGCGGGATGGATCTGCTCGACGAGGCCAAGGCCGATCATCGCGGGGGTGACGCGCGGCGAGAGCGTGGTGGTGACGTCCAGCGGGCCATAGGCGAGGTCGGTGACGGAATAGGCGGGACGCCGCATCGCGACCTCGGTGCCGTCGTCGAGGGCGATGAGGAAGTCCTCGTAGTCGATGACCATCCGGCCCTCACCCCGCATGCCGGGGACGGCGAGGTCCTGCAATTGGCCGCCATAGACCGGATCGGGCAGGTTGAGGATTGCCTTCGACTTGATGAGTTCCTGTTCCTGCGGCGTCCGCGGGGCGCGTGACAGGCGCAGGAACATCGACGTGGCATCGGCGGCGCCTTCGGGCGGATGGCCGCGACCATCCTTCAGGTGGCAGCTCTGGCAGGCGCGCGCGTTGAAGAGAGGACCGAGCCCGTCGGAGGCCTGAGTAGAAGAGGGCGACGAGACCCACAGCTTCCGGAACAGCGCGTTGCCGAGCTTGAAGGTCTCCTCCTGTTCGAAGCTCAGATTGGCGGAGAAATTCGAGAAAGCGTCCTGGTTGACCAGCTTGCGCGACGTACCCGCGCCGCCCTGCATGGCCTCGAATTTTTCCGGCTTCGAAAAATCGGTGGCAGGCGCGGTAACGGCCGAAACCCGTTCGCGTTCCTCGGGCGACAGGTCGTCGCGGGCCGAAGCGATCGCTCCGGGGCCGAAAGCATGGGCGGCGGCACCCGCGAGGATCACCGCCGCGATCGCGAGCGACGTGCGCATGCGGCGCGCGAAACGACGCGAGGGCCGCATGCGCATCGTGCCTCAGTCGTCGCCGTCAGCCGAAGCGGCGTTCAGAAGACCGTATTTCTCCTCGCCGATCGACTTCATGAGGTCGAGCTGCGTCTCGAGAAAATCGATATGGCCTTCCTCGTCCTTCAGCAGATCTTCGAAGAGCTGCATGGTGACATAGTCTCCGAGCTGCTGGCAGATCTCGCGCGACTTCTTGTAGGAGGTTCGCGCATCGTACTCGCCGGCCAGATCCGCCTCGAGCACTTCCTTGACATTCTCGCCGATCCGCAGCGCGCCGACCGACTGAAGGTTCGGATGCCCCTCCAGGAAGATGATCCGCTCGATGATCTTGTCGGCGTGATGCATCTCCTCGATGGATTCCTCGCGCTCCTTCTTGGCGAGCTTGGCATAACCCCAGTCGTCGAGAAGACGATAGTGAAGCCAGTACTGGTTGACCGCGCCCAGCTCCAGGAACAGAGCTTCGTTAAGCCGCTCGATGACTTGTGGTTCGCCCTTCATGGCGCCTGCTCCCATATTGACCGCGCAGACTGCGCACGCGGTCCAGGTGTGAAACGATCTCCACGGCGCTCGCCTCCGAACGCGCGTGGTACTCCTCGGTGACCCGGATGATCGTTTCCACCACATTTGGGAAACAGCCGCAACAGCGACCTCGCTTGGAGAGGGCGTGGTAAACCTTCGCAGGCACGATGAGCTGCCACGGATCGGCGTCGAGCAGGTCGACGATGGTCTGCTCGATTTCGCTCTGCTTGATCATGTTGCACTGGCAAACAAGCATTTCACACTTCGTCCCGGCTGGTGGCCGTCAGGCCATTGGCTAGAAGCAGGGTCGGCCCCCGTTCACTGGAAGACCGCGTTCGGATTGTCGAGGCTGTCAGAGCCTTCGAACTCGATGGCGTCGAGCTTCAGGGTCGCGACCACGCGTTCGATCGATCGGGTCTGGTCGATGAGCCCGTCGATGCCGGCCTGCACGGCGGCGTTGCCCTCGGCATTCCCTTCGCCGATCATCTGGTCGTAGGCCTCGCCCGCCTCGGCGCGCGCCGCCATTGCCTCCATCGCCGCGACCGTCGCATCGAGCTTGGTCGACAGTTCGGCGTCGAGTGCGGGATCGGCGTCCTTCACGAGATCGGCAATCGAAGCACCGTCGACGACCGAACCGTCAACCCGGGTATAGCTGCCGTGGTAGACGTTGCGGATGCCGATGGCGTCGTAGAGATGCGATATGTGGGTGTTGTCGGAGAAGCAGTCGTGCTCCTCCTCGGGATCGTGCAGAAGCAGACCGAGCTTCATGCGCTCGCCCGCGAGTTCTCCATACGAGAGCGATCCGAGCCCGGTGAGGATCGCCGCGAGGCCCTTACGTGGATCGCCTTCCATCAGGTGGGCGCGAGCTGCGCCGCCCGGCTGCCAATTGCCGACCATCTCCTCGAGGTCGGAGACAAGCAGGTCGGTCGCCGCGTCGAGATAATGTGCGCGCCGGTCGCAGTTGCCGCCAGTGCAGTTGGCCGCATCGTAATCGGTGAAGGGACGGTCGCCGGCGCCGGGTCCGGTGCCGTTCAGATCCTGCCCCCAGAGCAGGAACTCGATCGCGTGGTAACCGGTGGCGACATTGGCCTCGATGCCGCCGGCCTCCTGCAGGGTCCCGGATAGGAAGGAAGGCGTGATCTGGGAGGCGTCGACACCGGTGCCGTTGATCTCGATGGTCGGATTGGAGATCACGTTCGCGGTGTAGAGCCCGTTGTCGTCGGATTCGGAGCCGTAGCTGGGGTCGACATAGTCGATCAGTCCTTCATCGAGAGGCCAGGCGTTGACCCGCCCCTCCCAGTCGTCGACAATCGGATTGCCGAAGCGAAAGGCCTCGGTCTGCTGGTAGGGAATCCGCGCCTCCCTCCAGGCGGCGCGCGCCGTGGCGAGAGTCGCCTCGGACGGCGAGTCCAGGAACGCGTCGACGGCAGCGTCCAGCGCCTTCGCCGTGACGAGTGAATCTTCGTATTTGGCCAGCGCGATGTCGGAATAGGTGGCGAGAACGGCCGACGGATCTGCTTCGGCGAACGCAGCGGTCGAGCCAAGGGACACGCTCATCGCAAGCATCAGTGCGGTCGTTCGAATGGTCTTTGCCGGCACGATCCGTTCCCTCGAAAGTCGGGTTCTGGGGCCTGATACGCGCGGCAAGACACAGCCCCTGCGTGGTCGATGAGGCCCCACTCGGAGACCATAAAGACTCCGGATGCGCCGGCTGTCAACGGAACTGCGAGGAAAACCCTATTGAAATCAATGTTTTAGAATTATTCTAAAGTGGACTTGATCATCAAGGTCATGTTTTTTCTGCGATTCCTGCCCTCTGCGACGTGCTGCCGCAGTGCGGGCAGGTCTGACACCACTCTCTGTCAACCGATGATGAGGAGAGCCAGGGTCTCGGCGATCAGGGCCGGGCGCGGCTCGCCCTCGATCTCGATCGTGCTGGAGCACTTCATGAGATGCTGGCCCGGGGTCTTTTCCTCGAGCGAGATCAGTGTGCTGTGCATGCGCACGCGACTGCCCGCCTTCACGGGCGACAGGAAGCGGACCTTGTCGAGCCCGTAGTTCAACGTGGCGCCAATGCTATCCGGCACGGCCCCGATCTCGTAGCTCATCACGGGAACGAGTGAGAGCGTCAGGTAGCCGTGGGCGATCGTCGCGCCGAAGGGGCTTTCGCGACGGGCACGCTCCACATCGACATGAATCCACTGGTGGTCGCGCGTGGTCGCGGCGAACTGGTCGATCATAGCCTGGTCGACAATGATCCAGGAGGACACGCCGATCTCCTGCCCCACCTTGCCGGCGAGTTTTTCCAGTGGGTGCGTCGTCTCGGCCATCTTCTCGCCTTCCTTCGGGTGTGGTGCATGCTGCACTGCAGCGGATGCTTTCATACGGCGGTCGACGCGGGATGAAAAGCGATGCCGAAACGGCCCGCTGCGGGTTTACGAAATGGAAACCATCATATGATCTCCAGCGCGCAGCGTGAGGAAATTCACCGAGCATTCATCTTGCTCTGATACTTTGCATCTCCATTCGGAAGGGACAGTCCGAAGGACGGGAATCGATACAATGGCGTTCTGGAGCAGCTTGATCGGTTGTGCTGCGGCAATCCGCAATTTTTTCGCGCCGCGCTACAGGCCGGAGCAGCACTACATGCGGGGACCGGGTCCGGCCTGCGCGCGCCAGCGCGACGTGGTCTCCACCGGTGCGCGCATCACCTTCCAGTAGCGTCCGCTCTCAGCCGAGACCGTCGAACAGCGCCGTCGACAGATAGCGCTCGGCGAAGGACGGGATGATCACCACCATCGTCTTGCCGGCGTTCTCGGGCCGCGAGCCGACGATGACAGCCGCCTGCAGTGCAGCTCCCGACGAGATGCCGACCGGAACGCCCTCCAGCTTCGCCAGCAGCCGTGCATTGGCGAAGGCATCCTCGTTCGAAACCGACACCACCTCATTATAGACCGACGTGTCGAGGATCTTCGGCGCAAAGCCCGCTCCGATCCCCTGGATCTTGTGCGGTCCCGGCTGGCCGCCGGAAAGCACGGGCGAAGCCTCCGGCTCGACCGCCACGACCTGCAGGCCCGGCTTGCGCTGCTTCAGCACCTGGCCGACACCGGTGATGGTGCCGCCCGTGCCGATGCCGGAGACGAAGATGTCGACCGCGCCGGCGGTGTCGTTCCAGATTTCCTCCGCCGTCGTGCGGCGGTGGATGTCGGGGTTGGCCGGGTTCTCGAACTGCTGCGGAATGACGGCGCCGGGAATGGTCGCCACCAGTTCCTCTGCCCGTGCGATCGCGCCCTTCATGCCCTTCGCGCCTTCCGTCAGGACCAGTTCGGCACCGAGCAGCGCAAGCATCTTGCGGCGCTCGATCGACATGGTCTCGGGCATGGTGAGGATGAGGCGATAGCCCTTCGCCGCGGCGGCGAAGGCGAGGGCGATACCGGTGTTGCCCGAGGTCGGTTCGACGAGGGTCGTCTCGCCCGGCCTGATGCGGCCGTCGGCCTCCATCGCCTCGATCATCGCCACGCCGATACGGTCCTTGACGCTTGCAATGGGGTTGAAGAATTCGAGCTTGGCGAGCAGGTGGGCGACGACGCCCTTTTCCTTCGCGAACTTGTCGAGGCGGACGATCGGGGTGTCGCCGATCGTCTCTATGATGGAGTTGTAGACGCGGCCGCGACCGGGTTTCTTCTCGCTCATCAGTTCTCTCCCTTCGATCCGCCCGCGGGCGGAAGTTTGTATCCTTGCAGGCGCATATAGGCCCGCGGCGAAGCGCTTGCGATGCGTCAGACGACGAGAAAGCCCCGGCCCAGTTCGTCATCCGGCTCGACGCTGAAGCTTGCCTTGCCTGAATAGTGGGACCGGCCGGAAACCCGCGCAATGATGGCGGCACGATCGCCGGCCAACGCGGTGCGCAGAACTGCGCCGGTGAAGCGCGACCCCACGATCGATTCGAACAGGCGGGTCTCACCCGGGGCGACCCTGCCGCGCGCATGCATGGCGGCGAGCCGCGCGGTGACGCCGGACCCGGTCGGCGAACGGTCGACCTGCGCGTCGGCGAAGACGCAGACGTTGCGGGTCGCCACGCCGCCCGCCCCGTCGCCGCCATCGGTGAGGATCGAGCCGTACAGGAAGGCGAGATCGGGACTGTCGGGGTGGGACAGCGGCACCGACTGCCGCACCGCCTCGGTCAGCGCGGCTGCGGCGTCCACGAAGGCCCGCGCGGGACTCCTCCCGAAGGCGAGGCCGAACTGGCCGGCATCGGCGAGCGCATAGAAGGCGCCGCCATAGGAGACGTCGAAGCGGATCTCACCGAAACCGGGCACGTCCACGGTCCGGTCTGCTGCAAAGAGAAAGGATGGCACGCTTTCGAACGACACCGCGCCCGCCCTGCCGTCCGTCACCTCGACCTCGGCCACCACCATACCGCAGGGACACTCGATGTTGACGGTCGTCAGCGGCTCCACCGGTGTGACGAGGCCGTGGTCGACAGCATAGCGGCCGAGCGCGATGACGGCATGGCCGCACATGGTGGAATACCCCTCGTTGTGCATGAAGAGCACCGCGATGTCGGCCCCCGGCAGGTCCGGCTCGACCAGCAAGGCGCCATACATGTCATAGTGGCCGCGCGGCTCGAACATCAGGATGCGGCGCAGATGGTCGAGCCGGTCGCGGACATGGGCGCGCTTCTCCAGGATGGTGCCCTTCGGCAAAGCCGGATAGCCGGAGAGCACGATCCGTACCGGCTCGCCGCCGGTATGCATGTCGACCACCTCGAGCGTGTCCATGGCCCCTCCCTCGCTTCGCCGAGTGGAGCGGGCCGCGCGGGCGGTGTCAACAGTCCGGCGTGGTGCCGGCTGTCGCCGGTCGAGTGGTCGCGGCGCCAGACTGGCCTACTCGGCTGCCTCGCGCGTCGCGGCGCCCTCTTCCACCATCTCGACGATGGCCGCCACGAAGTTCTCGAGATCGCCCGGATTGCGCGACGTGGCGAGCAGGCCGTCGCGGACGACGCTCTCGTCCACCCACTCGGCACCGGCGTTGACGACGTCGGTCCTGATCGAATGATAGGAGGTGACGCGGCGGCCCTTCAGCAGGCCGGCTTCGACGAGCAGCCAGGGCGCGTGGCAGATCGCGGCGATCGGCTTGCCGGCGCGGTCAAAGCCCTTGATGAAGTCGATCGCATCGTCCTCGATGCGGAGCAGATCCGGGTTGATCTGGCCGCCCGGCAGGACCAGCGCATCATAGTCGGCGGGCTCGGCGTCGGCCAGCACGCGATCGACGCTGACGGCTGCGCCCCAGTCCTTTTCGTCCCAGCCCTTGATCTCTCCGGCCTTAAGCGAGACGACGTCGACGGTGGCACCCTTCTCGCGCAACGTCTTCAGCGGGACCTCGAGTTCGGACTGCTCGAAGCCGTGGGTGGCGAGGATGGCGATGCGGGTTCGTGCGATGGCGGGCATGACGGACTCCTTGTTGGGAATGAGTCACCGCAACGCAGAACGCCGGGATAGGTTCGCCTGCCGCGCAGATCGTACCCCGCACGTCAAGGCGTTCAGGTCCGGTTCAGCCGCATCGCGGCAAGAGAAGAGCAGGTCTGCACGACCGCCAATCTCAGAGGGGACCTGCCATGAAGCTTCCGCAACTCGCCGCCGTCTTCCTGACCCTTGGCGTCGGCATTGCAGGCGTGATGGCCGTGGAGGCTTCGGCCGAGCGAGCACGCGCGGTCGCTCCATCCTCCTTCGAAACGCTCATTGTCCGCGCGGGGACGTCGGGACGAGTGATGGGCGTGGATGAAGATGTGACGGGTCCCTGGCACGTCCTCGGTGCGGCGGGCGAAGCGAGCGGCGGCTATGCCCCCTTCGAACGGAGCCTGGCTGAATCCGCCGTACTCGACATCGCCGCCGACGGCGGCGCACAGGCAACGGCCGGCTGCAACCGGATTCGGACGAGCGTGTGGCAGTCGGGGTCCAGCTGGTACGCGGGACCGGCCGTCATGACGCGGATGGCCTGCCCCGACCCGGCCGTGATGGCGGCCGAACAGGCGATAGCGCAAGCCCTGTCCGGCGCCGACACGATCTCGCTCGAAGGCGACCGCGCGGCTCTCTCGGATGCATCCGGCGTGACCCTGCTCGTCATCGAGCGCCGGTGACGCTGTCGACGGGACGCCTCGTCAGGCCGAAAAAAGTGCCTGAAGCTTCGCGAAGGAGTACCCTTTCCGCGCATAGTCGAACGTGCCGTTGTCGAGCATCTCGCGCGCGGCGGCTTCCACGGCCCCGAAGGCGGCGGTGGTGAGCTTCGATCCGAGCGAGACGCGGCTGACGCCCGCTTCGGCGAGGGCCGGCACGGTGAAGCCAGCTATAGCCAGCACGTTCACCGGCTTCGTCACCGCCGAACAGACCGTCTTCACCTGGTCCATGGTCGAGAGGCCCGGCGCATAGAGCACGTTGGCGCCCGCCTTCTCGAAGGCCTGCAGGCGGCGGATGGTGTCGTCGAGATCGGGGCGGCCGTGCAGGAAGTTCTCCGCCCGCGCCGTCAGCACGAAGTCGCGCTTCAGCGCGTGGGCCGCGTCCGCAGCCGCCGCGATGCGCTCCACCGCCAGCCCGAAATCGTAGATCGCATGCGCCTCATCGCCGGAATAATCCTCGATCGAGCAGCCAGCGAGCCCCGCTGCTTCAGCCGCGAAGATGGTCTCGGCAGCGGTGTCGGGCGCGTCGCCCTTGCCCTTCTCGAGGTCCGCCGAGACGGGGAGGTGGACCGCCGCGACCATCTCCCTGCAATGCGCCATCATTTCGTCGAACGGCACGCCGCCGTCGGGCTTTCCGCGGGAGAAGGCATAGCCGGCGCTGGTGGTGGCAAGCGCCTCGAAGCCCATCGCGGCAAGGAACTTCGCTGTGCCGACGTCCCAGGGGTTGGGAATGAGGAAGGCCCCCGGCCGCATATGCAACGCGCGAAAGATCGCGCCCTTGTCGTCTCGCATGATCCGCCTCCGTCGGAAGCCCGACGCGTGCAGATTATGCGCGATGATGAATTCCAGCAAAGGGACGGGGTTGGGCCAGACCGATCAATTCTGATAACTCCCGCATGTCGTCGAAGAGCTCCCCACCGGCCATCGCGAGGCCGGCGCGATCCCCGTGCGGATCGCCGCAATAGGAGAGCACGCGCATGCCTGCCGCGATGCCTGCAATCGTTCCGGGCACGCTGTCCTCGATGACGACGCAGTCGGCCGGCGCATGGCCCATGGTCGAGGCTGCGTGGAGGAAGAGGTCGGGAAAAGGCTTGCCGCGGGCAACCATGGAGGCGCTGAACAGCACGTCCTCGAAGAGCGGCAGAAGCCCCGTCGCGCCGAGCGTCAGGTGCATCTTGGTGACCCGGGCAGAGGAGGCGACGCAGTAGGGAATACCGGCGCCCCGGACCGCCTCGACCTGTCCGCGCACATGCGGGATTGCCTGCACGCGGCCGGCGAAGAGTTCCGCGAGACCGGCATTCCAGCGTTCGACGAAGTCGTCGCCAAGCAGGACGCCGGTGGCTTCGACCTCGGCTTTCACGGCACTCATGGACCGGCCGACGAACTGCAGCCTGCAGCGTTCGTAAGTCGTGTCGTAGCCGGCGGCAGAGAGCCATTCGGCGAGGCGGTGGTTGGAGAGCGTCTCCGTATCGACCAGAACCCCGTCGCAATCGAAGATGACGAGGCCTGGCCGCATGATCAGGCGGTTCCGGTGGAGCCGAAGCCGCCGCTCCCGCGGGTCGTCTCGCCCGCCAGGGTACGCTCCTCGACCGAAACGCGCGCCACCCGGGCAATGACCAGCTGGGCGATGCGCATGCCGCGGGTGATGGCGAAGTCCTCGTCGCCTAGATTGACCAGCAGCACCTGGACTTCGCCGCGATAGTCGCTGTCGATCGTGCCGGGCGTATTCAGGCAGGTGATGCCGTGCTTGAGCGCGAGGCCGGAGCGTGGACGGACCTGGCCCTCATAGCCCGCGGGCAGTTCGAGGACGAGCCCCGTCGGCACGAGCATGCGCCGCCCCGGCAGAAGGATCAGCTTTCGGTCCTCGGGGATGGCGGCGCGCAGGTCGAGCCCGGCGGCGCCCGCCGTCTCGTAGGCCGGCAGGTCGAGGCCCTGCGCGTGCGGCAGGCGGACGATGGGAAGGGTCAGGGACATGCGCCCATTTGGCTGGCGGCGAGGGAGCCGTCAAGAGCACGCCGGCCACGTCGAGGGGCGGATCGCGGGCACGGGCGCTCGCGATACTGCGACCTGTCCGGACCAGCCGGCGGCGCGGTGGCGCAGGCGGGCAGACATGCTCTTGGTGCATGGCTGCCCGCCGCGCGGCGCATGCGTCCGCGGCAGGCTGCTCCTTGATAACATAAGCATGCTTATAATATAGCACGCTCATGACCAAAGACGGACATCACAGCCTGGGCTTCCTGATCCACGACATTGCGCAGCTGCTGCGCAAACGCTTCGATGCACGCGCGGCGGGCACGGGATTGTCGTCGGCCCAATGGCGGCTGCTCTTTCGCCTCATCCGCGACGAGGGTGTTCCGCAGGCGCGGCTGGCAGAGATTCTCGACATCGAGCCGATCAGCGTCTCGCGCCTGCTCGACCGAATGGAGGATGGCAGCTGGATCGAGCGCCGTCCCCACGCCACCGACCGCCGCGTGCGGGTGATCTATGCGACAGGCAAGGCACGCGACGCCTTCGGCGAGGTCAAGAACATGGTCGAGGAGATCTACGACGAGGCCATGGCAGGCCTGGCGCCCGACGCGCGGCAGCAGCTGATCGCGTCGCTGGAGCAGGTCCGCGCCAACATGACCGACGGCGAACAGGGCTGCCTGCCCGACGCCGCCCCGCAGACTACCGACGATTCCGAACGTTCCGAAAGTGCCAGGCCATGAACGCCCGAACCGAAGCAACTTCACCCGCCGAGACGATCGACATGACGATGAAGGACGCCGCCCATCAAGCCGCCGCGGCGCAGCCCGCTCCACCGAGACGCCGGCGCGGGCTGCGCACGCTGCTGATGGTTTCGGTGCCACTGGTCCTGGTCGCGGGCGGCGGCTATGTCTGGGCCACCGGCGGGCGCTACCAGGAGACGGAAAACGCCAACCTGCGCCAGCCGCGAGTCACCGTGGCGGCGGAGATCGCCGGACGGGTGACCGAGGTGAAGGTGGCCGAGAACATGCCCGTCGCCGCGGGCGACACGCTGTTCGTCGTCGACGCAGAGCCCTATCGCATCGCGCTCGACCAGGCGAACGCCGCGCTGGAAGGCGCGCGCCTGCAGGTCGAGCAGTTGCGCGCCGCCTACAGCCAGGCGGTGACCCAGGAAGCGATCGCGCGGGATACCGTCGCCTACCTGCAGAGCGAACTCGACCGCCAGGCCTCGCTCACCGACAAGGGCATCGGCACGACGTCGGCGCTCGATACGGCCCGCCACGATCTCGACACCGCCCGGGAGCAGCAGACATCCGCACGGCAGGGCATCGCCAGCGCCCGCGCCGCGCTCGGCGGCGAGCCGACCATCGATACCGATCGCCATCCGACTGTCCTTGCCGCGTTGGCCATGCGCGACAAGGCAGCCTGGCAGCTCGCGCTGACCACCGTGCGGGCGCCATCGGACGGCATCGTCTCGCAGGCTTCCTCCTTCAAGCCGGGGCAGATGGTCTCGGCCGGCACCTCTCTTTTCACACTCGTCGAGACCGGCGATTCCTGGATCGAGGCGAACTTCAAGGAAACGCAGCTCACCCACATGCGGGTCGGGCAGACGGCCGAAGTGCGGATCGACGCCTTCCCCGACGCGCCGCTCAACGCGACCGTCGAGTCGATCGGCGCCGGTACCGGCGCGGAGTTCTCGCTGCTGCCGGCGCAGAACGCCACCGGTAACTGGGTGAAGGTGACGCAGCGCATCCCCGTGCGGCTGAAGCTCGAGGACGACGCGATGGCCGACCGGCTGCGCACCGGCATGAGCGCGACGGTGGAGGTGGACACCGGCGCCGAGCGCGGCCTGCCCGCCTTCGCCTCCCTGTTCGGAACCGTACACGCCGCCGAGTAACGGGCACGGCCGGCCCGCGATCCCGCCGCCGCCCCACGGCGGCAGGAGGCGCGGCGCGGCCGGGAAAGACATGGCCATGAGCACGCATTTCACCGAGGTCCCGCATCGCGGCCTGATCACGCTGTCGATCATGCTGGCGACGATCATGCAGGTGCTCGACACCACCATTGCCAACGTGGCGCTGCCCACCATGACCGGCGACCTCGGCGCCAGCCAGGACACGATCACCTGGGTGCTCACCTCCTACATCGTCGCCGCCGCGATCATGACGCCGGTGACCGGCTGGCTGGCGGACCGGATCGGCCGGCGCGAACTCTTCCTCACCTCGATCGTCGGCTTCACCGTCACCTCGATGGCCTGCGGACTGTCGTGGAACCTCGAATCCATGGTGTTCTTCCGCCTGCTGCAGGGCCTGTTCGGCGCGGCTATCGTGCCGCTGTCGCAGACTTTCCTGCTCGACATCAACCCGAAGGAGCGGCACGGCTCGGCGATGGCGATGTGGGGCGCCGGCATCATGGTCGGCCCGATCATCGGCCCGACGCTGGGCGGCTGGCTGACCGAGACGCTGGACTGGCGCTGGGTGTTCTTCATCAACCTGCCGGTCGGCATCGTCGCCTTCCTCGGCTGCGCCGCCTACCTGCCGCGCATCGCGCAGCGGCTGCGCCGCTTCGACTTCTTCGGCTTCGCCATGCTGGCGCTCGGCGTCGGCGCGCTGCAGCTGATGCTCGACCGCGGCGGCGAGGTGGACTGGTTCTCCTCGCCCGAAATCTGGATCGAACTCGGTTTGGCCATCACCGGCTTCTGGGTCTTCGCCATCCACCTGATGACCGGCCGCGAGACCTTCATCGACCCGGCAATCTTCACCGACCGCAACTTCGTGGCCGGGCTGGTCTTCATCTTCGTGGTCGGCATCATCCTGCTCGCCAGCCTGGCGCTGCTGCCGCCGATGCTGTCGAACCTCTTCAACCACTCCACCATCCTGACCGGGCTGGTGATGGCGCCGCGCGGCGTCGGCACCATGATCTCGATGGTCCTCGTCGGGCGGCTGGTGCGGGTGGTCGATGCGCGACTGCTGGTGGTGACCGGACTGGCGCTGACGGCCTGGTCGCTGCACGACATGACGCAGTTCTCGCCCCAGATGGACGACCATCTCGTGATCCTGTCGGGCGTGATCCAGGGGCTGGGGCTCGGGCTGGTCTTCGTGCCGCTCTCCACCGTCGCCTTCGCGACGCTCGCGCCGCACCAGCGCACCGACGCGGCGAGCCTGTTCAGCCTCGTGCGCAACATCGGCTCCTCGATCGGCATCTCGATCGTGACCGTGATGCTGACGCGCAACGTCCAGATCAACCATGTCGAGCTGTCGGCCGCCATCAACCCGTTCAACCCGGTGCTCGGCGCCCTCTACCCCGCGGCCGCCGCCGGCAATCCCGCGGCCCTCGCCCAGGTCGACCGGCTGGTCAACGCGCAGGCGCTGATGATCGCCTATATCGACGACTTCAAGCTGATGATGATCGTCACGCTCTGCGCCATCCCGCTCGTGGTCTTCCTGCGCAAGCCGCCCGCCGCCGGAGCCGCTGGCGCGCCTGCCGCAGCCCACATGGACTGAACGGGCGCGGTCAGCGCAGCAGCACGGGCAGCTCGGTAGTGTCGCGGATCTCCTCCATGACAAAGGAGGCCGAGACGTCGCTGAGCGGCACTTTCGCGATCAGGCGCTGGTAGAGCCGGTCATAGGCCTTCATGTCGGCGACGCGGGCGCGCAGCACATAGTCGAGGTCGCCCGACATGCGGTAGACTCCGGTGATCTCCGGCAGCGAGACGACAGCGTCGCGGAACTGCTTCAGCCAGTCCGGCTCGTGGCGCGAGGTGCGCACCAGGATGAACACCGAGAGGCCGAAGCCGAGCTTCTCGGGGTCGACCAGCGCGACGCGGGCGCGGATCACGCCGCGCTCCTCCAGGAGCTTCACCCGCCGCCAGCAGGCGTTGCGAGACAGGTGGACGCGCTCGGCGAGCTGCTCGACCGACAGCGAGGCGTCGACCTGCAGCTCGGCGAGGATTCGTCGGTCGATCGTATCTATGTCTTGCGCCATGATGGGATTTTTTCCCAATCAATTGGGAAATGCAATGGCAGATTGGGACGAACGCGCCGGCACCGTGGGATAGAAGATGAGCGTCGCTGCACGGAGGACCCATGTCGACCCGCTTTGCCCACATCTTCACCGCGCACCCGGCAACCGTCGGGGAGAGCTATCTCGGCCATATGGCCTTCGCCGCCTGGTTCGCCTCGCGCCTGCTCCTGGCCGGCGGGGCGGCGCTCGTTCACGCTTTCTTACCCTTCCTCTTCGAAACTACGGCGAGCCGAATCGTCCGCGAGCTTCACCAGCGGATCGACAGACGAAAGTAGACCGACGATGGGCCGCTGGGCCGCCTATCTGGGCGAGGAGCTCTATCTCGAGGAGATCGTCACCGCTCCGTGCCATTCGCTGATCGCCCAGAGCCACAGCGCGCAGGAGGCCAAGACGGCGATCAATGGCGACGGCTTCGGGCTCGCCTGGTACGGTGAGCGGCCGGAGCCCGGCCTCTACCGCGACATCCTGCCGGCCTGTTCGGACCCCAATCTCAAGAGCCTTTGCCGTCAGATCCGATCCGGCCTGTTCCTCGCCCATGTCCGCGCCGCGACCGACGGCGCCACCAGCCGCGCAAACTGCCATCCCTTCGTGCACGGTCGCTGGTCCTTCATGCACAATGGTCACATCGGCGGGTTCGAGCGGCTGCGCCGGCACCTCGAATCAAGCCTGTCTGACGAGGCCTATGCCGCGCTGGAAGGCTCCACGGATTCCGAGCTGTTCTTCCTGCTGATGGTGGAGGCCGGCCTCGACGTCGATCCGCTGGGAGCCACGCGGCGCGCCGTCGCCTCCGTACGCGAGGCGGCTGCGCGGACCGGCATCGAGCCCGTCATCCGCCTGACCGCCGCCTTCTCGGACGGCTGCCGGCTGCATGCTGTCCGCTTCGCTACCGACGCCCATGCGCCGACGCTCTACACGGCGCCGTTCCATGCCGGCGGACGCTGCCTGGTGTCGGAGCCCTTCGACCGGGCCTGCGCCGAATGGCAAGCGATCCCTTCGGGCAGCTTCGTGACCGCGACGCGCGACAGCCTCACCGTCGTCCCCTTCACCGCCGAGCAGACCCCGCTCGCGCTGCTGGTCCAACCGGCGGGCGCCCTGCTTCCGCAGCGACGCCGTTCGGTGTAAGAACGAGCCGACGCGCCCGGAACCTCCGGCGCCTGCCGGAACCGGAGCCATGACCATGTCGACACCGGACACCCTTCCCAGTGCCCGCCGGCCCGGTGCCTGCGGTCTAGCGAACATTCCCGTCATCCTGCCCCTGGTCGTCCTGGCGGTCCTGCCCGCTCTCGCCTTCACCACCACGCCTGCGCCGGCGGCCGACTGCCGCAGCCAGCCGGCACCCGGTGCCGACTGGACCGACTGCAACAAGAGCAACATCGTGATTCGCGGTGCCGACCTTTCGGGCGCCAATCTGACGGGAACGGACCTGTCGATGACCGATCTGCGGTCGACGACGCTGACCAGCGCGAAACTGCAGAAGGCGACGCTGGTCCGCTCCTCCCTCGCCGGCGCGGACGCGACGGGCAGCGACTTTTCCCGCGTCGAAGCCTACCGCACGAGCTTTGCCGGCATCGTCGCGCCCGGCACCACTTTCTCCAGCGCGGAACTGCAGCGGGCCGACTTCAAGGGCGCCGAGCTCACCAATGCCGATTTCGAGAAGGCCGAACTCGGACGTGCGGATTTCGAAGGCGCTTCGATCGGCGGTGCACGGTTCGCCTACGCCAATCTCTCGCGCGCCCAGTTCACTGGCGCCATCGTCGACGCTCCGGCCGACTTCGCCGGAGCGTTCATGTTCCTGACGCGGATCGAGGGGGTCGACCTCTCGACCGCCACGGGTCTTGCCCAGGAGCAGGTCGACCTCGCCTGCGGAGACGCCCGGACAAGGCTGCCGGACGGCCTGGCCACGCCGTCATCCTGGCCCTGCACCTTCGACTGAGCCGCTTCGCCGTCACGAGCGCCCCGCCTCGCCGATCAGGCAGGAGACTTCACGTTTTTGTGGCTGCGCCAAAGGGGGAACATGACGTCTGCCCGGTCGTTTGCGAGACGACCCGAAGGAGACCCGTCATGCCATCAGCGAATACCGGAAGACCCCTGGCCCTCGTCACCGGCGCCTCGAGTGGCATCGGCTATGAACTGGCTCGCCAGTTCGGCCTGAACGGGCACGACGTGGTGATGGCCGCGGACGGGCGCGACAAGCTTGAGGAGGCCCGCATTCGTCTGGAAGGAGAGGTTCCGGCAGGCCGCTTCGAGGCAGCGGTCGCCGATCTCGCGACCCGGGAGGGCGTCGACCGGCTGTACCACGCGCTCGGCGGACGTCCTGTCGCCGTGTTGGCGGCGAACGCCGGCGGCGGCGTTGCAGGCAAGTTTTCCGAGACCGACCTCGATGATGAACTGGCTGCCATCCAGCTCAACGTTTCCGGCCAGGTGCACCTCGTCAAGCTCGTGCTGCGCGACATGCTGGCCCGCGGCGAAGGGCGCATCCTCATCACATCGTCGCTGGTGTCGCTGTCGCCCGGACCTTTCATGGCCATCTATGCCGCCACGAAGGCTTTCCTGCGCTCGTTCGGCCTTGCGATCCGCAACGAGCTGGAGGACGACCCGGTGACGGTGACCATCCTGATGCCGGGCGCAACCGAGACCGACTTCTTTGAGAGCGCCGACATGGAAGACACCAACATCGCCCAGGGCGCCAAGGACGATCCAGCCGACGTGGCGAAGGAAGCCTATGACGCGCTGATGAAAGGTTCGGCGCAGGTGGTGAGCGGAACGGCGAACAAGCTGCGCGCAGCCGCCGCACGGATCACCCCGGACACGGCCCTGGCTCAGATCAACCGCGACCAGGCTCGGGGCGACGACCGTTAAGCCGCCGGCGATTCAGCGTAGCGCGCTCCAGAAGCCGTGCTTTCGCCCATGCACCCCCTTCAGGCGCTTCACATAGGCCTCGTGCGACTCGAAGGGCTGGTAGTCGCCGACCGTTGAAATGAGGCTCTCGCATTCCTTCAGGTGGCGCGCTGCATGGCCGTAGCGGGAGGAACGTCCATTGGTGAGCGTGAAGTCGATCATGGCCCGCAAGGCGAGCGTCGCTGCAAGCGGCTGCTTCGCGGCGAGCGCTTCGGCGGCCGGCGTCAGGATGTCGTAATCATTGCCGTCGAGCTCTGCGACCCGTGCCGTCACGAGTTTCGCCGCACGGTCGAGGGCCGGCCAGGCGCAGAAGAACCAGAGCGTCATCCGGATGTGTGGATAGCGGTCGGCGTGGTCGAAGGCGCGCTGCTCGGCTTCGAAATCCTCGAAATCGGGCAGTCGCTTCAGATAGGCGCGCAGATGTGGCACCGAGAGCGAACGTTCGAAGCAGGACCATCGCGCCGCCTGAGCCTCCCCGCTTCGCCCGAGGGCATCGAGAACGTCGATGCGGGCATCTTCCCACCCGAAGTCCGGCCAGTCCCGGTCCTGCCGCTTCGGGCGATCGGCGGCGTCGAGCGCGGCCAGGGCCTCCCCGGCTCGACCCGCTGCCAGATAACGCCGGGCGATCTCGGCAGCGATCCGCGGGTCACGCCGCTCCTTCTCGTCGTGCAGTCCGTTGTAGGCGTCGACGTCGTTTTGGATTTCGGCAATCGTCAGGAGCGCCAGGCGCACGGTGCTTTTTCGGCCGCTCTCTTCGATCTCATCGGCATAGATCGGTCCCGACATCGACCAGCCGATCTTGACGCGTTCCTTGGCAGGCGGCTTCACCACCGGCTGGTTCGACAGGGCGTGCATGCGTTGCTTCAGATGATTCAGGCCCGGTGCGCCGAGAGCCGCGGCGCAAACGTTGATCAGGGCGTCGAACTGTCCGTAGTGATTGACGATCAGAGCCTCGTAGATGCGGTCGGCGAAGGCGACAGGATCCGGCTTCGCCTCCGTCGCGAGGCGACCGAGGTCCACGCAGGCCTGGTGGAAGATCGAGGAGACGGAGCCGTTGCTGTCGTCGCAGCGCTCGTAGATCGGGTCGGCCAGAGCCATGAACGTCCACAGGAGATCCATCGCCTCGGCGGGGTCGGCCGTTCCCAGCTTCTCGACGATCGCAGCGCGTTGCGTGTCGAGATCGGCGACGAGAGCGCGCATCTTGTTCCCGTCGACGAAGGAACGCGTGGAAGAGAGCGTGGCGAGACGCTTGCGGATCTGCTTTGCCAGTTCCGCGGGGTTGTCGGCGGCAAGCTCGAAGCGAAGGCGCCGCTTCAGGGCCGCGTCTCCGTTCGCGACGTCCATGAGGAGCGCGGCCAGGCGGGCTGCGCCGAACGCTTCTAGGTTCTTTGCGGTGAGTGTTGTTCTGGATGCCATCGATCGCACCTGGTAGTTTTTCGACGGAAGAGTCGGGATCAAACGCAAGATCCGGAAGGAGCGGAGAAAGCAGGCTCCGCCGTTGGTCCTTTCTTTCCCGGAATCCTCAGTCCATGTTCTTCTTGATGAAGCCGCCGGTGGCGGTGATCAGTTCGTCCACCTGCTCGACGCCCGTGAAGGCATTGAAGACATGGTCCATGTCGCGCACGAAGAGTTCTTCGTCACCGGTGTGATAGTCGAGCAGGATCTGGCCCGAGACCGGCTGCGGATAGACCACGTCGTCCTTCGTGCCGACGGCGACGAAGAGCGGACCCGCGTAGCGGGTGATTTCGGCTACCGGATCGATGGCGTAGAGGCTTTCGAAGAAGCCAGACTTCAGGGCGATCTCCGCGCCCCAGGGCAACGTTACCGTCACGGGCTTCCCGCCCGAGGCCAGCCCCTCCTTGAACTTGTCCGCCCCGAACATCAGCGCGATTGCCGAAGCCATGTTGGTGCCGGGCGCCCACAGCGCGACGGCGTCGAGGCTGTGCGTGGCGCGCGCCGCAACCGCGGCCCCGACCGCACCGCCCATGCTCCAGCCAACCAGGCCAAGACGGCTGGCGTCGACGCGGCCGCTCCGCGCCAGCCAGTCGAGCGCAGCCAGGCCATCGGCCACATGCGCCTGAATCGTCGAGTCGGCGAATTCGCCGTCGCTGTCGCCATTGAAGCGGTAGTCGATCCGCAGGCTGGCGATGCCGTCGGCTGCCCACACGCGCGCGGCGCGGGCATAGATGCCTTCCTTCGCCGCGGGGATTTCCAGCTCGTCGCGGCTGCCGGTGAAGCCGTGCAGGAGCAGGACCGCCGGCGGGTTCTCGACGCCATCGGGCATATTCAGCGTGCCGACGACGGTCATGCCCTCGACCGAGAAGGTCACGCGCTCCTCCGCGGCCGAGGCGAGCGCGGGAGCGCAGAAAAAGGCGGCGGTCAGGACGAGGCGGACGAGCATGTGCGGATTCTCCGGTGGGTCAACGGTGCCGCTGGCAAGGGCGCGGCGCTGCGCTGCGCTGCGCTGCGGACTGTGTCCCGATCGGGCGGAGACGTAAAGGTGCAAACGGCATCGGGTGTTTCGCCCTTCCATCGAAGGGCCGTCGTTGCCCAAAGCGCGCCGTGATATTATTCATCCGAATAGTTGACTATTGACGATATACAGTATATTCAACCTTATGGGTGAATGAATGGACGACGACGAGCGCCTTTCACGGATTCTCAAGGCCGCCGGAGACACCACGCGGCGCAGGATCCTGACGCTTCTCGTGCAGGAAGGTGCCCTGCGGGTGACATCGCTCGCGAGCCATTTCGAGATGTCGCTGAATGCCGTCTCCAAGCACATCAAGGTGCTGGAGGAGGCGGGACTGGTGACGCGACGAACCTTGGGCCGCGAGCATTTCATTGCCGCCGAACTGGAACCGCTGACGCGGACCGAAGCCTGGTTTGCGGAGCTCAAATCGATCTGGGACCTGCGTCTTTCGGCGCTGGAACAAATGATCCTGTCGGAGGACGACCGATGAACGAACTGGAACTGACGGTGAAACGGACGATCGCCGCGCCACGTGAAAAGATCTTCGAGGCGTGGCTGACGCCGGCCAAGCTCGCGATGTTCATGCGCACGGCCAGGGACGGGCTCGCCGCCCCCAGGGTCGAAACGGATGCCGTAAAGGGCGGCAAGTTCCTGATCGTGATGGCGACAGTCGACCGGGAGGTACCGCACACCGGCACCTATCTCGAAATCGACCCGCATTCCCGCATCGCCTTTACTTGGGAGTCCCCGCATTCGCCCGAAGGCAGCGTCGTGACGCTCGACCTTGCCGAGCCGACCCCGGGCATGACGGAGATTACGCTTCACCAGGTGAAGTTCCACAGCGAAGGATCGCGCCGGGGTCACGAGGAAGGATGGTCCGCCATTCTCGACCATGTCGAGGGTAGCCTGAACTGAAGCGGGATCGTCGCGCCTGTCGCCGCCCTTCGGGACGGCGGTCTGGCTGGCCCCGGCCAACCGAAGCCGGAAATTCCCGTTCGACACCCCGGTGCTGCGCCGCTATAAGCCCGCGCATCAACGGACATCGTCATCCATGGCAGACAGCATCGAACAGGCGGTCGCGCGCCGCCGCACCTTCGCGATCATCGCGCACCCGGACGCCGGCAAGACCACGCTGACCGAAAAGCTGCTCCTGTTCGGCGGCGCGATCCAGCTCGCCGGCGAGGTGAAGGCCAAGAAGGACAAGATCCAGACCCGCTCCGACTGGATGAAGATCGAGCGCGAGCGCGGCATCTCGGTCGTCACCTCGGTGATGACGTTCGAGTATGGCGACAACGTCTTCAACCTGCTCGACACGCCCGGCCACGAGGATTTCGCCGACGACACCTATCGCACGCTCTCGGCGGTCGACAGCGCCGTCATGGTGATCGACGCTGCCAAGGGTATCGAGCCGCGGACGTTGAAGCTGTTCGAGGTCTGCCGCCTGCGCGACATTCCGATCGTGACCTTCGTCAACAAGATGGACCGCGAAGCGCGCAACACCTTCGAGATCCTTGACGAGATCGAGGAAAAGCTGGCGCTCGACACAGCGCCCGTCACCTGGCCGATCGGCCAGGGCAAGACCTTCTCCGGCACCTACCACCTGGCCCAGAACGCCATCCGCCATGGCGACGCAGAAGCGGAGCGCACAAAGGTAAACGGCCCCGACTCCAACCGGGTCGCCGGCCTGCTTCCGGAGAACGAGCGCGAGACCTTCATCGAGGAGCTGGAGCTCGCCCGCGAAGCCTGCCGGCCCTTCGACCTCGCCGCCTTCCGCGAGGGCCACCTGACCCCGGTCTTCTTCGGCTCCGCCCTGCGCAATTTCGGCGTGCGCGACCTGATCGAGGCGCTGGGCGACTGGGCGCCGCCGCCGCGGGCGCAGGAAGCGGACACGCGCACGGTGGAGGCCACCGAACCTGCGATGAGTGCCTTCGTCTTCAAGATCCAGGCCAACATGGATCCCAACCACCGCGACCGTATCGCCTTCGTCCGGGTCTGCTCCGGCGAACTGAAGCGCGGCATGAAGGCGAAGCTCGTGCGCACAGGCAAGCCCATGAGCCTCTCGGCGCCGCAGTTCTTCTTCGCCCGCTCGCGCATCACCGCGGACGAGGCCTATGCGGGCGACGTGGTGGGCATCCCCAACCACGGCACGCTCAGGATCGGCGATACGCTGACGGAAGGCGAGGAGTTCCTGTTCCGAGGCGTGCCGAATTTCGCGCCCGAGATCCTGCGCCGTGTCCGGCTCGGCGATCCCATGAAGGCCAAGAAGCTGAAGGACGCGCTGCAGCAGATGGCCGAGGAGGGCGTCGTGCAGCTGTTTTCGCCCGAAGACGGATCACCGGCCATCGTCGGCGTCGTCGGCGCGCTGCAGATCGACGTGCTGAAGGAGCGGCTCAACGCCGAATACGGGCTGCCCGTCGAGTTCGAGATGGCGCGCTTCTCCGTGTGCCGCTGGATCTCGGCCGACACGAAGGCGGAGCTCGAGCGCTTCGTCGAGAGCCATCGCGGCGACATCGCGCGCGATCTCGACAACGATCCGGTGTTCCTCGCCCCGCACGAGTTCGGGCTCAATTACGAGGCCGACCGCTGGAAGCAGATCCGCTTCGCAGCGATCAAGGATTACCAGGTGCGCGACGCGGCATGAGGCCTTCTGGCCTCAGCCTGCGACCACCAGCGCCAGGCCCGGGACGCGCTTGATCAGGCTGCGGTCCTTCACCAGGATGTATTCGAGATTGTGGCGGGCCGTGCGGGCGTGCTCCCGCGCCAGCGCCTCGGCGCGGCAGCCCTCGCGTCCGGCGATCGCCGACACGATGGCGCGATGCTGCTCCTGCGCACCGGTCAGCGAACGGCGGAAGGCGTCGATGTCGGCGCGGTTGGGCAGGAAGGCGGACGGCGAGGCAAAGGGCAGGCGCGAGGCGCGCTCGACCTCGCGGCGCACGGTCTCGCTGCCGCAGAGCGCGGCAAGTTCGCGGTGGAAGCGGGCGTTGAGCATCTCGTAGGCGTCGAAGTCGACTTGGCCCGGCCCGGCGCCGAAGCAGGCATCCAGCAGCCGCACGCACTCGGTGATGCTGGCGAGCGCCTCCGGCTCGACGCCGCGTTCGGCCGCGAGCCGCGCCGCGGTGCCTTCCATCACGCCGCGCAGTTCGATGGCGTCGATCACGTCCGACATGGCGAAGGAGCGGACGATGAAGCCGCCGCCGCGAACGCGGTCGAGCAGGCCTTCCTCAGCCAGCCTCGACATGGCTTCGCGGACCGGCGTGCGCGAGATCTTCAGGTCCTCTGCCAGCGGCACTTCGAACAGACGCATGCCCCCCGGCAGGTCGCCCGAAATGATCTTCTTGCGCAGCTCGATGAGCGCCCTTGTGGCGTGCGTGTTGGCCGACTGGTCCATCGTGTCCCCTCGTTCAGACGCGGAATGTATACACCACCGATCCCGCGAACGCCATTTGCCCCGATCCTGCCCGGCGCGGGACGTTTGACCGGTGTCAATGTGAAGACGTCCCCCCGGTGCTCCTCTCGCGCCAAACCGGAAGGAGATTCCCATGAGCTACCGCAGCATTCTCGTCCAGATTGACATCGACGGCGCGACCGAGCCGCGCATCCGCTTCGCCAAGGAAATCGCGCGCCGCTTCGATGCGGCGCTGATCGGCTATTGCGCCGCGCAGCCGCATCCGGCCGTCGCTCCCATGGACGGGGCAATCGTGGCCGGTGAACTGATCCGGCGCGAGACCGAGGAAATCCAGGCGCGCCTCGACGAGATCGCGCGCGTCTTCGCGGAGATGGCCGGTATCGACTCCTCCTTCCGCGGAATGGTCGGCGATCCGACCCGTAGCCTGACGGAACTGGCGCGACTGGCCGACCTGATCGTCGCCGGCCCCCGCGACGAACATCAGGGACGCGACGGCTACCGCGCCGTCGATCTGGGTGCGCTTATCCTGTCCGCCGGCCGGCCGGTTCTCGTCACGACGAGGAATCAGGCGGCTTTGAAGGGCGACCGTCTGCTCGTGGCCTGGAAGGATACGCGGGAGGCGAGGCGTGCGGTGGTCGACTCACTGCCCTTCCTGAAGACGGCACACGAGGTGAATGTCGTGACCGTCGAGGAAGACGACCGGGCGCACGCGCGCGAGAGCCTCGCCGATGTCGTAGCATTCCTCGCGGCGCATGGCGTGAAAGCGCGCTCGGAATGTCTCATGCCCGCCGACGAGGAATTCGGCGACACGCTCTCGACGACCGCTTTCGAGATGGGCGCCGACCTCGTCGTATCCGGTGGATACGGTCACAGCCGGCTGCGCGAATGGGCCTTCGGCGGCGTGACACGGCGCCTGATCGAGGCGAGTTCGACCAACCGGCTGTTCTCGAACTGACGCTGCCGTCCGGTCCGTGACTGGATGAAGCGCCCGCTGCGCCATGGGCGCTTCACGAGGCTGCCGCGAGCCGGACGCGGTCCGCCGCGGCCGAGGCTCCGTTTCAGCAGGCCCGATAGGCGGCGATGACGAAATGGGTGGAGGACTCGTCCGGCAGGTCGTCATTGGCGCAGACTGGCAATTCGCCGTGGACGGGTCGGCTGGCCTGCGATGCCCCGATCGGGATGTCCGGGTTGCTGAAGCTCGCCAGTTCCGCTTCCAGTGAGTCGAGGACGTCTTCGAGGACGGCCGGTTGCAAGGTCATCATGTCCGCTCTACCCATCGCCACACTAGGCCCCTGCCCTGCTGGTGACGTCCGGTATAGTACAGAAGCCTTTCAGGAACGTTGACGCAGCGTCATGTAAAGGCGGGTGTGTGCCCGTCTTTTTCACGGGACGGCCTCACCGACCATTCCGGCTCGGATTTCATTGAATGAAATGGTCGATCCGCCGGCCAATGGCAGAGCAACGGTCCCCCCGCTGAAGGACACGAAGGAAGCGGGTCCGTATAGGCTCAACGAAAGACGCCATTTCCCCGCCGCAGACGCTGGACTTCGGTCCGAAAATCGAAGGCGGTCGCCGACGCGGGTGAAGATGTCACATCAAAGCGCAGACGGTCTTCGTCTCGAGATAGTTGTCGAGACCCTGCGCGCCGTTCTCGTATCCCCAGCCGGATTGTTTGTGGCCGCCCTTCGGCAGTTCGGGTGAGAAGTAGGAGTGGCAGTTGATCCAGACCGTACCTGCGCGGATGCTGGCAGCGGTGCGGTGTGCGGCGGAAAGGTCGCACGTCCAGACGCTGGCCGCCAACCCGTAGGGCGTGTCGTTGGCCAGCGCCAGCGCTTCCTCCACGCTCTCGAAGGGCGTGACGGCGACGACCGGCCCGAAGATTTCTTCGCGCATCATCCGCATCGCAGGCGTCGCGCCAGTGACCACCGTCGGTGTGAAGAAGGCGCCGTCACGGACGCCGCCTGCGACGATCTCCGCGCCCTCCGCCGAACCCTCCTCGACATAGGCGGCGACGCGCGAGGCCTGGCCGGCGCTGACGAGAGGCCCGAGGTCGGTGTCGGCATGCAGGCCGTGGCCGAGACGCAGCGACGCTGCTTCGTTCCCCAGACCCTCGACCAGCCTCTCGAACACCGACCGATGCGCATAGACGCGCGAGCCGGCGACGCAGACCTGGCCGGCATTGGCGAAGATGCCACGCGCTATGCCGGGAATGGCGAGTTCCATCTCTGCGTCCCGCAGAACGATGGCCGGTGACTTGCCGCCCAGTTCCAGCGTCAGCTTCTTCAGGTTGCCGCGCGCCGCCCCCACGATGAGCTTGCCGACCTCGGTCGAGCCGGTGAAGGCGACCTTGTCGACCCCGGGATGGGCCGTCAGCGCCGCACCGACGGTCTCGCCTAGGCCGGTGACGATGTTGACGACGCCCGCCGGGAGGCCGGCCTCGACCAGGAGTTCGCCCAGCCGCAGCGCCGTCAGCGAGGTTTCCTCGGCGGGCTTGAGCACGACGGTGCAGCCTGCGGCCAGCGCGGGGGCGAGCTTCATGGCGGCCATCAGCAGCGGCGAGTTCCAGGGCGTGATGGCGGCGACGACGCCGATCGCCTCGCGGCTGGTGTAGGCGAATATCTTCCGGCCGGCCGGTTGATGCGCGATCGACGTGGGGATCGTCGAACCCAGGATCTTCGTCGCGTAGCCGGCGAAATACCGGAACTGCTCGGCCGATGCCGGTACTTCGCCGAATCGCGCCGTCTTCAAAGGCTTGCCCTGGTCGAGCGTTTCGAGTTCCGCAAGTTCGTCGGCATGACGGTCGATGAGGTCGGCGATGCGCCAGAGCAGCTTGCCGCGCGAGGATGGGGTCATGCCGCGCCAAGCATCGCTCTCGAAGGCAGCGCGGGCGGCGGCGACGGCATCGTCCGCGTCCGCCTCGGTTCCTTGCGCCAGCCGTGCCAAGAGCGCGCCGTTTGCCGGATCGAAAGTCTCGAAGCGCGCGCCGTCCGACGCGCCGCGCCAGGTACCGCCGATCAGGATCTGCTTGTCGGGGCGGCCGAGGAAGGCTCGCGCGGCCTCACCAGGCTGCGCTGGCTTGACATGGATGCTCATGGATGGTCTCCGGCCCGTGCGGGGCGAAGCGCCTCGGCGGCGGCGCGCGCGCCGCGCAGGATCGAATGATAACCGGTGCAGCGGCAGATGTTGCCTTCGAGCCCGGCGCGGATGTCGGCCTCGTTCGCATCGGGATTGCGGCGCAGCAGCGAAAGAAGAGCCATCACGAAACCCGGCGCGCAGTAACCGCACTGGAAAGCGTTTTCCGCCGCGAGAGCTTCCCGCAGGATCGCAGCGTCTGTTTCCGCGTCGAGCCCCTCGGGCGTGACGACGTCGCGGCCTTCGAACTGCCAGAGCATCAGCAGGCAGGCATTGGCCGGCTCGCCGTCGAGCAGCACAGTGCAGGCGCCGCAGCGGCCGACGCCGCAGCCCTCCTTGGCGCCGGTCAGGACCATGTCGTCGCGCAGGACGTCGATCAGCCGTCGGTCCGCGGCGGCCATCAGGCTGCGCTCCTCGCCGTTCAGCCGGAAGGAGACGGCGATGCCGTCGAGACCGCTCATGCCGCGCCTCCCAGCCTGTCGAGCATCCATTCGGGGTCGAGGGGCGCCATCGCCGGCCAGTGGCCGGTCGCGTCGGCTACGGCGTTGGCGATGGCGGGCGACACCGCGGCCAGGCCGAGCTCGCCTGTGCCGCGGGGACCGAAAGGATCTCCGGGATCGAGATCCTCGAGCGCAAAACTCGCCATTGCCAGCGGCGCATCGCCGATCGAGGGCAGCATGTAGCCGTCGAGATTGGCCGCCAGGTGGCCGCCCTCGCGCATCAGCGCATCCTCGGTCAGCGTGAAGCCGAGCGCCTGCACGCCGCCGCCTTCGAGCTGGCCGAGATAGGCGGCGAGGTCGAGCATCGGGCCCGCCGCGGTATGCTGGTTCAGGTCGAGCACGCGCAACTGCCCGGTAATGCGGCTCACCGCCACGCGTGCCAGCGTGGCGCCGAATGCGAATATCAGCCGGGCATTGCCGGTGAAGACGTCCGACTTCGGGAACTCGAAGCTGGTGGCGGCGAATGGCAGCTCGTCGGCCGGCAGGGCGCGGGCGAGATCGGCGAAGGAGATCGCGAGATCGCCGCTGTTCGATCCGCGCTCGGCGATGCCGCCGGGCACAACGACGAGCGACGCCGCCTCGCGCCCGAGCAGCCGGCCCGCGGCAGTGCAGAGCGCTTGCGCCAGCGGCTTCGCGGTCGTTTCGGCGACGCGCCAGACGACATAGGTGCCGCGGCTCGCCGTGGTGGAGCCGGAGTCGGGCGCCGCGCCCGTATCGCCCGTCACCGGCCGCACGTCGGCGCGTGCGCAGCCCAGTGCCTGCGCCACTGCGCCCTGGATGGAGGCAAGCAGGCCCTGGCCCATCTCGTCGAGCCCGTAGAGCGCCTCGATCGCCCCGTCGGGCGCGAGCCGCAGCGCGCCGCCGGCCGGATCGGGCGGCAGGGTGCCGAGGCCGTTGCCCTGGTAGGCGAGCGCCCAGCCGGTACCGAGGATCTCCGACCCGTCCTGCGACAGCCCGCGCGGCTTCGTCCAGAGCGGATCGGCCATCGCCGCGGCCAGCATCTCGTCGAGCCGTTCGGAGCCCGAGACGGTCTGGCCGAGATAGCCCTTCATGCCGGGCCGGCGCAGGTTCAGCGCGCGGATCGCGAAAGGATGGAGGCCGGCCGCCACCGCCAGCCGGTCCAGCTGGCATTCGACGGCATAGGTCATCTGGTTGGCGCCGAAGCCGCGGAAGGCGCCGCAGACGCCGTTGTTGGTATAGGCAAGCCGGCCGCGGGTGCGGACGTTTTCTACAAGATAGGGCCCGCAGGCATGTTCGAGCGCGGTCTCGAGCACGCCGGGACCGAGCGAGGCATAGGCGCCCGCGTCGGCCAGCACCTCGACCTCCTGCGCTACCAGCCGCCCTTCGGCATCGCAGCCGGTGCGCATGCGGATCGTCATCGGGTTGCGCTTCTGGCCGGCGAGCACGCTCTCGGCGCGGTCGAGCTGGAGGCGCACCGGCTTGCCGCTTTTCAGCGCGAGCAGCGCAAGCGCCGGCTGCACCGTCAGCTCGTCCTTGCCGCCGAAGGCGCCGCCGGTCGGCGAGGTAACGACGCGGATCGTCTCCTCCGGCCGGCCGAGGATGCGGGCGAGCTGCATGCGGTCGCGGCCGCCATGCTGGCCGCCGGCCGCGACGAAAAGCGTACCGTCGGGCTCGACCCGCGCATGACCACCCTCGGTCTCCATGAAGCCGTGCATCTGGCGGGGCGTCACGTAGACGTCCTCCACAATGTGGGCCGCCGCGCCAAACCCCGCCTCGACGTCGCCGTGCGTCAGGCCGAGCTCGGTTCGCAGGTTGCCGCCGTCATGGACGCGCGGCGCGTCCTCGGCCAGCGCGGCCTCGGGGTCTTCGACCAGCGGCAGTGGCTCGTAGACCACCTCGATCAGGTCGAGCGCCCGCGCCGCGGTCTCGGCGTCGACCGCGGCGACCGCGGCAACCGCGTCGCCGCGATGACGCACCTTGTCGAAGCAGAAGGCCGGCTGGTCCTGCACGACGATGCCGAAGGCGTTCTGCCCGGCAATGTCGCGATGCGTCACCACGGCGGCGACGCCCGGCAGGGCCTCGGCGGCGGCGGTGTCGATCGAGACGATGCGGGCATGCGGCATGCCGGCGCGCTTGATGCGGCCGACCAGCATGCCCGCTTCGCGCCGGTCGGTCAGGTATTCGAGCCGGCCGGCGATTTTGCCCGGTCCGTCCGGCCTGACGTGCCAACGTTCGCCGGCGCTGTCGCGCATGAGCAGGACTTCGTCCGGAGCCGCAACGTCGGTAAGTGAATGCTGACGGTTGTGCGCGGCAAACCTGCCCGGCGGGCGCCCGCCGAGCCCGTGCACCAGCGCGTTGGCGGCGACGATCCTGCGGTAGCGGCCGCTCCGGAAAGAGTCGTCGGATGCCGCGATTTCGATCACCAGCAGCGCATGCAGCGCGGTCCAGTCGATCGAGCCCAGCGGCGCACCGGCCAGCATCGCCTCGGCGCCGGAGAGCCGCGCCGGCGCGACGACGCCGCTGCCGACGGCGAGCCGGGCGCTGGCCACCCGTTCGTCGCGGATGTCGAGCAGGCCAGCGGCCGAGATGACGCCGGGCGTGAAGGCGGCGCGCAGGCCGACCTTGCGCCAGGTCCAGCGCGCCTCGGCGCTCTGCACCGGCACCAGCAAGGCTTCCAGCAGCTGCGGCGACGCGCGGTCTCGTCGCAGCCACGAGGCGAGCGGCAGCACGGTTTGCCCCTCCTCCGTCGCGACGACCGCGGTGGCGTCGAGCGCCAGCAGCGCCGGGATCAGGCAGCCCGTCCCGCCGGCGACGTTGCCGCCGATGGTGGCGAGCGTGCGCACCGCCGGGCCGGCGGTCGTTTGCAGCGCCGCGTGCAGCAGGGGCAGGCCGGCGCCCACCTGGGGGTCCCGCAAAAGGGCGGCGAGCGAGGTGAGCGCACCGATGCGCAGGCGCCCGCCATCCAATGATACGCCGCGCAGCGCGGCGATGCCGCCCAGGTCGACGAGCCGCGCCGGCCGCTCCTCGCCGCGCGCCCAGTCGAGTTGCAGCGCGGTGCCGCCGGACACGAAGCGCGCGCCCGGTTTTGCCGCCATCACAAGCGCCTCCTGCGCTGTGCGCGGGCGGCGCAGGCCGGGCGAGGGGCGGACGGTGACCGTCACGCCGCGCCCGCCGTGGTGCCGAAGCGGAGGCCCTTCTCCTTCAGCCAGCGCCGATACGCGATGGAGGAGGAGTCGGCCCGGGTCGGGATCTCCGCCCGCGGCTCGAGCGGCAGGAGCAGCGGGCGCTGGTTCTCCACGATGATCCGGTCCTGCAGGAAGATCACCTGCTCGAAGCGCAGCAGTGCGGTGTGGGTGGAGACGGAATCGACGAGATACATCACCGGCTGGGCGCGGCAGAGGTCCTCCTCCAGCGGCTGGATGAACAGCGCGATGGCGTCGAGCCGGTCGGGCGCCGTCGGGCAGACGCGGTAGAGCATGACCACGAAGGGGCTCGGCACCCGGTAGGTCAGGTGCACGAAGTCGCCCTTGTCCGCGGTGGCGACGATGCGCGGCTGGAAGAAGGTGCAGTTCGTCGCCCAGACCTCGTCGACGTCGCGGCGGATCTCGCTCAGATAGTGCGGCACCTCGGTGTGCGGCTCGGCGCCCAGGATGTCGGTGTGGACGAAGGGGAAATGCGCCATGTCGAGAAAGTTCTCGACCACGCGCAGGCCGGACGCGCGCATCGTCACCCAGCCGCAGGGCACGTAGCGGCGGTCCGGCTCGTCCGCCTCGGCGATCTCGACGATGCCGCGGTTCGGCCGCCCGAGCGTGGTGAAGACACAACCGTAGCGCTCCTGCACCGGCAGCGCCGGGCCGCGGCCGCCATCGACGAGGATCTCGCGGATCACCGGCTCGCCGTCGGCATCGCGGTACAGCTCGATGTGCTGGCCGAGCAGGCGCGTGCGCACTTCCGTCGCGGTCAGGTCTACCGCCGTCTCCACGGCGTACCAATCGTCGAGGGCTGCCCTGTCGGTGGTCTTCATGATCGGTCTCCCGTTCAGCTCTCCTTGGTCCACTGCCTGGTGCCGTCGGCGTGCTCGGCGAGCCAGGCGGCGCGGCGGGCGAAGAGGCCAGGGGCGACCGCGTGGATTTCAGCCAGGATGTCGGCCATCGAGGCAGTCTTCAGCGCGCCGTCCTCGACGAGGATATGGCCGTCGACCATGGTCATCGACACGTCGCCGCCGCGCACGGCGTGGACGAGGTTGTGCTGCAGGTTGAAGTAGGGCCCGTCGGGGAAGAAAGGCGTCATGCGCGGCGTGTCGGTGCGCACGGCGATGATGTCGGCGCGCTTGCCGACCTCGATCGAGCCGATCTCATGGTCCAGACCGACGGCCTTCGCGCCGAGGATCGTGGCCATGCGCAGCACCTGCCAGCTGTCCATCGCCGCGGCGTCGAGATGCTTCAGCTTGCCGAGCAGCGAGGCCACCTTCATTTCCTCGAACATGTCGAAATTGTTGTTCTCCTTCTCGCCGTCGGTGCCGATGCCGACCGGCACGCCCGCCGCCAGCATCTCGGCGATGGGGGCGATGCCGCTGGCGAGCTTCATGTTTGAGACGGGATTGTGCGCCACCGAGACCGGCCGCTTCGCGATCAGCTCCACCTCCGCCTGGTCGAGCCAGACGGCATGGGCGATCATCGCGCGCGGCGTGTCGAAGAAGCCGAGATCGTCGAGCACGAACATCGGCCGCTTGCCGTAGCGCTTCTGGAACTCGGCCAGTTCGATCTCGGCCTCGCTGCAATGGGTGTGGAATCCGGTGCCGTGGCGCTTCGCCATCTCCACCGCGCGCCGCTGCGCGGCGTCGTCGGCATAGAAGAGGTGCTCCAGCCCGACCCAGACGTTGACGCGCCCGCCCGCCTTGCGGTGCCAGCCCTCGATCAGCGCCTCGTTCATGTCGAGCGTGTCGAAATAGTCGTAGTCCGGGTGCTCGCCGACATAGGGCACCGCGACCAGCCGGTTGCCGATCGCCTCGGCGGCCTTGGCGCTGCCGTCCATGTAGCGCCACATGTCGACCACGGTGGTCGTGCCGCCGAGCACGGATTCGGCATAGCAGAGCCAGGACGCGGCCTCGGCCTCGTGCGGCTGCAGCATGCGGTGCATGGGATTGATGTGCAGCGTCAGCCAGTCCCACACCGGCAGGTGCTCGGCCGTGCCGCGCAGTAAGCCGGAATGAGCATGCGCGTTGACGAGGCCGGGCATCAGCACCGTGTTCGGCAGCGCCTTGACCGCGACATGCGGATGGGCCGCGACGAGCGCGTCGCGCGTGCCGACGGCCGCGATGCGCCCATCCTCGACCAGCACCGCGCCGCCGACGACGACGCCGTTCTGCGCATCCATGGTGAGCAGCGCATCGGCTGCCAGGATGAGTGCCTGCGTCATGAGCGTCGGTCCTCGGTTTTGCCGGCGCTGCGCCGGCCAGTATGGGAAAAAGCAAGCCTCATGCCAGCCCCAGCACGAAATTTGCCGCACGCTCGCCGATCATCGTGGTCGGCGCATGGGTGTTGCAGGTGGGAATGACCGGGATGACCGAGGCGTCCGCCACGATCAGGCCGTCGAGGCCGCGCAGCGAAAGCCTGCTGTCGACCACGGCGAGATCGTCCTCGCCCATCCGGCAGGTGCCGCAGGTGTGGAAGAAGGTCGAGCAGGCGTCCTTGAGGAATATCCCGGCCTCGGCGCGGGAGAGCCGCCGGTCGGGTGCGGCGAAACCGTCGAAGAGATGCGCGTTGACCGGTGCGGCGGCCATGTCCATCACCTGCTCGAAGGCGGCGAGCATCGCCTCGCGATCCTCGGCCTCGGCCAGATAGTTCGGCTGGATCTCCAGCGCCCCGCCGGGGCAGCCGTCCAGCAGGCGCAGATGACCGACGCTCTTCGATCGCATCAGCCCGAAGCCGAAGGAGAAGACGTCGCCCGACAGGTCGTAGCGGTCGCGCAGCGGCGGCTCGGCGCTGTTGCCCTGCACGGGAAAGGCGTGCACGTCGGCCTGCGGCAGGCCGGAGCGCGACTTCCAGTTCACCATCGAGCCGCCGCCATTGCCGGTGACCGGCCCGAGCGGCAGTTTCGACCGGACGACGCAGGCCTGCGCCAGCGGGTGGTCCTGCAGGTTCTGCCCCACGCCCGGCAACGCATGGACGACGGGAAGGCCGAGGCGGGCGAGTTCGGCCGGATCGCCTATACCGGACAGCATCAGCAGCCGCGGTGTGTCGATCGCGCCAGCCGCCAGCACCACGCGCTGATGCGCTCGGGTCTCCACCGTCCGGCCGGCGACCAGGTGCCGCACCCCGGCGATGCGGCCGTCTTCCACGATCAGGGAGACGGCGAGCGAGTCGGTGATCACGCTGAGGTTCGGCCGGTCGAGGATCGGCCACAAATAGCCAGTCGCCGAACTCCAGCGCCGGCCGCCGGCGATGTTGAAGTTGGAGCGCGTGGCGCCTTCGTTGTCGGGGCCGTTCGGATCGTCGATCACCGGGATGCCGATGGCGGTCGCGCCGTCGATCAGCGCCTGCGCCACCGGGTGCATCTCGGCGGCACGCTCGATGCGCAGCGGGCCGCCCGCGCCCCGAAACGCGGTCTCGCCGTCCTCCCAGTCCTCGCAGCGCCGGAACCAGGGCAGGCAGTCGGCGAAGCTCCAGCCCGCCGCTCCGGCCTCCGCCCAGGCGTCGTAGTCCATCGGATGGCCGCGATACCACATCATCGCGTTGATCGCCGTCGACCCGCCCAGCACTTTTCCGCGCGGGATGCCGATGACGCGGCCGTCGACATGCGGCGCCGGCGCATAGTCGTAGCCCCAGTCCCAGCGGCTGCGCATCAGCGGCACCCACTGCGCCGGGTCCTCGATCTCGGGAATGCCGATGCCCGCCGGCCCCGCCTCGATCAGCAGCACCTCGACGCCCGCATCCACCAGCCGCCGCGTCACCGCCGCGCCGCCGGAGCCGGAGCCGACGACGATCACGTCGTAGCCCCGGGCGAGCGGCCTTTGCGGGAGGGCGGGAAGGGCGGTCATGTCATCGCCCGCCCGTCAATTGTGCTCGCTCGGGCCCATGATGACGATGCCCTCCGTCGCTTCGACATGACGCACGAAGATGTACTTGTCCTCGCGGCCGTCGGAATGCTTGCGCTTGATGCCGGGCTGCAGGATGCCGTCGACCTTGGCGACCACGATGTAGGGCACGTCGGCCTTCAGCCCGGCCTCGCAATGGGCGTCGAACTCCTCGACGGTGCGCACCGTATAGGCTTGCTCGACGCCGGCCCCGCGGGCGATGGCGGCGAGGTCGACACGGCCGAAGGCGGTGTGGGTCGGCGGGCCGCCGATCGACTGGTAGCGCTCGTTGTCCCAGACCACGATGAACAGGTTCCTCGGCTGCTCGTTGCCGAGCGTGGCGAGGATGCCGAGATTGAACAGCAGGCCGCCATCGGTGTCGAGCGAGACGATGCGCCTGTGCGGCAGGCCCGCCGCCAGCCCGAAGGCCTGCGGCGTGACGCAGCCGAGCTGCTGCTGGAACAGGCTCGCCGCGCGCATGTGCGGGGCGGCGTTGTACCACTCGTCGACCGAACCGCCGAGCGACAGGATCACCAGTTCGTCCTTCAGGCGCGCGCCGAGCGCCGTCATGCAGTCATAGCGTTTCATCGCACCAACTCCCCGCCGAGCGCGATCGCGGAATGGTAGTAGGAGGCGTAGGACCAGGCATAGGCATCGACGATCGCGCGCTCGATGGCCTCCTCCTCGCGCACCACCCGGTAGGGAATGCGCAGCGCGTCGAGCACCGGCTCCATGGTGATGCCGTGGGGAATGGCCCACCAGTTGTTCTCGCCGAGCTCGCCGCGATAGCTCATCAGCATGACGACCGGGATGCCGGCGCCGAGACCCATGCGGGCGAGCGGCTCGACGGACGCGCGCAGGCCGGAGTTTTCCATGACCAGCGCCGCGCGCTTGCCCGACAGGAAGACCCCGCCGCAGATCGCAGCGCCCTCGCCCTCGTTGGTGACGCGGATCGTGCGGATGTCCGGATCGGCATCGAGCGCCGGATAGAGTTCCTTGAACAGCGAATCCGGCAGGTAGCAGACGATCGACACGCCCGCCCTCTTCAGCCCCCTGATCACCGCGTCGACGGCGCTCTGCTTCATCTCGTACTCTCCGTGGATTCCGAGATTGGCAAAGTGGAGGTGTTGTGCATAGACGATGATTCTGCGGCGTATCCGTGCGTCAAACGCAACATCTCACTCCCCCAGCCGCTCGACCGCACGCGCGAGCACGGCGGCGAAGGCGGAGGCTGCCTCCGACATCTCGCGCTCGCCGCGGGTGAGCAGCATCAGCCGGCGCGGCGGCACCTTTGGATCGCGCAGCGGCACGAAGATCAGGCTGCCTTCGGCGAGTTCCCGCTCGACGCCCAGCCGCGTCTGCAGGGCGGTGCCGAGGTTGCGGCGGGCGAGATCGCCCATCAGGGCGATCGAGTTGGTGCGGGTGCGGCGGGTGAGATCGATGATCGCCCGGCTGATCGCCTCGTTGACCGAGAGCCCGAGCGCCAGGCTCGCATCAGACAGGATCACCTGTTCGCCGGAGAGGTCGAACAGCTTCAGTTCTTTCCGACCCGCAAAACGGCTCGACGGATGAGCCACGACCCCGACCGGCAGCGATGCCGCGGCCAGCCGGCGGACCGTGCGCGGCACCCGGATGTCGAAAGCGATGGCGGCGTCGCATTCGCCGTCGGCCACCGCGTCGCAGGCCTGCTGCGAACTCGCCACCCGGACGTCGACGGTGATCAGCGGGTGCTTCGCCCAGAAGGCCTCCAGCGCATCGGGCATCAGCCCGCGCGCGGCGCTCTCCACCACGGCGACCGAAAGCGCGCCGCGGTTCAGCCCGCGCAGATCGTTGATCTCCGACCATGCGCGCGACAGTTCCGACGTGCTCAGCCGCGCGTGGTAGAGCAGCAGTTCGCCGGCGCTCGTCAGCTTCAGGCGCTGGCGCACGCGCTCGAAGAGCGGCGTGCCGATCTCGTCCTCCAGACCCTTGATCACCCGGCTGATCGAGGACGGCGCGACGTTGAGCACCTGCGCCGTCTGGCGCACCGAGCCGAGCCGCGCCACCAGCTGGAAGTAATGCAGGCGCGGCGAGACCAGCCCGGAGCGGAAGAGGTCCATCAGGCCGGTTCCACCAGGGGCACGATCTCCATCTGCGGCACCAGCACCAGGCCCTTGTCGGTGATGCGGATCTCGGGGATGACCGAAAGCGGGATCAGGTTGAAGCCCATGTAGGGGATGGTGCAGCCGGCCGCGTCCCACTGCGTCTTCATCAGCTTGACCTCCTCGGCCACCTCGGTGACACGCTTTTCGGACAGCAGGCCGGCGATCGGCAGTTCGACCATCGCGGTCACTTCGCCGTCGACCACCACGCAGACGCCCCCCTGCGTCGCCTCCAGTGCGCGCAGTGCCACCTGCATGTCGGCCTCGCTCACCCCGGCCAGGATGATGTTGTGGCTGTCGTGGCCGACCGAGGAGGCGACGGCGCCGCGCGTCAGGCCGAAATTCGAGAGCAGCCCGTGCGCTACGTTGCCGTCCGACTTGCCGTGCCGCTCCACCACCGTGACGAAGCACAGGCCGTGCCGCTCGAAATGCGCCTGCCAGTCGTTCGCCGGCTCGAGCGCGATCTTCTCGTGGCCGAGCGTGATACCTGGAAGCTCGGTGCGGATGGCGTTGACCGTGACCGGGCCTGTCGGCAGTTCGGGCACGAGCTTGATCTCTTTCGGCAGCTTGACGGTGTGGTAGGCGGCCTCCGGATAGCGATAGCGCGAGGAGAGCGCGGCATCGAGCACCGGCGTGATCGCGCGGTTCTCCACCACCAGCTCGCCGCCATACCAGGTGCTCACCGGCTTCATGCCATCGTCGAGCAGCACGAGGTCGGCGCGCCGGCCGCCGCCCATGCCGCCCACCTCGCCTTCGACGCCGAAGCGGGTCGCGCCGTGCAGGGAGCCCATGCTCCAGGCCTGCTCGGGGCTCATGCCGGCCTTGATCGCCTCGCGCACCACCCAGTCCTGCCCGAACAGCAGCAGGTCGTCGGCGTCGCGGTCGTCGGTGCAGACCGCGATGCGCTTGTGCGAGGCGCCGAGCTCGGTCACCGTGCGGATCGCCTGCGGCAGCGAGTGCCAGGGCGTGGTCGGCGGCCCGCCGCGCAGGAAGAGCCAGATGCCGGCCTCCAGCATGTCGTCGGCGATCTCGCGGTCGATCGCCTCGTGCGTGTCGGTGACGCCGGACGCGGCATAGGCGGAGACGAATTCGCGACCATAGACGTGGCCGGAGACGGGGCGGCCGCGCTGCAGCGCCGCGGCGAGGATCGCATGGCTGCGCTCGTCGCCCATCGCCACCTGCACGAAGTCCATCTTCTCGCCCAGCGCCAGCGCCTCCGGCCATCTGTCGAACAGGGCGCCGATCTTGTCTGCGGTCAGGTTGCCGCCAGCCGTCTCCAGTGCGGCAGAGGTGGCGGGCACGGTGGACGGCACGGTGAGGAAGATCGACAGCGGCGCCTGGCGCGCATCCTCCAGCATCGCCTCGACGCCCGCCACGTCCATCACGTTGCCGATCTCGTGGCTGTCGCAGAAGATCGTGGTCGTGCCGTTGAGCAGCGCGGCCTCGGCATAGGCGCAGGCCGTCACCATCGAGGATTCGATGTGGATGTGCGGGTCGACGAGACCCGGCGCGACGATGCCGCCCCTGGCGTCGTAGCGCTTCGCGCCGCCCTTGTGGCTGCCCGCCGGCTTGACGGCGGCGATGCGGCCGCCGGCGATCCACACCTCGCGGTCGGGCAGGATGCGCTCGGAATAGGTCGACAGCACGCGCGCCCCGGCGATGACGAGGTCCGGATCGGCGCGGCCGGAGGCGACGGCGGCGAGGTGCCGCGTCATCATGTGCAGCGGCGCGACAGAGAAGCGGGTGAGCGGAGCCATGGTGATCCTCGTGTCTGGCGGTGCGGCCGGCGGCGATGGCCGTCAGTGATAGTCCGGGATGCCCGGCATGGTGAGGAAGCCGGGAAGCGCCCGGAAGCGCCGCGCCCATTTGCGCAGTGCGGGATACTCGTCGTGGTCGACGCCGAAATCGCGGCTGAGCACGAAGGCCGGGAAGAGCGCGACGTCGGCAATGGTCGGCGCGGGGCCTGCGAACCAGTCCTGACCGGCAAAGCCGTTTACGGTCATCGCATCCTCCATGGCGCCGATCGCGCGGCGCGCACCAGCCCGCAACGCCGCCTCGTCGCCCGGCGTTCCGAACAGCGCGTTGGCCCGCGCCCGCGTGGCGACCGACAGATCGCCTGCCGCGAAGAGGAGCCATTGCATCGACAGAGCGAAGCCCGCGCCATCGGCCGGAAGCCAGCGACCCGACCCGTCCTGCGACCGCGAAAGATACGCCAGGATCGCCTCGGCGCCGAACAGCGTCAGGTCGCCGTCCTTCAGGATCGGCAGCGTGCCCATCGGGTTCATGGCCAGGAAGGGCGGCGTCTCCTGCTCCTTGCCGGGGAAGGCGTTCACGGCAACGATCTCGTGTTCGATCGTCAGCATCGAGAGCGCCAGGCGAACCTTGTAGCAGTTCTCGTCGAGGTCGTAATTGTAGAGCACCAGCGCCATCACACCGCCTCCGCCATTGCCGCCGCGGGACGCGCGCCGACCGCCGGCCCAGCGCCCAGCCGATGCCGCAACGCGCGGATCCACGCATGCCAGTGCGCCTGCCCGGCGCCCGCATAGATCGCAGCACTGCCCTCGATCGCAACATGCAGCGCCGAGCGCTGGTCGCCCAGCCGTTGCACCCCGAGCAACAGCGTGTCTCCGCCGACGGTCAGCCGCCACAGGGTCCCACCGACCTGCGAGAGTTCCCAGCCGGCTGTGCCTGCCACGAAGGGCGCGGCCGGCATTGCGCGGACGGCGTCGAGCAGCCCCTCGGTCCCGCAAGCCGCGTGCAGGCTCGCGACCGGCACCGTCTCGCCGTCACCCGGCGGCGGCGCGGCGCGGTCGGGGTCGGCGTCCGTGGTCGTCCAGATCATGCCGCAGGCCTCGACCGTGGCGAAGACCGGGACGGTGATCGTCGCCGGCACCTCGAGATCGGGATGGGCGGGGATGTAGCGGCAGCGGCCGGCCGTATCGTACTGCCAGCCATGATAGAGGCAGGCGATGTGGTCGCCGCGCACGAAGCCGAAGGAGAGCTTCATGCCGCGGTGCGGGCAGCGGTCCTCCCACACATGCGCGAGGCCTGAATTGTCGCGCCAGACCACGTACTCCCGCCCTGCGAGGTGGGTCCCGGCCGAAGTACCGGGATCGATGGAGCCCGAAAGGGCGACGGGGTGCCATCCTGGTGCCAAACTCATCGGTCGCTCGTCTCCATCTCCGACACGGCCTGCGCCGTGCTCCTGCAGTCCAGAACCAGGCAGTCGAGAGGCCCGAGGCTGCAGGCCATCTCGAAAGCGTCGATCAGGTCGTGCTGGCCGGTGACGTCGACGGTGACGACATGATCGTCGGCGCGCAGCACACGGGCATCGATATCCAGCCGCGCGGCGCGGCGCGCGGCGAAGTCGACGAAGCTCGACACGACGAAGCGGCCCTCGAAGGAGAGCCGGACGGTTCGGGTCAAAACCATGTCAGCGCCATATTCCTCATCACCGCGAGCCTGCTTTTCAGCCTTCCTGCCTATTTGTTGGGCGTTTGACTTCTCTGTCTAATTAGCCATCATTTTGGGGCTTGTGCAAGCCCTGCCGGCCTGCATATTGTTGCGCTATGGCACCCGGAACGGTACGCGCGGAGGCAAAATGTCGAACAAGTCAGACGCAGACATCCTGCCTTCCGGGGACCTCGAACGGCCCGTTGATGCCGTGTGTCATGGATAGAACGATGTCGGTCGAGGGTTTCGTCAGGGCATTGCCGAAGGTCGAGCTGCATCTGCATCTCGAGGGCGCCGTCTCCGCTGCAACATTTGCCGATCTCGCCGAGAAGAACGGCGTGGCGCTGCCAGCCGGCAAGCGGACGAGCGATCTCTACAGCTACGGCAACCTGCCCGACTTCCTCGCCATCTACGACCTCGTATGCGCCTCTATCCGGGACGCGGCCGACTTCTCGCGCGTCACCTTCGAGGCGCTGGAGCGCTGCGCGCTGGCCGGCGCGCGATACGTGGAACTGTTCTTCAGCCCGCATGCGCACCTGGCGCATGGTGTCGCTTATTCGACCATGCTCGAAGGGATCCTCGACGGCTTCCGCCGCGCGAAGGAAAGCTACGGCCTCGTGGCGACGCTCATCCCGGCGCACAGCCGTGAACTCGGTCCCGAGCGCGGCGAGCGCTTCCTCGACATGGTGCTGTCCGAACGCCCGGCACAGGTCATCGGCATCGGCCTCGATTACAACGAGGCGCCATTCCCGCCCGCTCCCTTCGCCGGGCTGTGGGAGCGCGCCAGAGCGGCAGGCCTCAACGTGACGGCCCATGCCGGCGAGGGCGGGCCGGCGACCTTCGTCCGCGACAGCATCGACCTCCTCGGCGTCTCGCGCATCGACCATGGCTACCATGTCGTGGACGACGCCGACCTCGTCGCGCGCTGCCGCGAGAGCCGCATCCCCTTCACCTGCTGCCCGAGCACGACGCTGGCTACCACCGTGTGGCGCGACCTCGGATCCCCCGACCACGCGATCCGCCGCATGATCGAGGCCGGGCTCAACGTCACCATCCATTCCGACGATCCGCCGATGTTCGGCACCACGCTCGACCGCGAATACGCGCTGATCGCCCGCAACTTCGCCCTTTCGCCGGAAACGCTCGGCCGGATCGCGCTCGCCGGCCTCGAAGCCTCCTGGCTCGACCCGGACACGAAACGACGCTGGAAGGCCGACTGGTCGGCCGAGATCGACCGGCTCGTCGCCGACCACACCTCTCAAGCCTGAACCGCCGCAACCGCAAAGGACCCACCATGATCAAGATACGTGACCTGACACGCCGAGGCTTCCTCAACATCGGCGCCGCCGCCGGCGCATCGCTGCTGCTCCCGAAGAGCGGGCTGATTTCGCCCGCCCGCGCCGCAGCACCGCTGCCGGCCGTGGCCGAGGAGGATGCCGTTATCGCCTGGGGCTATGTCGGCCCGACCGCCGACGAAGGCTGGACCTATGCGCACGATCTCGGGCGCCAGGCCGTCGCCGCCGCCTTCCCGAAGGCCAAGACGCTGTTCGTCGAGAACGTGCCTTATTCGGCCGACGCCAGCCGCATCTTCCGACAGTTCGCCGCCGAAGGCGCGAACATGATCATCGCCAACTCGAACTACGGCGACTTCATCTACGACGTCGCCAAGCGCACGCCGGACGTGGCCTTCTACGAGTGCGACGGTCGCAACCCGCTCGACAATCTCGGCACCTACTACGTCGCCCACTGGTACCCGTCCTACATCGCCGGCGTCGCGGCTGGCCTGATGTCGAAGTCGGGCAAGCTTGGCTACGTCGCCTCCTTCCCGGTGCCGTCGGTCTATTCCGGCACCAATGCCTTCCTGATGGGCGCTCGCACGGTGAAGCCGGACGCGACGCTGCAGGCGATCGTCATCAACTCCTGGTTCGACCCGCAGGCGGCGGCCCAGGCCGGCACGGCGCTGATCGACAACGGCGCCGACGTGCTCTTCGGCATCATGGACGAAGCCGCCTACCTGCAGGTCGCCGAGCAGCGCGGCGCCAAGGCCGTGATGTGGAACACCGACATCCGCCGCTACGGCCCGCAGGCCTACATCTCCTCGATCGTGGTCGACTTCAGCGCCTGGTACGTCGAGCAGGTGCGCCGTCGCATCGCCGGCGAGTGGACGCCCACCGAGGACATCCTGCCGATCGGCAAGGGCGTCGACCGCGACGCCTGGGGCGAGACCGTGCCGGCCGAGGCGGCCGCGCAGGCCGACGCCATCCGCGACAAGATCATGGGCGGCTGGAGCCCGTTCGAGGGCGAGATCAAGGATGCCAAGGGCAACGTCAAGGTCGCGGCCGGCCATCGCATGACCGAGGTCGAGCTCTACAACTGGGACTGGTCGATCGAAGGCGTCACCGGCCTCTGATCGCGCAAAGACCATGATCGCCCCCGAGCCGTCCGCGCCAGCGACCAGCCGTTTCGTGCCCTTGCCCGGAACGGCGCCGATCGTGCAGCTCAGGGGCATCGCCAAGTACTTTCCCGGCGTCACCGCGAACGAGGACGTGGACCTCGACGTGATGCCGGGAGAGATTCACGCCCTTCTGGGCGAAAACGGCGCCGGCAAGTCGACGCTGATGAACATCCTGACCGGCATCTACCAGCCGGATGCGGGCGAGATCGTCATCGACGGTTATCCGAAGAGCTTCGCCTCGCCGGTCGAGGCGATCGCCGCCGGCGTTGGCATGGTGCACCAGCACTTCAAACTGGTGAAGGCCTTCACCGTGGCAGAGAACATCCATCTCGGCTGGAGCGAGACACCCAAGGCCGTCAGCGCCGCCGTGCTGGAAAAACGAACGGCGGACCTGTCACGCGCGCTCAACCTCGCCGTCGATCCCGCCGCCCGCGTCAGCGAACTCTCGACGGGCGAGCAGCAGCGGGTCGAGATCCTGCGCGTGCTAACCCGCAAGGCGCGGGTGCTGATCCTCGACGAGCCGACCGCCGTCCTGACGCCGGCCGAGGCGCACGAGCTGTTCCGCGCGCTGAAGGACTTCGTCGCGCGCGGCAACGCCGTCATCTTCATCAGCCACAAGCTGGACGAGGTGCTGGAGATTTCCGACCGCGTCACCGTGCTGCGCGGCGGGCGTAAGGTCGCGACCGAGCAGACCGCCGACTGCACCGAGACCTCGCTCGCCCGGCTGATGGTCGGGCGCGAGATCGTGCTGTCGGACATGCGCGCACGCAGCCCCCAGGCAGCGCCGATCGGCGCGACGGTCATGGCGCTCGATGACGTCCGTGCCGAGGATGGCCAGGGCCGTGTCGTCCTCAACGGGCTGTCGCTCACGCTGCGGGCCGGCGAGATCCTCGGCATCGCCGGCGTCGCCGGCAACGGACAGAAGGAACTGACCCAGGTCATCACCGGCATGCGCCGCGCCACCTCCGGCCGCATTCTGGTCGATGGCGCGGATTTCAGCCATGCGGGGGCTGCCGACTTCGCCGATTTCGGCGTCGGCCACATCCCCGAGGACCGGCTGCACAGCGGCCTCGCGCCGGCGCTGTCGATCACCGACAATTCCGTCATCCGCGAATACGACCGGCCGCCGCTGTCGAACGGCTTAGGCTACAACGGCCGCGCCGCGACAGCGCTCGCCCGGCAGATCGCCGAGGCCGCCTCGGTCGCCGTGCCGGATTTCGGCATGCCGGTGCGCAACCTCTCCGGCGGCAACCAGCAGCGCCTCGTCGCGCGGCGCGAGATGCGCATCGCCTCGCGGGTGCTTGTCGCGGCCTATCCGAGCCGAGGCCTCGACGTCGGCGCCATCAACATGATGATGCGCTATCTCGTCGAGCTGCGCGACAAGGGCGTGGCCGTGCTCTTCATCTCCGAGGAACTCGAGGAACTGCTCAACCTGTCCGACCGCATCGCCGTCATGTTCCACGGCGAGATCATGGGCGTGGTCGACACCGCCGAAGCCGACATCGACACGATCGGCCTGATGATGGGCGGCAAGCGGCTCGCCGCCGACCCCCGCAAGGGACACTGAGGCATGGCCTACCGCATCCAGCGCATTCCCTCGGCACCGCCCTCGGTAGCCTTCGCCGCGCGCGGCATGGCCATCGTGCTCGCCCTGGTGACGGCCGGCATCGTGCTCGCCGCGCTCGGCTTCAACCCGCTGGCTCTCGGCTGGCAGGTTCTGCGCACCACCTTCGGCTCGAGCTACGGGCTGGAGGATGTCGGGCTGCTGGTCATCCCGCTGATCTTCACCGGCCTCGCGGTGGCGGTCGGCCAGAAGATCGGCGCCCAGAACATCGGCGCGGAAGGCCAGTTCTATGCCGGCGCCTTCGCCGCGACCGGCGTGGCCCTCTTCGTTCCGGGACCGACGGCGGTCATCCTGCCGCTGATGTTCGTTGCCGGCGCCATCGGCGGGGCGATCTGGATCCTGGTGCCGACGCTGGCGCGCGCCTATGCCGACGTCAACGAGCTGATCACGACGCTGCTCCTCAACTTCGTGGCGACCCTGATGGTCTATTGGGTCGCGACCGGCCCCTGGCTCGATCCGAGCGGCCGCGCGCTCGCCACCACGGCCAGGCTGCCGCACGAGGTGCCCGAATTCTGGGGCATCGTGCACTGGGGCCTGCCGGTGGCGGGGGTGGTGGTGCTCCTGGTCGCCGCGCTCTTCGCCTTCACCCGCTGGGGCTACGAGGTGCGCATCGCCGGCTCCAATCCACAGGCCGCGCGCTATGCCGGCATGCCGTTCCGCCGCCACCTGATCGTTGTCATGCTGCTGTCCGGCGCCATCGCCGGGCTTGCCGGCATGTTCGAGGTGGCCGGCACGGTGCACCGGCTGCAGGGCGGCATCTCCAACAATTTCGGCTATCTCGGGATCATGGTCGCGGTGCTGGCGCGCTCCTCGCCGATCGGCGTGCTGCCGGCGGCGGCGCTGATGGCGGTGATCCTCAATTCCGGCATCGTGCTGCAGACACAGGGCATCACGGTCTCGACCGTGCTCGCCATCACCGGCCTGATCCTGTTCTACACCGCCATCGGCGACGAGCTCGCCCGCTACCGCATCGTGAGGGGCTGATCTGGATGGACATCATCGCGGGCATCATCCAGACCTCGATTCTGGCCGGCGGCGTGCTGGCGCTGGCGGCGCTGGGCGAGGTGCTCGCCGAGCGCGTCGGCGTGGTCAATCTCGGCGTCGAGGGGCTGATGGCGCTCGGCGCCGTCACCGGCATCGCCACCGTCGTCGCCACGCCCAACCCGATGCTCGGCTTCGCGCTGGCGATGGTCGTCGGCTTCTTCTTCGGCATGGTCTTCGCCGCCACCACCGTCTATCTGCGCGCCAACCAGGTCCTGTGCGGCCTCGCGCTCACCCTGATGGGCACCGGCATGGCGGCCACCATCGGGCGCGCCTATTCCGGCACACCGGCGCCTGCCACCTTCCCGCCGATCGCGATCCCCTATCTCAGCGACATTCCGCTTCTCGGTCGCGCGCTGTTCACCCAGAACATCCTCGTCTACCTGATCTACATCATCCTGCCGGTGGCGCTGCACTGGCTGATGTTCCGCACCAAGCACGGGCTCGACATGCGCGCCGTCGGCGAGAACCCGGCCGCGGCCGACGCCGCCGGAATCCCGGTCCAGGCGATGCGCTTCTGGTACGTCTCGGCGGGTGCGGCGCTTGCGGCCGGTGCCGGCGCCTATCTCACGCTCGCCTTCGTGCCCTCCTGGTCGGAGGGCGTCGTGGCGGGTCGCGGCTGGATCGCGGTGTCGCTGGTGATCTTTGCCGGCTACCGGCCGATCAACGCGGTGGCAGCGGCTTTGCTCTTCGGCCTCATCACCTCGCTCGGCTTCGTCGGTCAGGCGCGCAACTGGCCGATCCCCTCGCCGGTCCTGTCGATGCTGCCCTATCTCGGTACCATTGCCATGATCATCGTTCCGGTGCTCGCCTGGCAGAGGATGCGCCGCCTGATGGCCGCGCCCGCAGCCCTCGGCGAGCCCTATTTTCGCGACGTGCGCTAGGAGGTCCAGATGGCCCGTCTCCTGGTGAAGAACGTCGACCTGCTCGCCACCTTCGACGACGCGCGCCGCGAGATCGCCGACGGGGCGATGCTGGTCGACGGCAACGTCATCGCGGCCGTCGGCACCACCGCCGAGCTGGCCGGGCTCGAAGCCGACCGCGTGCTCGACCTGTCGGGCCATGTGATCATGCCGGGCATGGTCAATACGCACCACCACATGTACCAGAACCTCACCCGGGTCATGGTGCAGGACGACGAGCTGCTCGTCTGGCTGAAGACGCTCTACCCGATCTGGGCCCGGCTCGACGACGACGCCATCCGCATCTCGGCCAGAGTCGCAATGGCCGAGCTCATCCATTCGGGATGCACCACCAGTTCCGACCACCTCTACATCCTGCCCAACGACTGCACGCTCGATTCCACCATCGAGGCGGCGCGGGAGATCGGGCTGCGCTTCCATGCGGCGCGCGGCGCCATGTCGCGCGGCGAGAGCCAGGGCGGCCTGCCGCCGGACAGCTGCGTGGAGGACGAGGACGCGATCCTGAAGGACGCCGAGCGGCTGATCGGCCGCTACCACGACGCCGCGCGCCATTCGATGAGCCGCATCGTGCTCGCGCCCTGTTCGCCCTTCTCGGTGACGCCCGACCTGATGCGCAACGCCGCGGCCCTCGCGCGCAGCCATCCCGGCGTGCGGCTGCACTCGCATCTGGCCGAAGATCTGTTCGAGGAGACCTATTGCCACGACATCTACGGCATGCGGCCGGTCGAGTTCGCCGAATCCGTCGGCTGGCTCGGCGACGACGTCTGGTTCGCGCATTCGATCTTCATGACCAGCGCCGAGATCGACCGCTTCGCCGCCACCGGCACCGGCGTGGCACATTGCCCGTCCGCCAACATGCGCTGCGGCCAGGGCATCGCCAAGGTGCGCGAGATGCTCGACAAGGGCGTCAAGGTCGGCCTCGGCGTCGACGGCTCGGCCTCCAACGACACGTCGAACCTGTTCATGGAGGCGCGGCTGGCGCTGATGCTGCAGCGTGTGGCGCCGCACCAGTATCTCTCGGAAGCGCCGGGCGGGCGCGGCGGCTTCGGCGGCACGCCGTCGGCGCTGTCGGCGCGCGAGGCGCTGACGATGGCCACGCGCGGCGGCGCGGCCCTGCTCGGCCGCGACGACATCGGATATCTCGCCCCGGGCATGAGCGCCGACTTCATCGCGGTGAAGCGCAGCCAGCTCGGCCTGTCGGGCACCCAGCGCGACCCGCTGGCCGCACTCGTCCTTTGCGGGCCGTTCAAGGTCGACCATTCCTTCATCAACGGGCGGCAGGTCATCGCGAAGGGCGAGTTCGTCGGTTTCGACGTCGAGGCGGCCCTTGCCGAACACGCCGCCACGATGGATCGTGTCTACGACGCCTGAGCACCGGAGCGACACCATGAACCTGAAGCCCGCAGAGAAGGCCGCCCTCGACCAGTGGTACTGCATCGACGCGTTCGCCGACATTCCGCCGGGGCAGAGCGCCAACCGCCTGCTCGGCCACGACCTCGCCGTGGCGCGCACGGGCGAGGACTTCGCCGTGCGCCGCACCGACACCGGCGCAGCGCTGCCGGTGCGGCTGCGCTACGGCTATCTCTGGACGACGCTCGGAGAACCGGTGCGAGACGTGCTGCCGATCCCGGAGGCCGACGAGGCGGATCGCCGCCTCGTCGTCTGCGGCGCGATCTCGGTGAAGTCGTCGGCGCCGCGCGTGGTCGAGAACTTCCTCGACATGGCGCATTTCCCCTTCGTGCACACCGACATCCTCGGCGCCGAACCGCACACCGAGGTGCTGCACTACACGACCGAGATCCGCCGCGACATCGACGAGGTCTGGGCCACCAACTGCCAGTTCTTCCAGCCGCAGGCCGCCCTGTCGGCCAAGGAAGGCATCATGACGCAGTACCAGTACCGGGTCGCCGATCCCTTCGCGGTGCTGCTTTACAAGACCTGCCCGAACGCGGCCAACCGCTGGGACGTGATCTGCCTGTTCGTGCAGCCGGTCGACCCTGAATTCTGCCGCGCCCATCCGGTGATGTTCCTGATCGACGACGTCTCGACGGTGACCGAGCTCGTCGCCTTCCAGCAGGTGATCTTCCTGCAGGACCGCATCATCCTGGAGAACCAGCGGCCGCTGCTGCTGCCGCTCGAGCCGCGCTCGGAGATCCCGACGCGCGCGGACGCCTCTTCCGTCGCCTACCGGCGCTGGCTCAAGGAGAAGGGCATCGTCTACGGAACGACGGCGCAGGCGGCATGACGGCGCCCGCCGCCGGACCCGACATCGCCATCGTCAATGCCACCATCCTGCCGATGGGCGGGGCGGCGACGATCGCGCGCGGCACGCTCACCATCCGCGGCAACGCCATCGAGGCGGTCGGTCCCGCAGGCGCCATCGACGTCTCGGGGGCCGCGAAAACAATCGACGCCCGCGGGCGCGTGGTGATGCCCGGCTTCGTCAACTGCCACACCCACATCGCCTCCAACATGCTGCTGCGCGGGCTCCTGGAGGACGTGCAGCTGTTCGAATGGCTGTCGACCATGTGGCGGCTGAAGCGCAATTTCGATCCCGACACGCTCTACTGGGCGAGCCTCGCCGGGCTGGCGGAGATGGCCAAGGCGGGCATCACCAGTTTCAACGAACATTTCGACGCCTATGCGGTGGAGCCGCAGATCGAGGCGCTGCAGCGCATCCCGCTGCGCGCCACGCTCGGCTACGGCTTCGCCGACCGCGGCATCTATGCCTCGATCACCGACTGGTCCTGGAAGACGCTGGAGAATTTCGGTGACCTCGTGGCGAAACACCACCGTTCGGGCGGCGACCGCATCCATCTCGCGCTGTCGCCGCACGCGCCCTATTCCTGCGGCGCCGACATGTTCCGTCTCGTGCGCGCGGTGGCGGACGCCGAGAAACTGGCCATCCACACCCATCTCGCCGAAGGGCCGCAGGAGGTCGCCTATGTCGCCGACACCTACGGCACGACGCCCGTGAAGTGGGTGCATTCGCTGGGCTTCCTCGGCCCCGACGTGACGGCCGCGCACTGCACGCAGCTCACCGACGACGACATCGCGATCATGGCGGAAACCGGCACTCGCATCGGCCACTGCCCGTGCTGCAACGCCAAGCTCAACTCCGGCACGATGCGCCTGCGCGACCTGCGGGCGGCCGGCGTGCAGGTGGGGCTCGCAACCGACGGGCCCGCCAGCCACAACGCGCTCGACATGTTCCAGGAGATGAAGTTCGCCGGCATGGTCCACAAGGACAGGACCGGCGACGTCGAGTTCCTGAAGACCGGCGAACTGCTGGAGATGGCGACGGCCGGCTCGGCCATCGCCATGAACCGGCCCGAGACCGGCGTGCTGGCGCCGGGCCGGAAGGCCGACGTGATCATCGTCGACCTTGACCGGCTGCACTGCCTGCCGGTCTATGACGAGGCGGCGGCGCTGGTCTATTCGGCGCGCGCCGACGACGTTGCGACGACCATCACCGACGGCCGCATCGTCATGGAGGAGCGCGTGCTGGCCGGCGTGGACGAGGCGGAGATTCGCGCGAAGTTCCGCGAGAAGGCGCTGGCGCTGCGCGACCGCAGCCTCCAGGCCGGCACATGACCGACCGGCTCGACCTTCGCGGACGGACGCTGCTGGCCTGCGGCTTCCACGCGCCGGTGCGCGGCGCGGTCGAGGCGCTCGACGATGCGCTGATCGCCATCGGCGGCGACGGCACGATCGCCTCCGTCACCCGCCCCGGCGAACCCGGCTACGACGAGGCCAAGCGGGAGGCGTCCCGCGCGGGCAGGCTGGCGACGCTGCCCGTCGGCACCGTCCTCCTGCCGGGCTTCGTCGATCTCCACGTCCACGCGCCGCAATATGCCCAGCTCGGCCGCGGGCTCGACGTGCCGCTGGAGGTCTGGCTGCACCGCTACACCTTCCCGCTCGAGGCGAAATACGCCGACACCGCCTTCGCGGCCCGCGTCTACCGCCGACTGGTCGACGACCTGCTGGCGAACGGCACGACGACGGCGCTCTACTTCGCCACCGCGCATGTCGAGGCAAGCAACCTGCTCGCCGAGATCTGCCTCGAGCGCGGCCAGCGCGCGCTGGTCGGCAAGGTGGCGATGGACGATCCCGCCGGCTGCCCGGCCTATTATCGCGACGCCTCGCCCGAGGCCGCGGTCGAGGGCACGCGCGCGGTGATCGAACACATCCGCACCATGCCCGGCAACGGCGACGGGCGCGTCCTGCCGGTCGTCACCCCGCGCTTCATCCCCGCCTGCACCGATGCCGCCCTGCGAAGCCTCGGCGACCTCGCGCGCGACTGCGGCTGCCGCGTCCAGACGCATGTCTCCGAGAGCGACTGGGCGCATGGCCACGTGCTCGCCCGTCATGGCATGACCGATGCCGCGAGCCTCGACCGGTTCGGCCTGCTCACCGAGGGCGGTGTCGTGGCGCATGCCAATTTCCTCACCCCCGACAACATGGACCTGCTCGCCGCACGAGGCACGGCGGTGGCGCATTGCCCGGTCTCCAACGCCTATTTCGCCGGAGCGGTGTTCCCGCTGAAGGCGGCGCTGGAGAAAGGCGTCCGCGTCGGCCTCGGCACCGACATCTCCGGCGGGCCGATCGCCACAATCCTCGACGCCATGCGCAGCGCGGTGATGGTTTCGCGCATGCTCGAGAGCGGCGTCGATCCCGACCTGCCGCCGTCAAGCCGCAGCCGCCACGCCGGTGCGCGGATCGACTTCCGCGACGCCTTCCATCTCGCCACCGCCGGCGGCGGCGCGGCGCTCGACCTGCCGGTCGGCCGCTTCGAGCCCGGCTGCCACTTCGACGCCATCTCGGTCGACTGCGAGGCCGCCGATGGCGGCATCCGGCTGTGGGGCGGCGAGGCCGGTGACAACCTCCTCCAGACCATCCTGTACACGGCGTCGCGTCCGAACCTCTCGCGCATCTGGGTGGGCGGAGCGCAGGTAGCCTGAGCCGCCTGCTGATCCGGATCGGCCTGCATGGCGCCGTCCGACGTCGGGACGTCCTCCGCAATCATCGCCTGTGCGTTGACATCCCTGCTTCCAACTCCTATTTATCGCGCACGATTTAATCGATGTCGATACAAAGGACCCGTCATGCCCACCAGGATCGTCTACAGCACCAGCGCAACCGCTACGGGAGGCCGCGATGGGCGTGCCAGAACAGCCGACGGCGCCGTCGACTTCAAGCTCGTGGTCCCGAAGGAAATGGGCGGCCCGGGCGGCGAGGGATACAATCCCGAGCAGCTTTTCGCGGCGGGCTACTCGGCCTGCTTCCTCGGCGCGCTGAAGTTCTATGCCGGTCAGAAGAAGGTGAAGGTACCGGACGACGCAACTGTCTCGGTGTCCGTCGGCATCGGCCCGCGCGAGGATCCGGGCTTCGGGCTCGACGTGCAGATCGCCGTCGCGCTGCCGGGCATCGAGCGCTCGGTCGCCGAGGAACTCGTCGCCGGCGCGCACCAGGTCTGCCCCTATTCGCACGCGACCAAGGGCTCACTGTCGATTACGCCGACCGTCGTCTGACACGGCCCCGCCGGCCGGCGGCAGGGACACGAAGGGCGGGAGGCGAAATCCTCCCGCCCTTCGTCGTTTCGAGGGCGCCGGTCGCGGTGCCGGCGATCCCATCCCGCGGCGGGTGCCATTCCATCAGTTCGCGGCGGATGCGGAAGCGGCTCTGCTTTGCGCAGAGCCAGCGTCGGGATGGCGTAGCAGAGATGATCAGCGTGTATCCCGCCCAGCACGACCGGCGGCGGTCGCCCGGCACGGCCCACGCCGGAACAGACGCGGTGATCCGTCCGGTCGTCCGCCGCGTAAAGCCGGCGAATACACCACCGGAGGCATGACATGACTGCTCAGCGACTGGCGGCCGCTCTCGCCGCGACTTGCATGGTGACCGCCGCCGCCGCGGCCTCCGAGCCGCTCGCCGGAGACAGACTTAACGACCTCGTCAGCGGCAAGCGCATCTTTCTTTCGACGCCCTTCGGCGGCGAGTTCCCGCTGTTCTACAAGCCGAACGGGGCGGTGACAGGCGACGGCACCAAGCTCGGGCTCGGTCGCTTTTTCGCTCCGACCGAGACCGGCCGCTGGTGGGTGGACGGCAAGCGCCTCTGCCAGAAGTGGCCGACCTGGTACAAGGGCCAGACCTCCTGTTTCACCATCACGCCGACCGGTCCCGGGCGCATCGGCTGGACGCGCGACGACGGCACGTCCGGCAAGGCGCGCATCGAGGGCTGAGGCAGAGGTCGGAGGTCAGGCCTGCTGGCGTGCCAACCGCTCGATCGGGGCGGCGACCAGCTTGGCGTCGTTGCCTTCCCCCCAGGTGAGCCTGTCGGAGCCCGTGAAGGGAACGGAAGGCCAACGCCGGCCTCGTCGGTATCGTTCATCAGGATAAGCGGATCGAACGGCACCACGGCACCGACGACGATCCGGCCGCGCGACGGCCGCGTCGGGCGGCAGGGGACCGGCGCGACTGCACCCTTTACAACGTCGCCGAAAGCGCGCGACAGGATTGCGTCCGTCATCGGAGGCACGGGAATCATGACAGCGGGACAATCGGCGGGGGTGGCAAACGAGGCCGCCGCGCCCGGCGGCATGGCGCCGGAGGGCCGCATCGCCTGCCTGGGCGGTGCGGTGCTGGACCGGAAGTATCACGCCCGGAACCCGCTCATTGCAGCCACGTCTAATCCGGCGCACGGTTCGCGCAGCTTCGGCGGCGTCGCGCGCAACGTGGCGGAGAACCTGGCGCGGCTCGGCGTCGACATGTGCTTCGTTTCCGTCGTCGGCGACGACGAGGGAGGGCGCGCGCTGCTGCGTCATCTGCAGGAACTGGGCGTCGACGTGGACAGCGTCGAGATGACCGACAACCACCCGACGGCCGAATACGTCGCCGTACTCGGCCCCGACAACGATCTGGCGCTCGGCATTGCCGACATGGACGTTTTCGAAGCCTTCAGTGCTGATGTGCTCGGGCGCGCCTGGCCGGCGCTTGCCGCCTGCGACTGGGTGTTCATGGATTGCAACCTGCCGGCCGCCACCATCGCGGCGTTGATGGCGCGCAAGTGCGAAGCGCGGTTCCGGCTGGCGGTCGACACCGTTTCGTCTCCAAAGGCGCTTCGCCTGCCCGGCGATCTCTCGGCTGTCGACCTGCTGTTCACCAACGAGGACGAGGCGAACGCATTGCTTGGCCTCGGTCCTGCAGAACGGCTGAGCGCCATAGAAGCCGCCACGGCGTTGCGCGGGCGCGGAGCGGCCAACGTGGTGGTGACTATGGGGGCACGCGGGTCGGCGATCATCACGGAAGCGGGCACGCGCTTTCAGGACGCCTTCCCCGCGCGGCCGGTGGATATCACCGGCGCGGGCGACGCGATGATTGCCGGCACGTTGTTTGCACTGCTGTCGGGGGCATCCCTCGACGCCGCCGCCCGAACAGGAGCGCTCGTTGCAGCATTGACCGTAGAGAGCCATTCGAGCGTCCGGCCGGACCTGTCGCCTGCCCTGCTTGCGGCCGTATCGGCCCCCTCGCCGGCCTGATCGTCCCGGTCTCGGCGTACCGCTTCGTCAGTCGACCGATCTGCACGAGAGTCCGCCCTGGAATGCACGGCATGTTGCGCCGTTCTCGCGTTGACAGCCTCGCGGCGCATGTACAAGATGGTTAACGTTAGGTTAACTTTCTGTTCCGGGGAGCGGGGTCCATGCAGGCAAGAGATTCAGTACTGGCTCTGGCGGGGTTCGTCTTGGCGACGTCGGCACAGGCTGGCCCTGTCGAGTATGTACGGGTGTGCGATGTGTATGGAACAGGATACTTCTACATACCCGGCACGGAAACCTGCGTTCATGCGAATACCGGGCAGACCCGTCGCGAGACGATCAACGGAACGGAGTACGGCGAAACGGATCTGGCCCGTCGAATTTCTGCGCTCGAAGAGCGGATGGGGATTGATACATTCTCCCAGATCGCCATTTCCAACGCACTCCAGAGCCCGAACCTTGTCGCCGGGGAGACTTTCGGTCTCAGGATCAACTGGGGCACGGCGGAGGAGAGTCACGCCTTCGGCCTGTCGGGTGCTGTGTCCTTCGGCGACGGTCTCTTCGCCGATGGCAGAGGCCGCATGAGCGGCTATGGCGGCGTTGCCTTCAGCGGCGATTCCGTCGGCGGCAATGCGGGTCTGCAGCTCAGCTGGTAGCGACCGACGCAGCAGGTCGCGATCGCTCATAGGCAACATCCGTCCGGATGCACCAAACGGCCCCGCACGCGGCGTTCGGCCAGGCCGCTGATATGGCGCGCAACGTTTTGTAGCTCAGGCGTGCGGCGCTCGACGCACCAGCGATTGCGCCGTGTAGACGAGGATGGCGAGGCCCGTCGCACCGATGGCAGCCACCCCGAGCAGGACGATCACGTCGATCGGACCGCCCACGTCGCGCAGGTGCGAATTCGTGATGTACTGGACGAAAAGGACGGCCGCCAGGGCGCCGAAGGGCATCGACAACTGCGCAAGGAGAAACTTGCGCATCGACATCGATCGATCGCGGATGAGGACATAGAGATAGACGATGGTCACCAGCGCGGCGACCGCCATCATCGTCCAGAACAGGCCCCGGCCGAAGATCTCTTCGAACACGGCGAGCAGTGTCTCGAACGTCAGTTCCTTCATCGCTGGTCCTCCTCAGGCCTTTCCACGCAGCATCGCATTGTAGGTGGCCTTGAGCGCCACCTCCTTCATCAGCCAGCTGATCCAGAGTTCTTCCAGAGGGGCGATGATGCCGGGGAAGGATGGAACCAGGTTGTTGTTGTAGTCGAACTCGACGAGCATCGCGCGGCCGACCCGGGTGATCAGCGGGCAAGACGTGTAGCCGTCATAGGACAGCGTCCCGTCCCTGCCCTCGATCGCTGCGACCAGATAGTCCTCGACCACCGGCACCTGCCATTTGACCGAGGCCGCCGTCTTGCCCTTGGGGACACCCGCCACGTCGCCGATCGCGAAGATCTCGGGATAGCGAAGATGGCGCAGCGTTTTCTGGTCGACCTCGACCCAGCCCTGGTCGGTCCACTTGTCGGCCCAAGACAGGCCTGACTGACGGATGACGTCCGGCGCGCGCTGCGGCGGGATCACGTGGATGTAGTCGTAGTCCATCTCGATCATGGAGGTCGTGCCGTCCTTTTCCGCACGGGAAAAGGTCGCACGCTTGCGGTCGGCATCGATGGCCTTGAGCGTATGGCCCATATGGGTGGCGATGCCGCGCTGCCCGAACAGCATGCGCACCTTCTCGCTGACGATCGGCACGCCGAACAGTGCGCCCTGCGGCGCCGCATAGTGCATCTCGAACTTGCCCTTGCCGACGCTGCGGCTGGCCATGTCCTCGATGAGGAAAGTGTGCTTGAGCGGAGCGCCGGCACATTTCATCTCGGTTTCCGGTCTGGTGAAGAGACCAACACCTCCCTCGGCGGTGAATTTCGACGCGGCCTGCCAGGTGAGTGCAGCATAGGCCGGGCCGGCATAGAGCGCGCCGATGCCGTTCTTGCCGACGAGATTGAGCGAAAAGCCCTCGATGGCGTCGTGGTCGAGCATAAGGCCCGGCGCGACGACCAGGAAGTCATAGGCAAGTGTGGTGCCACCGGCCGTGGTAACGGTCTTTGCCACCGGATCGATCGCGGCGGCGGCTTCCGCGACCAGCTTGACCTCGCGCGGCAGCCAGTCTGTCGTCCTGGAGACGGTATAGGATGACGGCTTCAGTCCCGCCGCCACGAGCGACAGGCCGGGCTGGTAGAGGTGATCCGCGCGACCGTCGACGATGGTGATCTCGGCTCCATCAAGTCGCTGGACGAGGCGGTTGGCCATGGCGGTTCCAGCCGCACCCGCGCCGACCACGACGATGCGCGCCTTGGTCTGGACCTTCTCGGCGCTCGCTCTCGACGCAATGGATGAGGCGGCCAGTCCGGCGGCCGCCAGGCCGAGGAAGGCACGGCGCGTGGGCTTCAGCTGATGGATCTCGAACATGCATTTCCCCCCGACCAGGCAGGGCGGATGCGCGAAACGTTCCGCACTGGCCTGGGCTCACATTCTCATATGAATATATATATCGCCGATGCGGAGCGCGCGTTGATCTGGGTCAAGACGCAGAGCATCCCGCCTGCGGGAAGGACAGGCGTTGTGCAGGTGGGTCGGAAGCGGCAGTCCCGGCCTCGCCCCATTCCCATCGTTGGTCCCGCATGGGCCAGTGACCCTGATCGATACGGGTTGACGGCAAGGGCCCCGGCGGAAGCCCGTTCTACCCGATCAGCCAGAGGCTGATCTGCGGGAACGCGATCAGCAGCAACAGCGCGAGGAGTTGCAGCAGCACGAAGGGGATGATGCCGCGGTAGATCGTTCCGATCGATATGCCAGTGGCCACGCCGCGAAGATAGAACAGGGCATAGCCGAAGGGCGGCGTCAGGAACGACGTCTGCATGTTCACCGCAAGCGCGATGGCGAACCACGTCAGCGTCTCGTTCTGCGACATCCCGAAGTCGAGGCTTGCGACCACCGGTGCCACAAGTGGCACGACGACCAGCGCGATCTCGACCCAGTCGAGAAAGAAGCCGAGCAGAAAGACCAGGGCCATGATGGCGAAGAGCACCATGTAGGGAGCCGTGCCCAGGGCGTCGAAGGCGTGGATGACCATCTGGTCGCCGCCCAGCCGGCGGAAGATGACGGAGAAGATCGTCGCGCCGATCATCACGAAGACGATCATCGCCGTGGTCTTGGTCGTGTCCCGCAGCGAAGCCCGAAGCGTAGCCAGGTTGAGCCTTCCCGACAGGAGCGCGAGCAGCATCGCGCCGGCCGCGCCAATGGCAGCGGCTTCGGTCGGCGTCGCGATTCCGGTGATGATGGTCCCGAGCACCGAGGCGATCAGCAGGACTGGCGCCAGGAGGTCGCGCGCGAGGCCGACGATGGCGGCCGAGGGGCTTTGCGCCTGCAGGTGGTCGGCCGGCGGCATGCGATGTGGCTGGAACATCGCGACGGCGATCAGATAGAGAAAATACAGTCCCGCGAGGAGCAGGCCCGGTCCAATGGCGCCGATGAAGAGATCTCCGACCGAGATGCGCAGCTGGTCGCCGAGCACGATCAGCATGATCGACGGGGGAATGAGGATGCCGAGCGTACCCGAGGCAGCGATGAGGCCGGTCGAGATGCGCGGGTCGTAGCGGGCCTGGGTCATTGCGGGCAGCGCCATCATGCCCATCAGCACGACTGAAGCGCCGATGATCCCGGTCGAGGCAGCCATCACGACACCGATGATGGCGACGGCGAAGGCGTAGCCGCCGGGCAGACGTCCAAACAGCGCCGCCAGCGAACGCAGGAGCCGCTCGGCTACGCCCGACCGTTCCAGCATCAGCCCCATGAAGACGAAGAGCGGGATGGCGATCAGCAGCCAGTTGGTCAGGATGCCGGAATAGATGCGCGAGACGCCGGTGGACAGGAAGATCATCGGGACGCCTGCGACGACCGCAAAGACGATGCCGATGCCCGACAGAACGAAGCCCACCGGATAGCCGGAGAAGACGCCGAGCATCAGGGCGACCAGCATCGCCATCGGCCAGAGATATTCCATCATCGGTCGTCGCCAGGTCGCGCCCCGGAGGAGGGCTGCAGGAGGGAATGGATCGTCGCGATCGCACGAACGAAGGCCGCGATGCCCAGGAGCGCGAAGCCCAGCGGGATGATCGCCTTGATGAGCCAGCGATCCATCAGGCCGCCATAGCTCGAACCCTCGCCCGAATTGAAGGCTGTAAGGGTGAAGCTCCATCCGTACCAGACGATGATGGCACAGAAGGGCAGGAGGAAGACAAGGTCACCGAAGAGAGAAAGACCCAGCCGCACGCGACGGGGGAGCGCGGACGAAAAGACGTCGACGCTGACATGCTGATCGTCGCGGAAGGCGTAGACCCCGCCGAAGATCGCGATGATCGCGAAGATGTACCATTGCAGGTCGGCCAGCGAGTTGACCGTGATCGCGTTGCCGAGAACGGGAATCGACGCCTCCCATCGCAGGAACGCGTTCCAGCCCATCTGCGCCGCCAGCACCGTCAGCAGGACCGAGACGATCAGGGGCAGGATCAGCCAGCCGACGAGTTCGCCCGGCGTCACGAGTACACGAAACACGGCATCTGTGACGCGCTTCAATCCGACCTCCCTGTTCCGCCTCATCCCGGACGCTCGCGGCTCTGCATCGTCCGCGCAGCGCGGGCCCGGCACCCGGCCGGGCCCGCTCCTTCCTTAGCGCGGAAGAGCCTGCAGTTCAGCCCAGCGTGCGGTGCGCTCGATATAGGCGGTCAGCGACTCGTAGGCCTCCTTGAAGATCGGATCCTTCGCGGCTTCCTCCTGCATCACCTCCGATGCGGCGGTCCGCATGGCGGACAGCACCTCGTCGGGGAAGCGCTTGACCGTCGCGCCTGCGGCCTCGATCTCCTCGATGGCGGCGACCTGCGCGTTCAGCTGGTCGGCCATGTTCTCGGTGATGTTGGCCTTGCAGGCCTCCACCATGATCTTCTGCTGGTCCTCGGTGAAGCCCTTCCAGACCTCCATGTTGATGATGATGGAGTCCCAGCTCGAGGGCTGGTGCCAGCCGGGGAAGTAGTAGTTCTTGACGATCTTCTGGAAGCCGAATCCCTTGTCGAGCTGCGGTGCGGAGAATTCCGCCGCGTCGATACGGCCGGTTTCCAGCGACACGTAGATCTCGCCCGCGGGTACGAGCTGGGTGTTGGCGCCGAGCTTTGCCAGCGCCTTGCCGCCAAGGCCGGCGATGCGCATGTTGAGACCCTTCAGGTCCTCGGCGCTGTTGATCTCCTTGTTGAACCAGCCGCCGGCTTCCGGCACGACGAGGTGGCAGGGGATGATCTTCACGCCGTGCGGATCATAGGCCTTCTGGATGATCTCGAGGCCGCCGCCATTGAACATCCAGCCGAGCGCGATTTCGGGGGAAGGCCCGAAAGGCATGGAGCCGATGAGGTTGGCGACGGGAATGGTTCCGGCCCAGTAGCCGATCCAGTCGAAGCCCATGGGGATCGCGCCGGTGGAAACCGCGCCGAAAACCTCGAACGGCGGCACGAAGTCGCCAGCGCCGTGCACCTTGATGTCGACCTCGCCGGCCGTCATCAGGCGCACCTTCTCGGCCCAGTTGACGGGGCTCGGTCCGATCGACGGTACATTGAGACCGAACACGCTCTGAAGATCGAAGCTCTGGGCCATGGCCGACCCGGTGAATGCAACGGACGCCGCCAACGCGGCGGCAACGACGTAACGTCTCATCTCTTCCTCCCTTTTGCCGCCTCGAGGCGGCGCTTCGCCTGCCGGGAACGAGCGGAGCCTGCCCGCCGACATCCTCCCGGAGCAAACGCAATCTTGCAAATTCCGCGGCTTGGCTCAATAAGAAAATTCGCTATAGTCAAACGCATTTGCACATAACGAATGCCGAGGAGGACGTATGCAGGGCATCAGGGGAGTGGTCGCGGTGGTGACCGGAGCAGCGCAAGGCAACGGCCAGGCGATTGCGCGCGGCCTGGCAAGGGCTGGTGCCCGCCTATCCATCTGCGACGTCAACGGCCCGGCTGTCGAAGCGACGGCGGCGGCCATTCGCCAGGAAGGCGGCGAGGCAGGTGCCTTCGAGGTCGACGTCGCGGACCGCGCATCGGTCGACCGCTTCGCCTCAGCCTCCCGGGAGGCCTTCGGGCCGGCGGCCATCCTGGTCAACAACGCTGGAATCATCCGGCGCACCCCCGTCGACGACGCTCGGTTCGACGAGGACTGGGAGGACATCTTCCGGGTGAACGTCGACGGCGTACGCAACATGGTGCGCGCCTTCCTGCCGCAGTTGCGCGAAACCCGCGGCCGGATCGTCAATCTCGGATCGATCATGTCGGTCTCGGCCGGACCCGGACTCGGCGCCTACGCCGCAAGCAAGGGCGCGGTGCTGCAGCTGACCCGTGCGCTCGCCCACGACCTCGCCCCGGACGGCATCCGCGTCAATGCGATCGCGCCCGGTGTCATCGCCACGCCGATGACGAAAGTGACCCGCGAGACGCCCGAGGCCATCGGCCGCTTCATGGCGCACACACCGCTCCGGCGCGTCGGCGAGCCGGAGGAACTGGTCGGCCCCGTGCTCTTCCTCGCGTCCGATCTCTCAACCTACGTCACCGGAGTGCTGCTGCCCGTCGATGGCGGATACCTCGCCGCCTGACCGCGCCAACCCAATGATGGACCTGTCGAACATGCAGATGAAGAAACACGAATGCGACGTGCTGGTGGTCGGATCGGGCGCCGGCGGCCTGGCCACGGCCGTTTCGGCAGCGCACCGGCGGCTGGACGTGCTCGTGGTCGAGAAGGAGCCGGTGTTCGGCGGCACAACGGCCCGCTCCGGCGGCTGGATGTGGATCCCCTGCAACGGTCCCGCCAGACGCGCGGGCATCGACGATTCCATCGACAAGGCGCGCACCTACATGCGCCACGAAACCGGCGAGCATTTCGACGAGCGACGGGTGGAGGCCTTCCTCGAGGCGGGGCCGAAGGCGGTGGAATTCTACGAGCAGAACACGGCGCTGCAGTTCGATCTCGGGCCGACCTTCGCCGACTATCATCCCACGGCACCCGGCGGCATGGATGCCGGGCGCTCGATCGTCGCGCGTCCGTTCGACGGACGCGAACTCGGCCCGGAGATCAAGCGGCTCCGCCCGCCGCTGGCCGAGATCACCTTCCTCGGCATGATGATCGGATCGGGCAAGGAGCTGCTCCACTTCTTCAACGTCATGCGCTCCCCCGTGTCGGCCTTCTACGTCGGAAAGCTGTTCGTTAAATTCCTGCGCGACATGGCTTTCCACGGCCGTCCGATGCGGCTGATGAACGGCAACGCTCTCGTGGCGCGGCTGGCGAAGTCCTGTTTCGACAAGGGCGTGCCGATCTGGACGCGCTCGCCGGTACGGGAACTGCTGAAGGACGAGCGGGGCAGGGTGACGGGCGCCATCGTCGACACGGCCGAAGGACCGGTCGAGATCCTCGCCCGCAAGGGCGTGGTGCTCGCGGCCGGCGGCTTCCCGCAGGATCCGGTGCGCCGGAAGGCGATGTTCCCGCATGCACCGACCGGATATGAGCACGCTTCCCCGGCCCCTCCCGGCAACACCGGCGACGGGTTGCGGCTCGGCGAGGCCGCCGGCGCGACCGTCGACACGAGCCTGCCCCATGCCGCGGCCTGGGTGCCGATCTCGCGGCCGGTGAAGCCGGATGGGACGATGGGCACGTTTCCCCATTTCGTCGACCGCTCGAAGCCCGGCGTCATCGCGGTCACCCGCTCGGGCCGGCGCTTCGTCAATGAGGCGGACTCCTATCACGATTTCTGCCAGGCCATGGTCGCGCGCTGCCGCGAGGAGGACGGCGAGATCTGCGCCTTCTTCATCGCCGACCACCACGTGCTGCGCAAATACGGCCTCGGCTACGTCAAGCCTGCCCCGGTGCCCTTCCGCCAGCACGTCAGGTCGGGCTATCTCCTGGAAGGCGCGACGCTGGAGGAACTGGCCGGCCGTATAGGCGCCGATCCGGTCACGCTGCGGCGAACGGTCGACGCCTTCAATGTCCACGCCGTGCGCGGCGAGGACCCCGAGTTCGGCAAGGGCTCGACCTCCTACAACCGTTCGCTGGGCGATCCGGAGCACAAGCCCAACCCTTGTGTCGCACCGATCGGCAAAGGGCCGTACTACGCCGTCAAGCTGGTGGTCGGCGACCTCGGCACCTTTGCGGGCCTGCGCTGCAACGAGAACGCCCAGGTTCTCGACGAAGCGGGACGCGCGATCGGCGGCCTCTATTCCGTCGGCAACGACGCGGCGAGCATCATGGGCGGGAACTATCCGGGCGGCGGGATCACGCTCGGCCCCGCTGTCACTTTCGGCTACATCGCCGCGCGGCACCTGTCCGGCGCCAACGATTGACCGGGCCATCGGCAGATACCGGGCGCGCGCAAGGCATCGCGCTCGGCTTCGCCGCGACCTTCTGCTGGGCCTTCTACAATGTCGGCACGGCCATCGGTCGCGCCGACGGCTTTTCCAGCGCCGATCTCGCCATGCTGCGGTTCGGTGTCGCCGCCATTCTGCTTGCGCCCCTGCTTCTGCTGCGCAGCGGCTGCCGTGCGGCGTTGCCGCCGCGGCGGATCGCGGTCCTGACGGTTCTCATCGGACCGCCTTTCGCGTTCCTCATCAACACGGGCTACGGCATCGCCCCGCTCGCGCATGCGGTGGTCATCTCTCCCGGCGTGACCATGCTGACGGCGAACGCCCTGTCGGCCCTGGTGGGTGGGCGGCCGGTGCCCGGGCACCGACGCGTCGGCATCGCTCTGCTGGCTGCCGGTCTCGTTGCAATCGCGACGGACCAGCCGGCGACGCCGGCATCCGGCACACCCGCATGGATCGGCGACCTCTGCTTCGTGGCGTCGGGTTCGCTTTGGGGCTGCTTCACCTGGCTGGTTGGCCGCTGGCAGCTTCCCGCGATGGAGACGACTGCCGCGGTTTCGCTGAGCGCTGCGCTCTGCCTGCTGCCGTTCTATCTCGTCATCTTCGGCGTACCGGATCACCCGCCGGCGGCCTGGGCCCTTCAGGCATTGTACCAGGGCGTGCTCGGCGGCGCAGTGGCGATCGTTTCCTTTGCCGGCTGCGTCCGCCGCCTCGGGGCAGGAACGGCCTCGCTGTTTCCCGCACTGCTGCCGCCCGCCGCGGTGATGCTCGCGATCCCCCTTGCGGGAGAAGCACCGAGCGTCTCGCAATGGCTGGGCGTGACGCTTGCCTCGGCCGGCCTGCTCGTTTCCCTCGACATCATGCGTCGGCGCTGACGTCCTCGCGGTAGCCCAGTTCGTTGGACAGCTTCCGCGTGAAGCGCAGAAGCCCGCGGACGGCCAGCCCGTCGTCGGCGAGATCGATCATTCCGGTCGGACCGATCGCCGTCAGCGCCAGCTGCATCTGTCCGGTGTGATCGAAGACCGGAGCCGCGACCGCGCTGACCCCGGGGATCGGCAGGTCGCGTGTCACGGCGTGGCCCTTCGCCGCAACCTCGCGTACCTCGGCCCAGTAGCGGTCTTCGTCGAATTCGAACGGGCCGCGCTCGAGCAGCGTCCGGTCGGACCGCTCCTGCCGGATCATCGGCTGCGTCACGGCGCGCGGCAGCCAGGCGGCGAACACCTTGCCCGTTGCGGTGGCCGTCATCAGGAAGATGTTGCCGACCTGGACGTTGGCATGGATGCGCGCAGAGGACTCCTGCACGTACACGATCGTCGGCCCATGCAGCCCCCACACAGTCACCGCGATCATCAGTTGCAGGTCGTCCGCAAGGCCTGCGACGCGACGCACCGTCTCGCGGTAGGCGTTCTGGTTGCGAAGCCGCGTCAGGCCGAGATGCAGCGCGAAGGAGCCGAGCTGGTAGTGGCCGGCTTCGGTCTGCTCGACCATGCCCATCTTCCGGAAGGAGACGAGATAGGGATGCAGCTGCGCGGCCGCCATGCCGGTCTGTTCGGCGAGGTCACGGAGCTTCAGCGGCCCCGTCGCCCGGGCGAGGGCATTGAGCACCACGCCGCCCGTGTCGATCGACTGGACCCCGCGCGAGCCGTTCTTCTTTTCCGTCGCCGTCATGGATGCTGATCCGTTTCACCGGAGGTATCCCACGCGGTCCGGAATCTCAATGTGGCGCAGCGGAACACCGCAAGAAGGCCCGGAATTCAGCCGATGGCTGTGGTCTGTGCTTGCTGCACACGGTGCAGGCGACAAGCTTTCGTTAGCAACGTTCTGCAATGTTCCCGCTACGTCAACTAGCGTTCATAGCGGCGCGCATCTCCTCCGCAAAAAAGGCCCCTCATGTCTCTCCGAATCTGGCAGGTCGTCATCGCAATTGCAGCTTTCGTGGGAATCGGGATCGGCATCACCGTCGGCATCCAGAACCACGCCCTGAAGACCCTGCAGGTCAACGGCCCGCTCTACGGCGAGATCGTCGGCGGCAAGGATCTGATAGCCGACATCCTGCCACCGCCGATGTTCCTGGTGGAATCCTACCTGCTGGCCAACGAGGCGGTGGTTCATCCGGAACTCGTCACCAGGAACCTCGCACGGATCGCCGAACTCAAGCAGGAGGACAAGGCGCGGCGCGGCTACTGGCGAGAATTCGCCCTGCGCGACGACCTGCGGGCACAGCTGGAAGGCCAGGTGCTGCCTCGCTCGGACGCGCTGTGGGCGACGATCGAAGGGCCGTTCCGGGCGGCGGTACAAGGCGGTGGAAACGTCGCGCCGGTCATGGACACGCTGCGCGACCAGTTC
>NZ_JAOAOQ010000049.1 GCF_030398385.1 Aquibium sp. ELW1220 | reverse complement strand
CCCGCACGAACATCATGCGGCTGTGGCAGAGCCGGACGTGGGCGACCTTCACGGTCACCGTCACGCCGGCGAGCAGGACGATCTCGTGGCTCCAGTCGAACTGGTAGGCTTCGCCCGGTGCGAAGAACAGCGGCACGTAGGCCTCGGCCGTCGCCGATCCTCTCGTCTTCGCCCAGCTCTTCGCATAGCGGCGNCCGATCCTCTCGTCTTCGCCCAGCTCTTCGCATAGCGGCACACGGCGTCGTAGCCGCCCTCATAGCCGAGCGCGCGCAGTTCCTCGTAAATCCGGATCAGCGTCAGTTGCTCGCGCGCCGCCTTGCCGAGATTGCCGTTGAGGAACCCGTCGAGCTGGTCCTTCCACGGTCCGATCTTCGGCTTCGGTTGTCGCTCGCGCTCGTAGGAGAACGAGGTCTCGTCGGACCTGAGAATCTTGCGGACCGTGTTGCGCGACACGTGCAGCTCGCGGCAGATCCGCTTGAGCGACCACCCCTGCACATGAAAGGCACGCCGAACCCGGGCAATCGTGTCCACTGTCTTCATCCCCTCTCCACCCGCTCGCCAAAACGAACGGATGGTCGCAGATCGACTTCATGAGGGGGGTCAAAATTGGACGCCGATCCTCCCGTCTAGGGGGTCAAAATTGCATGCCGATTCACACTGTGGAATACGCTATTGTCGTGCCGCATGACATTGCTCCCTGCTCGTGTCCAAACGCCGCGAAACGTCTGAAACCGAGTAGAATCAATGTCATGCGCCTTGTCCAGCTTTCTAAACCGGACAGCAGTGGGACAAGCCCGAGGATGACGGCGGCGGGTGTCGCACCTGCCCGCTGACCGGGACAAGGCAAGGGGGATGGAACGGGTTACGCCGCACCGCACCGCACCTCAGATCCCCCCGAAGCGCCCCCGGAACCGCTCCGGCCGGGCCTGCGTCGGCAGGCCGGCGGTGTCGAGCCAGGTTTCGCTGGGGGCGGCGAGGCGGGCGTAGAGGTCGCGGACCAGTGCCCTCGCCTCCTCGCCCGGCCAGTCCTGCGGCAGGAGGGCGGCGGGCAAGCCGGGGTCGCGCAGCACGAGGCGGCGCCAGCCATGGTTGACGAGGATGCGTGCTGCCATCGCGTCGAGCGGCGCAAGGACCGCGCCGCCGGCCAGCGCGCGGGCGAGCGGCGACAGGTCGGCGCAGAGCGTGCGGTAGCCTGCCGCACTGCCGTCGAGCGACCAGAGCCGCGTCACGCCTTCCGGAATGCGCAGCGCGGCACCGGCGATGACGAGCAGGCCCGAGGGCAGGCCCTCGGCTGGGTCGCCACCCTCCGTATGCGGCTTGATCCAGCTGCCGGGCCCGGTCGGCACGAAGCCGATCTCGCGCATGTCGCGGTCACGGTCGGAGCGGCGCGCGACCTCACCCGGCGACGGGGCGACGGCGACGATCCAGCGTCCGTCCCAGGCAGGCGGGCCGGATGCGTAGATGCGGCGCGTGGCGAGGTCGAAGGCATGGCGCCCTTCGTCGGCCAGCCGGTAGAAGCTGTTGCGCCCTTCCCGCTCGCGCGAGACCCAGTGGTCGGCGGCGAGCCGCGACATCGCGGTGCGGACCGCGCCCGGCTCGACGCGCAGCCGCATCATCAGGTCCTGGAGCAGCGACAGCGGCGCCTGGCCGCCGCGCGGCGCGACCGCGTCGCCGAAGACGGTGACGACCAGCGACCAGACGCGCAGCCGCCCGCGCGCGTGCAGGCGGTCTATCATCCGCTCGAGCGCGGTCAGGGCCGGGTCGGTGGTTGCGTCCATCGCCATGAGATGCCACGGCGGCAAAGGCCATGGCAAGGCGGATGCCGCCGGTCCGCCGCAGGGGCCGCTGCGGACCGGGTCTGGAGGCGATGCCGCGGCTGCCGGACGAGCCGGCGCCGCCCGCCCGTCAGCCTGCGACGTAGCGGAAGGCGTCGCCGGAGGCCTCGGCCATGCCGACGCCCGGATAGGCGAAGTGGTAGCCGAGCACGGCCGACTTGTCGGCGACCATGCGGTCGATCAGCCTGCGGCGGTTTGCGATGGCGAGGTAGGGGATCGCGTCGAAGCCGAACTTCCAGCCCGGATGCTCGAAGGAGATGATCTGGTTCGACAGCGCATCGCCGGTGATGATCAGGCCGTCGCCGCCGGCGAGCGCAAGTGAGATGTGGCCCGGCGTGTGGCCGGGCGTGTCGATGGCCGAAAGCCCGGTGACGATGTCGTCGCCGCCCTTGACCAGCACCATCCGGTCCTTGACCGCGGCGAGGTCGCGCTGCGCGCCGCGGGCGAAGTCGTGGAAATTCTCCGGCAGCTTGGAGAAGATGTCGGGATCGGTCCAGAAGGCATGCTCGGTCGCGCCGACGTGATAGGTCGCGTTCGGGAAGCGCAGCGTGCCGTCGTCGAGCACCGTGCCCCAGACATGGTCGGGATGGGCGTGGGTGAAGACGACGCGGGTGATCGCGCCGGGCTCGACACCTGCGGCAGCGAGGTTTTCCGAAAGCTTGCCGGCGGTCGGCGCGAAGCGGTTGCCCGAGCCGGTGTCGACGAGGATCAGGTCGGAGCCCATCCGGATCAGCGGGATGTTTGTGGACGGGTGCGCGCTGCCGTCGGTCCAGCCCATGGTCTTCGCGATCTCGGCGAGCTGCTCGGGCGTCGCGTCGGGGGACAGGACGTTCAGCGGCAGGGTCAGCTCGCCGTCGCTGATGACGGAGACGTCGGCGTCGCCCTGCATGAAGCGATGCGGCTCGGCGGCGCGGGCGATCTCGGTCCAGGACAGGAGCGGCAGGGCGGCGAGTGCTGCACTGCCCTTGAGGACGCTGCGGCGGGAGACGAGGCGCCGGTACTGGTCTTCGGTGATGCGGGTCATTGCGGACTTCCCCCAGAGGTTGGAGCACCGACGTTAGGCGCGCAGCCCTCCGGCGGGAAATCACAAGCGCGGGATCATCGATCCGTCATGGGGCGGGCGGCGAGGTCTCTCACCCCGCCGACCAGGAGCCGGGTGGCGAGCAGCGCATAATCGGCCCGGCCGACCGGGCCGCCCTCGCGGAACCACATGTAGAACCAGTTGAGCATGCCGAAGAGGCTCATGGTGACGGGCTTGAGCAGCGGCGTGCCCTCGAAGGCTTCGGGTGCGACGGCGCGGATCGCCTCGGCGAAGCGGGCGACGAGCTGGCGCTCCAGCGCCTTCAGCTGCGCCTGCTCGGCGTCGGGCAGGATCTGCATCGTGCCGATCTGCAGCTTGTGCTCGGCGTCGGCGTCGCGATAGGCCTCGAGCAGGGCGCCGACCAGCCGTTCCAGCCGGAGTTCGGGCGCAAGGGCCGCATCGTCGGCTGCCTCCACCGCCTCGACGAGCTCTTCGAGATGGGTGCTGATGATGTCGAAGAGCAGCGCCTCCTTGGAGGCGTAGTAGTGGTAGAACAGCGCCTTCGACACGCCGCATTCGGCGGCGAGGCCGGCCATCGAGGCGCGGTCGTAGCCGTCGCGCGCAAAGACCGCGGCGGCCTGGCGCAGCAGTGACAGGCGCTTCTCGTCGTAGTCCCGGGCGCGGCTGCGCGCCATCAGGGCGCCGCCGCGCCGGCCCGGCGCAGGCTGTCCCGGCCGAGCGGGCCGACCTCGATCGCGACGGCGACGCTCATCCCTTCGGCCGGTTGTCGACGATGCGCTGGGCCTTGCCCTGGCTGCGGGCGACCTTCTCCGGTTCGGTGACGTTGACCCGCACCGTGACGCCGACCACGTCCTTGATGCGCTCGCGCAGCGCATGGCCCGCGACCTTGCGCGCCTCGTCTGTCACATGCGTGATCGTTGCCTCGACATGGACCGTCATCTCGTCCATGCGGCCCTCGCGGGTGAGTTCGACCTGGAAATGCGGCGCCAGCCCCTCGATGGCGAGGATCTGCTCCTCGATCTGGGTCGGGAAGACGTTGACGCCGCGCAGGATCATCATGTCGTCCGAGCGGCCGGTGATCTTTTCCATGCGCCGCATGCTGCGCGCGGTGCCGGGCAGCAGCCTCGTCAGATCGCGCGTGCGGTAACGGACGATCGGGAAGGCCTCCTTGGAGAGCGAGGTGAAGACCAGCTCGCCCTGCCCGCCGTCCTCGACCGGGTCGCCGGTGATCGGGTCGACGATCTCGGGATAGAAATGATCCTCCCAGATGTGCAGCCCGTCCTTGGTCTCGACGCACTCGTTGGCGACGCCCGGTCCCATCACCTCCGACAGGCCGTAGATGTCGACGGCGTGCATGTCGAAGGCGTCCTCGATCTCGGACCGCATGGCATTGGTCCAGGGCTCGGCGCCGAAGATGCCGACCTGAAGCGGGCTCTTGCGCGGGTCGAGCCCCTGGGCGCGGTACTCGTCGAGGATGGAGAGCATGTAGGACGGCGTGACCATGATGGTGGTGGGCTTGAAATCCTCGATCAAGGTCACCTGCCGCGTGGTCATGCCGCCGGAGACCGGGACGACGGTGCAGCCGAGCCGCTCGGCGCCGTAATGCGCGCCGAGGCCGCCGGTGAAGAGGCCGTAGCCATAGGCGATGTGGACGATGTCGCCGGGACGCGTGCCCGAGGCGCGCATGGAGCGCGCCACGCAGTCGGCCCAGACGGCGAGATCGTTTTTTGTGTAGCCGACGACGGTGGGCTTGCCCGTGGTGCCCGAGGAGGCGTGGATCCGAGCCACCTGTTCGCGCGGCACGGCGAACATGCCGAAGGGATAGTTGGCGCGCAGGTCGTGCTTGGTGGTGAAGGGGAAGAGCTTCAGGTCGGACAGCTGCTTCAGGTCGTCGGGGTGGACGCCCGCCGCGTCGAAGGCCTGGCGGTAATGCGCGACGTTGTCGTAGGCGTGGCGCAGCGACCATTTCAGCCGGTTGAGCTGCAGGGCGGCGATCTCGTCGCGCGAGGCGATCTCGATCGGGTCCAGGTCTTGCCTGCGCGGTGCCAGGTCTCTCATTCCATCCTCCCCCTCGTTCGGCCCGTCGGCGCGCTCAGGCTGCCATGTCGTCGAAATGCCGGCCTTCGATGGCCCGCGACGCGCCGCGGAACTCGGCGATCAGGCGGCCGGCCTGGTTGGTCACGCGCACGTCGTAGATGCCCGAGCGCCCGAAGCGCGTCACCTCGCAGGCGGTCGCCGTGAGCCGGTCGCCGAGCTGGCCGGGCGCGACGAAGGTGATGACGTTGTGCTGCGCGACCACCAGCTGGTTGTAGGAATTGCAGGCGAAGGCGAAGGCCGAATCGGCCAGCGTAAAGATGAAGCCGCCATGGCAGATGTCGTGGCCGTTGGTATGGTGCTTCTCGACCGTCATCGACAGGGTCGCCGTGCCGGGACCGACCGCGTCGAGCGATGCGCCGAGCCATTTCGAGGCGTCGTCGCGCGCCCACATGGCGTCTGCCGAGCGCCTGGCGATTTCTTCAGCCGTCAATGCCATTGGAGCCTCCCCGCCCGCACTCCTCCCGAGCGCATGGCGGGAAGACTTGCATAAACCGGCCGGTCGGTCAATAATACTCGCGGATGGGACCGAGGTCGCGTCCGGCGCTTGGGAGGAGCGGAGCACATGCAGGCGGACAGGAGCCTCGCCGAGGCGTTCGACATCGGCGCGATGCCGCCGGGCTTCGCGGAGGACCCCTTCCCGGTCTACCGCGCGCTGCTCGAGCATGCGCCGCTGAAACGCTTCGCCGACGGCTCGGTGATGCTGTCGCGCCACGAGGACCTCGACCGCGTCTACCGCGACACCAAGACTTTCTCGTCGGACAAGAAGGTGGAGTTCCTGCCGAAATTCGGCGAGACGCCGCTCTACGAACACCACACGACGAGCCTCGTCTTCAACGACCCGCCGCTGCACACGCGCGTGCGCAGGATCATGATGGGTGCGCTGACACCGCGTGCCATCGCGGCCATGGAACCGGGGCTCGTCGCGCTCGTCGACGGCCTGCTCGACCGGCTGGAGGAGAAGGACGAAGCCGACCTGATCGAGGATTTCGCGGCCGCAATCCCGCTCGAGGTCATCGGCAACCTCTTCGTCATGCCGCACGAGGAGCGCCGGCCGCTGCGCGACTGGTCGCTGGCGATCCTCGGCGCGCTGGAGCCGGTGCTGAACTCCAACCAGGTCGAGCGCGGCAACCGCGCGGTGACCGAGTTCAAGGCCTATCTAGGCGACCTCGCCGCACGGCGCCGGGCAAAGCCCGGCGACCCCGCCACCGACGTGCTGACGCGGCTGATCGCCGGAAATGAGGGCGAACTGCTCAGCGACACCGAACTCCTGCAGAACTGCATCTTCATCCTCAATGCCGGCCACGAGACGACCACCAACCTGATCGGCAACGCGCTGCACGAACTGACGCAATGGCCGGGCGAACGCCGCCGGCTGATCGAGGAGCCCGCGCTCATCGACACCGCGGTGGACGAGGTCCTGCGCTTCCAGAGCCCGAACCAGCTCGGCAACCGCCGGAGCGTCGAGCCCGCGATCTTCCATGGCGAGACGCTCGAGCCCGGCACGCGCATCCACCTGGCGATCGGGGCGGCGAACCGCGACCCGCGCCAGTTTGCCGATCCCGACCGGCTCGACCTGTCGCGCAGGCCCAACCGCCACCTTGCCTTCGCGCAGGGCCCGCATCTCTGCGCCGGCTTCTCGCTGGCGCGGATGGAGGGGCGCATCGCGATTTCGCGGTTCCTCGCGCGATTTCCGGGGTTCGCGCTAGAGGGGACGCCGATGAGGACGGGGCGGGTGCGGTTTCGCGGGTTTGCCAGCCTGCCGGCGCGGGTGGGACGGGGCCTGCCGGCGCGGGTGGGATAGATCTTGCTCTACGGCGCCCCCCTCTGGCCTGCCGGCCATCTCCCCCACGAGGGGGGAGATCGGATGTCGCCGCGGCCTTCGCCAATCTCCACCGTCGCAGGCCGGAAGCGGCGGCCGACGCTGCCGATCTCCCCCCTCGTGGGGGAGATGGCCGGCAGGCCAGAGGGGGGCGCGACGGAGTGCGGCCTTTCCGGCAGGAACACAACACACGCCACAACAGGAGCCACATCATGACCATCCTCGCCCTGAACAGCTATGCTGCCGGCCGCTGGGTCGCCCCGTCCGGGCGCCTGACCGACCTGAAGAGCGCGATCGACGGTCGCGTCGTGGCGCGGCTCGGCGCCGAGCTCGATTTTGCGGCGATGACCGCACATGCCCGCAGCGTCGGCGGGCCGGCGCTAAGGGCGATGACGTTCCACCAGCGCGCGGCGATGCTGAAGGGGCTGGCGCAGTACCTGAACGAGCGGCGCGAGGCGCTCTACGAGCTGTCCTACGACACCGGCGCGACCAAGACGGATTCGATGATCGACATCGACGGCGGCATCGGCACGATGTTCGTCTATGCCTCGAAGGGCCGCCGCGAACTGCCCGACGACGTGATCTATGTCGAGCCGGGCATCGAGCAGTTCGGCAAGACCGGCAGCTTCCTCGGCCAGCACGTGGCGACCTCGCTGCAGGGCGTGGCGGTCCACATCAACGCCTTCAACTTCCCGGTCTGGGGCATGCTGGAGAAGCTGTCGCCGACGCTGCTGGCCGGCGTGCCGGCGATCGTCAAGCCGGCCTCGGCGACGGCGTGGCTGGCCGAAGCCGCCTTCCGGATGATGATCGAATCCGGCCTGCTGCCGGAGGGTGCGGTGCAGTTCGTGGCCGGCTCCACCGGCGACCTGATCGACCGGCTGGGCTCGCAGGACGTCGTCTCCTTCACCGGGTCGGCGGCGACCGCCGGCATGCTGCGCGGCAACCGCAACCTGCTCGACAATGCCGTGCGCTTCGTGGCCGAGCAGGATTCGCTGAATGCGACGATCCTCGGACCCGACGCGGCGCCCGGCACGCCCGAGTTCGACACCTTCGTGCGCGAGGTGCACCGCGAGATGACCGCCAAGGCGGGCCAGAAATGCACGGCGATCCGCCGGATCCTCGTCCCGGCCGCGCACCGCGAGGCGGTGATCGCGGCGATCTGCGAGAAGCTCGCGAAGACGCCGGTCGGCGATCCCCGCGCGGAGGGCACGCGGATGGGCGCGCTGGCGAGCCTCGCCCAGCGCGAAGACGTGCTGGAGAAGGCGCGGATGATCGGCACCGAGGCGCGCTGCGTGTACGGCGCCGACGGGTTCGCGCCCGCGGGCGTCGACGTGGCGGCGGGCGCCTTCGTGTCGCCGATGCTGTTTGCCTGCGACGATCCGGACGGTGCCGAGAAGGTGCATTCGGTGGAGGCCTTCGGCCCGGTCTCGACCGTGATGGCCTATCGCGACCTCGACCATGCGACCACGCTCGCCAACCGCGGCGCTGGCTCGCTCGTCGCCTCGGTGTTCACGCACGACCCGGCGGTGGCGCGGCAGGTGGTGATCGCGTCCGGCGCCTTCCACGGCCGGCTCTACTTCGCCAACCGCGACACCGGCAAGGAAGCGACCGGGCACGGCTCTCCCCTGCCCCATCTCGTCCATGGCGGCCCTGGACGCGCCGGCGGCGGCGAGGAGATGGGCGGCATCCGCGGCGTCATGCACTACATGCAGCGCACTGCGATCCAGGCTAGCCCGGACCTGCTTTCGGCCATCACGAAGAGCTTCGTGAAGGGCTCGACGCCGCTCGCGAAGGACGTCCACCCGTTCCGCATGACATTCGGCGAGCTGGAGATCGGCCACACGCTGGAGACCGCGACGCGCGAGGTGACGCTGGCCGACATCGAGCAGTTCGCCGACTTCACCGGCGACAACTTCTACGCCCACATGGACGAGGAGGCGGCAAAGGCCAACCCCTTCTTCCCCGGCCGCGTGGCGCATGGCTACCTGATCCTGTCCTTTGCGGCGGGCCTCTTCGTCGACCCCGCGCCGGGGCCGGTGCTGGCCAACTACGGGCTCGACAATCTGCGCTTCACCAAGCCCGTCTCGCCTGGCGACACGCTGAAGGTGCGGCTGACCGCCAAGGAAAAGACGCTGCGCAACCCCGGCCACGGCGAAGTGCGCTGGGACGTGGCGGTGACCAACCAGGACGGCGAGCAGGTGGCGACGTATGAGCTGCTGACGATGAACGCGGTCTGACTGGACGCCGGATGGCCGCCATACCATTTCAATGGTATGGTTCGCGGTCATGGAGTTCGAATACGATCCCGCCAAGAGCGCGTCGAACAAGGACAAGCATGGCATCGACTTCGAGGAAGCCAAGGCTCTCTGGAAGGACGATTATCTTTTCGAGATCGAAGCGAGATCCGGTGAGGAAAATCGCTTCTTTGCCATCGGCCGGATCGGTGGCGTCAGTTGGACTGCGGTTTGCACGATACGGAACGGCCGGTTGCGGATGATATCGGTCCGCCGCTCGCGGACGACAGAGGTCAAGGCCTATGAAACGAATATCAGCGACTGAACTCGACAAGAAATTCGACGACGGCGAGGATGTGTCCGAATACTTCGACTGGTCCACCGCCCGACGACCGAACCGCGAGCCCACGCTTGTCGACGTCGAGCTCCCCACCTGGATGGTGAACGGGCTCGACATCGAGGCGCAGCGGCTGGGAATCACGCGGCAGGCGCTGATCAGGACCTGGCTGGAAGAGAAGCTGAAGTGATCAGCCCCGCGGACGCCACGCCAGCAGGGCGGCCAGGCTGACGAGGCAGATCGCCAGAAGGGCTGCGGCGAAGCCCGTCACGCTCTCGCCCGTCACCACCACCAGCAGCGAGACGAGCAGCGCCGAGCCGATCTGGCTGACGAAGCCGTAGAAGGCGGCGGTGAAGCCGGCGATATCGCCATGCGGGTCGAGAACCATCGCCGCCGCATTGGAATAGACGATCAGGTAGCTGGTGGCGAAGAGCGTGATCAGCGCCGTCATCAGGATCGCGTTCATCATCCCGGCGAAGATGAAGCCGAGCATCAGCATGACCGCGACCACGAGGACGACGTTGGCGGCAATCATGGCGTTGACGATGCCGATGCTGCGGATCAGCCGCCGGTTCGCCGCCTGGCCAAGGACGATGCCGAGCCCATGGAAGGCGAAATAGACGGCGAAGGTCGTCCCGCTCAGGCCGAAGGCATGCTCGTAGATGCGCGGCGTGGAGGCGAGGATGAGCAGCATCGACGCCATGACGATCGCCGACAGGAAGACGAAGTAGCGGGACTGCGGATGCGCGAGCAGGCGGCGCGACCGCTGCACGAAGACGGCGAGCCGCATCGCGTCGGGCGCCCGCGCCGGCAGCGTCTCGGGCAGGCGCACGAGCACGATCAGCAGGCCGGCGGCAAAGACCGACAGTCCGAGAAAGATGAAGCGCCAGCCGGCCAGCGCGGCGACGCCTGCGCCGAGCAGCGGCGCGAAGATCGGCCCGACGGCGAAGATCGCGGTGGCGAGGGCCAGATTGCGCGCCAGCGCCTCGCCCGAAAACCGGTCGCGGATGATCGCCCGTGACGACACGATGGCGGCGGCGGCACCGAGCCCCTGCAGCACGCGGCAGGCGAGCATGAGTTCGATGGAGGATGCGAAGGCCGCGCCGAGGCAGCCGAGCAGGAACAGGGCGAGTCCCGCCGCCAGCGCCGGCCGCCGGCCGAAGCGATCGGACATCGAACCCCAGACCAGCTGCCCGAGGCCGGCCCCGATCATGTAGGAGGTGATGGTCCACTGCACGAGCTCGAAGGGGGCGTCGAGGTCGTCCACCATGACCGGGAAGGACGGCAGCGTGATGTCGACCGAGAAGGACGAGATCGACATCAGCACGCCGCAATAGGCGACGATCCAGCGTTCCTTCACGAGCGACCGTCTTTCGCGGCCGCTTCGTCGGCGCCGCTCTTCAGGGGGCGGATGGCGATCTGGCCGACCAGCGCCTGTGCGTGCCGCAGCGCCGCCGCGCAGGCGGTGATCATCTGCGGCAGAATCATCCATTCCAGCGTCCAGGCCGCGCCCGAACGCTCGTTCTCGTGCACCAGCGACTGGTGCATCCCCGCAAGCAGGGTCGCATTGAAGCGCGCCAGCGTCACCAGCGTCTCTGCAGCGACCGGATTGACCTTGTGCGGCATGGCCGACGACCCGCCGCCGCCCGAAAGCCTGATCTCGCCAACCTCGCTCTGCGCGGCGAGCGCGATGTCCTGCCCCATCTTGCCGAGGCTGCCGGTAACCAGCGACAGCCAGGAGGCCAGTTCAGCAATGCCGTCCCGCTCGGAATGGCGGGCGTGATCGACGGGCTTCAGGCCGAGAGCCGAAGCGAGCCGCTGCGCCACGTCACTGGCCCTGTCGCCGAGCTTCTCCAGCGTGCCTGCCGCACCGCCGAAATGCAGGATCGCGACGCCGGCTGAGACGACGTCGAGACGCGCGCGGTGGCGGACGAGCGGGTCGCGCCAGCTGCGGATCTTGCGCGATGCGGGCACGGGTATCGCCGCCTGCATGCGCGTGTGCGCCATGACCTCGATGTCGCCGTCGCGATCCTCGAGCGCCTGCAAGGCCTCGGTGACGGCGGCAAGCCGCGCATCGAGGATGGCGAGCGCCGGCTTCAGACGCAGCGAAAGCGAAGTGTCGACCACGTCCTGGCTGGTCGCGCCGACATGCACGAAGGCGGCCGCATCGCGCCCGACCGCCTTGCGCAGCTGGCGCACGAGTTCGGGAACGACCACGCCGTCGCGGCCCGTGCCCGCGGCAAGAGCGTCGACATCGGGCGAGAAACCGGCCAGCGCCGCCGCGATGGTCTCGGCCGCGTCGGGCGGGATCACCCCTGACCCGCCCTGCGCCCGCGCGAGGGCGACCTCGAAGTCGACCATGGCGCGGCAGTCGGCCTCGACGGAGAAGAAGGGTGCCATGTCCGCATCGCCCAGCAGACCGCTGAGGTATGGGTGCTCGAAGGGCGATGCGGACATGAAGGGCACGCGGTCTCAGATGTCGAAGAAGATGGTTTCGCGGTCACCCTGCAGGTGGATGTCGAAGGTGTAGACGTCGCCGTCGCGCCGGGCAATCAGGGTTGGCACGCGCACCTTGTGCTCCACCCGCTGCAGGATCGGGTCCTCCGCGTTGGCCTTCTCCTCGTCGCCGAAATACATGCGCGTGTGCAGGCCGAGATTGATGCCGCGCGCGACGATCCAGAAGGTGATGTGCGGCGCCATCGGGCGGCCGTCGCGGAACGGCACGCGGCCCGGCTTGATCGTCTGGAAGACGAACTCGCCCGTATCCATGTCGGCCGGGCAGCGGCCCCAGCCGGTGAAGTTCGGATCGGCCGAACCACGCATCTCGGAAGGCGAATTGTAGAGCCCGTCGGCGTCGGCCTGCCAGATCTCGATCAGCGAATCGCGCAGCGGCGTTCCGGAGCCGTCAATGACGCGAGCCTTGACAGTAATGCGCTCGCCCTTCGTCTTGTCGTTGACCATCTGGGTGCCGAGGTCGGTCGAATAGACGCCACCGATGTCGCAGAAGTTCGGCGTCAGGCCGATGTGAACATAGGGACCCGCGGTCTGCGAGGCGGTTTCCTTGAGGCGGCCGAGCGATTGCATGATGTTTCTCCCAACTAGCGATAGACGTCCGATCGGTGGCCGATCTCCACGACCAGCACGACGAGTGTCTGGTCCCGGATTTCGCAGATCAGGCGATAGTCGCCGACGCGATAGGACCAGTAGTCTTCCAGCGACGCGTGCAGCGCCTTTCCCAAGGCGCGGGGATCGTCGAGCTGCGCGACCCGGCCGCGCAGGAAGACCGCTATCCGCTTCGACACCTGGCGGTCGAGCTTGCGCAGCGACTTCTTCGCCGTATCCGAAAGCTCAATCGTCCAGGCCAAGGTCGCGGATCACTTCTTCGAGCGGATAGGTCTTCTCCTCGCCACGGCGAATTCGCTCCGAAACCTCGACCGCGGTGTAATAGTCTTCGAGGTCCCCGAGCCCGTTGGCGATCAGTTCGCGCAGGTAGTAGGCCTTGGTCCGCCCGGTGCGGGCGGCCAGGGCGTCCAGGCGGGCTTCGATTTCGGGCTCCAGGCGGATCGAGGTCGGCATGAGCGGATCTCCGGCGTTGAATACATGTAGTCTATGTATTCAACGCCTATGGCATCGACAAATCAATTCCCCTCCAGCCGGTTCTCGAACATCGTCGAACGGCGTCCGCGCAGCACCATGTCGAACTTGTAGGCCATAGCGTCCATCGGGATCGTGTATTCCATGTCGAGCGGCGCGATCAGGTCCTCGATCGCCTCACGGCTGGGGATCGTCGACACGATCGGGCACTTCCAGATCAGCGGGTCGCCCTCGAAATACATCTGCGTGATCAGCCGCTGCGCGAAGCCGTTGCCGAAGATCGAGAAATGGATGTGGCGCGGCCGCCAGTCGTTGACGCCGTTCGGCCAGGGATAGGGTCCCGGCTTGATGGTGCGGAACGAATAGGAGCCGTCCTCGCCGGTGATGGTACGGCCGCAGCCGCCGAAATTCGGGTCGAGCGGCGCCAGGTAGCCGTCCTTCTTGTGACGGTAGCGGCCGCCGGCATTGGCCTGCCAGAACTCGACGAGCACGTTGGGCACGCCCTTGCCGCGCTCGTCGAGCACGCGTCCGTAGACGATGATACGCTCGCCGATGGCGCTTTCGCCCGGCTTGGCGAAGTTCAGGATCAGGTCGTTGTCGAGCTCGCCGATGATGTTGTGCCCGAAGGTCGGCCCGGTGATCTCGCTGATCGTGTTGTCGAGCGAGATCAACGCCCGCTGCGGCGAGCGCAGCACCGAGGTCTTGTACTGCGGCGTCAGTGCCGGCGGATGCCACTCGCGGTCGCGCTGGAAGAACGAGCCCGTCTCGGGCCTCTGGTTGGACAAGCCGTTGCTTGCGGTCATGTGCTGGCCTCCTCCATCTCGGCAAGGGTCTGTTTCACGATCTTGATCGCGTGGTTGGCGGCGGGAACGCCGGCATAGATGGCGACGTGCAGCATCGCCTCGCGGATGTCGTCCGGTGTGGCGCCTGTGTTGGCGGTGGCCCGCACGTGCATCGCCACCTCGTCGTGATGGCCGAGCGCAGCCAGCAGGGCCAGCGTCACCATCGAACGCTCGCGCTTCGTCCAGTGCGGCCGCGACCAGACATGTCCCCACGCGGCCTCGGTGATGAGGTCCTGGAACGGCTCGTCGAAGGCGGTCTTGGCGGCCTGCGCCCTGTCGACATGCGCCGCACCCAGCACGCTGCGCCTGGTCGCCATGCCCTGATCGTATCGGGCGGATTTCTCCTCAGTCTCAGACACGCAGTCCTCCCATGAAGCTGTGTGTATACATAGCAAGGGCTGCTTGTTAGGAATAATTCCGATTTTGGCACCACCGATAATTTTTTTGATATGGGTTTGCCATGCAGGTCAAGACGCGCCACCTGACGACATTCCTGGAGATCGCCCGGCACGGCAGCGTCGGCCGGGCGGCCGAGACGCTGCATGTGTCGCAGCCGGCGGTCACGCGGACCTTGCGCGAACTGGAGGAGGAGCTCGGCTGCGCCCTCGTCGAGCGCGACGGTCGCGGCATTCGGCTGACGACGGCGGGCCAGGAATTCCGCCGCCATGCCGGCGCGAGCCTCGCCGCCCTGCGCAAGGGCGTCGATGCCGTCCGCCGCGTCGGCAACGACGAGGCGCCGCCTCTTCGCATCGGAGCGCTTCCGACGGTTTCCGCCAGGATCATGCCGACCGCCGTGCGTGCGCTGCTGCAGGGAAGCGGCGCCCGCCTGAAGATCGTCACCGGCGAAAATGCCGTCCTGCTCGACCAGCTTACACGCGGCGATCTCGACGTCGTCGTCGGGCGGCTTGCTGCGCCGGAGCGGATGGTGGGCCTCACCTTCGAGCACCTCTATTCGGAGCAGGTGGTCTTCGTCGTGCGCAGCGGCCACCCCTTGCTGGAGACCGCCACCTTCGACTTCCCGGCACTTCGAACCTATCCGGTCATCATGCCGACGCGATCGGCGATCATCCGTCCCTTCGTCGAGCGACTGCTCATCGCACATGGCCTGGCCGATCTGCGCGCCCGCATCGAGAGCGTTTCCGACAGCTTCGGCCGCGCCTTCCTGCGCGAGACGGACGCGATCTGGATCATTTCGCAGGGCGTGGTGGCCAACGAGATGGCGGCGGGAACGCTGGTCCGCCTGCCCATCGACACATCGGACACCCGCGGCGCGGTCGGCATAACGCTGCGCGCCGACCGCGAACCCCTCCCGGTGCTGGACCTGTTCACCCGCATCCTGCGTGACGTGGCCGCCAGCGAGCGCTGAACAGCAAGCGCCTCGTCAGTACGGCAGGCCAACGTAGTTCTCGGCCAGCGACATCGACGCCGCGTGCGAGTTGACGGTGTAGTCGAGTTCCGCCTCCTGGATCCGCTGGCCGAAGTCGCCGCCATCGGGGAACTTGTGCATCAGCGAGGTCATCCACCAGGAAAACCGCTCGGCCTTCCAGATGCGGCGCAGCGCCTTCGCCGAGTAGCCGTCGATGCCGGCCATGGATTTCTCACCGTAGAACTCGCGCAGCGCATCGAACAGGTAGCGCACGTCGCTGGCAGCGAGGTTCAATCCCTTGGCGCCGGTCGGCGGTACGATATGGCCGGCGTCGCCGACGAGGAACATGCGGCCGAAGCGCAGCGGCTCGGCCACGAAGGAGCGCAGCGGCGCGATCGACTTCTCGACCGACGGGCCGGTGGTCATCGCTTCGGCCGCGTCCGGCGTCAGGCGGCGGCGGATCTCGTCCCAGAACCGATCGTCTGACCAGTCCTCGACCTTCTCGTCGAGCGAAACCTGGACGTAATAGCGGCTGCGGGTGTGCGACCGCATCGAACAGAGTGCGAAACCGCGGGGATGGTTGGCGTAGATGAGTTCGTGGTTCACCGGCGGCACGTCGGCAATGATGCCGAGCCAGCCGAACGGGTAGACTTTCTCATAGACCTTGAGCAGCGTCTCCGGCGCCGCCTTGCGCGAGGCGCCATGGAAGCCGTCGCAGCCGGCGATGAAGTCGCAGTCGATCCGATGCTCCACGCCGTCCTTCGAATAGGTGACGAAGGGCTTGTCCCGGTCGAAATCGTGCAGCGCCACGTCGGCGGCTTCGTAGACCGTCTTGCCCCCGGTCCGCTCGCGCAGGTCCATCAGGTCGCGCGTCACTTCGGTCTGTCCGTAGACCATCACGCGTTTGCCGCCGGTCAGGCCGTGCAGGTCGATGCGGTGGCGCTGGCCGTCGAAGGTCAGGTCGAAGCCGTCATGCGGCAGGCCCTCGACACGCATCCGGTCCGCCGCGCCGGCTTCCTCGAGCATGGCGCAGGTGCCCTCTTCCAGCACCCCGGCGCGGATGCGCGCCAGCACGTAGTCCTTGGTCGAACGCTCCAGGATGACGTTGTCGATGCCGGCATTGGAGAGCAACTGGCCCAGGAGCAGGCCCGAAGGCCCCGATCCGATGATGACGACCTGGGTGCGCATGAATTCCTCCTGCCTGAATGCCACTCCGGCGGTTTTCCGGACATGGGTCAACGTCGTCCAGCTATCTGTCCCGCGCCCCGGCCAGCCTCAATGGACGCTTCGCGCAATCTCTTGCACGATCCGAACATCTCCGGCATCGTCGCCGCATGAACCGATACGTCCCGACCTATCAGCTCTACGGCGAGGAGATCGAACGGGAGGGCCGTTTCTGGCTGCACTGCGAAACGATTCCCGAACGCAGCCGCCTGCACGACTGGGAAATCCGGCCGCATCGGCACGAAGCCTTCTTCCAGATGTTGCACATTTCGGACGGAACGGGCGAGGTTCTGGCAGGTGATTCCTACCGCGCCTTCCGCGCGGACACGCTGATCTTCGTGCCTCCCGGCATCGTCCACGGCTTCCGCTTCTCGCGCGATATCGGCGGGCTTGTGGTGACGGCCCTGCGCGAGCGGCTGGACGTACCGGGCAGCGTGAGCCCGCATCTGGCTGCCTTCGCCGCAGAACCCCGGATCGTCGAGGACGCCGAGGCGCGTGCGCGGCTGGCGGTCGATTCGCTGCACCGCATCGCCGCCGAGATCGCCGGCCACGGCATCGGCCGCATGATGCTCGCCGAGGCGCTGGTGACGGCCGCCGTGATCGACCTTGCCCGGGCGAGCGGCGCCCGCGCCGAGCAGTCGCCCGATCCGGAAGACCGGGACCAGCAGCGTCTCGAACGGCTGGCCTCGCTGATCAACGCGCATTTCCGTGAGCATCGGCCGGCAGCCTTCTATGCCGAGCGGATCGGGATTTCGGCCGCGCACCTCAACCGCATCGCCCGTGCGCGCACCGGCCGAAGTCTGCAGGAACTGATCGCCGCGCGCCTTCTGGAGGAAGCGCGCCGCAGCCTGGTCTTCACTTTCCTGCCGGCGCAATCGATCGCGCACGACCTCGGCTTCTCCGATCCGGCCTATTTCAGCCGGTTCTTCTCCAGGCATGCGGGGGAGAGCCCCTCGGCCTACCGCGCACGGGAGCGGGCGAGGCTGAGGTTCTGAGCGCGGGAGGCAGCCGTAGCAGACGCGCTTTCGTCGCGGTCAGGCAGGGGCCAGTGCCCGGGCGTCCCTGAACGAGACCAGCCGCCGCGCCTTCTCGTCCCACAGCACGAGCCGGACGCATTTCAAGCTCTCCAGGAGCGTGATGCGGCCCATGTCGCGCAGTTCCGGATGATCGCGCAACACCTCCGGCAGGCGATAGAACGGGATCTTCGCCGCCAGGTGGTGGACGTGATGGATGCCGATGTTGCCGGTGAACCAGCGCAGCACCGGCGGCAGGTCGTAGTGCGAACTGCCGTGCAGGGCGGCATGCTGGAAGCTCCACTCGTCCTCCTCCGACCAGTGCGTCTCCTCGAACTGGTGCTGGACGTAGAACAGCCAGACGCCCGCCGTCGCCGCCATCAGCGTGATCGGCACCTGCACCACGAGGAACGGCACCAGGCCGACGAGCCAGATCATCGCCGCCACCGGTACGGCGATGGCGAGATTGGTGGCGATGGTCGAGACCCAAGGCTGGGCGCCGGCGCGCATCAGGCCGATGGGCAGCCGGTACTGGCACAGGAAGAGCCAGGCAGGGCCGAGACCGAACATCACCACCGGATGGCGGTAGAGGCGGTAGCGAACGCGCCCGAACCGGGACAGCGCCTGGTATTCGCGCACCGTCAGCGTATCCACGTCGCCGATGCCGCGCCGGTCGAGATTGCCCGCCGATGCGTGATGCACGGCGTGGGTGCGACGCCAGTAGTCGTAGGGCGTCAGGGTGAAGACACCGAGGATCCGTCCCGTCCAGTCGTTGAGGCCGCGCTGCGCAAACAGCGTTCCATGGCCGCAATCGTGCTGCAGGATGAACAGCCGGACAAGGAGACCGGCGGCGGGAATGGTGAAAACGAGGCCCCACCAGTGGCCGTTGAGCACTGCGATGGCCGCGAGCGCCCAAAGCCCGACGAAAGGTATGGCGGTCACGGCGATTTCGAACCAGCTGCGCACCGCGCTCGGCTCGCGGTACTTCGCAAGGAGCAGGCTCCAGGACGGCTTTCTGGTCTGCTGTGCGGGGGCGTCGGCAAGGATTGCGGTCACGCTGTCTCCGGATGCTCGGAATGGAAGGCGAACACTCGACCGCATAGGACCAGCATTCGGGAAGGAGCAACGACGGGCGCCCACCCCCGGGGCCGCGCCGAATCACTCGTGTCGGCCCCTACTTAGCAAAAAGGCCGGGCGCTAGCCCGACCTCTCAGTTCACCTCGACGTTCCGTGCCAGTACATCCGTGGTCACGGAACGGAAGTGTGATTTATGCCGCCTGGAGGTTTTCCGCGGCGTTCTTGCCCGAGCGGTTGTCGCGGACGACGTCGAAGCTGAGCTTCTGGCCTTCCACGATCGTGCGCATGCCGGCACGCTCGACGGCGGAGATGTGGACGAACACGTCCTGAGCGCCGTCCTCGGGCTGGATGAAGCCGAAGCCCTTGGTGGCGTTGAAGAACTTTACGGTGCCAATGGTCATGACGATTTCCTTTCAATCGGTCACGTTAAAGGACTTGCCACGCCGGATGCGCGACAATGCCCATAGATCGACTTTGAGCAGGAAGATCGTCCGTGGTGCGTCGCCGCACCGAAAAACAAAGTTCAACAACAAGATCGATAGGCTCTACATAGGGGTAGTCGGTGTCCGAAACAAGGCAAGGACTGAACGTTCTGGAATAATTCGTACCGCGACGCGCAGCCGGTCCCTTTTCAGCCTCCGCAAATCAATGGCGCGAAACGAAGAAAGGGGCGGACAACCGCCCGCCCCTTCCGTCTGCAGCGGTGCAGGACCCTACTGGATCGCCTTGTCGGTGATGGCGGTGGTGTAGGCGCCTTCGGCCGGCTTGGAGATGATCTTCTGGTCGAGGAGCGCCTTGGCCGTGCGCTCGTAGGCCTCGACGATCAGCTTGCCGTCGGCATTGTCGATGAGCTTGGCGACCTCGCCCATCATCCGCTTCTGGTGATTCTCGTCCTGGCCGCCATTGTCGACGACGATCTCGCCGGCCTCGTCCGGGTTCTCGGAGGCGTACTTCCAGCCCTTCATGGAGGCGCGCACGAAGCGGACCATCTTGTCCTCGAAGGCCGGGTCGGCAAGCTTGTCCTGCAGCACGTAGAGACCGTCCTCGAGCAGGTCGTTGCCCATGGCCGAGTAGTTGAAGACGATCAGGTCTTCGGGCTTGTAACCTGCGTCGATGAGCTGCCAGTACTCGTTGTAGGTCATGACCGAGATGCAGTCGGCCTGCTTCTGGATCAGCGGCTGCACGTCGAAGCTCTGCTTGAGCACGGTGACGCCATCGGCGCCGCCTTCGGTCGACAGGCCGAGCTTGTTCATCCAGGCATAGAACGGATACTCGTTGCCGAAGAACCAGACGCCGAGCGTGTGACCCTTGAAGTCGGCCTCGGTCTTGACCGGGCCATCGGCGGGGCAGACGAGCTGCATGCCGGCCTTCTTGAAGGGCTGGGCGATGTTGACGAGGTTGACGCCCTTGTCGCGCGCGGCGAGCGCGGCCGCCATCCAGGTGACGATCACGTCGGCGCCGCCGCCGGCGATCACCTGCTCCGGCGCGATGTCCGGGCCGCCCGGCTTGATGGTGACGTCGAGGTTCTCTTCTTCGTAGAAGCCCTTCTCCTTGGCGACGAAATAGCCGGCGAACTGTGCCTGCGTCACCCACTTCAGCTGCAGCGTCACCTCGTCGGCCGCCATGGCCATGTGCGAAGCAGCAAGCGACAGCGCGCCGGCCAGTATGGAAACGATCGTTTTCTTCATGTTTTTATCCCTCTGAAGTTTGTCTATCCACCACGGACAGACGGATGCCAGAACGTTGCGGCCCGTTCGATCAGGGCCAGAACTCCGTAGAAGATCGACCCCGCCAGCGCGGCGACGGCGATCTCCGCCCACACCATGTCGACATTCATCCTGCCGACTTCGGTGGAAATGCGAAAGCCCATGCCCACCACCGGCGTGCCGAAGAATTCCGCGACGATAGCGCCGATCAGCGCAAGTGTAGAGTTGATTTTCAGCGCGTTGAAGATGAAGGGCGCCGCGGCCGGCAGTCGCAGCTTGAAGAGCGTCTGCCAGTAGCCGGCGGCATAGGTGCGCATCAGGTCGCGTTCCATCGCGCCGGCGGCGGCCAGGCCCGCCACGGTGTTCACCAGCATCGGAAAGAAAGTCATGATGACGACGACGGCCGCTTTCGACGGCCAGTCGAAGCCGAACCACATGACCATGATGGGCGCGACCCCGATGATCGGCAGCGCCGAGACCATGTTGCCGATCGGCATCAGCCCGCGGCGCAGGAACATGTATCGGTCGGCGAGGATGGCCACCGCGAAGCCCGCGGCGCAACCGAGCGCATAGCCGACGAGAACGGCCTTGAAGATCGTCTGCTGCACGTCGGCGGCGAGAATCGGCAGCGAGTTGGCGATGCGCAGGCCGATGAGCGACGGCGGCGGCAGCAGGATGAACGGGATGCCCGCGCCGCGCACGATCGCTTCCCACAGGATGAGCAGCCAGACGCCGAACAGGGCGGGCACGAGCAGTCTGAGCAGGATGTCGAGGCCGCGGGCTCGGGGCCGCATTCGCGACAGCACGGTCACCAGGCGCCAGGCGAGGAGCCAGGATGCGGCGACCAGCGCGAAGAACGATGCCGTCGCCCCGCCCTCGTTGCCGGCGATCGCCGCGATCAGCAGCCAGGCGGCAGCATGCACGGCGACGAAGAGAAATGCGGCTTCGAAGAGCCTGGGGAGGCGCAGCAGCGGCAGGAGCGCGGCGGCGGCGAGGAGCGCCATGATGGGCCACGCCGTGCCCGCGGCGGCGCCCGCGTCCGTCACCACGAGCGGCAGGTTGAGCAACGCCGTGGCGCAAAGCACGAGCGCCAGGAGGGCTTGCCAGGGGAGGATGCGGAGGAACGTCATGCCGGCCGCCCTCCCATCACGCGCTCGGTGATGCGCCCCGCGAGCCCGACGAGGCTGACGAGCAGGACGGCCACCACGGAGCCGGCGACCAGCGCGGCGAACATGTCGATGGTCTGGCTGTAGTAGGAGCCGCTGAGCAGCTTCGAGCCGATGCCCGCGACGGCACCCGTCGGCAGTTCGCCGACGATCGCGCCGACGAGACTCGCCGCCACCGCCACCTTCATCGAGGCGAAGAGAAACGGCACCGAGGCCGGCACGCGCAGCTTCCAGAACACCTGGCCGGGGCTGGCATGATAGGTGTGCATCAGGTCGAGATGCGTCAGTTCGGGCGAACGCAGCCCCTTCACCATGCCGACCGCGACCGGGAAGAAGGACAGATAGGTCGAGATCAGCGCCTTGGGAATCAGTCCGGTGATGCCGACGGCCGCCAGGACCACGATGATCATCGGCGCCAGCGCCAGGATCGGGATCGTCTGCGAGGTGATGATCCACGGCATCAGCGAGCGGTCGAGCGTGACGACGTGGACGATGCAGACGGCGATGGCGATGCCGAGAATGGTGCCGAAGGCAAAGCCCAGCACCGTGGACGAGAGCGTGACGGCAGCGTGGTAGACGAGGCTGCGGTTCGAGGACAGCTTCCGGAAGAAGGTGTTCTCGACGAAATTCACCGCCACCTGGTGCGGCGCCGGCAGGGTCGGCTTGGGCTGGCTCATCGTCTTTGCGACGAACTCCCACGTGGTGGAGGTCACGCCCGCGCGGCGATCGAGGTCGCGCTGGAACGGTGCGTTCATGGCATAGGAGCCGGCATACCAGGCCACCACGATGGCGGCGAGGATGGCGGTGACGGGGATGATCTTGTCGCGGAGGCGGTCGGTCATGGGTGGCTTCCGTCCCCCTGCCCCTTGTGGGGCGCGCGCCCGCTAAGGCAGGCTCCCACGCCGTGGCCATTCTCCGACGTCCAGCGTGGCGCTGCCGCCCCCACCCGGCCGCTGCGCGGCCACCCTCCCCGCAAGGAGGAGAGTTGGTCGTGCGCCTCAATCCTCATAAGAGTGCCCTGCCCTCAGCCCTTCCCGCACGCGGTGGGCGATCGCCAGAAACTCGGGGGATTCGCGGATGTCGAGCGGCCGATCCTTGGGCAGCGTCGAGACGATGACGTCGGTGACCCGGCCCGGCCGCGGGCTCATCACGACGATCTTGGTCGAGAGGTAGACCGCCTCGGGGATCGAGTGCGTGACGAAGCAGATCGTTTTGTTGGTGCGCGCCCAGAGCTCGAGGAGCTGTTCGTTGAGATGGTCGCGCACGATCTCGTCCAGCGCGCCGAAAGGCTCGTCCATCAGGAGCAGGTCGGCGTCGAAGGCGAGCGCGCGGGCGATCGAGGCGCGCTGCTGCATGCCGCCTGACAATTGCCAGGGAAACTTCTTCTCGAAGCCGGAGAGATTGACGAGGTCGAGCGTGCGCTTCACCCGCTCGCGCTGCTCGGCGGCGGAGACGCCCATGATCTCGAGCGGCAGCGCGACGTTCTTCTCGATCGTGCGCCAGGGATAGAGCGCGGCGGCCTGGAAGACGTAGCCATAGGCGCGGCGACGGCGCGCTTCCTCGGGGCTCATGCCGTTGACTGTGATGGTGCCGCCGGTCGGCTGCTCCAGGTCGGCGATGACCCGCAGGAACGTCGTCTTGCCGCAGCCGGACGGGCCGATGAAGGAGACGAACTCGCCCTTGCCGATATCGAGGTCGACGTTGGACAGGGCATGCACCGGCCCGTCGCCCGTCTGGAAGGTCAGGTCGAGCCCCTTGGCTCTGATCACCGTATCCGCCGTCAAATCCGTCTCTGCCCCAATGCACGCCTCAAGACTGTACGCCCGTTTCACTGTCATCATAGAAGGGTCTCTTCGGCTGTGCAGCATGGCCGATGCGAAAAGTGTGGAGGAACTCCGATGACGACATCATCCGCTCCGGCCGAATGCCGGCGCCTGAGACCCGGAAAGTCCTATGGCGGCAAGCAGGGCTTCGACTATTTCGAGGGCGTGGCGCGGGAGACGGTGGGCTCGTCCGGCATCTGCATGCACCTTCTGACCGTGCCGCCGGGCGGACGCGCGAAGGCCCACAAGCACGACAGCCACGAGACCGCGATCTACGTCCTGTCCGGCACGGCGATGATGTACTGGGGCGAGCGGCTGGAGCACTGCATGGAGACCGGCGCCGGCGACATGGTCTACATCCCCGCCAACATGCCGCATCTGCCGGTGAACCGGTCGGCGGAACTCGTCACGGCCGTCATCGCCCGCACCGACCCGAGCGAGCAGGAGAGCGTGACGCTGCTGCCGGAGCTGGAGGCGCTGGTGCCGGCCTGAGGGTTCGGCTGCAGCGCCAGGCTTTCCGCGACGCGCCGCAGCGCGATGTCGTTGTGCGGCGTTACAGAACCGCCATCGACCTGTCACCTCCCGGTCAAGCAGGAGCCCTAGCGATAGCGCGCTCATTGCAACCCTGATCCAGGAGAACAGACCATGCTCAGGAACACCGTCTGCGCGCTCGCGCTCATCGCGGCATGCGGCGCAGCCAGCGCCGAAACCGTCTTCCCGGCCAAGCTCGCCGGCCACGCCGTGATCCCGGCCGCCACCTTCGTTCCCGCGCCCGCCGATGCCCCGGCCGACGCCAAGGTCTCCGGCAAGTTCACGGGTGCGGCCCGCGTCGACGCCGTCGGCACGGTGGCCGGCGACACCGGCGGCCTGCATGGCAAGCGCGCCACCGGCCTGTCGGTGCCCTTCGAGGGCCAGCCCTTCCAGGGCCTGTCCGGCTTCGCCATGAACCGCGCCGAGGACGGCTCGATTTATGCGCTGACCGACAACGGCTTCGGCACCAAGTCGAACAGCCCCGACGCGCTGCTGTTCTTCCACAAGCTGGCGCCCGATTTCGCGGCCGGCACGATCACGATGAAGGAGACGGTGTTCCTCGCGGATCCCGACCGGAAGGTGCCGTTCCGCATCGCCTATGAAGGCTCCGACAGCCGCTACCTGACCGGCGCCGACTTCGACCTCGAGAGCATCCAGCTGCTCAACGGCGAGATCTGGATCGGCGAGGAATTCGGCCCCTACCTGATCCGCGCCGGGCTCGACGGCAAGGTCAAGGCGATCTACCCGACCATGATGGACGGCAAGGTGGTGAAGAGCGTCGACCACCCGACCATCAGCGGCCTGTCCAAGGCCGGCACGGACTGGACCGTCCAGCGTTCGGGCGGCTACGAGGGCATGGCGCTGCAGCCGGGCACCAACCTGCTCTGGGCGATGATGGAAAAGCCGCTTCTGGGCGAGGACGGCAAGCCCGCCGGCAACCACCTGCAGGTGCTGGCCTTCGATCCCGCCAAGGGCGAGTGGACCGGCCAGGGCTTCAAGTTCAAGCTCGCCGAGGGCGCGACCGCGATCGGCGACTTCAACTTCGTCGACGAGACCCGCGCGATGGTGATCGAGCGCGACAATGGCGAGGGCGACCCGTCGCTGAAGTGCGAGGGCGAGGCCAAGCCCGACTGCTTCCCGGCGCCGGCGATGCTGAAGCGCATCGTGCTGATCGACACCGCGTCCGTCGATGCCGACGGCTTCGTGCGCCGCATCGGCCACATCGACCTGATGAACATCGCCGATCCGGACAGGAAAAACCGGCTGGAGACGGTGGCCAAGCGCGACCTGACCGGCATCATGACCTTCCCGTTCTTCACCATCGAGGACGTCATGCGCGTGTCGGACACGCAGATCATCGTCGGCAACGACAACAACCTGCCCTTCTCGTCGGGCCGCAAGCTCGACGCAGCCGCCGACAACGAGATGATCCTGCTCGACGTGCCGGAGATGCTGGCCGCCAAGTGAGGCCCTGACAGACGCGGCCCTTCGCCCGCCGGGCGGAGGGCCTTTTCTGTACGGCTCCGCGGGATCGAGCCCGGAGAACGGCCGCGACCGCGCACGGCCTAGTCGCATGGAGCCACCTCGTCGCGCAGGTTCCCGTCGCCGTCGGTGACACGCTTCGTGCGCGCCTCGGGCTCCCACGGGTCGCGGACGATGATGGTTTCGGCCGTGAGCAGGTCCTCGCCCTCATGGCCGCAGAGTGCCGTGACGACCGACGCACCGGTGCCGCGAAGCACCGACAGGAACTCGCACTCCGTCACATAAGTCTCCAGCCCGTCGGGCTTCAGCACGACGAGCGTGTCGTCGGCATCGCGCGAGCCGCCCTTGTGGTAGGCGCAGCCTGCGGCATTGCCCCAGATGCCGGTGAGCCAGGGGCCGTCCGATGCCGCGACGGCCGGCCCGTCGGCGGCGCAGGCCGCCGACGCCGAAACGCCAAGGATCGCGGCAAGCAGTGGCCGCATCGGGCGATCAAACCCCGCTGGCCGGAATGCCGCTGCGCTCCACCTTGCGCGGCGCGACCAGTTCCTTCCAGGTCGAGAGCGCCTTGTTGGCGGCCATGAAGGGCTCGCGGCCGACGAACTGGCCGTGGCCGGGCTTTGCCTGCACCGTGCCGTTGTCGACGGCGATCTCGCCGCGGGTGAGCACGTATTTCGGCAGGCCTTTCACCGTGATGCCCTCGAAGACGTTGTAGTCGATCGCCGACTGCTGGCTGCCGGCGGTGATCGTCTTCGTCGCTTCCGGATCCCAGACGATCACGTCGGCGTCGGCGCCTTCGACGATCGCGCCCTTCTTCGGATACATGTTGAGGATCTTGGCGATGTTGGTTGAGGTGACGGCCACGAACTCGTTCATGGTCAGCCGGCCGGTGCCGACGCCGTAGGTCCACAGCACCGGCAGCCGGTCCTCCAGCCCGCCCGTGCCGTTCGGGATTTTCGTGAAGTCGCCGACGCCGTAGCGCTTCTGCTCGGTGGTGAAGGCGCAGTGGTCGGTCGCCACCACCTGCAGCGATCCCGCCGACAGGCCGGCCCAGAGCGAATCCTGGTGTTGTTTGTTGCGGAAGGGCGGGCTCATGACGCGCCGCGCCGCGTGGTCCCAGTCGGGATTGGCGTATTCGCTCTCGTCGAGCACGAGGTGCTGCACCAGCGGTTCGCCATAGACGCGCATGCCCTTCTGCCGCGCCCGGCGGATCGCCTCGTGGCTCTGCTCGCAGGACGTATGCACGACGTAGAGCGGCACGCCGGCCATGTCGGCGATCATGATGGCGCGGTTGGTCGCCTCGCCTTCCACTTCCGGCGGCCGCGAATAGGCATGCGCCTCGGGGCCATTGTTGCCTTCCGACATCAGCTTCTGCTGCAGGGCCGCCACCACGTCGCCGTTCTCGGCGTGCACCAGCGGCAGGCCGCCGATCTCGGCGCAGCGCTGGAACGAGGCGAGCATCTCGTCGTCATTGACCATCAGCGCGCCCTTGTAGGCCATGAAGTGCTTGAAGGAGGTGATGCCCTTCTCGACCACCTTCGGCATCTCGTCGAAGACCTGCTCGCCCCACCAGGTGATGGCCATGTGGTAGGAATAGTCGCAGCAGGCGCGCGTCGACTTGTTCGACCACATGTCGATGGCCTGAAGCAGCGACTGGCCCGGATTGGGCAGGCAGAAGTCGACGACCATGGTGGTGCCGCCCGAGAGCGCGGCCCGCGTGCCGCTCTCGAAATCATCCGACGAATAAGTGCCCATGAAGGGCATCTCCAGATGCGTGTGCGGATCGATGCCGCCCGGCATGACGTAGCAGCCGGTGGCGTCGACGACGTGGTCGCCCGAGAGGTTCGGGCCGATCGCGGCGATCCTGTCGCCCTTGATCAGCACGTCCGCCTTGAAGGTGCGGTCGGCGGTGACGATGGTTCCGTTCTTGATGACTTTGGTCATGGTGTTCCCCGTGTTTGGCGTCGACTAGGCGTGGACGCAGTTTCGAATGGCGGCAGCAGGTCCGCTTCCAGTGGCGATGGCTCGGATCTCGGTGCCTCGCACTCCCGCCCGCCTCACGGTCGCCACGTCGCGAGCTTCAGCCCGAAGCCCACGAAGACCAGGCCGGTGACCGCCTTCACCGCGCGCTGCACGCTGCCCGCGCGGGCAGCGGCGGAGAGGCGGTCGAAAAGCAGCACGATCGGGCCGAACCAGGTGACGTTCAGGCAGGCATGGACGACGACGAGCAGGTAGGCCGACAGCGGCGACACGACGTCCGGCGGCGCGAATTGCGGGAAGGCGGCGACGTAGAACATCGCCACTTTCGGGTTGAGCGCGTTGGTGAGGAAGCCCTCGCCGAAGGCCTTGGCCAGCGTGCGCCGCCGCCGCGCCGGCGCGACCTGCGCGAGCTTCGCTGGTGCGCCGCGCCAGGCCTCGCGGAGCGCTTTCAGCCCGATCCAGACGAGATAGGCAGCACCGATGAGCTTCACCGCCGTGAACAGCTGCGCCGACTGCAGCAGCAGCACCGACAGGCCGAAGATCGCGAAGGTGCCATGGACGAAGAAGGCTGCGACGAAGCCCGCGATGGTGGCAAACCCCGCCGCCCTGCCCGACGTCGGCACCGTCTTCGCGATCAGAACGCCGTTCGGGCCGGGCGACATGATGAGCAGCGCGGCCATGGCGGCAAAGGCAAGCACGGTGGCAAGCGTCATGCGGGCAAGTCCCCTATTCCACGATCCCCGCCGTCTCCACCACCGCGTGGAACAGCACGTCGCAGCCGGCGCGCGCCCAGTCCTTCGTGATCTCCTCGGCCTCGTTGTGCGACAGCCCGTCCACGCAGGGGCACATGATCATTGCCGTGGGCGCGACCCGGTTGATCCAGCAGGCGTCGTGGCCGGCGCCCGAGACGATGTCGCGATGCGTGTAGCCGAGGCGCTCGGCAGCGTCGCGCACCGCCTTCACGCAGCCCTCGTCGAAGGTGACCGGGTCGAAATGGCCGACCGGCTCGACCTCGAAGGAAATGTCGAGTGCCTCGCAGATCGTGGCGATGCCGTCCTCGATTCGCGTGCGCATCTCGTCCAGGATCTCCTTGTGCGGGCAGCGGATGTCGATGGTGAACACCACCTTGCCCGGAATGACGTTGCGCGAATTCGGGTAGACCTCGACGTGACCGACCGCGCCGACGGCGTCCGGCTGGTAGTCCATGGCGATCTCGTGGACGAGTTCGGTGACGCGGGCCATGCCGAGCCCGGCATTGCGGCGCTTGGGCATCGGCGTGGAGCCCGTATGCGCGTCCTTGCCGGTCAGCGTCACCTGCAGCCACCACAGGCCCTGGCCGTGGGTGACGACGCCGATGTCGAAATCCTCGTCCTCCAGGATCGGTCCCTGCTCGATGTGCAGCTCGAAGAAGGCGTGTATTTTCCGCGCGCCGACCTCTTCCTCGCCTTTCCAGCCGATGCGCTCCAGCTCGTCGCCGAAGCGCTTGCCTTTGGCGTCCTTGCGGTCGTAGGCCCATTCGAGTTCGTGCATGCCGGCGAACACGCCGGAGGCGATCATGGCCGGCGCGAAGCGGGTCCCCTCCTCGTTCGTCCAGTTGGCGACGACGATCGGGTGCTTCGTCCTGATGCCGAGATCGTTCAGCGTGCGGACCACCTCCAGGCCGCCGAGCACGCCCAGCACGCCGTCATACTTGCCGCCCGTCGGCTGGGTGTCGAGATGGCTGCCGACATAGACCGGCAGCGCATCCGGGTCGGTGCCCTCGCGGCGGGCGAACATGTTGCCCATCCTGTCGACGCCCATCGACAGCCCGGCCGCCTCGCACCAGGACTGGAACAGGCGGCGGCCCTCCGCATCCTCGTCGGTCAGCGTCTGGCGGTTGTTGCCGCCCGCCACGCCGGGCCCAATCTTCGCCATCTCCATGAGCGAATCCCACAAGCGGTCTGGATTGATTCGCAGATTTTCGCCGGGTGCGGCCATTCTCTATCTCCGGTTCCCCTCCCCCCTGCGGGGCGGGTCAAGCTCCGTTTTCCCCTCCCCCTGCGGGGAGGGGGCGGGGGTGCGGGTCGGCGCGTCATCCGCAGCGGGACGCGATCGCATGCGACGCGACCGGTCGTCGTCGCGCCGCGGGTGCAGGTTCTGGAGCGGAGGCGCGCGGCGCGGCGCCCCCCACCCCTGGCCCCTCACCGCAAGGGGGAGGGGTACGCGCGCCGTCGCTCACTCCACCTCGTGCAGCACGGTGCGCACGCAGTCGATCAGCTCGTCGATCTGGCCCTTCTCGATGATCAGCGGCGGCGAGAGCGCGATGATGTCGCCGGTGGTGCGGATCAGGCAGCCCTTCTCGAAGGCTTTCACGAAGGCCGAGAAGGCCCGCTTGGTGGGCTGGCCGGCGATCGGGGCGAGCTCGATGGCGCCGACGAGGCCGATGTTGCGGATGTCGATGACGTGCGGTGCGTCCCTCAGCGAATGCAGCGCCTCTTCAAAATAGGGCGCGAGTTCGGCGCCGCGGGTGAGCAGGCCTTCTTCCTTGTAGGTGTCGAGCGTGGCGAGCGCGGCCGCGCAGGCGATCGGGTTTCCCGAATAGGTGTAGCCGTGGAAGAACTCGATCATGTGTTCGGGGCCGGTCATGAAGGCGTCGTGGATCTCCTTCTTCACGAACACCGCGCCCATCGGGATGACGCCGTTGGAGACGCCCTTGGCGGTCACCATGATGTCGGGCACGATGCCGAAATAATCCGCCGCGAACGGCGTGCCGAGACGGCCGAAACCGGTGATGACCTCGTCGAAGATCAGGAGGATGCCGTGCCTGGTGCAGATGTCGCGCAGCTTCTTCAGGTAGCCCTTCGGCGGGATCAGCACGCCGGTGGAACCCGCAACCGGCTCGACGATGACGGCGGCGATGGTCGACGCGTCGTGCAGCGTGACGATGCGCTCCAGCTCGTCGGCAAGTTCGGCGCCATGTTCCGGCTCGCCCTTGGTGAAGGCGTTCTTCGCCGGCATGTGCGTGTGCGGCATGTGGTCGACGCCGCCAAGCAGCGTCCCGAACATCTTGCGGTTGGTGACGATGCCGCCGACCGAGATGCCGCCGAAATTGACGCCGTGATAGCCGCGCTCGCGGCCGATCAGCCGCGTGCGCGCGCCCTCGCCCCGCACCCGATGATAGGCGATCGCCATCTTAAGCGCCGTCTCGACCGATTCGGAGCCCGAATTGGTGAAGAAGACATGGTCCATGCCGTCCGGCGCCACGTCGACCAGCCGGTTTGCCAGCTCGAAGACGATCGGATGGCCCATCTGGAAGGCCGGCGCATAGTCGAGCTCGGCCGCCTGGTGCTGGATCGCCTCCGTGATCTTCGGCCGGCAATGACCGGCATTCACGCACCAGAGCCCCGCGGTGCCGTCGAGCACCTTGCGGCCGTCGGTGGTTGTGTAGTGCATGTCCTTGGCCGACGCCAGCATGCGCGGCGCCTGCTTGAACTGGCGGTTGGACGTGAATGGCATCCAGAACGCGGAAAGATCGTTCGGCGCCACATTTAGACGGTTCGACATACCAAGCCTCTTGTTGTTGCTTATTGCCCCTCGCTTCGTGTCGGCCAACGCCTGGTCTGTCGCGCACGTATGCGCTTGCAATTTTTGACCGATTGGACAAACGTTAGCATCGCCACATGAGCGGTCAAGGGAAGAATAGCCTAAAGCCACGGTCCCGGGTGCACTCCACGGGCGGGCCACGAACTGGTCCAGCCGATTGGGCCACACGTGAGCATCGAAAGGACGGTGGAATGGATCAGGCGGCCCGCAAGCCACGCACGCGCATCCAGATCGAGAAGCGCGAACTTATCCTGGAGGCCGCTCTCGAAATTTTCGCCCAGCACGGCTTCCGCGGCGCCACCATCGACCAGATCGCCGATGCCGCCGGCATGTCGAAGCCGAACCTGCTCTACTACTTCAAGAGCAAGGACGACATCCACCGCACCCTGATCCAGCGCCTGCTCGACACCTGGCTGGCACCGCTGCGCGAGATCGACGACATCGGCGATCCCGTCACGGAACTGCGCAGCTACATCCGCCGCAAGCTGGAGATGGCGCGCGACTATCCGCGCGAAAGCCGCCTCTTCGCCAACGAGATCCTGCAGGGCGCGCCACGCGTGCTGCCGATGCTGGAAGGCGAACTGAAGTCGCTGGTCGACGAGAAGGTGCAGGTCATCAGGGGCTGGATGCGCGCCGGCAGGATCGCCCGGACCGACCCCTACCACCTGATCTTCGCCATCTGGGCGACGACGCAGCACTACGCCGACTTCGACGTCCAGGTCCGCGCCGTACTGGGGCCGGCCCGCGACGGCGAGGGACGGTTCGAGGATGCGGCGCGGTTCCTGGAGCAGCTGTTCGTGGAGGGGCTAAGGGTGAAGGGGTGATGGCGCTGATGACATTGTCGGAGCGCCCGGAGAATCCTAGATTGCCGGCATCGCTCCTAGAGCCGCAAGATATGTCCGCGACCGCAACGATTTCAACCGAGTTCCAGATCGCGATTCTCAAGGCCGTGCGCGACGAGCGGGGATGGCTGCCCGGCCAGAAGCTCGCCTTAGTACCCCAGGACGGCGGCGTCATGCTGGTGCCGGTGCCCGAACTCGACGATCTTCTCGGCATCCTTCCCGACGCAGACCCGTCCGGCTATCGCGACCGAGGCGATCGCTACTGAGGCGGGTCGTCGATACGTCCGCCTGGATCGAGGGCTCATCAAGGGGCGGCCCGGATCGAGGCTACGGTCGGAGTATCCGCCGAAAGAAAGCTGGGTGGTATCGACGATCGTGCAGCTCGAACTGGGCAAGTGGCTCGCACGGACGGGGTGGTCTACATCCCCAAATCGACGGTCTGAACCTCGAGGCAACCTCCGAGACCCGACCTTGCACGCGCACGCGCCTAGGTCCTTGCCCGCACGGAACGACCACCTCCTTCTGCGCGGCCATCAGAACACCGCCCGCGATGCCATCTCCGTACCCAGAAGCAACATCGCCACCAGAAACCCGCGGCTGAAAATCCGCGGGCCAATTCGGCCGCGGAGGTTCTGCCCAACCCACATGCCGACGAGCGCGGGTACGATCGCCAGTGCGGACAGCGCCAGATGGTCGAGTTGGAGCGCCCCACGCCACGCCAGTCCAGCCGCAAGAGCGATCGTGGATACGGTGAAGGACAAGCCGAGCGCTTGCACAAGTTCGTCTTTCTCCAGGCCGATCGCCTGAAGGTACGGAACGGCCGGGATCACGAAGACACCGGTGCTGCCGGTGACGAGCCCCGTGACACCCCCGACCAGCGGCGACAGCAGGGGCTGCAAGCGGACCGCGACGCGCAACTGGCGGGCGACCAGCGTATAGACGGAATAGACGACAAGCGCGGCGCCGAGCGCGCCGGTCGTCTTGCTTGTGTCGCCACCCGCAAGAAGCGAGGAACCCAGTATCGTGCCCACGACAATGGCGAGCATCATCGGCCAGAGCCTTCGAACGAGAGCGCCGAGACTCGGTCCCGCCACAAGCTGCCAGACGTTGGTCACGAAGGACGGAACGATCAGCAGGCTGGCGGCTGAGATCGGAGAGATCAGCGCGCCCAGCACGCCCATGGCGACGGTGGGTAATCCCATTCCGGTGACACCCTTGATGATGCCGGCAGCAAAGAAGGTTGCGACGACGAGCAGGATCGAAAAGTCCATCATGCCCTTCGGATACAAGAGCCGTCCGCTCGCGCAATGCGGATGAACCGTAGCGAGACTTCGGCTTTCCCGAAGGCTCATGCTCGACTATCGTCAACGGCATGCGCTTCGACCTGACCGACCTTCGCCTGTTCCTCGCCGTGGTGGATGCCGGCAGCATCACGCATGGCGCGGCCGATGCGGGGTTGTCGCTTCCCTCGGCCAGCGAGCGCCTGCGCGGTATGGAGTTGGTCGGTGGGGTGAAGCTGCTCGAACGCGGGAGGCGTGGTGTCGCCCCCACGGAGGCCGGCGAGTCGCTGGCGCATCATGCCCGTCTGATCCTGCGCCAGATGGCGCAGATGCGGGGCGAACTCGGCGAGCATGCCAAGGGCCTTCGCGCAACCGTAAGGGTTCTGGCAAACACGGCGGCCATCAGCGAATTCCTTCCCGAGAAGCTGGCTTCATGGATGGCGATCCATCCGCAGGTGGATCTCGAGATCAAGGAACGCCAGAGCACGGAGATCTCGAGAGCCGTCTCCGCCGGGCTGGCCGAGATCGGTGTCCTTTCGGAAGGGGCCGACACGAGTGGCCTGCAACTTCGACCGTTCGCCATCGACAGGCTGGTCGTGGTCGTTGCCCGCGATGACGAACTGGCGGGCATCAAGCGCGTTGCTTTTGCCGACATCCTTCATCGGCATTTCATCGGCCTCATGGGAAGCGCATTGCAGGATCACATCGATGCCAAGGCCGCCCGTCTCGGAGCCAGGTTGACGATGCGGCTGCGGATGCGTTCGTTCGAAGGCATCTCCCGCATGGCGGCGGCGGGTGTCGGCGTTGGCATCGTGCCGGAAACCGCGGTTCGCCGTTTGCCCAGATCGATACGGATCGCATCGGTGCGTCTGGTCGACGAATGGGCCCTCCGCCGGCTGTCGATCTGCGTCCATGGCGAGGAGGAACTGACACCTCCGGCGCGGAGCCTTTTCGAGCATCTGACGTCTTGATGCCGAAGGACGGCAGCGCAGTGCTGCTGGCCGTTGCCAAACTGGAAGAGCCAAAGGGGCCATGTTCGGCGATCGTTCAATTTCGATGCTTCGTGCAAAGCGGAAATTCAAACCAAGGTTGCATGATGCGTGCTCCACGGGAGCCCATCATGGACAGCAAGCCGCTCGCACTTCTCATCGACGGCGAGAATGTCGCCGCGAGCCAGTTGCCGCTCATCATGGCCAGGGCCGCGGAACTCGGTCAGCCATCGGCCCGATGCGTCGTCGGCGATTTCTCCGCCAACCGGCTGGCCGAATGGGTGAAGGTCGCGCCGGCCCACGCGCTCGAACTCGTCTTCCAGCCATCCTGCGGCAAGGGAAGGAATTCCGCCGACATCGCCCTGACGATCCGCGCCATGGATCTGCTGGGAACGAACGCTTTCGGGCGGTTCCTCATCGTCTCCAGCGACAGCGATTTCGCGCCGCTGGCGCAGCGGCTCGCCCGTTCCGGCGTGGCGGTCTTCGGCATGGGGAAGGCAAGGCCGGACAGCATCTGGCGGGCCGCCTGCACCGCTTTCCTCGACCTGGAAGACACGTTGGCCGAGGCGCAGAGGACCGAATCCGTCCCAAGGCCGGCGGTGCCAAAGCCGCCGGTGGTCAAGCTGGCAGCAGCAAAGCCGCCAATTGCCAAGTCGGCGATGGTCGATCCCCCATCGGCCAAGCCGCACCCGTCCACGGCCAGACCAGCCCCGTCCAGGCAGGATCTCGACGCGGTTCGAAGGATCCTGGCGCAGGCGACGGGGGCGGAGACGCACTGGTTGCCCTTGTCCCGGCTCGGTGTACTCATTCACCAGAGCGCGCCGCATCTCGGCGCCCTCGTCTGCGGCAATGGACGATTGCTCAAGTCCTTGCAGGCGGATCCTCTCGTCGAGGTTCGCGAACAGGGGAAGTCCCACGAAGCACGGCTGCGTAAGCAACCCTGTTCGAAACAGGCGCCAGATGCATCCCCGACCGCGACCCTTGCGGGGGAATTGAACGCGTAGTCTATTGTCCGGCGGATCGCTCCGGCACGGAGCAATGGTCTAGACAATGGCCTTCGCGGCAGGAGTGCACCTGCCCCGGTGAGCCGTGCGACCGACGAACAGGGAGGAAATACATGGCACGCATGATCGTGATGTATCGCAAGCCGGCCGATCCGGCAGCGTTCGACGCCCACTACTTCGGCACGCACGTTCCGATCGCAAAGAAAATCCCCGGGCTGCGGTCCTACGAGGTGAACGACGGCGGGGTCGGCACGCCGGCCGGACCGTCGGATTTTCACCTGATCGCCATCCTCACCTTCGATGGCATGGCCGACATCGCTGCCGGGATGGCCTCGCCGGAGGGGCAGGCGGCCGCTGCCGACCTTGCGAACTTCGCCCAGGCGGGCGCGGAGCTTATGTTCTTCGACACGAAGGAGGTGTGAACGCAGCCGCCCCATGCTTCGGAGGCCGGTGACGGCAGCGAAGCCGCGAGGCCGCAGGGGCGCGCCGATCCGCCGCATCGGTGCGGCTGGACCGGCCGGCGCGGGTGGTGCTCGCTGTCATGGCCCGGTCACGCAGCGCGCCTAGCTCGCTCCCGACGGGCATCGGCCCGGATGGAGCACGAGACATGGACGACGAGCTGCGCGCGCTTTCGCCGGCGGACGAGCCCGCCGCGCTGCTGGACGAGATGGTGGCGCTGCGCGAGGGGATCGTGGGCGCGGCGGAGCCGTGGCTCGCCGCCCAGGGGGCGACGGGCGCGGATGCGCGGCTCACCAACCTCGCCCACTACATGGCGCTGCGCCGGCGCGACCTGCGCGCCCTGCAGCGGCGGCTGATGCGCGTCGGCCTCTCCTCGCTCGGCCGGCTGGAAAGCCGCGTGCTGCCGACGCTGGACGCGGTCACCGTGGCGCTGGCCGCCCTCGCGGGACGGCCGATTGCTGCGGCTCCGGCCCCGGACGGCGACGCCTTCTTCCGCGGCGAGGCGCGGCTCGCAGCCGAGACGGACGCGCTGTTCGGCCCGGCGCGGGCGGCGCGGCGCGGCCGTATCATGGTGACGCTGCCCGGCAGCGCCGCCACCGACCCCGGCCTGATCCTCGACCTCGCCCGGCGCGGCATGGACATCGCCCGCATCAACTGCGCCCATGACGATGCCGCCGCCTGGCGGGCGATCGCGGCGCATGTGCGGAGTGCGGGCGAGGCGGTCGGCCGGCGGCTCACCGTGCTGATGGACGTGGCCGGCCCGAAGATCCGCATCGAGGCCGTGGTGCCCGAGCGCAAGGCGAAGGTGCAGGCGGGCGACGCGGTGCGGCTCACCGCTGCAGGCCTTCCCGTCGCCACGCCGGAGGCGCCCTTCTGTGCCGTGGTCTCCTTGCCGGCGATCGTCGAGCGGGTGCGCGCGGGCGACCGCGTGCGCTACGACGACGGCAAGATGGAAGGCGTGGTGGAACGAACCGCGCCCGGCGAGGCGATCATCCGCATCACCCGCACCAAGCCCGGCGGCGCGAAGCTGAAGCCCGAGAAGGGCCTCAACATGCCCGACACCGATCTCGACCTGTCGCCGCTGACCAGCAAGGACGAAGGCGACCTCGCCGCGGTGGTGGCCTGCGCCGACATGGTGGGCTATTCCTTCGTCAGCCGGCCGGAAGACATCGATCTCCTCGAAGCAGCGCTTGCCCGCCACGGCGAGGCGGCGGCACGGCTCGGCATCGTGGCCAAGATCGAGCAGCCGCGCGCCGTCTCCAACCTGCCCGACCTGATCGCGCGCGTGGTCGCCACCGGCCGCCCCTTCGGCGTCATGATCGCCCGCGGCGACCTCGCCGCCGAGATCGGCTTCGAGCGCACCGCCGAGATGCAGGAGGAGATTCTCTGGATCTGCGAGGCTGCGAGCGTGCCAACGATCTGGGCGACGCAGGTGCTGGAAGACCTCGTCAAGGACGGCCTGCCTTCGCGCGGCGAGATGACCGACGCCGCGATGGCCGCGCGCGCCGAATGCGTGATGCTGAACAAGGGCCCGCACGCGGCCGAGGCCGTGACGCTGCTCGACGGCATGATGGGCCGCATGGACGAGCACATCTTCAAGAAGACGCCGACGCTGAGGGCGCTGAAGTCGTGGTAGGGGGGCGCGGCCGGTCGGGTCGCGCGGGCTGGCAGGGGCGGCCGCGTCCGGCGAGGATGGCGCGCAGAGGACGACGAACACCGCATCAACGCCGATCGCGCCTGGCCGGGCGCGTGGGACGGCGTGACTGCCGCGGTGACGCAGCCGAGGCCGATCCGTTGGCTGTCGAAGCCGCGAAGCTTCACCGTCTTTCCGGCCGTGCCGGGCCTGCGACGCCTGAAAAACGTTCGTACGGGGTCCCCCCCTCCGTCGTCGCTGCGCGACGCCACCTCCTGTACCCTTTTCCCGCGGTTTCTGGATGCACGCCGTGGGTCGCGCGAAGTGAAGCGGAGCGGAACGGAGCGTGACCCACGGGCGACGGCCCGAATCGGCGTAGCTTTCCCGAAC
>NZ_JAOAOQ010000048.1 GCF_030398385.1 Aquibium sp. ELW1220 | reverse complement strand
TGCGGCACCGGTCGCGCCGGCGCATGCCGCAGGCCCCGTCGCCGCGTCCGCGGGCGCCGGCGCGTCCCCTGCCCCGGCCGCATCCGGCCAGGCCGCGGGCGAGCCCGCGACCGGCTCTGCTGCGGGCCTGGTGCCGGACGCCGTGCGTGACGCCGCCGAGGCCGTCCGCCGCGACCTGCGCGCGATCATGGCCGGCCAGCGGCCGCGGCGGACGTCGACCGTCCGCTCCGCCGAGCGGCTGGCGCACGAGGACGACTATCAGCGGCTGAAGGCGACACTGCTCTCAGGCAGCGCGCTGACATTCCGCGAGGCGCTGGCGCAGGCGCTCGGCATCGGCGCCGAGACTGCCCGCTCGATTGCCGCCTCGCGCAGCTACGACGACATGATCGCCGCCTTCCGCCACATCGACCTGTCGGAGGAGGAAGCCTTCCTGCTCGTCTGCGCCGCCTGCCCGGAACGGTTCTCGCGCACCAGCGCCATCCGCCTGTTCCTCGAGCGCTACCGCGCCTTCCCGGCCGCCGCCGCCACCGGCATCGTGCTGGCCTGGCGCACCGACCGCCTCTCGCCCCGCTCGACCCCCTCCCGCGCCACCGGCCAGGCCTCCATCCACCCGCTCCCGCCGCGCGGCGACATCAGGGCGTCGTAGGCGCGGCCCGGGCACCCGATCCGGTTCATGCACGGCGCATCGACGCCGCCCCTGCCCGAGGAGCGGACGGGCGGCAACGCTGCGGCCGGGCGGATTCCTTCACGCGGACTTTGGCGTCGTCGGACAGGAAGGCTCGCCGCTTGTCGTCACCAACACGAGCGCCGCGACACCCATCCAGCTTGGTATCCTCTCCCCCGGGCAGGGGGAGAGGTGTCGTCGCGAAGCGATGACGGAGAGGGGGTGCTGCCTCGCGCCGCGCAGCGGCGGGAGGATGAGAGCAAACCGAGAGCGTTGGAAGAAGTGCCGAGAGTTCTGCACATTCCTCGGGAATGACGCAACCCGACGTCTCTCTTTCCCGGGCGTCGGCCCCGGCCCGTCCAAAGGCCTCAGGCCGCCACGATTTCCACCAGCTCTTCGGCGGGCGTCGCCGTGTCCAGTTCCACGAACCAGACGTCGCCGTCGAACCGCGCCTCGCGCTCGATGCGCCTCGCCAGCGCCTCGTCGTCCAGCCCCTCGGCCACGACCGAAAACCGACGGCCCGAACCACCCTCCTCGCCATAGCCCGACTGCGGCGCCGGGCCGACCAGCTGGCCGAGCCCGTCGCGCCCGCGAAACACCAGGAACACCGCCCCCGCCTCCGCCGCCCCCTTGCGCATCACCGCCGCGAACCCGCCTGCGTTGAACACGCGGCGCGTCAGCGCGGAGACGAAGAAATCGGAGGTCAGGCGTGGCACGGCAGGTCTGGCTCGCGTGGAAGGGTCGAGGCCGTTGTAGCGGGCGGGCGGGGATGGGGGAAGGCGGCGACCGAAAGAGCGATCCGCTACGGCGTTATCCTGGACCCGTCCCAGGCCAGGATGCTGCCGCTTTCCGCCGCACTCAGGTCGGCGATGACGTCGAGCAGGTGCTTTGCCGCGATGTCGGGCAAAAAGCGCCTGTCGGCCGGCACGCCTCGGAGGAACGGCTGGCTGAGGTCGGTCGCGACGGTGCCGGGATGCAGCGCGACGCAGGCGGCCTGCGGATGAGTCCGCGCCAGTTCGACGGCGAGCGTCTTCACGATCATGTTGAGCGCCGCCTTCGAGGCGCGGTAGCCGTACCAGCCGCCCAGCCGATTGTCGCCGATGCTCCCGACCCTGGCGGACAGGGCGGCGAACACGGATGGGCGGTCGCTGCGCAGAAGCGGCAGGAAGTGCTTGGCGACCAGCGCCGGCCCGGTCGCATTGATCGCGAAATACCGCTCGAACGATGCGGCCGAGAGCTGGCGATGGCTCTTCTCGGGCGCGATCCTGTCGGCGTGCAGCAGCCCGGTCGCGACGAGCACGAGGTCGAGCGGCCCCTCGGCGCGCAGGGCCGCAGCCGCATCGGCGATGCTGGTCTCGTCCTCGATGTCGATGATCCCGGCCGCAAGCCGCGCATCCGCCGCCACGCCGCGGCGCGACAGGGCATGGACCCTGGTGCCGCGGTCGGCCAGCGCCACCGCAAGCGCGCCGCCGATGCCGCCGGACGCACCGACGACGACCGCCCGTTCCAGACGCATCGCCATGGTCATGCGTCCCGCACCGGATGAGCGGAGGATCCCCGGCGACGACGCTCGACCGTCATCGGGTCACCATCCCATGGTCCCAGGCCCGCCCTTGAACGGGCCGACGACCCGGCTGGTGATCCATCCGCCGTAGAAACGGCCGGCCTGGGGCGTCACCGTCTCGCCGTCCACGCTGCACCGGTCGAACGGCCCGGCATAGAAGGCGACGTGGTCGCGCAGGAGCGCAAAGGCCGGCGTCGGGCTGGGGTAGCTCCAGCCGACCCTCGGCAGCACGATGTCTCCCGCCACCACGTCCCAGTAGACGGCGGCGCCCTTCCACTCGCAGAGCGAGGTTCCTTCCGCCCTGCGAAGCACGCCGGGCGCGATGTCGGCCGGCGGGATGTAGTAGGATGGCGGGTGGCTGGTCTCGAGCGTCCGCACGGCCGACCGGGTGTCGGCGATCCGTCGCCCGCCATGCTCGATGACGATGTGGCAGGGGCTCGGCTCGGCGATGGCCGGGCGAGGATAGGCCCACACGCTTTCCTGGCCGGGACCGACCGGTTCGCCCCTGCGCATCATGCAGCCTCCGGCGAGCGGGCCAGGCGCTGCAGCCTCGGTCGAACGCGCAGGAAGGCCACGTAACACCGCTCCATGAGGGCCAGCACCAGCGGGATGCGTGCCAGAAGGCCGATGGGACGCAAAAGCGGGATCGCCCGCCACATGGCCGCGAAGGCCCCGGCACCCGACAGCAGCACGCCGTTCTCGCGAGCGTGAAACCGGGCGAGCAGTTCGCCGCGGTCGACGGGGCAGTCGACGGCGTCGGATGCCGCGACGTCTATGAACTCGATCGCACCCCGGCGGTCGAGGCGCTTCATCAGCCTGATCTCGCGCGTGCAGAGCGGGCAGGAACCGTCGAACCAGATGGTGAGCGTGTGCATGACATGGATATGGGGCACCGTTCCCGAACGTCACCGCCTCAGAACGTCGCACGTCGCACGGCCGCCCCGTGCAGGCATCCGCAGTGGCGAATGCGGGCGGCCGGCAAGCGTTTCGACCCCGGGATGTCGCGAACCGTCCGAGGGAAGCTCCGGTCCCGCGCCGCGGGCACACGCAACCCTCGTCCCCTCCCCTATCCGCCATCCTTCCCGCCACACAGCTGCCGCCACGGCAGTGCGTTTTCCGGAAAGTATCTGCTCGTCGCTTCCAGCAGCAGCATCAGCGCGGCGATGACGGCGGTCGCGACCACGGCGAGCGCGGCCGATTCCGCGCCGAGGCCGGCATCCTCGAGGTTGAGCAGCGCCACGCCCAGCGTCTCCGTGCCCGCCGACCAGAGCAGGGCCGAGATGGTGAGTTCGTTGAAGGCGAGCAGGAACACCATCAGGCCGCCGGCCACCACCGAGGGCAGGACGATCGGCAGGATGATGGTGGCGATGCGCTTGGCGATGCCCGCACCGTCCATCAGCGCCGCTTCCTCCACATCACGCTCCAGCGAGGCGACCGCCGCCAGCACCGGCTTCAGCGCGATGGCGAGGAAGGAGGCGAGATAGGCAAAGAGGATGATCCAGGCGGTGCCATAGATCGAGACGCCCACCAGTGGCAGCGGGTTGACGAAGAGCAGGATGCAGGCAATGGCCACGACGACGCCGGGCAGCGCATAGGGCATCTCCACCACCGGCAGGATCACCATGCGCGCGAAGGCCAGCCGCCGGTCGAGCGCGTAGGCTGCGAGCAGCGACAGCACCGCCAGGATCAGCGCGGCGCCGCCGGCATAGGTCAGCGAATTGGCGAAGGCGCGGCGGATCAGCGCCTGGCCCCACATCGTCTCGGTGTACTGCGCAAAGGTCAGCGTCTCCCAGGTCAGCGTCACGCCATAGGCGGGCACCAGCGACTTGGCGACGAGCGAGGCCAGCGGCAGGAGGATGGTCGCGGCGAAGACGAGCCACAGCAGCGCCTCTGCGGGCAGCGTGATCGCGCGGCGATGGACGAAGGGTTCCAGGCCGCGCTCCATGTCGGTGCGCACGGCGCGCCGCGCGGTCGCGACGGTCGAGGCCACGACGGCCACGCCGGCGATCAGCGCGATCAGCAGCGAGACCAGCGCGGCGTCGTTGATGGCGCCGCGGCCGAAGCTCGCCAGCTGCCGGTAGACGGTGGTCGGCAGCGTGGTGACGCCGACCGGCAGGCCGAGCAGCGCCGGAATGCCGAAATTGCCGACGCCGGCCACGAAAGCGAGCAGCACGGCCGACAGGATGTTGAGCCGGATGACGGGCAGGATCACCTGGCCGACGATCGCCAGCGGCCGGGCGCCGTCGAGCCTTGCCGCCTCGATCAGCGCCTGGGGCACGCGCACGAGGCCCGACGCCAGGATGATGGCGACGAGCGGCGCGTGGTGCAGGCCCATGACGAGGATGACGCCGGCAAAGCCCAGCATCGGATTGGCGGTGCCGGGCGGCGGGGCGAGCCCCACGGCATTGAGGATCGGCGAGGACGGGCCGGCCAGCGTCTTGAAGGCGAGCGCCGAGACCTGCGGCGCGACCATCAGCGAGAGCACGAACAGGAAGGCCAGCGCGCGCCGCGTCGGCAGCGCCATCGTCGCCAGCACCAGCGCCACCAGGCCGCCGAGCACCACCGCAAGCGCCGTCGAGCCTGCCGCGATGATCAGGCTGTTCACGGTCGCCCGGGTGACCGAAGGTCCGGTGAGAAGACCGATTGCGGCAGCCGGGTCTTCCCGGACGACGCTTGCGCCGACCGAGACGAGCTGGACGACCGGCAGCAGGCAGAAGACGAGGACCGCGACGACGACGAGGGCGGCCATGAAGCCGCCCTCGTTGTCGGACCAGAGGCGCGCCTCGCCGGAGGACGTGGCACGGCGGGACGCGAAAGGTCGAAATGTCACGTTGGTCTGACGCGCGGCGGCCCCGGGATCAGTTCTGGCCGAACATGCCGGCGAAGGTCGCCTTGTCGGCTTCGGCCGTCTCGAGAGCCTTCGCCGGATCGAGCGGCAGGATCTCGATGTCGGCCAGCGCGGGGAAGCCCGCCGGGGCGGCAACGTCGGGATGCGCCGGCATGTAGCCCTGCGCAGCGGCCATCTCCTGGCCCTCGCGCGAGACGAGGAAGTCGACGAACGCCTTTGCGGCCTCGGCATTCTTTGTGCCGGCCATGATGGCGACCGGCTCGGAAATCGCCGAGACGCCCTCGGCCGGGAAGACGAACTCCACCGGCGCGCCCTTGGCCTTCTCGCGGATCGGCAGGAACTCCACGATCATGCCGTAGAGCTTCTCGCCGCCGGCAACGGCCTGCAGCACGCCGCCATTGCCGCCCGACGCCTGCGCGCCGTTGGCGGCCAGCTGCTCGTAATAGTCCCAGCCCTGTTCCAGGTTGGCGACGATCGCCTGCGTGTGGATCAGCGCCGCGCCCGAGGTCAGCGGCGACGGCATCGCCACCTGGCCCTTGGCCTCCTCCTTCAGGAGATCGCTCCAGGACGTCGGCTTCATCGGGGCGCTGGTGTTGTAGACGATGCCGGTGGTGATCAGCTTGGTGGGAAACCACATCCGCTCCGGATCCTGGATCGCCGGGTCGTAGGCCGATACGTCGGCCTGCGGATAGGCCATCAGCCGGCCGGCTTTAGCCATGTCTTCCATCGTCACGCTGTCGGCGATCAGGAGCAGGTCGGCCGGCGAGGCACCGGCTTCCAGCTCGGCCTGCAGCCGCGCCATCAGCTTCGTCGTGCCGTCGCGCACGAAGGTGACCTTCACGTCCGGGTGCCTGGCCATGAAGGCGTCGATGGTCTGCTGGGCGTCGTTGTTCGGCTGGCTGGTGTAGAGGGTCAGGCTGCCTTCGAGCGCCAGGGCGCCGGTCGCCGCGCCGAGCAGGGCCGCGCCTGCCACGAAAGCCTTCAGAATCGTCTTCATCGCGTGCTCCTTGGAACCGGGGAAACTCGGCCCCGCCTAGTGAAGCTGTGTTACCACACTGTGACAGGCCCGATGGCGTGGTTCGCGTCGAACATGACGCGGGAGGACCTCGCAGCGCGCCGATCATCTGCTCTGGCTGCACAAAGCTCGAAGCCGCCGTGCGTTCGTCCCGAAATCAGTCGATGCGCGTGGTCGGGTCTTCAGTCGTCGTTGAGGTCGGCCAGCAAGTCGCCGAGCGTGTCGAACCGCTTTACGTCGCCCTCTTCTGTGGCGCGCATCGCCGCTTTCGTCTCGCGGTTGGGAGTCTTGACCTCGAAGGGAAGCGCTCCCTCGGCGGCGACACGCACGAGCATCATGCGAATGGCATCGGAAACGGACAGACCCATGCCGGCGAGAACGGCGGTCGCTTCCCTCTTCAGGTCCGGATCAATCCTGGCGCGGACGACTTCAGCAGCGGACATCGGCACACTCACGTTCGTTTTGGGCTACATTGTAGCTACACCGGATATGATGCGTCCTGCCTCTTCGGTCAAGCTCCTGAACCGCCTCCTCTGCCAGAGAGAAGAACTACGAGAGCTGAAATCACTCCGAAGTCAGACGCCCCCGAATCCGCGCGACCGACTGATTGACACAGATCCTTCAAATAGACTGATATCGTCGATGACAAACCGATCGTCGAAATCTCTCCTTCGACCGAAGGGGAGGCAAGATGATGCGCAGGATCGAGCGGACCAACCAGTTCAAGCGCGACTTCAAGCGCGAGAAGAAGTCAAATCCGCGACTGGACGACATGCTCGTCCCGGTCATTGAACTGCTTCTCAGGGACGAGCCGCTCCCCGAGCGCTTGCGGGATCATGGTCTCTCAGGCCCATGGTCAGGCTTCCGGGACTGCCATGTCAGACCCGATCTGGTACTGATCTACGCCAAATCCACGCCGGAAACGCTGACGCTGACGCGGCTGGGCTCGCACGCCGAGCTGTTCGACTGACGCAAAAAGTCCTGCTTGCGGCTCGCTCTGCCTGATGACGCACCGAAGGCGCATCATCCATCTCCACGTGCCGCGCTGCGGTACGACAAGGCAGCAGCGCCGCCCCGCCTTCCCCTCAATACAGCGGCACCGGCCCCACGAAGCCCGACTGGGCGATCCAGGGCGTCTGCTTGGCGTCGGTCGCCCGCACCACGTCGGCCTTCACCTGCGCATAGAGCTCGTCCAGTTCGACGACGCCGTTGCCGTCGAGGTCGCTGTCGGGGCGGGCAAGAGCGGCGACCACGGCGCCGGTGAAGGCACCGCCGCGCAGGACCGCACTTTCGTAGCTGAACTGGCGGCCCTTCGAGGCGGCGAGCACGGCGATCGGCCGGTCCTTGCGCAGCAGCGCGTCCACGGCGTCGTCGTTGCTCGGAGCGCCGGCCGCACCCGAATGGCAGGCGTCGAGGAACACCATGACGCGGCCGGGCAGCGCCGCCAGCCGGTCGGCGAGCGCGTCGAAGGACAGCGCGGTCGCCGCCAGGTCGGCGACGCGCGTTGTCCGGTGCGCGAGGTACAGCCGGCCGGTCTCGTCGGTCAGGCCGTGGCCGGCGATGTGCAGGAACAGCGTGTCCTGCGGCTGCATCCGCGCGGCGACGGCATCGAGCCGCGCAGCCAGCGCGGTCGCCAGGTCGGGATCGTCGGCCAGCACCTCGACCGCGACGTCGCCATAGCGGCCGGGCTTGTCGAACGCCGCGGCGAAGGCCTGCGCGTCGGCCACGGCGAAGCGGAGCGGCGAGATGCCGGGATCGTCGAAGCGGTCGGTGCCGACCGCAAGCACGAACAGGCGCCCGGTCGCCGGGCCGGCTGCCGGGGTCGTTGCCGGGCTGGCCGAGGCGGCTGCGCGCGGCAGTGTCACGGTCCGGCTGGAGAGGCCCTGGCGGTCGCTTGCCTGAAGGGCGAACCAGCGCGTCTCGGGCAGCGCCGGCAGGTCGACGTCCAGTTCGGCGCGGTCGCCCGAGAGCGGCGTCTGCGCGATCCGCATGCCGTCGCGGAAGACGGACAGGCCGGCGAGCCCGCCCGCGGCAGAGAGGCGCAGGCGGGCGCGGCTTCCCTCCTGCGACACCAGTTCCACCTGCGGCGGCCGGCCGATGGCCGGCGGCGCTGCGAGGGCTGCCCGCCGCCCGAGACGCGCCTCGACCAGGCGGTCGGTCTGCAGCGGCGCGGCCAGGTTCTGCAAAGAATAGAGCACCGGGTCGCCGGGAAACTTGACCTGGACGTAGCGTGCGCCCTCGGGCGTCGCCTGGTAGCGCAGGTCGGGATCCATCACCACCAGCTCGTCGTCGACATAGAGGCCCGACAGCGTCTGCGCGCCGTCGGCGAGCGCATAGACGTAGAAGCGGCCGTCGCGGTCGAGCTGCAGCACGTGCGCGCCATCCTCGAGCAGGCCGATCAGGTCGATGTCCTCGGCCGAGGAGGGCGAGCGGATGGTGGTGACCACGTCCATCGTCGCGGGATCAACAACGAGGATGCGCCGGTCGCGGCCGGCGATCGCCAGCCGGTTGGACGCAAGCGCCTGGACGATGAGCGGCGCCTCGGCAAAGAGCGGCAGGCTGCCCTTCAACGCCGGCTCGGCGTCGCCCGCCTCGTCGTCGAAGGCGTCGTCGGTGAGGAACAGGTACGGATGCCCCGACAGGAGTTCGGCACGCTGTCCGTCGCGGTCGTGGCGCAGGAACGTGACCAGCCCGTAGGCCGCCGACGAGGAGCCCAGGCGGCAGACGCGCTGGTAGACGATCGACACGCCGTCGGCAGCGGCCAGCGTCCAGACATAGGCCTCGGTGTCGATGCAGTTGTCGAGCCGCTCCTCCAGCAGCGCGGTCGCCTCGCGGGCGCAGAGCGTGCGCGCCTCGTCCAGCGTCAGCCGGCGCGCCACCATGGCGGGCATGGCCGCCCAGCAGTTCTGCGGCCGGGCGGCGAGCGCCCGCAGGTTTTCCATGATGGGCTCGCCGTCCTCGTCGTAATAGTCCAGCTCGTCCCAGGACGGATCGTCTTCCGGCAGGTCCAGCGCGTCGTACTGCTCGTCCGTCAGCGCCGGCACCAGCCGCGGCGGCTGGCGCAGCACCACGCCGAATTCGGCCAGACGCACCAGCGCGCGGCGCTGCGCGCCGATGCCGACGGTCTTCGACAGCGCCATGGCGCCGCGGGTCAGGCCGCTGCCGTCGTCGACCAGCGCCAGGGTCGGACCCGATCCCGCCCGGTCCTGGATGCGGTGGCTGGCGACCACCTCGCGCGGCTCGTCGTCTTCAGGATTGAACAGCACCCAGCTGCGGGCTTCCGACGCCGCGAGGTCCAGCGTCTCGACCAGCGCCGCACCGTCGAGCCCGAAGCCCGGCACCGCGGGCGGGCCGTCGGCGTCGAAATCATAGCGCTGATGCCGGGAGGGATCGACGAGGTCGACGAGGTCGTATGTGTCGCCGGTCGGGCCGTGGCCGAGCTTCATGGCACCGTCGGCCGCCCGCAGTTCCGCGACGCCGCCGTTCTGGAAGGTGCAGGCGCCGCAGCCATGGGCATTGGCGAAGGGCTCGCGGTCGTCGTGCAGCATCTGCTTGAAGGTCACCGCGCCCGCACCGACATGGCCGACGAACAGCAGGCTGTCGTTCCAGGCCCAGTGCAGCGCGTGGACGAAGCCGCTGCGCGATCCGCCGCCGCCGTCGAGTTCGAGCACCGGGCGCTCGGCATAGAGATCGACGACGATGAGGTCGCTGCGCAGATGCGAAACTCCCTCCTCCAGCTCGATCGTCGGGCCGACCGCATGGACGTAGCGCGAGCCGGGCGAGAAGTTCGGCTCGAAGCCCGGCCCCGCATGGACGAGCGCGCCGGTCTGCGCGTTCAGCACGCGAAACGATTCGGCCCGCACCTCGAGCAGAAACCGCCCGTCGTTCGACAGGATGGTCTCCTTCGGCTCCTCGACGTCGAACGGGTCCTGGACGATGATGCGCGGGCGCCCGGCCGCAAGCTCCAGCACCAGCGGATCGCCGGCGGCGATCGTCGGCTCGCCGGCCCATTTCAGGAACACGGGAACATAGGCGAGCGCCCAGTCGAGGGTGAAGCCACCCGTCATGTAGGGCAGGATGTCGAGCTTTCCCGCTCCGTGGTCGGCATCGTGCAGCGGGATGAAGACGCGCATGCGGTCGGCGGCGAAGTCGAGCCCGAAAGGTGCCGGAGCGCCCGGCTCCTGCGCCAGGAAGCCGCTGCCCTCGAACCGCACCTCGCGCGGCATCGAAAGCACCAGATAGCGCGCGCCGGGGCACGCATCGGGCGCAGCCCAGGGATCGGACCAGGCAATGGTCAGCGGCGCGCCGCTGGTCGGCGTGTCGGTGAGGATCTCGAACGGCGGTGTATCGGCCGACGGCATCCGGCAGGCGCTGGACTGCGCCTGGGCAGGGACCTGGGCCAGGACGGCGAATATCGCCAGCAGAGGTACAAGCATGCGCAGCATGAGATGACTTCGCTCCCGACGCGAATGGCGTCGAATAGACGTCGGCCGCGCGCTTCCTGTCAACCTGCCGGTACAGGCCGGCCGCGGGCAAGAAATGGCGGCAATTCCGCTGGAATTATGTCGGGGCGACAGGTCTTTCGACCGCGGCTGCACTTCCTGCGGCCTGTCTCCCGTCACGAGAGGGCCGCCTGCAAATCCGCGAATGCTTCGCCGACCGCGCCGATCCGCTCCTGCGGCCGGCGGGGCTCATGCCTTCAGTTCGTCAGGCCGATTTCCTGCATCTTTGCCAGAAGCCGGTCGTCCGGCTCGCCGGTCACCGGCAGGCGGAACAGCGACTGGAACTCGCGGATGGCGGCGCGGGTCTTCTCGCCCATCACCCCGTCGATCTCGATCCCTTCGTTGCCGAAGGCGCGCAGGCCGGCCTGCACCCGCACCACGTCGGTCTGGACGGCGGCGGCTGCGCGCACCTCCTGCAGCATCTCGGTCGCGGCGGCCGCATCGCGCGGACGCGGCAGCGGCGCGGCGACCGGAACGGCGGCATAGGCCTGCTCCGGCACGGTGGCGGCCGGCGCAGGCGCGGGCGCTTGCGCTTCGGGTGCGGCGCGATGCGGTGCGCGGTCGCCGCCGATGCCCAGCGCGTCGAGCAGCCGGTCGTCGATCTCGCCCGTTCCCTCCATGCCCAGCGTCTTCTGGTAGCCGGCGATGGCGGCGCGGGTCTGCGGACCCATCAGCCCGTCCACGGTGCCGCGGTAGAGGCCGAGGCCCTCCAGCGCGATCTGGACGCGCATGGTGCGCTCCTGCACCGGAGAAGGTGCTGCGGGGGCCGCCGCGGGCTGTTCCTGCACCGGCGGAACCGAGTTCGTCACTTCCGCCGAGGGCGGCTGCATCACCGGTTCGGGGCGTGCGACCGGCAGCGGCGCCGGCATTGTGGCCGGGCGCTCGACGACGAAGCGGGTCTCCATCAGCGGGCCGGGGTGGCGGTAGGGCTGGTTCCACAGCGCATTGGCCGAAACGTAGAACAGCACCACCAGGAAGGCGGTGGAGGAGCCGACGAGGACCGGATTCTCCGCGATCGCCGCGCCGGATGCCGCGGCGGCGCCACCGATCAGGCCGGCGATCGGAGACGGTTCACGCTGATTGCCGGATCGCTTCATCGGCTGACGTCCTCGGCTTTGCGGCTGGCGGGATGGCGACGATTTCGGCATCGAACAGGTCCTGATGTCTCGGCGGCGTGCGGATCGGCAGCGTGACGGTGACGAGCGTCCCCTCGCCCGGCGCGCTGTCGATGGTCAACGAGCCGTCCTGCAGCTCGACGAGGCCCTTGACCAGCGACAGGCCGAGGCCGGTGCCCTCGTACTGCCGGGTGTAGTCGTTGAGAACCTGCACGAAGGGGCGGCCGATGCGGGAGAGGTCTTCGGCGCTGATGCCGATGCCGGTATCGGCGACCGACAGCGTCACGCGGCGCGGGTCCCGGGTGGCGGTCACGGTCACGCGGCCGCCCTGCGGCGTGAACTTCACGGCATTGGACAGGAGGTTGATCAGGATCTGCTGGATGGCGCGCCGGTCGGCGAAAAGGTCGCCGGACGCCGCGTCGAGCACCCGCTCCAGCGTCACGCCCTTGGCCTTGGCCTGGCAGGAGACCATCGACAGCGAGGTCTCGACCGCGTCGGCGAAGCGGAAGTTCTCAGGCAGGATCGGATAGGTGCCGGACTCGATGCGCGCCACGTCGAGGATCGAGTTGACGATCGCCAGCAGATGCTCGCCCGATTCGCGCACCAGCCCGACATAGTCGCGCTGCCGGTCGTTGGCCAGCGGACCGGCCATGCCGCTCTCCAGCATGTCGGAGAAGCCGATGATGGCGTTCAGCGGGGTGCGCAGTTCGTGGCTGACCGTGGCGAGGAAGCGCGCCTTGCCCAGTTCGGCGCGGCGGTTGGCTTCCGCCAGCGCCTCGCGCAGGCCGGCCAGTTCTGCATTGTCGCGCAGGATCGCCACGAAGCCGGCATCGGCAGCGCCCTGCCCCATCAGGTCGAGCGCGAAGGCGCGGTAGCCGCCGTCGCGGCGCTGACCGTCGGCAGGCAGGCGCAGCCGCAGTTCGACGTGGCGATGCTCGACGCCGTCGCGCAGGTCGGCCAGCGCCGTCAACCAGGCGATCCGGTCGGAGACGTGGATGCGATCCATGAGGCCGGAGCCGAACAGGAATTCGGGCTCGAGCCGGAGCAGCGACCGGGCGCTGTCGGTGCAGTCGACGACCTCGCCGCCGCGCGCCAGCCGCAGCGTCACCGCCGGCATCAGCGTCTCGACGGACGCCAGCGGCGCTTCGGCAGGCACGGCCTCGACGTCGGCCGAGAAGGCCGCGCGGCGCAGCCACAGCGTCATGCCGTAGGCGATCGGCAGCAGCCAGTGCGCGCCGGTCGCGGGCTGGACGGTTTCGGGAAGAAGCAGCGACAGCACGACCGCGCCGGTCACCGCGGCGGCCATGGCGGCGAGCCCGGCACGCAGCGCTGCACGGCTGCGCAGCGCAAACCACGGCTCGAGAACCAGCGGCAGCCAGGCGAGGAAGAGCGGCGAGGCGACGCCACCGGCGAGATGGATGGTCATGGCCACCGGCGCGGTGGCGCAGGCAAGCAGCAGCGGCGCGGCGATGGCGCGCGATCCGGTCTGGGCGACGGTGACAGCGGCCGTCCAGCCGACGACGAAGACGATGCAGATGGCGGCGAGCGCGACGGCGAGATCGGTGCCGGGAAACAGCACCTGCGCGAAGGCGCCGCCCATGAGGATGGGTCCCGCGAGAGCGACCGCAACCAGGCGCCGCTGCCGCTCGCGCTCGCCGGCATCGGCGATCGACGGATGCACGAGCCGGGCGCAGGCCTGTCCAAGCCGCGAATACCCTTCGCTCGTTCCTGTCGGAAGCTTACTCAACACCACGCGCTCACTGACGTCCGTTCGACGGATCTTCGTTCCCCCAGAACCTCGCATTCCCGGTTTAATGAATGAATAAGGCAGGGCGTGACCGAGGCTCCGGAAACGGTGGAAAACGGCCACGGCTCCAACCCGCCTCCGCAAGCTTCGGTTGATGGTTAACGAACGGTATCCGCGGGCCGAGGCGAAACGGGTCCGCGCCGGGCGGCCGCAGGGAGTGGTTTTCCTGCAATTCCAGCAGGATGGCTGGTAAAGACGCGGTTCACGCGATGCCGCGGATTTGCATCGAATGGAAAGCACTGCCCGATCGCTCGGATTTGCATTCAATTTGAGGAAAACTTCGCCGCGCGCTGCAATCGGACGTTGGGGCGTGCGATATAGGAAGGCAGGAAGAGCCTGCGGCCTGACGGTGCGGGCCAGGGAATGACGGGACGTGAGGCGATGGGTTTCCTGATCCGGACGAGCTTCTGGTTTTCACTGGTTCTCCTGTTCCTGCCGATCGCGCCGGAAGAGGGTACCGATACGGTCAGCCCGCTTGCGGCGCTGGTGGCGGCGCGCGATGCGATCGGCGACGTCAGCGGCATGTGCGAGCGCGAACCGCAGGTCTGCGAGACCGGCCGCGCCGCCCTGGCCACCATCGGCGTCAGGGCGCGCGAGAGCGCCCGCATGGCCTACCAGATGCTCGAAGACGAGCCCGTCGAAAGCGATTCCATCACAACCGGCGGGGTCAAGCCCGCACAGTGACGCCGCTTGCCGGCCTGCTGCCCGGAGGCGGCCGGCTAAACTCTGATCGACTGCCATGACAATGGCGCGCCGCATGCATGGGCCTCGTGCATGCGGCGTTTTTTCCATTCGATGCAAAGGTTCGAAATCGTCGGCCGAGCGGTTCAACAGTCCCGCTTTCCGCTCTATATGCGGATCAACAGGGACGAAGACACATCATGGCCGCCGACATCCAGTCCATCATCGACGACTTCGCCTTCATCGACGACTGGGAGGACCGCTACCGCTACGTGATCGACCTCGGTCGCGACCTGCCGCCCTTCCCCGAGAGCGACCGCACCGAGGAGAACCGGGTGCCCGGCTGCGTCAGCCAGGTCTGGCTGACGACGCGGCGCGGCAGCGGCGACGATCCGGTCGTCGAGTTCACCGGCGATTCCGATGCCCACATCGTGCGCGGCCTCGTGGCGCTGATGCTGGCCCTCTATTCCGGCCGCAAGGCCAGCGACATCGTCGCCACCGACGCCGAGGGCGTGCTGGCAGGGCTCGGGCTCGACGAGCACCTGACGCCGCAGCGCTCCAACGGTCTGCGGTCGATGGTCAAGCGCATCCGCCACGATGCCCGCATGGCGCTGGCCGACCCCGCCTGAGGCCGGCCGCCGTCCCGGGCCTGTCTCCCGGAGCGGGCGGACCGGTTCCGGGAGACAGGCGGGATCGCAAGGTGCCGGCGGCACGGTCCCGACGAATAGCGATCCCCGTTGCCTGCGTCAGGTCCGCGCGGTCTTCGGCCGGTAGTCCCTGGCGCCCCAGTGGAGGATGCGGCCGGCCTGGCGCCTCGGCTGGGGCTCATAGTGGCGGGCGAGCGCCGACAGCGCGGCGCGGAGCATCACCTTGGCCGAGCGCACCGGCCATCCGCGCTCCAGTTCCACCGTCTCCAGGCCTTTCAGGAAGCAGCAGACGTCGACCAGCAGGCCGCCAAGCTCGGGGCCGACCGCCTCGATGGCGCGGTCGACGCGGTCGCGCGCCGCCAGGGCCGAGTCCGTCAGGTCCACCGAACTGCCCCCCCGACCTCCCGATCCGCCACCGCCCAGTGCGGCCCAGTTGACGCCCAGCCGCGGCATCAGCAGGCCGCGGCCATAATCGCTGCGGAAGCGCTCTCCGGCGTGAAACAGCTCGTCGTCGAGAAAGCGCCGGCCATCCCGGTCGCGGAGGCGGGAAAGCTTGGCCAGCGGCGATTCCGCCAGGTTCACCGCCACCGCCTGCTGTCCCTCCTCGGTCTCCACGATCGCGGTCCCCACCTCCCCATGCGGGAGCAGGAAGGGCCGCTCGGCGCCCCGAAACCGGACATAGGCAGCGCGGCCCGTTTCCGTGAGCTGGAGCAAGCCATTGCCCGCGCGCTGCAGGAGGCCCGCCGCGGCCATCGTTTCCAGCGCCGAACCCTCCACCTGGATCGCGCCGAGGCGCTCCGACCGAAGCCGGACCCGCCCGCGCAGGGTCGCCTCCTCGACATAAGCATCGCCGCCCGCCAGGAAGCGCAGGATCCGAAGCCGTACCTTGTCCGTCGCGCGTTTCATCGGCGGTGCTCCAAGCCGCGGAGTGCAGCGCCCGCGACGCGCTCCGTCAGGGCAACGATGGCATCGAAGTCGGCGTCGTCACGCATGTCCTCGATCAGGTGGCAGGCATGCAGCACCGTGGTGCGCTCGCGGGCGAAACCGCGTCCCACCTCGGACATCGACAGCCCCATGACCACGTGGCTCACATACATGGCGATCTGCCGCACCCGCGAGACGCTCGTGGAGGTCCGTCCCGCCTGGCGCAGTTCGCGGCCGCTGACGTTGAACAGCGCCGCGGTGATGTCGATGACGCAGTCGCACACGAACACCGCCCGCTCCGTCGATCGCGGCGACAGCGGCGCGCGTCGGTGCTCCCTCTCCTGAGGCGGGTGGCCGGGTGGTGCCACAGTGGGTCTGTGAAGGATCTGGCTGGCATTTGACGATGGCACGGAACATTTCCCCCTGGTGATAGGAATATGTTCCTCTTATAGCGGCAGCCCCGCAAGGTGTGAACAAAAGCGCAACACCTGAATCCGCACTTTTCTTCTACGTCATTGATTCTTCGACCAGATTTAAAGTGGCTGCAGATTTTTCACAGGGATTCTGTCCCCACCCCCGTGACCCGCACCCATCATGCGGCCTCCAGTTCACGCACCGGAGGCCCCCGTAACGACATTTGCAGAAGACGCGAGAAACCACCGCGAGCGCAAGGCGCTCGAAGCCAGGAACGCCGCCATCCGCGCCGCCTTCTTCCTGACGACCGGCGTCGAGATCGGGGCCGCGCTGGCAATGGCCGGCGAGGCGCGGGCGGCGCTGCGGCAGCGGCTCGAGCGCCTGATCGAGCGCGAGCGTCTGCGCGGCGCGGCGCGCCACTGGAGCTACGACCTCAACCGGCACATCGCGCTGAAACAGGCGCTCGACCAGTTCGGCGACGGCGAAAAGCCGGGCGGCGCCGACCCCGCCCGCCCCGGGCGCAGACGAAAAGACGGCGGCACCGGGAGGCGCCGCCGTCAAACCCGGAAAGAACCGTCAGGTCAGGTCAGCGCGCCGTCTTGCGCTTGCGACCGAGGCCCATCTTCTTGGCAAGCTGCGAACGCGCTGCTGCATAGTTCGGTGCGACCATCGGGTAGGTCGCGTCGAGGCCCCACTTCTCGCGATACTGATCCGGCGTGAGGCCGTAATGGGTCATCAGGTGCCGCTTCAGCGACTTGAACTTCTTGCCGTCCTCGAGACAGATGATGAAGTCGTCATGGACGGACTTCTTCGGGCTGACCGCGGGCTTGGGCTTCTCGGCAGGCGCCATTTCGGTCGCCGTGCCGACCCGGCCGAGCGCGGCGTGGATGTCGGCGATCAGGTTCGGCAGTTCGGAAACGGGAACGGGATTGTTGCTGACATAAGCGGCAACAACGTCGGCGGTCAGCTCGATGAGCATGTTGCCTTGAGTCAGGTTCGACTCGGAAATTTCCATATCGGTCAGGCCCCAGTGAGTTGGCTAGTGGATTGAAGTCGGCGTTCTAAGCACCGCTGCGTTTGAGAACCGCGAATACGTCGCTGCACGACTCGCCATTCGTTCTGATAAATGAGCCCGCATAGTCTTCAAGTCAATTCTGTTTTCGGAAAATTACGAAAAAATAATGTAACAAATCGGTTTAGTGGTTTGTGAACCATCTGAACTGCAACCGCCGCGAGACAACCAGAGCATCCAAAAATATTATCAGAAGGATTTGTATCGTGATCAGCGCGCCATCTGGTCCGGCCACATTCGGTTCATTCGTCTTTGTGTGCTGCACGCGGCGGCATCTCGTCGTGGACTGATCCTTCCCAGAGAGGATAGCCCGCGGCATAGGCGGCTTTCGCCAGAAGATGGGCCGAGATCGGCGCCGTCAGAAGAAAGAAGATGACGCCGGCGAGCGCGCGCGAGGCGACGGCGGTGTCGTCGGTATAGACGGCGACGGCGATCAGCATGACGCAGGCGCCCAGCGTTCCGGCCTTCGAGGCCGCGTGCATGCGGGTGTAGAACTCCGGCAGCCGCAGCAGGCCCACGGATGCAACCAGGGCGAATGCGGCGCCGATCACGATCAGGATTCCGGTCAGGTAGTTGGTGATGACGTGCGTCACAGCTTCACCTCCGGGTTGCTTGGCGCGGTCTCGCCCTCGGCCGCGTTCTTCTCGCGATAGCTGCCGCGGCTGAGCACGAAGCGGGCGAACGCCACGGTCGCCAGGAAGCCGACGAGGCCGAGCGCGATGGCGACGTCGATGTAGAGCGTGATGCCGGTGCGGATGCCGATGACGGCGATGAAGCCGAGCGCGACGGCGACCAGCATGTCCAGCGCCACGATCCGGTCGGGCAGCGTTGGGCCGCGCACGACGCGGTAGACCGTCACCAGGAAGGACAGGCACAGCAGGCCGAGCGCGACGGTCACCGCACCGCCAAGGAAGGTTTCGCTGCCGCTCACCGGAAGGCCTCCATGATCTTGCGCTCGAAGCCGGTGGCGATGTCCATGCGCGCCTGGTCGGGATCGGAGCAGTCGAGCGCATGGATGTAGAGGAATCGCCGGTCGTCCGAGACGTCGACCGACAGCGTGCCCGGCGTCAGCGTGATCAGATTGGCGAGCAGGGTGATCTCGAAGTCGCGGTCGACCTTCAGCGGATAGGCGAAGATGCCGGGCTTGAGCTTCATGTCGGGCGTCACCACCAGCACGGCGACGCGCCAGGAGGACAGGACGAGCTCGTAGACGAACAGGATCGCCAGCGACAGCACGCGGCGGGCACGGGCGAAGTAGCCCAGCGATCCCACCTGCTCGCGGATCAAATAGAGCGCGCCGGCACCGAGCGCATAGCCGAACAGGAAATTGACGAAGGTGGCCGAACCGGTCATCACCATCCAGGCCAGCGCGAGGATGATATTGGCGAGATAGAGCGTCATGATCCACCTTGCGCTGAAAACACCGAGCCGATGTAGGATCCGGGGTCGGCAAGGCCCGCCGCCGCCGTTTCCGCGATGCGCAGGAACGGCTCGGGCCAAAGGCCGATCCAGACAGCGGGGACGAGAAGCACGAGCACGGTGCCATAGCCGGCAATCGGGTCGATCGGCCGGGTGTCGGCCGGCGTCGCCAGGGCCTGCTGCGGGCGCCAGAACGACAGGGCGAAGACACGGCCGAGCACGATGGTGGTGAGCACGCTCGACAGCAGGATCGCGCCGGTCAGCCACCACGCCTGGCCTTCGATCGCCGCCTTCACCAGCATGACCTTCGGCCAGAGCCCGGACAGCGGCGGCAGGCCGGCCGCGGCCAGCATCAGGGCCAGCATCATGGCCGCCAGAAGCGGATGCGACCGGTAGAGCCCGCCGAGCTCATGCAGCGAGAAGCTGCCGCCCGCCTCGCGCATCAGGCCGGCGAGAAGGTAGAGCGCGGTCATGATCAGGATCGAGTGGATGGCGTAGAGCACGGTGCCCGACAGCGCCAGCGGCGAGCCGATCGCCAGCCCGGCCAGCATGGTGCCGATGCCGGAGATGACGACGAAGCCGATGGTGCGCCTGATGTCGGTCTGCGCCAGCGCGCCGAGCACGCCGAGCACCATCGTCAGGACGGCCACCACCGCGATGACGTCCGACAGCACCGCGCGCTCGACGGGAAAGAGCGTGGTGAAGGTGCGCAGCAGCGCATAGACGCCGACCTTGGTCAGCAGGCCGCCGAACATCGCCGACGTGACGATCCGCGGCGTGTGGTACGACGCCGGCAGCCAGAAATTCAGCGGGAACGCCGCCGCCTTCATGCCGAAGGCGAGCAGATAGAGCGTGGCGATCGTCATCAGCGGGCCGCTCTCGCGAAGTCCATCGGCCTTGCGCGCGATGTCGGCCATGTTGAGCGTGCCGAAGACGCCGTAGAGATAACCGGTGGTTATCAGGAACACCGTCGTGGCGATCAGGTTGAGCACGGCATACTTCACGGCGCCGTCGATCTGGCGCCGCTCCGAGCCCAGGATCAAGAGGCCGAAGGACGAGATCACGAAAACCTCGAACCAGACGTAGAGGTTGAAGATGTCGCCGGTCAGGAAGGCGCCGTTCACGCCAGCGATCATCAAAAGCAGGAACGGATAGAAGCCGTAGCGCCGGCCGGTGGCGTTGATGTCGCGCAGGGCGAAGACGGCCGCCGCCGTGGTGGCGAAGGTGGCGGTGGTGGCGAAGGCCGCGCCCAGCATGTCGGCCTGGAACGTGATGCCGTAGGGCGGCAGCCAGCGGCCCATCGTCATCACCTGCGTCCCCTCGCCCATCACCCGCCACAGGAGGACGAGACAGGCGGCGAAGGTCGCGGCTAGCACGGCGAAGGCGACCGCGGCATGCAGCCGCGTCCGGTGCCGCACCATCAGGAGCAGCGCGCCGCCGAGGATCGGCAGCGCCACCGGCGCGATCACGGCCCAGTCGATCAGGCTCGTCACGCCCAGGACGAAGGCGGCGCTGGTGTCCACCGGCACGGAGGTTTCGGCTGCCATGGTTGCCTCAGTATCCCAGGGGCGGAAGGCCTTCGCCCTCCGGCTCGGCGATGCGCATCTCGTCGGTGTTGTCGGTGCCGAGCTCCTGATAGGCGCGGTAGGCCAGCACCAAAAGGAAGGCGAAGAAGGAGAAGGAGATGACGATGGCGGTGAGGATCAGCGCCTGCGGCAGCGGGTTGGCCGTCACCCCGTCGAGCGCGGTCCTGCCTTCGGCGATGATCGGCGGAACCTCCCGCAGCACGCGGCCGGCGGTGAAGATGGTCATGTTGACGGCATTGCCGAAGATGGCGATGCCGAGCAGCACGCGGATGATGTGCTTCGACAGCATCATGTAGATCGAGACGGCGTAGAACAGCCCGACGAGCCCGGTGAGCGCGGTCTCCATCAGTCCTCCTCCCTTTCCTCGAGAGCGAGCGCGATCGAGGTGATCGCGCCGACGACGACGAAGTAGACGCCGAAGTCGAAGAACATGACCGAGGAGAGGTCGATGGTGACGCCGGGCAGGTAGACCTTGGTCCACAGCCCCGTCAGGAACGGTACACCCATCGCGAGCGACAGCAGTCCCGCCGCCGCCGACAGGAAGAGGCCGAAGCCGGCGATCGCCATCGGGTGGAAGTACATCGCCCGGCGCACCGGCGCCACGCCGCAGGCGATGCCGTAGATCGCGAAGGCGGAAGCCGCGATCAGGCCGCCGATGAAGCCGCCGCCCGGTTCGTTGTGGCCGCGCAGCAGCACGAAGACCGAGAACAGCACCATGAGGCTGGCGAGGTAGGGTGCCGCGGTTCTGAAGATGACGGTCTGCATGTCAGGACGCCGCCTCCGGCTGTTTGGACGTCCGGGGAACCCGGATGCGGATCAGGGCGAGGATGGCGAGCCCCGTGATCATCACCACCGCGATCTCGCCCAGCGTGTCGAGGCCGCGGAAGTCGACGATGATGACGTTGACGATGTTGCGGCCATGCGCGATCACGTAGGAATAGGTGCTGAAGAACTCCGACAGCGTGGCGTCGAAGGGGATCTGCGTCACCTTCAGCAGGAGCAGCGCGAAGCCCAGCCCGCAGGCGCCGGCGATCGTCATGTCCAGCAGTTTCTCCGGCGTCGGGCGATGGTCGCTCGGATGCAGCCGCAGCCGCGTCATCACGAGCGCCAGGATCACGACCGACAGCGTCTCTACCATGAACTGCGTGAACGACAGGTCCGGCGCGCCGAGCAGAAGGAACAGCAGCGCCACCGCGAAGCCCTGGATGCCCAGCGACACGATCGCCGTCAGCCGGTCGGCCGCATACACCACCGCGCCGAGGCCGATGATGGCGATGGCGAAGACCGTCCATTCGTAGAAGGTGAGATCGGGGACCGACGGCATCGAAGGCAGTTCGTCGAACACCAGCATCGGCGTCCAGACCGCGATCGCGATCATGACGAAGGTCACGACCATGTAGACCTCGAGGCGGCCGTTCTGGATGACGCCCGTCACCGCATCGGCCAGCCGGATCAGGCCGCGGATGACCTGGTCGAAGCCGCGGTCGGGACCCCAGCCTATGGCGGCAAGCACGCCGGCCATGGCGTCGCGCGCCCGGTCGAGCAGCAGGTAGATGGCGATTCCGAGGGCGATGGTGACGAGCGAGAGCAGCAGCGCCAGGCTCGCATGCGGCACGACGGAAATGTAGATCTCCACCGGTGCGCCGGCAACGGCCGCCGCCATCGGCTCGGACACATAGTGGTGCGAGACGCCGGAGAAGACCGCCGCCACGAGACCGACGACGGCGAGCGTCAGCGGTCCGAGCCAGAGCAGCACCGGCCCTTCATGCGCGTGCTTGGGCGTCTCGACGGCCGCGCCGAGGAAGGGCTTCAGCGCCACGGCGAAGCCGATCACCAGCATCAGCGCATTGCCGACGATGGCGACGACGGTGAAGACGCCGTTCCAGCCGCCCGAGAAGTTCAGCGCCGCATAGATCTCCTCCTTGGCGAGGAAGCCGAAGAAAGGCGGCAGCCCGCCCATCGACAGTGCGGCCAGAAGCGCGGCGGCGAAGGTGATCGGCATGGCCGAACGCAGTCCGCCGAGGCGGCGCACGTCGCGGGTGCCGGCCTCGTGGTCGATCAGGCCCGCCACCATGAACAGCGCGCCCTTGAACATCGAATGCGCCACCAGATAGAGCACCGCCGCCTCGATCGCGATCTCGGAGCCGAAGCCGGTCAGCATGACCAGCAGGCCGAGCGAGGCGACCGTCGTATAGGCCAGCATCAGCTTGAGATCGGTCTGGCGGATGGCGAGCAGCGTGCCGACGATGAGCGTCGTGCCACCGAAGACCGGCAGGATCGTCTCCCACCACACAGTCTCCCCCAGCACCGGGTTGAGGCGCATCAGCAGGTAGACGCCGGCCTTCACCATGGTGGCGGAGTGGAGATAGGCCGAGACGGGCGTCGGCGCCTCCATGGCGTTGGGCAGCCAGAAATGGAACGGGAACTGCGCCGACTTGGTGAAGGCACCGCCGAGAACCAGCACGAGCGCCAGCAGGTAGAAGGGCGCCGCTCGCAGCGCGTCGCCTGTGGCGAGCAGGCCCGACAGCGTTCCCTGCCCCGTCGCGGCCCAGATCACCAGCAGCCCCGCGAGCAGCGACAGGCCACCCAGCCCCGTCACGACCAGCGCCTGGATTGCCGCGCGCCGCGACGCCTCGCGGGCGTGGTCGAAGCCGATCAGCAGGAAGGACGTGATCGAGGTCAGTTCCCAGAACACGAACAGCATCATGAAGGAGTCCGACAGGACCAGGCCCTGCATGGCGCCCATGAACATCAGGATGAAGGAGAAGAAGCGGCCCTGCTGCTCGTGCCCCTTCAGGTAGCCGCCGGCATAGAGGACGATCAGCGTGCCGATGCCGGAGATCAGCAGCGCGAAGGTCAGCGACAGACCGTCGATGAACCAGGCGAAATCGACGCCGAGGCTCGGGATCCAGGAATATCCGCCCGTCACCGTCCTGCCGTCGGCGACGTCGCCGAGATAACCGAAGAAATGGACGACCAGGAACAGCGGCGCCAGCGCCAGCACCCAGGCCGCGTTGTGCTTGAAGACGCGGGTCAGCGCGGGGGCAATCGCGGCGGCCAGGAACGGCAGGATCAGCGCAAGAAATGTAACCGACTGCGATCCGTCCGCCATCCAGAAGTCCCGTCCCCGCCATTGCTTGGGTCACGTCGTGCGTGCCGGGGGACAGATAGCGACTCGGTCTTGGCCCCGCAAGCAATTGCCGCAAGGTCGCGACATTTGTGCAAGCGGAACCGTCCCGAAACACGCCGCGCCGACGCCTTCGGTCGCGCATCGCGGCGCGGCACGCCGGCGCGGATGATCACGGACCGGACGGACGAGATCATCCGCGCAGCTTTCAGTGCGGGACGATGTACTTGCCGTAGACCCAGCCGGTGGCGAAACTGCCGTTCTGGGCCGGATCATGCCAGACCTCGCACCAGCGATGGCGCACGGCCTGCGCCTTTTTCCAGTCGGGCTGGCCGGCGACGTCGTCGAGGCTGAGCCCGCCGGTGCAGCGGCCGGTCATCTGCAGCACCGTCCCGTTCGGATAGGCCGACTGGATCTGCGAGGTGCTCGCCGGATACTTGCGCACGTTGAGCACGTCGCCCCAGGCGACGTTGGCGACCTCCCAGGCATGGAAGACGGAGGCCTGCGCGCTGGCGGCGAGGCCGGCGGTCATGGCGAGGGCGGCGAAGGCGGAGGCGAGGCGAAGCTGCGGTTTCATCGGCGTTTCTCTCCCAAAGCATTTGAACAGGCCCGGAGAATGACATAGCTGACGTGAACAGCCGCCCACCGATCCGTTCATTTCCCATTCAAGCAGGCGCCGCGCCCATGGCCAAGACGATTTCCTTTCCCGCCATCCCCGCCCCGACTGCCGAAAGGCGGCCGGTGCACGACACGCATCACGGCGTGACCCGCACCGACGACTACGCCTGGCTCCGGGCGGACAACTGGCAGGACGTGTTTCGTGATCCGGCCGTGCTCGACCCGGCGATCCGGGCGCATCTCGATGCGGAAAACGCCTACCAGCAGGCGATGCTCGCCGATCTCGAGCCGCTGCGGAAGGTGCTGTTTGCCGAGATGAAGGGGCGCATCAAGGAGGATGATTCCTCCGTGCCGATGAAGGACGGCCCCTTCGCCTACGGTTCCGCCTACGTCATCGGCGGCGAGCAGCCGCGCTACGTCCGTACGCCGCGCGACGGCGGGACGGAGGAGATGCTGCTCGACGGCGACGCGGAGGCTTCGGGCAAGGCCTATTTCCGGATCGGCGGCACCGACCATTCGAGCGACCATGCCCGCCTCCTCTGGGCCTATGACGACAAGGGCTCGGAATTCTACACCCTGAAGGTCCGCGACATCGCTTCGGGAGCCGACCTGCCCGACATCGTGCGCGACACCGGCGGCGGCGGAGTCTGGACGGCACCGAACGACGGCTTCTTCTACACCCATGTCGACGCCAACCACCGGCCTTCGAAAATCCTGTTCCACGCGCTCGGCGACGACGCGGCCGCCGACCGGCTGGTCTACGAGGAGACCGATGCCGGCTTCTTCATGAATGTCGGCGGCACCCGCACGAACGACTGGATCCTGATCTCGATCAACGACCACGAGACGTCCGAATACCGGCTCATCCCCGCCGCCGACCCGGCGGCCGAGCCGGTCGTCGTGCGGCCGCGCGAGCTCGGCGTGCAGTACGATCTCGAGGAAGGCGGCGACGTCTTCTTCATCCTGACCAATCTCGATGGCGCCAAGGACTTCAAGGTCATGACCGCGCCGGCCGCCGATCCGCGGCCCGAGAACTGGACCGACCTCGTGCCGCACGAGCCCGGCCGGCTGATCCTCGCGGTCATGGCCTTCCGCGACCACCTGATCCGGCTGGAGCGCAAGGACGGCCTGCCGCGCATCGTCGTGCGCGAGCGCGCCACCGGCGACGAGCATTCGATTTTCTTCGACGAGGAGGCCTATTCGCTCGGGCTGATCGGCTCGCTCGAATACGACACCACCGTCTTCCGCTTCACCTATTCCTCGATGACGACGCCCTCGCAGGTCTACGACTACGACATGGCGACGCGCAGCCGCACGCTCCTGAAGACGCAGGAGGTGCCGTCCGGCCACGACGCCGACCACTACGTGACGCGCCGCCTGATGGCGCCGTCGCATGACGGCGAACACGTGCCGGTGTCGCTGCTCTACCACCGCGACACGCCGCTCGACGGCTCGGCGCCCTGCCTCCTCTACGGCTACGGCTCCTACGGCATCGCCATCCCGGCCGCCTTCAACACCAACTGCCTGTCGCTCGCCGACCGCGGCTTCGTCTACGCCATCGCCCACACCCGCGGCGGCAAGGACAAGGGCTTCTCCTGGTACGAGGAGGGCAAGCGCGAGCGCAAGACGAACACCTTCCACGATTTCATCGCGGTCGCCCGCCACCTCGTCGCCGAAGGCTTCACCGCGCACGACCGCATCGTCGCGCAGGGCGGTTCGGCCGGCGGCATGCTCATGGGCGCCGTCGCCAACATGGCGCCGGAGGCCTTCGGCGCGATCGTGGCGGAAGTGCCATTCGTCGACGTCTTGACGACGATGCTCGACGAGACTTTGCCGCTCACCCCGCCGGAATGGCCCGAATGGGGCAATCCGATCGCATCGGTGGCCGACTACGCGACGATCGCCGGCTATTCGCCCTACGACAATGTCGGCGCGAAGGACTATCCGCCGATCCTCGCCGTCTCGGGCCTGACCGACCCGCGCGTCACCTACTGGGAGCCGGCCAAATGGGTGGCGAAGCTGCGCGCGCTGAAGACCGGCGACAGCCCGGTTCTCTTCCGCATCAACATGGAAGCCGGCCACGCCGGCGCGTCGGGCCGCTTCTCGCGCCTGGAAGAAATCGCCTACACCTACGCCTTCGCGCTGAAGATGGCGGACAAGGCGGATGTTCCGCCGGCGAACTGACCGGGCGGCGATCGCGGCTTGGTCCGCGACCGTCCGACGATGCCACCGATCATTGACCGCTCGGCGAATGAGCGGTCCGCGTTTGCTCGTTCTGACCGATTGGCAATTGCGACATCGACCACACGTCATCCTCGGGCTTGTCCCGAGGATCTGTCGACTCTGGAACTCTGGGCATATCCGGTATTCCGGCGTTACGGGCAGACCCTGCGGAGCCTCCAAACGGGGGCAGATCCTCGGGACAAGCCCGAGGATGACGGCGTCACGCCGCAGTGACGATCCGCCTTTCGCGATCCGCGGCATAGGCCAGCGCGGCGCGAATGTCCTCACGCGTCAGGTCCGGATAATCGGCTAGGATTTCCTCGTCAGACATCCCCACGGCGAGCCAGCCGAGAATGTCGGCGACCGCGATGCGCATTCCGCGAATGCAGGCGCGCCCTCCCCGCTTTCCGGGCTCCTGGGTGATGATGGATCGGTAATCGGTCTCCATCATAAAGATCTACCACAATGGAGCCCGGGGGGCGAATGCCGTTTCGAGAAGGGTCGGCAAGTGCCCTTATCGGGCGCTCGTTTTTTCCCCGCCTCCGCAGATCCACCTCAAGTCCACTGATCTGTCCGTGCCTTTTCCTACCGCGCCGGATACCCGTTCGGATGGCCGGGAATCGCCTTCACGTAGGCAGCGATCGCAGCCCGGTCCTCGGCCGGCAGCATGGCCATGTTCTTCTGCACGTCGACCATCGAGCCGCCGACCGAATCGAAATCGGGGGTGAAGCCGCTTTCGAGGTAATAGGCGATGTCGGCGGCCGACCAGGACAGGCCGTCGGGCGTGATGTTGGGAACCACCCCCTCGCCTTCGGCCGCCACGGCGCCGGACAGCCATTCGCCCGTCTTCAGTCCGCCGGAGACGTCGCGCGGCGTGTGGCATTCGCCGCAATGGCCGGGACCCTCGACGAGGTACTGGCCGCGCAGCACCTCCGCCGTGGCGCCTTCGATCGAGACGACCGGTGCCGGATCGAGATTGACCAGCTTCCACAGGCCGATGCCGCGGCGGATGTTGAAGGGAAAGCCGAGCCGCGTCGGCTCCGCCCTGCCTTCGACCGCCGGAACCGTCTTCAGGAAGGCGAAGAGGTCGGCCACGTCGTCGCGCGTCATGCGCGCGTAGGAGGTGTAGGGGAAGGCCGGGTAATAGTGCCGTCCGTCCGGCGACACGCCGCGCTGCATCGCATTGGCGAATTCGCCGATGTTCCAGGCGCCGATGCCGTCGGTCGGGTGGGAGGATATGTTGGGCGCGATGAAGGCGCCGAAGCCGGTCTTCAGCTGCAGTCCGCCCGGAAGCGCCAGGCGAGCCTCGCCCTCGGCGCCCGGCGCCGCATGGCAGGAGGCGCAGCCGCCCGCCCAGAAGATGCGCTCGCCCTCGGCGGCGTTGCCCGGCGGGAAGGCAGCGACGACTTCCGCCGGAAGAACCCGGGGCGCGGTGAGCCACCAGAAGGCGAGCGCGGACGCGCCGGCAAGGACGGCTGCAGATAGGGCCAGCTTGCCGGCAAGTCTCATTCGAAGGCTGTCCTCAGCTCTTCTTGGCGCGATAGGTCTGGTGGCAGGCGCCGCAATTGCCGCCGATCACGCCGAGAGCCGCACCCACGGCGGCCTGATCGGCCGGCGGGTTGGCGGCGACGCCGGCCACGTCGGCCTTGAACTTCGCGACCTTCGCCTCGAAGTCGGCCATGTTCTCCCAGATCGCCGGAAGCGCTTCCGTGCCCTCGCCCGAGCCGGCCGGGAACATCGCGGCGACGTCGAACTTCATGGCGTTGGCGCTGAGCTGCTCGATGGCCGCGTTGACGACGGCGGCGTCATAGGGCTTCTCGCCCTTGGCGATCGGACCGAGCTGGCCGAGCGCGCCCCCGAACCCCTTCATCATCGCCTCGCGGTCCTCGACGGGGCCGGCGATCGACGCCGTCACGGCGAAAGTCAGCGCCGCCGCGGCGAGTAGAAACTTCTTCATGATGTCCTCCGGATGCCTTGCTTGGGAAAGGGCCTTGCTGGGTTGGCAGAACCTGCGACGCCGACAATGGCAAACTTCCCGTTCACGCGCGTTCACGCTCGCGTGATGGCAGCGGCGCCCGCTGCGACACACCGTCAACGAAAGACGCCCCGACCAAGGTCGGGGCGCGATAGACTTCCGTCGGAGCGAGACAGGGATCAGGAGGCCTTTTCGAAGCACTCCAGGACGTAGTCCCAGTTGATCAGGTTGTCGACGAAGGCCTCGAGATACTTCGGCCGGGCGTTGCGGTAGTCGATGTAGTAGGAATGCTCCCACACGTCGACGCCGAGGATCGGGGTCGCGCCGTGCACCAGCGGGTTCTCGCCGTTCGGGGTCTTGGAAATCTCCAGCTTGCCGTTCTTGACCGAGAGCCAGGCCCAGCCCGAGCCGAACTGCGTCGTGCCGGCGGCGATGAAGTCGGCCTTGAACTTGTCGTAGCCGCCGAGATCCGAATCGACCGCCTTCTGCAGCGCGCCCGGCAGGGCCTTGCCGCCGCCGCCCTTCTTCATCCACTTCCAGAAGTGGATGTGGTTGTAGTGCTGGCCGGCATTGTTGAAGAGGCCGGCATTCTTGCCGTAGGACTGCTTGACGATCTCCTCGAGCGACAGCCCGTCCATGCCTGCCTCGGCGGCCAGCTTGTTGCCGTTGTCGACATAGGCCTTGTGGTGCTTGTCGTGATGATACTCGAGCGTCTCCTTCGACATGAAGGGCTGCAGTGCCTCGTAATCGTAGGGAAGTTCGGGAAGTTCGAAAGCCATGGTGGATCTCCTTTGGGAGGCTGCGGATCGGGTGAAAGGGTCGGTGTTCATATAGGACAGGCGACTGCGCGAATCGAGACGCCGCGCGCGCCGGTGCCGGTTTTCGCCTCAGGCGGAGTGGCCATGCGCCCAGTCCCAGTAGAGCGCGCGCGCCTTCTTTGCCACGGGTCCGGGCTGGAGCGTCCGGTCCTCGATCTGGAGAACGGGCACCACCTTGGAATGGTTGCCGGTCGAGAAGATCTCGTCGGCGCCGAGGAAGTCCGCCACCGTCAGGCTCTTTTCCACCACCGCCTGGCCGGCCTCGCGCAGCAGGCCGATGGTGCGGGACCGGGTGATGCCCGACAGGAAGGTGCCGTTGGCCACCGGCGTGAAGGCGACGCCGTCCTTGACCATGAAGATGTTGGACGAGCCGGTCTCGGCCACGTTGCCCAGCATGTCGAGCACCAGCGCGTTGTCGAAGCCGCGCGACCGCGCCTCGAGGATCGCCCGGCCGTTGTTGGGATAGAGGCAGCCCGCCTTGGCGTTGGTCGGCATCGTCTCGATGGTCGGGCGGCGGAACGGCGAGACCGTCACCGAAAAGCCCGACGGCGCGATCATCGGCGATTCATAGAGGCACAGGCAGAAGCGCGTCGAGGCGGGATCGGCCGGCACGCCCATGTAGCCGCCGTGTTCGGCCCAGTACATCGGGCGGATGTAGACGGCCGTGTTGCCGTCGAACTTCTTCAGACCGTCCAGCGTCAGGCCGACGATCTCGTCCGGAATCATCGTCGGCTGCAGGCCAAGCGCCAGCGCCGAGGCGTTGACGCGGGCGGCGTGCAGGTCGAGGTCGGGCGCGACGTTCTCGAACCAGCGCGCGCCGTCGAAGACGTTCGAGCCCAGCCACATCACGTGGCTGCGCGGGCCCACCAGCGCCACGTTGCCCTCGTGCCAGTCCCCATCGACATAGGTCCAGGTGAGGGATTGTGCTTTCGTGTCGACCGCCATGGTGCATCCGCCTTTCTTTGCGGCCTATGGATAGCGGCTCGTCCCCATGCGTCAATTGTCCATGCCGCGATTTTCTTGCGCCAGCGCGGCGCTTGACCGGTGCTGCGCGATCGGATCAAGTCTTGCCGCGACCGACGGGACCTTCCATGCGCCACTCCGCCTATGTCTTCGATGCCTACGGCACGCTGTTCGACGTCCATGCCGCCGTGCGCCGCCACGCCGAGGCGATCGGCCCGGACGGGCAGCTGCTGTCGGAGATTTGGCGTGCCAAGCAGCTCGAATATTCCTGGGTGCGCACGCTGATGGGCTCCTACCAGGATTTCTGGCAGCTCACCCAGCAGGCGCTCGACTTCGCCTTTGCCCGGGTGCCGTCGGCCGATCGCTCGCTGCGTCAGACCCTGCTCGACGCCTACTGGCGTCTCGACTGCTATCCGGAGGTGCCCGCCGTGCTGAAGGCGCTGAAGGCCGACGGCGCGAGGCTCGCCATCCTCTCCAACGGTTCGCCCGCCATGCTGGAGGCCGCCGTGAAGTCGGCCGGACTCGACCTCGTGCTGGACGATGTCTTCTCGGTCGATGCCGTCCGGAAATTCAAGACCGACCCGTCCGTTTACGACATTGTTACCACCGCGTTACGGGTGTACCCGAACGCCGTCTCCTTCCAGTCCTCGAACCGCTGGGACGTTGCGGGCGCTGCGAAATTCGGCTTCCGCACGGTCTGGATCAACCGGTCGGGCCAGCCGGACGAGTATCTCGATCACCCGCCTTCGGTGATCCTGCCGTCGCTCGGAGGCTTGCCGAACCTCGGCTGATCGGGAATACCGCAACCTTGACGCTGGTGCGGCGGAAATCGGGCAACCCTTCCCGTGCATGGGCGTTATGCGGCTTCAAGAGGGTGACATATCTCCATGACCGGACGTTCGACTTCCACCGGCGGCGTTTCGCGGCGCTTCCTGCTGACGGCGGGCGCGCTCGGCGCCGGCCAGCTGGTTCTCTCCGCCTGCACCACGTCGCGGCCGATGCCGCAGCTGCCGCGCTTCGGCGAAGAGAGGGGCGGCGGCTTCGACCATGCCGAGATCTACGCCGCGCGCAGCGATGGCGGCTTCCTCGTTCCGGCCGTGCCTTATCAGCAGATCCCGTCGCGCTTCCTGCGCCAGTACGTCTCCGACCCGACCGGCGAGGCGCCGGGCACGGTCGTCGTCGACACGTCGAAGCACTTTCTCTACCTCGTCCAGCCGGGCGGCCGGGCGCTGCGCTACGGCGTCGGTCTCGGCCGCGCCGGCTTCGAATGGTCCGGCCGCGCCGTCATCCAGTGGAAGCGCGCCTGGCCGACCTGGACCCCGCCCGAAGAGATGATCGCCCGCCAGCCCGAGCTCGCCAAGTACAGCGCCGACAATGGCGGCATGCGCCCCGGCCTCGACAACCCGCTCGGCGCCCGCGCGCTCTACATCTTCAAGGACGATGTCGACACCCTCTACCGCGTCCACGGCTCGCCCGAATGGTGGTCGATCGGCAAGTCGGTCTCGTCGGGCTGCGTGCGCATGGTCAACCAGGACGTCATGGACCTGTTCAACAGGGTGCCGAACAAGACGCCGATCCTGGTGCGGTAGGCGGGCGGCACGCGGAGTCGGTCGCGAGAACGGCGGTTCCAACAGTACGGGCGGCCTGGTGACTCGACTGTTGGAACTTTTCCAGCCCAGCCGATCATGGTAAGTTCCAACAGTTCGGATCGAATCCGGGCTCAACTGTTGGAACCGTCGTGGACTTCGTCGAACTCGCTGCCGACCAGAGCCGGGAAACCATCAACACCCGCCAGCGCTACCAGGCGTGGCGCAATGCGGTCGAGCGCGAGCACGGCTTTCGCGGATCGATGGTGTGGGAGACGTCCAAGGGGCATGACTACCTGTTCCGCGCCTCCTATGCCGACGACGGCAAGCGCCGGCAGAAGTCACTGGGCCGACGCTCGCCGGAGACCGAGGCCCTCAAGTCGACCTTCGAAAACGAACGCGCCTCCGCCACTGCCAGCCGCAAGCGGCTCGACGAAGCGCTTGCCCGTCAGGCAGCGGTCAATCGCGCGCTGGGCATGGGCCGCGTCCCCCTGATCGCCGCCCGCATCCTGCGCCTGCTCGACCAGCGCGGATTTCTCGGCAAGGGCCTGCGGGTCGTCGGCACCAACGCGCTCTATGCCTACGAGGCCGCTGCCGGCGTCTTCCTCGATCCAGGCATCACGGCCACCGGCGACCTCGACCTTTTGTTCGACGCCCGCCGCGGCCTGAACCTCGTCGGCGACGCCGCACTCTCGCAGGACGGACTCGTCGACCTCCTGCGGCGTATCGACCGCTCCTTCCGCAAGAGCCGCCAGGGCTTTCGGGCCGAGAACGACGAGGGCTATCTCGTCGACCTGATCACCCCGATGCGCCGCCCGCCCTGGGCCCTGCCCTCCTCCCCGACCGGACCCGGCGCGCTCGAAGCCGCCGAAATCGAAGGCCTGTCCTGGCTCGAAAACGCCCCTGCCTTCGAGCAGATCGCGCTCGACGAGCGCGGCGCTCCCGTGCGCCTCGTCACGGTCGATCCCCGCGTCTTTGCAATCCACAAGCACTGGATCGCGAACCGCCCCGACCGCGACCCCCTGAAACGTCGCCGCGACGCCGAGCAGGCCCGGACAGTCGCTGCCCTGACGCGACGCTATCTCGGCCATCTGGCGTTCGAGGCGTCGGACCTGCTGATGCTTCCGCGCGGGGTGGTGGAGGAGGCGATGGCGGGGATTGGATAGGCCTTGGACGTCATGCGGCTTTCGGTTGCAAAAGCAGCGGTTCCAACAGTCCGGGCGGATTCGCGACTTCACTGTTGGAACTGGGAACTGCTGAGCCGCGCAAGAGCGCGCGAGCGCTCCGTCCCGGTCGAAGAGACCTCATGAAATGCACAATGACCGGCCTCCTGCGCAGAGCGTAGTGGCGGGGATCCGGGTACCGGAACCCGGAGAGCAACGATTAGGGCACACAGCGAAGTCCGTACGCAAAGCTACCCAATTCAGACGTCAAGGATGCCTTTGCAGCGGCGCCTTAAGGGCCGTTGCTGACGGTGGAGCTGAAGACCAAAGATGCGAGCGCACCGGGCGTTCGCGTGACAAATCGACAGCTATCGATTGCTCGAAAACTTGAGCCAACTTTGTGCTGCCGCTCTTTAGATCGGTTCTGGCAGGTCGCGGTACGATAGTGTACCTTTACGCCATCAAGCAAGACTGCCAGAGCGAGCAAAGCGGACAGCTTGCGGAGCGCATCAGAATCATATCCCGTGCGCGACATGGTGAGAAAAATCCCGGATAAAATCGCAGCCTACGAGTTGCTGCACAGAAGCAAAGAACCTAGAGAGCGCCCTTCGCTCATATCGGTTGAAAGAACATTCGACACTTTCGTTGAAAATTTGGTGGAATAAAGATTTCTGATTTTCTTGATTTCAAGTGGAAGATGCCACTTAATGCCGACTATTTCTTCAAGGATTATAACGTAATTGCTGAACTAAAAACATTTGAAGGTGTATTTTCTGGACCTGAAGCAATGCGCTCTCTGTCGCAGGCTTGCGTAGATGCGGGATGTTCCGCAAGCGATCTGGCGGGGTACGTCTTCAGGGGGGAAGCGCTTCCGGAGCGGGCAAATAATCTTATCCTTCGGCGCTTTCGACGAGCAATCGAGCAGCGCATAAAGAAAGCACGAAAACAGTTGCGGCAGTCTAAGTCCGCATTTGGAAAAAAGGATACACAATCATTAATTATTATTGCGATGGACCAACCGCCGTTATTCGGTCATGACAATATGCTGGCTATGATTGCAAGATTAATGGGGGACAATTATTCTGATGAGCATACAGATGGTGTCATCTATATGAATCCAAATGTCCCAACCCAACTGCGCGCGGATGGTATGGAATTCTCCGGTTGGTTCCCATTTTACAGAGACGACGATGTGAACGAGAGGCTGAGCGGGTTCGTTAATCTACTTGGAAATCGCTGGCTTACATATTATGCCGGGCAAATCGGGGAAGTGCATCCGATACTGGAGTTGGATTCGTCGGAAGATATGTTCGCGGTCTTGGGAGGCCGATAGAACCCCTACCTCTTCAAACTCCCCAATATCCCCCGGATCAGCGCCCGCCCCAGCGAGCTGCCCACCGAGCGCACCACCGACTTGACGGCGGCCTCCGCCACGGTCTGGCGGTTCGACGTCCTCGGGCGCGGGGCGGACGACTTACTGCGCGTGCCACTCGAACCCGACCCGCTCGAGCCCGTCCGGTTCGAGGTGGTGCGGCTCGCCGGGCGCCGCTTGCGGTAGTCTTCCTCGAATTCCTCGTCGCGACGGCCCTTGCCGTCGAAGTCGGGCAGCGTCCAGCGGTCGCCCGCGCGGCCATCGTCGCGCGCCTCGTCCTGGCGGCGGTCGTCGCGCTCGCCACCCCATGGCCCGCGCGCCCGGCCGTCGTCGCGCCCCGCCTCCCGCTCGGCCGCATCGGCCGCCTCCGCCCCCCGCTTCTGCAGGATCTCGAAGGCCGATTCGCGGTCGATTGTCCTGTCGTACTGCCCGGCCACCGGGCTCAGCGCCTGGATCTGCGTGCGCTCCGCATCGGTGATCGGCCCGAGCCTGGAGGCCGGCGGGCGAATCAGCGTGCGCTGGACGACCGAGGGCACGCCCTTGGCCTCCAGCGTCGAGACCAGCGCCTCGCCGACGCCGAGCTGGGTGATGGCCTCGGCGCAGTCGAAGTCGGGGTTGGCGCGGAAGGTCTCGGCCGAGGCCTTCACCGCCTTCTGCTCGCGCGGGGTGTAGGCGCGCAGCGCATGCTGGATGCGGTTGCCGAGCTGCGCCAGCACCGTGTCGGGCACGTCGAGCGGGTTCTGGGTAACGAAGTAGACGCCCACACCCTTGGAGCGGATCAGCCGCACCACCTGCTCCACCCGGTCGACCAGGATCTTCGGCGCCTCGTCGAAGAGCAGATGCGCCTCGTCGAAGAAGAAGACGAGCTTCGGCCGCTCCGGATCGCCCACCTCCGGCAGCGCCTCGAACAGTTCCGACATCAGCCAGAGCAGGAAGGTCGCGTAGAGCCGCGGGTTCATCATCAGTCTGTCGGCGGCGAGCACGCTGATCGCGCCGCGGCCGTCGCGCGTGGTGCGCATCAGGTCGGCGATGGCGAGCGCCGGCTCGCCGAAGAAATTCGCCCCGCCCTGCTGTTCCAGGATCAGCAGCGAGCGCTGGATGGCGCCGACCGAGGTCTTGGAGACGTTGCCGTAGAGCTTGGAGATCTCCGCCGCCCGGTCGGCGACGTGCGCCAGCATCGCCTGCAGATCCTTCAGGTCGAGGAGCAGAAGCCCGTCCTCGTCGGCGATGCGGAAGGCGATGTTGAGCACGCCCTCCTGCGCCTCCGACAGGTTCATCAGCCGTGCGAGAAGCAGCGGCCCCATCTCCGACACCGTGGCGCGGATCGGATGGCCCTTCTCGCCGAACAGGTCCCAGAAGATCACCGGAAATTCCTGGAAGTCGTAGGGATCGAGCTTCACCTGCGCCGCGCGCTTGACCAGAAAATCCTTGGGCTCGCCGATCGCCGCGATGCCCGACAGGTCGCCCTTCACGTCGGCGCAGAACACTGGCACGCCGGCATTGGAGAATTCCTCGGCCAGCACCTGCAGCGTCACCGTCTTGCCGGTGCCGGTCGCGCCCGTCACCAGCCCGTGGCGGTTGCCGTATCTGAGCAGCAGCGTCTCGGATTTCTGGTAGGAATCGTCCGGCGTCCGGCTCGCGCCGAGAAACAGGCTGTCGTCGCTCATCTGGCGCTCCCCTCCGTGGTCCCGCCTGCGGCGGGTCGTCCCGGTCAGGTATAATGGCACCGATGCCGCGCTACAACGGCACGCTCGGAGGGCCTTGCGTCCGCCCGCTTCACCGTTGCGGCGCTTCAGCATTGCCGGGCGTCCCCCATTCCTTCGTCATCCCGGGCGAAGCCGGAGCGAAGCGGAGGCGCAGACCCGGGATCCATGCCTCGGCCGATGTCGAAAGGTGAAACGACGAAGAAAGGCGGCAGGCGGCGGCAAACTCCCGCGCCATCGCGCTTGCCCGTGGTGCCGAGGCATGGATCCCGGATACGTCGTCCTTCGCTCCGCTCGGACGTCGTTCCGGGATGACGAAGGCGGAGGGCGCGCGCGGGCATGGCGGGGGGGTGCCGCGACCTCGACGGTCCTCTCGTCCTTCCCGCAGCTATGGCGCCGGCAGTCCACGACCGCCCTCACACCGGCCGTGCACGATCCTTGCGAAAGTCGCAGTTGCGGTCGGCACCCGCGCGGCCTAATCCGGCCGGCGGGGGAGCGCGAGGAGAGGAGCGGCAGGTGTGGCGCAGATGCGTCGGGTTCGGTGCGATGCACAAGGCGGCGCATCCGCTTTGTTGCGGCGCCCGCTGTTGCCCTTTACTCTGGCGAGGAAGCGGCCCGTCCACGGCCGCACGGATGCGGACACACGATGACACCTGATCTACTCAGCCAAGCGGATTTCCCGCCGGTCGACGAGGCGCTCTGGCGCGCAATGGCGGCCAAGGCGCTGCGCGGTGCCGATTTCGAGACGACGCTGGTGTCGCGCACCGACGACGGCATCCGCGTCGAGCCGCTGCATGCCCGTTCGCAGGAACCGCAGCCGATCTCGCGGGTCGACAAGCATGCCGGCTGGCGCATCGTCCAGCGCGTCGACGATCCCGATCCGGTGCGTGCGCGGGCGCAGGCGCTGGAGGACGTGAAGAACGGCGCCGACGGGCTGTCGATCGTCTTCGAGGGCGCGCCCAACGCCTTCGGCTACGGCCTGCCCGCCACCCAGGAGGCGCTGGCCGCCACGCTCGACGACGTGCCGCTCGGCCGGCTGGACCTGCGCGTCGATACGCATCCGACGAGCCGCATCACCGCCGAGTGGCTGGTGGCCTACCTGTCCGCCCGGCGCGCCGACCCCGCCCGCATGCATCTCTCCTTCGGCATCGATCCCTCGGCGATCTTTGCCGGCACCGGCCGCATGCGCATGTCGATCGAGGCCCTGAAGGCCTCGCTGCCGCAGTCGCTCGCCCATTTCTTCGCGCTCGGCGTGCCCGGCGTCCTGCTCGAGGCCGACGGCCGCGTCTGCCACAATGCCGGCGCAACCGAGGCGCAGGAACTCGCCTTCATGCTGTCGTCGGCGCTGTCGCATCTGCGCATGTTCCAGGCCGCCCGCCAGCCGCTGGTCTATGCGGCACCCCATATCGGCTTCGCCACGGCGGCCAGCCAGGACCAGTTCGTCACCATCGCCAAGATGCGGGCGCTGCGGCGGCTGTGGTCGCGCGTGCAGGAAGTCTGCTCGGTCGAGCCGTCGCTTGCCATGATCCATGCCGAGACCTCGTGGCGGATGATGACGCGCCGCGATCCCGAGACCAACATCCTGCGCTCCACCATCGCCGTCTTCGCCGCCGCCGTCGGCGGCGCGGATTCGATCTCGGTGCTGCCGCACACGCTGACCCACGGCCTGCCGGACGAGTTCGCCCGCCGCGTCGCCCGCAACACGCAACTGGTGCTTTCGCGCGAGGCCCATGTCGGCTTCGTCAACGATCCCGCCGCCGGCTCGGGCGGCATCGCCCACCTCACCGAGGCGCTCTGCGAGGCCGCTTGGGAGGAGTTCAAGACCATCGAGCAGGAGGGCGGCATCCTCGAGAGCCTCGCCGCCGGGCGCTACCAGGCACGCGTGGTCGAAGCCCGCGATGCGCGGGTGGCCCGCTACCGGTCGGGCGAGCGCCGCATCGTCGGCACCACCATCTTCCCGCTGGCGCAGGAGCGCCCGGTCGCCACGCTTCCCGCCGAGACGCGCGAGGGGCCGAAAGAGGGCGGCGCCTTCTGCGAAAGGCTCGCCGCCACCCGCATCGACGAGAGCTTGGGAGAGCCGGCATGATCCCCGATTTCGCCGCCATAGACTGGTCGAAGCCCGCGCGCGGCAAGTTGAGCCGCGACGACCTCTGGGAGACGCCCGAAGGCATCGACATCAAGCGCGTGTACGGCGAGGCCGACATCGAGGGCCTGCCCTTCCTCGACACGGTGCCGGGCGCGGCCCCGTTCCTGCGCGGCCCCTACCCCACCATGTACGTCCAGCAGCCCTGGACCATCCGGCAATATGCCGGCTTCTCGACGGCCGAGGAATCCAACGCCTTCTACCGGCGCAACCTGGCCAGCGGCCAGAAGGGCCTGTCGGTCGCCTTCGACCTCGCCACCCATCGCGGCTATGATTCGGACCATCCGCGCGTGGCGGGCGACGTCGGCATGGCCGGCGTCGCGATCGATTCCATCCTCGACATGCGCCAGCTCTTCGACGGCATCCCGCTCGGCGAGATGACCGTGTCGATGACCATGAACGGCGCCGTGCTGCCGATCATGGCGCTCTACGTCGTGGCGGCCGAGGAACAGGGCGTTTCGCAGAAGGACCTCGCCGGGACCATCCAGAACGACATCCTCAAGGAGTTCATGGTCCGCAACACCTACATCTACCCGCCGAAGCCCTCGATGCGGATCATCTCCGACATCTTCGCCTACACCTCGCGCGAGATGCCGAAGTTCAACTCCATCTCGATTTCCGGCTACCACATCCAGGAGGCAGGGGCGACGGTCGACCTCGAGCTCGCCTACACCATCGCCGACGGCATCGAATATGTGCGCGCCGGCATCGCGGCCGGCCTCGACGTCGACGCCTTCGCGCCGCGCCTCTCCTTCTTCTGGAACGCCGGCATGAACTTCTTCATGGAGCTCGCCAAGCAGCGCGCCGGCCGCCTGCTCTGGGCCGCCCTGATGAAGAAGAACTTCGCGCCGAAGAGCGACAAGTCGCTGGCGCTGCGTGCCCACACCCAGACGTCCGGCTGGTCGCTCACCGCCCAGGACCCCTACAACAACATAACCCGCACCATGATCGAGGCGATGGCGGCCACGCAGGGCGGCACCCAGTCGCTGCACACCAACGCCTTCGACGAGGCGCTGGCGCTGCCGACCGACCACTCCGCCCGCATCGCCCGCAACACCCAGATCATCCTGCAGCAGGAATCCGGCACCACCCGCCTCATCGACCCCTGGGGCGGCTCGGCCTTCGTCGAGCGGCTGACCTACGATCTCGCCGCCCGCGCGCTGTCGCACATCGAGGAGGTGGAAGCGCTGGGCGGCATGGCCGCCGCCATCGAGAAGGGCATCCCCAAGCTGCGCATCGAAGAGGCCTCGGCCCGCACCCAGGCGCGCATCGACGCCGGGCGCCAGGCGCTGATCGGCGTCAACGCCTTCCAGCCGGGCAGCGAGATCGAGGTCGACGTGCTCAAGGTCGACAACGCTCAGGTGCGCGCGCGCCAGCTCTCCAAGCTGCAGCAGCTCAAGGGCACGCGCGACGTGGCGGCCGTCGAAGGCGCGCTGTCGGCGCTCACGGAGGCAGCCGCCAGCGGCGGCAACCTGCTCGAATTCGCCATCCGCGCCGCCCGCGCCAAGGCCACCGTCGGCGAGATCTCTCTGGCGCTGGAGAAGGTCTTCGGCCGCCATGTCGCGACCGTCCAGACGATTTCCGGCGTCTACCGCGCCGAGGCCGGCGACATCCCCGCCATCCCGCGCGTGCAGGAGAAGGTCGAGGCGTTCCGCGACAAGACCGGCGCCGCACCGCGCATTCTCGTCGCCAAGATGGGCCAGGACGGCCACGACCGCGGCCAGAAGGTCATCGCCACGGCCTTCGCCGATCTCGGCTTCGACGTCACCGTCGGCGCCATGTTCCAGACGCCCGAGGAGATCGCGAAGCTCGCCGTCGAGCACGACGTCCACATCGTCGGCGCCTCCTCGCTCGCCGCCGGCCACCTGACCCTGATCCCCGAACTCAGGGAAGCCCTCGCCCGCCTGTCCCGCGAGGACATCATGATCGTCGCCGGCGGCGTCATCCCGCCCGACGATTTCGACGCCGTCCTCGCCGCCGGCGCCACCGCCATCTTCCCGCCCGGCACGGTGATCCCGGAAGCGGCGGAAAAGCTCATGGACGCGCTGCTGGAGGGGTGATTTGCCCCCCGGCAGCGTGTGTCGTATTCTCGGCACACAGGCGAAGCGTGACGCCGGGGGACGTCAGGCTCCCTCCTGCCGACGTCTCGGAATGGCTTCCGGATCCGGACGCCTTCGCTGCGCTCGGCACCTTCGCCCACTGTGTGGGGCTGGAGGACGGACGGAAGCGCTGCGGCCTCTTGTCCTCCACCCCACGAAGTGGGGGCGGAGGTGGCGTCGCGAAGCGACGACGGAGGGGGGGACGGCGGCGACCGGAGCGAGGCGGCGGCGCGTGCCTCGTCGTGGACCGGATCGCGGGCATGGATGGCGAGGCGTGGATCCCGGATACGTCGTCCTTCGCTCCGCGTCGGACGCCGTTCCAGGATGACGAAGGCGGGGGTGAGGACGCCGTGCGAGAGCGGAGGCAGTCTCTGTGCCGGCGGACATACCCGCGTCATTCCGGATACGAACCGCGCGGAGCGTCTGTCCGGAATCCATTCCGTGACGCCGGGGAGCGTCAGGCTCCCTCCTGCCGACGTCTCGGAATGGCTTCCGGATCCGGACGCTTTCGCTCCGCTCGGCACCTCCGCCCACTGTGTGGGAATGGAGGACGGACGGGAGCGCTGCGGCCGCTTGTCCTCCACCCCACGCAGTGGGGGCGGAGGTGGCGTCGCGCAGCGACGACGGAGGGGGGGACGGCGGCGACCGGAGCGAGGCGGCGGCGCGTGCCTCGTCGTGGACCGGATCGCGGGCATGGATGGCGAGGCGTGGATCCCGGATACGTCGTCCTTCGCTCCGCGTCGGACGCCGTTCCGGGATGACGAAGGCGGGGGTGAGGACGCCGTGCGAGAGCGGAGGCAGTCTCGGTGCCGGCGGACATACCCGCGTCACTCCGGATACGAACCGCGCGGAGCGCGGAGCGTCTGTCCGGAATCCATTCCATGACGCCTGGGGATGTCAGGCTCCTTCCTGCCGACGTCTCGGAATGGATTCCGGATCCGGACGCCTTCGCTGAGCTGCGGCACCTCCGCCCACTGTGTGGGGTTGGAGGACGGACGGAAGCGCTGCGGCCTCTTGTCCTCCACCCCACGAAGTGGGGGCGGAGGTGGCGTCGCGAAGCGACGACGGAGGGGGGGGACTCCCCACCGTTTAGCAAGAGGTTTTCTGGGTTGCCCGGGAGGGGTCGAAGGAGGTTCCGGCTTTCAGCATGGCGCAGGCGACGTTGAGGAGGCGGTCGGCGACGGAGCGCA
>NZ_JAOAOQ010000047.1 GCF_030398385.1 Aquibium sp. ELW1220 | reverse complement strand
GACGAAAATCCGAACCTGAGACGGGAGCCCGCCGGCGCCAGCGCCCGTCTGGCCAGACGGGCGCTGGCGAACCAGCTTCCCCGACAGTTAAGCACATCGACGACAGACAATCCTGAGGTGCGAGCCCGCACAGCGCTTGCTACCCAGGGGTACTCGCTGGTGGGCGAGCCTCGAAGGACGCACCTCGGCGGAATCCCACCATGCCACCTCACCCCGCCCTTCAGATCGCCCAGGCCTCTGCCGCATAGGCGAGCGGTTCCGCCGGCCGAATCTCGGCACCCAGGCCATGCCGGAAGCGGCTGGCGTGGAAGGCGAGCGGGGCGCCGTCCCGGTGACGGCACCAGGCCACCTCGCCGATGAACAGCGTGTGGTCGGCCACCTCGACCGCCCGCACCACCTCGCAGGCGAACGCGGCCAGCGCCTGCGGCAGCACGAAAAACCGGTCCCGCTCGACGAAGTCCGGTGCGTCGCGCGCCGTAGGACGTCCGGCGAAATGGCCGCACAACGCCAGATCCTGCGCCGCCAGCACGCTGACGGCATAGCGCCCGGTCGCCGCCACCGCCTGGAAGGTGCGGCCGGGCATCAGCGAGACGAGCACCGTCGGCGGGCGGGTCGAGACGGTGGTGAAGCTGTTGGCCGTCATCGCGACGGGCGCGCCATCCGGCCCGCGGCTCGCGACAACCGTCACGCCGGTGGCAAAGCGCCCCGCGGCGGCGCGGAAGGCCGCCGGGTCGACATGGCCTTCCATCAGCCGGCATCCACGGGAAAGTGGCAGAGCGTGGCGCCGCGCGGAGAATAGTTCGGCACGTCGGCCGCCACCATCCGCCCCGCTTCGGAGCCGAGCGCGGCCGCCATCGCCGCGGCATCGGCGAAATAGGCCTGGAAGATGCAGAAGGGCGCCTCCCCCGGCCCCATCGGCTCGGGAAAGTCGTGGTGGTGGCGCACGAGGCCGGGCAGGCCGGCGGCCAGCGGCAGGTGCGTCCCTTCGTAATACGTCTTGAAGGCCTGCGGGTCGGCCGGTGCGGGGTAGAGGACGGTCAGGCAATGCATGGGCGCTTCCTCGGGATGCGGGATGGGCCGTCGCCAGGGGCGGCGGCCGCTGCGGTGCGCGACGGGTGTCGATTCAGGCGGCGATGCGGCTGCGCTCGTCGATCCAGGCGTGGATGCGCCGGTCGCTCGCCAGCCGGTCCCACTGCCGCTCCGGATAGTTGAAGTTGTCGGTGAACTCGTCGCAGAGCGCGCGGTCCTGCGCCATGGAGAAGATCAGCCGGCCCATCGCCTCGGAGGGCGGCCGCAGCATCAGGTTGGTCCAGCACGAGGCGGCGAGCACCCGGTTCTCGCGGGCGCGGTCCACCGCCTCCACGAAGCGGGCGTCGAAGGCCACCGCATCGACGATCGCGTTGCCGAGTTCGAAGGCGGCGAATGAGGCCATGTTGGCGCCCTGCCCCATCAGCGGGTCGACCACGGCGTGCACGTCGCCGAGCGCGATGGCGAAGCGGTCGCCGTCGAAGGCGACGGCGCTCTTCCGCACCGTCGGCACCACCGCGCCCTGCAGCAGGTCGAGCGGCTGCGCCAGCCCGAAGCGGTGCGTGTCGACACGGTCATAGGTGTGCGGATGGTGCCGTTCCAGCTTGTCGAGGATGGTCTGGCGGAAGGCGGCCGGGTCGGCGTCATGGTTCAGCGAGGCGAGGCCGGCCATGTCGCCGCCGGGGATGTTCTCCATCAGGAGCGCCGTCTTCATGCCGCCGAAGGAGAGCGTCGGGATGACGATCATCTCGCCATGGCCGGGCGAGACCGACAGCGTCACGCCGCGCGGGTCGCCGCCGTCCGGGCTGCCATGGTCGACGCCGTCGTAGAGCCCCACGCAGAGCAGCCGCTGCGGCTGGCTGTAGGGCGACATCTCCGGCCGGTGCTCGAACATCCGCCCGAGCGCGCCCTTGCCGGTCGAGACCACCGTGAGATCGAAGCGCGACACCAGCGCCGGCACGTCGTCGTCCTGGATGCTGACATACTCGATGCGGCCGCCACGATCCTCGAAATCCTTCATCAGCGCCGGCAGATAGAGGCGGTAGTCGACCGCACGGCTCGGCCGCTCGAAGGCGCCGCGAAACAAGAGCCCGCCGTCCGGAAAATTGAAGAAATGGTCGTGGTGGTGGTAGATCACCGCCGGGTCGTCCCAGTGGTTGACGCCGAGCTCGTCCTCGCGCGCGATGGTCACCGCATGGTGCGCCACCGTGTTCATCAACCGCGAAGCGGCATACTGCTCGGGCGCGCGGTCGGTCAGCACCGTGGCGTCAATGCCGTGCTGTTGCAGATACAGTGCCAAATGCAGGCCGCCGATGCCGGCGCCGACGATGCCGATCGATTTGTCCATGTCCGTTCCTCCTCCCAGAGCATGCGCAGGCTAGACCGGCCGCGGCAGCTCGTATACGGAATGAACGGAATATGACCCATTCCCGAGAGGAATGATGGACCGGATCGACGCGCTGCAGACCTTCATCCGCGTCATGGAGGCGGGCTCCTTCACCCAGGCCGCCGACGACATGGGGCTTGGCCAGCCGGCCATCAGCAAGCGTATCGCGCTGCTGGAGGCCGAGTTCGGCTGCCGCCTCTTCGTGCGCACCACGCGCAAGGTCCGCCCGACCGCCGATGCCGACCGCGTGCTGAAGCTCGCCAAGGAGGTCGTCGCCCTGTACCAGAGCGCCGGCGCCGGGCCGGACCGCGTCGGCAAGCCGTCCGGAACGCTGAAGATGTCGGTGCCCACTTCCTTCGGCCGCCACTTCTTCGCACCGATCTTCGCCGAATATGTCCGCCGTTATCCCGGCGTGCGGCTCGACGTGAGCTATACCGAGCAATACGCCGATCTCGTCGAGAGCGGCATGGAACTCGCCATCCGCATCGGCGTACTGAGCTCGAGCTCGCTGGTGGCGCGCCGCGTTGGTACCACGCGCCGGCTGCTCGTCGCCGCGCCGTCGCTTTTGTCGCGCCATGCGCCACCGCTCCTGCCCGACGACCTGCGCCGTCTGCCCTGCATCACCTATTCGCGCCTGTCGCAGAAGAACCAGTGGACATTCGAGGCCGAGACCGGCCGCCACGTCGTCGACCTTGTGCCGGCCATGACCTGCGACGACGCCGACGTCATGACGCTGGCGGCGCTGGAGGGCCTTGGCGCAGCCGTCCTGCCCGACTGGTGCGCCGCCGCTCCCCTGGCCGAGGGCCGTCTCGTACGCCTGCTGCCCGACCACCCGGTGCCGTCGCTGCCCATTCACGTGGTCTACCCCGACGCCCGCTGGCTCTCCTGGCGCGCCCAGCTCTTCCGCGATCTCCTCGTGGAGCGGGCCGACATCTTCGCCCTGCCCTGAGCGGTCGCTGTTGTCATCGGCGGCGTCATCCCGGGGCCGCGCAGCGGAACCCTGAAATCAGAGTGGCGCCAAGGCCGGGGGCCGGCGAACCGAAGCCCTGCAGCGTCATTCCCGACCGGATGCCGGGCGAAGCGGAGGCATTCGGATCCGGAATGACGCGGCGCGTGGAGCCAAACGCTGAGGCGGGATCTGGTCGAACGCCTCCCTCCGCCGGTCAGCGGGCCGGTGTCCGTGGCAAATACATCGCCGCCTGCGCGACGCCCCTCAGCCCAGCTTCGCCAGGAGCCGCATCAGCGTCGCCGCCTCGCGCGTGGTCAGCGGCGACAGCGTCTCCTCGGTCACCGCCCGTGCCTCCGGAACGAGCCGCGCAAGGGCGGTGCTGCCCGTCTGCGTCAGCGATACGACGATCCGGCGCCGGTCCTCCTCGTGATTGCGGACGTCGACCAGCCCCCGCCCCTTGAGCCGGTCGATCACGCCCTTGATCGTCGCGGCGTCCATGGCCACCAGCGAACCGAGCTGGTTCTGCGAGGTCTCGCCCACCTCGGCGAGCTTGGCGAGGGCCGCGAACTGCGGCGGCGTCAGGTCGCCGATATGGGCTGCGAAGATCGCCAGGTGCCGCTGGTTGGCCTTGCGCAGCAAGAAGCCGACCTGATCCTGCAGCCGGTATGCATCCGGGTCCGGCGCGACCAGTTTGAGGGGCTTTGCCATGGTCATCGCAGCCCGTCCTCGCCCTTGACCTCGAACGCCTCGAGCCCGCCCATCCGCGAATGCACCCGGCCGCCGCAGCTCATGGCGAGGCAGAACAGGATCTCGTCCGGGCGCGGCCCATCAGGCGCCGTCACCGTGATGGCGTCGAAATGGCTGCGCACATAGGCGGCGTTGACGTGGCCGAGCGGCACGTCGAGGCTCGCCCCGAAGGCGCCGACCTTCATCGCCGACGGCACGATCGCCTTCGACGGCTGGATGCGGCTGCGCATGGCATAGCCGCCCGGCACGTGCCAGAGCGCGCCGTGCTCGATCTCGCCGGCCGTGCCGACGATCGCGCCCTTGCCATAGGCGTCGATGCGACTCGCGTCGTCGCCGAAGGCGGCGATCAGCTTGTCCGTCAAGAGCAGGCCGAGCGGCTCCAGGTCCTTCATTGCCGGCTGCAGGTCCGGCTCGTGGCGGCCGGCGAAGGGGTTCTTCACCAGCGCCATCGCCGCCCCCCGCCGCCGCGGCTGCGGCGCTGCCGGCCCGCCGTCGTGGAAGACGTCCTCGATGGTGAGGATGATCTTGCGGATTGGGAATTCAGGCATGGTCGCTCCGAAAAAACACGCGCGATTGATGATCGCGTTTACTGCAGGTCAAGAGCTCCACGGCGCCCCCCCTCTGGCCTGCCGGCCATCTCCCCCACGGGGGGGGAGATCGGCAGCTTCGGCGCCACCGCGCTCCTTTCGACGTCGGCAAGCGGGCGAGGCGGCGGCGACAGCCGATCTCCCCACCCGTGGGGGAGATGGCCGGCAGGCCAGAGGGGGGCGCCACAGAGTGCCAAATTCGACGAACCGCGCCCGCACACCCGCCCTTCCCCCGTTAGAAACAGGGCCGCCGCCTCGATCCGCCCGCGCCGCATAAAATCCTCCGCCAGCGCCAGCCCCCGCCCTAGCGCCGCATCCACCTCGCCGGCCTCCAGCGCCCCGACGGCCACCGTCACCAGCCGATCGCCCAGATCGCTGTCCGGCGTAAGCTCCACCGCCGGCCTCCGCAGAACCGCCGGATGCCCCGGCAGGTCGACCGCATTGGCGATCAGCGTCGCCGCCACGTCGGCGCCGGCGGCATCGTGCGCCAGCACCGTCACGGCGTCGGCGATGCCGAGCGAATGGCTGCGGCCGCGCCAGCCGGATGTCGCGACACCGCGCACAGCATCTTCCGCGTGCACCGTCACGCGGTCGGCCATGGTCGCGTCCTTGCCGCCGATCGCCAGCCTGACCGACCGGCCCGGCGCAAGATGCAGCGCGATGTCGCCGCCGTCATTGACATAGGCGCGGCCGAGCGAGCGCCCGTTGACCATCGCCGCCAGCACCTCGTCGGCCACGGCGCCGGCCACCGCCGCCATCGGCGTCACGAAGACCGCGCCGTCCTCCGAGCAGCGGCAGGCTGCCGCCTCCATCCGCCGCGCGGTCGCGCCCACGAAGCTCCGCTCCTGCCCCCCCGCCGGCCGGCGCAAGGCGGGCAGTTCCGCCACCAGTTCCTCGAGGATCGTCGCGAACCGCGCCGCCGCCTGGAGATAGGCCGCCTGCCGCTCGGCCTCTTCCCCGAAGGCCTCGACGATCAGGTCGATCGGGCCGTGGTTCATGTGCAGCCGCCGGCCGTCAGGCAGCCAGGTGATGGCTGGTCCGGTCACGTCGTCACGTCCCGGCGCAGCTGCGCCAGCGGCGGCCAGGCATTGCCGGCGGGTGCGGCGGCCTGCTTGCGCGGGCTGCGGTATTCGCCGCCCTTCTCCAGCACGTCCGCGACAGTGCGGATCTCGTCCGCGTAGCCGCCGAGCCGCAGATAGTCGTCGCGGCGCAGCGTGAACTCGATCGGCGCGACCAGTGCCGGCGTCGGGACGGAGCCGAAGGCATTCTGCGGCGTGCGCGTCACGTCGACCATCAGCGTGATGCCGCCACCCGGCCAGACATAGACCGGCGCGCCGCCGCAGGTGACGTAGGTCGAAAGCCCCTGCACCGAACGTGTCAGGTTGACCGGGTTTTCCGTCACGCCGGCCCGCAGCGACCCGCCCGCCCCGGCCATGAAGAGCACGGTGCACAGCGCCGGTTCGCAATTTTCCTCAATCAGTTCGACGGATTTTCTCAACCGTTCCGGGAACGGTCTTTCCACCGGCTTCAGGCTTTCGTCCAGCTCGAAATAGGCGAACTGCTCGCCGGTGGTCGACACCATCAGCAGCGACAGTCCCGGCCGCGCGCCCTTCTTGGCGTTCCAGTCTCCGAGGATCTGCAGCGGGTCGGTGATCGTCGTCCCGCCCCAGCCGAGCCCGGGCTCCGACACCTTGAAGTAGCGTCCAGGCGTCGAGCGCCGGCCGATGATCCTGATGCCGGTGTCCTCCCAGCCCAGCACCTTGCCGGCCTGGTGCTCCGACACGACGCCGGTGATGTGGTCGTCGACCACCACCACCTCGTCGACCAGCCCGCGCCACTGCGTGGCGAACATGCCGATGGTGGCGGAGCCGCAGCCCACCCGCATGCGGTGCTCCGGCTTGCCGTCGATCACCGGCGCCTTGCCCGCCTCGACGATCACGGTCGCGCCGCCGTCGATGGTCAGTTCCACCGGCTTCCTGTTGCACAGGTCGAGCATGGCCTCGCAGGTCGCGCGCCCTTCCGCCTTGGAGCCGCCGGTCAGGTGGTGGACGCCGCCGAGCGACAGCATCTGCGAACCGTACTCCGCCGTCGTCACATGGCCGATCGCCTCGCCCCTGGCGCGCACGATCGCCGTCTCCGGTCCGACGTGACGGTCGGTGTCGATCTTCACCTTGACGCCGCAATAGGAGAAGATGCCCTCGGTCACGACCGTCACGAGATCGACGCCTTCGACCTCCTGGCTGACGATGAAGGGCGCCGGCTTGTAGTCGGGATAGGTGGTGCCCGCGCCGATCGCCGTCACGAAGGGCCGCGCGCCGTGGACGAGACTGCCGTCCCAGTCTTCCGCGTTCGCGGCGAAGGGAATCGCCCTGCCGCCGGTTTCCTCGGCATGGTGGAGGATCGTCACCGGATCGAGCCGCACGATATGGCCGTCGCGGTTGCCATAGCGGTCGCAGGCCCCGGTGCGACCATCGGCGATGTAGCACATCACCGGGCAGGCATCGCAGCGGATCTTCTCGCCGGCGGGCTTTGGCGTTTCGGCCGGGGTGAAGCGTTCCGAGAGCTCGTTCATGGCTGCGCTCCGCCGTCCGCAACGCCACGGCCGTGTCGCCATGCACGTCCACCAGGTCGGTGGGAGGTACCCCCACCCCTCACCCCTCCCCACAAGGGGGAGGGGGAGCGCCGCCGTCTCACGTCCCCCTCCCCCTTGTGGGGAGGGGTAAGGGGTGGGGGTAGCCTCGCGCCCACACCCGGCGGGAGCAGCCTCCTGCCGACATCTGCCAAGGTTTGCCTCGCACCAACCTCCGGCGGTGCCAGTCTCGCTCCACCATCTGCAGATACCAGCCTCGATCCAAGGCCAACGATCAACCGGTTCATCCCCGCCCCCTGATCGCCGCCAGCACCCGCGAGGGCGTCGCCGGCAGCCGCGTCACCAGCGCGCCGGTGGCGTCGCGGATGGCGTTGAGGATCGCCGGCGCGGTCGGGATCAGCACGTGCTCGCCAAGCCCCTTGGCGCCGAACGGGCCTTCCGGGTCCGGCACCTCGACCAGGATGGTGTCGATCGGCGGCACGTCGCCGATGGTCGGGATCAGGTAGTCGTGCAGGTTCTCGGTGCGGCCCGGCACGTAGTCCTCCATCAGCGCCATGCCGATCCCCTGGGCGATGCCGCCCTCGATCTGGCCCTCGGCGAGCAGCGGGTTGATGGCGCGGCCGACGTCGTGGGCGGCGGTGATGCGCACGAGCTTCACCGTCCCGAGCCTCGTGTCGACGTCGAGTTCGACGATCTGCGCGCCGTAGCCGTAGACCGCATAGGGCTTACCCTGTCCCCTGGGGCCCAGCGGCACGGTCGGCGGATCGTAGCTCTCCTCCGCCATCAGCACGTAGCCGTGCGCGTTTTCGGACAGCGTCGAAAGCTCGATGCGCCGCCGCGCCTCGCCCTCCGTCACCACGATGGCTCCGGCTTCGAGCGACAGGGTTGCGGCCTGCGAGACGTTGGCGGCGCGCAGGATCGTCTCGCGCAGCGCCCGGCCGGATTTCTCGGCCGCCTTGCCGGTGATGTAGGTCTGGCGCGAGCCGGACGTCTTGCCGGCGTCGGGCGTGACGCTCGTGTCGGCGCCTTCGATCCGGATCGCGGCCAGCGGCACGCCCAGCGCATCGGCGGCAATCTGCGTGATCACCGTGTTCGAGCCCTGGCCGATGTCGACCGCGCCCTGGTGCAGCACCAGTTCACCGGCCTGGGTGATGCCGAGCCTGATCGTCGAGGGATTGGGAATGCCGGTGTTGCCGCAGCCATACCAGCACGAGGCAACGCCGATCCCGCGCCGCACCGTGCGGTCATCGCGATTGATGCGGGCGGCCTCCGCCAGCGCCCGCTGCCAGACCGGCTTGAGCGCTTCCAGGCACGCGACGATGCCGACGCCGCTTTCCATTTCCTGGCCAGCGACCGTGGTCTGGCCGTCGCGCAGCGCGTTGACCAGCCGGAAGTCGAGCCGGTCCATGCCGAGCGTGACTGCCAGCTCGTCATAGAGCGTCTCCTGCATCACAGCCGCCTGCGGCACGCCGAAGCCACGGAAGGCGCCCGAGATCGGGCCGTTGCTGTGGATCGCGCGGCCCGTCGCCCGGTAATTCGGCGTGAAGTAGGGACCCGACGCATGGACGGGCACGCGCACCGCCACCGTCGGCCCCCAGCTCGCATAGGCGCCGGTGTTGAAATCGCCCTCGAACACCATGCCGGTGATGCGCCCGTCCGCATCCGCGCCGATCGACGCCCGCATCGAGCCCGGATGGCGCTTGGTGGTCGACATCATCGACTCGGCGCGGCTGTAGGTCAGCGCCGCCGGCCGGCCGGTCTTCAGCGCCACCAGCCCGATCAGCGGCTGCACCGACAGGTCGAGCTTCGAGCCGAAGCCGCCGCCGGTCGCCGTCGGCACGATCCGCACCTTCTCCGGCGCAAGTCCGAGCACCTTCGCCGTGTCGTCGCGGTCCATGAAGGGCGACTGCGTGCAGGCGGTGATCACCAGGGTGTCGCCGTCCATCGCCGCGAAACCCGCCTCGGGCTCGATATAGGCATGCTCGACATAGGCGGTCTCGATTTCGCCGGTGACGACCATGTGCGAGGCAGCGAGTGCTGCCTCCGCGTCGCCGCGCTCCACCACGCCCGCCACCAGCACGTTTCCGGGACGGCTGGCATGCACCGGCTTGGCTCCGAGCGCGGAGGCGACGTCCAGCGCATGCGACAGCTCGGTCCAGATGACGGGGAAATCGCGGATGTCGAGCGCCTCGACGGCCTGCCGCTCGCCCGCAACCACCGCCACCGCCTCGCCGCGGAAGCGCGCGATGCCGTCGGCGAGAGCCGGCTGGTCGGCATAGGCGGGGATCACGCCGAACCGGTTCTCGCCGGGGATGTCGCGTGACGTATAGACGGCGACGAGGCCCGGATGCGCGGCGACGTAGCCTTCGAGATCTCCGAAGGCGAAGGACGCATGCCAGTGCGGCGAGCGGATCACCGCGACCGACAGCGCATCGGCCGGCCGGACGTCGGCGCCGAAGCGCTCCTCGCCCGTCACCTTCGGCCTGCCGTCGAGCCGCGGCAGCGCCGCGCCGACAGCGTGGCCTGCGTCCGGCAGCAGCTGGTTGTGGTACCGGTCGGGCAGATGCGCGCTCATCACCGCCTCGACGATCTTCCTGTAGCCGGTGCAGCGGCACAGCACGCCGCCCAGCGCATCCTCCACCTCGGCCTCGCAGGGCGTCGGGTTTCGCTCCAGCAGCGCCGTCGCCGCCACCAGGAAGCCCGGCGTGCAGATGCCGCACTGCGCCGCGCCATGGCGCAGGAACGCTTCCTGCACGGCCGACAGCGAGCCGTTGGCGAGCCCCTCCACCGTCGTGATCTTCCGGCTGCCGACCTGGGCGACGGACATCAGGCAGGCGCAGACCGGCTCGCCGTCCACGAGCACGGTACAGGCGCCGCAGTCGCCGGCGTCGCAGCCCACCTTGGTGCCGGTCCAGCCGAGATCGTCGCGCAGCACGCTGGACAGCCGCGCCACCGGCGAGGTCGTCACCGAAACAGGCGCGCCATTGAGCTCGAAGGCGATCGGAACCGGCGTGAAGCTCATGCGGCTACTCCCTGCCCGGCCGTCGTCCCGAAGGCGTCGGCGAGCGCCCGGCCGACGATCTCGCGCGCCGCCTCCATCCGGTACACCGCGCTGGCGCGCACGTCGTCGATCGGCGCCAGCCCGTCGAAATGTCGCTCGCCGATGACACCGAGCGCAGCGGCATCGGCCGGCCGGCCGACGAGGTCGGCCTCCAGCCGCTCCAGCCGCCGCGCCACCGCCGAGCAGGCGCCGACGGCAATGGCGCAACGGGCGATCCGCCCCTGCAGGTCCGTCTCGACGCGAACCGCCGCCATGGCGATCGAGATCACCAGATAGCGCCGCGCGCCGAGCTTGAAGAAGCTCGAGCGTCCCGCCGCCGATGCCGTCGGCACGCGGATGGCGGTCACGAGTTCGTCGGCCGCACGTGCCGTCCTGCGGTTGCCGAGCACGAAATCCCGCAATGGCAGACGCCGGATGCCGCGCGTCGACGCGAGTTCCACCTCCGCGTCGAGCACCAGCAGCGCGGGGACGCCGTCGGCGGCCGGCGAAGCGTTGCAGAGGTTTCCGGCGATGGTCCCGGTGTTCTGGATCTGCACCGATCCGACTTCGCGTGCCGCCGCCTTCAGAGCGTCGAAGGCCATCGGTAAGCGCGCACGCACGATCTCGGTCCAACTCGTCGCGGCGCCGATGACGATGTCGCCCTTGTCCTCGCGGATGCCGCGCAGCGCCTCGATCGCTCCGATGTCGAGGATGTCGTCGCGAATCGGCCGCGCGCCCTGCGCCGGATAGAAATCCGTCCCGCCGGCCAGGATCGTCCAGCCACCTTCGGCCAGGAGGGCGATGGCTTCGTCAGGCGTCGAAGGCCTTGCGTAGCGTGGCATGCGTCGCTCCCCTCGCGCCGCCGGGTCGCGCCCGCCAGGATATCCCCGGCACGCGACCAGCCTCGCGAAATTCATTCGCATACAAATGATATCAGCATGTCGCCGCTTGTCAAAGCCGTGCCGCCTGCGCCACGATGGCAAATCAACCGGCTGCCGCGACGGGCGCAGCCCACCGCAGCGGAGTTCTCCCATGGCGCAGTCCGCCCTGATCGTCATCGACGTCCAGAACGATTTCTGTCCCGGCGGGGCGCTTGGCGTGGCCGATGGCGCCGCCATCCTGCCCGTCGTCAACCGCATGATCGCGCAGGCCGGGCACGTCGTGCTGACGCAGGACTGGCATCCATCCGGCCATTCCAGTTTCGCCTCCAGCCATGCCGGCAAGGCGCCCTTCGAGACCGTCGCCATGGCCTATGGCGACCAGACGCTGTGGCCCGACCACTGCATCCAGGGTACCCCCGGCGCCGCCTTCCACCCCGCGCTCGACTGGACCAGGGCCGAACTCGTCATCCGCAAGGGCTTCCGCCCGGCGATCGACAGCTACTCCGCCTTCTACGAAAACGACCATGCCACGCCGACCGGCCTTGCCGGCTACCTGCGCGAGCGCGGGATCACCGACCTGACGCTCTGCGGCCTCGCCACCGACTACTGCGTCGCCTTCTCCGCCCTCGACGCCGTCCGCGAAGGCTTCGCCGTCACGGTCGCGATGGACGCCTGCCGCGCCATCGACCTCGGCGGCTCCCTGGCGACGATGACGCAACGCATGCAGGACGCGGGGGTGCGGCTGGTGTGAAGGCAGGCTCCGGACGCGCCGCCCTCGACGCCCGTCCTCTCCCCCGGGCAGGGGGAGAGGTGTCGTCGCGCAGCGACGACGGAGAGGGGGTGCTGCCTCGCGCCGCGCAGCGGCGGGAGGATGCGACGCCGGTCATGGAACCCGACTTCGGACGAGCCGGCGGTGTCCGAAGCCCCCTCTTCATCCCGGGCTACGCTCGGTTCGCCGATCCCCGGCCCGGGGAAGAGGACGGGCGCCCGCCGCTCAATCCACCCCGACATAATGGCGCACGAGCGCCGGGTCGGCGCGCAGCTCGTCCACCGAGACGGTTCGGCGGTTCTGGCCGTTCTCGACGAAGGCGACGCGGTCTGCGACCGGCAGCACCGCGTCGACCCGCTGTTCCACGAGGATCGTCGAGACGCCGCGTGTCCGCAGCGCCGCCACCGTCTCGCGGATGCGGGCGATCATCGACGGCATCAGCCCCTCGGTCGGCTCGTCGAGCAGGAGTACCTGCGGCTCGATGCACAGTGCCCGCGCCATGGCCAGCATCTGCTGCTCGCCGCCCGACAGCGTGCCGGAGCGCTGCGACAGCCGCTCGCGCAGCACCGGGAACAGGTCGAGCACGGTCTCGCGCGTCGCCCGCCCCTTGCCGCGCGCCATCAGCCCGATCTCGAGGTTCTCGGCCACGGTGAGTTCGGCGAACAGCCGCCGGCCCTGCGGCACATAGGCGACGCCTGCCTTCGGCACCGCGTGCGCGGGCAGTTTGGACAGGTCGACGTCGCCCAGCATGATCGCGCCCGACCGCACCGGGACCAGCCCCATGATCGCCTTCAGCGCCGTCGTCTTACCTGCGCCGTTGCGGCCGAGAAGGCAGAGCACCTCGCCTGCCCGAAGGTCGAGCGAGAAGTCGCGCAGCACCTGAACGTCGCCATAGAAGCAGTTGATCGATTGGATCGCGAGCGCGTCAGACATCGGCAGTCGATCCCAGATAGGCCTGCTGCACTTCGGCATTGGCGCGGATTTCGGCGGGCGTTCCCTCTGCCAGCGGCGCACCGTTGCTCATCACCGTGATGCGGTCGGCGAGCGCCATCACCACCGGCATGTTGTGCTCGATCAGCAGCACGGTCGCCTCCCGCGCGATCTCGCGGACCAGCGCAATGAAGCTGTCGATCTCGGCATCCGACAGGCCTTGCGTCGGCTCGTCGAGGATCAGCAGCCTTGGCTTCAGCGCCAGGCCCATCGCCACCTCGAGCAGCCGCTGATGGCCGTAGGCGAGCTTGCCGGCCGTCATGTCGACGCGGTCGGTCAGGTGCACCCGCGCCAGAGCCTCGGCCACGCCGGCCTCCAGATCGCGCGCCGTCATCCGCCCGCCCTTGTCGATCAGCCTGCGCTGCACCGACAGCGCGACGTTGTCGAACACCGTCAGGTTCGGGAAGATCGAGGTGATCTGGAAGGTGTAGGCGATGCCGCGCTTCACCCGCTCGTGCGCCGGAAGCCCGGTGATATCGGCACCATCGAACAGGATCTGGCCCGACGACGGCTGGATGCGGCCGCAGACGAGGCTGACGAAGGTGGTCTTGCCGGCGCCGTTCGGGCCGATGATGGCGCGGATCTCGCCGGCGGGCAGCTCGAAGTCGACGTGGTCGACCGCGGTCAGGCCGCCGAACCGGCGCGTCAGATCCCTGGTGACGAGAAGCGGGCTCACGGCAGCCATTTCAGCCACCTCTCGCGGATCGTGCCGAACACGCCTTTCGGAAAGAACAGCACGAGCAGGATCAGGGCCACGCCGACGACCAGCAGCCAGGCCGAGGTGTAGCCCGAGGTCACGTCGACGACGTAGAACATGAACACCGTCCCGAACAGCGGACCGAGCGTCGTCGCCGCGCCGCCGAGCAGCACCCACAGGAGTGGCAGGATCGAGTACTGGATCGAGGCGAAGCTCGAGCCGACATAGCCGAACAGTAGCGCATAGGCCGCGCCGGCGGCGGCGCAGAACAGCCCCGACAGCACCATGGCCTTCAGCTTGGCCCGGTGGACGTCGTAGCCCAGCATTCGCATCCGCTCCTCGTTCTCGCGGATGGCGATCAGGATGCGGCCGAAGGGCGCCCGGGCGATCGCCATCGTGGCGAGGAAGACGACGGAGAACAGGCCGACCGCGACGAGGTAGCGCGTCGTCGGCTCCCACAGTTCGAGCGTGGCTGCGCCGAGCGAGACGGTGCGCAGGTCCGTGCCCAGCACCAGCCCCTCCTCGCCGCGCGTCCAGGTCGTGTAGTAGAGCGTCGTCAGGTAGAAGACCTGCGAGAACATCATGGTGACGATCATGAAGGCGACGCCCGTGGTCCTGAGCGCCAGGAATCCGACCACGAGCGCCAGCACGCCGCCGCAGGCGATGCCGAAGGCGAAGGACGGCAACACGCTCCAGCCGGGGTAGTAGGCCGCCAGCCCCGCCCCGTAGAGCCCGGCGGCGAAGAACATGGCATGGCCGAGGCTGAGCAGGCCGGCATAGCCGAAGGTCAGGTTGTAGCCCATGGCGAAGACCGAAAGCACCAGCACGCGGGCCATGACGCCGCGATGGTAGTCGGGCAGGATCCATAGCAGCGCCACCAGGACGGCGATGACGGCGAGATGCAGCGCGACGACGCGGCCGGTCGTGTCGGTCCTCATGCCTGCGTCCTCATCGCGGCGCGGTCCCGAACAGGCCCTGCGGCCGGAAGACCAGCACCATGGCAACCACCAGCGTGGCGATCATCTTGGCCAGCGTCGGGGAGAAGAAGACCGAGATGACGCCGTCGGACACGCCGATCAGCACGGCCGCGAGCACCGTTCCGCGCAGCGAGCCGAGGCCGCCGATGATGACGACGATGAAGGACAGGAGCAGCGGGTCGAGCCCCATCAGATAATGCGCCTGGCTGATCGGGACGACCAGCACCGCCGCCACCGCCGCGAGCATCGCGCCGAGCGCGAAGACCCCGGCATAGACCCTGTCGACCGGGATGCCGAAATTCTGCGCCGTCTCGCGGTCGTACTGCGTGGCGCGCATCACGAGGCCGGCCCGCGTGCGGGTGAGCACGAACCAGGTTGCGAGCATCATCGCCGCCGAGGCTGCGATGACGAAGAGCTTGTAGCCGGAGTAGCCGAACCAGGGCAGCGCGATGCGGATCGAGAACGGCGCCTGCACCGGCCGCGCCTCCGGGCCGTAGAAGGTGAGCGCCAGCTGCTGGATGATGTAGAGCAGGCCGATCGTCGCCACGATCGTCGCCTCCGGGTCGTAGTTCAGCCGCCGCAGCACCAGCCGCTCGGAGACCAGCGCCACCGCGCCCACGACCAGCGGCGACAGGACCAGCGCCAGCAGGAAGCCGATCGCCGGATGGCCGGTCACCAGCGTCGAGAAGAACCAGGCGAGCACGGCGCCGAGCATGAAGAACTCCCCATGCGCGACGTTGACGACGCGCATGACGCCGAACACCAGCGACAGCCCCAGCGCCATCAGCGCCAGCACCGCCGAGGTGACGAGGCCTTCCAGCGTGGCCAGCAGGAGATGAGGGCCAAAGCTCATTCAGGGGTCTCGTCGTCGTGAGGCGGCCACTGTCGCGCGGTGTGGACGAGCGCGAGGATGGTGAGGGCGTCCTCGCCGACCGCGTAGACCAGGCGGTAGCTCGGATGCGGCAGGAGTTCACGGGTGGCAGGCATCAGGCCCGGTCGGCCGGAGCGTGGAAACCGCGCCAGCCTCGTGGCAGCGCGATCGAACAATGCGTTCATCCGCCGCGCCGCTGTCGGACTATCGATCCAGATGTACCGCAGGATCGCCTCGCGATCCCTTGCGGCATCGGCGGACCAGCGAATCTCAAGCGGCGCCTCCACGCTCGGTCCGCCCCCATCTGTCGAACAGTTCTGTCATGGATTGGCGAACCTCCTCGTCGGTCCGGACCTCGCCCCGCTCGACCGAGGCGCGTGCTTTCTCGACCTTGCGCCTGAGAAACTCCCGATAGGCATCGTCCGGCTCGGCATGCTCCTCCACGAATTCACGCATCATCTCGCGCAACAGTTCCGATGCCGACCGGTCCGCCCGCTCAGCCGCCGCCGCGAAGGCGTCGCGCAGTTCAAGCTCCAGTTCCATCGTGAAAACGGCTTGCTTGGCCATGGCGCTGTCTCCGCACGCAATTTTGCCCGACTATATCCCGCCCCGCCCGCAAAGCCATATCCCGCCACACTCACGTCCCGTTCTCGCAGATCCCGACACGCGCACCGCCACGCCGTCCCCCTCCCCCTTGTGGGGAGGGGCTGGGGGTGGGGGTCGGCCCGCAAGGGCCCATCAAGAACTTCTCGCAACAAGCCGACACGACATCCCAGCGTCTCACGCAGGAACCCCCACCCTTACCCTACCCACAAGGGGGAGGGAGACGCCGGCGTTAGCGCCAGTCCTTCAATCGGGCAGCGGGCTCGGCTGCCCCGCCCCTCACAGCGGTTGCGTCGTATAGTCCGCCTCGACCTCGTAGAGCCCGTCATCGATCGAGGTCGTGTGCACGACCTTCAGCTTGCCGCCCTCGACGACAGAGATGTTCTGGTGGCCGTAGACCTGGTGGTTCTTGCCGTTGAACATCTTGTCGCCCTGCGGATGCTCGGCCCCGGCGGCAAAGGTCGTCAGGGCCTCCGTCGCTTCGACGAGCTTGCCGCGGTCCTGCGGCCCCTGGTAGCCTGCCGCTTCCATCGCCTGCTTGATGATGTAGAGCGTCTCCCAGCAGCCGAACATGTGCGCGGCGGTGGAGATGTCCTTCGGATCGGCCAGCGAGGCGCCGTTGTCGTCGACGCCGACGGCTGCGCGGTAGGCCTTGACGTAGTCCGGCGCGCCGTCCTGGAGATAGCGCGGCATGCCTTCCCAGAAATGCGTGCCGTCGAGGAATTCCAGGCCGGGGCTGGCGATGTCGACGGCTTCCAGCGAATCGATGAAGCCGAAGAGCTTCGGCCCCGAGCCGCCGTAGAACTCGCCGAGTTCCTTGACGAAGGTCAGCACGGCCGGCCCCACCATGACATGGTAGAGCACCTCTGTGTCGGACGGAATGTTGGGGAAGTAGCGGGTGAACGAACTCTCCATCGGCGGGATCGCCACCAGTCCGGCGATCTCGCCGCCGGCGTTCTTGATCGCGGCCGAGAAGTAGTCGCGGTGGTCGTGCCCGAAGGCATAGTCGGGGAACACCATCGTCACCTTCTTGCCGAGGTTCTGCGACACCCAGGGCGCCATCGCCGTCACCTGCGCGCGTACGTCGGTGATGCCGGGCTGGAAGACATAGCGGTTCATCTTGCCCGAGGCGACGTGGAAGCCCTCGCTGACCACGTAGTACGGGATCTTGAGCTCGCCCGCGACCGGCGCGGAGCCCGCCACGACATGGCTGAACAGCGTGCCGAACACCACATCGGTCTTGTGCTGGGTGGCGAATTTCTCCACCACCTCGGCGCCGCGCTTCGGGTCGGTGCCGTCGTCCTCGATGACGATCTCGACCGGGCGGCCATTGATTCCGCCGGCCTCGTTGATCAGCTTCACCGCCGCATTGGTGGTGCGCTCGTACCAGCGGCCATAGGCGGCGCCGATGCCGGTGCGATGGGCCTGGAAGCCGATGCGGATCGGCTCGGACGACTGCGCCTGCGCATAGCGGACGAAACCGGGAGCGGCGGCCATCCCTGCCGCCGCACCGATGCCGGCGAGGGCCGAACGGCGGTTGATCGACTTGCTCAAGAAGCTGTTCGGATTGCTCTTTCCAGTCATTCCAGTTCCCCGTTGTTGGCCGTCGTTGAACCCAAGGCGGCACGCGCAGCCGCGGTTAGGCGCCGCGGAAAATCGCATGTGTACAAATAACAACACCAATCCCGGCCCATGGCAACCGAAACTGCCCCAGCGGCAGGGCCGTGCAGGCGAGGCGCTGTCCGCGCCGCCTCAGTATCCGGTCGGCGTGGACATGAGCCACAGGCCGAACACGGTGTAGCCGACCATCAGCGCCGCCAGCGGCGCCTGGCTGATCACGCTGCGTCGCGCCGATCCGTGCAGCCGCCCCGCGATGGCGTGCGCTGCAAGCACCGCCATGACATGGCCGGCGACGATCGCCCCCGCCTGCAGGTTCCACAGGATCCAGGCCGATTCGGCGCCGAGCACCAGCCCGGCCGACACGTGCAGGCCGGCGGTGCCGAACAGGTTCCAGCCATCTGCCAGCGGGTCGGAGATCGCCGCCAGCGCATATTGGCCGTTGATCAGGAGCGCGGTCAAATAGTGCGAGAAGTGGTAGGCGAGCGCGATCGGCATCAGCGACCAGACGAGGGCGCCGGCCGCCGGCCAGACAGGACCCGACCTTCCGGCCAGCCGCTCGCCCGCCCACACCGCCAGGAGGAACGCTCCGCCAAGCAGGCCCGCCATGGCCGCGAGGCCGGCCGTGTTCTGCCAGACGACGGCGCTGCGGCCGGGAAACTCGAGCGGGTTGACGCCGGCGAGGCCGAGCCAGAAGAAGCTGCGCATCAGGCCGTCGAACGAAACCGAGGCCAGCGCCAGGATCAGGAACACGGTGCCGCCCGGAGGAAGCGGCTCCTGGTCGGCCAGCCGGCTCCCCGGCGAGGACAGGCCGATCCAGGCGTGCTCGTCCGCGCCCCGACTTTCGGCGTAGATCGCGCCGATCCGCCCCACCATCGTCAGGAAGACCGTCAGGAACTCGCCCTTGCGGCTCCAGTCGCGGTGGCCGAACAGCAGCATCATCGCGAAGGTGGCCAGCCAGTAGAGCCCGAGCACGACGGCAAGCCGCGCCGGATCTTCGGGCGCGTCGTAGACCAGTTCGAACCAGGCAAAACCCGCAAAGCCCGCAACCGCGGGCCAGTAGCCGAGCCAGGCCGGACAGGACAGAACCGCGCCCTCGCCTGTCCTCCCGGCCAGCCGGCGGGCGATCCGCACCGGGCCGTACCAGGGATCAAGCCAGTACCACGCATTGCCGGCCACGCCCTGCACGAGCACGAGCCCGATCCAGAACACCGTCCAGAACATCAGCGGCAGCGGATTGGAAAGCGGGTCACGGCTGCCGGACAGGCCGGCCGCAAGCAAAAGCGCCAGCGCCAGCCACGACAGCAGGCTTGTCGCCATGCGCACGCGCGGCAGGAACGGTGCCGTTGCAACCTTTCCGCCCTCCAACCGTTGCAGCGGGCTTGGATCGACGAAAGCCATCACGGCAAAGCTGGCTATGACCGCGAGGGCTCCACCGGCGAGGTAATGGCCTGTCGGGAGCAGCAGCACGTGCCCGCGCTCCGAGGCATGGCTCCATGCCACACCGGTACAACCAATGAGGCCAGCAACGAAGACAGGCGCGCCGATGACGACCAAAGGCCTAGAAGGCAGTTGCATAATCGAGACCTTCGCGCTCAAGATAGTGACAATCATGCATGTCCGAAGCACGAGCGAAAGCCCGGGCGTGATCCGTCTTTGATCCTGAGGGATGTCAATTGCCGCTTGCGAAAAGGCAGGTTCGTGGCTAACCTATTGATATAGAATGTTTTGAGGTGGCGATGTTGGTGAGTGAAGAGTCCGCGAACGCCGGTGCGCAGCCGCTCGACCAGGGCATCTTGCACGGGCTTCTCGGGAGACAGCTGCGCGTGACGCACCTCGCGGTGTTCCGCGCCATCGAGGATCAGCTGACTGGAATCGGCATCACGCCACAACAGTTCGGGCTGCTGGTCATCGTCGATCGCAACCCTGGCGCGCGGCAGACGCTCATCGCCAAGGCGCGCGGGCTGGACAAATCCACCCTGGTCCCGATGATCGACCGCCTCGAGCGCGACAATCTCCTCGAACGCCGGCCGCTCGCCACCGACCGCCGCATCCGGGCGATCTGGATCACCGACCGAGGACGCGAGGTGCTGCGCCAGGCCGAACCGATCGTCCAGAGGGGCGACGACCTGATCCGCGCGCAACTGAGCGACGATGAACTGTCCGAGCTGGTCCGGCTGATGGAGAAGGTCCGCAAGGGTCTCGGCGCCGCCGACTGACGCGCACGGCTTTGGCGCGCAAGCCTGTGGATAGTCGCCGCCGGCGAAGATGCGCGGTTGGCCGGCGACCGGCGCGGCGATAGGCTCGACCATGCTTCCCGCCAAGGACATTTCCCGCCTCATCGAGATCATGGCCGCCCTGCGCACCCCCGTCACGGGATGCCCCTGGGATCTCGAGCAGGATTTCGCCAGCATCGCGCCCTACACGCTGGAGGAGGCCTACGAGGTCGCCGACGCGATCGAGCGCGGCGACATGGACGATCTGCGTGACGAACTGGGCGACCTCCTGCTCCTGGTCGTCTACCATGCCCGCATGGCAGAGGAGGCCGGCGACTTCGCCTTCGGCGACGTCGTCGAGGCTATCACGAAGAAGATGATCCGCCGCCACCCGCACGTCTTCGGGGATGCCGAGGCGCGCGCCGCCGGTTCCGCGAAGGGCATGTGGGACGCGATCAAGGCCGAGGAGAAGGCGCAGAAGCGCGCTGCCCGCACCGCCCGCGGCCTGCCCGCCGAGGACCACGGCCACGGCTTCCTGGACAGCGTCCCCGTCGCCCTCCCCGCGCTCGTGCGCGCCCGCAAGCTGCAGGACCGGGCGGCCAAGGTCGGCTTCGACTGGAAGGAGGCAGCACCCATCCTCGACAAGATCGAGGAGGAGATCGCCGAACTGCGCCAGGCCATCGCCGAAGGCGACAAGGCGGCCATGTCCGACGAGTTCGGCGACGTCCTCTTCGCGCTCGTCAATTTCGGCCGCCACGTCGACGTCGAGGCGGAGACCGCGCTCCAGGGCACCAACGCCAAGTTCCGCAGGCGCTTCCACTTCATCGAACGGGAACTCGCGGCCAGCGGCAGGAGGCTCGGCGAGGTGACGCTGGAGGAGATGGAAGCGCTGTGGCAGCGGGCGAAGGGGGTGGAGGGATAGGGAGAGATCCCGGTGAAGCCACCAGAACCGGTTCTTTGCGCCGCGGCGGGACTTTGTGTGGGAACCGGAGTCGCGGGTTGGGTGGCTACCCTATCAAAGCGGCCTTCCATCTGCTTCACGAGCTTCGACGGCAACGCCCACCGGTCCGGACGTCTCCTCGTGATCGAAGATCGTCCAAAACCCGACGTTCGTGAAAGTTCAACTCATGTGTCTTGCGACGCCGTCGGACCGGGTATGCGAATGGTCGCCGTGAAGCCGTTCGGCGAGCGGGCAAAGCGGAGCGATCCGCCGTGGGCCCTTGCCACCTGATCGGCGATGGCGAGGCCGAGGCCGGCGCCGTCTCCGGTGCGGGCCGAATTTCCCCGCGCGAAAGGGCGCACCAGCGCTTCGGCATCCGCAGGATCCATGCCGGATCCGCCATCGCTCACCGCGAGGACGAGGTCACCACCGTCGATGTCCGCCGACACGCGGACCGGCAGTGCGCCGTGGACGAAAGCGTTGCCCAGGAGGTTTCCGATCGCCCGGACCAGCGCATCCTTCTTGACGGTGACCTCCAGATCCTCGCGGAACGATGTTTCCACGCGGCCCGTCGCACCGGCCATGTCCAGAGCGGACCGTAAGATTTCTCCGATGCGCGCGAGCCGCTCCGGCTCGTCCTCGAAGCCGCGCGCGTGATCGAAGAACTGCACGAGCATGGCTTCGATCCGGTCCACCTGCCGCCGGGCGCCCCCGACCAGATCCGGATCGACGTCGTCCAGCATGGCCAGCGACAGGCGAAGCTTGGTCAGGGGAGTCCGGAGGTCGTGGCTGACGCCTGCGAGCATGATTGCCCTGTCCGCTTCAGCCTGGCGGATGCGCTGCGTCATCCTGTTGAGCGCACGAGACACGGCGGCGATCTCCCGCGGCCCGGTTTCTTCGAGGACCGGAAGGTTTTCCACGTTCTCCATCCGGTCGACCTGCTGCTCGAGAAGTGTGAGGGGTCTCGCCACGCGACGCTGCAGCGCGATGCCACCCACGACAGCCGCCAGCACGGCGACCGCGAATATGGCCAGAAGGCCCCGGACCGGATCGGCGATACGACGCGTGCGGATCGAGACCCAGACGGGAGGATCGTTGGTGGGCAGCCGCATCCAGAAGCGATCCTGATCGTCCAGCCGCCATTCGGGGACGGCGGAGGCTCCGGGCTGCTGCATCAAAGCCTGCAGGAAGAAGCGGCCGAACAGGCTGGGCGCGCTGTCGACATTCTCGGGCGGGGTGCTGGCAACCTTGACGCTCAGATACTCCCGTTCGTCGAGGATCTGAAGGACCATCACCTGTTCGGTGGAATCGAGGCGATCGAGCGAGCGCGCAAGCGCGTTCAGGATGTCTGCGGTGATGTTGGCGCCGATCTCGGCAGCGGGCCGGAGGACGATGACGCTGACCAGCACGAGGGAAAGCAGAAGCGCGGCGATGTTGGTTCCCAGCATGACCGCCAGGGTCTGCATGTGGAAGGTCTTAATCATGACGGACCGCGAGGACATAGCCCACACCCCATACAGTCTTGATCAGCTCCGGATTGTCGCCTGGATCGCCGATGGCCTTGCGCAGCCGCGCGATCTGGACATCGATCGCCCGGTCATTGACGTCGGCATCCCGGCCAAAGGCCCTCTCGATGAGCTGCACGCGGCTGAGAGGGCGGCCGCCGCCCCGCGCGAGAGCCGCCAGCAGCGCGAACTCGCGGCTCGTCAGTCTCAGAGCCAGTCCGTCGCGCGTCACCGTCATGGCAGACAGGTCGATGTCGAGAGGTCCGGCGCGAACCATGTCGGCTGAGCCAGCCGGCCCGCCCGCTCGCATCCGCCGCAGCACGGCGGCCAGTCGCGCAACCAGTTCCCGCGGCTCGAACGGCTTCGGCAGATAGTCGTCCGCGCCGGTTTCGAGCCCGATGATCCTGTCGATCGGATCGCCGCGCGCCGTGAGCATGACGATCGGCGTCAGGTCGCCCGCCGCCCTCAGCCGGCGGCAGATGGCAAGGCCGTCCTCTCCCGGCATCATCAGATCCAGAACGATCGCGTCGGCGGGAGCGCGTGACAGCTCCCGGTCGAGGGCGCGGCCACCATCGGCCTCCCGCGTATCGAATCCATGCCCGGAGAGGTAGCGGCGCAGCAGCGCCCGCAGTTCTGGGTCGTCGTCGACGACGACAATTCGGCTCGGTCTGTCCTTCATGCCGGGCAAACTCGCATGGATCGTCAGCGGCTGGGCAAAAGAATTTGTATCAAACTGCTACAATTCGACCCCTTCGCAACAGGGCGACACGACTTGGGCCTTTTCGGCAATTCCGCCGAAACATAGGGCGCGCATGTTCCCCCCGGTTGGGAGACAGGACGTCGACCCACGGAACAGATCCAAAGAGGAACGTCAGATGTCGAAAACCTTCGCATTCCGCAATGTCGCCTTGTCTCTGGCTGCGGGACTGGCCGTCGTGACGGCGACGCACCATGCGCATGCCGCGGAGACCGATCAGGATAAGGCAGCCGCGAATTTCCAGCTGGCCGACGCGAATTCGGACAATGCGCTGAGCAAGAGCGAGTTCATTACATTCATCGACCTGAGCGCCGCGTCCAATCTGGGTCGCGCCGGCCTCATCAAGAAGAACCGTCGATACGATACCGCGTTCTCCCGCCTGGACGCGAACAAGGACGGGGCGGTGACGCCGGCTGAACTGTCTGAGGTCGGCTTTTGATTTCCTGCAAGGCGTACTTGTCGACAAAGGACGATGACAGGCGAGGCCGTGACGACATCAACGGAACCAGCTGCCGGGCAGCCAGAGACCGCAACGCTTCCGCTCCTTGAAAACGGAAAGGGGTCGGGAGCGGGCATACGCGCACGTTCCCCGGCTCTCCTTCTCCGCGTCGCGGTTGCGATCGCACTCGTCCTCGCCGGTGCGGTGGTCGGCCTGTATTTCCAGGGCCCCTGGGTGCGAGCCTTCTTCGACCTGACCGCCCTGGAACCCGGAGCAGGCGCCCGGCAACCGATAGCAGAGCCTGTCGACCGGACGCCGTCGCCCGAGCGGGTCGCCCGGATCGAGAGCGGCGACGTGCTGGCGCTCGGCGAATTGCGACCGCGTGGCGGGATCGTCATCGTCGGAGCCCCCTTCGGTTCCGGCGATGCGCGCGTCAGACAGCTCCTGGTTTCGGAGGGCGACACGGTCAAGGCAGGCGACCTGCTGGCCGTCCTCGACAGCATCATCCAGTTCGAGGCGGCAGCAATGACGGCGGAGAACAACGCCAGCTCCGCTCGTGCGATCCTGGCCCAGAAGAAGGTGCAGGTCGCTTCGGCGGAAGCCGAGACCCGCGCGAGCCTGGAGAGCGCGCGCGCCTCGCTCGCCCTCGCCGATTCGGCACTGGCACGCGTGAACAGCCTTCTGGGGCGGGGCACCGCGTCAGAAGCTTCCCGAGACGAAGCCCAGTCGCGCGCCGATGCCGCGCGAGCCGATGTGACGCGGCTGGAGGCATCGCTCATGCGCTACCGACCCGGACCGGATGGCGTGCCGGTGGATATCGGCGTTGCCGAAGCGGACCTGTCCTCCGCCGCAGCGGCTCTGGAACGTGCGCGCCGCGATCTCGACCGTGCCCGCATTCATGCTCCCCGCGACGGGGTGATCATCGACGTGGCGGTGCGCGAGGGGGAGCGGCTGCCGCAATCGGGACTGTTGCGGATGGGCGATATCGGGCGGATGGAAGCGGAACTCGAGGTGTTCCAGTCGAACGTCCCCCGTGTCGAGATTGGGCAGCCCGTATTCATCGTCTCCGATGTGACGGGCGATGCGCCGCTCCTTGGCTATGTCGCGAGAATCGGCACGATCGTCGGCCGGCAGAGCGTCACGGACGACGACCCGGCGGCGAACACGGATGCGCGGGTGGTCCGCGTGATCGTCGAGCTCGACGAACCCTCCAGCGTCCGTACCGCGCGCCTTGCCGGCCTGGAAGTCGTTGCCCGCATCGCCGTCGCCAGCGGCGACTCCAACGGTGGGGATGGCAAGTGACGACCATTCTCACGAAGCTTCTCGGCCGGCTGCCGATCGGTTTCCTGCAGCTGACCCACAATCCGGGACGCCTGATGGCGGCGCTCGCCGGTGTCGCCTTCGCGAACGTGCTGGTCTTCGTGCAGCTTGGCCTTGCCGGCTCGATGCTCGAATCCGTCGCCACGCCCTACAAACTCTTTCGCCCGGATCTCCTCATGATCTCGGCAAGCGGCGCGGAGACACTCTCTGATGCCTCGAAGATACCTCGCCAGTGGATGATCCGGGCGCTGGCGCACCCCGATGTGACGGGAGGCACGGCAATTCACCTCGGACAGGCGAAATGGCTGTCGGGCCAGCAGACGTCCTCGTCCATCCAGTTCATCGCGCTGAGCCCGGAGGACGAAGGCTTCGTCCGGCCGGATCTCTCGGAGCCGATGGCCAGCCTTGCACTGGAAGATACGGCCCTGGTGGATCTGAGAACGCGGTTCATCGATATGCGGATCTTCGAAAGCGTCAGCCCGGAGGCTCCCCTCACGTTCGAAATGCAGAACCGCCAGCTTCAGGCGATCGGATCGGTCTCGATCGGGGGCGGCTTCGGGGGCGACGGCGTGTTCCTGGTGTCCGACCAGACGTTCTTTCGCCTCTTCCCGCAGCGAAGCTCGGCTGCGCCCAACCACATCCTGCTGGAACTGCGCGCAGGAGCAAATGGCGAAAGGGTCGCCGCGGAGCTCGCCCAGCTCTTTCCCGACGATTCCGTGCGCGTTCGCCCGCTCGCCGCCGCGCTGGCCGAGGAACAGCGTTACCAGATGACCGAACGGCCGACGGGTCTGATCTTCGCTTTCGGCGTAGGCATCGGCCTCATCGTCGGCATCGTCATCGCCTATCAGGTGCTGGCAACCGATGTCGCTGACCACATCCGCGAATATGCCACGTTCAAGGCCATGGGCTACCGGATGCGCTTCTTCGTGGGGGTCATTCTCGAAGAGGCGTTGATCCTTGCCGCGATCGGCTTCTGGCCCGGCCTACTCTTCTCGCAGCTGTTCTACGTGACGCTCGCGCACCTGACCAACATCCCGATCTCCATGACCACCGAGCGCGCTCTCGCCGTCTTCGTCGGAACCGTCGTGGCCTGTTCCCTTTCCGGCCTGATGGCGATCCGCAAGCTCAGGGCCGCCGATCCCGCCGATCTCTTCTAGGGGCCATTCATGGATGCCGCGCCCATAACCATGTCGGGTCTCGAACACACGTTCGGTGAGGGCGAAGCCGGAAAGCAGGTGCTGTTCGGCATCGACCTCCAGGTGGAGCGGGGTTCGCTGACGGTGCTGATGGGCCCCTCCGGATCAGGCAAAACGACGCTTCTCACCCTGATGGGCTGTCTTCGCGACGTTCAGTCAGGAAGCGTGCGGTTGCTGGGTACCGAACTGAACGGTGCCGACGAGGAGACGCAGATCGCCTTGCGTCGCCGGCTCGGCTTCGTCTTCCAGGCCCACAATCTGCACGACAGCCTGACCGCCCGGCAGAACGTGTTGATGGGGCTGCAGGTGCATGGTCGCGGCGCGCCGGAACATCACCGGCGATCGGTCAGCCATCTCCTCGAGACACTCGGTCTGGGCAAGCGCATGGATTACCTGCCTGCCAATCTCTCGGGCGGACAGAAGCAGCGTGTCGCCATCGCACGCGCGCTCGTCTCCAATCCGGAGGTGGTCTTTGCTGACGAACCCACCGCCGCGCTGGACAAGGCGAGCGGCCATGCCGCCGTCACCCTGCTGAAGGATCTCGGCCGGTTTCGCGGCACGACCACGGTCATGGTCACCCACGATCCGCGCATTCTCGAACTCGCCGACAAGATCGTCACCCTCGAGGACGGAGCGATCGTGCGCAACGAGGCTCCCGCGCGTGCCGGATTAGCCCGGTAAGAGATGTTGTTGCCGCCCCGGGTTCCCTCGCAGCCCGACCGCTCAGGGAAAGACTGTCCGGTTTCCGTTTCGAAACGCTATAACTACCCTAACGGCAGTCGGCCCCGATCATGCCATGATCGGACGCGCTGGGAACGACGGCCTTTGAAAAGCCGTCCGAGACGCTGGAACGACAGAGTAAGGGTCGGGAGCCGACGTCCCTGCCCGGTCGACAGCCCCTCACCTTCCGCTCAACCGCTCCTCGACCTCGTCGCGCATCGCCCGCGTCACGCGCAGCCTGAGTTCCATGCCGCCGTCCTCGAGATCCTCGCGGGACAGCACGTCGGCGTTGCGGTAGAGCCAGTCGATCAGGTTCATGCGGTCCGGCGTCAGGTGGACGGTGAGTTCGGCGAGGTCGCCGGAGAGGCGGTTTTCGACCTGGCGCAGCAGGGCGTCGACGCCCTCGCCGGTGATCGCCGAGACGACGATGGGGGCCGGCGTGCCGTCGGCCGCGCCGCCGGAGAGCACCAGCCGCTCGCGCGTGTCGGCGTCGAGCCGGTCGACCTTGTTCCAGACCTCGATGACCTTGCCGCCCGGCGAGACCTCGACGCCGAGGTCGGCGAGAATCCGCTCGACGTCTTCCGCCTGGGCGGCCGTGTCGGGGTCGGAGATGTCGCGCAGGTGGATGACGAGGTCGGCTTCGACCACCTCCTCCAGCGTCGCCCGGAAGGCCGCGACCAGATGCGTCGGCAGGTCGGAGATGAAGCCCACCGTGTCGGAGAGGATGACGATGGTGCCGTGCGGCAGCTTCACGCGGCGCAGCGTCGGGTCGAGCGTGGCAAACAGCATGTTCTCGGCGAGGACGTCGGCGCCGGTCAGCCGGTTGAACAGGGTCGACTTGCCGGCATTGGTGTAGCCGACGATCGCCACCACCGGGAACGGCACCTTCTTTCGCTTCGAGCGGTGCAGCTCGCGGGTGCGCTTCACCGTCTCCAGCTCGCGCTTCAGCTTCGTGATCTTGTCCTGCAGGATGCGGCGGTCGGCCTCGATCTGCGTCTCGCCGGGGCCGCCGAGGAAGCCCGCCCCGCCGCGCTGGCGCTCGAGATGGGTCCAGCTGCGCACGAGCCGGCCCTTCTGGTAGTTGAGATGCGCAAGTTCGACCTGCAGCGTGCCTTCCTTGGTGCGGGCGCGCTCGCCGAAGATCTCGAGGATGATGCCGGTGCGGTCGAGCACCTTGGCGTTCAGGCCCTTTTCGAGGTTGCGCTGCTGCACCGGCGTCAGCGGATGGTCGACGACGACCAGCGCAGCCCCCGTCTCCTTGATCCGTTCGGCCAGTTCCTCGATCTTGCCTGTACCGATCAGGGTCGCCGGACGCGGGTCGTTGACGGTCACGATCTCGGTGTGGACCGGATCGAGGTCGATGGCGCGGGCGAGCCCGACGGCCTCGTCGTGGCGTGCCTCGGGAGACCGCGTCAGCCGCGGCCGACCGGTGTTCTCGTCATCGTCGCGATGGAAGCGCGGCAGGACCGGAACGATGATGATGGCGCGCGTGGCAACGGTTTTCGGCTGGCCGTCGGCCTGCCGATCCTTCGCCCCCTGCTGGCGCCCGCCCGGGCTCGTTGCGTCCAATCAGCTATCCCGGCCGGCATCTTCACCATCGAACATCTGAACCGGCTGGCTCGGCATGATGGTGGAGATGGCGTGCTTGTAGACGAGCTGCGAGTGCCCGTCGCGGCGCAGGAGGACGCAGAAATTGTCGAAAGAGGTGACAACTCCCGTCAGCTTGACGCCGTTGATCAGAAATATCGTGAGAGGATTCTTGCTCTTCCGGACCGAATTGAGAAACAAGTCCTGAAGGTTCTGCGACCGTTCCGCCATTTTTCTTATCTTCCGCCGTTCCCCGAAAACCGTGCACGACGGCGCCCAAACAACGACACGCGATCCAAGCGCACGGAAATGATCCGCCTCCGAAATGTGTGCGCTCACCTGCGCAACATTCCCCTAGTCACAAGCGGTTATCAGGCTTGGCATTTTTCCGCAATGTCAAAAAAAGCCGCCCGCAAGGAAAGCACCACGCTGCCGGGGTGGCCGTTGGCGACGGGTGCGCCGTCGATCTCCACCACCGGCATGGCGATGGTCGTCGCCGAGCTGATGAAGGCCTCGCGCGCCGCCTTCGCCTCCGCCACCGTGAAGCCGCGTTCCTCGACGGTCAGGCCGAGCGACGCCGCCACCTCGAACAGCGTCGTGCGGGTGATGCCGCGCAAGATGCCGTGCTCGGCCGGCCGGGTGACGAGGTAGCCGTCCCTGGTGACGATCCAGGCGTTCGACGACCCGCCCTCCTTCACGGTGCCGTCGACGTCTACGAACCAGGCCTCCTGCGCGCCCGCAGCCTTCGCCGCCTGCTTGGCCAGCACGTTGGGCAGGAGGCCGACGGTTTTGATGTCGACGCGGTCCCAGCGGTTCTCGGGCACGGTGATCACCTTGATGCCGGCCTCGGCGCGCTTCGTCGCCTGGGCGGGGTCGGCCTTGCGCGCCGTGATCACGAGCGCCGGCGCCACCGCCTGCGGGAACAGGAAGTCGCGCGGCGCCACGCCGCGCGTCACCTGGAGATAGACGAGGCCGTTGCGCACGCCGTTGCGGCGCACCACCTCGCGGATCACCAGTTCGAGCGCCTTGCGGTGCATCGGCCAGGAGATCGACAGTTCGCGCAGCGAACGGTCGAGGCGGTCGAGATGGCGCGTCATGTCGACCACGAAGCCCTGCTTCACCTCGCAGACCTCGTAGACGCCGTCGGCGAACTGGTAGCCGCGGTCCTCGACATGCACCGAGGCATCGGGGTGGCGCAGATAGCGGCCGTTGACATAGGTGATACGCGGCATCGGTTCCCCGCAAGGCTTCATGGCCGCCGCGCAGGCGCGGATCGGCCGGGTTGATCAGAAGAATTCGAGGCTGACCCGGAACATCTGCTCCACCTGGCGCACGGCCGAGTCCATGGCAAAGATGATGACGCGGTCCTTCGGGCGGATCAGCGTGGCGCCGTTCGGCTTGATGGCGGTGCCGTCGCGATAGATCATGCCGAGCCGCATGCCGTCGGGCAGGTTCAGGTCGCGCAGCGGCGAGCCGACCAGCGGCGAAGTCTCCAGCGCCTCGGCCTCGATGATCTCGGCGGTACCGCGCTGGACGCTGTGGACGGCGCGGATGCGGCCGCGGCGCACGTGCTGCAGCACGCGGCTGATGGTCACCGAACGCGGGTTCACATGGGCGTCGATGCCGAGCGTGCGGGTGAAGTCGTGATAGGTCGGGTTGTTGATCAGCGCCAGGTTCGACTTGCAGCCCAGCCGCTTGGCCATGACGCTCGACAGGATGTTCACCTGGTCGTTGTTGGTCAGCGCCACCATCAGGTCGGCGTCCTGGATGTCGGCCTCCAGCAGCAGCTTCTGGTCGAGCGCGCTGCCGTGCAGCACCACCGTCCGGCGCAGCTTGTCGGCGATGGCGATGGCGCGCTCGCGCGTATCCTCGATGATCTTGACTTTGGTGCGCGACTGCCGCGCCTCCAGCGCCTTGGCCACGTAGAGCCCGATATTGCCGCCGCCGCCGATGACAATGCGCAGCGCCTCCGTCTCCTCGTGGCCGAACAGGCCGAGCGTGCGCCGCACCTGGTCCTTGGTGGTGACCACGTAGGCCAGATCGCCCGCCACCAGCTGGTCGGCCGAATGCGGGATGAACAGGCGGTTGTTGCGCCACACGCCCACAACGGTCGACGGCAGGTCCGGGAACAGGTCGGAGAGCTGCGACAGCGGCGTGTTGATGACCGGGCACTCCTCCAGGCACTCGATCGCCACCATCGCCACCTTGTCGTCGGCAAAGCGCACGACATCGGTGGCGCCGGGAAGCGCGATGCGGCGCAGCACCATCTCGCCCACCTCGATCTCGGGCGAGATGATCACGTCGATCGGCAGGTTCTCGCGCGAGAACAGGTTCTGGTAGTGCGGCTGGAGATAGGACTGGGCGCGGATGCGCGCGATCTTGGTGGGGATGTTGAACAGCGAATGCGCCACCTGGCAGGCCGTCATGTTCACCTCGTCATAGAGGGTGACGGCGATGAACATGTCCGCCTGCTGCGCGCCCGCCAGTTCCAGCACGTCCGGATGGGCACCGTGGCCGACGAAGCCGCGCACGTCGAGCTGGTCGCGGATGGTGCGGATCAGTTCCGGCGACGTGTCGATGACGGAGACGTCGTTCTGCTCCGCCGCGAGGCGTTCGGCGATGCCGTAGCCGACCTGGCCGGCACCGCAAATGATGACACGCATGACTGGCTCCGATCCGCGCCGCTAAACGCCGAGCGACTTCAGCTTCCTGTGCAGGGCGGATCGTTCCATACCAATGAACTCGGCCGTGCGCGAGATGTTGCCGCCGAAGCGATTGATCTGCGCGATCAGATATTCCTTCTCGAAGAGTTCCCGGGCCTCGCGCAGCGGCAGCGCCATGATGTGCTGGTCGGACTGGCTGGGCGCGCGCGGCATCACGTCGCCGATCTCAGCCGGCAGGAGGTCGGCGGTGATCGGCGAATCGACATTGTCGCCGCGCGAGAGAATCATCAGCCGCTCGACATTGTTGCGAAGCTGCCGCACGTTGCCCGGCCAGTTGTGCGCCTGCAGCACCGCCAGCACGTCGTCGCCGATGCGCCGGTTCTTGATACCGGACTGCCGCACGATCTGCTTCATGAAGTGGTCGACGAGATAGGGAATGTCCTCGCGCCGTTCCGACAGCGGCGGCACCAGCACGGGCACCACGGCAAGGCGGTGGTAGAGGTCCTCGCGGAAGCGGCCCTCGGCGATCATCGCCTCGAGGTTCTGCGCGGTCGAGGAGATGATCCGGACGTCCACCTTGACGCGCTTGGCACCGCCCACCCGCTCGAACTGCTGGTCGACGAGCACGCGCATGATCTTGTTCTGGGTCTCGCGCGGCATGTCGGCCACCTCGTCGAGGTAGAGCGTGCCGCGATGGGCCTCCTCCAGCGCGCCGACCTTGCGCTCCGAGCCGTTGGGCTCGGTGCCGAAGAGCTCGATCTCCATCCGGTCGGGCGTGATCGAGGCGGCGTTGATCGACACGAAGGGACCCTCCTTTCGCGCCGAGATCGCGTGCATCGCACGCGCCGCCGATTCCTTGCCGGAGCCGGACGGCCCGATGATCATCACCCGGCTGTTGGTCGGCGCGATCCGCTCGATCGTCTGGCGCAGATGGTTCATCGCTCCCGAATTGCCGATGAGGTCGAAGGTGTCGGCGGTGCGCTTCTTGAGCTCCGTCACCTCGCGCTTCAGTTTCGAGGTCTCCAGCGCGCGGTCGCAGATCAGGAGCAGCCGGTCGGCCTTGAACGGCTTCTCGATGAAGTCGTAGGCGCCGCGCCGCAGCGCCGACACCGCGGTCTCGATCGTGCCGTGGCCCGAGATCATCACCACCGGCACGTGCGGGTGGATGGTCTTGATCTCGTCCAGCAGCGCCAGGCCGTCCATGCGCGAGCCCTGCAGCCAGATGTCGAGGAGGATCAGGCGGGGCACCCGATCTGCGATCGCCGCGAGCGCGCTGTCGCTGTCGAAGGCCGTGCGGGTCTCGTGGCCTTCGTCGCTCAGGATACCGGCGACGAGTTCGCGGATGTCCTCCTCATCGTCGACGACGAGAATGTCAGACGCCATGGTTCACCTGCTCTTCTTGCTTTTCTTGTCTTTCGTCGTCTCCGCCGGCACCAGCCAGCACGTCGTCGGCAGCCGTGGAGGGCAGCACAACGCGGATCATCGCGCCGCGGCCGCCATAGAACCCGGCGGGCGCGTCGTGGAGTTCGATGCGGCCGCCATGCTCCTCGACGATCTTCTTGACGATGGCGAGGCCGAGGCCGGTGCCCTTGGCGCGGGTGGTCATGTAGGGCTCGAGCAGCCGCTGGCGGTTCTCCGCCGGCAGGCCCTTGCCGTTGTCCTTGATGTCGACGGTGATCCAACCCCCGTCGCAATGCGCCTCGATCTCGATCACACCGCGGACATCGTCGGTCCGCTCGGCCGATTCGATCGCCTCGGCTGCGTTCTTGATCAGGTTGCCGAAGGCCTGGCTCATCAGCCGGCTGTCGAAGCGGCCCTTCAGCGGCATCGCGCCGAAGTCGCGGCGGAACTCGATCTCCGCCTTCGAGACCTCGACCAGGAACGAGGCCTCGCGCAGCGCCTCGCGCAGGTCCATCACCTCGAGCGTCGGCTTCGGCATGCGGGCGAAGGCCGAAAATTCGTCGACCATCCGGCCGATGTCGCCGACCTGCCGGATGATGGTCTCCGTGCACTGGTCGAAGACCTCGCGATCCTCGGTGATCACCTTGCCGTAGCGGCGGCGGATGCGCTCGGCCGACAGCTGGATCGGCGTCAGCGGGTTCTTGATCTCGTGCGCGATGCGGCGCGCGACGTCGGCCCAGGCCGACGAGCGCTGCGCCTGCACGAGGTCGGTGATGTCGTCGATCGTCACGACATAGGACGGCAGCTCCGATTCGCCCTTCCCCTCCTCGATCGTCACCTGCACGTTGAAGGTCCGCTCGACGCCGCGCCGCATGAAGACCACCTGCTCGCGGTAGACGGGGCGTTCCGACGACCGCGCGATCTCGAACACGCGGCCGAAATGCGGCAGCACGGCCGACAGCTTCTCGCCTTCTGACTGGTTGGCTTCGATCGACAGCATGGTCTCGGCCGAGCGGTTGACGATGGTGATCACGCCGTCCGCGTCGACGCCGACGATGCCGGCGCTGACGCTGGCCAGCACGGCCTCGGAGAAGCGGCGCCGCTCGTCGATCTGGTCCTTGGCCGACAGGATCTCGTTGCGCTGCGACTTCAGCTGCAGCAGCATCTTGTTGAAGGTGTCGGAGAGCGAGGCGACGTCGCCGTCCGAATTGCGCACCGGCACGGCGACGTCGAGATTGCCCGTCGCCACCTCGTCGGCCGCGCCGATCAGCCGCCGGATCGGCCGCACCAGCCGGTCGGCCACCGCAATGCCCGTCCAGATCGCCGACAGCACGATGATCAGCGTCAGGCCGAGATAAATCACCGCAAACGCGATCTGCACGGTGGTGCGGCTGGTCTCCAGGTCGGTGTAGTCGTCCGCGTTCACCTGGACGATCTGGCGCGCCCGGATCACCTCCGGATCGACCAGGCGCAGCGTGTAGAGATAGGCGTCCTCGATGTCGCGCAGCCGGATGATCGCGCCGACTATGTTGCGGGTGCGCGGCTCGATCAGCACCGGCGTGCCGTCGGCGGCATCGCGAAGCGCGCCTGCCGGGGGTGCCGGCAGCGGGAAGTCGGCGCGCGTTTCGGCCTGCATGATCACCGTGCCGTCGAGGCGCACCAGCGCGGCATGGGCGAGCGCCCGTCCGACGGCCTGCTGCGTCAGCACCTGCTGGAAGCCGGTCCGGTCGAGCCCGTAGAGCGTGCGGCGCTGGTCGAGGTCGATCGCCATGGAAAGGCTGGTGCCCTGCAGGTTGCGGGCGTTCTCCTGGACGTAGGCCTCCGCGATCGAGAGCGAGGAGCTGACGATCGCCTTGGTCTTCAGCTCGAACCAGCGGTCGAGGCCGATGTCGAGGGTGATCGACGCCACCACCGCGATGATGATCGCGGGAACGGCGGCGATGGCCGAGAAGAGGCCGACGATGCGCACATGCAGCCGCGAGGCCGCCTTGCCGCGCCGCCGCGCCTGGAAGATCTGGTGCACCTCGCGCCCGATCAGGAAGCACAGCAGCAGGATGAGCGCGACGTTGATCGCGATCAGCCCCAGCATCACCTCGTTCGTGGGCGAGATGGGACCAAGCCCGACCAGGATGACGAAGGAGACCGTCGCGCACACGAGCGCGGCAACGACCGCGACGACCCCCGGGAGAGCGGCGAGCCGCCGCCCCTCGTAGGGTGTCTCCGGCTCGCTCAGTCCGAGGCCATCGAGTAACTCGGTGCGTGCTGTCATTGCGCTGCGATTCGCCACCATTCCCGTTGCATACTTGCAACGCATTGTGGCTATTCTGCAACAAAATGGCGACGGCACAAGCGTGGCGCCGCCGCGTCGGACCTTTGGTCAGGAGCCGCGCGAGGTGCGGTAGACGTTTACGCCCAGTTCGCGGATCTTCTTGCGCAGCGTGTTGCGGTTCAGTCCGAGCAGCTCGGCGGCCCGGATCTGGTTGCCCCGCGTCGCCGTCATCGAGGCCAGCACCAGCGGGTATTCCACCTCGGCGAGGATGCGCTGGTAGAGCCCAGACGGCGGCAATTCCTCACCGAAGGAGGTGAAGTAGCGCTGCAGATAGTGCTCCACCGCCTGTCCGATGGTCAGGTTTTCCGGCACCAGCGAATTCTCGGGCGAAGACGGCGAGCGGCCGGCCGTCTGCAATTCGTTCTCGATCACCTCGGCCGAGATCTCGTCCTGCGGATAGAGCGCGGCCAGCCGGCGCACCAGGTTCTCCAGTTCGCGCACGTTGCCCGGCCAGGGATAGCGCTTCATCAGGTCGAGCCCGGCGGTGGAGATCCGCTTCGACTGCAGTCCCTCGGCCTCGCCCAGCTTGAAGAAGTGCCGCACCAGGTCCGGCACGTCCTCGGAGCGCTCGCGCAGCGCCGGCAGGCGCAGCGGCACGACGTTCAGCCGGTAGAACAGATCCTCGCGGAACATCCCCTGATTGATGAGCGTGCGCAGGTCCTTGTTGGTCGCCGCGACGATGCGCACGTCGGTGCGGATCGGCGTCCGGCCGCCGACGGTGGTGTATTCGCCCTGCTGCAGCACGCGCAGCAGCCGCGTCTGAGCCTCCATCGGCATGTCGCCGATCTCGTCGAGGAACAGCGTGCCGCCCTCTGCCTGCTCGAAGCGTCCGCTGGAGCGGTTCTGCGCCCCGGTGAAGGCGCCCTTCTCGTGGCCGAACAGTTCCGATTCGATCAGGTCGCGCGGGATCGCGGCCATGTTGATGGCCACGAAGGGACCGTTGCGGCGCCGGCCGTATTCGTGGAGCGCGCGCGCCACCAGTTCCTTGCCGGTGCCCGATTCGCCCGAGATCATCACCGTCAGGTCGGTCTGCATCATGCGCGCCAGCATGCGGTAGATGTCCTGCATGGCGGCCGAGCGGCCGACGAGCGGCATCGATTCCAGCTGCTCTTCCGTTCGATGCTCGACCGTGGGCTTCTTCGGCTCGGCCAGCGCCCGATTGACGATGTTGAGCAGTTCGGTGAGATCGAAGGGCTTGGGCAGATATTCATAGGCGCCCTTTTCCGACGCGCGGATCGCGGTCATGAAGGTGTTCTGCGCGCTCATCACGATGACGGGCAGGTTCGGCCGCGCCTTCTTGATGCGCGGCAGCATGTCGAAGGCGTTCTCGTCGGGCATCACCACGTCGGTGATGACGAGATCCCCCTCGCCCGCCGCCACCCAGCGCCACAGCGTGGCCGCGTTGGAGGTGACGCGTACGTCGTGGCCGACGCGCGACAGCGCCTGGTTGAGCACGGTGCGGATCGCGGCGTCGTCGTCCGCGACCAGAATGCTGCCACGGTTCATCGGTGGGCTCCTTCCAGTCCGCCGGCCGGCGCGGCGTAGTCTTCCTTCCAGGCCGGCATCAGGATGCGGAAGCTCGTGCCGCGCGGCGAGGATTCGCACTCGATGACACCGCCATGCTCGCCGACGATCTTGGCCACCAGCGCCAGGCCGAGGCCCGAACCGTTCGGCTTGGTGGTGATGAAGGGATCGAACAGGATCGGCCGGATGTCCTCGGGCACGCCGCCGCCATTGTCATGGACGATGAACTGCAGCGGCAGCGACACGCGATCCTGCGTTCCCGGCACCGAGAGCCGGATTCCCGGCCGGAATGCCGTCGACAGCGTGATCTCGCCCGACGGATCGCCGGCGATGGCTTCCGCCGCGTTCTTCACCAAGTTGAGGAAGACCTGCACCAGCTGGTCCCGGTTGGCATAGACCGGCGGCAGCGACGGGTCGTAGTCCTCGATGATGCGGATGCCGTGCGCGAAGCCGTTGCGCGCGATCGCCTTCACGTGGTCGAGCACGACGTGGATGTTGACCGGCGTGCGGTCGATCGGCCGCTCGTCGGAAAACACCTCCATGCGGTCGACCAGGGAGACGATGCGGTCGGTCTCGTCGGTGATCAGCCGGGTGAGCGATCTGTCCTCGTCGGAGACGACGCTCTCCAGCAGCTGGGCCGCGCCGCGGATGCCCGACAGCGGGTTCTTGATCTCGTGCGCCAGCATCGCGGCCAGCCCCGTCACGGAACGCGCAGCACCCCGGTGCGTCATCTGGCGGTCGATCTTGTCGGCCATCGAGCGCTCCTGAAGCATGATGACCACCGAACCCGGCAGCTCCGGCACCGGGGCGACGTAGATGTCCACCAGCTTGTCGGGGCCGAGCCGCGGCGAGGAGATGTCGACGCGGTATTCGTTGACCGGCGACTGCCGCTCCCGCACCTGGTCGATCAGTGTGAGCAGCGGGCTGCCGAAGGGCACGAAATGGCCGATCGTGTTGCGCGACAGGATGACGGCGCTGGAGCGGAAGAACACTTCCGCATCGGCATTGGCATAGGTCAGCCGGCCGTCATGGTCGACCATGATGACCGGGTGTCTGATCGTGTTGAGCACGATCTGCGCCGGGTCGAAGACCGGCGGCTTTGGCAGTGGACTGGCGCTCATGCGGCTTTCCTCATGGCGTGGGCGCCGGTCCCTTCGACCAGCGCCGCGCGCAGCTGTTGGATGACTGTCTTGGGATCGGTGGAGGTCATCACGGCGAGCCGGTGCTCGTCGGCGACCTCCGGGGCGTGCCGCTCCAGGTACCAGCCGAGATGCTTGCGCGAATGGCGCAGGCCCGGCCCGGTGCCGTAAAGCGAAAGCATGTCCTCGTAATGGGCGACGGCATAGTCGGCGACGGCCTCGGGCGTCCCCGGCACGCCCGGCGCCGTCAGCCCGGCCGCCTCCGCAGCGATGGTGCCCGCCGTCCACGGCGCGCCGCAATGGGCGCGGCCGATCATCACGGCGTCGGCACCGGACTGCGCCAGCGCCCCGACGGCGCCGGCCGCATCCCTGATGTCGCCATTGACGACGACGGGGATCGACACCGCCTGCTTCACCGCGGCAACGGCCCGCCAGTCGGCCTCGCCCTTGTAGAACTGGCAGCGCGTGCGGCCGTGCACCGTCACCATCGCCACGCCGGCCGCTTCGGCGCGGCGCGCGAGCTCGGGTGCGACCAGTTCCGTATCGTCCCAGCCGAGACGCATCTTGACCGTCACCGGCACGTCGACGGCTTCGACGACCGCCTCGATCAGCGACTGCGCCAGGTCGAGGTCGCGCATCAGCGCCGAGCCGCAATAGCCGCCCGTGACCTTCTTGGCGGGGCAGCCCATGTTGATGTCGACGACGTCGGCGCCTTCGCCAGCCGCAATCCGCGCGCCTTCCGCCATCCACCGCGCCTCGCGGCCAGCGAGCTGGACGATGTGGATCTGGTCGCCGGCGCGCTCGATGCGGCGCACCGAGTCCAGGCGTCCACGCGCCAGCTCGCCGCTCGCCACCATCTCCGACACGACCATGCCGGCGCCATGCGCGAAAGCACGGCTGCGGAACGCACTGTCGGTGATGCCCGAGAGCGGCGCCAGGAAGACCCGGTTGCGAAGGACGGCCCGGCCGATCGTCAAAGGTTCGGCTAGCCTACGAAGGTCACACATGCACAAAAACCGCGCAGATATCTGCTTTGCTTATTCACTAGACATGTCCGGTTGCGGTTGCAACGCATAATTCGGCGACTGGGCGCTGCTAGCACAAAAACGCTGGCAACGGTTAAGCCGTCTCGCTAGATCGGGACCGTCCCAGCGGAGCGATCGTCGGCTATGCCCACAAGCCACCCAATCCAGTGCGGAACGGCCGCCGTGATCGTCGCGGCGGGACGCGGCGAGCGTGCCGGCCAGGCCGAAGGGCCCAAGCAGTACCGGCCGATCGGCGGGCTGCCGGTCATCCGCCGCACGATAGACGCCTTCCTCGCCCACCCGGGCATCGGCACCATCGTCGTTGCGATCCACCGCGACGACGAGGCGCTGCTCGACGCCGCTCTCCCGGCGCGCGACCCGCGGCTGCGCATCGTCTTCGGCGGCGCCACGCGCCAGGCCTCCACCCGGCTCGCACTCGAGGCGCTGGCGCAGGATGCGCCGGGCAGCGTCCTGATCCATGACGGCGTGCGCCCCTTCGTCGACGCCGCGCTGGTCGACCGCGTGCTTGCCGGCCTCGTTACCGATCCCGGCGTCCTGCCGGCCCTGCCGGTATCCGACACGCTGAAGCGCGGCGCCGACGGCCACGTCGAAGACACGGTGCCGCGCGCCGGCCTGTTCGCCGCCCAGACCCCGCAAGGCTTCCGCTTCGCGCCGATCCTCGACGCGCACCGGCGCGCAGCCGCCGAGGGCCGCGAGGACTTCACCGACGATTCCGCCATCGCCGAATGGGCCGGCATTGCGGTGCGGCTGGTCGACGGCTCGCCCGACAATGTCAAGCTCACCTATGCCAGGGAGATCGCCATGGCCGACGACAAACTCTCGCGCACGGCGCCGTCCTTTCCCGACGTGCGCACCGGCAACGGCTACGACGTGCATTCCTTCGAGCCCGGCGACCACGTCACGCTCTGCGGCGTCGCCATCCCGCACGAGGCCCGGCTCAACGGCCATTCCGACGCCGATGTCGGCCTGCATGCCCTGACCGATGCCCTGCTCGCCACCTGCGGGGCGGGCGACATCGGTGTCCACTTCCCGCCGTCCGACCCGCAGTGGAAAGGCGCGGCCTCGCGGCTCTTCGTCGAGCACGCGGCCGGCATCGTGCGCGGGCGCGGCGGCCGCATCGCCAATGCCGACGTCACGCTGATCTGCGAGGCGCCGAAGGTCGGGCCGCACCGGCCCGCGATGGTCGCGGCGATGGCCGCCATGCTGGGGATCGCGCCGGACCGGATCTCCGTCAAGGCCACCACCAACGAGAAGCTCGGCTTCGTCGGCCGCCGCGAGGGCATCGCCGCCATCGCCACTGCCACCGTCGTCTTTCCCGGAGACCTGCCAGCATGAGCCCGTACACCGATCTCGCCCGTGCCCTGATCGAGGCCTGCGCTGCCGAAGGCGTGCTGATCGCCACCGCCGAATCCTGCACCGGCGGCCTCATCTCGGCCGCGCTGACCGACATCGCCGGCTCCTCCATCGTCGTCGACCGGGGCTTCGTCACCTATTCCAACGAGGCGAAGACGGAGATGCTCGGCGTTTCCGCTACCACCCTCGCCGCACACGGCGCCGTCTCGCCCGAAACCGCGCGCGAGATGGCGGCGGGCGCTCTCGAACGGTCGCGGGCCACGATCGCCATCGCCGTCACCGGCATCGCCGGGCCGGGCGGCGGCTCGGATGAAAAGCCGGTCGGGCTGGTCTGGTTCGGCCTCGCCGCCCGCGGTGCCGAGACGGTTGCGGTGCAGCGGCTGTTCGAAGCCCGCAGCCGCGATCACGTCCGCCAGCAGACGGTGCGCGTCGCGCTCGATCTCATGCTCGCGAAGCTGACGCATCCGTGAGGCCGCCCGCGGGCGCGCCGTAGACGGCGTCGGCCCGCTTCTCGAAGGCGCCGGCAAAGAGCCGGAAGGCGCGGTCGAACATTGCGCCCATCAGCGCGCCGAGCACGCGGCTCTTGAACTCGTACTCGATGAAGAAATGGATCTTCGTGCCGCCCGTCCCGTCAGGCTCGAAGCGCCAGCGGTTCTCGAGATAGCGGAACGGGCCGTCGAGATACTTCACGTCGATGGCAAGTTCGGCCTCGCGCGCCACGACCTGGCTGGTGAAGGTCTCGCGGATCGCCTTGTAGCCCACCGTCATGTCGGCCACGAGCACTTCGACACCCTCGCGCTCCTTGCGCGAGCGAACGCTCAGCGCCTCGCACATCGGCACGAACTGCGGATAGCGCTCGACGTCCATCACCAGGGCATACATGCGCTCCGGCGCGTGGCGGACGGGGTGGACGGTCTCGTATTTCGGCATGGGCTTCGATCAGCGGCGTTTCTGTCAGGCCGTGACGGCGAGCTTCCGGTCGCGCGCGGCCTTCAGCCGGGCGAAATCCTCGCCCGCGTGATGCGACGAGCGCGTCAGCGGCGAGGCCGACACCATCAGGAAGCCCTTGGTGTAGGCCACCGTCTCGTAGGACCGGAATTCGTCGGGCGTCACGAAGGCCTTCACCGGATGATGCTTCTTCGTCGGCTGCAGATATTGCCCGATGGTCAGGAAGTCGACGTCGGCGACGCGCAGGTCGTCCATCAGCTGCAGCACCTCGTTGCGCTCCTCGCCCAGCCCCACCATGATGCCGGACTTGGTGAACATGCCCGGATCGAGCTCCTTCACCCGCTGCAGCAGCCGGATCGAGTGGAAGTAGCGCGCACCGGGGCGCACCGTCAGATAGTTCGACGGCACGGTCTCCAGATTGTGGTTGAAGACGTCGGGCCTCGCCGCCACCACCACCTCCAGCGCGCCGTCCTTGCGCAGGAAATCGGGCGTCAGGATCTCGATGGTGGTGCCCGGCGACAGGGCGCGGATGGCACGGATGACGTCGGCGAAGTGCTGCGCGCCGCCATCGTCGAGGTCGTCGCGATCGACCGAGGTGATGACGACATGGTTCAGTCCCATCTGCCGCACGGCCTTGGCCACGCTCTCCGGTTCTGCGCGGTCCAGCGCCTCGGGGCGGCCGGTCGCGACGTTGCAGAAGGCGCAGGCGCGGGTGCAGATGTCGCCCATGATCATGAAGGTGGCGTGCTTCTTGTCCCAGCATTCGCCGATGTTGGGGCAGCCCGCCTCCTCGCACACGGTGACCAGCTTGTGCGAGCGCACGATCTCGCGCGTCTCGGAATAGCCTTTCGAGACCGGCGCCCGGACCCGGATCCACTCCGGCTTGCGCAGCACCTCCTGGTCGGGCCGGTGGGCCTTCTCGGGATGGCGGGCGCGCGGACGCGCGATCGTGTCGATGACGGTGACCATAGTGCTCCCGGTCGTCCTTCGGGCGACCGGTCCTGTCCGGCGCCAATGTTTATCTAGGCCTTCCGGGCACAAAACGAAAGGCCGCCGGGCGAATGCCACGGCGGCCAATCCTGCATAGGTGACTGGAGCGTCAGCGCCTGAACATGCGCGCGATGGCGATGAGGATGCAGGCGCCGATGAAGCCCGCGATCAGATAGCCGATCCAGGTGCCCCCGAGCGCGATGCCGAAGACACTGAGCAGGGCATTGGCGACGATGGCGCCGACGATGCCGAGGATGATGTTCATGAGCAGGCCCATGCTACTCTTCATGAACTTTTCGGCCAGCCAGCCGGCGATGCCGCCGATGATGATGGCTGCGATCCAGCCCACGCCCGCGTCTTCCATGTCTTTCTCTCCGTTGCCTGTTCGACTTGTTCGTGCCTGACAACGGCGCGGTCCGCGCGAGGTTCCGCCGGTCCGCGCAAAACTTGCCGGATCATGCGCAGCCATGCGGCTTGCATGGAATTTTGGAAAGCTGGGAAATGCGGGGACAGTTTACCGAATTCGGGCGACGGGCGCGGGTGTCCCGACGGGCGCGGCCCCGAATTCGGTGAATTGTCCCCGCATTTCCGCCAGCGCCGGCGCGCCGGGAGGCGGCTCTGCCGCCCGGCCAGTCGGACCCGGGAGATGTTCGGTGCAGCGGCGCGGCAACGTCAGGACGTGTCGTGGAACGGCGGCAGCGGGAAGCCTGACATGGCGCCGCCGGCCATGGCAAGACGCGCGCCGCCGCCGCAGGCAAGCCTGCCGTCTCGGCAGGCGGCCCGGTCGGGCGCATGGTCGCGGCCGGTAATCCGGCAGTCGATGCCGCCGAGCCGGCCGAGCAGCGCGACGAGCACGGTCGCATACCAGCGGAGGCGCCAGGCGAGCAGGACGGCATCGGCGGGGCTGGCGTCGCCGGGACCGGCGACGGGCGTGAGCTCGGCCACGATCTCCGCCAGCTCGACCTGCAGCCCCTTGGCGACATGGGCCTGCACGATGCGCTCGGCGATGCGCAGGAAGAAGAGCACCAACCAGCGCACCGGAAAGGCGCGGCCGGCGGCGATGTCGGCCTTGGCCGCCATCGAGCCGAGCACCGCAATCATGCTCCTCAGCTTCCGCCCGTTCCGTACCGCACCACCCACGTCGTCCGTCCTCCTTCAGCTGCGACCATTGTGCGGCAGCGTGGGAGGGGTGTGGACAGAGCGGGGTGAAATTCGTGCAAAGGGTTGATTTCCTTGGTGGTGGCAGACGCGGATCGGGCGCCGGAAATGCGGGGACAGTTTACTTAATTCGGCTCGAGAACGACTGCGGAAGGCGTCGAAGATTGCCGATATCAGTAATACCCCGACTCCCCGAACCCCCGAAGAAATGGCGTTGACGATCGTCCCGCGAGCGATTCTGCTGGGTGCATGATTCGCGGTGGTTTTCTGTCGAAGGACGGGCGTGCCCATCTCGA
>NZ_JAOAOQ010000046.1 GCF_030398385.1 Aquibium sp. ELW1220 | reverse complement strand
GGCGTGCCCGCTGCCCCGCCGCCGGCCCTGCCGCACCGCGTCCCCCGCCTGTCGCCGCTGCGCCGCGGCCGCCCGCCCGGCGGCCGCCGCAAGCCTCGGCACGCGGTCCACTCCATCCTCGCCGAGGCCAACGAACTCGCCCACATGGCGCTCAGGGCGCACGACACGTCGTGAGCGCCGGGCGGACTGCCTCATTCCCGTCCCGTTGTCCCGCGGAGGCCCGAAACGATCTCCGCCGGGGATGCTTCCGCGCGGCCGGCGCGCGCCTAGAGATGCGCCTTGAACCAGTCGCGCTGCGCTGCAGACGAGATCGCGAAGGGTTTTCCGGTATAGGCCTCGAAATGGCCGCCCGGCAGCACCACGAGCTTCTTCGGCTCCAGCGCCTGCTCGAACGCGCGCGCGGTCATGTCGAAGGGCGTCAGGTGGTCGCCAGCGGCCACGACGATCATCAAGGGCGTCGGCGCGATGCGGGAGACGTAGGTCGCCGGCTCGTATTCGGTGAACATCTCGATCGAATGCAGCGTCACCTCGTTTTTCCACGCCGTCTCGTGCTCGGCGGCGAAGCGGGTGAAGAAGTCGTAGGTGTCGGCCGTCGGCAGCGCGCAGGGCTGGCCCTCGGGCGCGGTCACCGGCATCAGCGCGCCGGGCTCGCCGCGGGCGCGAGCGGCGCGGTCGCCGTCGAAGGCGGCGCGCAGGCCGGCCCAGTGGTCGCCGCGGATCAGCCGGCGCGCCGATTCGAAGCCCCAGGTCAGCGGCACCTGCGAGACGACGCATTTCACCCGCCGATCGATCGCCGCGACCACCAGCACGTGACCGCCCGCATAGCTCGAGCCCCAGACGCCGATGCGCCCGGCATCGACCTCGGGCAGGGTCTGCGCATAGGTGATGGCGTCGCGGTAGCCGTTGATCTGCGCCCACGGATCGACATGCTGGCGCGGCGTGCCGTCGGAGGCGCCGAAATTCCGGTGATCGTAGACGATGACGTTCATGCCCGCCGCCGAAAACACCTCGGCGAAGTCGCCGAGGAAGATCTCGCGCGTGGCGGTGAATCCGTGCGCCATGATCACCGTCGGCGCGGGGCCTTCCGCGCCCCTGGCGCGGTAAAACCAGCCGCGCAGGATCACGCCGTCCTCGGTGTTGAACTCGATGTCGTGTCGCATGCCCTTTTCCTCCCGGATGCATTGTCCACACCCGCATCTTCCGCCGCCTGCGCGGCCGATGCTTGTCGTGCAGGGAAGCGGCTTGTTCGACAGGGAAGCGCGGCTGCGATAATGTCGGGCGCGGGCGGCGCGACGTGCCGCCGCGGGAGGAACGATGCAGGCTGGCAACCACTGGACATCCGGCGTCCTGCCGGCGTCGCTGCGCGCGGAAGCGACGCGGGCGATGCTGAGTTCGGTCCACCTGCCCTGGTCGCTCGACCTGCCCGACCAGGCCGCGCACGACTGCCAGCTCGCCTGGCACGACCTCGGCGGATGCTCGCTGGTGGAGTGCCGCAGCGCGCCGCTGTCCGGCCATCGCGGCCCGGCAGACATCCGCCGCACCGAGGGCGACCATGTCGGCATGCTGCTCGTCCTGTCCGGGGAGGAATATGTCCGCCAGGGCGAGACGGCGGCGCGGCTGGGAGCAGGCGACATGCTGCTGTGGGACGGCGCGCGGCCGATCCGCTTCGAGGTCGCGCGGCCGCTGCACAAGGTGACGCTCATCATCCCGCGCGACCGGCTCGGCCGCCGGGCGACTGGGCTGCGGGGCGCGCTGCCGCTGGAGAGCCGCAGCGGGCTCGGCGCGCTTGCCGCAGGCCATCTCGCCGCCCTGACGAGGATCGCTTCCGACATTCCGCCCGGACACGCGCCGCTGGCCGCCGACATCGTGGTGGACCTGCTCGGCCGGCTGGTCGAGCCCGGCCCGGCGACCGCGCAGTCCGGCGACCTCCTGCCGCGCATGCTTTCGCATGTCGAGGCCCATCTCGAGGATCACGGGCTGACGCCGTCGCACACCGCCGCGCGCTTCGGCGTGTCGGTGCGCTATCTGCACATGCTGTTTTCGGCCACGGGCACCACCTTTTCGGCGCATGTCCGCTCCCGGCGGCTCGCCGCGATGCGCCGCGATCTCGCCGATCCGCGGCTCGCCGGCCGGTCGGTCACCGAGATCGCCTTCGCCTGGGGCTTTGCCGACGCGGCCCATGCCAGCCGCGCCTTTTCGGCCGCCTACGGCGTATCGCCCAGCCGCTGGCGGGCGCTGCGGCTGCCCTCCTAGCCGCGTGCCACCGCCGCCACGTGGCGGGCGAAATCGGCCGTGCCCATCAGCGCCTTGCAGCGTTCGAAGCGGTTGACCGAATAGGCCCAGAAATCGTCGGCCGGATTGCCGTTGGCGTGCTGGATCAGGCCCCACAGCGTCCACAGCAGGTCGCACATCGCCTTGTAGATGACGATGCGGCCGCGCTCGGCCGCCGTCGGCTCAGCCCCGACATAGGCCGCGATCATCTCTTCCTCCTGCGCGGCGTCGAAGCCCGCCTCGACGGAGAGGTCGCCCAGGTCCCACATCGGGTCGTTCATGCCGGAATATTCCCAGTCGACGATCCACATGCGGTCGCCCGCGTCGAGAAAATTCTCGCACAGCGGGTCGCAGTGGCAGGGCGCGAGCGGCAGCGGGTGGGCGGCGAGCGCCGCGCGCACCGCCTCGGCCTCCCGCACCACGTCGTGGTAGCCCTCCGGGAGCGTCACGTCCCTGGTGGCCAGGATCGTCAGATAGCCGTCGATCATCGAAAACAGTTCGAAGCGGAACGGGAACGCGGCGCCCGAATCATGCAGCCGGCGGAAGGCCCCGCCCGCCCGCGCCGGCGCGCCCGCGCGGGCGCGGAAAGCCTCCGGCGACATGGTCGCCGCGCCGTCGAGGAAGCGCGTCACCATCACGCCCGTCGCGTCGTCGAAATGGAGCACGTCCGGGCTGACGCCGGCCTTCGCCGCCTCGCCGGCGGCCACCTTCTCGTTCTTCCGGTCGATGTATTCCTCGGTCCCCTTGCCGGGAATGCGCAGGCACAGATCGCCGGCGCGGTAGACCCGGTTGGTCAGCCCGCCGAGCCGCTGCAGGGGCGCGTCGAGGCCCGCGAAGGCGGGGATTGCCCGCAGGATGTTCCGCGCCTCGACAAGCTCCGCCGTCTGGTCCGCCACGCCCGTTCTCCCCTTTTCATGTCCGGTATCGTGCACCCACGGTTCCACAGAATGGCCCGTTCGGCTAGGGTATCCGGACGCGGAAAACGAAGCAGGGGACGAGGCATGGCAGGCAACGAACACGGCGGCGCGCTCGGCGCGGTCTATTCGGCGAAGCGGCCGGAGGAGGTCGCGGCCCTCTATGACGGCTGGGCCGATCGCTACGACCGGGAAATGGCGCAGGCGGGCTACCGCCACCCGGCGATCTGCCTGGCGCTGCTTGCGCGCCACCTGCCGCGCGGCGCCGCGCCCCTGCTCGACGCGGGTGCCGGCACCGGGCTCGTCGGCGAATGGCTGGGCATCGTCGGCTACGCGCATGTCGAGGCGCTCGACCTCTCGGAAGGCATGCTGAAGGTCGCCGCGTCCAAGAACGTCTACGCGGCGCTGCACCGGCTGGCGCTGGGCGGCCCCCTGCCCTTCGCCGACGGCCAGTTCGCCGGCATCGTCTCGGCGGGCGTCTTCACCACCGGCCATGTCGGCCCGGAAGGCGTCGACGAGCTCGTCCGCATCTGCCGCCCGGGCGGCGTCATCGTCCTGACGGTGAAGGACACGCTCTGGGACGGCTTCGCCACCCACGTCGCCGGCTTCGTGGCGGCGGGACGGATCGAGATCGCCGAAGAAACGGCATCCTACGTCTCGATGCCCGGCGAACAAGGCACGATCCCCAGCCGCGGGCTGGTGCTGAAGGTGAGATGAGGGAAATGCGGGGACAGTTTACTTAATTCGGGAAATTATCGCTTTCGTTTCAAACGGTAACTCTGTCCGAATTAAGTAAACTGTCCCCGCATTTCTACGCCTTCGCCCGCGCCGCCTGCGGATCATACAGCGGGCCCATGTGCAGCGATGCCGTCACGCGCTCCTTGGCCACCACCAGTTCGTAGCGCCCCGCGGCCAGCCAATCGTCGCTCACCCCCTGCGATCGGCGGACGTAGCCCATCCCGATCGGCTTGCCGATGGTGTAGCCGTAGCCGCCGCTCGAGAGGTAGCCGGCGAATTCGCCGTCGCGCAGGATGGTCTCGCGGCCGAGCAGCACCACCGAAGGATCGTCGACGGTGAAAATCATCAGCCGCTTCTTCAGCGGGGCGGCCGCCACCTTCGCCACCGCCTCGCGGCCGACGAAATCGGCATTGGACTTCAGCTTCACCGCCCAGCCCAGCCCCGCCTCGAAGGGCGTGTCGTTGGGCGTGATGTCGGAGCCCCAGGCGCGGTAGCCCTTCTCGAGCCTCAGCGATTCCAGCGCGCGGTAGCCGACGGGCGCGATGCCGAGGGGCGCGCCCGCGTCCATCAGCGCGTCGAAGACGGCGCCGAGGCCGTCGAGCGGCGCGTGCAGTTCCCAGCCGAGCTCGCCGACATAGGTGACGCGCAGCGCCCGCACCGGCTGGCCGGCGATGTCGATCACCCGCACGTGGCCGAAGGGGAAGGCGGCGTTGGAGACGTCGGCGTCGGTCACTCTCTCCAGCACGTCGCGGGCGCGCGGGCCCATCAGGGAGAGCGTGCCGAAGTCCTCCGTCACGTCCATCAGCGTCGCGTCGCCGCCTGCCGGCAGATGATCCCTGATCCAGCCGCCGTCATGGGTGCGGAAGCCCGTTCCGGTGACGATGTAGAACAGGTCGTCGGCAAGCCTCGCCACCGTCAGGTCGCACTCGATGCCGCCGCGCGAGTTGAGCATCTGCGTGTAGGTCAGCCGGCCCGGCTCGCGGGCGACGCGGTTGGAGCAGATCATCTCCAGCGCGGCGGCCGCGTCACGACCGGAGAGTTCGAACTTGGCGAAGGAGGACTGGTCGAAGACGCCGACCTTCTCGCGCACCAGCCGGTGCTCCTCGCCCACGGGGGCGAACCAGTTCTGCCGGCCCATGGAATAGACGTCCTTCGCCTCCGTTCCCCCCGGGGCGAACCAGTTCGGCCGCTCCCAGCCGAGCTTGGAGCCGAAGACGGCGCCGCGGGCCTTCAGCCGGTCGTAGAGCGGCGAGACGAGGCGGGGTCGGCCGCTGTCGTACTCCTCGTGGGGGAAGGCCACCGTATAATGCTTGCCATAGGCCTCCAGCGTGCGGTCGCAGACCCATTGCCGGTCGCGGTGCAGGTCGGAGAAGCGGTTGATGTCGACGACCCACAGGTCGAGCGGCGCCTCGTTGCGGGCCACCCAGGCCGCCAGCGCCCAGCCCGCCCCGCCGCCCGACGCGATGCCGAAGGCGTTGAAGCCGGCGCCGACATACATGTTGGAGCATCCGGGTGCGCGGCCGAGGATGAAGTTGCCGTCGGGGGTAAAACTCTCCGGCCCGTTGATCATCTGCTTGACGCCGGCCTCGGCCAGCGCCGGGATGCGGGCGACGGCCTGTTCCATGTGCTGCTCGAAATGGTCCCAGTCGTCGGGGAAGAGCTGGAACTGGAAGTCGTCCGGCACGTCGCCCATGGTCCAGGCCTGCGGGTTGGGCTCGTAGCCGCCCATGACGAGGCCGCCGACCTCCTCCTTGAAATAGGTCCGCCGGTCGGGATCGCGGATCGTCGGCGCGTCGGACGACAGGCCCTCGATCCTCTCGGTGATGACGTACTGGTGCTTGACCGGCTGCAGCGGCACCTCGATCCCCGCCATGGCGCCGATCTGGCGGGCCCACTGGCCGCCGCAGTTGACCACCTTGTCGCATTCGACGACGCCCTGCGTGGTGTGGACGGCGGTGATGCGGCCGTCGTCGATGTCGAAGCCGGTGACGCGCACGCCCTCGACGATCCTCGCCCCGTGCATGCGCGCGCCCTTGGCCAGCGACTGGGCGATGTCGGAGGGGCTCGCCTGGCCGTCGGTCGGCAGCCAGCTCGCGCCGACGAGGTCGGACACGTCCATCAGCGGCCACATGCGCTTGACCTCCTCCGGAGAGACGAGGTGCATCTCCATGCCGAAGCTCTGCGCGGTGGTGGCGAGCCGCCTGAATTCGGTCCAGCGGTCGGCACTGGTGGCAAGGCGCAGGCAGCCGGTCATCTTCCAGCCGGTCTCGAGCCCCGTCTCCGTGCTGAGCTGCTTGTAGAGGTCGACCGAGTACTTCAGGAGCTGCGTGATCGAGGCCGAGGAACGCAGCTGCCCGACGAGACCGGCCGCGTGCCATGTCGAGCCGGAGGTAAGCCTGCCCTGTTCGAGGAGCAGCACGTCGGCCTTGTGGTCGCGCGCGAGGTGATAGGCGGTCGAGCATCCGATGATGCCGCCACCGATGACGACGATTTCCGCGTGGCTGGGAAGCGCCATGTCAGGTCTCTTTTCCGTAGCGGGTTCTGTAGGCGTCGAGGGCTGCTGCCAGCCGCTCCAGGTTCATCCGGGCATAGGCGGCGTAGTCGATGCCGGGATTGTCGAGATGAAGGGCCGAGACCATGCCCCACATCGCCTCGCGCAGGAGGGAGGCGGACTGCATGGCCGCATGGGCGCGGCGGATGGAGGGCGACGGCCGGCGGTCGAAATAATGGCCGAGCAGCGCATCGGACTCGTCTGCGGAGAATTCGGCGTTGGAGGCGATGCCGGCAAGGTCGAACATGGCCGTGCCGAAACCCGCATATTCGAAGTCGATCATCCACAGCCGGTCGCCGTCGTCTATGATGTTGCCCGGGAGGAAGTCGTGATGACCGAAGACGATCGGCAAGGCCACCTGCGCCGCCTCCAGTTCCTCCGCCAGCGCCAGCCAGCCCGGCAGTTCTCCGGCAAAGGCGCTGCCGCCGGCCGAAAGCGTCAGCGCGTAGTCGCGGATGACGTGGAAGGGCCAGAAGATGAAGCCCGGCCCCGAGACGTGGCGCGGCATCTCGTCGTGGAAGCGCCGGACGATGGCCGCCACGTCCGGGATCTTCGCCCGCATGTCGGCCTCGGAAAAGGGCTTGCCCGCGATGAAGCGCGATACCGTCAGGCCCGGTTCCGCATGCACCACCTCCGGCGCGAAGCCGCCGGCATGGGCGGCGCGTGCCGTCATCAGCTCGCGCTCGCGGATGACGTGGTGGAAGACGTAGTCGCGCCCCAGCCGCACGACGTATTTCTGCCCCGCATCCTCGACCGTGTAGCTCTGGTTCGACAGCCCGCCATGCAGCGGCTGCGGTTCCGCCGGGGCGCTCCAGATCGGCAGCGCGCGGATGCGGGCGAGATCGTCGGCCATCAGGAACCTCCCTGCCCCGACAGTCCGAGCCTGGCGCGGGCGCGGGCGGCACCCGCCGCGATCAGCCGGTCGGCGATGATGGCGATGAAGGCGACCGCGAGGCCGGCGACGATGCCGCGGCCGGTGTCGGCCTTGGTCAGGGCGATGTACACTTCCTGGCCGAGGTCGCGCGTGCCGACCAGCGCGGTGATGACCAGCATCGACAGCGCCAGCATGATGGTCTGGTTGACCCCGAGCATGATCTCCGGCAGCGCGAGCTTGAGCCTGATCTTGACGAGCAGCTGGAACGGCGTGCAGCCCGCCGCGCGGCCGGCCTCGATCAGCTTCGGGTCGACCTGATGCAGCCCGTGCGCGGTGTAGCGGATGGCGGGCGCCAGCGCATAGGCGACGATGGCGATCATCGCGGTGAAATCGCCGACGCGAAACAGCATCACCACCGGCATCAGATAGACGAAGGACGGCAGCGTCTGCAGCGTGTCGATGACGGCCTGCACGACGCGCCAGACCCTCGGACGATCTGCCGACCAGACGCCGATCGGAACCCCGATCATCAGGGCGAAGACGACCGAGAGGCCGCAGAGATAGACCGTCGTCATCGCCTCCTCCCAGAGGCCGGAGACGGCGATCAGCGTCGAGAGCGCAACGGAGAGCGCCGCCAGCCGGAAGCCGGAGAGCGTCCATCCGGCCACACCGGCAAGCAGCGCGACGCCGAGCCAGGGCAGGCCGAGCAGGAAACGCTTGAACGGGATCAGCACGTTGAGCAGCAGCGCGTTCTTCACCGCTTCCAGTTCGTCGAAGAAGTTGACGTTGATCCAGCGCACCAGTTCCGACCAGAAGGTGCCGGTCGACAGTTCCCAGGCCTCAGGCCAGCGCGCGAGCGGCGGCAGGACGAGCCCGGCGAGGAAGCTTGCCACCACCACAGCAAGGGCCGCGAGGAGATACGGATGGCGCGTGGCAAAGCCCGCGCCGTCGGCATGGGCGCGCTGGACGGTCGTTTTCGCGAAGGCCTGCGAGGTGCGGTCGAGCAGGACGGCCAGCGCCACGATCGCCACGCCCGCCTCCAGCCCGGCGCCGAAATCGAGCCGGCGCAGCGCCGAGAGCACGTCGAAGCCGAGGCCGCCGGCGCCGATCATCGAGGCGATGATGACCATGTTGAGCGACAGCATGATCACCTGGTTGACGCCAACCATCAGCCCCGGCATCGCCGCCGGCACCATGACGCGCCAGGTCATCTGGCGCGGCGTGCAGCCGGTCATGCGGCCGAGGTCGCGGATCTCCGGGGCGACGCCGCGCAACGCGACGACGGCGATGCGGGTCATCGGCGGCATGGCGTAGATGATGGTGGCGAGGATCGCCGCCACCGGGCCGAACCCAAACAGGAACAGGATCGGCACCAGATAGGCGAAGATCGGAATGGTCTGCATCAGGTCGAGAACGGGAGAGATCGCCCGTTCGAAAGCGCGCCAGCGATAGGCGGCGAGCCCGAGCAGCAGCCCGCCGACGGCGCCGGCCGGCACCGCCACGACGATCGAGGCCAGCGTCACCATGGCGCTGTCCCACTGGCCGAAGACGAGGATGAAGCCGAGGCAGGCGATGGCGAGCAGCGCCAGCCGGCGCCCGTCCGCCGCATGGGCGGCGATGACGAAGACGCCGATGATTCCGGCCCAGGAGACCGGCGGGGCGATCTGAACGGCCTGCGAGCCCTGTCCCGACAACAGGCCTGTCGACAGGATCGCGAGCACGAAGCGGTACGGTGCCTCGACCAGCGCCGAGAGGAAGCGCGTGAACTCGGTGAAGGTGAAGAGGCCGGAAGTCGCCTCGTCGACCAGCCAGCGCATGAAGGCGCTGATCGAGAAGGCGATGCGCGGGGTCCAGGCGCGCGGCCATTCCTGCGCCCAGGGCGCCAGCGTGGCGGCATTGGCCCAGAGCAGCGCGAAGGCGCCAAGCGCGACGATCCACACCACGAGTCCGCGCGACGGCGCGGCCGGCCATCCCGCGCGAGCCGTCTCGGCTGGTCCGACCGCGGCCATGGCTCAGCCCCGCATCATCATGGCGGCGACCCGATCGCGCTCGAGCACGCCCGCGATCGCGCCGTCCCGGCCGCGCACGAGGAGGCGCACGCCGCTTTCGCCGAACAGCGGCGCGGCCTCGGCGATGGTGGCGCGGTCGGAAACCTCGCCGGCCACGTCCGCGGGGCTCACGTCGCCGGCGGGCGACAGGAGCGCGGACACCTTCACGACCTTGGCGCGGGTGACGTTGCGGGTGAATTCCGAGACGTAGCCGGTCGCCGGCGCCAGCACGATCTCGTCGGGGGTGCCCACCTGCACCACCGCCCCGTCCTTCATGACGGCGATGCGGTCGCCGAGCCGGATCGCCTCGTCGAAATCATGAGTGATGAAGACGATGGTCTTCTTCAGCACCGATTGCAGCCGCATGAATTCGTCCTGCATCTCGCGGCGGATCAGCGGGTCGAGGGCCGAAAACGGCTCGTCGAGGAACCAGAGGTCCGGCTCCACGGCGAGCGATCGCGCGATGCCGACGCGCTGCTGCTGGCCGCCGGAGAGTTCGCGCGGGAAGAAGTGCTCGCGGCCGGACAGACCGACCAGCGCGATCATCTCCATCGCCCGCGCCTCGCGTTTAGATCGGCCGACGCCCTGCACTTCCAGCGGAAAGGCGACGTTGCCGAGCACGGTGAGGTGCGGCAGCAGCGCGAAATTCTGGAACACCATGCCCATGTGGCGGCGGCGGATCTCGATCATCCGCTTCTCGCTCGCCGAAAGCAGGTTCTCGCCGTCGAACACGATCTCGCCGGCACTCGGCTCGACGAGGCGCGACATGCAACGCACGAGCGTCGACTTTCCGGAACCCGACAGGCCCATGATGACGAAGCACTCGCCCTCGCGGATCGACAGCGAGACGTCGCGCACGGCCGCGACCGCGGTGGCTCCGTCGAGTTCGTCCGGACGCAGGGTGCCTTCGTCGGCTGCCCTGCCCAGCCGGTCGGCATCCGGACCGAAGAACTTCCAGACCGACCGGCAGACCAGTTTGGCCGCGGCTTCGGGCGCGTCGGTGTCAGGCATGGTGTCCGCGATGAGGAATGGCGCGGGCGCAGGCGCCCGCTTCTCGTCCACGCAGCCGCCCCGAAGGCAGCGGCTGCCGTTGATGCGGCGGCTGAGGCGCCGCTACTTGATCCAGGCCGACCAGACGGCCTCGTTCCTGCCCATCCAGTCCGCCACGACCGCATCGACGGTCTTGCCGTCGAGATCGACCTCGGTGATCATCGCGCCCATCTGGTCGTTGTCGATGGTGAAGGCCTTGATCGCATCGTAGGCGCCCGGCCACTTGTCCTTCACGCCGGCCCAGCCGACCTTCCAGATCTCGCCGAACGGCTTGCCGCAGTCATAGGCCATGTCGGGGTTGGAGCCCCATTTCGGGTCGGTGTAGCACTCGGCCGTATATTCCGGGAACTCGACCCACTCGCCCTCGTACTTCGCCGGCGCCCAGTGCGGCGCGTAGACCCAGAGCAGGATCGGCGCCTGGCGCTGGTAGGCGCTTTCCAGTTCGGCGAAGAGCGCGGCATCCGTGCCGGCATGGATGACCTCGAAGGGCAGGTCGAGCGCTTCGACCCGCTCGTCGTCGAAGCCGCCCCAGGTGACGGGGCCGCCGAGATAGCGGCCCTTCGGCGCCGTCTCGGCCGTCGAGAAGGCTTCGGCGCAGGCGTCGGATTTCAGCGCTTCCCAGTCGGGCAGACCGGGGCACTTGTCCTTCATGTAGGACGGATACCACCACTCTTCCTTGGCCTTCATGCCGGTCGGGCCGATGTTCTCGACCTTGCCGGTGGCGGTCGCGGCATCCATCGCCTCGCGGCCGGTGGTCTCCCACATCTCCATGGCGACGTGCAGGTCGCCGGTCTCCAGCCCCGCGAACTGGGCGAGATAGTCGGCCTGCACCAGCTCGACATTGTAGCCGGCCTTCTTCAGCACTTCGGCCATCAGATTGGTGGTGATCAGCTGGCCCGTCCAGTCGTGCAGCGTCAGCTTGATCGGATCGTTGGATTCGGGCTCGGCCTGCGCCAGCCCGAGGCCGAGCGACAGCGCCGCTGCGGTCAGGGCGGTGAAACGTCCCAGTCTGGAAAATGTCCGGATGTGCATCGGTCGCGTCCCTCTGTTTTCGCCAGGCAGGTCCCGCTTCTGGTCGTCGGGAACACGCCACAGAGGGGAAGTGTGGATTGCCGCTGCGTCAGATGTCAACCGGGATTTGTGGCCTTTCCCGCCCCGCATGTGGCATTGCGTGGCTTTGGGATTGATTTGCCTGAAAATGCGGCACAGATTGCCTCACAGATGAGACATTCATGACCCAGATCACCCTCTCCCCCCGGCAATCCGAGATCCTTGCGGCGGCGCGGCGCGACGGCGCGGCCAGCATCTCGGCGCTGGCGGCGTCGCTCGGCGTCTCGCTGGAGACGGTGCGCCGCGACATCCGCCCGCTGGTCGAGGACGGCCACCTGGTCAAGACGCACGGGACGGTGCACCTGCCCGAGCACGGCCGCGAGGCGCCATTCGACCGGCGCATGCGCGAGAATGCAGCCGAGAAGCGCCGCATCGCCCGCCACGTCGCCGCGCGCATCGCCGACGGCGATTCGATCATGATGGACACCGGCACCACCACCAGCATCCTCGCTCGCGAATTGTCGGCGCGGCGCGAACTGACCATCGTCACCAACTCCTCCGACGTCGCGCGAACGCTGGCCACCGTCAATGGCAACAAGGTGTTCATGGCGGGCGGCGAACTGCACGGCGACAACGGCGCCGCCTTCGGCCGCACCGCGATCGATTTCGTCGCGCGGTTCCGGGTGCGCCACGCCATCATCTCGATCGGCGCGATCGACGCGCGGATGGGTCCGATGGACTATCTGCTCGAGGAGGCGGAATTCGCCCGCACGGTGCTGTCCTGCGGCGCGAGCCGGATCGTTGCGACCGACCACACGAAGTTCGAGCGGACGGCGCTGGTCAAGGTCTGCGACTTCGACGGATTCGACCTGCTCGTGACCGACCGGCCGCCGCCTGTCGAGATCGCCGAGGCGATCGCCGCGGCCGGTGCGCGCTGGGAGGTGGCGGAGGGCTGACGGCCAAGGGCAGCGGGCGCCGCGACGGGCGGAAACGGCCCGTGCGTCAGCCCGATCGGCGGCGAGGCGAACGGAACCTTCGGCGGGCCCGCGGCTTTCCCCGTGCGCCCTTCGTCGGGCGCCAGGAACAGCCCCCGCCTCGACCAAGGATCCGTCCCATGCTCGCCACCCGGTCCCACCGGCCCGTCACCGTCCTCGTCGGTCTCGGCTATCCCCTGCGCATCCGCGACGCGCGGGGCGCGCTGGAATGGCTGGAGAGCGAGCCGGCCGCCGTCCGCAACGAGGCCTACGCAGCGACCTGCGCCGCCTGCCGCGACGCGATCGGCGGAACGGACGGTGTGGAGATCGAGACCGGCGAGGCGCTCGACGTCGTCACCGCCTATGCGAGACGCCGCGGCATCCTGCTGGAGGACGACGCACCTGGCAGGCACAGCCCCGAGCACCTCGCGCGGCTCTGCGCCTGACGGGCGCCGCGACCGCGCGCCGTCACAGGGCCGGATCGCCGACGATCTCGACCAGCGCCGGGCCGCCGCACGCCAGCGCTTGCGACACTGCCGCACCGAGCGCGCCAAGGCTGGCGATGCGCTGCGCCTCCATGCCGTAGCTCTGGGCGACCTGGCAGAAGTCCGGCGCCGAGGGCCTGACGCCCACGGGGGCGATGCCCGCCTCCACCATGGAAGTCTCGATCTCCTGGAAGCCCCCGTTGTTCCAGACGACGAAGACGACGGCGGCCTTCTCGTCCATCGCGGTTCCGAGTTCCGCCAGCACGAACTGCATGCCGCCGTCACCCACAACGCAGACGACCGGCACGTCCGGCCGCCCGAGTTTCGCGCCGATGGCGGCCGGCGGGCCGAAGCCCAGCGCGCCGTAGCCGGTGGCGGCGTTGAACCAGCCGCCCGGCCGATCATGGTCGAAGAAGAGATTGCCGGCGTAGACCGCCTGGGTGGAATCGCCGACGATCATCGCGCCGGGTGCGGCTTTGCGGATCGCATCGAGCGCGTCGACGTGAGAGCGGTAGCGCTGGCCGATCTCGTCCCAGGCGGCGTCGCGCGCCTCCCGGGCGCGCGCGGTGCCTGCGCCCGGCGCGGCATCGGCCGGCCGGTCCTCCAGTGCCGACATCAGCACCTCGACCGCGTCGCGCGCGTCCGCGACGATGGCGATGTCGCAGGCGTGGCGGGCGATCTGCGCGGCGTCGACGTCGATGCGCACGAGCCCCTTCAGCGGCGGAAAGCCGCCGACGACATACATGTCGTAGTCGGTCGGGCCGAACTCGGTGCCGATCGCCAGCACGGCGTCGCTGTCGGCCAGCAGCGCGCGGACGGACTTCAGGCTCGGACTGGCCGGGACACCCAGCGGATGCGCGTGCAGGAGGCCGCGGCCATTGGCCGTCATCACCACCGGCGCGTCGAGCCGTTCGGCGATCCTGCAGACGAGGTCAGCCGCACCCTTCGCGCCGCCGCCGACCAGGATCGCCGGGCTTCTGGCCCGCGACAGCAGCGCTGCGGCGCCTGCGATGGCGGTGGCATCCGGCTGCGGCGGTCCGGCCGACGCGGCTTCATCGGTGGACGTGTCGTCGCAGGGCAGCGCCATCACGTCGGTCGGGATCTCGATATGCACCGGCCCCGGCCGACCCGAGGCGAACAGCGCGAAGGCGCGGTCGAGCGCGGGGCCGAGGTCGCGCGGGTCCTCGATCCTCTCGGACGACAGGCAGACGCTCGCCATCGTCGCGCACTGGTCGGGCAGTTCGTGCAGGCAGCCGAGGCCGCGGCCGAGCGTCGCGCGGGCATTGACGCCGGAGATCGCCAGCACCGGCACGGAATCGGCCCGTGCCTGCGCCAGCGCGGTAATGACGTTGGTGAGGCCGGGGCCGGTGATCAGGAAGGCGACGCCGGGCTTGCCGGTCGCGCGGGCATAGCCGTCGGCCAGGAAGCCCGCCGCCTGCTCGTGACGGGGCGTGACGTGGCGGATCGAAGAGCCCGCCAGCCCGCGATAGAGCTCGATGGTGTGGACGCCGGGGATGCCGAACACCATTTCGACGCCGCGTGCCTCAAGCATCTCGACCAGCCGTTCGCCCACCGTCGTCATGCGTTTTCTCCCCCCATGTCGATGCCGAGGACCCGCTCGACCGACGCGATGCCGATGGCGGCCAGTTCGCCCGTCTCGAACAGGTCGCCGGCCATGCAGCCCTCGATCCACAGCCCGTCGATGATGGCGTTGACGGCGATGGCGTGGCGGCGCAACCGTCCCGCATCGGCCGTTCGTCCCGCTGACGCGAAGGTCTCGGCGATCAGATGCTCCAGCCGGTCGCGGAAGCCGATGTAGCCGTCCCGATGCACCGCCGAGAGCGCCGGATCGGCATGCGCCCGGCCGATGAAGCCGGCCCAGAGCGAGAACACGCGGGCATCGACGATGGGCGCGGTGAGGTTGGCGGCGACGAAGGCTCCGAGGCGCGCGGCCGGGGTCTTGCCGGTCCCGTCCAGCGAAGCCAGCGCCTGCGCGGTCATGCGTTCGACGATCGTGGCGTAGGCGGCCTGCAGCAGGTCCTCCTTGGCCGGGAAATAGTGCCGGATCAGGCCCGCCGTCACGCCGGCCCTGAGCGCGATCGCCCGGACGGTCGCGCCCTCGATGCCGTTCTCCGCGACACAGTCGAGCGTCGCCTCGATCAGGTCCTGCCGCCGCCGCTCCTCGCCTTCACGGCGGAACTTTCGGCGCTCGGCCATCTCAGCGCCGCAGGATCGGCCGGGTCAGGCAGGTCGGTCCGCCCTCGCAGGCGATGCAGAGGGCATCCGCCTCGAAGGTCCGGACGGTGCAGCCGGCCGCCTCCATCGCGGCCTTCGTCTTCGGGAAGCCCGCCACCATGATGACGTCGCGCGGCGCCGTCGGCAGCACGTTGAGCGACAGGCCGTTGCTTGCCGCGAACTCGTCCCGGTCACCCTCCACGAGCGTGATCCCGCGCGCGCGCAGCATCTGCCAGAACGGCGCCGGAAGGAGTGGCGAATGGACCAGCGCCAGATCGTCGGCAAGCGGGCTGATCACCGACATCAGATGCAGGCAGGCCGCCTCGCCCTGCCAGAGCGGCAGGTCGAAGCCGTAGACGGTGACGCCGATCGGTCCGAGGATGTTGGCGAGTTGCTGGATGCCGTCCTGGTTGGTGCGCACGCCGCGGCCGACGACGAGCGTGTTGCGGTCGAGCCAGACGCAGTCGCCGCCCTCGACCTGCCCCTCGCCCTCGACACGGCCGAGGATCGGGATGCCGAGCCGCGCGTAGGCGGCTTCGTGCAACGCAGGTTCGGACCGGCGCAAGGCCTTGCCCATCGACAGGATCACCGCGCCCCGATCGGTCATCAGCGAAGGATCGTGGGTGAAGACGGAATCGGCCAGGCCGTCCTCCGCATCGGTCAGCCATTCGATCGCAGCGCCGGACCCTGCGACCAGTCGGGCGAAGGCCGCATGCTGGTCGGCCGCCTTCGCGGCGTCGAAGCTCGGGCCATAGTGCCACCGGGCCGGATCCGCGCCCTGCATGGCGCCGCGCGCCTGGCGCATCAGCACCCGCTTCAGCGGTGCCGCCATCGATTGCGATCCGAATGCTGCGTCCACGCGCGACCTCCCGGCAGGATTTCCGCCGTTCCGTCGGCGCGCCGTATTTATACGCTTGCATAACAAGCCCGCAAGTGCGGTACTGTGCGCATCGCGCATCGGTTGACGAACCTGACCGGGTCAGTTCACCATGGGCGCGACAAGGGGAACGACGAGCGTGAACACACGCCGGCCAATGATCGAGACCAGGGCTTCAGGCAGGGAGCCGTCGCGATGACGGCGGCGCCGGCCGTCGATCATTCGTCCGCCGCCGCGAGCGCGCCCGCCGAGGCCATCCACATCGAGAACCTGCACAAGCGGTTCGGCCAGCTGCACGTGCTGAAGGGCGTCTCGCTGTCGGCCCGCGACGGCGCGGTCGTGGCCATCATCGGCGGCAGCGGCTCCGGCAAGTCGACGCTCTTGCGCTGCATCAACTGTCTCGAGAACCCGACCAGCGGCACGATCCGGGTCAATGGCGAGGAGATCCGCCTCAAGGGCGACGGCAATGGCGGGATGATGCCCGCCGACCGGCGCCAGATCGAGCGCATTCGCTCGCGGCTCGGCATGGTGTTCCAGAGCTTCAACCTGTGGAGCCACAGGACGCTGATCGAGAACGTCATCGAGGTTCCGGTGCACGTTCTCGGCGTCGCGCGCGCCGAGGCGATCGCCACCGCCGAGCGCCTGCTCGAGCGCGTGGGGCTCGCCGAGAAGCGCGACGTCTATCCGGCCTTCCTGTCCGGCGGCCAGCAGCAACGCGCCGCCATCGCCCGCGCGCTCGCCATCCAGCCCCGCGTCATGCTGTTCGACGAGCCCACCTCGGCGCTCGACCCGGAACTCGTCGGCGAGGTGCTGAAGGTGATCGGCGACCTCGCGGCCGAGGGCCGGACCATGGTGCTGGTCACCCACGAGATGAAGTTCGCCCGCGAGGTGGCAAGCCACGTGATCTATCTGTGGAACGGCCTCGTGGAGGAGGAAGGGCCGCCCGAGCAGATTTTCGGCGCTCCACGATCGGAGCGCCTGCAGCAGTTCCTCCGCTCGGTTTCCTGACCGGCGGAGCGAGGGGAAAGTCCAACGACAAGAACGGGAGTACGACGATGAAGACGATCCTGAAGCTCGCCGCCGGAGCGCTCATGCTCTCGGCCGCATCCATGGCCGCGCAGGCGCAGACCGTGAAGGTCGGCATCGCCGCCGAGCCCTATCCGCCCTTCGCCTCGCCCTCCGCGTCGGGCGCATGGGAAGGCTGGGAAGTGGAGATCGCCAAGGCCATCTGCGCCGAAGCAAAGCTCGACTGCGAGATCACGCCGGTCTCCTGGGACGGCATCATTCCGGCGCTGACGACCAAGAAGATCGACTTCATCGCCGCCTCCATGTCGATCACCGAGGAACGCAAGCAAACGATCGACTTTTCCGACAAGTACTACAACACGCCGACCGTCGTCGTCGGCGCCAAGGGCATGGCGATGGACGCGACGCCTGAGGGCCTGAAGGGAAAGATCCTCGGCGTGCAGGTCTCCACCGTGCACGAGAACTACGCCAAGAAGCACTTCGGCGGCACGGCGGCGGAGATCAAGGAATACCAGACCCAGGACGAGGCCAACCAGGACCTCGCCGCCGGCCGCATCGATGCCACGCAGGCCGATTCCATCGCGCTCGACGCCTTCCTGGAAACCGACCAGGGCAAGGCATGCTGCGAGGTGAAGGGAACGGTCGCCGACGATCCGGACGTGCTCGGCCTCGGCGTCGGCTTCGGCGTGCGCAAGGAAGACACCGAGCTCAAGGAGAAGCTCAACGCCGCCATCAAAGCGATCCGTGCCAACGGCACGTACGAGGCAATCTCCAAGCCGTGGTTCGACTTCGACATCTACGGCGGCTGAGCCACAAGACCCGCTGAAATTGCCGGCGGCGCGTCCGCGCGCCACCGGCACGCCCGTCCTTGCCGGAGCCTGCGCCGATCGAAACGCTCCTCTCCGCCTTCGCCCAGGCGAGCCTGTTCGAACTGCTTGCCCCCTCCCCGCCGGGCTGGGGCGGCAATCTCCTGCGCGGGCTCGCCAATTCCGTCCAGATCGCGCTCGGAGCCTTCGGCATCGGGCTCGTGATCGGTACGGCCGGGGCCTATGGCAAGCTTTATGGCGGGCCGGTGATCCGCGACCTGATGGAGGTCTACACCACCGTGGTGCGAGCGGTGCCGGAGCTGGTGCTGATCCTGCTGCTCTATTACGCGGGCACCGACCTGATCAACCGCATGCTCGAGGCAATGGGCTACCCGCCGGTCGACATATCGGGGCTCGTCGCGGGCATCGCGGTGCTCGGCTTCGTCCAGGGCGCCTATGCGACGGAGGTGATCCGCGGCGCGATCCTGTCGATCCCGCAGGGGCAGATCGAGGCCGCGCGCGCCTACGGCATGAGCCCGCTCTTGCTGCTTCGCCGCATCACGCTTCCGGCCATGCTGCCCTTCGCCATTCCAGGCCTTGCCAATCTCTGGCTGATCGCCACCAAGGATACCGCACTTCTCGCCGTCGTCGGCTTCAACGAGCTGACGCTGGCGACGCGCCAGGCGGCCGGCACGACGAAGGCCTACTTCACCTTCTTCCTTGCCGCCGGCGCGCTCTACCTGCTGCTCACTCTGTTCTCGAACGTCATCATCGGCTGGATCGAGAAGCGGGCGCGACGCGGCATGCCCTCCGTGGGCGGAGCGAACTGATGGCCGAGGTTCTCGACATCAAGCCATCGACCGTCCCGCCGCTGCGCGCCTGGCTCAGACCGCACCGGGTCGTGATGATCGCGGTCGCCCTCGGCCTCGTCGCGCTGGCCGCCACGACGATGCGCTGGGACTGGATCGAGCGCTACTGGCCGCTGGCGCTGCAGGGCCTGTGGCGCACGATCTGGATCCTTGCGGTTACCTGCACGTTGGGTTTCCTGCTCGCCATTCCGCTCGGCCTCGCCCAGGCGGCCGGACCGCGCTGGCTTGCCGTCCCCGCGCGCGCCTTCTGCACGGTGATCCGCGGCACGCCGCTGCTCCTGCAATTGTGGCTGCTCTATTTCGGGCTTGGCTCGCTGTTCCCGCAATTTCCCTGGATCCGCGAATCGGAGCTGTGGCCCTATCTGCGCCAGGCATGGCCCTATGCCGTGCTCGGGCTGACGCTGTCCTTTGCCGGCTACGAGGGCGAGGTGATGCGCGGCGCCTTTGCCGGCGTGCCGCGCGGCCAGCTCGAAGCGGCCCGCGCCTTCGGCATGCGCCGGCGGACGGTGTTCCGCCGCATCTGGCTGCCGCAGGCGATCCAGCGCGCGCTGCCGACGCTGGCCGGAGAGACCGTGCTGCAGCTCAAGGCGACGCCGCTGGTCGCCACCATCACCGTGATCGACATCTACGCCGTCGCCGGGCGGGTGCGGCAGGACACGTTCATCGTCTACGAGCCGCTGTTGCTGCTCGCGCTCGTCTACCTGATGATCACCGGGATCATCGTCTTCGCCTTCCGGAGGCTCGAATCGCGCATCCCGTCGAGGCTCGGCTGAAACAAAGCTGCGGAGAACCCTGCAACACGCTTGTGCAGGACGATTGTCGTGCCCAAAAATATCGCCTACCGTTGACCAAATGATAAAAAATACCGATGCGACCGAAGCGGTCGCACGCATCTACAGAGAGGTGGAACCATGACTGTCGACTTCCGCAATCCGATGCTTGCCGGCGTGTCGCGCCGGACCCTCATCAAGGCGGCCGGTGCGGGCGCGGCACTCGCCGCGGCCGGCACGCTGCCCACGCGCCTGTTCGCGCAGGAGAAGCTCAAGGTCGCGGCGATCTACACCGTGCCCTTCGAGCAGCAGTGGGTGTCGCGCATCCATCAGGCGGCGCTGAAGGCGCAGGAGCGCGGCGACATCGAATACACCGCGACCGAAAATGTCTCCAACACCGACTACGAGCGCGTGATGCGCGAATATGCCGAGGCCGGCAACAAGCTGATCCTGGGCGAGGTGTTCGGCGTCGAGGAAGCCGCCCGCACGGTGGCGGCCGACTATCCCGACACCGCCTTCCTGATGGGCTCGAGCTTCAAGCCCGACGACGCGCTTCCGAACTTCTCGGTTTTCGACAACTACATCCAGGACGCCTCCTATCTCACGGGCATCATTGCCGGCGCGATGAGCAAGTCGAAGAACATCGGCATGGTCGGCGGCTTCCCGATCCCCGAGGTCAACCGGCTGATGCACGCCTTCATGGCGGGCGTGAAGGAGACCGCGCCCGACGCCAAGTTCCAGGTCGCCTTCATCGGCTCGTGGTTCGATCCGCCCAAGGCCAAGGAGACCGCCTTCGCCCAGATCGACGGCGGCGCCGACGTGCTCTACGCCGAGCGCTTCGGCGTCTCGGACGCGGCCAAGGAGAAAGGCATCCTGGCGATCGGCAACGTCATCGACACGCAGGCCGACTATCCGGACACCGTCGTCGCCTCCGCGCTGTGGCACTTCGAGCCGACGCTCGACAAGGCGATCGCCGAGGTCAAGGCCGGCACCTTCAAGGCAGCCGACTACGGCCTCTACTCCTTCATGAAGGAAGGCGGCTCGTCGATCGCGCCGCTCGGCACCTTCGAGGGCAAGGTTCCCGCCGAGGCGATGGCGCTGGTCGCCGAGAAGGAAAAGGCCATCAAGGACGGCTCCTTCACGGTGACGATCAACGACGAGGAGCCGAAGTCGAGCTGACGAACGGCCTGGCCAAAGCACCCCCTCACCGTCACGCTTCGCGTGCCACCTCTCCCCCCTGCCCGGGGGAGAGGAAACGCGGCTTCGGCGATTGGCGTTTCCTCTCCCCTCACGAAGTGGGGGAGAGGTGGCTCGGGCGAAGCCCGAGACGGTGAGGGGGTCCTTCCTGCTCCTCACACCAAACGCTCCCGATGACCTCCTCCGTCCTGCGCCTCTCCTCCATCACCAAGCGCTTCGGCCCGCTGACGGCGAACGATGCGATCTCGTTCGAGCTGGCGCCGGGCGAGGTGGTGGCGCTGCTGGGCGAGAACGGCGCCGGCAAGACGACGCTGATGAACATCCTGTTCGGCCACTATGTCGCCGACGAGGGCACGGTGGAGGTGTTCGGCGAGGCGCTGCCGCCCGGCGACCCGCGCGCGGCGCTCGAGGCGGGCGTCGGCATGGTGCACCAGCACTTCACGCTGGCCGACAACATGACCGTGCTGGAGAACATCGCGCTCGGCACGGAGAGCCCTTGGCGGCTGTCCCTCGACCGTCGCCGGGCCGCGGCACGCATCCGGGCGCTCGCCACCGATTTCGGGCTGGAGGTCGACCCCGCCGCCACCATTTCCGCATTGACGGTGGGCGAGCGGCAGCGCGTGGAAATCCTGAAGGCGCTCTACCGCGACGCGCGCATCCTGATCCTCGACGAGCCGACGGCGGTGCTGACGCCCATCGAGACCGAGGCGCTGTTTTCGACCTTGCGCAAGCTCGTCGCCAAGGGCCTGTCGATCATCTTCATCTCGCACAAGCTGAACGAGGTGCTGGCGATCTCCGACCGCGTGGTGGTGCTGCGGGCAGGCAAGCTGTCGGGCGAACGCCGCACGGCCGGCGCGACGCGCCAGGAACTGGCCGCGCTGATGGTGGGACAGGAGGTGGCGCCGCCCGCCGTGCCCGAGGTCGCGCGCGGTCCCGTGCTCCTCAAGCTCTACGGCGTCTCGACCACCGGGCGCGGGACCCGGCAGCGGCTCGACGACGTGTCGCTGGCCCTGATCGGCGGCGAGATCACCGGCCTCGCCGGCGTGTCCGGCAACGGACAGGCGGCGCTGGCCGATCTGATCGCGGGGCTCGAGAAGCCGGCATCGGGCCGCATCGAGATCGCCAGCGCGGCGATCGCCGACTGGTCGCCGCGGGCAGCGCTTGCCGCCGGCATCGCCCGCATCCCGGAAGACCGCCATGCCGTCGGCACGATCGGCGACATGAGCGTGACGGAAAACGTCATGGCCGAACAATACCGCGCGCCACGCTTCTCGAAACGCGGCTTTCTCGACTGGAAGGCGGCGCGGGCGTTCGCCGAGGAGATCATCCGCGACTACGACGTGAAATGCCCCTCGCCCGAGGCGCGCATCCGGCTGCTGTCGGGCGGCAACATGCAGAAGCTGATCCTCGGCCGGGCGCTCGATCCGGACCCGGCGGTGATCCTCGCCAACCAGCCGACGCGCGGGCTGGACGTCGGCGCGATCGCCTATGTCCATGGCCGGCTTCTCGCCGCGCGGGCCCGCGGCGCGGCGATCCTGCTCATCTCGGAGGATCTGGAAGAGATCATGGCGCTGTCCGACCGCATTCTCGTGATGTCCAATGGCCGGCTCTCGACGCCCTCGGCGCGCGGCGAGCGCTCCGTGCGCGATCTCGCCGAACTGATGGCCGGCCACGGGCTGGAGGCGGCTTGATGCGGCTCGAACCGCGCCCCGCGCCCGGCATGGCGACGCTCGTTCTGCTGCCGCTCGGTGCCATCCTCGTCACCGTTCTCGCGGCCTCGCTTCTGGTGCTCGCCGCCGGCGCCTCCCCGCTCTCGGTGTTCGGGCTGGTGCTGAAGGGTGCGGCGGGCACGCAGTTCGCTCTGCTGGAGACGCTGACGCGCGCCACGCCGCTGATCTTCACCGGACTGGCGATCGCTGTCGCCTTCCGCGCCAAGCTGTGGAACATCGGCGCGGAAGCGCAGCTCTATGCCGGCGCGGTGGCGACCGTGGTGCTCGGCACCGGCGCCCTGCCGCTGCCCGCGCCGATCCTCGTTCCGCTGCTGATGATCGCCGCGGTGAGCGCCGGCGCGCTGCTCCTGCTCGGTCCGGCGATCCTGAAGACGCGTTTCGGCGTCGACGAGGTGGTGACGACACTGCTGCTGAACTTCATCATGCTGCTCTTCGTCTCGATGCTGCTCGAAGGCGTGCTCAAGGACCCGATGGGGCTCGGCTGGCCGCAGTCGCAGAAGCTGATCGCCGAGGCGCGGCTGCCGCGCATCATCACCGGCAAGCGCCTGCATTACGGCTTCGTCGTCGCCGTCTTCTCGGCAATCGTGGTCTGGATCATCATGAAGAAGACGGCGCTCGGCTACGAGATGCGCGCCGTCGGCCACAACCCGACTGCTGCCCGCTTCGCCGGCATTCCGGTCAACGGCGTGCTGCTGAAGACCGCGATTCTGTCGGGTGGACTGGCCGCGCTCGCGGGCTTCTCGGAAGTGGCTGGACTGAAGGGCAACCTGACGCTCGACCTGTCGCCGGGCTTCGGCTACTCGGGCATCGTGGTGGCGATGCTGGCCATGCTGAACCCGCTCGGCGTGGTGGCGGCGGCGATCTTCGTGGCCGGCATCTTCGTCGGCGCCGACGCGATGAGCCGCACGGCTGGCGTGCCCTCCTACATCGCGAACGTGATGGTCGCGACCGCGCTGCTGACGATGGTCACCGCGATCATGCTGACGCGGTTCAAGGTGCGGTGGCGGTGATGATGGAAGCCTTCGAGATCCTCTTCACCGCCTCATTCTGGGTCGCAGCGATCCGCATCGCCTCGCCGCTGATCTTCGCCACCATGGGCGAGCTGATCTGCGAGCGGGCCGGCGTGCTGAACCTCGGGATCGAGGGCATCATGGCGGCGGGCGCCTTTGCCGGCTGGTTCACGGTCTATTCGGGCGGCGACCTGTGGACCGGGGTGGCGGTCGCGGCGGCGACGGGTGCGGCATTCGGCCTGCTGCACGCGACGCTGACCGTGCCGCTCGGCCTGTCGCAGCACGTGGTGGGCATAGGGGTGACGCTGCTCGCAACATCGATCACCTACTTCACCTACCGGCTGGCCCTGCCCACCGTCACCTCGCCGCCGAAGATCGAGCCGTTCCAGCCGCTGCCGATCCCTGTCCTGTCCGACATCCCGATCCTCGGCGAAGCTCTGTTTTCGCAGACGCCGCTGACTTACCTCGCCTTCGTCACCGTGGCCGTTGTCGGCTGGGGGCTCTACCGGACGCCGCTCGGGCTCGCCGTGCGCGCGGCGGGCGAGAACCCGGCGGCGGTGGAGGCGCAAGGCCTCTCGGTCACCGCCATCCGCATCGGCGCCGTCATGGCCGGCAGCGCGCTGATGGCGATCGGCGGCGCCTTCCTGACCATGTCGGCCTTCAACTCCTTCTTTTTCGAGATGATCAACGGCCGCGGCTGGATCTGCATCGCGCTCGTCGTCTTCGGCTCCTGGCGGCCGGGCAAGGCGCTGCTCGGCGCCATCCTGTTCGCCGCCTTCGACGCCTATCAGATCCGCCTGCAGCAGGTGACCGGCGGCGTCGTGCCCTACCAGCTGTTCCTGATGCTGCCCTACGTGCTGTCGATCCTGGCGCTGGTGCTGGTCGCCCGCCGCGCGACCTACCCCAAGGCGCTGATGGTGCCGTATCAGAAGGGGGAGCGGTAGTGTCACAGACTTTTCCGCCGTCGTTCTACCCTTCACCGCCGTCATCCTCGGGCTTGTCCCGAGGATCTACTGCTCTCGCCAGGTTCGCGGCGCCATCGGCGCACCATCAAACGCCGGCAGATCCTCGGGACAAGCCCGAGGATGACGGCCCGCGTATAGGGACCTCTCCATGACCTTCGACCTCCTCATCAAGGGCGGTACCCTGCCCGACGGAACCGTAGCTGACATCGGCATTGCCGGCGAGACCATTGCGGCGATTGCGCCGTCGCTCGGTTCCGACGCCGGGCGCGTCGTCGATGCGACGGGGAATCTCGTGGCGCCGCCCTTCGTCGACCCGCATTTCCACATGGATGCGACGCTGTCCTACGGCATTCCGCGGATCAACGCGTCGGGCACGCTGCTTGAGGGCATCGCGTTGTGGGGCGAACTGAAGCCGCTGCTGACGCACGAAGCGGTGAAGAGCCGGGCGCTCGCCTATTGCGACTGGGCGGTGTCGATGGGCCTGCTCGCCATCCGCACCCATGTCGACGTCTGCGACGACCGGCTGCTTGCGGTCGAGGCGCTGCTGGAGGTGAAGGCGGACATCGCGCCGTACATCGACCTGCAGCTCGTCGCCTTCCCGCAGGACGGGCTCTACCGCTCGCCTTCGGCGCGCCGCAACACCATCCGGGCACTCGACATGGGCGTCGACGTGGTGGGCGGCATCCCGCATTTCGAGCGGACGATGGCAGACGGCCGCCGCTCCGTGACGGAGCTCTGCGAGATCGCGGCGGAGCGGGGGCTGATGGTCGACATGCATTGCGACGAGACCGACGACCCGCAGTCGCGACACATCGAACAACTCGCCTACGAGACGCAGCGGCTCGGGCTGCAAGGCCGCGTCGCCGGCTCGCATCTCACCTCCATGCATTCCATGGACAATTACTACGTCTCGAAGCTGCTGCCGCTGATCGCGGAGGCAGAGGTGTCGGCGATCCCCAACCCGCTGATCAACATCATGCTGCAGGGGCGCCACGACACGTTTCCCAAGCGACGCGGCATGACGCGGGTGAAGGAAATGCTGGCGATGGGGATCCGCGTCGGCTTCGGACAGGACTGCGTGCTCGACCCCTGGTATTCGCTCGGCACCGCCGACATGCTGGACGTCGCCTTCATGGGCCTGCACGTGGCGCAGATGTCGCATCCGGCCGAGATGCGCAAATGCTTCGACATGGTCACGGTCGACAGCGCCGCGATCATGGGCCTCGACCACTACGGGCTGGCGGTGGGCAAGCGCGCGAGCCTGGTGGTGCTGGATGCCGGCAATCCGACGGAGGCCGTGCGCCTGCGCGCCGAGCGGCTGTGCGTGGTGGCGCGCGGCAAGGTGGTGGCCGAACGCACGCAGCAGAAGACGCGGCTCACGCTGGCCGGTCGGCCATCAGACGTCGACAGGCGCCATCGACCCGCGGGCTGACGCTCGCGCCTCTTCCCCGCCATCGATTTTTCACCGTTCAGCCACCGTTCAGGTGGCGCAGCCGATTGTGTGCCTGCAAACCGCTGCCGCGCGACCGTAACAATCCCCGGATAGTGTCGCGCCTCACGGAGATGTGAAAAGCTTCATGGAACCGGTTGACGGCGCGTGACACCAATCGCCGCCATCCAAGGTGGCGCCCGCGATGCGGCGTCCAGAGGAGGAAACAGGCATGGCCAGTACCGACACCACAGTCTCGTCACGGCGCTACCGCCGGCGGACCGCACTCATCTCGGCTCTACTTCTCGCATCCTCGGCGCTCGTGGCACCTGCCCTCGCCCAGGAGGCGCCGGCCGCGGGCGAGGCCTTCGCCACCCGCTTCTCCGGAACCACCGAGATCACGCTCGGCGACGGCTCGCGCCTGACGCTGATCGACGAGGACGGCGTCGTGGCCAGCGCCATCGACATCCGCAATCCCGGCTTCACGGCCGACGGCCGCCACTGGGCGAACGAGCCGCAGCATCTCGCGGTCACCGCGGCCGAAATCGGGCAGGTGTTCGGCATCGCCATCTCGGACGATGCCGAACCCTCCATCTACCTGACCGCCACGGCGGCATTCGGCCTCCACCGCTTCGAGGACGGCAGCGACTGGCTGCCGGGCCAGTTCGGCGAAGGCGGCTCCGGCGCGGTCTACGTCCTCAGCCCCGACAATGGCTACGCGCCCCAGCTGTTCACCATCGTCGACCTCGACGGCCGCGAGAACAGCGGCGCGGCGCTGGGCAACATCGCCTTCGACGGCGCCTTCGGCCAACTCTTCGTCTCCGATCTCGAGACCGGCATGATCCATCGGGTGGCGCTCGACGGCACGCACATCGATCGCTTCGACCACGGCACGCAGGGCCGGACCTCGTTCCTCGACGTGGCGAGCGGCGCCAACCAGGCGCTCGGCGCGGTCGCCTTCGACCCCGCAAGCACGGCCGCGCTGTTCGACTGTGCCGACGGCGCGGGCGCGCCGGCCGACTTCTCGCTGACGCCCTCGTGCTGGAACGTCGCCGATTTCCGCCGCCGGGTCTGGGGCCTTGCCGTGCACACCGACCCCGTGAACGGCGAAACCCGCCTGTTCTACGCCATCTCGGGCGGCGACGGGCTTGGCGCCGCCGCGTGGGCTGCAGCCGGCGACGATGCCAGGAATTCGGTCTGGTCCGTCGGTCTCGACGACAATGGCGGGTTCGATGCGTCGGACGTCCGGCGCGAGTTCATCCTGCCGGATTTCGGGACCGCTTCGGAAGGACCGCGCGTGGTGCCCGACCTTGCGATATCGCCGCAGGGCGAGATGCTGGTGGCCGAACGCGGCGGGCTGCGCAATCTCGGCCTCGACAAGCCGCAGCCCTTCGCCGAGCCGAATGCGGCCCTCGTGCTGCGCTATGTCCACGCCCAGAACGGCACCTGGGCGCCGCAGGGCCGCCATGACGTCGGCTTCGACGATCGGCGCAGTGTCGGCACGCCCTGGCTGCGGGCAGGTGCTGCGGGCGGCGTCGACTTCGGCCATGGCTATGATGCCACCGGTGCGATCGACCCGGACCGTCCCTACGACACCGCGTGGATGAGCGGCGACTTCCTCTGCTCGCCCTCGGGCGCCTGCGTCGACCCGGCGACGGGCCAGCGGACCAACAAGGACGAGGTGCACGGCCTGCAGGGTACGCGCCTTGCCGAGACGAGCGAGGTCCTGCCGGCGGGCGCGACCGGGCCCTATCCGGCGAGCGGCGACCCCTATCCCGCCAACGGGCCGCTGGCTTCGTATCTCATCGATCTCGACACCAACGTGACGCAGGCGGGCGCGCCGATCCGGCTGCAGGCGCTGAAGCACGATTCCACCAAGATCGGCGACGTCGAAGTGGTGCGCGGCGGCGGCGGCCAGGGGACGGGCGTGCCTCAGCCGCAGGGCTACGACCTCGACATCGACAAGTCCGGTCCGCTGCAGTGCCTCGGCGGCACGCGCTGCGACTTCACCATCACGCTCACCAATCGCGGTCCGGGCGCGTTCTCGGGTCCGGTCTATCTCTGGGACTTCATGCAGCCGAACCAGGCGCCTCTGTCCGGCGTCAGCGGCGGCGACTGGTCGTGCTACGATCTCGGCACCGGCATCCAGTGCCTCAACCCCGCGCTGTCGCTCGGGGTCGGCCAGTCGACCTCGTTTACGCTGAGCATCGACATCCCGTCGCGCTATCCCTCGGACGTGATGAGCAACTGCATCGCCGTCCAGTGGCTCTACGACGAGACCGGCGGGATCGACATGCTGGCGATCCAGTCGGCGCTGACGCTGCTCGGCTATGATCTCGGCACGGTGGACGGTGTCTTCGGACCGCGTTCGCGCGATGCGCTGGCGCAGTTCCAGGACGACAACGGCCTGCCGGCCACGGGCGAGATCGACGAGACGACGATCGCCCTGCTCTATCCGGGCCTCGTCGGCATCGCCGGCGATCTCGACGCGTCGAACGACGAGGATTGCCACGATGTGACGACCGACCGGCCGCAGCCGGTCCATTCCAAGTGGAATTCCCACCTGAAGATCGGTTCGCCGCACAACAAGGTGCAGTCGCACCTCAAGATCGGCTCGCCGCACAACAAGGTCCAGTCGCACCTCAAGGTGGGCTCGCCGCACAACAAGATGCAGTCGCACCTCAAGGTCGGCTCGCCGCACAACAAGGTGCAGTCGCACCTCAAGGTCGGTTCGCCGCACAACAAGGTGCAGTCGCACCTGAAGATAGGATCACCGCACAACAAGGTGCAGTCACATCAGAAATACGATTCGCCGCACAACAAGATCCAGTCGCACCAGAAATTCGGCTCGACCATCCACGAAAAGAACGTCTCGCATCTGAAGAACGGATCGCCCCACAACAAGATCCAGTCCCACCAGAAACTCGGCTCGACCATTCACGAAAAGAACGTCTCGCATCTGAAGAACGGGTCGCCGCACAACAAGATCCAGTCGCACCAGAAGGCCGGATCGATCATTCACGAGAAGAACGTCTCGCATCTGAAGAACGGGTCGCCGCACAACAAGATCCAGTCGCACCAGAAGGCCGGATCGATCATTCACGAGAAGAACGTCTCGCACCTCAAGACCGGGTCGCCGCACAACAAGATCCAGTCGCACCAGAAGCAGGGGTCGACCATTCACGAGAAGAACGTCTCGCATCTGAAGACCGGGTCGCCGCACAACAAGATCCAGTCGCATCAGAAGCAGGGATCGACCATCCACGAGAAGAACGTCTCGCATCTGAAGAACGGGTCGCCGCACAACAAGATCCAGTCGCATCAGAAGCAGGGATCGACCATCCACGAGAAAAACGTCTCGCATCTGAAGACCGGCTCGCCGCACAACAAGATCCAGTCGCACCAGAAGCAGGGGTCGACCATCCACACCAAGAACGAGTCCCACCTCAAGACGGGGTCGCCGCATAACAAGGTGCAGTCGCACCTGAAGCAGGGCTCGGACATCCACACCAAGAACGAGTCCCACCTCAAGACCGGATCGCCGCACAACAAGGTGCAGTCGCACCTGAAGCAGGGATCGGTCGTTCACGACAAGCGGGAGTCGCACAAGAAGGCCGGCTCCGGAAACGATCACAGCAAGTCGCAATCGCACAAGAAGCAGGGGTCGGACGGGCACAGCAAGCGTGAATCCCACCAGAAGGACGGCTCCGGAAACGCCCACAACAAGGAGCAGACGCACCAGAAGGAGGGTTCGCGCGGCCGTCACGGCAAGGAAGAATCGCACCAGAAGGAAGGATCGATCCAGATCCAGCCGGTCTTGCCGATCGTCCCGCAGATCCGCTGATTTCAACGGGATCGAAGGGCGGGGCCGCGCGTCCCGCCTGCCTTCCTCGACCGCCGACTTCACCCATTTCGGGAGACAGCCAATGGGCTTTCGCTGCCATCACCGCCTGTCGCTTGCGCCCCTGGCGCTCCTGGCAGGCAGTCTTCTCGCCGGGTCTGCCTCAGCCGTCGTGGCTGCGCAGAACACCATCAAGACCAACGAGGCCTATGTCGAGGAGGTGATGCGTGCACCCGAATACGACATCCGCTCGATCGACGACGTCTTCGACTACGTCTTCTCCAGCCTCGACGACGAGGTCACCGTCTATCCGACGGAGAACTACTATTACTTCAAGTTCGTGCATGGCGGCGTGCCCTATGCCGGCAATTTCCGGCTCGACATCGCCGACCGCGACCAGGGCATCGTGCACTTCGCCTATTTCTCGGAGAACAACCCCTTCGTCGAGCAGGAGATTTCCGAGCATCGCGCCTATTCCGAACAGTTCGGCGTCAAGGTGGAGAAGAAGGGCGAACTCGACTATGCGATCACCGCGAAGGACCGCACGGTGCTCTTCCGCCTCAACGACCTGCGCGATGTGAAGCCCTCCGAAGCCATGGTGGCGGACGGAGAGCAGTATATCGGTCCCGTCTTCGACGAATCGGGCGTGCAGATGTTCCTGATGTGGAACCCGACGACGGAGACCTTCCACTACGTCCTCGACGAGAGCGTCGTCACCGAGAGCTTCTTCCAGTCGAGCGCGTCCACCCAGGTCAAGATCGGACGGCGCAGCCATTTCGCCTGGTACAAGGACCGCTACCGCGAGCGCTGGATCCTGGTCGGCGTGCGCGCGGCCGAGACATCGCTCAATACTTTCTTCGACGGGCCCTTCGACCAGCTGCCGGACAATTTCATCGAGGGCGATCTGCTGCGCGATGCGCTCCTGACGCTCAGCCCGGAAGTGGAGGGGCAGATCGACCGGCTGGGCAACTCGCTCGACCTGAAGGGCCGGATGCTGGTGGACCCCTACATCCTCTACGACGACGAAGCCGAACTGGCCGCCTTCGACCAGTGCGCCGCCGCAGCCGTCGACGCGGCGAGCTACTATCCGTGCCTGGCGGTGGGACAGTCGAAATAGCAGGCGCGGCGGCTCAGCCGCCGGCCGGCGTCGCGAAATGCCAGTCGACGATCCGGCCGACCCAGGGAAGCAGACCCGGAACGCGCGGCTGCGTGCGCGTGAGGAGCACCGGCTCGACGATCTCCGGGCGCGCCTCGCCCGCCACGAAGGCGCGGATGCGCGCCTCGATCTCGCGCGCGGTCTGCTGCAGCGCGTAACGGCGGATCACCACCACGCCGCTGTCCGTGCGCAGGACGCGATAGCCGGCATCGCGCGGCGCGCCGTCGAGCGCGAGCCCCGTTTCCTCCAGCACTTCGCGCTGCATGTTGGCATCGATGTCGGCCACGCCGCCGACGAAGTCCGCCGGCTCCAGCGAGCCGCCGGCGAAATAGACCTGGCCGGCATTGGCCGTCCACGGCGCCATGCGAACCGTCAGCACCGCGCCGTCGGCCGTGACGGGCAGCGCCATCGCGAAGAGGTGGGCAGCCAGGTCGGTGTGGCGGGTCAGGCGCCAGTGCAGCAGGGACGCGTAGCGCACCTCGTGGCAGTCTCCGACGAGGCAGCCGCCGCGAAGCGCGAGCTGAGAGAACAGCACGGTCCTTCCGTCGAACAGGTCTGGGTTGCGCTCAACCTCCGCAAGCCAGTTCGCCTCGATCCCGGCGGCGTGCAGCAGCTCATATGGATGCGGCGCGCCGACGAGCCGGAGCGTGACCGCCGGGGTGGGCAGCATGCGGTCCGCGGCAAAGCCGATGACGCTCATCGGTCGCTCAGAGTGTATGAATCAATCGAGGATGCGAAAGAATGCCCGCTGAAATCCTTGAGATTTTTAACTTATGCTGCGTGGAAACAGACATCCTTTCACATCCTCTCAGGCCATGTCCAGCGTCACCGCGACGGGGCAGTGATCGGACGCCTTGGGCCGGTCCCACCCGGTGCGCGGGAAACGTTCCACCGCCTGGCCGGGCGGGAAGACGGTCCGGTGCGGCTGGCCATTGCGGATGATATCGGGGACGGCACCCGGGTTCTTTCGCGCAAGGGCCGGCGACAGCAGGATGTAGTCGAGCTGGCACAGATGCCGCTCCTGCGGTCCGCGCGTGTGGTAGAGCGTCCAGCGGTCCATCTCCGGCCGGCGCTCGACGACGTTTTCGCAGAAGCCGTCGCCGGTCAGCACGTCGATCGAGCTTCCTTCCTCCCGCGACACGCGAAAGCGCGGCTCGTCCTCGTCGCCCTCGATGACCACGCGCTCGGCATAGTCGTTGAGGTCGCCGCAGATCACCCAGCGCTTCTCGGCGGTGCGGTCCTTGCCGAAACGGTTCTCGATGATGCGGCGGACCGCCAGGGCTTCGGCGATGCGCACCGGCATCGTCGCCTCGCGGCCTGTCATGCCGTTGCGCGGGCTGCCCATCGACTTGAAGTGGGCCGTGTAGATGGTCAGCGGCCTGCCGCCCACCGTCACGTCGATCTCCAGGCAGTCACGGCGGAAGATGCGTTCATTCGGTTCGTTGCCGAGTTCGCCGAGCAGCGGCGTGTGGAGGCCGAGATCGTCGAAGGTGAGATGGGCGTGGCTGGTCATGCGGACGAACTCGATCGGCTGGCCGTGCCGCGTCTCCTCGCGCATCATGACGGCAAGGTCGATGCCGCGGCTGTCGTTGCCGGGCGTCATGTATTTGTGGCGATAGCCCTGCCCCACCATCTTGAACAGGTAGCCATATTCGAAGGCCTTCAGCGCCTCGATCGTGTCGACCTCCTGCAGGCACAGGATGTCGGCCTTCGCCCTTGCGATCGCCAGCGCCGAGAGCTGGCGGGCGTCGTCGGTGTGGGCGATGGCGCGGGCGCGTTCCAGTTCGCGGTACTCGGCTTCGTTCTTGACCTCGAACAAGGCGACCGCCCGATCCCGCCAGAGCTCGTTGCGGAAACCGGTGAAATCGAACCTGGCCATCAGGTTCTCGATGTTGAAGGTGGCGATGCGAAGCGACATGGCAGAGCTTTGCCTGCCCGGGCCGTGAATGACAAGCGCCGCCGCGCGCGCCGCTGGAACCGCCGCCCGCGCGGCACGTTCATGTCGGGTTCAGGTTCCGGCCGCTATTCCACGCCCCATCGATGGTTTCTGGTCGACCGGACCAGAGGAACGAGGAGAAAGCACATGTTCAAGACGCCCAAGGCGATCGGCTGGATCTGCGCCGCGGTCGGCGTGGTCATGCTGGCGGGGACAGCAGGCGCTTCCGCCCAGGATGGCGCAGGTATCCCCCGGTACCAGAACGAGAATATCTTCGGTAGCCCCGGCTATCGCGGCCAGGGCGGTCACAGCTACCGTCACCACGACTACCGCCGCGACGACCACCGCCGTGGCCACAAGCGCTACAAGTACCGCCGCAGCGGCCCCAATGTGGGCATCTATCTCGGCGTGCCGAGCTATCGCTACGTCGAGCCGCGGCGCCATGCTCCGCGTGTCAGCCTGACGCGCGCGCACGTCAACTGGTGCGAGAACCGCTACAGGTCCTACCGCGCCTGGGACAACACGTTCCAGCCCTACAACGGCCCGCGCCGGCAGTGCTGGTCGCCCTACAGCTGATCCGCGATCCGGATGAAACGACGAACGGCGCCCACGGGCGCCGTTCGCGTTTCAAAAGTGCGGCGTATCAGAGCGTGATGCGGAACCGCGCGAAGCCGTCGGCGCCCTCGCCGGCCGCCTCGATCTTCACGCCCTTGACGTCGGCGATCAGATCCCTCGCCTTGGGACCGGTATCGAAGACCACCGTCGCGCCCTCGACCGGGGCGAAGGACCAGTTGCCGTCGGCCGACGGGTTGATGGTGCCCTGCTCGACGATGTAGCGCACGATGACGTCGCGGTTGGTGTCCGGCGCTTCGAAGACGACCTTCGAGGCGTTGATCTCCGGGAAGTTGCCGCCGCCGCCGGCGCGGTAGTTGTTCGACGCGACGACGAACTTCTGCGCAGGGTCGATCGGCTTGCCGTCGAAGGACAGGTCGACGATGCGGCTGGCCGACGCGTCGAGCACAGCGCCCTTGGCGTCGTACTTGGCGGGCTGGGACAGGTCGATGCGGTAGGTCACGCCGTCGATGACGTCGAAATTGTAGGAGGGGAAGTCCGGGTTGATCAGCGGCTGGTCGGCCTTGCCCGGCTCGACCCGGTTGAACATGCCCGCCGACATCTCCAGCCATTCCTTGACCTGCGCGCCGGTGATCACCAGCGCCCGGACCGTGTTGGGATAGAGATAGAGGTCGGCGACGTTCTTGATCGCCACGGCGCCGGCCGGAACGTCGGTGTAGTATTCCGGACCGCCGCGCCCGCCGGCCTTGAAGGGAGCCGCCGCCGAGAGCACCGGCAGATCCTTGTGCTCGGAGTTCTTCAGCATGTCCTTGATGTACCAGGTCTGCGCCTGGCTGACGATCTGCACCGACGGATCGTCGGCGACGAGCGCGAAGTAGGAATAGAGCGGCGCCGCGGTCTCGCCCACCGGCGTGCGGACATAGGCGAGCGTCGCTTCGTGCTCGGCCTTGGTGGCGGCCAGCACCTCGGCCTTGCTCTCGACCGTGGGGACGATCTTGCGATCCTCGGTGCGGTTGTAGATCGGCCGCGCCTCGACGGTGAAGTCGACGATCTTCCAGCTCGACCCGTCCTTTTCGATCAGGAGATCGACGAGGCCCATGTGCGAGCCCCAGAAGCCGCCCATCACGGTGGGCTTGCCATGGATCGTGCCCTTCACCGGATCGACGCCTTCGAGACCGTCCCAGGTCTTCGGACCCGGGAAGACGAGGTGCTGGTGGCCGGTCATGATGGCGTCGATGCCCTCGACCATGGCGAGGTGGTAGGATGCGTTCTCCATGCGCTCGCTGGCGGGGTTGGCGTCGATACCGGAATGCGACAGCGCCACGATGATGTCGGCGCCCTCCTCCTTCATCACCGGAACCCAGGCCTTCGCCGCCTCGACGATGTCGCGGGTCTGGACCTTGCCTTCCAGGTGGCGCACGTCCCAGACCATGATCTGCGGCGGCACGAAGCCGATGAAGCCGACCTTGACCGGGCTCTCGTTGCCCGCGCCATCCTTCACCATCTTCTCGAGGATCACGTAGGGCTTGGCGAACAGCTCGTCATCCTTCGGATCGGTCGCGAGCTGGCCCTTGGTCAGGTTGGCGCAGACGAAGGGAAAAGACGCGCCGGCCAGCACGTTGACCATGAAGTCTAGGCCGTAGTTGAACTCGTGATTGCCGAGCGTGCCGACATCGTAGCCGAGCACGTTCATCGCCTGCACGACCGGATGCTTGTCGCCGGCCTTCATGCCGCGCTCGTAGGCGATGTAGTCGCCCATCGGGTTGCCCTGCAGGAAGTCGCCATTGTCGACCAGCATCGAATTGCCGGCCTCGGCGCGGATGGCGTCGACCAGCGAGGCGGTGCGGGCGAGGCCCATCGTGTCGTTGGGCTTGTCGGCATAGTAGTCGTAGGGGTGGACGTGGACGTGGATGTCCGTCGTTTCCATGATGCGCAGATGCGCCTGGTTGGCCTGCGCGCGTGCCGCGAAGGGGTGCAGGACGACGAGGCCGCCGAACGCTGCCGCGCCCGACAGGAACGAACGCCGCGATAGGCGGTTGACGAGAATGGACATGGTGCCTCCTGAAGGGTCTCGCTTGTCGTTAGCCGGCTGAAAGCGAGCGAGTGTCGCGCCGGTCTCGGACGGAGTCCAGCAGATTCAGGAGACGGATTGATGACAGGGTGCGGCTGGCGGCACTGACGCTGCGGCGCCCTGGCTCCGGCCTGTGAAGAAACGCGTCGGCCGGTTCCGGCCCGCATGAGGAGGGCGCGATGGAGATGCAGTTGCGGGAGGCAGGCGATCTTGTCGCGGACTGGATCGAACGGTCCATGGTCTTCGTGACCGATCCCTGGTTCTTCTTCCAGATCGTTGCGGCGGTGCTGCTCCTCGTGGCGTCCAAGCTGGTCGGCCGGCGTCTGGAGGGCGGGCTGGAGGACCAGGCGCGGGCGATCCGGGGCCATCCGGGACTGTTGCGCGTCATCGTCGCCACGCTCCGGCGGGTCGACTGGATCGTCTTCGTGGTCCTGATGTTCCTGCTCGTCACGGTGCTGCGGGCAACGACATGGCCGAGCCGCAGCTGGCTCCTGTCGCTGGTCCTGTGGCTGGCGCTCGCCTGGGTCGTCGTGTCGATCGCCTCGCGGGTCATCCGCAATCGTCTTGCCGCGCGCCTGGTCGGCTGGGCGGTGTGGATCTATGCGGCGCTGGTGATCCTGGGCTTCGACACCCGAGCCGCCGCCCTGCTCGACAGGCTCGCGCTTCCCATCGGCGAGGCGCGGCTGTCGGCGCTGACCCTGCTCAAGGCGGCCGTCCTGCTGACGCTCGCGCTCTGGATCGCAGGCGCCATCGGCAGCTATCTCGACGAGCGCGTCCAGCAGTCGAAGGACCTCACGCCCTCCATCCGCGTCCTGGTCGGCAAGGTGCTGAAATTCGGCCTCGTCGTGACCGGCGGCGCCATCGCGCTGACATCGGTGGGCGTCGACCTCACCGCCTTCACGGTCTTCTCCGGAGCGGTCGGCGTCGGCCTCGGCTTCGGCCTGCAGAAGGTGGTCTCCAACTTCGTCTCGGGCATCATCATGCTGACCGACAAGTCGATCAAGCCGGGAGACACGATCTCGGTGGGCGAGACCTTCGGCTGGATCCGCGAGCTGCGGGCGCGCTTCGTCTCCGTCGTCACCCGCGACGGCCGCGAATACCTGATCCCGAACGAGGACTTCGTCACCCAGAGGGTGATCAACTGGTCTTTCAGCGACGAGCTGGTGCGCCTCGACGTCACGTTCGGCGTCTCCTACGACTGCGACCCGCACCAGGTCAGCGCGCTCGCGATCGAGGCCGCGATGGGAGTCGGGCGGGTCGACGTCGACCGCCGTCCGGTCTGCTGGCTGACCGGCTTCGGCGAATCCTCGCTCGACTTCGTGCTGCGCTTCTGGATCCACGATCCGCAGCAGGGGCTGACCAACGTGCGCGGCAAGGTGTTCCTGGCGCTGTGGGACGCGTTCAAGGAGAACGGCATCAAGATCCCCTACCCGCATCGCGAGGTGCTGATCCGGCGCGGCACACGGGAGGCCGCGCCATCGGCCCGCAGCAGCCGGGCGGACGACCCGACCTTGGACTGACGCATGTTCACGAAGCCTGCAACCTGAAATGTTTGTCCAAGACTTGGGCAGATGCTATTTTGATGATCATTATCTCATGTTTTCAGCTGCTTAGGCTCTTCTTTCCTACACCCTTGCTTAACTGCCGATTGCTACCCTGACGACCGGGAGGCATCGGAGGGTTGGGGTATGACGCATGGGGTGCGCAGCTGCGCGACGGCTTTCGGCGCGGCTTGCGGAGTGATTGCTGCAACGGCGCTGCCGGCCCTGGCCCAGGGAGCGGCGGAGCCGACGCTCGCTGGCCTGCAGAAGAGCCTCGACATGGCCTGGATGCTCCTGGCCGCCGCCCTCGTCCTGATGATGCAGTTCGGCTTCCTGCTGCTCGAGGCCGGCATGGTACGTTCAAAGAACACCATCAACGTGGCGCAGAAGAACGTGCTCGACCTCGCGGTCTCGATCACCGCCTTCCTCGGCCTGGGCTTCATGCTCGCCTTTGCGCCCGGCAACGGCCTGCCCTGGGGCAGCGATGCGTCCTTCCTGTTCCTGTCGGGCCTGGATTCCTGGCAGGTCGCCTTCTTCGCCTTTCACGTCATGTTCTGTGGAACGGCCGCCACCATCGTCTCGGGTGCGGTCGCCGAGCGCATGCGGCTGTCGTCCTACCTGATCAGCTCGGCCGTGCTGGCGGGCCTCGTCTATCCCGTGTTCGTCCACTGGGCCTGGGGCGCAGCGCTGGCGCCGAGTTCTTCCGCCTTCCTGGCCAATGCCGGGTTCGTCGACTTCGCCGGTTCGACGGTCGTGCATGCCACCGGCGGCTGGGTGGCGCTCGCCGCCTGCCTCGTGCTCGGCGCCCGTATCGGCCGCTTCGACGCGGAAGGACGGCCCGTGCGGATTGCCGGCCACAACCCCGTCATGGCTGCGTCGGGCACGCTCGTCCTGTTCGTCGGCTGGATCGGCTTCAACGGCGGCTCGACGCTTTCGGCAACACCCGCGATCGCCGGCGTCATCGCCAACACGATCGTGGCGGGCGGGGCCGGCGGGGTCGCCGGCTACCTGCTCGGCTGGCGCCAGGACGGCGTCGTCCTGCCGGAAAAGACCATGTCAGGGACGCTCGGCGGTCTCGTCGCCGTCACCGCCGGCTGCATGGTGCTGGAGCCGCTCGGCGCGCTGGCCGTCGGCCTGACCGGCGGCATCGCTGCCATCCTCGGCAACCAGTTCCTCGAGCGGCGCTGCGGCGTGGACGACGCGGTCGGCGCCATCGGCGTCCACGCCTTCGCCGGTGTCGCTGGGACCCTGGCGCTGGCGCTGCTGGCGCCGGAGGCGAACCTGCCTCTCGGCAACCGTTTCGCCCAGTTCCAGGTGCAGGCGATCGGTGTCGCCGTCAACTTCGCCTGGACCTTCGGCACTGCTCTCGCCTTCTTCTGGATGCTCGACCGTCTCCAGGGCATCCGCGTCTCGCGCCATGCCGAGATCGTCGGGCTCAACGAGGCCGAACACGCCACGCGCATGGGCATCGGTCATGTCGAGAAGGCGCTGGGGCGGCTGGTCAGCGGGAATGCCGACCTCAACATGCGGCTGGCGCCCAATCCCGGCGACGACGCCGAGACCCTGACGCGGCTCTTCAACGAATTGATGGACCGGATCCAGGCGGAGGAGGAGAACCGTGCGACCGCCAAATGGGCCGCGCGTGACCTCGAGGAGGCCGAGCGTCTCTCCGCGCTCGCGGAAGCCACCTTCGAGGCGATCTGGATCGTCCGGGACGGGCTGATCGTCGACGGCAACGTCCGGCTGCGCGACCTGTTCGGCGAGCCGGTGGAGACGCTGCGCGGGCGGCCGGCACTGAAGCTCTTCCCCGTCGAGCAGCGCGAGGCGGCGCGCGTGGCGCTGGCCGGCGAAAGCGGCGAGCCTTTCGAGACCGAGATCGTCGGCGCTGGCGGCGTGCGCGTACCGGTCGAGATTCGCGGCCGCACCATCACCTATCGCGGCGCGGCATCGCAGATCGTCTGCCTGGTCGACCTGCGCGAACGCAAGGACGCGGAGGAACGCATCCGCCACCTCGCGCTGCACGACCCGCTGACCGGCCTGCCCAACCGCGCGCTGTTCAACGAGCGGCTGGCAGCCATGGTGGCGGCCGCCGACGCGATCCGCAGCCAGAGCGCCCTCCTCCTCGTCGACCTCGACCGCTTCAAAGACATCAACGACGTGTACGGCCACCCCGCCGGGGACCTCGTCATCCGCACTGCAGCCGAACGCATCCGGGCGCTGGGTGAGCCCGGCGTCACGGTGGCACGCCTGGGCGGCGACGAATTTGCCGTGCTGCTGCCGGCGATCGACTTCGCCAACCAGGCGGCGGACTTCGCCTACCGCCTGGTGGCGCAGCTGATCCGCCCGATCGCACTGCAGGACGGGCGCGTCGTGCGGGTCGGGGCCAGCGTCGGGGTGGTGATCTGCCCGCGAGACGGCCACGAGCCCGCGCTGCTCATCTCGCGCGCCGACATCGCGCTGTACCAGGCCAAGAAGTCCGGCCGGAACACCTATTGCGTCTTCGAGCCGGGCATGGACGACTTCCTGACCCGCCGTCGCCTGCTCGAGGCAGACCTCGCGCTCGCCATCAGTCGCGCCGAATTCGAGCTGCATTTCCAGCCGCGCGTCAACATCACGGAGGACCGCATCGTCTCCTACGAGGCGCTGCTGCGCTGGCGCCATCCGCGGCGCGGGTCGGTGGAGCCCTCGGACTTCATCCCCATAGCCGAGCAGTCGGGCAAGATCGTCGAGATCGGGGAATGGGTGCTGCGCGCGGCGTGCGTCGCCGCCCGCGACGATCTCGCAGGCGCGCGCGTCAGCGTCAACGTCAGCCCGGTGCAGTTCCGCCAGAAGACCTTCGTGGAGATGGTCGAGACGGTGCTGCGCGAGACCCGCGTCGACCCGGCGCTGATCGAGATCGAGATCACCGAGGGCGTGCTGATCGACGACGACCGGCGCGCCCACGCAATCCTCAAGGCGCTGAAGGCGCTCGGTCTCGCCATCGCGATGGACGATTTCGGCACCGGCTATTCCTCGCTCTCCTATCTCGGCCGCTTCCCCTTCGATACGATCAAAATCGACCGCTCCTTCGTGCGCGAACTGGGCACCTCCGAGAACGCGCGCGCCATCGTCCAATCCATCATCGGGCTCGGCCACGGGCTGAAGATGAATCTCATCGCGGAGGGCGTCGAGACTCTGGAAGAGGCCGGCATGCTGGCCGCCATGGGTTGCCAGGAGCTGCAAGGCTTCCTGCTCGGCCGGCCTGCGCCGCTGGGCGACGCCGGCCATCCCTCGCAAAGCGAGATCGCCGACATCCTTCGCCGGGCCCGCGCGCTCAACCCGCAGACCACGGGACCGGACGCCGCCGGTCAGCTCCACCTGGCCGCCCGCACGCTGCGGGAAGCGGCGGTGGCGGCGGGGCAGCGGCGCGCCGGCTGAGGCGCGCGCCCGCTCGCGGGCGGGGCGCGGACAGCGTCACGCCATTTCCGGCCTGATCCCCATCCAGGTGCGATCGACGACCTCGCGCAGCGCGAAGGAGGAGTTGATCTTGATGACGTGCGGCATGGCGGTCAGCCATTCCTTGTGGATGCGCTCGTAGTCTTCAAGATCGCGGGCGGCGATCCTGAGCACGTAATCGTACTCGCCCGACATCAGGTGACAGGACAGGACGTTGGGGCAGCGCCTGATGGCGGCCTCGAACTCGGCCAGCGACTTTTCGAACTGGCCCGACAGCGAGATGTGGACGATGGCCGTCATCTTGTGGCCGAGCGCGCCGTTCGACAGCCGCGCGTGATAGCCCTCGATGACGCCGCTCTTCTCCAGATGGTCGAGCCGGCGCGAGCAGGCCGACTGCGACAGGCCGACCTTTTCGGCGAGCGACGCGTTGGGGATTCGACCGTCCTTCTGGAGCGTGTCGAGGATGGCGAAATCGATCCTGTCCAGCGCCATGCGCGGCGATTCCTTCGAAGATGATGCGGACTGACGCAAGCAATAGCGGCGCAGACCCAATCCCGCAACCGACTTCGCAAACACATTCGGCGCCGGATGTGGTTGAATCGGAGGATCAAGGAACAGGCACCCCAATCGAACGAGGAGGCTCAAATGCGCGTCGGCTGCCCCAAGGAAATCAAGAACCACGAGTACCGCGTCGGCCTGACGCCGGGCGCGGTCCGCGAATACGCCGCCCATGGGCACGAGGTGCTGGTGGAGACCGGCGCGGGTGCCGGCATCGGTGCCGACGACAACGCCTATCGCGCGGCCGGCGCCTCGATCGCCAAGACCGCCGCCGAGGTGTTCGAGCGCTCCGACATGATCGTCAAGGTCAAGGAGCCGCAGCCGGGCGAGTGGGTGCAGCTGCGCGAGGGCCAGATCCTCTATACCTACCTGCATCTCGCGCCGGATCCGGAGCAGACCAAGGGCCTCCTCGCCTCGGGCGTCACCGCGGTGGCCTACGAGACCGTCACCGACGAGCGCGGCGGGTTGCCGTTGCTGGCGCCGATGTCGGAAGTGGCCGGCCGCCTGTCGATCCAGGCCGGCGCGACAGCGCTGCAGAAGGCCAATGGCGGCCGCGGCGTGCTGCTCGGCGGCGTGCCGGGCGTGCTGCCGGGCAAGGTCGCCGTGATCGGCGGCGGCGTGGTCGGCCTGCATGCGGCCAAGATGGCCGTCGGCCTCGGCGCCGACGTCACCATCATCGACCGGTCGATCCCGCGCCTGCGCCAGCTCGACGACATCTTCAACGGCCGCATCCACACCCGCTACTCGACCGTCGAGGCGCTGGAGGAGGAGTGCTTCTCGGCCGACATCGTGGTCGGCGCCGTTCTGATCCCGGGGGCCGCCGCGCCGAAGCTCGTCAGCCGCGAGATGCTGTCGGGGATGAAGGCGGGCGCCGTGCTCGTCGACGTCGCCATCGACCAGGGCGGCTGCTTCGAGACCTCGCACGCCACCACCCATGCCGAGCCGACCTACGAGGTCGACGGCATCATCCATTACTGCGTGGCCAACATGCCGGGCGCGGTGCCGGTGACCTCCGCGCATGCGCTGAACAACGCCACGCTGTTCTACGGGCTTCAGCTTGCCGACAAGGGCATCAAGGCGCTGGTCGACGACCACCATCTGCGCAACGGCCTCAACGTCCACAAGGGCCGGATCACCAACCGCGCCGTCGCCGAGGCGCTGGGCTACGAGATGGCCGAGCCGCAGGCGGCGCTGAAGGCCGCCTGACACCTTCGACACCTTCGCGCACCCTCCAGCGCGAAGCGTGCGGCCCGCCGGTCTGCACCACCGGCGGGCCTTTTCGTGCGCCGGTCGAGGGACGCGATGTTCAATACCAGGCCTCCACCTCCGCCTGCGAGGTCCCGACGGGGACGAAGCCCATCGTCTGGTAGAGCTGCAGCGCGCGCGGGCTGTCGAGCGAGTTGGTCTGGATGATCAGCTTCCTCGGATCGTGCTGCCAGGCGGCGTGGATGGCGCAGGACAGGAAGAACTTCGACAGGCCCCTGCCCTGGAATTCCGCCATCAGGCCGAAATATTCGACCTCGGCGTGCTCCGGGGCGCGCGACAGGTCGATCTCGACGAAACCGGCCGGCGCGCCGTCGACATAGAGCACGTCGATCAGCGTGGTCGTGGCGTGGATGATCGCCGACAGTGCGTCGTCGTCCATGCGGCGGCGCAGCTCCCAGTGATGCGGCCGGCCGACCTGCTCGTAGAGATAGCGGTAGAAGTGCAGCGGCATCTTCGGCGCGCGCATCACGGCGAGCTGCGCCCCCAGCGGCGCCGGCACCCGGTGCAGCGGCCGCGCGGTCATTTCGAGATGGGTGATGCGGGCGGTGAGCGTGCGGGGGGCTGTCATGATCATGCCTTGCCCGTGACGACGGGCGTGTCGGTCCGGCCGCCCCATTCGGTCCAGGACCCGTCGTAGAGCTTCGTGTCGGCGTGGCCGAGCGTCTCCAGCGCCAGCGTCAGGACGGCGGCGGTGACGCCGGAGCCGCAGGAGGTGACGACCGGCTTCGTCAGGTCGATGCCGGCGCCCTCGAAGGCGGCGCGGAGTTCGTCGGGCGGCAGGAGAGCGCCGTCACGGCCGAGCGACAGCGCCGGCACGTTCTTCGCACCCGGCATGTGGCCGCCGCGCACGCCCTGGCGCGGCTCGGGGTCGATGCCCTCGAAACGCCCGGCCGGGCGCGCGTCGGCCACCTGGGCGCTGCCGGTTTCGACCACCGCGCGCATCTCGTCGAGGGAGGCGACGCGGGCGGCATGGAATTCGGTCTCGAACAGGCAGGGCGCGACCTTCGTCGGCTTGCCCGTCACGAAGCGGCCTTCCCGCTTCCAGCCGTCGATCCCGCCTTCGAGGATGCGCACGTCCCTGGCGCCCATGAGCCGGAACATCCACCAGACGCGCGGCGCCGAAAACAGGCCCGGTCCGTCATAGACGATGATGGTGTCGTCGCGGCCGATGCCCATCGAGCCGGCGAAGGTGGCGAAGGTTTCCGGCGAGGGCAGCGTGTGGGGCAGCTTCGACCCCGGTTCGACAACCACGTCCTGATCGAAGAAGACGGCGCGCGGGATGTGCCCCGCCTCGTATTCCGCCTTCGCATCGCGCCCCTGCGCGGGCAGGTACCAGGACCCGTCGACCACCGACAGGCCGGGATCGTCGAGATGCTTTGCCAGCCATTCGGTCGAGACGAAGAATTCGGTCATGATCATCGGCCTCCGGGTTCGCCGCGGACTTTCATCCGCCCGAGAAGGTCTCGCATTTTCGCCGCCGGTTCGAAAGCCGGAAAGCGGTGGCGCGGTTCCGCGCGGCGGGGAATGGCGGGTGGGAAACGCGACCGCGCGTGAGGAAATGCGGGGACAGTTTTACCCCGTCTACCCGATAACCCGAAATTCGTCGGGTCGGACGATGTGAAAGTTGTCGTTGACGGTGTCCCGGAAGGATTTCCACTTCTCGGGGAGCGTCGAC
>NZ_JAOAOQ010000045.1 GCF_030398385.1 Aquibium sp. ELW1220 | reverse complement strand
GGGCACGCCCGTCCTTCGACAGAAAACCACCGCGAATCATGCACCCAGCAGAATCGCTCGCGGGACGATCGTCAACGCCATTTCTTCGGGGGTTCGGGGAGTCGGGGTATTACTTAATTCGAATCGAGAACGGCTGACGAAGGCAGCGAGTACTTTCGAATTAAGTAAACTGTCCCCGTATTTCTTCCACCGCCTCCCGACAGTCCGGGGCCCTTGGAGCGAGACTAGAACGATGTGCAAAGGCACGGAAACGCGGGAGGCCCGGCGCAGGACCGGGCCTCTCTGACAAGCCGCCGACAAGCCGCCCCGCGGCGGGGCGCATGGTGCAGTGCCGTCAGTTGAACTTCCAGGACAGGCCGGCCGTGAAGAGCTGGACGGTGGAGTCCTCGTTGCGGATGAGGCCGGCAGCGCTGTTGCCGAGGATGATCTCGCTCTCGTCCCACCGGGTGTTGCGGTATTCCAGCTTGGTCGACAGGCGATCCGTCAGCATGGTCTGGACGCCGAGGCCGAATGTCCAGCCGTCGCGCTCGTAGTCGTAGGAGAGGATCTCCTGCGAGCCGAACAGCTCCGGGCCGGTGTTCAGCGTCAGGTCGGCCTTCATGTTCTGCCGGGTGAAGGCGCCGAGGCCGTAGAACAGGGTCTGCGGATTGACGAGCACGCCGGCACGGCCGCCGACCGACCAGCTGTCGCCGGTTTCCAGCGTGTAGGTCAGGTCTGCCTGGCCCGACGTGATGCCGAAGAGGCAGTCGTCCTGGCCACCATTGTCGTAGAGGCAGTAATCGCCGAACAGGCCGGCCTGCGTCTGCGCATCGGAGAAGGTGTAGTCGCCGAAGGTGCCGAGCACCAAGCGCTGGCCGATCTGGAGGTCGTAGCCGCCTTCGAAGCGGCCGACGAAGCCTTCGCCGCCGAAATCGAGATCGCCATCGATCGAGAAGATGTCGACGCCGTCGATCTGGAGCAGGCCGCCGAGCCCGGTGTCGTAGGCCTCGAGGCCGGCATTGTGACGCAAGGTGGAGAAGCCGCCGGCCAGGCCGACGCTGAAACCGGTCCAGTTGACAGCCGGAATGGCGTCGACCGCCGCCTGCTGGGCGGCATGATCGCCGCCGAAGCGCCAGGACAACACGCCGCGCATCGACTGCACGATCGCATCGTCCCATGTGTCGATACCGGAAAAGTCGTTGAAGACGATGCTGTCGTCGTTCTCCCACTCGGTGCGGCGGTATTCCATCTTGAGCGTCATGGCACCGGTGATCGGCGCCTCGATGCCGCCGCCGATGGTGTAGCCGTCGCGTTCGTAGTCGTAGGAGGCGAGCGTGATCGGACCGGTGAGCCCGGATGTCAGCGTCAGTTCGCCCTCGATGCCGGTGCGGGTGAAGCCGCCCAGCACATAGGTCAGCGCGCCGGGATTGGCGACGTAGCCCGCGCGGCCGAGGATGCTCCAGCTGTTCTTGACCGTGAGCGAGTAGTCGAGGTTGTAGGCGTCATCCGGCACGCCGATGTCGCAGCTGTCCGCATTGGGATCATCCTCGTAGCAGACGGTCGCGCCGAGGCCCGCGGCCGCTTCGAAATTCGACCAGGTGTAATCGCCCATGACGCCGATGACGAAACGCTCGCCGAGCTGGACGTCGAAGCCGGCCTCGACCGTGCCGAGTGCTCCGTCGCCGCCGAAATCGAACATGCCGCCGATGGAGCGGAGACCGACAAGGCCGAGATCGAATTCCGCGCTTTCGTTGTAGTTGTAGATTTCGGCGCCGGCATTGTGCGAAACGCCGCCGAGGCCTGCACCGATGCCGATGTGAAGGCCGGTCCAGTCATAGCTCGCCGAAGGAGCAGCTTCGATCTGGTCGGCGGCATGGGCGGCGCCAGCTGCGAGGGCGACAAGTATTGCCAGTGACATCTTTCCCGCTTGCATCCGGCCCTCCGAGAACAGATTGAATCTTCTGCATCCGACGGTAGCTCCGACGCTGCAGGGCTTTCAACTGAAAATACCGGGCCGCCTATGTTTGAAAGTTGCTGTTGCTGTCGAGCAACATGCGGGACATTTTCGCCGCTAGGCTGAACGGCGGGACCCGGCTTTCAACCTCTGTCGATGCCGATCTGCCGATGACACCATCCGCTTTGCTTCCGAAGCGTCCAGATGCCTGAACCGCGCCAGCCCTCCCGCCCGGGACTTCCGGCCGGCAGGAACGGCCGTGAGCGGCATCATCACACGGCCGCACACAAAAAAAGCCCGGCGTTGGGCCGGGCCTTTCGAGGTCGAAATCCGCGCGCCGGAGCGCGTGGCAGACTTTTGACTAGTTGAACTTCCAGGACAGGCCGACAGTGAAGGTCTGCACCGTGGAGTCCTCGTTGCGGATCACGCCGGCACTCGCATCGCCGAGGATGATCTCGCTCTCGTCCCACTGGGTGTTGCGGTATTCGAGCTTGGTCGACAGCTTGTCGGTGAGCATGGTCTGGACGCCAAGACCGAAAGTCCAGCCGTCGCGCTCGTAGTCGTAGGCCAGCAGTTCCTGCGAACCCAGCGGCGCAAAGCCGGTGTTCAGCGTCAGATCGGCCTTCATGTTCTGGCGGGTGAAGGCGCCGAGACCGTAGAACAGGGTCTGCGGGTTGACGAGCACGCCGGCGCGGCCGCCGATCGACCAGCTGTCGCCGGTTTCCAGCGTGTAGGTCAGGTCGCCGGAAGCCGTGACGAAACCTTCGTCGCAGTCGTCGCCGGGACCCACGCCGGGGGACGTGTAGTTTTCGACGCAGTAGTCGCCGAAGAGACCGACCTGCGATTCGGCATTGGAGAAGGTGTAGTCGGCAAAGGCGCCGAGCACGAAGCGCTGGCCGAGCTGGAAGTCGTAACCCGCCTCCAGGCGACCGAGATAGCCTTCGCCGCCGAAGTCGAGATCGCCGCCGATCGCGAAGATGTCGACCGGACCGACCTGGATCAGGCCGCCGACACTGTCGTCATAGGCTTCGAGGCCGGCATTGTGGCGCAGGGTGGAGAAGCCGCCGGCGAGGCCGACGTTGAAGCCCGTCCAGTTGACCGCGGGAATGGCGTCGACGGCCGCCTGCTGGGAGGCGTTGTCGGCACCGAAGCGCCAGGACAAGACGCCGCGCATCGACTGCACGACTGCGTCGTCCCAGGTGTTGATGCCACCGGTCTCGGAGAGCGGGAAGTTGCTATCGTTCTCCCACTCGGTGCGGCGGTATTCCATCTTCAGCGTCATTGCGCCGGTGATCGGAGCCTCGATGCCGCCGCCGAAGGTCCAGCCGTCGCGCTCGTAGTCGTAGTCGGCGATGGGCTCGGAGCCAGCGGGTGTCGAGAGGGTGAGCTCGCCCTCCATGTTGGTGCGCGTGAAGCCACCGAGGACATAGGCGAGTGCACCCGGATTCGCCACGTAACCGGCGCGACCGATGATGCTCCAGCTGCTCTTGGCGGTCAGCGAGTAGTCGAGGGCGATTTCGCCGTCTGGCGTACCCGTGTCGCAATTGTCGGGACCATTGGGGTTCTCGAAGCAGACCAGCGCGCCGAGGCCGGCACCGGCGTCGAAATTCGACCAGGTGTAGTCGCCCTGGATGCCGAGCACGAAGCGCTCGCTGATCTGGTAGTCGAAGCCGCCCTCGATCGTGCCGAGCGCGCCGTCGCCACCGACGTCGAGCATGCCGCCGACCGAGAACAGGTCGATCGGGCCAACCTGGATCAGACCGCCGGTGTCATAGTCGTAAATCTCCGCGCCGGCATTGTGCGAAACGCCACCGAGACCGGCACCGACGCCGACGTGGAACCCGGTCCAGTTGTAGGCCGCGGGCGGCTGGTACTCGACCACGTCCGCCGCGTAGGCAGTGCTGCTCGCCAGCGCGAGAAATACTGCTGCCGTGATTTTCCTCGAATGCATGGTCACTCCCCATAGCCGCATCGCTTAATATGAGAGCAACGGTATATTCGGATAGTCTCACCCATCAATCTCTAATGAACCTGCGGAAGCGATTTTCATGCGCGTTGCAAGGCCGCCGTTGCCATTTCGCAACACCATCCATTGCCTGCTCGGGAAAACTAGACATGTTTTTCGCTGCTTTTATAACGTATATGTTCTCGCATTCATATGACGCATACGTTTCGCCCATGACACGACACGAACTTCCAGCGTCATTTACTCGCCACCTGCCGCGCCCTATAGTATTTTTGAAAGTATTTATACACATAAGTCCACTTTCGGCCGCCGATTCGCCGCGTTTTTCAATATTTTAAATTTGATCCCGCAATCACATGAAATTTCAGGCATGTATCATTTGCCTGTGGTCGTGATCGCTTCCGCCCGCCCGTCTGCAACCGTCCGTGGCAGAAGGCGGGGCGCAGCCAGATGAACGAACGCGCCGCTGCACCCGCCGTTCCGATTGACCCGGACGCCGTGCCGCGCGATGATTCGGCCGCAAGCAACACCCTGCCTCAGGAACAGCCGATGACGACGACGGACCGCCTTGTCGAGACCACCCATGCCGCGATCAGCGTGCGCGAGAGAACGGGTTCGGGAGGCCCGACGGTGGTGTTCATTCACGGCAATTCGAGCTGCAAGGAGATCTTCCGCGAGCAGTTCGCAGCACCGGAGCTCGCGCGCATGCGGCTGGTCGCGTTCGACCTGCCGGGGCACGGCGCCTCGCAGGACGCGCGCGCGCCGGAGACGAGCTACCAGATCGCCGGCTATGCGGCGATGACGGAGGAACTGCTGGCCAAGCTCGGCGTGGAGCGCCCGCTCATCGTCGGCTGGTCGCTCGGCGGGCACATCGCGCTCGAGATGATCGGCCGCGGCTTCCGGGCCGCGGGGGTGCTGATCTCCGGTACGCCGCCGATCCAGCCCAGCATCGAATGCCTGATGCAGGCCTTCAACATCGATCCTTCGGCGGAAAACCTGACGGGCAAACGCGATTTCACCGACCAGGACGCGCTGATGTATGCCACGGCGACGTCTGCGACCGATGGCGGCCTCGATGCGCATTTCCTGGCCGCCGCCAAGCGCACCGACGGGCGGGCGCGCGAGATCATGTTCGGCTCGGTGGCCACCGGCGCGCCGCTCGACGAGCAGGCGATCGTGGCCTCGATGACCGTGCCGCTGGCGATCGTCAACGGCGAAGGCGACCTCTTCGTCCGGCACGACTATTTCGGCACGATCCCCTACGGCTCGCTCTGGCCGCACGGCGTGGTGACGATGGCGGGTGCCGGCCACGCGCCGTTCCTGCAGACGCCGCGGGCGTTCAACGCGCTGCTGGCCGAGTTCGCGGCCGGGTGAGCCGTCGCCTCTCCTGACGGAATCGGGCAGGAGGCGGTGCCTCGGCCGGTTGCGCTGGGGGCGGCGAAGAACGAGGCTCCGATGCGTCAATGCGCGAGGGCATCATGATCCTGATCGGCCAATTCGATTCGTCGTTCGTCCGCAGGGTCGGCATCGCGCTGACCCTCTACGACATTCCCTTCGAGCACCGGCCATGGTCGGTGTTCGGAGACGCCGGGCGGCTTGCCGCCTTCAATCCGCTGACCAAGGTGCCGACGCTCGTGCTGGACGATGGCGAGGTGCTGGTCGACAGTCACCTGATCATCGATCATCTCGATACGCTCGTGGAACCGGCCCGGCGGCTCTATCCGACCGCGGAACCCGCGCGACGGCGCGCGCTCAAGGTCGCCGCCCTGGCCACCGGCCTGGCAGATGTCGGCGTGAGCCTGTTCTACGAAAAGCACCTGCATGCCGACGCGTCCGAGATGCTCGTGGCACGTCGCAGCGCCCAGCTGCTCGGCGCCCTTGCCGCTCTGGAGACCGACCGCGCCGGCCGGGCCTCGCCGTTCTGGTTCGGCGAAACGATCGGCCATGCAGACATTGCGGTCGCCTGCGCCCTGCGGCACATGCGCGAATCGCTGCCCGAGATCGTCGATCTGCAGGCCTGTCCCCATCTGGCCGCCCACGCCGAGCGGATGGAAGCGCTTCCGGCGTTCAGGACGATCTTCCAGCCCTTCGTCCCGCCATCGTGATCGCCCGTGCCCGGGACGGCACACGGGCTGGACAGGCCTGCCCGGCCATGGCTTATCCTCCGGCGATGATCCGTGCCGGGGAGGAACCATGTTTTCCAAGATCCTGATCGCCAATCGCGGCGAGATCGCCTGCCGCGTCATCCACACCGCCCGGCGCATGGGCGTGAAGACGGTGGCGGTCTTCTCCGACGCCGACGCGGCCTCGCTGCATGTCGCGATGGCCGACGAGGCGGTGCATATCGGCGCTTCGCCGGTGGGCGAGAGCTATCTGAAGGCCGATCGCATCATCGCGGCGGCGCTGGCGACGGGCGCGCAGGCCATCCATCCCGGCTACGGCTTCCTGTCGGAAAACCCGGGCTTCGTCGATGCGGTGACGGCGGCGGGCCTCGTCTTCATCGGCCCCTCGGCTGATTCGATCCGCGCCATGGGCCTGAAGGATGCTGCCAAGCGGCTGATGGAGAAGGCCGGCGTGCCGGTGGTGCCGGGCTACCACGGCGAGGGACAGGCGCTGGTGCTGCTCGCCGGCAAGGCCAACGAGATCGGCTATCCGGTGCTGATCAAGGCGCGGGCGGGCGGCGGCGGCAAGGGCATGCGCCGCGTCGAGCGGCCGGAGGATTTCCCCGACGCGCTGAGCGGGGCGCGGCGCGAGGCGAAAGCCGCGTTCGGCGACGACGCCGTGCTGATCGAGAAATATGTCGACAAGCCGCGCCACATCGAGGTGCAGGTGTTCGGCGACAGTTTCGGCAATGCCGTGCATCTTTTCGAGCGCGACTGCTCGGCGCAGCGCCGCCACCAGAAGGTCATCGAGGAGGCCCCCGCCCCCGGCATGACCGACGCCATGCGATCGGCGATGACGAATGCGGCGGTGAAGGCGGCGCGCGCGATCGGCTATTCGGGCGCCGGCACGATCGAGTTCATCGTCGACGCCTCGCAGGGGCTGAGGCCGGACCGGTTCTGGTTCATGGAAATGAACACGCGGCTGCAGGTCGAGCATCCGGTGACCGAGATGGTGACGGGCGTCGATCTCGTCGAATGGCAGCTCAGGGTGGCGGCGGGCGAGCCGCTGCCGCTGGCGCAGGAGGCGATCCGGCTCAACGGCCACGCCTTCGAGGCGCGCATCTATGCCGAGGATGCCGCGCGCGGCTTCCTGCCGGCCACCGGCACGCTGCACCACCTCGTCTTCCCCGCCCGCGCGCCGGACGGTGCGGACATGCGCATCGAGACCGGCGTGCGCCAGGGCGACGCCATCTCGCCCTTCTACGACCCGATGATCGCCAAGCTGGTGGTCAAGGCCGCCTCGCGTCCCGCCGCGCTGACGGCGCTGACACAGGCGCTCGAAGAGACCGAAGTGGCGGGCTCCACCGTCAACATCCCCTTCCTGGTGGCGCTGGCCGGCGACCACGACTTTGCCGCCGGCGACGTCGATACCGGCCTGATCGGCCGCAAGCAGGAGGCGCTGACGGCGCAGCCCGGCCCGTCGCGCCAGGTTGCCGCACTTGCCGCACTCGCAGCATCGGGCGCGCGGCGCACCGCCGATGCGGCCGACCCGTGGGATGCGCTTGCCGGCTACGCGCATTTCCACCCGCTCGGCAAGCGTGTGACGCTGAAGCGGGGCGAAGACGCGATCTCCGCCCGCATCACCGCGCGACGCGACGGACGCCATGCGATCGCCTTCGACGACGGCGAGACACTGGTGGTGGACGAGGCGCATGCGGCCGCGGCCCGCACCGCCCGCTGGCCGGGCCACGTCACCGTGTTCGAAGGCCCCGTCGGCCACGGCTTTTCCATTCCCGATCCCTTCGAAGCGGCGGAGGACGCGGCCGCCGGCGGCGACGCCCTGCGCGCGCCGATGCCTGGGCTGGTCAAGGTGGTGCGGGCCTCGGCCGGGGACACGGTGCGCCGCGGCCAGGCGCTGCTGGTGCTCGAAGCCATGAAGATGGAACACACCATCGCCGCCCCGCACGACGGCACCATCGACGCCATCGCCACCGAAGGCGCGCAGGTGAGCGAGGGAACGGTGCTGGTGCGGTTCAGGGAGGGGTGAAGCGCTTCGCTGTAAGTCGCCCGCTGCCCGACGACCGGTAGAGCCATTCCAATCGGCAGCGCTTCGATCAGCACCCATGGCAATCGACCCCTACAGCTTCTGCCGAGGGGAATCGTCCGCATTGGATGTCCGGGCGTGGGGTACGGCTTGCGGCGATGGTCGCTTTGCTACCCAGCCGTTACCGGCTGATCGGCGCACCACGGCGGGCAGAGGTGACGGGGGACCCGCCGTGCAGACGTCGGGCAGCGGACGCCTGAAAGGCCCCCTCGTCCTTCTGTCCAGGCGGCGAGGCTCCGACGACAGGGAAAATGGCGTCGTCGGTGGGGACGACGCCGATGACGTCGGTTCGCTTCAAGCCGCACCTGCCCGCTAGGGGGGGTCCCGCCGCCGCGAACCTTCGGCCACGCCGCACCGATCTGTTTGCAGAGGCGCAGTACCGGCACTTCTGGATGCCGCTCATGCCCCGCGCCTTTGCCAGATCGTCGACCGCGTTCGTCATAACTCCCCGGACGCGTGCTTCCCGAATGACGGCGGTAAACGTCCGGCGACCCATTGCCCGGTCGCCACCAGCAGGCGTTCTTCCAGACGGCACGCAAACGCCGCTTGACCGCGCCCTTTTTCTTGACTTATGATTCATCAGTCATAAAAGAGCGCCGGAATGCCAATGCACGATGCCGAGCCAGAGCCGGAAATGGCCACGTTCCGTCGCGAAGTCATCGACTTCGTGGCCGCGAACCTGCCATCGGACATCAAGGAAAAAGTCCGCTGCAACGGCGAACTGCAGAAGGAAGACCACGTCCGCTGGCAGACGATCCTGGCCGCGAAGGGCTGGTATTGCGCACACTGGCCGCAAGCGGTGGGCGGCGCCGGCTGGTCACCCCTTCGGCGCTACGTCTTCGAGCAGGCCCTGGCCGAGGCGGGGGCGCCGTGGATGCTGCCCTTCGGGCCGGCCTATGTCGGTCCAGTCATCGCAGAATATGGCGATGACGAACAGAAACAGCGCTTCCTGCCCGACATCATCGCCTCCAACACGGCCTGGTGCCAGGGCTATTCCGAGCCGGGCGCCGGTTCCGATCTCGCCGGCCTGAAGACCCGCGCAAGGCGCGATGGCACGGGCTATCGCGTCAACGGGCAGAAGCTGTGGACGAGCTTCGCGCACTGGGCCGACATGATGTTCTGCCTTGCGCGGACATCCGACGAGGACCGTCCCCAGAACGGCATTTCCTTCCTCCTCCTCGACATGCGGCAGCCGGGCGTGACCATCCGACCGATCGTCACGATGGACATGCGCCATCACGTCAACGAGGTGTTTCTGGACGATGTCTTCGTGCCGCGGGAGAACCTGGTCGGACGCGAGGGCCGCGGCTGGGAGATCGCGAAGTTCCTGCTGTCGACCGAGCGCCTGATCGTCGCCGAGACCGGCAAGGCTCGCCGGCTTCTGGCACAGGTGCGCGAGACCGCGGAGCGGGCCCGCGAGGGCGGGCAGCCACTGTTCGACCGGCCGGTCTTTCGGCGCGGGTTCGTCGAGGCGGAAATCGCCCTGCAGACGCTCGAGGCCTACTGCTCGCGGCTCCTGAAGCGCGCCGCACTGGGCGAACAGCCAGGCTATCAAGCCTCGCTGCTGAAGATCAGGGGGTCCGAACTCCTGCAGACGATCACGGCGCTCGGGGCCAGCGTCGCGGCGCGCACCGGACTGGCCCTCGACCACGAGCCCAGCGCCGGACAGAACAGCCCCCCGGATGCCGATGCGGAGACCTCGGGCCTGCTGCGCGAGTATCTGAGCCAGCGAGCCGCGAGCATCTACGGCGGATCGAACGAAATTCAGCACAACATCGTGGCCAAGGCGAGGTTCGGCTTCCAATGACCAGCCTGGACGATCTGACCGCACTTCGCGAACACGCCTTCCGCTGGGTCGACCAGGCCTATGGCGAGGCGCACGAACGCGCTGGACGTGGTCTCGCGGAGGGCTACGCCCCCGGCATGGCAGCCGAGATCGCCGGACAGGGCTGGCTCGCCGTCATGGTGGGTGCGCAGAACGGCGGCATGGGCGGGGGACTGCGGGAAATGGCGGCCGTGATGGAAGCAGTCGGTCGCGGCCTCGTGGCCGAGCCGGTGCTTTCGCAAGGCGCCATCGCCGCGCCGCTCCTCGACCGTCTCGGAACGCCGCAGGCCCGCCTGCTCCTCGCCCGCGTGCTGGACGGCACGTCGGTCACGGTGATGATGCACCAGGAGGCGGACGCGGGATTCGAGCGGACGCTCGCGTCGAGCCGCCTGACGGAAGAGGACGGCCGGTTCCATATCCATGCGGCGAAGGCGCCGGTGCTCGACGCGGCCGGCGCGAAAATCCTGCTCGTGACCGCGCTCGACGCCGCAGGCCGCACGGCCGTCGTTGCCATCGAGGCGGATGCACCAGGTGTCAGGCTTGTCCGGAGCCGCTCTGTCGATGGACGCATGCTCGCCGCCGTCCACCTCGACCACGTCGCCGTCCCGGCGGATGCAGTTCTCAACGCGGGAGCCGACGCTTCGGCGATCGTGGAGACTGTTCTGGAAGAGGCAGCGCTGCTCGTCTGCTCGGAAGCATGCGGCGCGATACCGATCCTGGTCGAGGGAACCGCCGACTATCTGCGCACACGCCGCCAGTTCGGCATGCCGCTGGCGTCATTCCAGGTGCTCCAGCACCGCATGGTGGACATGCTGCTCGCCGCCGAGGAAGCGAGCGCGGTCGTCGAGGCGGCACTCGATTCCGCCGACGGCCCGGAGAGGAAGCGCGCCTTCGCGCTGGCCAAGATCGTCACCGCCCGTTCGGCCCGTTTCGTGGCCCAGCAGGCGGTCCAGCTGCACGGCGGCATCGGCATGACGGACGACCTCAAGGTCAGCCGCTACTTCAGACGCCTGATGCAATGCGAGACGATGTTCGGCGATGCCGACTGGCACGCCGAACGCTTCGACAGACTGCGCGGCTGACGCGGCCGACGCGGAGCCGACACGGGAGGAGGAACCGATGAAGAGCTACGACCACTACAAGACGATCCGGTGCGAGAGGCGGGGCCGCGTGCTGACGGTGATACTCGATCGCCCCGATCAGCTGAATGCCACGGACGCGGTGCTGCACGGCGAAGTGTCCCGCATCTTCCACGACGTCCGCCACGACGACGATGCCGACATCATCGTGCTGACGGGCGCCGGTCGCGCCTTCTCGGCGGGCGGCGACATCAACTGGATGCAGGACGGGATCGACGATCCGGCGTCCTTCGAGGCGACCGGCCGCGAGGCACGCGACATCGTCTTCAGCCTGCTCGACCTCGACAAGCCGATCATCTGCATGATGAACGGCCATGCGATCGGCCTCGGCGCCACCATCGCGCTTCTCTGCGACATCATCATTGCCAGCGACAAGGCCAAGATCGGCGACCCGCACGTGTCGATGGGGCTGGTCGCGGGCGACGGCGGCGCGGTGATCTGGCCGCAGCATATCGGTTACGCCAAGGCGAAATACTATCTGATGACAGGCGAGGCGATGACCGCGACGGAAGCGGAACGGATCGGCCTCATCACCAAGGTCGTCGCGCACGACACGCTCGCTTCCGAAGTCTACGGCCTCGCCGAGCGACTGGCCTCGGGCGCGCTGAAGGCGATCAACTGGACCAAGGTCGCCACCACGCTCCAGCTCAAGCAGGCGATGCATGCGTCCTTCGACGCCGGCATCGCCTACGAGACTGTCTCGAACGTCAGCGCGGATCATCGCGAGGCGGTGGATGCGTTCCGCAACAAACGCACGCCGAAATTCACCGGGCGCTGAGGCATCGGGTGGACGGCCGGCTCGGGATTGGCTCGCACCGGCCATCGAAATGGGAGGATGAAACATGACTGGCATCAGCAGACGTGGCGTCATTGCAGGGCTGGGGGCGACGTCGCTCGCCGCGCCCTTCATCAACCGGCGGGCGTTTGCCCAGTCGGGCGACGCGATCAAAATCGGCGTCGTGACCGCTCTCAGCGGACCGCAGGAGTTCATCGGCAACTTCGTCCTTTCGGGCTGCCAGATCGCGGTCGACCAGATCAACGCAGCCGGGGGCGTTCTCGGACGGCAACTGGCGCTGGAGATCCGCGACGACCGGGCGAACCCGGCTGAGGCGAGCGCGGCCGCACGCGAACTGATCGGCCTTGGCGCCAATCTGCAGATCGGGACGATCTCTTCCTCGGTGGCGCTCGCGATGGGGCCGCTGATGACGCAGGAAGGGGGCGTCGTCATCACCTGCGGCGCCGGCACCGAGAAGCTGAACCACGAGAACTACAACGAACACGTGTTTCGTCCAGGCGACGGCCCCTACATGCGCATGCGCGCGCAGGCGCGCCTCATGGCAGAGCGGCAGCCCGAGGTCACGAGCTGGACCGGGCTCGTTCCGGACCACGAGTATGGCCGCACGACCTGGGCGGTCTATGTCGACGGCCTGCTTCAATTCTACCCCGAAATCGCCAAGGCGGATCCCGAAATCCTCGATCCGATCATCGTTCCCTACGGCGCGGGCGACTACCGGACCTTCGTGACCCAGGCGGCGCGCTCGCAGGCCCAGGGCATCTACAACTCGACCTATGGCGGCGATTCGGTCACGCTGTTCCAGCAGGCCAAGCCCTTCCAGCTGTTCAAGGATCGGGTGCTGATGGACTCCGCCAACGAGTTCATCGTCGCGGGTGCACTGAAGGGCGATACGCCCGGCCACTGGACCGGCATCCACTGGTATCACGAGACCAACAAGGGCAATCCGCTGAGCGACCAGCTCTATGACGACTACGTCAAGAAGACCGGCAACACGCAGCCGATGGGCTGGGTCTCCGAAGCGCATGCCGGGATCTACGCCTATGCGAAGGCCATCGAGAAGTCCGGCAAGTCCGATACCGACGCCGTCATCGCGGGACTGAAAGGCCTCGAATGGGACACCGCGACCGGCAAGCGGTTGATGCGCGCCGAGGACAACCAGGCGATCAAGGATGTCGAACTCATCTATATCGAGCCCGACGCATCCGGACCGCTCGGCTACAAGGTGACCGACTACGTCAAGGTGGACGGCAACACCGTCATCGAACCGCCGACGCCGGGCGAGCCCATGACACTGCGCAAGCCCAGCTGAGCCAGACGTGAACGGGAGCGCCGGCAACCGGCGCTTCCTCGCCAACACGACGGGAGGAAGTCTTGGCGGGAGACCTCATCACTATCCTGTTCAATGCGATGATCTGGGCCATGGCGACCTTCCTGGTCGCCTCCGGGCTGACGCTGGTCTTCGGCATCCTGCACGTGCTGAACTTCTCGCACGGCGGTTTCTTCATGATCGGCGGCTATGTCGCCTACACGGTTCTGTCGATGTTCGGCGCGGACATCCCGCTCTGGGCCTATCTGGTCGCGGCCATCGTGGCTTCGGTTGCGATGGGCGGAACCGGAGTGGCCGTCGATACGCTGGTCTTCCGGCGACTGAAATCCGTCGACGGCGTCTACGTCCTGATCGCCACCTATGCCCTTCTGCTCGTGTGCGATGGCGTCGTGAAGCTGATCTGGGGGCTGAACTATCTCAGCGTCTCCCCGCCCAGGGAGCTGCTGGACGTCATCTTCCTCGGCGGCGCGATCTTGCCGACATTCTCGATCTTCGTGATCCTGTCGGGGGTCGTCGTCTTTCTCGTCCTCGATTATGTCCTCAATCGCACCTCCGCCGGCCGTATCCTGCAGGTCATCGCGATCGACCCCTGGATGGCAGGCGTCGTCGGCATCAACGTCTCCTCCGTGTATCGGTGGACGGTGATCACCGGCTTCGCGCTCGCGGGCCTCGCCGGCGGACTGCTCGTGGCCAACCAGAGCCTGTCGCCGGATCTCGCCGGGATCTTCATCCTGCAGGCTTTCGGGGTCGTCATCGTCGGCGGCATGGGATCGGTCAGGGGAGCGTTCGTCGCGTCGATCTTCCTCGGCCTCGTCGAAGCGCTCAGCGCCACCTACCTGCCGAATTACCCGGGCGTGCTCTTCTTCGCCACCATCGCCCTCGTTCTCATCGTCCGCCCGGAAGGGCTTCTCAGCCGGCAGGCCACGACATGACCATTGCGCGCGTCCGTCCGGCCATCTTCTTCTCGCTCCTCGCGCTGCTCGTGGCTGGCGCCCTGATCGTGCCGCACGTGGCCAATCGCGGCGTCGTCTTTCTGAGCGGCGTCGTCGCGATAAACGTCGTCTTCGGCATCGCCTTCAACCTCGCCTTCGCCAAGGCCGGGATACTCTCCTTCGGCAACGCGATGTTCTTCGCCGTCGGCGCCTATTGCGCCGGCTACCTCATCACGCAGCAGAACCATCTGCCCTTCGTGGTCATCCTGCTGGCTGCGGCCGGCTGCGGTGGCCTGCTCGCCCTCGTCACGGGCCTTCTCGCACTTCGGCGGGCGAGCGGCGTCTACTTTGCCGTCATCACGCTCGCGGTCGGCGCGCTCGTCCACGTCCTCATCATGAAACTCAACTTCCTGGGCCGCAACGACGGCCTCGTCGGGGTCAACCGCCCGATCATCGACCTCGGCCTCGTCGAGCTGGACCTCGCCCGCGGCGATGCCTATTACTACTTCATCATCGCAAGCTGCGCCCTGCTCGTCACGCTCATGTGGGTGCTCTGGTCCAACCGGTTCGGCCGATCCCTGCAAGGCGTGAAGTCGGACCCGATGCGGGCGAGCTTCCTTGGCATCGACATCGACCGCAAGCGATTGATCGCGCTCGTCCTGTCGGGTTCGATCACGGCACTGGCCGGCGCGATCTACGCGCCATGGGCGCAGATCGTCACGCCCGAACTGGCACATTGGAGCTTCTCCACCATGCCGCTGCTGTTCACGCTGCTCGGCGGCAGCGCCTTCTTCCTCGGCCCGGCCGTGGGCGCCATCCTCTTCGGCCTGCTCGACTATGCGACGCGCTCGCTGATCGGCATATCCGACCTGCTGGTCGGCGGCCTGCTGCTCGCGGTCGTGCTGTCGGTACCCGGCGGCGTGCTTGGACTGCTCGGCAGTCTACTCGCACGCGTTCGCGCGCCCTCTTCGCCGCGCCGCGAGGGACGCGCATGAGCACCCTCCTGGACGCGCGCGGCATCTTCAAGGACTACGGCCGCATCAAGGTCCTGAAGAACGTCGATCTCGACCTCGGCGAGGGCGAGCGACATGTCGTCATCGGGCCGAACGGCGCCGGCAAGACGACCCTCTTCAAGGTCCTGTCGGGCGAAACTCGCCCGAGCGCGGGCACCATCAGCCTCAACGGACGCGACGTCACGCACGAGGCGGGCTTCATGCGGACGAGATCGGGGGTCGGCCGCTCGTTCCAGGTTGCGCGCGTCTTCCTCGAGATGACCGCGCTCGACAACATCATCGTCGCCGTCGAGGCCCGCGAGGCGACACGGAGGCCATGGGCGGGGCTCCTGCGGCTGTCGGCGGCAAGGACCGTCGCGGACGAGGCGGAATCCCTGCTTGCCGCGCTCGGCCTCGCGGCAGCGCGAGAGACACCGGCTGAAACGCTGAGTCATGGCGACAGGAAGCGACTGGAACTCGCCATGAACCTCGCGCTCAGGCCAAAGCTGCTCATGCTGGACGAGCCGACCGCTGGCATGTCGCCCACGGACCGGCAGGCGGCGGTCAACCTGATCGACAAGGTCGTGCGCGAAAACGGTCTCAGCCTGCTTCTGACCGAGCACGACATGGGCGTCGTCTTCCAGCTCGGCACGCGCATCTCCGTGCTTCACTATGGCGAGGTGGTGGTGAGCGGTCTGCCCGCCGAGGTCCGCGCCAATCCCCTGGTTCGCGAAATCTACCTCGGACGCAATGCCGGCCATGCTTGAAGTCAGCCATCTCGACGCCTTCTACGGGCAAAGCCACATCCTCCACGCCATCGACTTGCGTCTGGCAGCGGGCGAGAGCGTGGCACTGCTCGGCCGCAACGGTGCCGGCAAGAGCACCTTCCTCAAGACGCTGCTGAACGCGGGTCCGCGCGGCAGCGGGCAGATAGCACTGGACGGACGGCCGCTCTCCACCGAGGCGACACATGTGCGCGCTCGGCGCGGCCTGGCACTCGTCCCCGAAGACCGGCGCATCTTCCCCAAGCTGACCGTTGCCCAGAACATCGAGATGGGCTGCCATGCGGCAGCGGACGGCAAGGCCTGCTATTCTCTCGACGAGATCATCGCGCTGCTGCCGATGGTCGGGCCGCTCGTCGACAGGCTCGGCTACCAGCTCTCCGGCGGCCAGCAGCAGATGGTCGCGATCGCGCGCGGGATCGTCTCGCGACCGAAGGTGCTGATGCTCGACGAGCCGGCGGAAGGGCTCGCGCCCGTCATCGTCGATGAACTCGGCGACGCCATCAACCGGATCCGCCGCTCCGAAGGGATGGCGATGATCATCACCGAACAGAACCTCGATTTCGCCCGCGAGACCTCCGACCGGCTGTATCTGCTCGACGTCGGCGAAGTGGTTTTCTGCGGGTCATGGGCCGATTTCGACGATCGTCCCGATCTCGTGGATCGATATCTGGCGTTGTAGGAGAACGTAAATGGCGCGCGACGAACGCTGGAACGTTTCGCATGGAAAGGACGATGTTGCGCGTTTCCGCGCCAGTGGAGCCTGGCGCAACCGAACCATCGCCGACGATGCGCGCGACATGGCGGCAAGCGATCCGGACGTCGTGCTGTGGGTCGAGGGCGACAACAGGCTGACCGCCGGCGAAGCCTTTGCACAGGCGCGGAACCTCGCCGCGAACCTCCACCGCATGGGATTGCGGGAGGGTGACGTCGTCAGTTTCCAGTTGCCGAACTGGACCGAAACGGTGGTGCTCGACATCGCCTGCGTGCTGCTGGGACTGGTCGTCAATCCTGTCGTTCCGATCTACCGGGACGCCGAGTTGCAGATGATCCTCGCCGACTGCGGGGCAAAGATCCTGTTCGTGCCGGAGGAATTTCGCGGCGTCCGCTTCGCCGAAATGGTGGAAAAGCTGCGGCCGCGCCTGCCCGGCCTGGACCATGTCGTGGTCGTCCGCGGCGCGCAGCGCGCCGGTGCGACACGCTTCGAGGAACTCCTCGAACCCGGAGACCTCGACGCGGTGCCCTGGCCCGTGCAGCGGCCGGAGGCGATCAAGATGATCATGTATACCTCCGGCACGACCGGGCGACCGAAGGGGGTTCTCCACACGCACGAGACGCTCGCCCGCGCCATGCAGGCCTGTTTCGATCATTGGGAACTGCGGCGGGGCGACTGGACGCTGATGCCCTCGCCCGTGACCCATGTCACAGGCTTCTCCTACGGCATCGAATGGCCGCTCGTCGTCGGAACCCGAACGGTGTTCATGGAGCGCTGGCATGCCGCGGAAGCCGTCGATCTCGTCGATGACTTCGGCGTGGCGGTCACGGTCGGCGCGACGCCTTTCCTGGCGGAACTGATCGAGGCGGCCGACAAGGCCGGCTCGCGCCTCCCCAGCCTGAACGTGTTCGGCTGCGGCGGCGCAGCGGTGCCGCCGGGGCTGATCCGTCGCGCCAACAGCGCCTTTGCCAACAGCTGCGCCTTTCGCATCTACGGGGCGACGGAAGCACCCGTGGTCACGCTCGGCTATCTGGGAGCCGCCGGCGCCGATGCCGCCGCCGACACGGACGGCGAGATCGTCGGATACGAGGTCCGGGTGGTCGACGACGAAGGCAACGACGTCCCCGCCGGCGGGGACGGCGAGATCATCGTGCGTGGCCCGTCGCTGTTCCTCGGCTATCTCGATCCGGCGGACAGGCAGGGGGCACTGGACGCCGACGGATATTTCCGCACGGGCGACATCGGGCGTATCGTCAACGGCAACGGCATACTGGTGACCGGTCGCAAGAAGGACCTGATCATCCGGGGCGGCGAGAACCTGTCGGCGAAGGAGATCGAGGACGCGCTCCACCGGCACGAGGCCGTTCGCGAGGCAGCGGTCGTCTCCATGCCGCACGCCCGGCTGGGCGAGACGGTCTGCGCCTACGTCATTCCCGCCGGACCGGCGCGTCCGGACGTCCGCGACATGGCCGCCTTTCTCGACGGTGCCGGCCTTGCCCGACAAAAATACCCGGAGCGAATAGAGTATGTCGACGACTTCCCGAGAACTGCATCGGGCAAGGTCCGAAAGGACATGTTGCGCAAGCGCATCGCCGGAGAAGTAGCCGTCTGACGGGCGTGGTCATCTTGCGATCGCAGGTGATGGAACCTATGCCTATCGAGATGAAGATCCGGAAGGCCATGACAGACATCGAAGCTCCCGACGCACGAAAGCCGAGGGAGCGCCGCCCGCGCCAGCCGTCCGCAAAGCAGCTCAGGCGCAACGCCGAAACCCGATTGAAGATCGTCCATGCCGCCGGCGTCATTGTGGGACGGCATGGCTATGCCGGATGTTCGATCTCCCGCATCACGGCCGAGGCCGGGGTGGCGCACGGCGCGTTCTATCTGCACTTCAAGTCGCAGCAGGATCTGTTCGACATCCTGCTCCCAGAGCTCGGCACCGAAATGGTCGCTTCGATTGCAAAAGCAGTGCGTGGCGCCCCCACGCTCGAGGAGATGGAGCGGCGGGGCATCACCGCCAACATCGCCTATCTGGTTGCGAACCCGCACATCTACCGGGTCATGTCGGAAGCGACTCTGCATGCGCCATCGGCCTTCAAGCTGCATCACGACCTGCTGATCCAGGGGTACCAGCGTTCGCTGAGGCGGCTCCTCGGCGCTCGCGCGCCCGATGACCGGCAACTGGAGGCGTTCGCCTCCATCCTGATGGGCGCGCGATCCTTCCTCTTCATGCGCTTCGCCGTGGACGGACCGACCATCCGTCCCCTCGATCCGGACATGATCGAAACCTATGTCCAGTTCGTGCTGGCGGGGCTCGATCGTCTCGCCGAGCGCCAGCCGGTCGCCGAGAGCCACGCCTGATCGTCCGCCCAAATCGAGGTCCCGAAAAGCGAAACCGCGCCGGCCTCCCCGGGCCGGCGCGGTTTTGGTAGCGGCCGTCCGTCGCGCTGTCCTTCAACCGCGACGATCCGTCTTCTCCCGCTCTCCCTGCCCCTCTTTTCCGACGCCGTCCGTATCGCAATCCTTAAGATCGGGCGATTGCGGACGATAAATTTCGACCGAACGTTGCGCAGTCTCGACAGCCCTCGCGCCGCGGAGCGAGCGGACGATGCGATCAGTGCATCGTCATCCATTCGCGCGCCTCGCGGAGCGCCCGGGCGATCTCCAGCTTGGTCATCGAGGCGGCAACCTCGCCGCGCAGCCGGGCGGCGCGGTCCGAGCCCTTGATGGCGGCGATGTTGAACCACTTGTGCGCGGCGACCATGTCGACCGCGCAGTCGCGGCCGGTGGCGTACATCATGCCGAGTTCGAAGAGAATGTCGGCCTGGGCGTTGTTTCCGATGTCGCCGAAACCGGCGTCGAGCATTTCGAAGCGTGCCATTGTTCCAGTCCCCGTTTGTCTCGTGGAAGCTGCGGTTGTTTTCGTCTTCCGCTGTTCTTCCGATGCTTCACAGGATGCCGGGAAGCCTTGAATCCGTCGTTAAATGGCTTGCTTAACCTGGTGAAAACAAAACTAAAACAAGAGGTAAAGGCGAGATTCCGTTAAGGATGGGAATGGCGGAATTCCGCGGATTCGCCGAAATTTCGCTTCAAATGCGCGGCGGCCGTCAAAACCCTTCGCTAACCACGCGAAACGGTCGGTGGAAGCGCAGCGCCCGATCGGCCGCGACGAGCGGACTCCGATGCCACCGAAAATTTCGTTCGCCTTCCGCTGGGACACCGCTTCCGCGCCTCGTCGCGTTGGTTTACGTTGACGTTCGCGTAAGTTCTCGCCGGCCACACGGCCCGGCCAGACGAAGGAGAGGACATCATGAAGCGCATTTTCGCACTGACCGCGGCGGCGGTGCTCATGTCGGCAGGAGCGGCATTCGCCGACCCGATCGAAGGAAACTGGAAGACGACGTCCGGCGAGACGGCCGTCATCGCGCCGTGCGGCGGCGAGTTCTGCATCAAGCTGAAGACCGGCAAGCATGCCGGCAAGCAGATCGGCAAGATGAGCCTCAACGGCGCCAATGCCTACAAGGGGACGATCACGGACCCGAGCGAGGAAAAGACCTACAGCGGCACCGGCAAGCTTTCGGGCGCCTCGCTGACGATGAAGGGCTGCGTGGCGGCCATCTTCTGCAAGTCGCAGACCTGGTCGAAGCTGTAACGCCGGTCCGGCCAGCACCGGCAAGACGAAAAAAGCCCGGGCGGCGCGACAGCGCCGCCCGGGCTTTTTCATGGACGCAGCGGATCGGCCGTCAGGCGCGGGCCTTCTGGCCGAACAGGATCTTCTGCGCTTCCTTGTCGTCGGCAAGATTGCGGCGGTGCTCCTGGCCGACGGCCATGGCGCGTTCGACGGCGGGCCGCGCCATGACGGTCTCGAACCAGCGCTTCAGGTTCGGAAAGTCGTCGATCTCCTGGCCCTGGTTCTTGTATGGCTTCACCCAGCCCACGCAGGCCATGTCGGCAATCGAATAATCGCCGGCGAGGAAGTCGCGGTCGGCGAGGCGCCGGTTCATGACGCCGTAGAGCCGGTTGACCTCGTTGGTGTAGCGGTCGATGGCGTAGGGCACCTTTTCCGGCGCGTACTGGCGGAAGTGGTGCGTCTGCCCGGCCATCGGGCCGAGGCCGCCCATCTGCCAGAACAGCCATTCGTCCACCGCCACGCGGGCGCGCTCGTCCGTCGGATAGTACTGTCCGAACTTGCGTCCGAGATATTGCAGGATCGCGCCGGACTCGAAGACCGAGATCGGCTGACCGCCGGGACCCTCCGGATCGACGATGGCGGGCATGCGGTTGTTTGGCGCGATCGCCAGGAAGGACGGCTCGAACTGCTCGCCCTTGCCGATGTTGACGAATTTCACCTCGTAGGGAACACCGAGTTCCTCGAGCATGATGGTGATCTTCCAGCCGTTCGGCGTCGGCCAGTAATAGAGATCGATCGGTGTGGTCTGGGTGCCCATGCATCCCTCCGTTGTTCGCATCGGCGCCAAGAAAAGCCCTCCGGCCGATGAAGGCAAGACCGCTCGACTGGTCCAGCGGTCATCTTAACGTGTTTGAACGCCCCATGAACGGCCCCCTCAGCGGCGGTTCAGTCCGGCCGTGCGAAAACGCCAGCATGGAGGGACAAACCATGCACGCCAGACGCCTCGTGATCGCCAGCCTGACCGTTCTCGCCGCCGGACTGGCGCTTGCCATCGTGGTCGCCCAGACGAGCCGGGACGCCTTCTCCTGGGAGATCGGGCTCTTCATTCCCTGCGTCTTCGAGGAGGGGCTGGTCTGCCGGCCGCCGCGGCGCTGACGCCGCGATCCCCAACCCGCGCCGGAACCCGAACCGAAAGACGCTCCCATGACCTTCCAGCTTCCCCACCGCTTCTCGCCCGGCGCAGCACTCGCCCGGATCGCTCTCGTGCTGGCGCTCATGACGGCGCCGATGCTGGCGCTGGCCGGCGCAGAAGACGGCGGCGGCCGGTTCGTCGGCAGCGAGATCCAGCGCTCCAACGGCGCCGGGCTGGTCATCGTGTTCGGGCTGCAACGCGCCCGATAATCCAATCTTGCGGGGCGGCTCCCCCCTCGCACTGTCACGATCCGATCCCTATAATGGGACATGGAAAAGCGAATCTACCCCCGAGCCATTGCCACGATCGACCGGCCGGAGCCCTATGCCCGCCAGAGCTTCACCACGGCCGAGGAGGCGGTGGGCGCGCTGAAAGTGCTCTACGACCGCAACACCACCTTCCTGCGCGAGGCCTTCAACGGCCTGTCGAGTTCAGGCGCTCCGGACAGGCGCTTCAGGGCCTGCTATCCCGAGGTCGGCGTCACGGTGGCGAGCTACGATCCCGTCGACACGCGCCTGGCCTACGGCCACATGCCCTCGCCCGGCCAGTACGCCACCACCATCACCCGGCCCGACCTGTTCGAGAGCTACCTCACCGAGCAGTTCAGGCACATCATCCGCAATCACGGCGTTCCGATCACGGTGGGTGAATCCGAGACGCCGATCCCCGTCCACTTCGCCTTCCTGGAAGGCACGCATGTCGAGGCTTCGGTCGCCGATCGCATCAAGCGGCCGTTGCGCGACATCTTCGACGTGCCGGATCTCAACGGCACCGACGACCATATCGCCAACGGCACCTACGAGCCTGCGCCGGGCGAGCCTTCGCCGCTGGCGCCGTTCACCGCTCAGCGCATCGACTATTCGCTGCACCGGCTGTCGCACTACACGGCGACGAGCCCGTCGCATTTCCAGAACTTCGTGCTGTTCACCAACTACCAGTTCTACATCGACGAGTTCGTGGCGCTGGCGCGGGGCATGATGGCGCGCGGCGGCGAGGGCTATGCGAGCTTCGTGGAGCCCGGCAACATCGTCACGCTGCCCGGCGAACCGGAAGAGAACCCCGTCGCCATCGCCCGCATGCCGCAGATGCCGGCCTATCACCTGACGCGGCCCGACCACGGCGGCATCACCATGGTCAACATCGGCGTCGGCCCCTCGAATGCCAAGACCATCACCGACCACATCGCGGTGCTCAGGCCCCATGCCTGGCTGATGCTCGGCCATTGCGCCGGGCTGCGCAACACCCAGGCGCTGGGCGACTACGTGCTGGCGCATGCCTACGTCCGCGAGGACCACGTGCTCGATGACGACCTGCCGGTCTGGGTGCCGATCCCGGCGCTGGCCGAGGTACAGGTGGCGCTGCAGGAGGCGGTGGCGGAGGTGACCGGGCTGTCGGGCTACGACCTGAAGCGCATCATGCGCACCGGCACGGTCGCCACCATCGACAACCGCAACTGGGAACTGCGCGACCAGCGCGGCCCGGTGCAGCGGCTGTCGCAGTCGCGCGCCATCGCTCTCGACATGGAATCGGCCACCATAGCGGCCAACGGCTTCCGCTTCCGCGTGCCCTACGGCACCCTGCTCTGTGTCTCTGACAAGCCGCTGCACGGGGAACTGAAGCTGCCCGGCATGGCGACGGATTTCTACAAGCGCCAGGTCGCCCAGCACCTGATCATCGGCATGAAGGCGATGGAGCGGCTGGCCGCCATGCCGGTCGAGCGGCTGCATTCGCGCAAGCTGCGCAGCTTCTCGGAAACCGCGTTCCAGTAGCGGTTTCTTGAAACGGACATGATTGCGGGGCACCGCATGGCAATGCCCCGCTTCCGCGCCCTCGCCACCTCCGGCCCTGCCAGGGCCGCAGCCCTGCTCCTCGCGCTGGCGATCTCGATGCCGCTGGTGGCGGGTTTCCTCGGCCGGCTGCATCCGGCGCTCGACGCCTTCTCCCATTTCCGCGCGCATCTCGCCGTTTTGCTGGCGATGGCCTGCCTGGTTCTCCTGGCGACGCGGCAATGGCTGCATGGCGCCGTGGGGCTGGTGCTGGCGATCGGCGCTGTCGCCACCACCGGCGGGTTCCTGCCCTGGCATGCGGTGGCTTCCGGCGCGGCGACCGAGGCTGCCGGCGCCGGGCCACGCTACCGGCTGCTGCACCTCAACATGCGCTACGACCATCCCGATCCGGGGCGCGTCCTGTCGCTGATCGGGCGCACGCGGCCGGACGTGGTGACGCTGAACGAGGCCTCCCCGGCCTGGCGTCAGAGCCTGCGCGCCATCGCGGCAGCCTATCCCCACCGGCTCGACTGCCCCGACGAGCGGTCGGTCGGCAGCGTGCTGATCCTCTCGCGCCGTCCCTTCCTGGACCTCGGTGCCTGTGGCCTTGGCGGACGCTTCGGCCTCGTCACCGTGGATTTCGGAGGCCACGCCGTCGAGATCGCCAGCCTGCACCTGCTCTGGCCCTGGCCATTCGCACAGCCGAAACAGATCGAGGAACTGCTGCCGGTCCTCGGCGCTCTCGGCGAGCATGCGCTCTTGGCGGGCGATTTCAACGCCGCCGACTGGAGCGCGTCCGTGCGGCGCATCGCTGCGGCCGGCGGTTTCACGTCGATGCCGCGCCTGGGGCCGACCTGGCTCGTGCGGTCGGCGCCCGACGTTCTACGGCGCTGGATCGGGCTGCCGATCGACCACGTGCTGGCCAAGCAGGGCGTGGTGCTGCTCGATGCGCGGCGGCTGGATGACGTCGGTTCCGACCACCTTCCGGTTCTGGTGGAGTTCACGCTGCGGCCGCAACCTACCACCGGCGACATCGCCATCGCCGGTCTCGACGCCGCCCGCTGACCTGCCGACGGCCGGATGCCCTCCCGTCCGCCGGCCCCGTGCTCAGCGTTTGCCGATCAGGGCGAGGATGCTCTTGTCGACAGCGCCGCCGTCGCGGTGCTCCTTCAGATCGAATGCCGCCTGCTTCTTCTTGTTGGCGGCATACTTCGCCTGGATCTCGCGCTCGAACTGCGACAGCGCCTTCCAGCAGGATGGTCCGTCCTTGACGGCGAAGCCGCGGAGATGGCCGTCGATCTCGCTGGCAAGCTCCCGGGCGATCCGGCCGTGGGTCTGTTCATGGCGGATGTTGTCGGCCTGGAAGAGCTTCCAGCGGCGGGCCAGGTCGCGGTCGAGCGTCCCGCGCGGCTTGGGGTAGATGTAGGTGATCTTCATCGTGACGCTGCCGCCCTTGATGCGGCAGACGCCCTTCTCATGCACGAACTTGCCGTCGGGCTTGGTCTCGTAGCGCGTCTGCGCGATCGCCTTGGTCAAGAAGCCATGGCGTGGCCCGCGCCGGTTCATGTCGAGAAACAGCTCGACGCCCGTCTTGCCGGAAATCTCGTAATACTCGGTCTTCTCGGTGATCCGGGTCTTGGCATGGGCGGAGTTCGCGAAGGGCAATACGAAAAGCAGCAGCGTTGTCAGAGCGACCCCCAGCCTGCACATGCCGTCACCACCCTCCGTTGCCCGAAGCCATGGTACACGCGCCGGAGCAACTTGCAATCGGAAGATGAAGCCGGCATCGTCAGCGGGACATGCTTGCACAGACCTTGCGGATCGCCGACCACCGCGCCGGCCCGGCGACCTGAACCTCGCTCAGCCGGTCGACCAGCAAGCCGGCGCTGCGCCGTTCGATGACGTGCAACATGCCAAGCCCACGAAGCCGGCCTGAACACGGGAAGAGCCAGCGCAAGCCAAGTGCCCGCGCTGGCCTTGAACGGTTGTCTGCGACAGGTCGGCGCCCGAGTCCGACCGCGCCCGATCACATGTTCGGATACACCGGTCCCTCGCCACCCTGCGGCGGCACCCAGTTGATGTTCTGGTTCGGGTCCTTGATGTCGCAGGTCTTGCAGTGGACGCAGTTCTGCGCGTTGATGACGAAGCGCGCCTCGGGGTTCTTGTGCGAAACTTCGCCGCCCTTGGCCGAAGCACCCGGGCCGCCGGCCAGCGCATTGCCGTCGGCATCGACCCATTCGTAGACGCCGGCAGGGCAGTAGCGGGTCGAGGGGCCGGAAAAGACGCCGTATTCGGACGCCTTCTGAAGTTCCTGGTCCTTGACCTTGAGGTGGATCGGCTGGTCCTCCTCGTGGTTGGTGTTGGACAGGAACACAGACGACAGCCGGTCGAAGGTCAGTACGCCGTCGGGCTTGGGATAGTCGATGCGCTTGTGCCGGTCGGCCGGCTCCAGCGCCGCGTAGTCCGGCTTGCCGTGCTTCATGGTGCCGAAGAAGGAGAAGCCGAAGAGCGAGTTCGTCCACATGTCGAGCCCGCCAAGGCCGACGCCAAGCCAAAGGCCCAGGCGCGACCACAGCGGCTTGACGTTGCGCACCGTCTTCAGGTCCTTGCCGATCTCCGACCCGCGCCAGGCGGCTTCGTAGCCCGAAATCTCGTCGGCCGAACGACCGCCGGCGATCGCCTCGGCGACGTGCTCGGCCGCCATCATGCCCGACAGCACGGCGTTGTGAGACCCCTTGATGCGCGGCACGTTGACGAAGCCGGCCGAGCAGCCGATCAGCGCGCCGCCCGGGAAGGTGAGCTTCGGCACCGACTGGAAGCCGCCTTCGGTGATGGCACGCGCGCCGTAGGAAAGCCGCTTGCCGCCCTCGAAGGTGTCACGGATCGCCGGGTGCGTCTTGAAGCGCTGGAATTCCTCGAAGGGCGAGACGTAGGGGTTCTTGTAGTTCAGGTGGACGACGAAGCCGACCGCCACCTGGTTGTCCTCGAGATGATAGAGGAAGGAGCCGCCGCCGGTGGCGTTGTCGAGCGGCCAGCCGAAGGAATGCTGCACGAGGCCGGGCTTGTGCTTGTCGGGCGCCACCTGCCAGAGTTCCTTCAGCCCGATGCCGAACTTCTGCGGCTCGCGACCGTCGGACAGGCCGAACTTCGCGATCAGCTGCTTGGCGAGCGAGCCGCGAACGCCCTCGCCGATCAGCGTGTACTTGCCGTGCAGTTCCATGCCAGGCGCGTAGTTCGGACCCTTCGACCCGTCGCGCTCGATGCCCATGTCGCCGGTGGCGACGCCCTTCACGGCGCCCTTGTCGTCGTAGAGCACCTCGACGGCCGCAAAGCCCGGATAGATCTCGACGCCCAGCGCCTCGGCATGGCCGGCCAGCCAGCGGCAGACATTGCCGAGCGAGACGATGTAGTTGCCGTGGTTGTTCATCAGCGGCGGCATCAGCATGTTCGGCACCCGCACCGAGCCCGCGGGTCCAAGCACCAGGAAATGATCGTCGGTGACAGCTGTCTTGAAGGGATGGTCGGTCTCGGAACGCCATTCCGGCAGGAGCCTGTCGACGCCGACCGGATCGACGACGGCGCCCGACAGGATGTGCGCACCCACTTCGGCGCCCTTCTCGAGCACGACGACGGAGAGCTCCGGGTTGACCTGCTTCAGGCGGATCGCCGCGGCAAGGCCCGCCGGCCCCGCGCCGACGATCACCACGTCGAATTCCATGCTCTCGCGTTCAACTTCGCTCATCGTCATCCTCCTGCTTTCCGGCCGTCGCCGGATGGCGTTCGTATCGATCGGCCTCAGCGCATCGGGCGGTCTTAGCGCATCGGGTTCGAAATGCGATAGCACAGGCGCCGACCGCGTCAAATTCACCTGGCTGACGGTCCCGGTATCGATGCAACTTAATTACCTTGACGTAAACGTCAACGCGACATTCCGTTCCGGCCTGCATCACGAAATCGCCGGTTGCCTGTGCGAATGCCTGCCCCATACTGCCGGAATGGAGGATGGAGCGATGCGGTTCCGGCGGCGCGATCTGAGGGTGTGGACGTGTGCCGTCCTCCTTGGCGTCGCCGTGGCTCTCCCGGCCGGCCGGGCGGCCGAGGATACGTCGCGCGATCGCCTCGCCGATGCGCCCGCGGGACCTGCGGTCCGCGCATGGCGCGCCGGCGCCTACGCCTTTTCCGATGAACTCGGCGGCTTTCGCATCCTGTCGGTTTCCGGACGCGGAACCAGGGCCGATCCGATCGTCCTGGTGCAGGAATTCGCATCCGCCAGCCCGGTCACGCTCGTCATCCGGGCGATCGGGCCGGTGCGGGCCTTCGCCCATGAGGAAGGCGTCGCCAACGGCTTCATCCGGCTGGTCGTGGTGGCGGTCAATGGCAGCGGGCTCGCCTGGTCGCAGTTCGAATTCGAACTGCAGGAGACGCTCGGAGAACCCAGCGTCTATGGCGACGGCCTCTCCTTCGACCAGAACCGCCGCGACGGCGACGGCATCGTCTCGGACGCCTTCGGCCGCTTCGACCGCGCCTACGAACCGCACGACCGGCTGCGGTTCGAGGACGGCTTCGTGGACCCGGGCAAACAGGCGCGATTCGCGTTCCTGATCTCCGACTTCACGCCGGTCGCCGAGTTCTACCTGGTGCAGGACCCACGCATTCCCGCGTCGTGAGGCCGGGAGCGGAAAGGATCGCCATTTCCCTCGCCTGCCAAAACCGTCTAGAACCCGGCGATGGACTCCGGCCTGCCCGACCTCAGGGAACTGCTGCTCTTCTACGCCGATGCAGGCGTCGACGAGGCGCTGGAGGATTCCCCGGTCGACCGCTTCGCCGAGAGCGCGCCACTCAGGCGCAATGCCGGCGCATCGGGCGGGGCACTGCGGCAGGATGGGCCCTCCCCGCGCGTCGGCGAGGCGGCGGCCGGGCAGGCCTCTTCCGTCCCGGCTGCACGCGGATCGCGCGCGCTGCCGCCCCCTGTGCGCCCGGAGCCGGCTGCGGCCGTCCCGGACGAGGCGCAGGCGGCGCGGGCGCGCGAACTCGCGCGTTCGGCTGCCTCGATGGAGGAACTGCGCGAACTTCTCGCCGCCTTCGACGGCTGCAACCTGAAATCGACGGCCAAGACCCTGGTCTTCTCCGACGGCAATCCGCAGGCCGACATCATGTTCGTGGGCGAAGCGCCGGGTCGCGAGGAGGATCTGGAGGGACTGCCCTTCGTCGGCCGGTCCGGCCGGCTGCTCGACCAGATGCTGGCCGCCATCGGCCTCGACCGTTCCAGCGCCTATATCGCCAACGTCATCCCCTGGCGACCGCCCGGGAACCGCACCCCGACCCCGATCGAGACCGAGATCTGCCGCCCCTTCATCGAACGGCAGGTGGAACTGGCCAATCCCAAGGTGCTGGTGACGCTCGGCGGTCCGTCGGCAAAGGTGCTGCTGCATGCCAGCGAGGGCGTGCTGCGGATGCGCGGCACCTGGAAGTCCCACACGACCGCATCGGGCGTGACGATCCCGGCCATGCCGACGCTGCATCCGGCCTATCTGCTGCGCAACCCGGCGCACAAGAAGCTGGCCTGGCGCGATTTCCTGGAGATCAAGGCGAAGCTGCGCGCGCTCGGCTGAGGTTTCCGGTCAGCCGTCGCGCAGGGCCTGCCGCAACCGTCGGCGCTGGCGGCGGCCGGGGCCGTAGGCCGCCACCAGCGCCCACGCGGAATGGCCGAGCGACGGGCTCTCCCGGCTGATACGGTAGTCGCGCCAGGCGCCGCCGATCTCGCCCTGCACGATCCTCGACAGCAGACGTCGCGACACCATGTAGGCGGCCAGCGTCGCGTATCGCTCGCGGTACGCCGGATGTCTTGCCACCAGGGCCGCGAAAGCCTCGACATAGCCGCCATGCGGCAGCGAGATCGAATCCGGACTGGTGTGCTTGACCCAGTCCACGTCCGGCAGCACCAGCGCGCCGTGGTGGCGCGACAGGCGCAGCAGCAGGTCGCGGTCCTGCAGCCGCATCAGCGTTTCGTCGAACAGCCCGGCCCTCTCGAGGGCGTCCCGTCGTGCCGTGATTGCAGAACCGGCGATCGAGACGGTGTCGGCGACGATCGCCTGTTCGAGCCCGCCGGCATCGAGGCGAGCCGGGGGGTTGGCAACGCGGCGCACGGTCCCGTTCTTCTCCTGATCGAACGAACTGATGGTCACGGCGAGCGCCGGATCCCGATCGAAAAGCGCGATGGTCCGCTCGAGCCGCCCCGGCAGGAACTCGTCATCGGAATCGAGGAAGGTGACGAGCGGCGCCCGCGAGGCCCGGATGCCGGCGTTGCGGGCGGCGTTCGCGCCGCGCCATTCCGGCAGCGACAGTACCCGCAGGCGGTCGCCTGCCCGTTCGGCCAGAGCCTCGCGCGTGCCGTCGGTCGAGCCGTCATCCACGACGACGTGCTCCCAGTCCGCGAACGACTGCGCCCGAACGCTGTCGATCGCACGCAGCACCGCATCCCGGCGATTTCGGGCAGGTGTGACAACGGTGATGCGCGCAACCTCCGACATCGCGCTCAGCTTCTCTGGACGTGATCCGGAACGCGTTCGACCCGGTCCGGCACCAGCCCGGCGGCCATGGCCGCCTGGCAGACAAAGGCGAGCCCGTGGAAGGCGGACGCCACGAAGAAGGCCGGCGGACGCTCCCAGACCGGCATGCCGACATGACCGCCCTTGCCGAAGATGCGGCGCATCGAGCGCCACTCGGCCGTGCAGAGGCGGTTGATCGAATGGCGCAGCCGCCGCGCGCGGCGCGGCGACTTGAGGATCGCGTAGCGGCGATCATTGTCACGGCCCGTCACCATGGCGCGCCAGACGAGGAAGCGGAGCCCGCGCGGCGGCTTGTGCAGGGCAACCGCTTCCACGCGCCGCGCGACGATGCCCCCGCGCATGACCTCGTCCCACAGAATGCTGCAGGAGACCTTGAAGCCGTTGCTGTCCGGGAAGGGATGGGCGGCGATCCAGGCGCGGCGAAAGGCGCTGTTGTTGACGTTGAGCGACCGCTTGGCGGCGAAACGCTCGTCGCCGCGAGCCAGCGGAAAGATCCAGAACAGCGCATAGGCGCGCGACAGAAAATCATCGTGCTCCAGCGCGGTGAAGCCGCTGACGATGGTCACCGCCGGGTCGTCGAATGGCGCCAGCATCGTCGAAAGCCAGCCCGGCCGGGGCACGGAGTCGGCATCGAGGAACAGCACGATCTCGCCGCCTGCCCGCGGGATCGCCGCGTTCTTGAGTTCGTAGTAGCGGCCGCCGGGCACGGAAACGACGACGAGTTCGGCCAGCGCGGCGAGCCCGGGCGCCATGTCGCGCAGCATGCGGCGCAGCATCGCGGTCTCGTCGGGACCACCCTCCTGCACGAAGATCACCTGCGCCGTGCGCCATTCCGACCGGTCGCTTCGCCAGCCGGCAATTTCGCGCTGCAGTGTCGACAGCGTCTCGCCGAACTCCTCGCGGGTGATCAGGCGGGCGTTTTCCATCTCCATGACGATGGTGATTCCGGTCCGCACGCCGCCGATCGACGTGGTGCCCGCCGTCGGCACGGACGCAATCCCGCCGTCAAGCCCCGACCCAGGTTCCGGCTCGTTCATTCCAGACAGCCCCAATTCAACGCCAAGCTGTAGACCTCATCGCCCGATGCAGGACGATCCGCAATGACAAATCTCACTTTCGGCCGGATCAGGGTGCCAGGCGTCGCGGCGCCGATCGGAGGGATGGCACACGAACGCGCATCCTCAGAAAATCTCCACCGCACCGTCATCGCGTCGCGCCCGGCGCAGCCGGAGATAGGCGCCTGCATTGGGCGCAATTCGGAAGCCGCGGGTTCTCTCCGACTGCAGCGCTGCTACCCACGCCGTATCGGCATAGAGCGACGCCTGCGCCTCCAGCGCCCGGGCGAGCGGCTCTCGCCCGATCCGGCGGGCCAGAAGGGCGCAGGCTTCGATGCGGGCGGCGATCGAGGCGCCGTATTTCGGCGCGATCGCGAGGCCGAGATCGGCGAGATCGTCGATCTCGTGCGCCAGCGCCAGGAAGAGAACGTCCTCGATGCCGGCCGGGAGTTCGCCAGCAGCGAGGCGCTCGGGTGCGCCCGTGTCGAAATCGAGAAGCGGATGGCGGAAGATCAGGCTTTCCGCGCGTTCGCCCACGACCGAGCGGACCAGCGCCCGATGCGCAGCGCTGGCCTTGCCGAAACGGCCGTCCGGGAACTGGCCGCTGTCATAGGCCGCGTGCAGCATCGCGGCCAGGATGAAGTCGGGGACCCGCTCGAAATGGGCGACCGAGGACGCCGCCCCGACCGCATGGCACAGGAAGGCGCGTTCGGTCTTGCGGTAGCGACCATTGAAGAGCCGCGCGGCGAGCCGGTAAGCGGCCTGGACGCGCAACAGGTCACCGGTCGGATGGCCCGCCCGGTGCAGTTGCACGTACAGCGCCGTGTTGGTCTGCGCCGGCACGACCTGATGTGAAATCGCCACCTGTCCACCCATCCCGAATGCTGCGCAGCATGCGGTTCCGGAGGGATGCCGTCAACGTCAGGCGGGCGTCATTGCCGACTGGCCACGGATCGCCATGCCCTGGAGCAGCGCAAACAGCGCCACGGCGAGGGCCTGGGCGGAGACGAACAGGACGCCGAGCCCATTCGGCTGGACGATGCCGAGGAGCAGGATGCCGAAGCTGGCAGCGACATGAAGTGCATTCCCCCAGACGAAGACCCAGGCAAATGCGGCGGACAGGACGCGGCGCCTGGCGGCAACGATGAGCAGGGCCACCCAGCCGAAGATCAGGATGCCCACCACCAGAAGCAGCATCTGCGGCAGGGCGAAGAGATCGGCGAGCCGGGCGGGCGCAGCGACGAGCGCGATGCCGACGGCGGCGCTGCCGGCGGCGTCGAGCAGCAGCGCATTGCGCAGGAAGGGGGTGACGGTGACGGTCATGATCTGGTCTCCTCGTTCGGTTGGCGGGATCGGGGGGAAGCACTGCCTTCCCCGCACCGGAAGAACCTTGCCGGCCGAGCGGCCGCATTGCGATTACCCGCGGGGTAATGGGAACGCCGGCCGGCCTCGGCTATGGTCCGGTCATGGACACGACCGCCTCCCCCTCGCCATCCGCCGGGTCGCTGCTGCGCGAATGGCGCATGCGACGCCGCATGAGCCAGCTCGACCTCGCGCTGGAGGCCGACGTCTCGCAGCGCCATCTGAGCTTCCTCGAGAGCGGCCGGTCGCGACCCTCGCGCGAGATGGTGCTGCACCTGGCCGAACGGCTCGACGTGCCGCTGCGCGAGCGCAACCGGATGCTGCTCGCGGCCGGCTTCGCGCCGGGCTATGCGGAACGGCGGCTGGACGAGGTGTCGCTGGCGCCGGCCCTGAAGGCCGTCGAGATGGTGCTGAAGGGGCACGAGCCAAACCCGGCCATCGCCGTCGACCGGTCGTGGAACCTCGTCCTGGCCAATGCGGCGATGACGCCGTTCCTGGAGGTGGTCGCCGATCCGGCCCTGCTTGCGCCTCCGGTCAACGTGCTGCGGCTGTCGCTGCATCCCGGCGGCCTTGCCCCGCACATCCTCGATCTCGCCGATTGGCGCGACCACCTGGTGGAGCGGCTCCTCCGGATCACGCGCGATGTCTGCGAACCGGCCCTGACGGCGCTGGTCGACGAACTGAAGGCCTATCCGGCGCCGCCGCGCAAGCGCCCGGCGTCGGTGCCGGACCCGTCGGCCATCGCCATTCCGCTCCGGATCCGCCTCGGCGGCGAAATCCTGTCCTTCATCACCACGATCACCGTCTTCGGCACCCCGCTCGACGTGACGCTGTCGGAACTGGCGGTCGAGACCTTCTTTCCCGCGAACGAGGAGACCGCATCGTTCCTGCGCCGGCGGCGCGGATCGGTCAGCCCTGCGGCGGGCTGACCTTGCGGGCCGGGGCGCGCTGGAGGCCCAGCCGCTGCTCGCGCCAGATGATGAACAGCCCGGCGCAGACCACCACGGTTCCACCGACCAGCGTATAGGCCGTCGGCACCTCGGCGAAGACGATGTAGCCGATGACGATGGCGAGGATCATCGAGGTGTATTCGAACGGCGCGATGGTCGACATGTCCGCATGGCGGTAGCTCTCGGTCATCAGGATCTGTCCGACGCCGCCGCACAGGCCCGCCCCGATCAGGATCGCCGCCTGCGACAGGGAGAGCGGCGACCAGCCGAAGGGCAGCGTCGCCAGACCGGCCACCGTGCAGGTGGCCGAGAACCAGAAGACGATCGTCGCCGACTGTTCGGTGAGCACCAGCCGGCGCACCAGCAGCATGGCGACGGCGGAGATCGCAGCGCTCGCCAGCACCGCGGCGACGCCGATCGCCTCGCCCTGCCCCATCTCCGCGCCGGAGGTCAGAAGGGTCAGCTTCGGCCAGGACACGATGACGACGCCGACGAAGCCGACCGCGACGGCCGTCCAGCGATAGACCCGCACGGTCTCGCCCAGGAAGAGGGCGGAGAAGACCACCACGATCAGCGGCTGGGCGTAGTTGATCGCCACCCATTCCGGCAGCGGCAATCGCGTCAGCGCAAAGAAGCCCAGCCCCATCGACGAGACGCCGACGAGGCCGCGCAGGACGTGGCCGACCGGGCGGTGGGTGTAGAAGGCCGTCTTCAGTTCGCGGCGCCAGGCCATCACCATCACCACGGGGATGATGGCGAAGAGCGAGCGGAAGAACACGACCTGCCCGGTGAAGACCTCGCCCGCCGCCTTGATCAGCGACGACATCGCCACGAAGGCGACGACGGAAACGATCTTCAGAGCGATGCCGACGAGGGGCCGGCGCTCCGGCGAGACGCCACCCGTCACTGCGTGGCAGCGTCCCGGATCGCCTGCCAGATCCGCATCGGCGTGGCGGGCATCTCGATGTGGCGGATGCCGTGGGCGCGCCACAGCGCATCCGTCACCGCGTTGAGCGCGGCCGGCGTGCCGCCGATCGTCCCGGCCTCGCCCGCGCCCTTGATGCCGAGCGCGTTGGTGGTCGAAGGCACGTTGCGGGTCTCGAAGCGGAACGCCGGGAAATCCTCGGCGCGCGGCATGGCATAATCCATGAAGCTCGCCGAGATCAGCTGACCGTCGGCGCCGTAGACCGTGTTCTCGGTCAGCGCCTGGCCGATGCCCTGCGCGATGCCGCCATGCACCTGGCCGGCGAGCAGGATCGGATTCACGGTCGCGCCGAAATCGTCGACGATCGTGTAGTCGACCACCTCGGTCTGGCCGGTCTCCGGATCGATCTCGACCTCGCAGACATGGGTGCCGTTGGGATAGGTCGCCTCCGTCTGCACGAATTCGCCGAAGCCCTTGAGGTCCTCGGGGTCCTTCGCCGCCTTGGCGATCGACGCGAAGTCGAGCGCCCGGTCGGTGCCGACGATGCGCGCGGTACCGTCGATCAGTTCGATGTCGGCCGCGGACGCCTCCAGTTCGTCGGCGGCGAGCTTGCGGATCTTGGCGGCGAGGTCCTCGCCGGCGCGGGCGGCCGAGACGCCGCCGAGCGGGATCGAGCGGGAACCGCCCGTGCCGCCGCCCTTGGCCAGTTCGTCGGTGTCGCCCTGGCGGACGCGGATCCGGTCGATCGCCAGGTTGAGCTTCTCGGCCACGAACTGGGCATAGGCGGTGGCGTGGCCCTGACCGTTCGACTGGGTGCCGATGAACACCGTCACCGTACCGTCGCCCTCGAGCCGCACATGGGCCGGTTCCGACCCGGCGAAGGCGCAGGCCTCGATGTAGGTGGCAAGACCGATGCCGCGCAGCCTGCCGCGTGCCGCCGCCTCCGCGCGGCGCGCCTCGAAACCGGTCCAGCCGGCCCGCTCGAGCGCCAGGTCGAGGTGGCCTTCGAACTCGCCGACGTCGTACATGCGGCCGGTCTGGGTGGTGTAGGGGAACTGCTCGGGCCGGATGAAGTTGCGGCGGCGGATCTCGTCGGGACCGACGCCCGCAACGCGGGCGCATTCGTCGACCAGCTTTTCCAGCAGCAGCGCGGCCTCGGGGCGCCCGGCGCCGCGGTAGGCATCGACCGGGCAGGTGTTGGTGTAGACGCCGGTGATCGACACGTCGAGCGCCTGGATGTCATAGACGCCGGTCGACATCGTCGCGCCGACGAAGGGAATGAACGGGCCGTATTGCGAGATGTAGGCGCCGAGATTGGCGACCAGCCGGACGCGCAGCGCGAGGAAGCGGCCGTCTCCGTCCATGGCCATCTCGGCCTCGACGGCGTTGTCGCGGCCCTGCGCGTCGGTCAGGAAGTGCTCGGTGCGGTCGCCGGTCCACTTCACCGGCCGGCCGAGACGCTTGGCGGCCTCCAGCACAAGCGGATACTCGCGGTAGACGAAGGTCTTCGGGCCGAAGCCGCCGCCGACGTCGGGCGTCACCACGTGCAGCTTGCCCGGCTCCACGCCCATCACGCCGGCGACGATGCGCTGCATGGAATGCACGCCCTGCGAGCCGGTGGTCAGCTGGAAGCGGTCCTCGGCGGCGCGCCACTCGCCGATCGCGGCGCGCGGCTCCATGTAGTTGCAGACGAGGCGGTTGTTGTGGAAGGCGACCGAGGCGACCGTCGTCGCTTTCGCGAAGGCGGCATCCGACTTGGCCCTTTCGCCCAGTTCGTAGACGAAGGCCTTGTTGGAACCGGCGTCCGGCCAGACCAGCCGCGCGGCGGGGTCGAGCGCGCGCGCGGTCTCGGCGATCGCCTCCTCGTCCTGATAGTCGATCTCGATCATCTCGGCGGCGTCCTGCGCCTGAGCGCGGGTGTCGGCCACCACGAAGGCCACGGCGTCGCCGACGTAGTGGACCCGGTGGCGGCAAAGGATCGGGATGTCCCTGGTCGGCGCGCGGCTGCCGTCCGGCTGCTTCTGCATGGCACCGGACTTCAGATCGGCCAGATGGGCGACGTCTTCGCCGGTCAGCACGAGGTGGACGCCGGGTGCAGCCTTCGCCGCCTCGACGGAAGCGATGGTGAAGGACGCGTTCGCCGCCGGCGAACGCAGAACATAGCCATGCAGCACGGATTCAGGAGCGATATCGTCGGTGTAGCGGCCCCTTCCGGTGATGAAGGCGGCGTCTTCGACCCGCAGGACCGAAGCGCCCATTCCGAATTTCGGCGTCAATACCGTCATGTTACCGTCCGATCGGTGCTAGCTGGAAACGAATTGGGGAGATAAGGGTCTCCTTAGTTTTGTCGAGTGTCGGAATTGTGTAAAGGGCAACTCCGGCGAATTGTTGTGCCAGTGCGCCCGACGGCGCACGCGGAAAGGACGCCCATGCGCACGGATACGGGCCAAGTCTTCAAGCTGGAGGACTATCGCAGCCCGAACTATCGGATCCCCGAGACGCGGCTGGCTTTCGACCTCCAACCGGAGCAGACCACGGTCGTCTCCGAACTCGTCATCGAGCGCGCCGACGATGCGCCGGCGGGTGCGCCGCTGGTGCTCGACGGCGACGGGCTCGATCTCGTCGCGCTGGAGATCAACGGCGAGCCGCTCGGCGCCAATGCCTACGAGGCGACGCCGGACCGTCTGGAGATCCACGCCCTTCCGAAGGAAAGGTCCTTCCGGCTGAAGGTGACCACCCGCATCGACCCCTCCGCCAACCAGGCGTTGATGGGTCTCTACCGGTCGAGCGGCGTCTACACGACGCAGTGCGAGGCGGAAGGCTTCCGCCGCATCACCTACTATCTCGACCGGCCCGACATCCTGTCGGTCTACCGCGTCAGGCTCGAAGCCGACAAGGCGACCGCGCCGCTGCTGCTGTCGAACGGCAATCCGATCGAAGCCGGCGACCTGCCCAGCGGGCGGCACTTCGCGGTCTGGGACGATCCGCACCCCAAGCCGTCCTATCTCTTCGCGCTGGTGGCCGGCGATCTCGGCGTGGTCACGGACGAATTCGTCACGATGTCTGGCCGCAAGGTCGCGCTCGGCATCCATGTCGAGAAGGGCAAGGAGCCGCGCGCGGCCTATGCGATGGATGCGCTCAAGCGGTCGATGAAATGGGACGAGGAGGTGTTCGGGCGCGAATACGACCTCGACGTGTTCAACATCGTCGCCGTGTCCGACTTCAACATGGGCGCGATGGAGAACAAGGGCCTCAACATCTTCAACGACAAATACGTTCTGGCCGACGAGGAGACCGCCACCGACGCCGACTTCGCCAACATCGAGGCGATCATCGCGCATGAGTACTTCCACAACTGGACCGGCAACCGCATCACCTGCCGCGACTGGTTCCAGCTCTGCCTGAAGGAAGGCCTGACCGTCTACCGCGACCACGAGTTCTCGGCCGACCAGCGGTCGCGCGCCGTCAAGCGCATCGCCGAGGTGCGAACCCTGAAGGCGCACCAGTTCCCCGAGGACCAGGGGCCGCTCGCCCATCCGGTGCGGCCGCGGCGCTATCGCGAGATCAACAACTTCTACACCGCCACGGTCTACGAGAAGGGCTCGGAGGTGGTGCGCATGATCCGCACCATCCTCGGCGCCGACGCCTTCCGCGCCGGCATGGACCTCTATTTCGACCGTCATGACGGCGACGCGGCCACCATCGAGGATTTCCTGGCCGTCTTCGAGGAGGTCTCGGGACGCGACCTGTCGCAGTTCGCGCTCTGGTACCACCAGGCCGGCACGCCGAACGTCTCGGTCAAGGCGAGCCACAACGCGGCGACCGGCGAACTCGTGCTCGACATCGAGCAGTCGTCGCCGCCCACGCCCGGCGAAAGTCGCAAGCGGCTGATGCACATCCCGCTCGCCTTCGGGCTGGTCGGCCCCGACGGGCGCGACATGGTGTGGGAAACGGTCGAGGGCGCCGCGGTCGAGCACGGCGTGCTCCACATTCGCAAGCGCAGGCACCACGTCCGCTTCACCGGCATCGCCGAGCGGCCGCGCCTGTCGCTCAACCGCGGTTTCTCCGCACCGGTCACGTTGTCGGTCGAGGAGAAGCCCGAGGATCGCGCCTTCCTCGCGCGGCACGACGGCGACCTCTATTCGCGCTGGCAGGCGCTGAACGGGCTGATGACGGACGCCGTCATCGAGGCGTCGAAGCAATTGCGGGATGGGCGGACGGCATCGTTTGCCGCAGAAATCCCCGACCTCTGCGGCGCGATCGCCACCGACGACCGGTTCGAGGAGGCCTACCGGGCGCTGGCGCTGGCGCTGCCGTCGGAGGCCGACGTCGCCCGCGAGATCGGCTCCAACATCGATCCCGACGCCATCCTTGCGGCCCGCAACGGCCTGATCGAGACGATCGCCACCGCGAATGCCGCGGCCTTCGCCGCGCTCTACGACCGGCTCGCCGACCACGAGCGTTTCAGCCCCGATGCAGCCAGCGCCGGCCGCCGGTCCTTGCGTAACGTGCTTCTCGACTATCTCGCGGCCGGCTCCGGCTCGCCTGGGCGCGCGGCAGCGCAATATCGCGACGCCGGCAACATGACCGACCGATCGGCCGCCCTCGCCGTGCTCGTCATGCGCCACGCCGACTCGTCCGAGACGAAGGCGGCACTGGCTGATTTCGAGACCCGCTTCGGCTCGGATCCGCTGGTCATGGACAAGTGGTTCCAGATCCAGGCCGCCGCCCCCGGCGCCGGCGCGCTGGCGACCGTCAAGGCGCTGACGGAGCATCCCGGCTTCTCGATCGCCAACCCGAACCGCGTACGCTCGCTGATCGGCACCTTCTCCAGCGCCAACCAGACCGGCTTCCACCGCGCCGACGGCGAAGGCTACCGCTTCTTCGCCGGGATCGTGCTGGCGGTCGAGCAGCGCAACCCGCAGGTGGCCGCCCGCCTCGCCACCGGCCTGCGCTCCTGGCGCTCGCTGGAGCCGAGGCGCAAGGCCAGTGCGCGCGAGGCGCTGCTGCGGATCGCGGGGACGGAAAACCTCTCGCCCGACCTGCGCGACATCGTCGAGCGCACGCTGGCGTGACGGGCGTCCAAGAGTACGCCGGTTGATGCCGGGCCAGTCTTGTAATACACTGTATTACAGATATGGAGATCGTCATGTCCCGAACCCCCTTGTCGGATCCGCTGACGTTGCGGCTGCCCATTGATCTGCTGGCGGATGTCGAACGGATAGCTGAAACCTGCGACCGCCCGCGAAGCTGGGTCATCGTCAGGGCGTTGCGCCACTACATCGCGCGCGAAGGGGCTGACGTCCTTGCAATCAGGAAAGGGCGAGATCAGGTCGAAGGAGGCGACGTGCACGATCTGGATGACGTCCTCGCCGAAATCGATGCCATGATCGCCGCCAAGGTGGCCTGATGAAGGTCGTGCTCTCCGGTCAAGCGAGAGCATACATCCGCGACGAAACGGCTTATCTTCGAAGGCACAGCCGACAGGCTGCACGGTTTTTCCGTTCGCGTCTGGCTGACGCATTCGAGAACTTGGTGGCCTTTCCCGACATCGGACGCGACATTGCACGCCTGCCCGTTCCAGGAGCCCGCCGCCTCGTCGCTGGCGACTATATCATCGACTACGACACGTCCCATGACACGGTCTACGTCCTGGCGATCCGGCATGGGCGCCAGATCGGCGAGGAGCGGGATACGGACGACGACATCGACTTCGAAGAGCTGGGCCGCTGATCGCCCGCCCCGGTCACACCCTCCGCAGACGATCTTTTTTCTCCTCCCGACTCATCGCCACTGGACAAGGCGAATCGGCTTTGATTCTTTAGCAACGATTCGGATGTGTGGCGTTTCGAATCGCACGGGAACACCAGACAGGATCGGAGCCACCAGATGGCTGAGGCGGACGCGCGGCGCGCGCCCGAGACGGGGAGTTTTGCGCGGCCGAACGGCCGGCGCATGCCCCCCGGGCTGTCGGGCAACGCGCGCATCCTCGCCGCCCCGGCGTATCATCGGCTGATTGCGGCCGAGCCCTTCCTGCGCCGCTCGATTCCGACGCTGATCATCGTCTTCCTCATCGTCATCGCTGCCGCGCGGACGGTCTCGATGATCGCCTGGCGCGACGATATCGACCGCACCGCCCAGACCATTCTGGCGCTCAATGCGGCGCAGCTCGCCGCATCGCTGCATTCGCCCACGGTCGAGGGCGACCCGGCGCAGCTGCAGCGTCACGTCGACCATGCCGCCTCGATCGGGCCGCTCGGTCCGCGCCACGTGCTGGCGGTCACCGACGCCGAGATGAAGATCCTTGCGGTGTCGTCCTCTGCCGCCGGCTGGAGCGGCCTCGAACTCGACCATCTCATCGTCGGCGGGCAACCGCTGTTCCTGTTCGGCTCGCGCGCAGGCGTCCTGAGCGTCTCCATCGACGGGACGGACTGGTATGCGGCCACGAGCGGGCTGCCGTCGGGAGCCGGAACGGCCGCCGCACTGGTGTCGAAGGACGCGGTCTTCGCCGAATGGCGGCGCATGGTCTCGCTCAACGTGACGCTGTTCGTCATCACGTCGGGGGTGCTGATCATCATCCTCTATGCCTATTTCAGCCAGGCTTCCCGTGCCCAGACCGCCGACCGCATCTACGAGCAGGCGCACCAGCGGGTCGATCTCGCCCTCGTGCGCGGGCGTTGCGGGTTGTGGGACTGGGACATGGGCCGGGGCAAGATGTACTGGTCGCGCTCCATGTACGATCTTCTGGGCTACGAGACGGTGGACGACATGCTGTCCTTCGGCGACGTCGCCGCGATCATCCACCCCGAAGACGACGATCTCTTCGCGCTGGCCAACCAGATCGTCGCGCGCAAGATCGACCACATCGACCAGGTGTTCCGCATGCGCCATGCCCAGGGCCATTGGGTGTGGATGCGCGCCCGCGCCCAGGTGATCGATCCCGAAGCCGCCGAGATCCACCTGATCGGCATCGCGGTCGACATCACCGAGCAGCGCAAGCTGGCGCGCGAATCCGAGATGGCCGACATGCGGCTGCGCACCGCCATCGAGAACATTTCGGAGTCCTTCGTGCTGTGGGACGCCGAGGATCGGCTGGTGATGTGCAACACCAAGTTCCAGGAGCAGATGGGCCTCGCCGAGGGCGACGTGGCGCCCGGCCTGCAGCGCGACGACCTGCAGCGGCGCATGAAACCCTTCGCGCTGGAGCGCAAGCTCGCCAACCCTAACGGCCGCGACGGCGGCGCGACCTTCGAGCGGCAGCTGGCCGACGGCCGCTGGCTGCAGGTCAACCAGTCGAAGACCCGCGACGGCGGCACCGTCTCGGTCGGCGCCGACATCACGCTGCTCAAGCAGAACCAGGAGAAGCTGGTCGACAGCGAGCGCCGCCTGATGGCGACGATCCACGACCTCAGCCTGGCGCGCCGCGCCGAGGAAGAGCGTGCGCTGGAAATGTCGGAGCTGAACCGCAAATACATGCGCGAGACCGAGCGCGCCGAGGCCGCCAGCCGCGCCAAGTCCGAATTCCTCGCCAACATGTCGCACGAGCTGCGCACGCCGCTCAATGCGATCATCGGTTTCTCGGAGCTTATGCAGTCGGGGCTGTTCGGAAAGCTCGGCTCCGACCGCTACGAGGAATATGCCCGCGACATCCACTCGGCCGGCACCTATCTGCTCGGGGTCATCAACGACATCCTCGACATGTCGAAGATCGAGGCGGGACAGTTCGCGCTGCAGCGCGAGGCGATCGACCTCGACGTGCTGATGGCCGAGGCGATCCGCGTCGTCACCGTGCAGGCCGACGCCAAGGCGATCTCCGTGGAGACCCGCATCGCGGCCAGCACCGTGCTCCATGCCGACCGACGCGCCATCAAGCAGATCGTCATCAACCTGCTCTCCAACGCGGTGAAGTTCACCGGCCAGAACGGCCACATCGTCGTCCATGCCCGCAAGGTCGCGGGCGCGCTGGTGCTGTCGATCGAGGACAATGGCTGCGGCATCCCGAAGGATGCGCTGAAGAAGCTCGGCCGGCCCTTCGAGCAGGTGCAGAACCAGTTCTCCAAGAACCACACCGGTTCCGGCCTCGGCCTCGCCATCTCGCGCTCGCTGACCGAGATGCATGGCGGGGTGCTGAAGATCAAGTCGGAGGAAGGCAAGGGCACCATCGTCTCGGTGCGCATCCCGGTCAGCCAGATGAAGGCGGCGGCCTGAGGGGGTTGGCCGGCCGGTCGCCGTGATCGCCGGAGCGAGGCACCCTGCCGCTCACTGATAGAGAAGCCTCGGCAGCCACAACGCGATCCCGGGAAAGGCGACCAGCAGCGCCAGCAGAAAGACATGGGCACCGAGGAACGGAACGATCCCGGCGAAGATCTTCGAGATGGGAATGTCGGGCAACTGGCCCTTGATGACGAAGACGTTCAGTCCGACCGGCGGTGTTATCAGACCCATCTCGACGACGATCACCATCATGATCCCGTACCAGATCGGATCATATCCGAGCGCCACCACGAGCGGAAGGAACACGGGCGTCGTGACCAGGATGATCGTCACCGAGTCCAGCAGGCAGCCGAGCGCGATGTAGAAGGCCAGGATGCAGATCATCACCATCAGCGGTGACAGGCCGTAGCCGTTGACGACTCCGACGAGCGACAGCGGGATGCGGGTCTGCCCGGATGGCGTTCCAGTATCCCTTCGATCTCGCGTGGAAACACATTCACGCCGTTGCGAATGATCATGTCGGATGCCCTCCCCGTCAGGGTCAGGAACCCGTCTTCGTCGATGAATCCCAGGTCGCCCGGGATGGCCCAGCCGTCGACGAGCCGATCGGAATCGGCGCGCGCCTCGCCAAGAATGTCATCGGCGATCAGAGGGCTCCTGATCTTGATCAGACCGACCTCGCCGACCCCCGCCGCGCGCCCGTCGGGAGCTTCGATGCGCAAATGATTGAACGACATGGGTCGACCGACCGTCCCCGCCTTGGAACGGATCGCATCTCCGACGAGCAGCGAGATCGAGCCCCCGACCGTGGACCCGTAGGTCACCGCAAAACCGCTGCACAACTCGCGGACCGCGCGCATGCTGGCTTCGCCGTCGACCCTAGATCCCGTGGCGATCAGATTCCGCATCCGCGGGAACATCGGCGTCGACCGGCCTTCCGACAGGCGCAGCAGCGCATGAAGCTGCGGCGGAACCACGCTGCCGATCTGCGCGGCGCTGGACAGGAATTTCTCCGCAAGTTCCTCCGCCGAGGCCATCAGCGGGAGCACATGTGTCGTGCCGCCGTCGAGGATCTGCGACAGGGTTCGGATGAGCGGCGACGCATAGAAGAGCGGCAAGGCATGAACGAGAGGGCCGCGATCGAACCCCGTCAGGGCGATCCCCATCGCCCAGTGGATGTTCAACAGGGTATTGTGGCTGTAGACGATCCCTTGCGGCGTGCCGGTGGTTCCGGACGTCCGGACGATCAGCGCGGGGTGCATGCCCGGCGAAGGAAGGGGGAACTCCTTCCGCTCCCTGGCCATTTCCTCCAGGAAGCCGTCGTTGACGGAGATCGAGCGATAGTTCGCTTCGGCCGAGGTCACCGCCTCGATCACGCCCGCTAGATTGAAGTGGGCGGCCAGACTGGTCTTCTCGCTCCGCTTGGCACGGAAATCGATCACCATTGGCGTTGCACCGAGCATCCACAAGGCGAGTACGACCATGACGACCTGTTCGGGCCTGGCCAGGGCGATCGCGAAACGGTCGCCTGCTTCGACACCCTGTCGCGAGAAATAGCGCGCGCACTGAGACGTGCGATCGAGTAGATCGGCATAGCTCAGAGACAACTGGGATGTGCCGATGACCTCGCGGGCGAGGTTTCGCGTCGCCGCGGCAATGAACATGTCCGATAGGTTGAAAGCGGCCATCTGGTCCTTGTTCGCGGTCGGTCAGGTTCGCGTCATCCGGCGGGATCGCCGCCAGTCACCCAAGCGGGCTTCCGTACCGGTTCATCCTCCGAAATCGCTTTGCCATCGACCAGACGCTGGACGAGTTGCGCGGTTTCGGGTGACGAGACGGCATCGCCGTGGGTATCGCCGGATACCACCACCCGCCTGTTCGGCAGCAGCCGGTTGATCGGGAATTCCGGATCGTCGAACGGCGCCGAGCGCTTGACGCTGACGATGAACGAGAACGGAAAATCGCAGGGGCTTGGTCTGTACGCGCGATAGGCGCGCCTCAACATGGCGGAGGTGACCGCCGCAGCCTCGCTGGAATAGATGCTGGCGAGTTCGCTGGCCTGCTGTGCTCTTGCACCATCCCGGTCCGACGCCGCGAAGGCCGCGGACAACGCGGCGGCCCGCCGCTTGTTGCGCCGCCATGTGCTGGAGACGAGATGACGCCGTATCGCTTGATCCTCATTGGCCCGGGAATCGTGGAAGTCCTTGAACCGGCCGGTCTTGAGGAAGAATTTCATCCGCCGCGTCATGGCGAGCGATCCCTTCATCCATGCGACGAGGAAATCGGGGACATCCGGGAGGTGGACGTTCCCGAGACGGATGCGCTTCAAGCTGTAGTCCTTGCGAATCCCCGACGGAAGGTTGGTGTCGACGAGAACGACAGTCGCCGGTTGGCGGCCCTGCCGCTGCATCTGCTGGACGATCTCGACCGCGATCCATCCGCCCGCGCAGAACGCCACCATATGCCACGGAGGCTCCGGCTGGACCTGGAGAATGGAACGGAGATAGCTGGAAGCGATCTCCTCGACGCTTGCGAGCGGCGGCGCCGCGCCGTCATAGCCCTGGGCCTGGAAGATGTAGACCGGCTGCTCGGGATCGAGGGCGTCGCGAAATCGCGGCTTGAGGAACACGATGCCCGCCGCGCCGTGGACAAGGAAGATCGGCGCGCGCCCCCCATCCGGGTTGATCGCGATGACATTGCTCGGCAGAACCGTCCGGTCGGGTCCACTCGATTTGTCGACAGCCGAAAGGAGCTTGCGCGGCGTATTGAGGTCGGCGAGCTGGCTTTCCTTCAGATCCGACTGGAACTCGGCCTTGATCGCACCGACGAGCGACGCCGCCAGCAACGAGTCGCCGCCAAGTTCGAAGAAGTCGTCTTCGAGGCCGACCGTCTCCAGTTCGAAGACTCCCGCCCAGATGGCTGCCATCTTCTTCTCGGATGCCGAGGACGGGGCGACATAACGCGCCGAGAGTTCCAGGGAATCCCTGTCCATGTTCGTTCCCAAAGTGCGCCAGGCAAGAGCCGGTTCGACACGTCTCGTACAGAAACCTCCTCGTCCGAATCTTGTGTCTCCTGCACGCGCAGGAATGGTAACCGGGGCAGATTTCCGGGCGATCAGGCTTGAGCGGCTTGCCTGACGAGATCGGGGAGTCGCGGTATCGGCTGGTGGGCGGGTATGCCGAGGCGATCGCCGAGATATCGGAAGAA
>NZ_JAOAOQ010000044.1 GCF_030398385.1 Aquibium sp. ELW1220 | reverse complement strand
TGCCTCGTCGTGGACCGGATCGCGGGCATGGATGGCGAGGCGTGGATCCCGGATACGTCGTCCTTCGCTCCGCGTCGGACGCCGTTCCGGGATGACGAAGGCGGGGGTGAGGACGCCGTGCAAGAGCGGAGGCAGTCTCGGTGCCGGCGGACATACCCGCGTCATTCCGGATACGAACCGCGCGCAGCGCGGAGCGGCTGTCCGGAATCCATTCCGTGACGCTGGGGGCGTCAGCCTCCTTCCTGCCGACGTCTCGGAATGGATTCCGGATCCGGACGCCTTCGCTGAGCTGCGGCAGCTCCGCCCACTGTGTGGGGTTGGAGGACGGACGGAAGCGCTGCGGCCTCTTGTCCTCCACCCCACGAAGTGGGGGCGGAGGTGGCGTCGCGAAGCGACGACGGAGGGGGGGACGGCGGCGACCGGAGGCCGCCGCAGGGCCCGGCCTCGGCTCCATTCCTGCCCCCCGAGACCAAGGAAGACGGCGAAGCTCGCCCTCTCCACCATCCGGATCCGCAGGCGCGAGCGGTTTCGACTGCTCTGACCCGGGGACGTCCCGCCACCGCCCTCCTCTCCCACATGTCACGGGGGACAGGGAGCACGGCATCCGCGATTGGCGATTCCTCTCCCTCACGAAGTGGGGGAGAGGTGGCACGCGAAGCGTGACGGTGAGGGGGCTTCCGCCCTGCGATGCGAGACTTCACGGTCCCGGCTGTTCCAACCCCTGTTGCAACTTTGTGCGACCAATGTTCTAATGTCCGTTGCAACAGGAGACCTCGCCATGAACACCGTCATCCGCAAGATCGGCAATTCCGAAGGCGTCATCCTGCCGAAGGACCTGCTCCAGAGCCTCAATCTCAAGGCGGGCGACTCGGTCGTGGTCTCGCAGGACAAGGACGGGATCGTCCTCAGGAAGGCGGGGGACAAGTTCGAAGAGCAGATGGCGGCAGCGCGCGAGATCATGGATCGCTACAAGGTCGCGCTGCAGAAGCTCGCGGAATGAGCTGGCGGTTCCCCACCCGGCAGGTCGTGGAGGCGCTCCACGCCGAGCAGCTGCGCCGGCACGGCGGCGCGCAGGGTCTGCGCGACGAGAATGCGCTGGAGTCCGCGCTGCATCGCGCCGAGAACAAGGCCGCCTCCGGGACGCCCGACGTCTTCGATCTCGCTGCAGCCTTTGCCTTCGGCCTCGCCCGCAACCATCACTTCGTCGACGGCAACAAGCGCACCGCCATCGTCACCGCCATGCTCTTCCTCGCCCTGAACGGTTATCGCATGTCCGCCGACGACGGCCGGATCTACGTGTTCACGATGGCGCTGGCCGCCGGCGAGATCGACGAAACCGGCGCAGCCGCGTTCTTCCGGGATCATGCGGAGGACAGCGAAAGTTGAAACGGAATACTATGATTCTGTTTCAATGTCCGAGCGGTCTTGGTAGGCTGAACCGGATGCCCGACGCCGAGGCTCCGGGCAACTGTCCGGTAGCATTCGACCAGTTTACTTCCCTTGTCTATTTGCCTGGGCCGTGCCGACGGGGAATTTGATTTCACCGCCTTCAACTCGGCAGTGAAGAAATGATAGCGAGGCGGTGTGTATATGGGCCACGAAAACCTGCTTGGTGTTTGGAAGCTGTTATCGCTCCAGTTCGCTGTGACCGACTCGGGTGAGTGCAGGGACATGTACGGGGCCGACCCGCTCGGCTACATCTTCATAACTCCCGACAACCGGATGATTACCGTCATCACTTCCAAAGGCAGGAAGCCCTCCGATAACGAGTCCGGCGATGCTGACCTTTTCAAGAGTATGATGGCCTATTCAGGTCGCTTCCGAATTGACGGCGCGGATCAGTTTGTCACCGAAGTCGAGGTTTCGTGGCATCCCGGATGGGTAGGCACTGAACAGGCGCGAACATTTTCAATCGTGGACGACATTCTCTCGATCACTACCGCAGAAACGTTACACCCGATGTTTCCCGGCCAGAAAGGACGTGGCATCCTGAAGTGGCAAAGGACTTCGGCTTTCTGAGGTTCTGGAGCTTAGCTTCATTGCCTGAAACAGAATTGGCAATTCTGTTTCAGGCGCCATCGCCGGACCCCGTCGGCGACGAGGCTCTTCCGCGCTCACGGGGCAATTCTCGGATAAGCTGCGCGAGACAGCCAACGCAGCACGAGCTTCGGCCTGGAAAGGGCCTCGATGGACAACCGGTCCGGGAAGCACGATTGTAGCCGCGCCGTCAGACCACCCCGACGCGTCTGGCGACGTCGGCGCAATCAGATCAGCGGATCATGCCCCATCTTGCCTCGTTTCGTGATTTCCTGAAGACGGGCAACCTCGGTCCGCTGACGCCGGCACTCGACCTGCGGGCGACTTCCGACGTGCTCGGGCCGCCCGGGGATTGGGCGTATATCTCGAACGAGGACGTCTTTCCGCTGTACTGGATGTATGAAGGTGGCTTGGGGTGCCGGCTGGAAATCAACTTCGAACCGAGCCCTCCGCATGCGATGCAATGGTTCCAGATCGACGGCGCCGAGGGTTTGCGACAGGACGTCCACGTCTTCGGCGACCAGCTCGCCCTGGCGATGGACGGGTTCCACGGCAGAAGCAGGCCGTCCGAACTGCTTTCGAGCCGAGTGCGGGAAAACGAAACGGTGCTCCTTCAGTTCGATCCGAAGGACATGATGCTGGTCGTCTCGGCCGGGACCGTTCAGATCATCTTCGAGATGGACAGCGGTGACGAAGATATCCCTGATGCAGAGCGGAGAGCCATGCTTGCCGACGCCTTCGGCACGAACCGGTGCTTCGCGGAGATCGAACGCCACTACCGGATGCCGGGCCTCTACGCGTTTCCCCGGCGTGAAGCCGCTCCATGGCCGGAACGCCCCGGCCAGTTAAGCTGCGCAGGTGATCGATACCTTGCCTCACTGGAGGGAGAGGCTCCCTCGCCGGCCTTTCTATCGGAACCGGGCATTTCGACAACCTGAAACGGCCCGGCGCGCCGCCCGATCCCGCCGCCGGGCGCCCTCACCCTCACCCCAGCCCGACGATCTCCCATTCCTTGCCGCCGACCGTCACCAGCGCGCCGACGCCCTTGCCGAACAGCGCCAGCGCCATCGGCGAGACGTGGCTGATTGTGCCGTTCGCGGCGTCGGCTTCGTCCTCGCCGACGATGCGCCAGGTTTTCTCCGCTCCGTCCTCGTCCTCGATCGTCACGCTCATGCCGAAGCGCACCACATCGCTGCCGGGATCGGGCTCCGACAGTTCGGCATTCTCGCGCCGCGCGGTCCAGTAGCGCAGGTCGCGCGAGACGAGCGCGATCTGCTCGCGGTCGGCCTCGGCTTCGGCCCGCGCGAAGTGCTCGTGCAATTCGGCGAGGTGCGCGTCGATCGCGGCGAGCCCTTCGCGGGTCACGAGGTTGCGGTGCGGGCTGACCGGGCGTTCGCCGATGTCGTTGAGGCCGGAATCGCTGTCGTCGTTGCTGGTGAATGCTCTGCTCATCGATGGAAGGTGGGGTCTGAGGCCCTGCGAAACAACCCTTGCGGGCCGCCTGCCCCGTCTGGCACGCTTCCTGCGTGGCCCGACCGTTGCACCAGGAGGACGTGCCGATGCTGGACAGGCGGCGCTTCATGGCGGGACTGGCGGGGGCGGCGATTGCCGCGGGCACCGGCGCCGCGATGGCGGCAGGGACCGCGTCTGCGCGCGGCCAGGTGCTGTCCGGTTTCGAGACGGCGGCATTGCGCGGCGCGATCGACGCCGCCGAGTTCGGCGTCCGGCCGCACGGCTTCGACGACCAGAGCAGGGCCTTCGCGCGCCTGCTCGCGGCCGCCGCGGGGCGCGACGTGCCGGTGGCGCTGCCGGCCGGCACCTATGTCGTCTCCTCCATCACCCTGCCGCGCCGGCTGGTGCTGTCGGGCGTACCGGGCGCCACGCGCATCGCCCATGGCGGTGACGGTCCAATCCTCGTCTGCGAGGGGGCCGAGCACATCGAGCTGTCCGGCCTGGTGTTCGACGGTGCCAACCGAGGGCTTGCCGACGGCGTGCGGGCGTCGCTCGACCTTCGCGACGTGGCGCGGCTGGTCATCGACGGCTGCGGCTTCGTCGGCAGCGCCAGGAGCGCGCTGGCGCTCACGCGCTGCGGCGGCCGCGTCACGCGCTCGACGATCTCGGGCGCGGCGGATTTCGGCCTCTACAGCGTCGACGCGACCGGGATCGAGATTTCCGGCAACACGGTGTCGGATTGCGGCAATGGCGGCATCCTGGTGCATCGCCGGTCGCCCGGCGAGGACGGCACGCTGGTCACCGGCAACCGCGTGCAGCGCATTCTTGCGCGCGACGGCGGCACCGGCCAGGTCGGTAACGGCATCAACGTGTTCCGCGCCGGCAGCGTCATGATTTCGGGCAATCACGTGTCCGACTGCGCCTTCTCGGCGATCCGCTCGAACGGCGGCAGCAACCTCCAGGTCACCGCCAACACCTGCCTGCGCTCGGGCGAGACGGCGATCTATTCGGAATTCGCCTTCGAGGGTGCGGTGATCGCCAGCAATATCGTCGACGGCGCCGCCAAGGGCATCTCCATCGTCAATTTCGACAAGGGCGGGCGGCTCGCGGTCTGTTCCGGCAATCTCGTCCGCAACCTCGCGCAAACCGGCCCCTACGAATCCTCCGGCGCCGGCTTCGGCATCGGCATCACCGTGGAAGCCGACACCGCCGTCACCGGCAACGTGATCGAGGGTGCGCCGCGCTACGGCCTGCAGCTTGGCTGGGGGTCGTTCCTGCGCGACGTCTCCGCCACCGGCAACGTCATCCGCCGGGCCGGCACCGGCATCGCGGTCAGCGTCGTGGAGGGCGCCGGCGCGGCGATCATCTCCGGCAACATGATCTCGCAAACGCCGAACGGCGCCATCGTCGGCCATCGCTGGGGGAAACCCGCCACAGGCGACCTCGCGCTCGCCGGCGCCGCCGGCTTCGCGCATCTGACGCTCGCGGCCAATTATGCCGGCTGACGCGCCGCGCTCCCGGTCGCCGTCGACCGGCGCAGGGCTGCCGCCCGCGCGCCCCGCTCGCGCTCAGCGCAGGGCGGCCAGCGCCTCCGTCGGCCGCACCTGCCCCACCGCGGTCCCGTTGCGGTTCCTTACCGCCGGGCGGGCGAGGTCGCGCAGGCGGGCCGACAGCGCCTCGTCGCCGGAAAAGAGGCCGGCCAGCACCTCGGCCACGATCGCCTCCGAGGCGCGCGTGCCGCCATCGTCGCATTTCACCGCGATGCCGAGCCCGAGCGTCGGCAGCGCCGCGACATAGACGGCCTCCGCGCCGGTCTTGACGAAGATGCGGCCCTGCCCGGCCTGCATCAGCGCGAGGTCCATCGTGCCGCTGCCCGACATGTGGAAAGGCTCGGCCATGCAGGCGGCAAGCAGCCGCCGGGCCGCCTTCATCCGCTCCACGCCCATGCCGATGCCGCTGCCCATGCGCGCGAAGCCCAGCGCCAGCGCCCGCAGCGGAATGGCGTAGGTCGGGATGGCGCAGCCGTCGACGCCGGCATTGGCCTCGTCGTGGATCGCGCCCGTCACCTCCTCCATCGCCCCGCGCAGCACCGCCTGGTAGCGGTGGCTGTAGTCGACATAACCGCGGTGGGCGAGCCCCATGTGATTGCAGGCGCAGAGGAAGCCGGCGTGCTTGCCCGAGCAGTTGTTGTGCAGCTGCGACGGCGCGCCGCCCGCGCGGGCGAGTTCCAGCGTCGCCTCCTGGCTGCCCGGCCAGTGCGTGCCGCATTCGAGCGCGCTTTCGTCCAGCCCGACGCGGGCGAGCATCCCGGCCGCACCCGCGACATGCGCCGGCTCCCCGGAATGCGAGGCGCAGGCCAGCGCGAGATCGGCATTGGAGAAGCCGAAGGCATCGGCCGCGCCGCTCTCCACCAGCGGCAGCGCCTGGATCGCCTTGATGCAGGAACGCGGGAAGACCGGCCGGTCGGCATCGCCGGTCTCGAACAGCGTGCCGCCTTCGGCATCGACCACGACGACCGCGCCGCGGTGGCGGCTTTCGACGCGGTTGCCGCGCGTCACTTCCACGAGGACGGGGTTCGCCATGGCTTCACCAAGATTTCACTGTCTCAATCCTGCGCCCGCACCTATTCCCTTCGATGATGAGACGCAAAGGCTTTCGGATCCTGCAAACGCTCAAGCTGCTGACGATGCTGGTCGCCATCCTGTTCGTCGCGCCCGCCGTCGCCACGGCCGGCTGGTGGTCGCTGGTCGACCGGCCCGGCTCCTGGCGTTCGGCCGACTGGTCGTCGAGCGGCATGCTGCCGGCCGCGCCCGAACGCGACGCGGCGGCCGTCTATGTGTTCGCCGCCCGCACCGGCGGCCTCAAGGGCGCCTTCTCGGTGCACAGCTGGATCGTGCTCAAGCGGCCGGGTTCCACCCGCTACGAACGCTACGACAAGGTCGGCTGGGGCTCGCCGATCCGCCGCGACGGCTGGGCGGCCGACGGGCGCTGGTATTCCAACGCGCCCGAGCTCGTGGCGATGGCCGACGGCGAGCGCGCCCTTGGCGTGCTTGCCGAGATGGACGCCGCGATCGCCTCCTATCCCTGGTCGCACAATGGCGACTACCGCATCTGGCCGGGGCCGAACTCCAACAGCTTCGTCGCCCACGTGCTGCGGCAGGTGCCCGCACTCGGCGCGACGCTGCCGCCCAACGCCGCCGGCCGCGACTATGCGCCCGGCGTCGCCTCGGTCGACCTCGCCCCCGACGGGCGGGACCTGCACGTCACCTTCAACGGCCTCGCCGGCTTTGCGCTCGGCGTCCGCAGCGGCGTCGAGATCCACTTCATGGGTCTGGTGGCCGGGCTGGACATCGCCCGGCCTGCACTGAAGATCCCCGCCTTCGGCCGCGTGCCGATCTGGCCGGGAGCCTGAGGCTATTCGGCTAAGGCGTTTGCCAGCGCGCCGCGCAACGAGTCCTCGCCTTCCTCGCCATAGAGCACGTCGTCGATCGTGTAGGCGCCGTCCTGACCCTTCACGAGCACGAGCCGGTCGATCCAGTTGCCGTCCGGCTGGTCGGGGAAGCGGTACTGAACCTCGGCGATCAGCCTGTCGCCGTCGGCCACCGTCCTGCCTGCCTCGCACACGGGGGCGACATCGGGGAAGCTCTGCCAGGGAATGCCGTCGCCGAGCGGCGGCTTCTCGTCCGGCGTCTCGGCCTGCAGCTTCTCGTTTTCGCCAAGCGCCGCCATGATCGCGTCGCTGAGGCCGGGCGTCGCCAGATAGAGCCTGCCCATGCCGTCCTCGGCATTGGCCAGCACGCAGAAGGCCTGCACATAGGGCGTGCCGAGGTCGTCCTGGGCGGCGGCCATACCCGTGAGGGCGAGGCCGAAAGCAAGGGTGGCAGCACGTCTGCGCATGGGGAATTCTCCTCCGAAATCCTGTCCTGGTCAGCGGTCGCGGCGGATGATGCCTGCCGCGAGGAACCCGCCATCGACGGCCAGCGTGTGGCCGTTGACGTAGCTCGCCTCCGGCGACAGCAGGAAGGCCACCGCCGCGGCAACCTCCGCCGGCCCGCCGTAGCGCGCCTGCGGCACCCGTGCAACCCAGTCGGCGCGGTCCTCGGCACGGTGGAGTTGCGCCACCAGCGGCGTGTCGATCGGACCAGGGGCGACGCAGTTGACGCGGATGCCGTCGGCGCCGAGTTCGAGCGCGAGCACCTCCGTCATCATCTTCACCCCGGCCTTCGAGCTGCCATAAGCGACGCGGCCGGCATTGGCGCGGAGGCCCGAAACGGAGGCGACGTTGACGATCGCCAGCGCATCGGCGCGGCGCGCGATCGCGGCCCGCACGCAGATGAAGGAGCCGACGAGATTGACGTCGAGGATACGGCGGAACAGTTCCGCGCTCGTCTCCAGCGCCGGGAGGTCGCGGGCGATGCCGGCGCAGTTGACCAGCCCGCCGATCGGGCCGAAGCGCTCCACCACCGCATCGAAGGCGTCGTCGACATCCTCGCCGGCCGTGATGTCGGCCCGCAGGAAGACGACCTCCTCGCCCTCGAGCTCGTCCTCGCTCTCGGCGAGCGCCTCGGCGTTGGCGTCCAGCACGGCCACCGACCAGCCGTCGTCCAGCAGGCGTTCGACAACGGCAAGGCCGATGCCGGAGGCTCCGCCGGTGACGACGGCCACCGGTTTCATTTGACGCGTTCGAGGATCGACACGTAGTTGGCCACCGCGGCACCACCCATGTTGAAGATGCCGCCGAGCTTCGCGCCCTCGACCTGGATGCCGCCGGCCTCGCCGGTCAGCTGCGCCGCCGTCAGCGCGTGCATCGAGACGCCGGTCGCGCCGATCGGGTGGCCCTTGGCCTTCAGCCCGCCCGACGGGTTCACCGGCAGCCGGCCGTTCTTGTCGGTGATGCCCTCGGCCACGACGCGGGCGCCCTGCCCGGGCTTGGCCAGGCCCATCGCCTCGTACTCGATCAGTTCGGCGATGGTGAAGCAGTCGTGCGTCTCGACGAAGGAGAGATCGTCCAGCGTCAGCCGCGCCTTCTCCAGCGCGCGGCTCCAGGCCGTCGAGCAGCCCTCGAACAGAAGGATGTCGCGCTTCGACATCGGCAGGAAATCCTGCACGTGCTCATTGGCGCGGAAGGCGACGGCGCGGCGCATCGACAGCGCCGTCGACATGTCGGCCAGCACGATCGCCGCCGCACCGTCGGAGACGAGCGAGCAGTCGGTGCGCTTCAGCGGCCCGGCGACATAGGGGTTCTTCTCGCTCTCGGCGCGGCAGAACTCGTAGCCGAAATCCTTGCGCATCTGGGCGTAGGGATTGTCGACGCCGTTCTTGTGGTTCTTGGCGGCGATGCGGGCGAGCGCGTCGGACTGGTCGCCATGGCGCTGGAAATAGGCGGCCGCAATCTTGCCGAACACGCCGGCAAAGCCCGCCGGCGTGTCGCCGTCCTCGGGCAGGTAGGACGCGCGCAGCAGGTTCCTGCCGACCTCGGATCCCGGCGTCTTCGTCATCTGCTCGGCGCCGACCACGAGCACGATTCGCGCGGCGTTGGCGTCGATGGCGCGGATGCCCTGCCGCACGGCGGCCGACCCGGTGGCGCAGGCGTTCTCCACCCGCGTCGCCGGCTTGAAGCGCAGCCGGTCGTCGGCCTGCAGCACGAGGCTCGCGGTGAATTCCTGGGCTGAGAAGCCGGCGTTGAAATGGCCGAGCACGATCTCGTCGACGTCGTCGGGGCCGATGCCGGCATGCTCCAGCGCCTCGGTCGCGACCTTGACGATCAGGCTCTCGAGCGTCTCGTCCTCGAGCTTGCCGAAGCGCGAATGCGCCCAGCCAACGATGGCAGCGGTCATGGATGTCTCTCCCTGCGGAACCTCTTGTCGCACGATACAAGAAATGTGGCGAGCGGCAAGGAACTGTTCAAGCCTGAACCGATTGAAGGCGCGCACAGGGGAAAGTGCAGAAATGCGCAACGCGGCGGGGCACCTCGCGACCGCCGGGCCTCACCCCTGCTGCCGATCCTTTTCCGTCACCAGGCGGGCGCCGCGCTCATAGGTCATGTAGCGCCAGAGCCACTGGACCGAGACCCGGATGCGGTTCTGGAACCCGACGAGCAGATAGACGTGGATGACCACCCAGGCGAACCAGGCGAACCAGCCGCGGACCTTGAAGCGACCCTGCTCGAAGACGGCGGCGTTGCGGCCGACGATCGCGGTGTTGCCGCGGCCGCGATAGCGGAACGGTTCCAGCGGCGCGCCGTCGCGGATGTGGCGCACGAGGCCGCGCCCGAGATGGCGACCCTGCTGCTTGGCCACCTGCGCGAGGCCCGGCACCGGCTTGCCGTCCGGTCCAGGGCAATGGGCCAGGTCGCCGAGAGCGTAGACGCCGGGCAGGCCGGGCACGGCAAGCGTCTGATCGACGAGGACGCGTCCGCCCTTGTCGGTCTCGACCCCCAGCATGGCGGCCAGCGGCGAGGCGGCGACGCCTGCGGCCCACAGCGTGTGCCCGACGGCGACGTCGCTGCCGGAGATGCGAACCGAGCCCGCGCGCACGTCCTCGACCGCGGTATTTGTCAGCACCTCGACACCGAGCTTGCGCAGGCGCTTCTCAGCATAGCGGGAGGCCTCCTGCGAAAAGCCCGCGAGCAGGCGCGGCCCCGCCTCGATCAGCATGATGCGTGCGTGTTCGGGCGCGATGTTGCGGAAGTCGTCGGCGAGCGTGTGGCGACAGAGTTCGGCCAGAGACCCGGCGAGTTCCACCCCCGTCGGGCCGCCGCCGACGATGGCGATCGTCATCAGGCGCTGCTGCTCGACCGGATCCAGGCTTCGTTCGGCCTGCTCGAAGGCGAGCAGGACCCGCGAGCGGATGGACTGCGCGTTCGCGAGCGACTTGAGCCCCAGCAGATGGGGCTTCCACTCGTCATGGCCGAAATGGCTGTCGACCGCGCCGGCCGCCAGGACGAGCACCTCGTAGGGGAGGCTCGGACCGCCTGCCAGCCGGACCCGCCGCGCCGCCGGGTCGATGGCTTCCACCTCCCCCAGCAGCACCTGGACGCTGTCGTGGCCGCGCAGCACCTTGCGGATCGGTTCGGCGATGTCGGCGGCCGAGAGCCCCGCAGTCGCGACCTGGTAGAGCAGCGGCTGGAACAGATGGTGGTTCTCGCGGTCGATCACGGTCACGCCGATGCCCGCGCGGCCCAGTTCCTTCGCCACCTCCAGCCCGGCAAAACCGGCGCCGACGATCACGACACCCGGGTCGGCCGGACGGTGTCGCTGCGCGCGCGTCGTCTGTTGGTCCATGCGGTCGGTCGCCTCCGGATCGAAGTCGCAGGCGCAACGGACGACGCGGCGGGAATGTTCCTCCGGCGCCCGCGCGGGACCGGCGTCCGCCATCGAATTGCATGGCGAATTTTTCGCGGGGTGCGGGAACACGGGACACGGATGCCGGTTCGGGAGGACGCTTGCTCAAGCAGGCGCAACAACGAAAAAAGGACAGGAAAGCCATGAAGACCAGGATGATGACGGCCACCGCCGTCGCGCTGATGCTGTGTGCTCCCGCGCTTGCCCAGACCGCCACGACCACCACGGACACCGCAAATTCCAGCGCCATGTCTTCGTCCATGCCCCAGGGATGGAACGAGGAACTCGGCAATGCCTTCTTCAGCGATTCCGCCCTCGGCACGCTGCGCACGGAAGACGAGATCAGCGCCAGCTGGGACGGCCTCTCCGACGAGCAGAAGACCCAGGTGACCAGCTATTGCGACACCATGGACACCGCGTCGGCTTCGGGCTCGACCATGTCGTCGGGCGGCACCGCGTCGGGAACCTCCACGGACGGCACGGCCGGCGCCACCACCGGCACCGGCGCCACCGCCGGCACCACGACCAGCCCGAGCATCACGGGCGACGCCACGCCGAGCACGACGGCCGACACCGCCGCCGGCACCTCCACCGACACGACGGCCGGCGCCACGACCGGCACCGCCGGCGCTTCGGGTGGCGTGTCGACCGACACGACCGCCAGCACGGCGCAGGACGGCACGTCGGCCACCGGCAGCATGGATGCCGGCGCCGGCGTCAACATGGCGTCGATGCAGCGCCTGTGCGACGTGGTCGGCGATCTCGACTGATCGCTGTCCGCCACCACTCTGCAGCAGGGGGGTCGCCATCGGCGGCCCCTTTGCCGTTCCGGCCCGGATGCGGCAATAGCGGACCCGCGATGCGGCGTGGTCCGCCGGCGCGCGCGGTCGCTCAGCCTTCGGCCTCCCAGACCGCCAGGATCTCATCCGCCTTCATGACGAGCCCGGTGTGATAGGAGACGATCGACAGCGCGGCGGTCTCCAGTTCCTCGTCCGATCCGCGCACCAGGTCTGCCGCCACGCAGACGCGGTAGCCGAGGTTGGAGGCGTCGAACGTGGCATTGAGCACGCAGCAGTCGGTCATGCCGCCGTTGAAGACGACGCGCTTCACGCCCATCGAGCGCAGCAGGAAGTCGAGGTCGGTCGGGTAGAAAGGCGACAGCCGGCGCTTGGTCTGGACGATCAGGTCGGTGTCGAGCACCTCGGTGGCGAATTCGGTCCAGCGCGAGCCCTCGATCGCGTGCTCGGCGATGCCGGGGATCGGGTCGGCATAGAGCTGCACCAGGGTGCGCCAGGCCGCCGGATGCCGACCCTTCAGATCGTCCTCGCCGGTCTTGCGCAGCGTCGAGCGCACATGGACGATCGGCACGCCCAGCGCCCGCGCCCGGCGGTGGAAGGCGTCGACCGGCGCGATGATCTCGCGTCCGCGCGGCGCGGGGCACGGACACATCGGATCCTCCGACAGGTGCCCGAGATGCATGTCGATCGACACCACCGCGCAGTCGTGCCGCGAGCACCAGTCGCGGAACGGCACGTCCGGAATCTCCTTCTCGACACCGCGGACGATGGCTTTCACGGGACGCTCCTTTCGATTGGAAGGGCTGCCGGGCTGCCGGCAGGCCTGCAAGGCAAGGCCCGGCGCCCTTCACGGACGCCGGGCCGGCCGATCGTCGATCGCCCGTTCAGGGCGTCGGGCAGGCGAGCCGCAGCGCGTTGCCGTCGGGATCGCGCAGCACGGCCATGTACCAGCCGTAGTAGGTCGTGAACTGCGGCTTCACGAGTGTCGCGCCCCTGCCCTCGGCCATCGCGATGGCGGCGTCGAGATCGGCCTTGGTGTCGAAGCGGAAGGTCAGCGCGGTCTGGTCGCCCTCGCCCGCCTTGCGTTCGTCCAGGCCCAGCATGTCGTAGGCCGCCAGCGCGCTGAAGCCGATCATGCACTCGCCCGACATGTAGCCGCGGAAGACGTCGGAGCGCAGACCGACATTCTCCGGGAGGTCGAAGACATCCCGGTAGAATTCCGACAGCGCCACGAAGTCCGCCGAGAAGAGGCTCACCTGCATCAGGAGGTTCATCGGGCGGGCCTCACGCGGCGATGCCGAAGGTCTTCTGGAACTGCGCGCGCAGGTGCTCGCCCGCCGTCATCTCCGGATGTTTCGCCGTGCCGTCCGGGCCAAGGCAGGTCTCGGCGCACTTCACCTTGTAGAAATATTCCGGGTCGACGAAGGTCGGGCAGGAATAGCGCACCTTGTCGCTGGTGTTGTTCAGCACCCGGTGCATGGTGGCCTTGTAGGCATCGTTGGTGATGACGGGAAGCATCTCGCCGAGATTGACGATGTAGGCGCCGCGGATCGGCGGAGCGGCCAGCCAGTCGCCCGACGCGCTGCGCACCTGGAGCCCGCCGACATCGTCCTGCAGCAGCAGCGTGATCAGCCCCCAGTCGGTGTGCGCGCCGGCGCCGAGCTGATTGCGCTTGGCGTCCTTCGGCATCGGCGGATATTTCAGGATGCGGCAGTAATGCAGCGGCTCCTCGAGGCCGGCGTCGAAATAATCCTCCGGCAGTTCCAGCGAGAGCGCGATCAGGCGCGCCACGTGCCGGCCGAGGTCGAGCGCCTTCTCGACATAGGCCTCGTACTGCACCTTGAACTCCGGGAAGCTCGGCGGCCACTGGTTAAGCCCGGTGCCCGGGACCTGGAGCTTCGTGTAGCGGTGGTTCTCGTCGGCGTTGACGCTCGACATGAAGCCTTCCTTCAGGTCGGGCGGCGAGCCCTCGTCCAGCGTCTGGGCGGCCATCGGCTCATAGCCGCGCGTGGAGGACTGGAAGCGCGAATCCATCGCCATCTTCTCCTCCAGCGGCAGCTCGAAGAACTTCGCCGCCAGCGCCAGCTGGTCGTCCATCACCTGCTGCGGGATGCCGTGGTTGGTGATGTAGAAGAAGCCCGGGTCGACGCAGGCCTTGTGGATTTCCCAGGCGACCTTCTTCCGCTTCTCGATGTCGTCCGAGAAGCTGTCGGCGAGGTCGATCAGCGGCACCGAGGTGGCGGGCTGGGGCGGTTCGTAGATGATCATGATCGTCTCTCCCTTGGGTTGAAGATGGTTGGAGGTCAGGTCCGCTCTTCGCGGATGTGGTGGATGCCGAGTGCTGCCGGCTGGGCGGAGCGGTCGCGCAGCCGGGCCGCGGTCCACACCATGACGAGCAGCGTGACGAGGTAGGGCGTCATCAGGAGCAGGTAGCGGGGCACGTCGACGCCGGCCGCCGCGAGCCGCGGGATCAGCGCCTCGATGCAGCCGAAGAGCACGGCACCGGCGAGCGCCCGCCAGGGGTGCCAGCGGGCGAAGATGACCAGCGCGATGGCGATCCAGCCGCGGCCGCCGACCACGTTGTCGACCCAGATCCGCGTGACGGCGAGCGTCAGGTAGCCGCCGGCCAGACCGATCAGCGCGGCGCCGGCGACGACCGCCAGGATGCGCACCGTGGTCACGTCGATGCCCGCGGCGTCGGCCGCCGCCGGGTTCTGGCCCACCGCCCGCAGCGCCAGTCCGGCCCGCGTGCGGTAGAGCACCCACACGACCGCGAGAAAGAGGACAGGCGTGGCGAAGGCCACGATGTCCTGGCCGAGGAAGACCGGCTGCAGGCCGCCGATCGCCTTGTTGGTCCATTTCTGGCTGGTCGCGACGTAGCTGGTCAGCGCCTGTGCCGAGAAGACCAGCGCCAGACCGGCGATGACGTGGTTGATCCTCAGGCTCGCGGCCAGGAACGCGAAGACGAGGCCCAGCCCGGCGCCCGCGAGCGCCGCGCCCGCAAGCGCGGCCTCCGGCGAGGCGCCGCCGATCATCAACCCGACGCCGGCCAGCGCGCCGACCAGCATGAAGCCTTCCGCGCCGAGGCTCAGCACGCCCGCCTGTTCGCAGATGATCAGCCCCAGCGCCGCCAGTGCGAAGGGCACCGCGAAGCTCGGAACGATCGCCACCCAGTTGAAGAGGAACTCGGTCACGACGCGCTCCGCCAGTGCATGCGGTAGGTGAGGAAGAATTCCGACGCCGCCACGCAGAGGATGAAGATCGCCTGCACCAGCTGCACCAGCGCCGCGGGGATGCCGAAGAAGACCTGCAGGCTCTGGCCGAGCAGCAGCAGCACCGCCATGGCAAAGGACACGAACAGCACGCCGAGCGGGTGGTTGCGGGCGATGAAGGCGATGAGGACGCCGGAGAAGAGATAGCCGACGAAGAAGTTCTGCGTGGTGCGGAATTCGATCCCGGCCGCGATCGCGAAGCCGGCGAGCCCGCCGACGGCGCCGGAGGCGAGGATCGCCACTGTCGACAGCGCTACCACCGGCACGCCGACGGCCCGCGCCATCTCGCGGTTCGCGCGCATCAGGTCGACGAGGTAGCCGAAGCGGCTGAAGGAGAGCGCCCACCAGGCGACGAGCACGGCCGCGATGGCCAGCGGCAGCGCCAGCGTCAGGTTCTGCCAGCCGAGCGGCGCGAGGCGTTCGAAGGTCTCGAACTGCTGCGTGTGCGGGAAGGCCGAGACCGGGTCCTTCCACGGCCCGTAGAGCAGGTGCAGCAGGAGGTTGAAGGCGACGTAGTTCAGGAGCAGCGTGCTGATCACCTCGTTGACCCCGAGGCGCTGCTTGAGGAAACCCGGCCCGGCGATCCACAGCATGCCGCCGGCGCAGGCGGCGAGCGCCATGAGCACGATGCGCAGGCTCTCCGGTCCGACGTCGTGGATCGCCACGAAGGCCGCGAAGATGGCGCCGAGGATCATCTGGCCCTCGAGCCCGATGTTCCAGAAACCGGCGCGGAAGGCGATCGCCGTGGCGAGCCCGCCGATGGCGAGCGGAGCGGTCTGCGCCAGCACCGAGCCCAGCGCCCGCGGCGAGCCGAAGCCGACGGTCGCGATCTCGCGCGCCAGATCGGCGGGCGCGACGCCCGAGAAGGCGAGCAGCGCCACCGAAGCCAGCGCGGCGACCGTGAGGCTCGCCGCATAGACCGCGATGCGGTAGCCCTCCGACACGCTCTGGCGCACCTCCAGGAAGGGGACCAGCTGAAACGCGGGCCGCAGGCCGCGGCCTTTCCCCGCCCCGGCCGGAGCGCCCAGACCTGCGTCTGCGGCAAGCGGTGCGTCGCTCATGATGCCGCCTCGTGCGAAACCATCGCCGCGCCGATCGCCGCCCGGTCGGCGGTGCGGCGAACTCGGCCGCGATGCGGCCGCCGTTCAGCACGCCGATCCGGTCGGAAAGCAGCAGGATCTCGTCCAGGTCCTCGCTCATCAGGATGACGGCGGCGCCCCGGTCGCGCGCCTCCCGCAGGCGGTCGTGCACGGCCTTGGTGGCGCGCACGTCGAGACCGCGCGAGGGGCTGTGCGCCAGCACCACGGCCGGCTCGTCGGCAAACTCGCGCGCGATCACCAGCTTCTGCGCATTGCCGCCCGACAGGAGTGCGGCGCGCTGGCCGGGGCTGCGCACGCCGCGCACGTCGAAGGCGCCGATCGCCGCCCGCGTCGCCGCGCGTGCCGCCTTGCGGTCGAAGCGCAGCCACGACCCGTAGCGGCCGGCGAGCGTGCCCTTGACCGCGTAATTCTCCGTCACGCCCACCCCTCCGGCCAGCGCGTGGCGGTAGCGGTCGACGGGAATGAAGGCGAGCCGCGCCCTCCGCTGCTTCAGCGGCGGGGCGGGGTTCAGGCCGGCGCCGTCGCCCATCGCAACCTGCCCCGCCTCGGGCTCCGCCAGGCCGGCGATCACCTCGGCGAGCTGGTTCTGGCCATTCCCGGACACGCCGGCCATGCCGTAGATCTCGCCGCCGCGCACCTCGAAGGAGATGCCCTCGAGGCCGCGGCGTCCGTCCTCGCCGGGGCGGTGCACGTCCTCCAGGCGCAGGCGCGTCGCGCCGATCGCCTTCGAGGGCGACGGTCGTTCCACGATCTGCTCGCCGACGATCATCGTCGTCAGCCGCGACGGGTCGAGATCGGCCGGCCGCGCCTCGGCCATCCTGCGGCCGCCGCGCATGACCGTGATGCGGTCGGAATGGTCGAGCGCCTCGTGCAGCTTGTGGGTGACGAGGATGACGGCGCGGCCGGCCTCGGCCAGCCCGCGCACCAGTCCCATCAGCACCCGCCCCTCCGCCTCGCCCAGCACGGCGGTCGGCTCGTCCAGGATCACGATGCGGGCGCCGGCCACCAGCACCTTGAGGATCTCGATCCGATGCTGCTCGGCGATGCCGAGGTCGCCGACCCGCTGCGACAGCCCGACCTCGAAGCCCATGCGGCCGGCAAGCTCCGTCGCCTGCTTGGCGATCTCGGCCGACGACCGCCCGGGATTGAACAGGCAGATGTTCTCCAGCACGGAAAAGGCGCGCACCAGCTTGAAGTGCTGGTGCACCATGCCCACGCCGCGCGCGGCGGCCTCGCGGGCTCCCGACAGCCGGACGCTCTCGCCGCCGATCTCGATCCGACCCTCGTCGGGCGCATAGAGGCCGGCGGCGATGTTCATCAGCGTCGACTTGCCGGCGCCGTTCTCGCCGAGCAGGGCGTGAACCTCGCCGGTGCGGGCGGTGAAGTCCACGCCGTCCAGCGCCTTGAAGCCGCCGAAGCTCTTGGAGACTCCACGCAAAGCGATCGCATCGGTCATGTCGGCACTACCGCAACCAAAGGGGAGCGTATGGCTACTGCCCGCTCACGCCTGCCACGAACCAGTCCATGCCCCAGAGGTCTCCGTCGCCGAGCGTCGCGCCGGCCGCCACGCGTTCCTTGCCGTCGCGGTCGGCCAGCGGGCCGGCGAAGATCTGCTTGCCGGCGAGGATCGCCTCGCGCTCGGCCATCACCTTCGCCTTCAACTCGTCGGAGACGGCCGGACCGCAGCAGGCGATGTCGATAGCGCCCTCCTTGATGGAGAGGAATGCGCCATAGGGGGTGGCCTCGAAGGTGCCGGCGGCGATCTTCTCGATCTCGGGCTTCAGGAAGCGTTCCCAGGTCCAGACCGACGAGCACTGGGTGGCGCTGCTGAACTCCGACAGGTCGCGGTGGTGGCCGGTGCCGTAGACGCCCTTCTCCGCCGCCACGATCTGCACCGTGGGGGTGTCGACGTGCTGGCCGAGCACGTCCGCACCCTGCTCGATCAGCGCCTCGGCGGCCGCGCGCTCCTTGACCGGATCGCCCCAGGCGCCGGTGAAGACGACCGACAGTTCGACGTTCGGATTCACCTGGCGGGCGCCGAGCAGGTAGGCGTTGACGGTCCAGTTGACGAGGCCGAAGGGATTGGCCGCGACGAAGCCGATCTTGTTCGACTTGGTCAGCCCGCCCGCCACCATGCCGCACAGATAGTGCGTCTCGTAGGTGCGGCCGTAGACGCTCTTCAGGTTCTTGCCGTTGGTCGTTCCCGCGGGATTGATGAACACGACCTCCGGGAACTGCTCGGCGAGCGTGGCGAAGGTGTCGGAGTAGCCGAAGGCGGAGCCGATCACGATGTTGGCGCCGCGCTCGATGAAGAGTTCCGCCGCCGGGCGGATGGCGGTGGCCGATTCCGGCACTTCGGCTGCCTGCGGGATCTTCAGCCCGAGGTCGCCTTCCAGCTTCTGGCGCGCCTCGTCGATTGCCTGCGACCAGCCGCCGTCATTGGTCGGTCCGAACAGAATCACGGCCGGCTTCGGGTTCCCGACCGCAGCGAAGTCCGCCGCGGCGGGAGCGATGGCGGCGAACAGGGCCAAGGCGCCCGCCGCTGCGAAGCGTGGCGCGAAGCGTTTGAAGTCCATGGTACACCCCTTTGAAACAGCACAACCGTCCGCGCGGCATCGACCGCGCGCAACAACGTTCGACGCCACGACTTGCAGCGTCCGGATTTTTATTGAACTGGCGACATCCGCCCTTTTCGCAAGACTGCGATACGTGCCCGAGTCCTGTCAATCATCAATGCAAACGGATTTTTCCTGCTGTCTTTTTCATCAGTTTGAACACCCGACGTGCCGAAAATCCGGACTTTTGCTTCAGGGCGGGCATAGATGTTCTTCCGCCCGCACCCCTTTCCTGCCCGTCCGCAGGGCAACGGCGCAACGATCGCGCATGTGAACGCAGAACGACCGTCTGCCTTCGCGCACGGCATCCGTACCGCGCTCGCTGCCCCGGCGATGAGTCCGCTCGTTTTTTCTTGATTGATGCGTCAATCAAATCTAGCCTCGGGCATCCACGGAGCCGCAGATGCCCAAGGTCGGAATGCAGCCGGTGCGCCGCAGGGCGCTGATCGACGCCACCATCACCGCGATCGGCGAGCGTGGCTCCGTCGACGTGACGATGTCGGAGATCGCAGGCATCGCGGGCGTCTCCTCCGCGCTCGCGCATCATTATTTCGGCGCCAAGACGGACCTGCTGCAGGCCACGATGCGCCATCTGCTGTCCGAACTGGGCGCCGATTGCCGCGCCGCCCTGGCGGATGCCCGCACGCCGCGCGAGCGCATCGCGGCGGTCATCGCCGTCAACTTCTCCGACAAGCAGTTCCGACCCGAGATCACCGCCGCCTGGCTCGCCTTCTATGTCGAGGCGCAGCGCTCGCCCGAGATGCGGCGGCTGCTCAGGGTCTATGCGCGGCGGCTCCACTCGAACCTGATGAGCGGGCTCGTCCGCCTCCTCGACCGGCCGGCCGCTGTCCGCGCCGCGGAGGGCATCGCGGCCATGATCGACGGGCTCTACATCCGCCACGCGCTGAAGGACCAGCCGCCGGATGCTTCCGCCGCCACCAGGCTGGTGGAAGACTATCTCGACATGAAGCTCGCGACGACGAAGGAGCCGCGATGACCCGCCCCAACATCCTCGTCGTCATGGTCGACCAGCTGAACGGGACGCTGTTTCCCGACGGGCCGGCCGATTTCCTGCACGCGCCGCATCTCAAGGCGCTGGCGCAGCGCTCGGCGCGCTTCGTCAACAACTACACCGCCTCGCCGCTCTGCGCGCCGGGCCGCGCGGCCTTCATGAGCGGGCAGCTGCCGTCGCGCACGCGCGTCTACGACAATGCCGCCGAGTTCCCCTCGTCGATCCCCACCTTCGCCCACCATCTGCGCGCCGCCGGCTACCACACCTGCCTGTCGGGCAAGATGCACTTCGTCGGTCCCGACCAGCTGCACGGCTTCGAGGAGCGGCTGACGACCGACATCTATCCGGCCGATTTCGGCTGGACGCCGGACTACCGCAAGCCCGGCGAGCGCATCGACTGGTGGTATCACAATCTCGGCTCGGTCACGGGTGCGGGCGTCGCCGAGATCACCAACCAGATGGAGTATGACGACGAGGTCTGCTTCCTGGCGACGCAGCGTCTCTACGAGCACGCAAGGCATTCGACCGACGCCGAGCGCCGTCCCTGGTGCCTCACCGTCTCCTTCACCCATCCGCACGATCCCTATGTCGCGCGGCGGAAATACTGGGACCTGTACGACGGCTGCCCTGCACTGGAGCCGGAGGTCGGTTTCATCCCCTACGAACAGCAGGACCCGCATTCGCAGCGCCTCTACGTCGCCAGCGACTACCCCTCCTTCGACATCACGCCCGACATGGTGCGGCGGGCGCGGCAGGGCTATTTCGCCAACATCTCCTATCTCGACGACAAGGTCGGCGAGCTGATCGACGTGCTTGCCCGCACGCGCATGCTCGACGACACGCTGATCCTGTTTGCCTCCGATCACGGCGACATGCTGGGCGAGCGCGGATTGTGGTTCAAGATGTGCTTCTACGAGGGCTCGGCGCGGGTGCCGCTGATGCTCGCCGGCAAGGGCATCGCGGCCGGGCGCATCGATGCTCCGGCCTCCAACCTCGACGTCCTGCCGACGCTGTGCGACCTCGCCGGCATCGACATGGCGTCCATCATGCCCTGGACCGACGGCATCTCGCTCGTGCCGCAGCTCTCGGGCGTGCCTCGCTCGACGCCGGTGCTGATGGAATATGCCGCAGAGGGCTCGCAGGCGCCGCTGGTGGCGATCCGCGACGGGCGCTTCAAGTTCGTCCATTGCGAAATCGACCCGCGGCAGCTCTTCGACCTCGCCGCCGACCCGCTGGAGCTGACCAACCTCGCCGCCGACCCTGTGCATGCCGAAACCGTGGCGCGCTGCATGGGCATGGTGCGGGCGCGCTGGGACATGGCGCGTTTCGACGCCGAGGTGCGCGAGAGCCAGGCGCGCCGCTGGGTGGTCTACCCGGCGCTGCGCAACGGCTCCTACTACCCCTGGGACTTCCAGCCGCTGCGCCAGGCCTCCGAGCGCTACATGCGCAACCACATGGATCTCAACGTGCTGGAGGAAGCCAAGCGGTTTCCGAGGGGAGAATGAGATGATCCCGTCGCTCGACCACCTGCAGCGCGCCCATGCCGTCACCCGTGAGGCCACCCAGACCACGCCGCTGCTCGAATCCGCAGCGCTCGCCAAACGCACCGGCGCGGCGCGCGTCTTCGTCAAGCCGGAATCGCTGCAATGGGCCGGCTCCTTCAAGGCGCGCGGCGCCTACTGGCGGCTGAAGCAATTGTCGCCGGAAGCGGCCGCACGCGGCGTCGTCGCCTATTCGTCGGGCAATTTCGCGCAGGGCCTTGCGGCGGCCGGCGAGGCGCTCGGCATTCCCGTCACCATCGTCATGCCGATCGACGTTCCCGCCGCCAAGCGCGAAGCGACGGCCGGCTACGGCGCGCGCGTGGTGCTGACCGAGCACGGCACCCGCGCCCGCGAGGAGGTCGCCTCCGAGAAGGCCCGCGCGATCGCCGAAGAGGAGAAGCTGACGCTGCTGCATCCCTTCGACGATCCGGAAATCGTCGCCGGCCAGGCGGCGGCCGGGCTCGAGGCACTGGAACAGCTCGCGGCCAAGGGGGCTGCGGCCGACATCGTCTTCTGCTCGGTCGGCGGCGGCGGGCTGATCGGCGGCGTGTCGCTCGCCTTCCACTACCTTTCGCCGCAGACCCGCATCCTCGCCGTCGAGCCGGAAGGCTTCGACGGCATGGGCCGCTCGCTCGCCCACGGCTCGATCGAGGCGACGCCGGTCGGGCCGAGCACGATCTGCGACGGGCTGATGGCACGACGGCCGGGCGATGCGCCCTTCGAAGCGGTGCGGGCCGCCGGCGTCGAGGGCATCGCCGTGTCGGATGCGGCCGTGCGCAGTGCCATGCGCATCGCCTTCGAGCGGCTGAAGCTGGTGCTGGAGCCGTCCGGCGCCGCCTCGCTCGCCGCGCTGCTGTCGGGCAAAGCCGACGTCGCCGGCAGGACCGTGCTCGTCATCGCCACCGGCGGCAACATCGCGCTCGCCGATTTCCTGAAGCACGTCGCCGATGCGTGACGACCAGTCCTGCCCGGGTCCGAACCATGCTTGAAGCCGACTACGTCATCGTGGGCGCCGGCTCCGCCGGCTGCGCGCTGGCCTACCGCCTGTCCGAGGACGGGAAGAACTCCGTCATCGTCATCGAATATGGCGGCACCGACATGGGGCCGCTGATCCAGATGCCGTCGGCCCTGTCCTTCCCGATGAACATGAGCCTCTACGACTGGGGCCTGTCGACCGAACCCGAGCCGCATCTCGGCGGGCGCGTGCTCGCCACGCCGCGCGGCAAGGTGATCGGCGGCTCGTCGTCGATCAACGGCATGGTCTATGTGCGCGGCCACGCGCGCGACTTCGACCACTGGGCGGAAGCCGGCGCCACCGGCTGGGGCTATACCGCCGTCCTGCCCTACTTCAAGCGCATGGAGCATTCGCATGGCGGCGAGGAGGGCTGGCGCGGCACCGACGGCCCGCTGCACGTGCGCCGCGGCACGCGCCAGAACCCGCTCTACCAGGTCTTCACCGAGGCCGGCCGCGAGGCGGGCTTCGAGATCACCGAGGACTACAATGGCCGCCAGCAGGAAGGCTTCGGCCCGATGGAGCAGACGATCCATCTCGGCCGCCGCTGGTCGGCCGCCAATGCCTATCTGCGGCCGGCGCTGAAGCGGGGGAACGTGCGGCTCGTCAACGGGCTGGCCCGCCGCGTGGTGATGGAGAACCGCCGTGCGGTGGGGGTCGAGATCGGCCTGCGCGGACCAGACAAGATCGTGCGGGCGCGGCGCGAGGTGATCCTCGCCGCCTCTTCGATCAACTCGCCCAAGCTGCTGATGCTGTCGGGCATCGGCCCGGCCGCGCATCTGAAGGACCGCGGCATCGAAATCGTCGCCGACCGCAAGGGCGTCGGACAGAACCTGCAGGACCATCTCGAACTCTACATCCAGCAGGAATCCATCCAGCCGATCACGCTCTATTCGGTGCTCAACCCGCTGTCGAAGGCGCGGATCGGGCTGCAGTGGCTCTTGTTCAAGTCCGGTCTCGGCGCGACCAACCATTTCGAGGCGGCCGCCTTCGTCCGCTCGAAGGCGGGCGTCGACTATCCCGACATCCAGTACCATTTCCTGCCCGCCGCGATCCGCTACGACGGCAAGGCGGCGGCGAAGATGCACGGCTTCCAGGCCCATGTCGGGCCGATGCGCTCGAAATCGCGCGGGGCGGTGACGCTGCGCTCGCCCGACCCGTCGGCCAAGGCGGAGATCCGCTTCAACTACATGTCGCATCCCGACGACTGGACCGATTTCCGCCACTGCATCCGCCTGACGCGCGAGATCTTCGGCCAGAAGGCCTTCGACCCTTATCGCGGCCGCGAGCTGTCGCCCGGCGCCCACGTCCAGAGCGACGACCAGCTCGACGATTTCATCCGCGCGCATGTCGAGAGCGCCTACCATCCCTGCGGCACCTGCCGCATGGGCCGCGCCGACGATCCGATGAGCGTCGTCGATCCGGAATGCCGGGTGATCGGCGTCGAGGGGCTCCGCGTCGCCGATTCCTCGATCTTCCCGCGCATCACCAACGGCAATCTCAACGGCCCGTCGATCATGACCGGCGAGAAGGCCGCCGACCACATCCTCGGCCGCACGCCGCTGCCGCCGTCGAACCAGGAGCCCTGGATCAACCCGCGCTGGCAGGTCAGCGACCGGTGAGGCTCGCAGCCGCCCTCGCCTCAGGGATCGACGATCTCGACCTTGAGTCGCTTGCCGACCGCGCGCGCCGCGCGGTCCAGAACGGCGAGCGACACGGCGGGGTTGGTCGGGTCGAGTATCCGTTCGAGCTGCGAGCGGCTCGTGCCGAGCTTGCCGGCGACGTCGGACTTGGAGAGGCCCGCCGCCTTGCGGGCCGCCTCCAGCTGCCAGGCGATGACGCGCTTGATGGCCTCCTCATAGACTTCCTCGCGCTCTCCCGTGCCGTCGAGCAGGTCCTCGAGGCTGCTGCCGATCGTCTCATGCGCATTGACCATTCCGTCGCTCCTCGTTCCGTTCACGCGCGGCCCTCAGGCGTTGCGGCCATGGTGGCTCGCTGCCCGGACCAGCGCCCGTTCGATGTCGTCCTTCTGCCGGTCCTTGCCGGCGGCCGCGTGAAGCAGGACCATCACGCCGTCGTCGACCAGGAAATAGACCCTCGCCTCGACCTTTCCCGACCGGATCGTGGATCGCGTCTCATGCACCCCATCACGCAGAGCCCGGCAGACTGGCATCCCGAGCGGCCAGCCATACTCCACCGTCGCGATGTCCTTGCCGATGATCTTCCGGTCGGCCGGCTCCAGGTCGAGCAGCCAGTCGCGCACCGGCTCTCGTCCAGAATCCTGCCTGAAGAACCGGGCGACGATCCGCTTCATGAAGAAGCCTGTACCACATGCGGTACAGGTGCTGCAATGGAAGCAACCATATCGTACGACACAGACGCTGAGCGCCAGGCGGTCCGCTGTCCCGCGCCGTCTTCCGGTTCGAGCGCGGGCAGGATAAGTGCGGCTTCAACAGATCGGAGACCGCAATGCGAAACAACACACTCTATCTCGTCATCGGCGCGCTGGTCGTGGCCGTCATCGCCCTTGGCATCTATGTCCTGCGCGAGGAATCGAAGCCGTCTGGCGTCGAGATCAAGATCAACGAGAACGGCCTGACCGTCGAACAGAACTGAGTTGAACGCGCGGCCGCGCGCGCCAGGGAGAACCGGAATGAACGCCCAGCCCAAAGCCTCGCACTACATCAACGGCCGCTTCGTCGAGGACGAGGGCGGGCGGCCGATGGACGTCATCTACCCGGCGACGGGCGAGGTGATCGCGCGCGTCCATGCCGCCACGCCCAACATCGTGGAGCTCGCCGTCGAGGCCGCGCGTGCCGCACAGGGCGCCTGGGCGCGGCTGAAGCCGGTCGAGCGCGGCCGCATCCTGCGCCGCGCCTCAGACCTGCTGCGCGAGCGCAACGCGGTGCTGGCGCGGCTGGAGACGCTCGACACCGGCAAGGCGATCCAGGAGACGCTGGTGGCCGACCCGGCCTCGGCCGCGGACGCGCTGGAGTTCTTCGGCGGCGCGGTCGCTTCGGTGACCGGCGACTATGTCGATCTCGGCGGCCCCTTCGCCTACACGCGGCGCGAGGCGCTCGGCGTCTGCGTCGGCATCGGCGCCTGGAACTATCCGATCCAGGGCGCAGCGTGGAAGTCGGGACCGGCGCTCGCCATGGGCAATGCCATGGTCTTCAAGCCGTCCGAGAACACGCCGCTGTCGGCGCTGGCGCTGGCCGAGATCTACACCGAGGCCGGCCTGCCCGACGGGCTCTTCAACGTCGTGCAGGGCTTCGGCGACGTCGGCGCCGCGCTCGCCTCGCATCCGGTCGTGGCCAAGGTGTCGCTGACCGGCTCGGTGCCCACCGGCCGCAAGGTGCTGGCGCTCGCCGGCTCGCACATGAAGCACGCCACGATGGAACTCGGCGGCAAGTCGCCGCTGATCATCTTCGACGATGCCGACGTCGAGAACGCCGTCGGCGGGGCGCTTCTCGCCAATTTCTATTCCACCGGGCAGGTCTGTTCCAACGGCACCCGCGTCTTCGTGCAGGACGGCATCCGCGAGCGCTTCCTCGACCGGCTGACGACCCGCACCAAGGCGATCCGCATCGGCGATCCGCTCGATCCGGAGACCCAGATGGGGCCGCTGATCAACGCCCAGCAGCATGAGAAGGTGATGGGCTACATCGAGATCGGCAAGGCCGAGGGCGCGACGCTTGCCTGCGGCGGCGGCGTGCCACGGCTGCAGGGGCTGGAAGGCGGCTTCTTCGTCGAGCCGACCGTCTTTACGGGCGTCGTCGACGACATGCGCATCGCCTGCGAGGAGATCTTCGGCCCGGTGATGAGCGTGCTCGGCTTCTCGTCGGAAGAGGAGGCGATCGAGCGCGCCAACGACACCGAGTTCGGGCTCTCGGCCGGCATCTTCACGCGCGACCTGCCGCGCGCCCATCGCGTCATCGCCGACCTGCAGGCAGGCACCTGCTGGATCAACCACTACAATCTGTCGCCGGCGGAAATCCCCTTCGGCGGCGTCAAGCAGTCGGGCATCGGCCGCGAGAACTCGCTCGCCGCGCTGCATCATTATTCGCAGCTGAAGACCGTCTACGTCGAGACCGGCGACGTCCAGAGCCCCTACTGAACCCCACCTGGGTCCCTTGCAGCGGCGGCAGGCATCGTGCCACCGCCGCCCCGCTTCCCGCCCCTCGCCGCACCCTTTGCCGGCTGCAATCAGCCGCAACCGGCCAGGCGTGCAACGGAAGCACGCAGGACCGCGAAAATATGAGACGACGCGCTTGCAGGATCGGCAGGCGGGCGCTATAGACCCCCCCGACTGGTCACGGAGTGTAGCGCAGCCTGGTAGCGCACATCGTTCGGGACGATGGGGTCGCAGGTTCGAATCCTGCCACTCCGACCAGATTTCCCGATTTTCCGAAATGATAAGAACGGATTGGCCGCAGAGAGCCATCCGGCCTGGCGGCCGGCGTTTGGTCCTGGCCGGTAGCAAGACGCATTGCGCCTGCCCAGTGCACGCGCGCCCGTCCAGGACCGCCCTCGCCCAGGCGCAAGGTCGCGACCGCCGCCGCCCTCGGCGCCGGTTGACATCAAATCATGCCAACGGTCATGTCCCCATCGTCCATCCGCATTTAACCGCTGATCCCATGGCGCGAATCTCCTTCCTCGACGGGGAATCATGAAATGGAGGCGGACGGAAACGGCGAGAGTCAGCGGGAAAAGCTGTTGGAAGCTGGCAATTCGGGGCCGTTTCCGGTATGATCGAAGGATGACGAAAGACGAAAAAGGCTCGTCCGACGAAGCGCTTGTGCAAACAAGGCAGCGCCGCCTGAGGGCCGCGCATCTGCAAGCGATCAAAGACAGCCCGCCCAGCCCGGAGCAGACGGCGAGGTTCGAGCGCGAGGGCTGGTCGCACGAAAGGCACCTCTCCCATATCAGGGAGCGCGCACGGTCGGCGGCGATGATCCACGCCGCTGAATGAGCGATAGCGTGTACTGCTATCCGCCTGACCATACCGTCCTCAAAAACCGGCTTAACATGCGCGACGCCAGCGAACTCGAGTACTTCGAGCGCGAGTTCGTGATGGAGCGCGAGGGCGTGCCCGAAGGGGATTTCAGCCTCTCGCACCTGCGGGCGATCCACCGACACCTGTTCCAGGACGTCTATGACAGGGCGGGCAGTCGAGCTACGAAGCTTCGAGCGCGATAAGGGCGTCCCCAAGCAGCAGCATCGGCGGCATGTTCTTCATTTGGTGGCGGTGATAAAGACCAGAGCCGTTACGAGAGGTTACGGGCGGGGGCGCCAGGTCAGGCGTCCCCGAGTGATTACATTTGAGAGCGCCTTATTCAGCGCTCGAAGTACGGCCAGTTTCGACCCTGCATCCGATAACCCACGATTGAAGTGTCAGATTGACGGGGTAACCCGGAGGATCTCCCGCGGCGCAAAACCAACCATCAGCGTCTTCTGGCCTGTTGCCCAGCAGGATAGGGCGGTCAGGGTGCCAGCCAATTACGGCACATCCACCGCCGGTTCGGACATAGCCTCTTTCCATAGCACTGGCGGGCATCTTGATGGATAAGTCGAAATTCTTGTCCGGGCCGCTAGTGGTAGACCATTCGCGGCAATCAAGTCTTAAGCCTATATCGGCGGGCTGCTGAGCCAGAGCCACACCGATCGATGACGAGATTCCGACAAGCAGAAATGCTAATCTCCGTTTCATTCTGTCCTCCGAGATACGCCCGAATGGCGACAAGAATTACGTTAATTCGAATCCGCAATCTTTGTCACCTATGGTCACGCGCCAGGCGAATGTCTCCTCTGAATCTTTTTGGGGATACCGTGAACTTGCGCCCGGAGATTGCTCGCGCGCTCGACGGGAACTAGGCAGGATGTGACCACCCTGTGTGCACCCTGCCGAAGGGGAGGTGGCGGGATGCGCGAAAGGTCGACTGAAGCCGAAATGGCGAGAGGAATGGAGCCCGTTGCCATCGAGAAGGCGGACCGGGACGTGGTGATCCGCCATTTCGTTGACGGCCACGGACGGAATTTCCCCAGGTCACGGGACAGAATGATCGCTCGGTGCGACGAGACGATCGCGGAGATGATGCAGGATGCCGTCGACGGTGACGAGTTGTGGATCTGCCGCAGCCGACACGTCGGTATGCTGGCCGGTCACGAGGGCCTCGGGATCGTCCGCGAGGGCAGCATCGTGGAATACCGAAAGATAGTCCAGTATTAGCCGCATCCACCCGTAAAATTGCTAAGGGTGCTCAGGGTGGCCTTAAGATTTTCCATGTACGTGCTTAATGATCAGAGAAGGGGAACATCGACTTGCCCATCGTCATGATGAACCGCGATGCGAGCGGCACATCCTACCGCGTCGATGGTGTCGAGGTCCTAAAGCTGGTACCGATGCCCGCTCCAGTGACTGCCACTCCCCGCAAGTTTGGGAACGTTGTTCCTGGTCCTCTCCCGAATGCCGCTGGCAAACTGGACCGAGCGCGCCAGCTTCTCATCGAACTGGAGCAGGCCATCGGGTCCTACTTGGAGGCGGCCCGGTGGCAGCTCGCGTGGGCCACCGATCCTTCGACCAAGGAGCTTGTATTCACCATCACCATGCAGCATCCGCTCCCAGCGAGCATCGAGGGGATAATTGGCGATGCCTTAAGCAACATGAGGTCTGCCCTGAACCTCATGATCTCCGATCTGGTGCGCGCGAACGGCCAATCGGTCACCCGACAAACTGCCTTTCCGTCTGCAGAAAGCGAACAGAAGTACCGGCGCGAAGCGCCGAAGCGGCTCCAAGGCCTTTCCCAGAAGGCCGTAAAGCTGATTGATCGGCTAAAGCCATACGCTGGTGCGAGAGAGCTCTTCTGGCGCCTCTCGGAAGTGCGGAACACCGACGACCATCATTACATCCTGCCGGTCGTGCTTGGTCGCTTGAGCTTGGCTATGCGGGCCGGAATGCCAATGGTCTTCATGGGAGCCGACGGAGCCCTGAGCTTCGGAGGCGGTCCTGCTGGCTCGGTTCCCATGGGATTTGATCAGGGCCTCATGTCTCCAGGCAATGCGACGGCCACCCAGATGATCCCGGGACAGGCGGTTGAGTTCTATCGAGGCTCACCCGGCTTAGAGCAGCTCGAATTCGAAGTGGGCTTGAACTTCACCTTCATGATTGGCCCGGAAGTCGGACCAATCGACTTGCTTTACGAATTTTACGCGCTTGTGAGTCGCACGATTGCGATTGCCCAGCGGACACTTCTCTGAGAAAGTTCTGGTAGTGAACGGGAACGTCGACCGTTTGCGCGGACGTAATACTGTGCATATTTCCCGTAGAACCATGATGCGAAAATCAAAACTGAAAGACGGTTCCCATGGATTCTGCTTCGGTCTGGCCTAAGCGAGCTGCAGTTTCCGTACGGAAAATTGGTACTGGTTCGGTTTATAAATTCAGGTTCTTCTCGCAAATCGGGATCTGATTTGCTAGCGTGACCAAGTGTATATCCTGCGGACACTCATCGTCGAAGACCGCCTCTATTCCGAGCGAGCATTGCTCGAAACGGGATCGGTTTTCATTGTCCTGGCGGAGCCAGGTGCGGGAAAATCCGATCTCCTCGCCGAGTTCGCGCGAATCCTCGAGACAGCTAGCATTCGCGCCAGCATCTTCCGGCATAGAGGCGCGCCGAACGGCCGGGGCCTTGTCATCGACGCCATGGACGAGGTGGCCCGGACTGACCCGGTCGCAGTCGATGCGATTGTCGCGAAGGCAGCGGACCTTTCGCGTGACGTGACTGTCTTTGCCGGGAGGTCAAGCGAGTGGGACCACAGCCGGACGCGCTATGTCGAGGATTGTTTCGGCCTTGCACCCGTTACCGTGCGGCTGCAACCCTTCGCTGAGGATGAGCAGCGCCTGCTTTTCGAGGCGGCTTTCGCGGGAATTGACTTTGATGGGTTCCTCCGGGAGGCGCGCCGGATGGACCTAGGCGGCCTGCTCGGCAATCCGCAGTTCCTGCAATTGCTCGGCGAGGCCTTTATCGAGGGCGGGCACGTTTTCACCTCGAAGACCGGCATCTTCGACGACGCGACCAGACGGCTTGCCCACGAGGCGAATGACGCGGTCTCGACTGTGGGGCGGCCGCCACGCGATCGCGTCATGGCCGTTGGAGACGAAATCTTTGCGAAGCTGCTGCTCTCCGGCGCCGCTGGCGTCAGCACCATCGAGCCGCTTCAGGACGAGGACTTTCCGTTTTTGCCGTCCGTTGCGGGCAAGGACGGACGTTTCGTAGTCGACACCCGGCTCCTGAAACCCGCCGACAGCGACGACCGGCATGAGCCCGTGCACAGGATCGTGGCCGAGTATTGTGCCGCCCGGTATATCGCCCGCCGCATTCAAGACGCAGGCGACCGGCTCTCGCTGACCCGCCTGCTGTCCATCATTGCGCCGTCCGGTGCCGTTCGAACTGAGTTGCGGGGCCTTCTCGGGTGGCTCGCGGCGCTGTCGGGCGAAGACATTCAACACACCCTAGTCGACCTCGATCCGTATGCGGTGCTGGCCAACGGCGATCCCGCCCGTCTGACACCGCGGGCCAAACAACACTTGCTGACACGGCTGGCCGAGATATCCCGCAATGACCCTTTCTTTCGGCGCGGGGATCTGTGGCGACGCTTCAATGTCGGCCAGTTTTTCAACGATGATGTGCGCGAGGCAACGTCGGCAATCCTGGACCCGGCAGCGGCAGACGCGACGATGCGCGATCTTTTACTCGAGTTGGTCGCGTCCTCAGATGCTGGCGCGATGTTCGTGCCGGATCTTGAGCGGATCGCTCTGTTCGGCCCTCTTGGGCGCGGACCGCGCAAGAGTGCGTTCCGCACCCTGGTCATGGCAGATCCGGACCGCGCCGCAGCTATTGTACCTTCCCTCGTCACGGAAGGAACTTCCGTATCGCTCGATCTCGCCGCTCACGCGGCGATGGAACTCGGCGGTGAGCGTGTTAGTCTGCAGCAGTTGCTTGCGTTGCTCCGCGGCGCCGCCAGCCTTTATCCAACTAAAGACGAACCCCGCGATCGCGAACGCGAGCGCCGCTATTTTATCAAGACGTTGATCACGTCGCTGGATGTGGGAACGCTCCGCAGTGCCCTCGACGAACTCACGTCGGGGCTCATCTGTACCTGCTCCCCCCGTCAACGCTGGCACTGCCGATGCCGCAATGGCATCAGCAAGATTGTGGGTAACGTGCTGGATCGCTATTTCGAAATTGCCACCGGGCCGCATGATCCTCATCGGCTATGGCAGTGGCTTAGCCAACTTCGTTTCTCGGATTATCATGGCGGAGACAATTGTAACTCTGTGCGGTACTTGAAAGAGGATCACGGCTTGCGAAGGGCGGTGCAGTGGTTGGCAGTCTTTAGCCATGAGACACTTTACGCCACTCAACAGGCCGTGAGTGACCTGTATATAAGCACAACCCATGCAGGCATCCGGCTCCATGCCGAGGACATGACGGTAGTCGCTGACAAGGCGATCGCCTCCGGAAATCATGCGCTTTGGCAGGTGATGCTGATGCCGCACAACCCCCACAACACCGAGCAGCGCGCTAGCCCCATCCGCACGCTTCAGCGGTCGCACGCACGGGCCAATCCGGCACTGATGCGGGTCTGGGCACTGCGGGAGCGTCAGTCCCGCCTGCAACGCGAGCAGCAAAGGCGAGACATGCACTTTCGCCGCGGACGGTACCAGCGGCGCGAAGCGCAAGTGCATGCGGAGAACCAAACGCACTTCAACGCACACCGCGAAGAAATTGCCGCCGGTCTGGTCGGTGGGTGGACGAGATACTTCGCGAGCATGTACCTGCTCGAACCCGAAAAGCTGGCGCACATGGACTATGGTGCCACACCTGCAGAGGCGCTGCGCAACTGCATCCCGCATCTTATGGTGCACAGTCCATCGTTGCGGGACCTAGCCACCGGGCGAGGCCGGGCGACGGCCCAGATATTCTACGCGCATTGCCTCGTGCGGTTCCGGGACGGCTCGGACTTGACCGCGCTCCCTCCAGTCGTCCTGAAGGCAGCCTACACCGAGGCCGGGTCATGGCCAGCATTCATGGACAACGACGCCGAAGAGAAGGCGTTCGAGGAAGCCCTTGAGGACGCTGTCTTTCTGGATCAGGCGGCGGTAGACCAATTTATTGCCGCGTACATCGAGCCGGCGCTCGTGTCGACCGAAGAGACGCCGACGAACGTCGCGTGGCTGAAGCGGAAGGCGCGTTTCCGGGGCTTCCTGAGAACTCAGCCGCTCGACTGGCTTGAGCGTTATCCGCTCATGCCGCAGCACGCGATGGAGACGCTGTTTGAGATGGCAGCCGAGCATGGCGACCGGGCGCGGCTCCTGGCTCTGATCGATGCGCGCTTTGCCGATCCTGTCGCGGACAGCGGGAAGAACACGCAACAGGATCAGAGTGCGGCCCGCCGCCATCGCTTCTGGGCGCTGCAATGCTTTTTCTTCGAGACTCCGTCGCTCTCGCGGGCATGGTCTGAATTACGCCTCGACCCAGCTGTCGTTCTTGACATCCAGGACCGCATCGGATGGTTCGGCGCTAAGGAAAATGCTTACCAACTGCCGCTCTCACCTGAGGCGATCTTCCGCATCCTCGACACATTCGTTACCGCGTGGCCGCCGGTCCCGCTCCCGAACGGCTTCGGCACGAGCTCACCACCAGGGGAACGCGCATTCCGATTCTTCACGGATGTGATCTGGAAGATCGGTAGCGCGGATCTTGACCGCAAGTTGCCTGTGCTAGACAATATGCTCGGCGACTCCCGCTTTGATGTCTTCAGAGCGCAGCTTCTGACCCTGCGCGCCGAAACGCTGCATGCCCTGGCGCTGCGGGATTTCGCAGCGCCGTCGCCCGCGCAGATCGTTGCGATGCTCGACCGGCACCAGGTTGCTACGGTTGAGGATCTGCGCGCGCTGATGGTCGAGGAACTGGCAGCGCTTCAGGGCTGGCTACGCGGCTCCGAAACCGACCCACTCGACACCTTCTATGAAGGCGGCGCGCATGTCGATGAGAACACGGGCCGCAACCGCGTGGTGGACCGGCTGTATGCGCGCATGATGGCACTTGGATTGTCCGTGGAGATCGAGCGCCACATGGCCGACGAAAACCGGTGCGACATTACGGTGAGCGCGACACTTCCAGGCATTCAGCGGCTCCTGGTGGTTGAGGTAAAGGGGCAGTGGAGCAGCAGGCTTTTTACCGCTGCTTCTGCGCAGCTTGCTGAACGATACGCCATTCATCCCAATGCCGCCGGGCAAGGCATCTACCTTGTATTCTGGTATGGCGCCGATGTGCCGGTTGCGGGTTTACGAACCACCGGTATCAGTTCGGCGCGTGCACTTAGGGAGGCGATCCTCGCGGAGATGCCCGAGCAATTGCAAGCCGCGATCAGCGTGGTCGTTCTGGATCTGTCTCGCGCCGCCGCCACGGTCGCGCCCGCTGCCCGCGGAAGACAGCAAGTCGGTTCATAATACCAACCACCTTGTCCGCTGCCCGACATGCGTCCGGCCCAACATTCTGATCAATGTGATTGCGTTTGGTTGGGCGAGGTGCTTGCGCCAGGCGTCGCAGGCGGCTTCGATGATCGCCTCGTCGTCGGCGAAGACGCGGTTCGACTGCCGGTTGTTGCGCAGGTGCTGCCAGAATGCCCGCCGGGCTTGCACCGGGGTTCTCCACCGGTTCAGCTCCGGCGCCCGCGACAAAGAACCATGAAATGGAGGCGGACGGAAACGGCGAGAGTCAGCGGGAAAAGCCGTTGGAAGCTGGCAATTCGGGGCTGATTCCGGTATGATCCAAGGATGACGAAAGACGAAAAAGGCCCGTCCGACGAAGCGCTTGTGCAAGCAAGGCAGCGCCCGACGGCCGCGCATCTGCAATCGATCGAAGACAGCCCGCCCAGCCCGGAGCAGACGGCGATGTCCGAGAGGTTCGAGCGCGAGGGCTGGTCGCACGAAAGGCGCCTCGCCCATATCAGGGAACGCGCACGTTCGGCGGCGACATTACACGCCGCTGAATGAGCGATAGCGTCTACTGCTATCCGCCTGACCAGACCGTCCACCAACACCCGGAAGGCAGACCGTCCGCCGGCGCGGACGGTCCCGCCGCTCAGAACATCGCCACCGAGCGCGTGATGCCGTCGCCCTTGTCGAGCGCCACCATGGCGTCGTCGACCTCGTCGAGCGTGATCCGCGCGGTGATCATCTCGGAAATCTTCAGCCGGCCGTCCTGCCACATCTTCAGGTAGCGGGGGATATCGATGCGGAAGCGGTTGGAGCCCATCGACGAGCCGCGCAGCCGCCGGTCGAAGGTCAGCATGGTCGAATCGACGCTGATCTTGTCGCCCATCGGCAGCAGCCCGACGATGGTCGCGGTCCCGCCGGGCTTCAGCACGTTGAAGGCGGCCTGCGCGGTGACGGTCAGGCCGACGGCCTCGAAGGCATGGTCGACGCCGCCTCCGGTCATCTCGACGACGCGCCCGACCACCTCGTCGTCGGAGACGACGACGTCGGTCGCGCCATAGGCCCGCGCGGCCTCAGCCTTGGCGGGCGAGCGGTCGACGGCGATGATGCGGCCGGCACCTGCGACATGGGCGCCCTGCACGATGTTGAGGCCGACGCCGCCGCAGCCGAACACGGCCACGGTCTCGCCGGGCCGCACTTCGGCCGTGTTGAACACCGCGCCGACGCCGGTGGTGACGGCGCAGCCCACGACGGCCGCGACGTCGAGCGGAATGTCCTCGTCGATCTTCACCAGCGCGCGTTCGTGCACCAGCATCATCTCCGAGAAGCCGGAGAGATTGACGAATTGCGAGACCGGCTTGCCGCGCCGCGACAGGCGGGGCCTGCCGCCCTCCGGCCGGTTCAGCCCGCCGCCGTTGCAGATGTACATGCGACCGGAGAGACAGTACTCGCACTCGCCGCAAAAGGGCGTCAGGCAGCCCACCACGTGATCGCCGGGCTTCAGGTAGCTGACCTGCGACCCGACCTTCTCGACGATGCCGGCGCATTCGTGGCCGAGCACGAGCGGCATGGGAAAGGAGGTCCATTTCCCCTGCCGGAAATGCAGGTCGCTGTGGCAGACGCCGCAGGCGCAGGTCCGGACGAGCACTTCATGCTCCTGCGGAAGGTCGACGTCGAGATCGTCGACGACCTCCTGGGCGACGCCGATCTGGCTGAGGAGAAGTGCGCGCATGGTTGTGTCTCCGGACCCGGCTCTTCGGCTTACTGCAGACCCGGGTACTCGACCCGCTGGTCGTAGGGCTTCCAGTCGGCGACGTTGTCCTTGGTCCAGGTGGCGACGTCGGAGATCTGGATGACTTCCGTCGTCGTCGGCGCCGGCGTCTTGCCTTCCAGGATGTCGGCGATGCGGCCGGCCAGAACCATGCCGCCGTCGGTCGGCATCATGTCCCAGCTCGCCGAGATGACGCCCTGCTTGATGCCGTCGATGCCCTGGTTCTCGCCGTTGAGGCCGGTGATCAGGATCTCGCGGCCGGACGACTTGGCGGCGAGGCCCGCGCCGAGCGCGATGCCGTCGTTCATCGACCAGATGGCCTTGAGGTCGGGAAAGCGCGTCAGCAGGTTTTCAGCGAGCGGACGGCCGGTCGCCGCGTCGTCGGGGATGGCGCGCTCGATCGCGACGATCTCAAGGTCGGGGCACTTCTCCTTGATCGTCTCCTTGAAGCCGTCCCAGCGCGGCGTCAGCACCGGGATCTCGATCGCCTCGATGAGCGCGATCTCGCCCGTGCCGCCGGTCGCCTCGCAGACATATTCGCCCGACTTCACGCCGAGTTCGCGCGACGGCATGTTGACCTGCACCAGGGTCTTGTCGAAGCCCGGCGTACCGCCGATCGAGAAGATCTTCACGCCGGCCGCATCGGCGCGCATCAGCGGGCCGAGCACGGCGTTGGGATCGCCGGCGATGTCCATGGCGATCGCCGCCACGCCCTCGTCGACGAACTGGTCGATGTGGGCGACCTGCTTGTTGATGTCGAGCTGGGCGTCGAGGAACTTGTAGGCGATGCCGCGGGCCTTGAGGCCGGCCGCGACCGATTCATACTGCGCCCGCGCGGCCTCGATGGCGTAGTTGGCGCCGATGATGCCGACGACGGGTTGCTTGTCCTGGGCACTGGCCAGGCCCGTCAGCGCGGCGGTTGCGGCCGCCCCTGCGAGCAGAATGGACTTCAGTTTCGTCATGTCGATTTCCCCTTTTGGTTGTTCACGAGGTTTGCGTCATCGGCCGCGGAAGCGGTCGAGTGCGATGGCGGCGACGAGAACGACGCCGGTTGCGATGCCCTGCCAGTAGGACGGTACGCCCGCGAGCGTGATGCCGTTGGCCAGGATGCCGAGGAAGAGGACGCCGATCGCCGTGCCGGCGACGGTGCCGCTGCCGCCGGCAAAGCTCGCGCCGCCGAGGAGCACGGCGGCGGCCGCCGACAGTTCGAGGCCGAGCGCGCCGCTGACCGGCTGGGAGGAGGTCAGGCGGCCGGTCAGCATCACGGCGGCAATGCCCGCCGTGAGGGCGGCGATCGCGTAGACCGAGAACCGCACCGCCCTGACGTTGACGCCCGACAGCCGCGCCGCGACCTCGTTGCCGCCGACGGCATAGACGCTGCGGCCGAAACGGGTCCACCGCATCACCACGTAGCCGACGATGCCGACGAGAATGGCGATCAGCACCGGCATGGGAAACCCCGCCACGAAGCCGTCGCCCAGCCACTGCACCGGCTCGTGCGCGATGGTCGATTTCGTCACGCCGTTGGAGAGCACGAGCGCTGCGCCGCGCAGCAGTTGCAGCATGCCGAGCGTCACGACGAAGAAGTTCAGGCCGCCATAGGCGATGAGACCGCCGTTGATGAGCGCGCCGAGGAAGGTGCAGGCGAGGACGGTGATCAGGATCGCCGGCCAGGCAGGAACCCCGGCCTCGAGCATCGAGGCCAGGAACACGCCGCCCAGCGCCACCATGGAACCGACCGAGAGATCGAGACCCTGGCTGACGATGACGAAGGTCAGCCCGACCGCCACCACGAACAGCACCGCATTGGTGCGCAGGATGTTCATGATGTTGGAATAGCGCAGGAAGTTGTCCTGCGTCAGCGACAGGACGACTATCAGCACCAGCAGGGCCGCGCCCACGCCGAGATAGCGCCGGAGAACGGTCCCCACCCGCACGCCGGAGCCGGACGCCGCCTGCCCACCTTCGTTCGTCGTCATGCGTGCACCGCTCCCTGAGATGACGTTTCCAGTTCGTGGGCGCCGGACGCCCAGTAGGCGATGGCTTCCTCGGTCGCCTCTTCCGCGTCGAACTCGGCCACGATGCGCCCCTGGTAGAGGACGCAGATGCGGTGGCAGACGCCGAGCAGTTCCTGCAGTTCGGAGGACGCGATCAAAAGGCCCATGCCCTCGCCCACGAGCTTCGCAATCTGCGCGTAGATGTCTTCCTTGGCGCCGACGTCGATGCCCCGCGTCGGCTCGTCGAGCAGCAGCACTTTCGGGTTCGTCGCCAGTTCGCGGGCGATCACCACCTTCTGCTGGTTGCCGCCGGAGAGTTCGCTGACGCGCTGGCCGGAGTCGGTCGCCTTGATCTTCAGGCCCTGCGAGCCGTCGACGAAGGCCGCCTCGTCGAAGGCCTTGCCGAGGAACGCCATGGGTCCGCGCAGGTTCATGCGCGACAGCGCCGCGTTGCGCCGGATCGACCAGCCCATGACGAGGCCCTCGACCTTGCGGTCTTCCGGAACGTAGCCGATGCCGGCACGGTGGGCGTGGGCCGGCGAGCGGGGGTCCACCCGCCGGCCGTCCACGACGATGGCGCCGGAGGTTGCCGTCCTGACGCCGGTGATGGTGCGCATGAGCGCGCTGCGGCCGCTGCCGACGAGACCGGCGAGGCCCACCACCTCGCCCGCGCGCACCGTGAGCGTCACGTCGCGCAGAGAGCCGCGCGAGACCTCCTGAAGGTCGAGCAGCACCTTGCCGGGTCTTGCCGGCGCGCGGTGCCAGTATGATTTCAGGTCGCGGCCGACCATCATCGAGACGAGCGCGCGCTCGTCGGTTTCGGCGATCGGCGTCGTGCCGATGAAATGGCCGTCGCGCAGCACGGTCGCCCGGTCGGCGAGTTCCATCACCTCCGTCATGCGGTGCGAGACGAAGGCGATGGCGACGCCCTTGTCGCGCAGCGCGCGCAGCAGGCGAAACAGGATCGCGGCATCGGCCTCGTCGAGCGAGCTCGTCGCCTCGTCGAGCAGCAGGATCCGCGGCTCGTCGACGAGGCCCTTGGCGATCTCGATCATCTGGCGGCGGCCGATGGAGAGTTCCGCCACCTTCGTGCGGACGTCGACGTCGATGCCGAGCGTCGCGAGGACCGCCTGGGCGCGGGCGTTGACGGTCCGCCAGCGCAGAAATCCCGCCGATGCCGGCAGCCGGCCCATGAGGATGTTCTCGGCAACGGTCAGGGACGGCGCGAGCTGCGGCTCCTGATGCACGATCGCGATCCCCGCCGCCCGCGCCTCGACCGGATCGAGCGCGCCGACGCTCCTGCCGTCGAAGCCGATCGTCCCGGAATCGGGGCGCAGGGCGCCAGACAGAATGGCGAGGAGCGTCGACTTGCCGGAGCCGTTCTCGCCCATGACGGCGTGGATCTCGCCGGCATGGAGGGTCAGCCGCGCATCATGCAGCGCGACCGCTCCCCCGAAGGTCTTGTGGATGCCGGCCGCCTGGAGGACCGCCGCGCTCATGACTTCTGGATGCCGCCGTCGAGGCTGATGATCTGGCCCGTCATGAAATCCGATCCCGGGCCGGCGAGGAACAGGGCGAGCGGTCCGATCTCGGAGGGGGCTCCGACCCGCGCCAGCGGCGTCTCGGCGGTGATGGCCGCCATGATCTCGGGCACCGAGAGCAGATGCGAATTGATGTCGGTCGCAAAGGCGCCCGGCGCGATGGCGTTGACCGTCAGCTTCGGCGCCCACTCCCAGGCAAGCGTCTTCACCATCGCATTGATGGCGCCCTTGCTCGCGGCATAGGCCACCCAGTTGGCGCTGCCGCGGATGCCGATGTCGGAGGAAACCGCGATCAGCTTTCCGGAGCCCCGGCCATGCATGCGCGCGCCGAAGGACCGCATGGTTGCGAAGGTGCCGAGGACATTGGCCTCGATGACGCGCATGAAGTCGGCGTCCGTCGTTTCGATCGCCGGCTTCACCAGGCTGACCCCGGCATTGGCGATCACGACATCGACCGGACCGGCGCTCCAGACCTCGTCGGCGAAGCGTTCCACATCGGCCGTATCGGTGACGTCGAGCGCACGGGCGGAGACGCTGCCGCCGTCCGCCTCGATCCGGTCCACCGTCGCCGCCATCGCCTCGCGGTCGCGGCCGGTGATGACGACGTCCATTCCGGCAGATGCCAGGGCAGCGGCCATGGCCTGGCCCAGCCCCCGGCTGGCTCCCGTGACGACGGCTCTGCGCCCTCGAAATCCGTCCACCGTCGTCCCCTTTTTGTCAGGCAGTCCAATGTCCGGACATATTTGGCTGCATGTTTGTGCACAAAGATAGGGACATTGTCCGCATCATGTCAACGGCTCCAGTCGCTCAGGATCAGGAATTCGGCATGCCGGCTTTCGGCTAAATCTCTGATTATCGTCTGTTTTCGAATCCCGCATCGACGCGGCTGCATCCAAGGGCGAGTCGTTTGTGCGCTCTTGAAAGCCCCATCGGGCATGATAAGGTCCGGACAAGATGTATTCAAAACTGGCGGCCTCTGTCAGCCGCCGAAGGAGCAGCACGATGCGTTCGGCCGACACCCCCTTCGTTCGAAGCGCGGCCAGGACCGACCTCGATCTGCACCTGCGGGTGAATGGCCGCAGCCATCGGATCCGCGCGGAAGCCCGCGAAACCCTCCTTGATGTGCTGCGCGAGCGCCTGGGCCTGTTCGGCACCAAGAAGGGCTGCGACCACGGCCAGTGCGGCGCCTGCACGGTGCTCGTCGACGGCCGCCGCGTGCTGTCCTGCCTGACGCTTGCGGCCCAGGCGGAGCACGGCGCCGTCACGACGGTCGAGGGCATGGTCGAGCACCCCGTCGGGCGCCTCGTTCAGGCGGCCTTCGTGGCGGAGGACGGGTTGCAGTGCGGCTACTGCACCCCGGGCCAGATCGTTTCCGCCACGGCCTGCATCCTGGAAGGGGCGGCGACCTCCGACGAGGCCATCCGGGAGGCGATGTCGGGCAATCTCTGCCGCTGCGGCGCCTATCCGAACATCGTGGCAGCCGTCCGTTCCGCGGCAGCAGTGGTCGAACGCCGATGAACCGCCTGGCCTATCTGCGGGCCTCGTCGCTTGAGGAGGCAAAGCAGGCTCTGGCCCTGCCCGGCTCGATCGCGCTCGCGGGCGGCACGACCGTCGTCGACCTCGCGAAGCTCGGGGCGATGAAGCCCGACCTCCTGGTCGACATCGGCGGCCTTGCCGGTCTCGACGCCGTTCGCGTCGACGCCGGCCGTCTGCACATCGGCGCGCTGGCGCGCATGGCCGACGTCTCCCGCAACGCCGACGTGCTCAGGCTGGCACCCGCCATCGCGGAATCGATCGAACGCGCCGCCTCCGGCCAGATCCGCAACATGGCCACGATCGGCGGCAACATCCTCCAGCGCACCCGCTGCGCCTATTTCCGCGACGCCTCGACCTATGCCGCCTGCAATCGCCGGACGCCCGGATCCGGCTGCGCCGCGATCGGCGGCGTCACTCCCAATCACGCGATCCTCGGCGCCACCGATGCCTGCATGGCGACCTATCCCGGAGACCTTGCCATCGTGCTGGCGGCACTCGACGCGACCGTCCACACCGACATGCGCGACGTCGCGCTCGTCGACCTGTTCGCTGAAGCCGGCAGCGGCAGGGAGACGGTGCTTGCCGACGACGAGATCATCACGGCGGTCTCCGTAGCGGCCGACGCGGGTGCGGCGCGGTCGAGCTACCTCAAGCTGCGCGACCGTCAGTCCTACGAATTCGCCGCGGTCAGCGTGGCGCTCGCCGTCGACTTGACGGGGAACGGTCCGCAGATCCGCGTCGCCGTCGGCGGCGTCGCGACGAAGCCCTGGCGGCTCCCGTCCGTCGAGGCCGTCCTGCGGGCGGGGCCTCCCACCCGGGCGCGCATCGCCGAGGCCGCCGCGACCGCGGCTGGCGACGCCCGGTCGACGCCCGACAACCACTTCAAGATCCGCCTGCTGACGCGCACGCTGGAACGCGCCCTCCTGACCGCACTGGACCTGTCGTGACGGACCCGACGAAGCGAAAGCACGGCGACGCCTCCGACGGCGCTCTTCATCTCGGTTCCCCGCTGGCGCGTGTGGACGGCGATCGCAAGGTGCGCGGCGAAGCGGCCTATGCCCTGGACGCCGCCCCCGCCGGCCTGGCGCATGGCGTCCTGGTCCGCGGCACGATCGGCGCGGGGACGGTCCTGTCCGTCGACGCCGCTTCCGCGCGGCAGAGCCCCGGCGTGCTGATGGTGTTCACCCCGTTCGACACGCCCGTGCTCGGCGCCCCCGACAGTTTCCTCGACGGAACGCCGGGCGAAGGCCCGTTCCACGTCTTCCCCGCGTCGATCCTCCACTGGGGTCAGGCGGTCGCCGCCGTCATCGCGGAGACCCGCCAGCAGGCCGAAACCGCCGCGGCCCTCCTGCGGATCGACTATGCGCCCGGCGACGTCGTGCCGAGCATTCTGTCGAAAGACGCGGGACCGGGGGTCCCCGTCGGCGCCGTCGACATCGACCGGGGCGATGCGGAGGCCGCGCTCGCCGGATCGGTCTTCCGCGTCGAGGCGACCTACGAGACCCCGCGCGAATACCACGTCCCCATCGAGCCGCACGGTGCCGTCGCCTGGTGGGAGGGCGACCGGCTGACGGTCCGCGAACCGAGCCAGTGGATCGACGCGATGGCCCGCACCTATGCCGGCTGGTTCGGCATTCCCTTCGAGAACGTCCGGCTGATCTCCCACTTCGTCGGCGGCGGCTTCGGCTCCAAGGTCACCGCCATGACGCATGGCGCGGTCGCAGCGCTTGCGGCGCGCGAACTCGGCCGGCCGGTCAAGGTGGCGGTCACCCGCGCCCAGAATTTCACCGCCCATGGCGGCCGCGCGGCGACGCGGCAGACGCTGCGCCTCGGCGCCGATGCCGACGGCCGCCTGAAGGCCATCGTCCAGGACGGCGAGAGCGAGACCTCCGTCTTCGTCCCCTTCGTCGAGCAGCTGAACGCCGCCACGAGCGTCATGTATGACGTGCCGAACCTGCGCTCGCGCCAGCGTCTCGTGCACGTCAACACGGTGACGCCCGCGCACATGCGTGCGCCCGGCAAGCATCCGAGCGCTTTCGGCCTCGAATCCGCCATAGACGAGCTGGCCCATCTGGCCGGCATCGATCCGGTGGAACTGCGGCTGCGCAACGAGGCCGGGTTCAACCCGCAGACCGGACAGCCCTGGTCCTCGCGCCGGCTGCGCGAGGCGCTCGTCGAAGGCGCGCGGCGGTTCGGATGGAAGGATCGTCCTGCCGCGCCCCGCTCGATGCGCGACGCCGACGGAGCCTTCCTCGGCTGGGGCGTCGCCGCCGGCCTGTTCCCTGCGCTCGACCACTTCGGGGAAGCCGGCCTGCGCGTCGATGCGGACGGCTCCATCGAGGTGCTGTCGGCCGGCATCGACATGGGCACCGGCACCTACACCATCCTGGCGCAGGCCGCCGCCGACGCGCTCGGCGTCTTGCCGGGCGACGTCACGGTGCGGCTCGGCGACAGCGAGCTGCCGAGCGGGCCGCTCGCCGGCAATTCGCTGCTGGCCGGCGTCATGACCGGGCTCGTCCACAAGGCCGCGGCAGCGATGCGCGAGACGATCATCGGCCTTGCCCTGACCGAGCAGGGTTCGCCGTTCCGCGGCAGCGAACTGAACACGCTCGACATCACCCGCGGCCGCATCCACCCGACGCTGGACGAAGGCAGGGCGGTTCCGATCGCCGACCTGCTCAAGGCGATCGGCCGCGACCGGATCGAACGCATCGAGGACAATTTCCCGGCCGGCACGAGCGCGCAGGAGCGGCACCGCATCATGACGACGGTCGCCGGCCTGCGGCCGCCCGACGGCGGCGTCTCTTCGGTCGCCTCGTGGTGCGCGCATTTCGTCGAGGTGAAGGTTGACGAGGATTTCGGCACCGTCCGCGTCCGGCGCGTCGTTTCCGGCTTCGACTGCGGCCGGCTCTACAATCCCCACCTCGCCGCCAGCCAGTTCCGGGGCGGCATCGTCATGGGCATCGGCCAGGCGCTGCTCGAGGGCGGGCGGGTCGACCCGCGCGACGGCCGGATCGTCAACGACAATCTCGGCGACTATCTGATCCCCACCAACGCCGACATTCCCGACATCGAGGTGTTCTCGGTCGGCGAGCCGGATTTCCGCGCCGCGCCGATGGGCGGCAAGCCGGTCGGCGAGATCGGCATCGTCGGCGTCGCCCCGGCGATCTGCAACGCCGTGTTCCACGCCACCGGCCAGCGCATCCGCCGTCTGCCGCTCGACATCGCCGCGCTCCTCTCGACGAACTGAGGCCCCGACGGGGATCGCGACACCACACGGGCCGCGAAGCCGACCGCCGCGAGCGCGCACCGTCGCGCGCGCCCGCGTCCCGTCCGCGCAGCCTTGGGGGGTAGATCCGCGCCCTGCCCTGCGTCTTTCGTGCCGCGGAATCGCCTTTTTTCATGCCGGAACGAACCCGCGCCTCACCGATTTCTGGCTGCGAAGGGAAGGAAACCGTTCAACAAGAGGAGAAATTCCCCATGCTGAAGCACACTTTGATCTCCACCACGCTCGCCTTCGGGCTGCTCGCACCCGTCGCGGCCAGCGCCGCCACGCAGGCCATCACGACCAGCGACCTGAACATCCGGACCGGACCCGGCACCTCCTACCAGCGCTTCGACACGATACCGTCGCGCGACCGCGTCGTGGTCCATGGCTGTCTCAACGGATACAACTGGTGCGACGTCGGGTGGCGGGGCGAACGGGGCTGGGTTTCCGGCAACTACCTCGCCTATCGCAGCGAGCGCTATCGCGACCGCACGATCTCGTCCGTCGGCGTCTCCATCGGCCTGCCGGTGGTCGGGTTCGAGCCCTACGCCTACCACGGCCGCCACTATCGCGACCGGCCCTGGTACCGGGACCGCTACCTCGACCGCAGGGACCGGAGCGAGCGTCGGGAACTGCGAAGCGAGCGCCGTGACGTCCGCGATGCCCGCGGCGATCTGCGCGACGCGCGCCGCGACCTGCGCGAAGCCCGGCGGGATGGCGAGAACCTTCGGCCCCACCGTCGCGAGGTGCGCGAGGAGCGCCGCGACCTGCGGCAGGAGCGGCGCGAACTGCGGCGCGAGCGCCGCGACTGACGCGTTCCTGCCGCGATCGTCCCTGTGCCGCCGTCGCCGGACGGCGGCGCCTTCACATCGGCGAAAGCTTTCCGTGAGAGGGTCCGGCTGCAGATCATGCCGGAACCACGCCGGTTCCCGTACGTTCATCATCCGGTCCCCAAGAGCGAGTGCAGGCAATGTCCCTCTTCCATGAACCGGTGAAACTGCTGCAGGGCGAAGATGCACGCCCGCTCGAGATTCACGACGCCGCCCAGGCGTCGATCGCGCTCGAGAACGACTGGCCCGAAGCGCGCGGCAAATGGTACTGGGCCGCCCGCCAGGCCTGCCGCGCCGCCGGCGAAGGCCGTGCCTCGCCGCACATCGCCCGCCGCATCTTCCTGCGTGCCCTCGAGGAGTCGCGGCAGCCGCACCTCCCGGCATGACCAGTTCTGCCCGAACGAACGAAGGCGACAGGATCGCCGGTCTCGAGGAACTGGCGCGAAACCTCGATTCGCGCTGGCACATCCCCGGCACCGGCATCCGCTTCGGGCTAGATGCCGTCGCCGGCCTGATCCCGGGCGTGGGCGACGTCGCTGCCGCACTGGTGTCCGGGCACATCATCCTGCATGGCTGGCGCGCCGGCGCGCCCGGCCACGTGATCGCGCGGATGGTCGGAAACGTCGCGCTCGACACCGTCGTCGGCAGCATTCCGGTGCTGGGCTCGGTCTTCGACGTCTTCTACAAGGCCAACAACCGCAATGTCCGCCTGCTGCGGCGCCATTTCGATTCAGCTGCCCGCTGAGGCTCGGCGACCGCCTTTTTCTCCTTGCATAACGTCACGTTACCGCACCCTACGCATGGTGATCGAATGCGTCTGGCAATGATCCGGCGCGCGTCCTAAGACACGTTCGGGACAGGGCGCCGACGCGGCGCGGGAAGTGCTGGAGAGCCAATGCAGTTCATCGATCTCGGGGCCCAGCGGGCGCGTATCAGCAACCGCCTGAAGGCTGCCGTCGACCGCGTCATCGACAGCGGCGCCTACATTCTCGGCCCGGACGTGCGCGCGTTCGAAACGCAGCTCGCCGACTATGTCGGTGTCCGCAACGTGGTGGCCTGCGCCAACGGCACCGATGCGCTGCTGCTGCCCCTGCTCGCCAGCGGCATCGGACCGGGAGACGCCGTGTTCTGCCCGAGCTTCACCTTCGCTGCCACCGCCGAGGTGGTCGCGCTGGCGAAGGCAGAGCCGGTCTTCGTCGACATCGATCCCGACAGCTACAACATGGACCCCGCCTCCCTCGAAGCCGCCATCGCCATGGTCAGGGCGGAAGGCCGGCTGACCCCGAGGGCCGTCATCCCGGTCGACCTGTTCGGGCTTGCCGCCGACTATCCCGCCATCGGCGCCATCGCGCGGCGCGAGAAGCTGATGGTGATCGAGGACGCCGCGCAGGCAATCGGCGGCAGCCTCGACAACCGCCGGTGCGGCGCCTTCGGCGACGTCGGCTCGACCAGCTTCTACCCGGCCAAGCCGCTCGGCTGCTACGGCGACGGCGGCGCGATGTTCACCGACGACGACGCCTTCGCCGAGACGCTGCGCTCCTACGCCTTCCACGGCAAGGGCTCCACGCAGTACGACAACGTCCATGTCGGCCTGAACTCGCGTCTCGACACGCTGCAGGCGGCGATCCTGATCGAGAAGCTCGCGATCCTCGAAGACGAGATGGCGGAGCGCCAGGTGGTGGCGCGGCGCTATGCCGAAGGGCTCGCGGGCGTGGTCAAGACGCCGGTCGTGCCCGAGAACCGGCGTTCGGCCTGGGCGCAGTATGCCATCGAGACCCCGCACCGCGACGCCCTGAAGGCGCATCTGCAGGCGGCCGGCATCCCGAGCGTGATCTACTACGTCAAGCCGCTGCACCTGCAGGTGGCCTATGAGCACTTCCCGCGCGTGCCGACCGGCCTGCCGGTGTCGGAGGAACTCCCCTCGCGCATCCTGTGCCTTCCGATGCATCCCTACCTGACGGCCGACGATCAGAACCGCATCTGCGACACCATCGCCGGGTTCATCGCCACCCGGGGCTGAGCCGGTCCGCCTCGGCCGCCTCCCCCTCCCCTTCGTCATCCCGGAACGCGACGTCGAGCGAAGCGAGACGGCGCGTATCCGGGATCCATGCCTCGCCGTCCATCCCCGCGATCCGGTAGAGGACGAGCCACCCTGCGTCGCCGCCCGTCGGCGCCGCTCCACGGTCGTCGCCATATCCTCCAGCGTCGCCCCCCCTCCGTCGTCGCTTCGCGACGCCACCTCCGCCCCACTGCGTGGGGTGGAGGATAAAGCGGTGGCGCCGGCGCCCATCCTCCAACCCCACGAAGTGGGGGGAGGTGCCGAGCGCAGCGAGGCGGAGGGGGGACACCGCGGGGCCAATCCGGTAACCGCACGGGCCTACCTCGGCCAGCGACCCCTCTACACCTTCGTCATCCCGGAACGCGACGTCGAGCGAAGCGAGACGGCGCGTATCCGGAATCCCTGCCTCGCCGTCCATGCCCGCGATCCGGTCCAGGACGAGCCACCTTGCGTCGCCGCCCGTCGGCGCCGCTCCACGGTCGTCGCCATATCCTCCAGCGTCGCCCCCCCCTCCGTCGTCGCTTCGCGACGCCACCTCCGCCCCCACTGCGTGGGGTGGAGGATGAGTGGCCGGCCGCAGCGCCCATCCTCCAACCCCACGCAGTGGGGGGGACTCCCCACCGTTTAGCAAGAGGTTTTCTGGGTTGCCCGGGAGGGGTCGAAGGAGGTTCCGGCTTTCAGCATGGCGCAGGCGACGTTGAGGAGGCGGTCGGCGACGGAGCG
>NZ_JAOAOQ010000043.1 GCF_030398385.1 Aquibium sp. ELW1220 | reverse complement strand
GCACGCCCGTCCTTCGACAGAAAACCACCGCGAATCATGCACCCAGCAGAATCGCTCGCGGGACGATCGTCAACGCCATTTCTTCGGGGGTTCGGGGAGTCGGGGTATTACTTAATTCGGAACGTAACTACTGTAGAAGGCGTGAATACTTGTCGAATTAAGTAAACTGTCCCCGCATTTCCTCCGACGCCGCGGCACCGGCGGTAGCCTGGCTAGGGGTGAGCAAAGCAGGTCATGTCCCCTCGCGTGGTCTAGCTTCTCACCACTGACCGCTGTCTGGGTTGACCCGGGCGGTTCTGCCATGCGGCCACGGCAATCAGGCGGGGTGGGGGGCTTTGGTTCCGGTAATGGCCTCCTTGTAGCGGACGAGTCGTTCGGCGAGCGGCTCCTGCGCCTCGGCGCGCCGCCGAGCCGCGTCGGCCAAAGCCAGGCGCAGAGCCGGATCGTCGCGCAGGCGAAGCAGCGCTGCCGTGAAGGCGGTGTCGTCGCCGGCCTCGCACAGGAGGCCCGTGACGCCGTCCTCGACGAGTTCGGGGATGCCGCCGACGCGGCTCGCTACCACGGCCACGCCGCGCCGCTGCGCCTCCTGGACGACGAGCGGGCGGCCATCGATCCGCGACGGGACGAGAAGGACGTCGAGCGCGGCGAACTGCCGGGCGAGCGCTTCGTCGTCGAGATGGCCGCGCCAGCGGATGCTTCGCCGGAGCGACAGGATCAGGGCGTGGCGGCGCACTTCGCGCTGCATCTCGCCCCCGCCGGCGATCACGAAGGAGAAGCCCGCCGCGGGGAGACGGGCGGCGGTGCGCAGCACGGCATGCGGGTCCTTGATCGGGTCCATGCGGCCGATGAATCCGACGAGCAGGCGGCCGTCGTTTCGCGCGGCGCGCGGGACCGGCAGCACGAAGGGAGCGCTGGGGATCAGCCGCGCCGGCGGGGCGTCGAGGCGCATCGCGCCGATGCTGGCCAGCGCGTCGAGGCTTTCGGCGATGACGAGGTCGATGCAGGGCGCCATGGCGCGCAGGCGGTCGCCGCCGTCGGTGGAATTGAACAGGAAGGCGACCTGGCGCAACGAACGCCGCGCGGCCGACACCGCGGGTGCAAGCGACAGTGCCTGCGGAAAATTGCACCAGACGACAGCGCCGGTGTCGGGCTCGGCGATCGCGGAGACGGCCAGGGGCGCGTCGTCGGGCGCAATTCTGCGCCAGCCGTCGATCGCGCCTTCGAACCACGCAGCGAGCGAACTCCCGTCCAGCGGTCTGTGGGTGTCGATGCGCAGCTCGACACGATGGCCGTCCTGGCGAAGCGAGCGGCAGATCTGCGACAGCAGGCGCTCGCCGCCGCCGAAGCCGGGAAACGGGAGGACGACGGTTATCTTGCCGTGCCTGCCGGAATCTGCTGACATGCCCAAGTCTCGCGTATGGTTGCGGGATGCACACCGGAAGACGCATAGATGACGGCTCTGCCGGACACCATCACGCAATTGCGTCACGACCTCTCGATGATTCCGCCGCCGGTCGTCTTCTACTGCAAGTCGCACTCGGGAAGCCGTCTGCTCGCCCGGCTCGTGATGGCCGGCGGCGTGTGGCTCGGCGACCGACGCAACGAGTCGGAGGATTCGGCAGACATCCTGCGGCTGGTGGAGCCGCTGGTCGAGCGGCATTTTCCCGACTTCTCCAGGCTTTTCTCGCAGGGCGACGAAGAGATATCGGCGCTGGCGCGCGACGTGCTGACGGGGCATCTGCGCGGGCGGCCGGACGGCGCTCCCTGGGGTTGGAAGCTCTGCGAGACCGGTTACGCGCTGCCGCTGTTGCTGCGCATCTTCCCGCGGGCGCAGGTCGTGCACCTGCTGCGCGACGGGCGCGACGTCGCGTTCTGCGACCATGTCGCGCCGGAGAGCGCGTTCTGGAAGAAGGTCTTCTTCGGCACCGATCGGATCCGGCGGTGGAACGGACTGAAGCTCACTTACCACACCTATCTGCGCCATTCGCACGTCTTCAACGCGCAGCACTGGGTGAACAGCGTCTCCGTCGGCCGACGGCACGGGGCGATGGCCGGGGCGAACTACCACGAGATACGCTACGAGCACATCGTGGCCGATCCGGTGGGCGCGATGCGCGGGCTGTTTGACCGGCTCGGCCTTCCCATGGACGAAGACGGCGTGCGTGCGGCGGCGGGCAGCGTGCATGCCGACAGCGTGGGCAAGCACCGCGCGATGCCGGAGTGGCAGGTGCGCGAGGCGCTGCGCGTGCTCGCGCCGACGCTCGGGGCATTCGGCTATGCGACCCCACCGGCGCGTGCCGGACGCTTCGCCCGTATCCTGGGGAGGTTGCGTGCATCCTGATATCCGCGCGGCATTCGCGGGACTGATCGCGGCGCTGCCTGCGCCCGGACGCGTTCTCGAGGTCGGCCAGCACGAGGGCGAGGCGGCGCTGATCGACCTGCCGGCCCTGGCCGGCGCGCGCGAGCGGGTGGCTTTCGGGCTCGAGGCGGGCGGGATGCCGCCGGGCGTGACGGTGGTGCGCGGCAATGCCAACGACCTGGCGGTCCTCGGCGCGGAGGGGTTCGACCTCGTCCTCTGCAATTCGATGCTGGAGCACGATCCGCGGTTCTGGCTGAGCCTGGCCGGTATGCGACGCGTGACGCGGCCGGGCGGGCACATGATCCTCGGCGTGCCGGGCTATGGCGCCATGCGTGGCCGGGCGAGGGGCTGGTGGGGGCGGCTCGCATCCTCTATCCGCGGGGACCGCGCCGACGCGCAGGCGGCGTCGACGTCGACGCTCGGACTGCACGGCTACCCGAGCGACTACTACCGCTTCAGCCGCGCGGCGGTGGAGGAGGTGTTCCTCGAGGGCTGCGAGGAAAGGCGGGTCTTTGAGGTTATGGATCCACCGCGGTTCATCGGGGTGGGGCGCAAGGCATGAGGGGAACACAGCGGTGACCGGACCCGGACGTATCGTGATCACCGGGGCCGGCGGCTTCATCGGCAGCCATGTCGCCGAAGCGGCCGTGGCGCTCGGCCTGCCGACGACCCTGATGCTGCGCTATTCCTCGCATGGCGGCATCGGCAACCTCGTCCATCTCGACCCGCAGACGCTCGCGCAGGCAGAGCTGGAATGGGGCGACGTCACCGACGGCCGCAGCCTGGCGCGCATCCTGGAGGGGGCGGGGGCCGTCATCCACCTGGCGGCGCTGATCGGCATTCCCTATTCGCTGGCGGCGCCCGAAAGCTATGTCGCGACCAACGTGACCGGCACGCTGAACGTGCTGGAGGCGGCGCGGCAGGGCGGGGTCGGCCGCGTGGTGCTGGCCTCGACCTCGGAGGTCTATGGCGACGCCGAGACGCCGGCGATAGACGAGACGCATCCGCTGAAGCCGCAATCACCCTATGCGGCGACCAAGGTGGCGGCCGACGCGCTCGGCCGCGCCTGGCACCTGAGCTTCGGGCTTCCGGTGACGATCATCCGGCCGTTCAACACCTTCGGGCCGCGGCAGAGCCGGCGCGCGGTGATTCCGACGATCATCTCGCAGGCGCTGCGGGGAAACACGTTGCGGCTGGGGAGCCTGTGGCCGCAGCGTGACTTCACCCACGCTGCCGATACGGCGGCGGCGCTACTGCTGGCGGCGACCGGCCCGGATATCGGTCTCGGACCCTACAATCTGGGCACAGGCCGGTCGATCTCGATCGAGGAACTGGTCGGCGTGGTCGGCCGGCTCGTCGGCCGCAAGCTCGAGGTTGCGACCGATCCGGAGCGGATCCGCCCGGCGGCCGGCGAGGTGGACCGACTGACAGCCGACAACGGGCGATTCGTCAGCAAGACCGGCTGGTCGCCGCGCCTGAGCCTGGAGGAGGGGCTTGCCATGACGATCGAGCATCTTCGCCGCGAAGACTTTCGCGACGACCGCTACCGGGTGTAGTCCGTGCAGGTGGTGATCATGGCGGGCGGGCTGGGGACGCGGCTGTCGCCGCTGACCAGCGAACGCCCGAAGGCACTGCTGCCGCTGGGCGGCACCACGCTGGTGGGCGCGCTGCTGGATCGCCTCGCCGTCTGCGGCATGACCGAAGCGGTGATCTGCGCCGGCCACATGGGCGAACTCTTGCCACAGGCGCTGGGGACGGACCGACGCGGCGTACCGCTGCGCTTCTCCGTCGAGGACGAGCCGCTGGGCACTGCGGGCGGACTGCAGCTGGTGGCGGGGCTGGCGCCCGACTTCCTGGTGGTGAACTGCGATATCGTGACGGTGCTGGACTTCGGCGCACTGTTCGAGAGCCATCGGGCCAGCGGCGCGGCGGCGACGGTGGCCGCAGGCGAATGGCGCGAGCGGCTGCGATTCGGGACGGTCGAGGCCGACGCGGAGGGGCGCGTGCTGCGGCTGCGCGAGAAGCCGGAGGTACGGCACACCATCCTGCTCGGCGCCTATGCGCTGAACGCCGAGGCCGTGGCCGCGGCGATGCCTTCGGCCGGCGGGCGCATCGACATGCCCGAACTCCTGGACCGGATGATCGCCATGGACGCGCCGGTGCGGCAGTTCTTCTCGACGGCGGAGTGGTTGGACGTCGGGACGGTGGAGGATTATCGCGGCGCCGCGCGCGCCGTCTCGCCGCTGCAGGACGAATGACCCGGCCTGTGCTGATGACGGGAGCGAGCGGCTTCGTCGGCCGCGCGGTCGCCGCGCGGCTGGTGGCCGCGGGCGCGACCGTCGTCTCGCTCGGCCGCAGCGTGCCGGCGCTGCACGGGGTCAGGCATCTGGACGCGGACATCGGCGACGCCATCGAGGCGCGGGCGGTGGTCGACCGGCTGCGGCCACGTGCGGTTCTGGCGCTTGCGAGCGCGCCGCCGCCTGCGGCCGACGACATTCACGAGACGGTGACGCTGGGTGCGGCGCTTGCACTGCTGGCAGCGGCGCAGACGGTCGAAGGCTGCCGTTTCGTCGGCATCGGCAGCGCGGCCGAATATGGCTCGGCCGAAACCGACGCTCCGCTCGGCGAGGATGCGCTTCGGCTTCCGGCATCGGCCTACGGCCGGGCCAAGGCGCAGCTGATGGACATGATCGCCGAGGCAGCGTCATCCGGCGGCGACGCCGTGGGGCTGCGCCTGTTTGCCGCGATCGGGCCGGATATGCCGACGCACAGCCTGCTCGGCTCCGTCGTTCGGCAGCTGCGTGCGCCGGACCGCACCGTGGTTCGGACCGGCGCGCTGGACGGCTGGCGCGACTACCTGCCGGTTGCCGCGGTGGCGAGGCTGACGGTTGCGCTGGCGCTGGCGCCGACACGGCCTCCGGCCTGGATCAATGTCGGCTCCGGACGGGCTACTGCGCTGCGCGAGCTCGTGGCCGCGACGCTGCGCTTTTCAGGCCGGGCAGTGGAATTCCGGGAGGCGGAGCGGCCCGAAACCGCGCGGGGACGCTGCATCGTGGCCGACGTCACCCGGCTGAAATCGCTCGGGCACGCCGTCGATCCGCTGCCGGTCGCCGACCTCGCGGTGCTGGCGCTGGGGATGGCCGCCGGCGACGACGACCACGCTGGATCCGAGGCGTTGCGCCCGTCCTGACGCGGCGGCCGCGAATCGGCGGCGGCGGGGAGGCGGCGGGCCTGCATGCGCGCGGCCGGAGGGGGCGGCCGGGCGTGGCGGTTTCGCCGCAGCGGGCTGGACGGACTTCCTCGTTCGCAGCGGGAGAATTGCCAAGCTTTGGCTTGCGTCGACCGGTGTGCTGCGCTAACCCTCGCCTCGTTGCAACACGGGCAGGCCGCGCGCATTTCCCGTACCGTCGCTTCGGCCGTGGCCGGAGGCGGACCGGTCGGTCGAACTGGACGGCATGCCGCGGAAGGTTCAGGCATGAACGAACTTCTCGTTTCGTATCTACCCATCGTGATCTTCGTCGGCGTGGCGATGGCAGTCGGCATCGCGCTGATCGCGGCGCCCTTCCTCATCGCCTACAAGAACCCGGACCCCGAGAAGCTCTCGGCCTACGAGTGCGGCTTCAACGCCTTCGACGATGCGCGCATGAAGTTCGATATCCGGTTCTATCTGGTCTCGATCCTGTTCATCATCTTCGATCTGGAAGTGGCCTTCCTGTTTCCCTGGGCGGTGTCGTTCGGCGAAATCGGCATGCTCGGTTTCTGGTCGATGATGATCTTCCTTGGCGTCCTGACGATCGGCTTCATATATGAGTGGAAGAAGGGAGCGCTGGAATGGGATTGAACGATAGTTCGCAGACCCTGATCGCGCCGAAGCCGAAGGGGATCATCGATCCCAATACCGGCAAGCCGATCGGGTCGGACGACCGGTTCTACGGCGAGATCAATTCGGAACTGGCCGACAAGGGCTTTCTCGTCACGTCTTCGGAGGCGCTGATCACTTGGGCGCGTACCGGCTCGCTGATGTGGATGACCTTTGGGCTGGCCTGCTGCGCGGTGGAGATGATGCACATCTCGATGCCGCGCTACGATGCCGAGCGCTTCGGCATCGCACCGCGCGCTTCGCCGCGTCAGTCTGACGTGATGATCGTCGCTGGCACGCTGACCAACAAGATGGCGCCGGCGCTGCGCAAGGTCTACGACCAGATGCCGGAGCCGCGCTACGTCATCTCAATGGGCTCTTGCGCCAATGGCGGCGGCTACTACCATTATTCCTATTCGGTGGTGCGCGGCTGCGACCGGGTGGTGCCGGTCGACATCTACGTGCCGGGCTGCCCGCCGACCGCCGAGGCGCTGCTCTACGGCATCCTGCTCCTGCAGAAGAAGATCCGCCGCACGGGCACGATCGAGAGGTAGGGCGATGGCAGAGCCGGCCGACATGATCCTGCCGCTGCTGCGCGAGATCCAGGGCGAGATCGCCAGCTTTCGCAAGGAGGCTGCCGACCGGTTCGCCGCGCTGGAGTCCGGACAGCGCAACATCCGCTCGGCACTCGCCGCGGACACCGTGTTGGGCCGAATGCTGATCGGCGAGTATGAAGAGCGGATCGGTTCGCTCGAGCGCAAGGTCGACGAGCTGGAGCGCGGCAAATGACGGGGAGCCAAGCTTCGCTCGCGTCAAGGGTCCGCCGTCTTAAGGGGCAGAACCTGTCGCTCGACGACTATGAGTCCGGACTGTTGCGCCTGGCGGGGCTCGATCCCAAGCCCGTCGGAAACGCTGCCCGATCGGTTGCGGCGGGGCTCGCGAAAACCGAGCGTCTCCGCGACCTGGAGACGAGACTCATCGCGCTCGAAGAGCGGGTTCGACAACTGGAAACGCACACATGAGCGAAGCGCTGAGAGATCTGGCCGGCTATATCGAAGAGCGGCTCGACGGCCGGATCGAGACCGCCGTCGTGGCGCATGCCGAGCTGACGCTGACCGTGGCGGCGGGAGACATCGTCGAGGTGCTGTCGTTCCTGAAGCGGGACGTGCAGTGCCAGTTCATCTCGTTCATCGACATCTGCGGCGCCGACTATCCGATGCGCGAGAAGCGCTTCGAGGTGGTGTACCACCTGCTGTCGCCGCGCCAGAACATGCGCATCCGGGTGAAGGTCGCGACTGACGAGGACACGCCAGTGCCGTCGGCAACGTCGGTGTTTCCGGGCGCCGACTGGTTCGAGCGCGAGGCCTACGATCTCTACGGCATCCTCTTTACCGGGCATCCCGAGCTGCGCCGCATCCTCACCGATTACGGCTTCGAAGGACACCCGCTGCGCAAGGACTTTCCGGTGACGGGTTTCGTCGAGGTCCGCTATGACGACGAGGTGAAGCGCGTCGTCTACGAACCGGTGGAACTGAAGCAGGAATTCCGCAACTTCGACTTCCTCAGCCCCTGGGAAGGCACGGACTACGTGCTGCCGGGGGACGAGAAGGCGAAGTAGCGGTGGCGGCGGCCGGTGCTGCGGCTCGTCTTCTTTGCGCTGCTGGCCGCGCTGGCCGTGGCAGCGATCTGGTCCGTGGTGTCGAAGCTCTCGGGCCGACCTTTCGCCAGCGACGCGACGGGCAAGGTGCTGGTGGCGCTGATCATCGCGGCGCTGGCCTTCTGGCTGTTCGGCGGCGGCGCTCTGCTGTCGGGATGATCGGGACGATGGACGCGCTGGCGTCGATTTCATTCATCGACGCCTGGGCGTCGAGGCGGGTTCGGGAAGCAGGATAATGACCGAGCACAACGTACGCAATTTCAACATCAATTTCGGCCCGCAGCATCCGGCCGCACACGGCGTGCTGCGCCTCGTGCTGGAACTCGACGGCGAGGTGGTGACCCGCGTCGATCCGCATATCGGGCTGCTGCACCGCGGCACCGAAAAGCTGATCGAGCAGAAGACCTACCTGCAGGCCGTGCCCTATTTCGACCGGCTCGACTATGTCGCGCCGATGAACCAGGAACATGCCTTCGCACTCGCCACCGAGCGGTTGCTCGGCATCGAGGTTCCGAAGCGCGGGCAGGTGATCCGGGTGCTTTATTCCGAGATCGGCCGTATCCTTTCGCACCTGCTCAACGTGACCACGCAGGCCCTGGACATCGGCGCGCTGACGCCGCCGCTATGGGGCTTCGAGGAGCGCGAGAAGCTGATGGTGTTCTACGAGCGGGCGTCGGGCGCGCGCATGCATGCGGCCTATTTCCGGCCGGGCGGCGTGCACCAGGACATTCCCGACAGTCTGGTCGAGGACATCGGCAAGTGGATCGACCCGTTCCTGCAGACGGTAGCCGATCTCGACGAACTCCTGACCGAGAACCGCATCTTCAAGCAGCGCAACGTCGACATCGGCGTGGTCAGCCTCGAGGACGCCTGGGCCTGGGGTTTCTCGGGCGTGATGGTGCGGGGTTCCGGCGCTCGCTGGGATCTGCGCAAGTCGCAGCCCTATGAATGCTACTCGGAGATGGATTTCCAGATCCCGATCGGCAAGAACGGCGACTGCTACGACCGCTACCTGATCCGCATGGAAGAGATGCGGCAGTCGGCAGCGATCATGCGGCAATGCGTGAACCGGCTTCTCTCGACGGAACGGACCGGGCCGGTGTCGAACCAGGACGGCAAGGTGGTACCGCCGAAGCGGGGCGCCATGAAGCGCTCGATGGAATCCCTGATCCATCATTTCAAGCTCTACACCGAGGGCTACCGGGTGCCGGCCGGCGAAGTCTATGCAGCAGTCGAGGCGCCGAAGGGCGAGTTCGGCGTCTATCTCGTCTCCGACGGCACCAACAAGCCCTATCGCTGCAAGCTGCGCGCACCGGGCTTCGCGCATCTCCAGGCCATGGATTTCATGTGCCGCGGCCACATGCTGGCCGACGTCTCGGCCGTGCTGGGCTCGCTCGACATCGTGTTCGGCGAGGTGGACCGGTAGTCGACCGGGCCGACCACGAATAATGGATTGCCGGATACGTCGGTCTCCGCTGCGCTTGACCGGTGTTCCGGGATGACGTCGGTCCCTCATCCTCGACCCACGTAGTGGGGAGGAGGGGGGCTCGCGCAGCCACGACGGAGGGGGGCTCGCATAGGCATGGCCTCTGCGACGACGCAGCCGAGACGGTCTCTCGGCTGTGGAAACTGCAGCGCTTCGTTTTCTTCGCGGTTCGGCCGGGCCAGCGGCGCCTGAGGCTCGTTCGGGCGGGGTCCCCACTCCGCCTCGCTTCGCTCGACACCTCCCCCCACGTCGTCGGGTCGGAGGATTGGCGCCGCAGTCGCTGGAGCCTCATCCTCCACCTGCCCGATCGGGATGGTGGTTGGCCTGCACCATGCGATGAAGACCGCGGGTACACTGCACCTCGGACGGAGCGCTCATGGGCCTGCGTGCGGGACGAGCCCCTCGCTGACCCGCACGGGCACGGCGCAACGAAGGCTACCATATCCGGCGCGGCTCAACCTTTCGTTTACCGTCATGTCAGCAGCCGTCAGTGCCTGCCACGGTAGCGGTCGAATCCGCTTGCGAAAAGAACAAAACATGAACATGATGTCTTTATAGACAGAAAACGGGAGAGATTCATGTCCGACCTTCTTCAAGATGTCGCTTCGCTCGTCGCGGTCAGCCTGTTCATCGTCTCGATGGCGATGTGGATCGGCGCCTACTGAGACGGACCCTCTGTCGTCGCACGCCGGCGGTCGACGCGCCGGCATTCGCGACCTCCATATTGCGCTTTCCCGTGCCGCCGCACTGCCTTGTCGCGGTCCGGGAGGCAGGGCAGTTCCCGCCAGGCGGCCCGTTCCCACGCCTTGCCCCCGGCGTTGCTCCGGTTCCCCACCGGACCACAGTCCCGCCCGGGAACTGCCCTGCGATAATTCATACCGCCGGCTCTGACGGCTGACCGTCGCCGTAGATCCACAGCGCCGTCATCCTCAGGTTCGGAGCGGGGATCTGCTGGCGTCTCGACGATCTTGCTGTCGCGCGGAGCACGCCGAAGCGCCAACCGCGCAAGGTCGCAGATCCCCTGACAAGGGCGGGGTTGGCTGGCATCCGATGTGGACGCCTCGGATGTTCCGGGTTCGCGACGCGCCAATCCCTGGCGGTCGCGCCGCGTCGGCATTGCGTCGCTGCCTTGTCCCGAACGGCGGCCTCAGTCGCCGACGGCCACGCCCTCGCGGCGGGGGTCGGCGCCGCCTTCCAGCGTCCCGTCGCCGATGAAGGAGACGCCGTGCAGGCCGGAGTTCATGCCGGTCGCCTTGACCTCGTAGCCCAGCGCCGCGAGGTCGTCGGCGAGCGCTTCGGCCATCGTCCCGGCTTCGACCTCGTAGCGGCCGAAGCGGTTTGCGAGGTGAGGCAGCGCCACGGCCTCCTGGATGTCCATGCGCCAGTCGATCAGCGCGATCAGCGCCTGCGCGACATAGGGAATGATCGTGCTGCCGCCGGGCGAGCCTAGCGCGAAGGCGGGCCTGCCGTCCTTCATGACGATGGTGGGCGACATCGACGAGCGCGGCCGCTTGCCGGGCTCGACCCGGTTGGCCACCGCCGTGCCGTTTTCCTGGGGCGAGAAGGAGAAGTCGGTCAACTGGTTGTTGAGCAGGAAGCCCGCCGCCATCAGCCGCGCGCCGAAGGCGTTTTCCACCGAACTCGTCATCGAGGCGACGTTGCCGAAGGCATCGACGATGACGAAATGCGTCGTGGCCGGCACCTCCAGGCTCTCTCCGTCGAGGCGCAGCTGCGCCTTGTCCCAGGGCGGCTCGCCCGGGCCGGCGAGATCGGCGGGCAGGGCGGTGTCGCGCTTCAGCAGTGCCGCGCGCGATGCGAGATAGCGGGCGTCGAGGAGGCCTTCGGGGATGTCGACGAAATCCGAATCGGCGACGTAGCGGCCGCGGTCGGCGAAGGCGAGCCGGGTAGCGTCGCCGAACAGACGCCAGCTCTGCGGGTCCGACGGGCCGAGCGTGCCGAGATCGAAGCCTTCGAGCATGCCGAGGATCTGACCGATCGCGAGCGCGCCGGAGGAGGGCGGCCCCATGCCGCAGACGTCGAAGCCCCGATAGGGCGCGCAGACGGCGGGCCGTTCCTGCACCTCGTAGGCGGCGAGATCGGCGCGCGTGAGCCGGCCCGGATTGGTCGGGTGGGAGGCGACGGCCGCAACGATCGCCTCGGCGACCGGCCCCTGGTAGAATGCGTCCGGCCCTTCGCGACCTATCAGCCGCAGCGTGTCGGCATAGTCCGGATTGGCGAGGCGCGCGCCTTCGGCCAGCGGCGCACCGGCGGCGTCGAAGAAATAGGTGCGGGTGCTGGGTTGGCCGGCCAGCCTTTCGCCGTCCTCGGCGATCAGGCTGGCCAGGCGCGCCGAGACGGCAAAGCCCGTTTCGGCCAGCCGCGCCGCCGGCTCGAACAGCTCGGCCCACGGCTTGCGGCCATGGGAAGCGTGGATCGTCTCCATCAGCCTCACGATGCCCGGGGTTCCGACCGAACGGCCGCCGACGACCGCCTCGAAGAAGCCCAGCGGCTTGCCGTCGGCGCCGACAAACAGGTCGGGCGTGGCGGAGAGCGGCGCGGTCTCGCGCCCGTCGATGGTGGTGAGCCTGCCGGTCGCGCCGTCGAGCCAGACCAGGAAGCCGCCGCCGCCGAGGCCCGACGACTGCGGCTCGACCAGGCCGAGCACGGTCTGCACCACGACGAGCGCGTCGGCCGCGCTGCCGCCGTCGCGCAGCACGGCGAGGCCGGCCTCGGCGGCGATCGGGTTGGCGGCCACCACCATCTGGCTGCGGGCGCGCACGGCGGCCTTGGCCTCGACGCTGGTCGGCGCCTCCGGCGCGACGGCATCGGTCGCCTGCTGCGCCAGCGCGCTTGCGGTCTGTCCGGCCAGCAGCGCAAGCAGGGCCGCGCCCAAGAGGTTCCTTCGCAAGATCATAGCAGCCCCTCGTAAAGCGGCCGCGGCGGAAGGATATCCGCCGGCCGGTCTCAGTTGGCCGAAGCCGGTCCGAACACCTCTTCGAACCCCTGTTTCAGCGCCACGTCCAGATCGGCCATGGTAACCGGCAATCCGAGATCGACAAGGCTGGTGACGCCATGGCCGGCGATGCCGCATGGCACGATGCCGGAAAAATGCGACAGGTCGGGCTCGACGTTGATGGCGATGCCGTGGAAGGAGACCCAGCGCCGCAGCCTGATGCCGATCGCGGCGATCTTGTCCTCTGCCGGGACGCCAGGCGCCAGCTGCGGCCTGTCGGGCCGCACCACCCAGACACCGACCCGATCCTCCCGCCGCTCGCCCCTGACATTGAAGCGGTCGAGGGTCCGGATGATCCATTCCTCGAGCGCGCCGACGAAGACGCGCACGTCCTCCCGACGCTGCTTGAGGTCGAGCATGACGTAGGCCACGCGCTGGCCGGGGCCGTGATAGGTGTATTCGCCGCCGCGCCCGGCGGCGTAGACGGGGAAGCGGTCGGGCTGCAGAAGGTCGTCCGTCCGGGCGCTGGTGCCGGCGGTGTAGAGCGGCGGGTGCGCGACCAGCCACACCATTTCGGCCGCCGTGCCCGCGCGGATGGCGGCGGCCCGCGCCTCCATCAGGGCCAGCGCGTCCGGATATGGAACGAGGCCCGGCTCGATCCGCCACTCCACCGGCGGGCTGCCCGGTGCGGCGTGAAAATCGAAGCCGAGCTGATTGCGCTGGAGCATCTGAAAACGTCCTTCGGGGCCAGATATGGCGTCAAAGCGGGGCGCCGTCCACCCATGCCGGAAGGGCTTTCGTCATGCGGCTGTCGAAAGCCGCATTTATTCGTTTCGGCGCTCTTGTTTCCCGACAGGTGATTTGCTAAACGCCGCAAGCCGGTCAGGACCGGCCCTACCACGTGCGGTCGTGGCGGAATTGGTAGACGCGCAGCGTTGAGGTCGCTGTGGGGCAACCCGTGGAAGTTCGAGTCTTCTCGACCGCACCATTCTCAGCCAGAGGCTGAACTCCTGTCCCGAAGACGCCGGTTTCGTTCGTGATTTCACGGACGCGCCTTCCGGTGCCTCATGGCGGTCTCCGTCCGGGCCTGCCGGCCCGACCAGCCGTCGTCGACGTCCCTGTCCTCGATCGTCAGAGCGTGAAACCTGCCGACCGCAGCCACCGCGGAGCGGCTCCGCCGGCCTTGCCTTTCGGCACGCGTGGGCATCGCCACGCGACCGAACCGGCGTGCGGTTCGGCCGCAAGCGGCGCGGGCTCAGTTGTTCTGCTTCTTCTCGATCTCGTCGACGAGGCCGTCAATGTCGGCGAAGAGCGCGTTCTCGTCGATCGTGCCCCGCTTCTGGCCGCCGCCGAGCGGCTTGTCGGTCTTGCGGTCCGAGTCGTCGAGCATTTCGTCCAGCGTGTCGAGGAGATCGAGGTCGCTCTGGAGATTCGACGGCTTGCGCTCGTTCTGCTCCGTCTTCTTCGTGCCCTTTTCCGACAACATGCCCAGCACGTCCAGCAGTTCCGGATCGGAGAGGTCTGACCGGTCGGTGCCGGTGGTCGGTTCGTCCTCGAGGAGCTCGTCCAGGCCGATCTCTTCCTGTTGCTTGATCTCAATGATCGGCTTCGGATCGGGCTTGACCGGGACGTTCTGTTTGTTGCCGAACTTTTCCTGGAAAAACCGCACCGTCGGATCGTAACTGACGTTGTTCCGGAGGTTATCGACGAGTTCCATCATCAGCTTGATCGCTTCCTGCGCCTGGCCGACCTTCAGCGGCATGTTTTTGACCCCGTTGATCGCGTTGGTGCCAACGATCTCGAGGTGAAGCCGTTTCGCCATCTTGTCGTCCAGCCCGAGGTCCTTCGTCACCCTTGCGACGAAGTTTTCGCGCGCCTGGACGTTTTCCTTCTGGACGGTCTTCGAGAATTTCGATTTCAGCCAGGCGATGCCCGGCGAGCCGGAGCGGACGCGGACTCCGCCTTCCTCGTCGCGGCTCTTGCCGATGTTGGCTTTCAGGTTCGTGGTGTCGACGATGGTCTTGAGCTGGCGGTCGGTGATCTGGGTCATGGTCGTGTTCCGGTGTGTTCCAGGGCGCGTCAGGCGCGGATGATCAGGGAGGGATCGGCGGGCGGCGGCGCCTCGGTGCCGGCGCTGGCGGCGGCGAGGGCCAGCGTGTCGATCGTCGCCTGCCAGTAGGCGGCGTTGCGGGTCACGCGCAGGAGGCGCTCGTGCAGGCGCGCGGGCGTCAGCCGGGCGGGTTCGATACGGTCGGTCCAGATCCAGCCGCTGTCGTCGTCGAGCGCGACGATACCCATGCCCTGGCTCATCATGACGGCGTTGCGCATGGCCACGTAGCCGGCAAAGGCCTCCTGCGGCAGGGTCTCCGGCACATGGACATGCGCCTTGACCGCGAAGCCCGTCTCCTCGTCGCCCGCGACGATGCAGACCGGCACGTCGCCGAATTCGATCACGACCTCGCCGTCGGGGTCGAAGGCGAGATCGGGCAGTCCGATGGAAAGTCCATATTCCGCGAGGAGTTCGTCGCTGCCGCGGAAACGCTGGTGCATGTCAGGCATGGGGGCTCCGGCTTGTGGTGTTGAGACGAGGGCGAGACTAGGCAGGGCGGGCGGCCCGTCCTGTGCCGAGCGGCACGGAGCGGCTGCGTCGGGCGACACAGGGCGGGAAACGCCGGGCGTGGAACGAGGCGACGCGCCGGCCGTTCTCCTCGAAACGGAGGCCTACATGCCGAAATCGCCTGCAAGCGGGAACGAGCCCAGGGCGCTTCCCGACGACGCCAAGGACCGCAAGGCGCTGAAGCTTGCCGAGACGACGGACCTTTCGCAGGGGCAGGCGCGCGAGCTGATCGACAAGCACGGGATCGACAGTCCGGAGCTCGAGAAGGAAGCGAAGCGCTTCAAGGCCGAGGGCTGACCGCGCCGGGCAGGGGATATCCGCCGCATTCGCCGATCCGGCCCGCTTTGCGGCTTGCCTCTCTTGCGCCGAACCGCGAAGTTCGACGACAGGGATCGGGAAGGGGAGGCAAGCATGGCTGGAACGCGTGGCGCGAAAGCCGGAACGCTGGCCGCAGCCTTGGTAGGGGTGGTGCTTGCGGGTTGCACCGCACTGCCAGATTTCGCCGAGCACGACTACATCAGGATGGAGTCGCTCTTCTACACGGTGGAACAGGAGCTTTGCGAATCGCTTGCCCTGATCAAGAGCGAACCAGGAGTTTCGGCCAGGCTTCAGGAAGCGGGCGTGGCGATCGAAGGCCAGTACGCCAAGGTGACGGCGGGCCTTGATCTCGTGAAGGTGCTCGACGCGGCCGGAAACGCGAGTTTCGTCATTCCGGTCAACAATGGCGTCGCCGGTCTAGGCCTCGGCGCCACCAGCCGCCGCGTCAACTCCGTGCGCACCACCGTCTCGGTCTATTATCCCTTCGCGGAGCTCGAATGCTCCGGCCAGATCGCCAACCCGCCCGAGCGGATTGCCGGCGGGCTGGGGCTGAAGGAGTGGATCCTCAACACCACCGTCTCGCTGATCAACGTGCACGAGACGCCGGCCGCCTACTCCTACGATGTCAGCTTCGACGTCACGCGTGACGCGCGAGCTCGTCCGACGATCTCGCTGGCGACCTCGGGCTTCACGCTGATCGGCGGCGACCTTTCGCTCGGCGGCGCCCGCAAGCTCACGCACTGGCTGAGCGTCACCGTGCGTGACGTGGCGCTGATCGACGCGCCCGCCGGAAGCGGCGGCATTCCCACCGGCGTGCGGGATGCGCTCGACCGGGAGGAGGGGCTGGCCATCCTGCGTCGCGTCAAGGAATGAAACGTCATGTTGCGGCGCAATAGGCTTTGAGTTCGCCACGCGGGCGGGCTAGACCGGTCGGGAAACCGATCGCTCGCTGCCTTGGAGGTCGCATTGGCCGAACTGGACGAAGACGCCGCCGGCGGCACGGATCCGACTGAGGATCACGCCGAAATCTACAACGAAGAAGGCGTCATCCGTCCGTCCTACGTCGCCCATATCGGTGCGGCGATCGCCGACCGGGACATTCTGATCCTCAAGCAGGATGTCGCCAACCTGCACCAGTCGGAGCTTGGCGACCTGCTCGAGACGCTGCTTCCCGAGCAGCGGCGCGCGCTGGTTGAACTGCTCGGCAGCGACTTCGACTTCACCGCGCTCACCGAGGTGGACGAAGCGATCCGCATGCAGATCGTCGACGCGATGCCCAATGCGCAGATCGCGCAGGGCGTCCAGGAGCTCGATTCGGACGACGCGGTCTACATTCTGGAGGACCTCGACGAGGCCGACCAGAACGAGATCCTGGCTCAGCTTCCCTTCACCGAGCGCATCCGTCTGCGCCGCTCGCTGGGCTATCCGGAAGAATCGGCCGGCCGGCGCATGCAGACCGAGTTCGTCGCCGTGCCGCCGTTCTGGACGGTCGGGCAGACGATCGACTACATGCGCGAGGACCAGAACCTCCCGGAGCACTTCTTCCAGATCTTCGTCATCGACCCGACCTTCAAGCTGCTCGGCTCGGTCGACCTCGACAAGATCCTGCGCACCCAGCGCGCGGTGAAGATCGAGGAGGTGATGCACGAGACGCGCCATGCAATCCCGGCCACGATGGACCAGGAGGAGGCCGCGCGCGAGTTCGAGCAGTACGATCTGCTGTCGGCCGCCGTCGTCGACGAGAACGAGCGGCTCGTCGGCGTGCTCACCATCGATGACGTGGTCGACGTCATCCAGCAGGAGGCGGAAGAGGATCTGCTGCGCATGGGCGGCGTCGGCGACGAGGAACTGTCGGACAGCGTGATGTCGACCTCGCGTTCGCGCGTGCCCTGGCTGCTCGTCAATCTGGTGACCGCCTTCCTGGCCGCCTCGGTGATCAGCCTGTTCGACGCCACGATCGAGAAGGTGGTGGCGCTTGCCGTGCTGATGCCGATCGTCGCCGGCATGGGCGGCAATGCGGGGTCGCAGACCATGACGGTGACGGTGCGCGCGCTCGCCACCCGCGACCTCGACATCTACAATGCCTGGCGCATCATCCGCCGCGAGATGCTGGTCGGCCTGATCAACGGCGCGATCTTCGCGGTGCTGATCGGCGCCGTGGCGGGCACATGGTTCCAGTCGGTCTCGATCGGCGTCATCATCGGCGCCGCGATGATCGTCAACATGTTCGTCGCCGCGCTGGGCGGGATCCTGATCCCGCTGATGCTCGACCGCTTCAAGATCGACCCCGCCGTCGCGTCGGCCGTCTTCGTGACGACCGTCACCGACGTCGTCGGCTTCTTCGCCTTCCTCGGCCTCGCCACGCTCTGGTTCGGCTACGACTGAGGCTCAGCTCGGGTCGAGGCCGAAGCTCTCGAAGGTATCGGCATTGGGGCAGAACAGATGCGCGTTCTCGCGCGCCGTCCCCGCCTCCAGCTCCTCGGCGCAGCGGCCCTTCTCCTTGCAGCGCGAGCACAGCACGGAGACGTCGCGCAGAAGGCCGTCGTCTGCGAGTTCGCGCACGTCGACGCCGTAGGCATCCATCATCCGCTGCATCAGCCGGTTGGCGCCGGCGCCGTGCGAGATGACCTCCTTGAGGTCGGCGATCGAGAGGCCGGCCTCCGCGGCGATCTCGCCGGCCATGGCCGGATCCATCCGGTCGATCTCCCGTAGCGAGGCCACCGCGTCGCGATGTTCGCGCCATCGCCTGGCGACGGATTCCAGCATGTGGCGTATTCCGGTGCTGACGGCTGCCTGTGCGGACATGATGATCCTCCTTTTTGGCAGCGATGCTAGGAAACCGGCGCGCCGGCGCCTTGATCGAGATCAACGCCCGCGCCCACCCTGCAGCTGTGCCGAGGGGTTGCGCGGGGATGGCATTCACCGGCACGATGCGCTATCTGCACCGCACAATTCCCGTGCACATTCCCGGAACCCGAGCTTCATGGCCAAGGACACGTTCTACATCACGACCGCGATCAGCTATCCGAACGGCAAGCCGCATATCGGCCATGCCTACGAGATGATCGCGACGGATGCGATCGCGCGCTTCCAGCGCTGCGACGGCAAGGACGTGTACTTCCTCACCGGCACCGACGAGCACGGCATCAAGATGCTGCAGACGGCGCGCAAGGAAGGCCTGACCCCGCGCGAACTCGCCGATCGCAACGCGGCCGAGTTCAAGCGCATGGCGGCTGCGCTCGACATCTCCAACGACGACTTCATCCGCACCACCGAGGAACGCCACTATCGCTCCAGCCAGGCGATCTGGAAGGCGATGGCCGCCAATGGCGACATCTACAAGGACAGCTATGCCGGCTGGTACTCTGTGCGCGACGAAGCCTATTACGGCGAGGAGGAGACCGACGTCCGCGACGACGGCGTGCGCTACGGGCCGCAGGGCACCCCGGTGGAATGGGTGGAGGAGGAGAGCTACTTCTTCCGCCTCTCGGCCTATGGCGACCGGCTGCTCAAGCTCTACGAGGAGCATCCCGACTTCATCGCCCCGCCGGAGCGCCGCAACGAGGTCGTGAGCTTCGTGAAGCAGGGGCTGAAGGACCTGTCGGTCTCGCGCACCACCTTCGACTGGGGCGTGCCGGTGCCGGGCGACGAGAAGCATGTGATGTATGTCTGGGTCGACGCCTTGACCAACTACATCACCGGCGTCGGCTATCCGGATGCGGATGCGCCGCTGTGGCATCGCTGGCCGGCCGACATCCACGTCATCGGCAAGGACATCGTGCGCTTCCATGCCATCTACTGGCCGGCCTTCCTGATGTCGGCGGGCGTCGCGCTGCCGAAGCGCGTCTTCGGCCACGGCTTCGTCTTCAACCGCGGAGAGAAGATGTCGAAGTCGGTCGGCAACGTCATCGATCCCTTTGCGCTGGCCGAGCATTACGGGCTCGACCAGCTGCGCTATTTCCTGCTGCGCGACATCCCGTTCGGGCAGGACGGCAATTACAGCCACGAAGGCATCGTCACCCGCACCAATGCCGACCTCGCAAACGGCATCGGCAACCTGGCGCAGCGCTCGCTGTCGATGATCGCCAAGAACTGCGGCGGCGTGGTGCCGCAGAAGGGCACGCTGGCCGACGAGGATGCTGCGATCCTCGCCACCACTACGGAAGCGCTTGAGACGGCGCGCAAGGCGATGGCGTCGCAGGCGATCCACCAGGCGCTGGCGGCGGTGATCGCGGTCGTCGCCGAGGCCGACCGCTACTTCGCCGGCCAGGCGCCGTGGGGGCTGAAGAAGACCGATCCCGCGCGCATGGAGACGGTGCTGTGGACGACGGCCGAGGTGGTGCGCCGCATCGCGCTGATGCTGCAGCCCTACGTGCCGGGCTCTTCGGCGAAGCTGCTGGACCTTCTCGCCGTTCCGGCCGACAGACGCCTGTTCGCCCATGCCGGCGACGCCGACGCGCTGGTCCCTGGCACGCCGCTGCCGGCGCCCGCTGGCGTGTTCCCGCGCTATATCGAGCAGGAAATGGCGGGTGGCTGACGCCATGATCGTCGACAGCCACTGCCACCTCGACTTCCCGGATTTTTCCGCGGAACGCGACGCCGTCGTGGCGCGTGCGAAGGCGGCCGGCGTCGGCATGATGGTGACGATCTCGACCCGCGTGAAGCGCTTCGACGAGATCCGCGCCATCGCCGAGACCTATCCGAATGTCTGGTGCTCGGTCGGCACCCATCCGCACAATGCGGGCGAAGAGCGCGACGTCACGACAGACGAGCTCGTGCGGCTCTCGGCCCATCCGAAGGTCGTGGCGATCGGGGAGGCCGGTCTCGACTATTTCTACGACAAGGCGCCGCACGACGCGCAGGCCGAGGGCCTGCGCAGCCACATCGCGGCGGCCCGCCGGACCGGGTTGCCGCTCGTCATCCATTCGCGCGATGCCGACGAGGACATGGCGGCGATCCTGACCGAGGAAACGGGGAAGGGGGCCTTCCCCTTCGTGCTGCACTGCTTTTCGTCGGGCGCGGCGCTGGCCGAGACCGGGGTGGCGCTCGGCGGCTATGTCTCCTTCTCCGGCATCCTGACGTTCAGGAAATCCGACGAACTGCGCGAGATCGCAAGGAAAATCCCGCTCGACCGGCTTCTGGTCGAGACCGATTCTCCCTATCTCGCGCCGATGCCGCATCGCGGCCAGCGCAACGAGCCGGCCTATGTCGCGCACACCGCCCGCGTGCTCGCAGAAACGGTCGGACTTTCGCCGGAGGCGCTCGCGCGGCAGACGACGGAGAACTTCCTGCGGCTGTTTTCCAAGGTCGCTCCGCCCGCGGGCTTCGCCGCCTGATGCCGGGCGACGTCGTCCGCCTGACGATCCTCGGCTGCGGCTCGTCGCCGGGCGTGCCGCGCATCACCGGCGACTGGGGCAATTGCGACCCGGCCAATCCGAAGAACCTGCGCACCCGCGCGGCAGCCCTGGTGGAGCGCATCGCAGCCGACGGGCGGCGCACCACCGTGGTGATCGACACCGGCCCGGACTTCCGCGAGCAGATGATCCGCTCGGCGACGCGCCGGCTCGACGCCGCCGTCTTCACCCATCCGCACGCCGACCACATCCACGGCATCGACGATCTGCGCGGCTATGCGCTGGAGCAGCGCAGGCTGATGGAGGTCTATGCCGACAAGCCGACGCTCGACCGCCTGCACGACGCCTTCGGCTACTGCTTCCGCACGCCGCCGGGCAGTTCCTATCCGCCGATTCTCAACGCGCGCGCCATCGACCACGACACGCCGTTCACGATCGTCGGGGAGGGGGGTCCCCTCACCTTCGAGCCGCTGCCGCAGATCCATGGCGACATCCTCTCGCTCGGCTACCGCATCGGCGACGTCGCCTATTGCCCCGACGTGTCCGATTTTCCGTCCGAGACGGTCGCGCGGCTGGCCGGCGTCGACACGCTGGTCATCGACGCGCTGCAGCACAAGCCGCATCCCTCGCATTTGTCGCTCCAGCAGGCGCTGTCCTGGATCGAGCGGCTCGCGCCGCGCCGCGCCGTGCTCACCCACATGCACATTCCGCTCGACTACGAGAAGACGATGCGCGAGACGCCCGCGCATGTGGAGCCGGCCTATGATGGACTGGTGATCGAACAGGCGCTCTGAACGTGTTGATTTACATCGAATTTCGGGGGATTTCATGAGCAAGAGCATCGAACGGGTCCGCCAGGCGGCCGAAGCGGCGGGCCTGCCCATCGAAATCCGCCGCATGGGCGAATCGACGCGAACCGCCGAGGAAGCCGCGGCGCAATGCGGCGTATCGGTCGGCCAGATCGTCAAGTCGCTGATCTTCAAGGGCGAAACGACCGGCAAGCTGTATCTCTTCCTGGTGTCCGGCGACAAGCGGCTCGACGCTGCCCGGGCGGCGGCACTCACCGGCGAGACGCTCGGCCGTGCCGACCCGCGCGAGATCCGCGACCGCACCGGCTTCGCCATCGGCGGCGTTTCGCCGCTCGGCCACCTGGAGCCGATCGACGCCTTCGCCGACGAGACGCTGACCGGCTACGACATCGTCTGGGCGGCCGCCGGCGCGCATGACGCGGTGTTTTCCGCCGAGCCGAACGCGCTGCTTGCCGCAGCGGGCGCGACGGTGGCGGACGTGGCTGCGTAGGGCGTCACGGACCGCGATAGCTGTCGACGCGGCGTGGCACAGGCTGGAGCGTCCAGCGGGCCGACAGATCGGCCGATCGACGGACGGGAGAACGTGTCTGGCGCCGGTTTGGCAGGACCGACACTAACGCACAAGTTCCATAATCTATCTTATGCGGCAAACCGGGACTGAACCGGGAACGCCGCAGGAATCGCAGCCCCTGCCGACGCTTTAACGTCGAAAGGGAAACGCATGACGTGGAAACAGAAAATTGCGGTGAACCTGCTCCATCCGCTTATGTCGCGGGTGGGAACGGTCGCGGCAACTTACCTCGTCGCTTATGGTGCGACGGAAGCGCAGATCAACGAGATCGTGGCCGGCCTGACGGCCCTGATCCTCCTTGGCGTGGACCTCGTTCTCGCGCGCGTCTACCGTGATGCAGCCCTTGGGGATCGCCAGTAATGGCGATCCCTTGGGCTCCTATCATCGGTGCCGGGGCCTCGATTCTCGGCAAAATCTTCGGCGGCGGTTCGCAAAAGCAGACGTCCACCGTCGATTACGTCCAACTCGTGAAGAATGCCGAAAAGGCCGGATTCAATCCCTTGACCGCGCTCCGCAACGGCGGCGCGGCCGGCTTCACGACGACGTCAACCCCTGCCCTGTCGCCCATGGGCATTGCCGGCGAAGTCCTCGGCGGCGTCGGCAACTTCCTCCAGAACTTCGACCCGCTCGCGGATCAGAAGCGCGAGGCGGAATATCGCCTCGTCGAAGCCCAGATTGCCAACCTCGACGCGAGCACGTCGGCGCTAACGCGCCCCGGCTCGTTCAACGTTCCGGCTCGCACTGCCGGCAACGTCGAGCGGCGGCCTTCCGGCACGCCAGGGCAACTCTCCGCGCCGAATCCGGCCCGCTTTGGCGGTCCGTTGACGCCGGAGATTAAGACGCCCGAAGCAACGAATCCGTGGCATCGCAGCACCGGGGCGCTCATCGATCCGAACGCGCCGAACGCGTCCGTTTGGGAGGACCGATACGGAGAGCTTATCGGATCGGTGGCCGGCACGTTCGCGAATGTCTACGCCGACGGGAAGCGCAATTTCGAAGAATACGCGCTGCCCGCCCTCGCCGACTGGCCCACTCCTTATGAGTGGTGGACGGGCACCGGTAAGCGGGACCGGCTGCGGCCCAACTAGGCCGCAATTGCCACTATCGCGGCAAGCACAAGCGCTCCGCCGATCAGGAAAACGTAAGCCAGAAACAAGAACGCTGCGACGTTCAAAGCGAGCCGGATCATGGCGAAGACCTCCAACAAAAAGCGGTGCGGCGCGTGCATGCGCCGCCGCGCGAAACTTAGACAGTTTCTCAAACGGTTCAAGAAAGGACCAACGAAGTGAAAGCTCCTAATTCGATCCAGAACAACCGCATGGCGGTTAACCCGCTCGTCGCGCCCCGCACCATGCGCCGCCAGACGGCGCGGGGTATTACCTCCCTCCCCGCCGGCAAGATGGTTCCCATCGCCGCGTTCCCGCTGCTCCGCGAGGACGCGGTCCGCTCTGGCCGGCTCCGGTTCTCCTTTGAGTCGATGGAGACGGCCGAAATCCTGATGAACGCCATCAACGTCAACGTGAAGGCGTATCTCGTCCCGAACCTTGCCCTTGAGCGGTTCAACGGCTCCATGGACCAGTTGAACCTGTCCTACGAAGGCAAGCCGCCGCTCGACGGCGAGGCAGTCGTCCCTTTCATCGAGACCGCCGCGTTCGGCGCGCACAACGCGAACAAGGTCTATCAGTATCTCGGCCTGCATGGCCGGACGACCCAGCTGGTGAACACGGCCTATCTCGAGGCCTATAACCAGATATGGAACTTCCGCGCCAAGAACCGCTCGCCGAAGCTGACGCTGCGGGCGCGGCTCGCGACCGACCTAGCTCCGGCCTTCTGGTCGCATGATATGTTCAAGCATATCGTGCCGAACTTCGACCAAGCCGTGATCGATGGCGAAGTTCCGCTGAACGTTGTGAACAGCCTCCTGCCGGTGCGAGGCATCGGTCGGCTTAATCCGGGCTCGCCATCGGCGGAAGTCAATGGCGTAGTGAAGGAAACCGCCCGGACCAATCCGACCTATGCGAAGCATCAGGGCACCGACAACGACAATCGGATCACGATCGAACTCGATAGCACGGCGACCATCCCGCAGATTTTTGCGGAGATGCAGACGAACGGGATTACCGTGAGCCTCTCCAACATCGAACTCGCGCGCAAAACGCAGGCATTCGCCCGGCTCCGGGAGCAGTACAACCAACATGAGGACTGGGTGATCAATCTTCTTATGGATGCGATCACCATTCCGGACCAGTTCTACAAGCAGCCCATGCTGCTCGCCGAAAAGAGCACCATCTTCGGCATGTCCAAGCGTTACGCGTCGGACTCCGGCAACCTGACCGAAAGCGTCACCAACGGCGCCACGTTCGTGGACATGTCGATTCAGCTTCCGCGGATCGGCGTCGGCGGAATCATCATGATCGTCGCCGAGATCACGCCGGATCAGCTTTTCGAGCGGCAGGAAGACCCCTACCTCGCGGCCCAGTCGGTCGCGGACCTGCCGCAGTACCTGCGCGACACCCTCGACCCGGAAAAAGTCGATATCGTCAAGAATGGCCGGATCGACGTCGATCACACGACGCCGGATGCAACCTTCGGCTATGAGCCGCTGAACGCGCGGTGGAACATCAACATCCCGCGCGTCGGCGGGCGTTTCTACCGCCCCGAAGTCGATGCCTCGTTTGACGAGGATCGGCAACGCATCTGGGCCGTCGAGACGGCCAACCCGGTCCTCGGCACGGATTTCTATCTGTGCACGAACATTCACACCAAGCCCTTCGTGGTGACCAACCAAGACCCGTTCGAGGTGGTCACTCAGGGCGAAGTGTTCATCGAAGGGAACACGGTGTTCGGCGGTCACCTGATCGAGGCGACCGACGATTACCAGAAGGTGATCGAGGTCGCTCCGCAGGAGCGCATCGAGCAGCCGGAATAACTCGTCGCAACCCCTGCCCCGTAGTGGCCGGGCCACTACGGGCAACCTCGAAGAGGAAAAAAACGATGACTATCAAGTTGAACGATCTCAACCGGTGGTGCTGGCTCGACGCGCAAAAGGCGCTCGTCCTCGAAGGCACGCGGGAACGCCGCGTGCGGCTCCATTTCAATCCCGAGGAGCCAACCCGCGTCTACCTCCTCCAGCCGGAAGAGCAGCGCTTTCTTGCCTGCGTCATGCCCGGCGATGTCCGGACGGTCGAATTCTCTGCCGCCGGAACGCTCCGGATCGTGGTCGACGTTCGGAATACCGGCGGCGTGTGGATGCACACATCCGAGACCGAACCGACCTTCTTCGAAGTGCCGGACCCGGTGATTTTCACCGAGCTGGCCCAGCGACGGCACCGCAATCCGGAGTTGGAGGAAATGATGTACCGCATGCAGCTGAACGTTGAACGGCGTCTGGCGCAGCAGGCAGAGGAACACGCCGCGCACCTCGCGGCCATCAAGAGGATGTCCGACCATGGAAGACCCGCAGAACAGCCGGCCGACGCTCCGCGAGCGGCTGATGAGTCTCGTGCAGGCAAAGTACGCGCACCGAAGCCCGCCGGCGTATCCGGCTCCGAAAAGGGCGGAAGCAAGGACGGAGGCGAGCAGCCGGGCGACGACGGAGACGGAACCACCGGTTCTGTCTGATCCGGGCTACGACCATCCCACCGTTCCGGGCCTCGGCCCGGACGCGTACGCGGACGAAGTCCTGCGGATGGTCGACCGGCCCTTTTGCTTTTCCGAGAAATACGGAGAGCAACAGGGCCGGGCGGATCGCCTCGGCGCACAGCCCGAAATCCTCGATTTCGAGCGCGCGCTGATCAAGCGTGCCTTCAAGCTGGGTATCCCCCTGTTCGCGCATTGCGTGAACCGGGGGAGCGCTGAGCAAAACCGGCTCTACCGGCTCCGCCGATCAAAGGCGCGAGCCGGCGAAAGCCCGCACAACTTCGGTGCGGCCGTGGACATCGTTCACGGCATCAAGGCGTGGGCGCTCACGCGTCGCCAGTGGCAGATTATCGGCCACCTCGGCAAAGAGATCGCCACCCAGCGCGGCCTCGCCGTCGTCTGGGGCGGCGACTGGGAGTTCTACGACCCAGCCCATTGGGAACTCGCCAACTGGCGAGAAATCCGCGCCCGGTACTCCGAAGACCTCGGCTTCGACGGGCGCTGAACGCCCCACAGAAACAAAGCGCCTCGCGCGGGAAAGCCCGCGCGGGACGCTGCGGGCTGTCGAGCAATTCCAAAGAATTGCGAGACGCCCGCCCCACACATCCCTTGGCCTAATGTGCATTTATTGACACGGAACGAGACCGGAGACGGCCCATGTGCCTCGAACCTACCAAAATCGCAGATGTCGGCTTCGTTGCGTGTCGAAAATGCTGGCAATGTCAGGAACGCAAAGTCGATGACTGGGTGGGACGCAACATTGCCGAAAGTAAAACCGCCACGGCCTCGAATTTCATAACGCTGACCTATGGTCGCGATCTGACGCTCGGTACGATCGATCACCTTCGGGCGGCGGTTCTTACCTATTCAGATGTCCAGAAATATCTCAAGCTTCTGCGCCGCCATGGGTTCCCCATGCGTTATTTCGTCGTGGGCGAACACGGTTCCCGTAAGGGCCGTGCCCACTGGCACATCGTCATCTACTGGCAGGGCGAAGTCCCTCCGTACGAGCTCCGCGAGAACTTCATGGAAGACCATTGGCCGCATGGCTGGTCGTACTGGGACGAAGTCGGACCGGCAACGGTCCGCTACGCCTGCAAGTATCTTGCGAAGGATTTTGACGACCCGGCTAAGCAGGTGTTTGGCCCGATCCCTTCTCGAATGCCCCCGCTCGGGGACGAGTATTTCCGGCGGCTTGCCGCCCAATATGTCGAAGCCGGTTTGCCGCTGCAGAATCTGTTCTACTCGTTTCCCGAGGTTCGCCGGGTGCCTCACGGTACCAGGGCGAAAACTGCCAAGGGCCTGCGCGACTCCGCGCGGCCGATCCAGTTCCGGTTATCCGGAACCTCGGCAGAGAATTACTGCCGCTACTATGTCGAGGGCTGGCGGGAGCGCTACGGCGACGACCCGCCCGCTTCCGAATTGATCTGGGAGTTTCATCACCGGGGGCTGAAGCGCTACCTCGAATCTGTCGCCCAGCCGACGTTCAACGGTCGCGCATTCGTGGTGAAGCCGCTCGCCCCGCCGCCCGGCGGCACGCCGATCCGGCAGTCCGAAACGGATAACTGCTGGGTGTCGGACGTGGGCCAAACCCGCCTCTACTTTCTGCGCGACGATGAAGGAGAATGGACATGGCGCGAAAAAGGAAAAACTCAAGCGGAAGCCCAGCCGGCAACGGCCAGCGACCGCTATCGCAAGCGAAGTTGTGGGGAGTAAATCCCCTACCTTCGCCCCTCGCCTTCCTCCCGGCCCCTAGCGCAGCCCTCCTGCGTAGCGCTCTGGTCCGGACAGCTTCCAAAGGCCCGGCGTACAGCCGGCGGGAAGCTCTCATCCAAAAACACAACGCCTCTGTGTCCCGCATGCCTGCGAACTTGGAACGGGACACGCCACGCTCAAACCTCCGCCTATCAAGCACAAAGGAACATGCCGACCGGCATTCGGCTACGCCGCGTGACTACCCAACGTGCAAGAAAAGGCCGGAGTCCAACAAGCGCAAAGGCGGTGCCTCTGGAACGGCGAAAAGGTTCGTCCCATGGTGCGACCGCTGACCCGGCGTCATCAGACGCCGTAGCTCGCCCGATCCGGCAACCGTCGGTCGGGGACAACCTCTAACCTATCAATCGGGCCGGCGTAGCCCGTCAGTGTAGTGGAGCCGGCCCGATCTTCTCTGGAAGGGAGAGGGGACCCTATCGCCGAAGGCGAGGGGGAGAACCGTAGGTTCTCGTTGCGGAGGGGGGGCCCCCGTGGGGGGAACCGCTCGAAGAGGGGTTCCCGACCTCCTCACAGAAAAAAATGCGACGGCAGTTGACACCCTCCCCCCAAATCAGCGTATCGCTGTTGTGTCAGTAAGTGGCTGAGATTCCAGACTCTATCTTATGCGGCATACCCATGCGATATAATGTCAGCCTTCCGCCGGCACGGTTATGCACGATGGCTCGCCAGCATCATGCGAACCGCTATTCCGACGCGTTCAGCGACGTCATGTCGACTTCGTGCCCACAATGACCTGAGCAATTGTTCGGGCACCATCTCATCGAATTTCGCTGACTGGAGGTTCTCGACGAACTCCGCGACCTGATCGATATCAGGCGGTCTGTTCGAGATTTGTCTCATGATGGCCTGCACCACGTCCGGCTGGGTATCAAGGACAGTCACGCCCACGTCGAGGATTGCGCAGTCGAGGCCTGCCGAGGCAAATGCGAAGCCGAGCACTGTGTTCACGTCACTGCCGTGCCACGTGAAAGCGTGCGTGTCTTTCCCGGCGGGAACCAGGCACCCGGAATCGAGTCCAAACTGGCGAAACGCCAGCCTGCCCTCCGAAAGGTACTCTTTCGCGGCATTGTCCAAGAAGCCGGGGTCCGAGGCGTCCTGCAGGACTGCTCGCATCTCCGCCGACAACCGATCGTGGACAGGCTCGTTCACAACGTTGTCGAAATTGGGAATCTTCCCGGAGCGGTGATGTACGACTTGGAGGACCTTGCCACGGTCATCGACCGTCTCGATCCGCCAGCGCCGTCCCGCGAAGGCGATGACGACGCCGACGCCGACCGGGTTGGAGATCGGAATGGTGCCGAGCAGGTGTCCTGCCGCAACCAGACGCCACTCTTCGTCCGTAGAGAAGATGGCGTAGAAGTCGCGTGACGCCGTGAGCCTTTCTCCCCCTTCGCCCAGCATGATGGTCCCGTCGGGAGCTTGCTCGACGAGGCGATGTTCCGTGGAAGCCATGCCTCGCAGCAACTGTGCGTAGTCGGCTTTTGTCAGTGGCGATAACGGGCCGGATGAGCAAAGGATCTGGTAGAGCGCGCCGGCCGTAGTTCCCCCCTCCTGCGTAATCACCGAGAGCGTCTGATGCAGCGCGACGGTGGCGACCGCTGCATCGATCGACGGTGGCTCGACGAAGCGCTCCACCAGAAGGCGAACGGCCGCGACTGCCCGGACGGTCTCAAGGCGCAGATGGTCCACCGGGTCGGCCCCCTTGCCCAGAAGGCGCTCCCGCACATAGATCCTGAGGACGGCAGGAACACCGCGTCTTCTGCCGCTTCGGCCAAGTCGCTGTCGCAGGGACGATAGAGATCGTGGCGCGCCGACCTGCGCCACAGACTTTATGGACCCGATGTCGATACCCAGCTCCAGCGTCGTGGTCGCGATACCCGTCGTCGGCAGGTCGCCCTTCTTCAAACGGTCTTCCAGTTCTTCGCGAAGCTCCTTGGAGAGGCTGCCGTGATGGGGGTAGAACTCGTTCGGAACCGAGGTCTTTTCCGATCTCGTGCGAAGCCGATCCGCAAGCGCCTCGACCCGTTTTCGCGATCCCGCGAACACCAGGTTGTTCGCCCCCCTGAGGACCGAGAACATATGATCGGCAATCAGGTCCAGCGCGACCGGCCGCTCTTCTGCCTCAAGCCCGTCGGCGTCCTCCACTTCCTCGGGGTCGCTGTATGCCCTGACTTGAAGCCTGAGCTCCGGCGAGTCCGTGGTCGATTCTACCACCCTCACATTTTCCGGCTGACCGGGATTTAGCCAGCGGGCGGCGACAGCAAGGTCGCCGATGGTTGCCGACAGGCCGATCCGCCGCGCGGGCTTGGCGGACAGGGCATCGATACGGCGAAGAAGGCTCGCCAGATGGAGCCCTCGCGGGCCCTTGAGAAAGGCGTGCAACTCGTCGATGACGATGAAGTCCAGCGACCCCAGCATGGCCTTCGCGTCTCCGGGCCGCCGGATCAGCATGGCTTCGATGGATTCCGGCGTGATCAGGACCACCCCACGGGGATCACGTCGGGCGCGCTGCTTCGCTGACTGCGGCGCGTCGCCGTGCCAGCGGACGGTATCGATCTCCAGTCGCTCGGTGAGTTTATCAAGCCGCCGAAATTGATCGTTGATGAGGGCCTTCAGCGGGCTGACGTACAAGACCGAGAAACCTCTGCCCTTTCGATCGGCAACCTTCGTAAGCACGGGCAGGAATGCCGCTTCGGTCTTGCCCGCAGCTGTCGAGGCGGCGATCAGAACGTCCGTGTCGGTGTCGAGGACCGCGGAGATCGCTCGGTCCTGGACATCCCTCAGTTCTTCCCACTTCTGCTCCCATATCCAGCGCCGGATTTCAGGGTGCAGCCTGTCGAATCCGGCCGCGTCAGAGCCGGATCGAGGCAAGTTCGTCGTCTCCACCGTCACTCGTCTGGTCTCCATCCCCCTGCCCGCCCGCCTCGGCGTCAGGAGCTATTTCGACCCGTCCGACCAGGTCATGCCACTGCGTCCCTGGGTTCTGCTCGAGCACAGCCAGGAACTGAACAAACGCCTTGATCGTGTTCCTGGGTGTCCGGAAGTATGCTTCGCCAACGTGGCGGTTGCAGTGGTCCATGAAAGCGGGGAGCGCCTCGTCGGGCACGAGGTAAGCAGCGGTATCGCCGGATGCGAACACAAGGCGGATGTTCGATAGTAGGATCATCAGATCTTCAGGCGTGAGGCTCTGAAGCCGCAGGACCGGGCCGGAAAGATCAACCAGCCCACCCTGCGCGAAGGCATTCTCGGACAGGCGGGACTGAAGCGCCGCATAGCTGTAAAGCCCGCGGCGCGTGTCCATGAGGAACTCGGGCGTTCCGCCGAAAACGAATCCGATCCCTCCGAAATTGCCCTGCAGAACGTCGTTCAGCATCCGCAGGATCTGCTCGAAATTCTGGTTTCGGGCCTGGCTGCTCTGAAGCTTGTACAGGTTCACCATTTCGTCGAAGACGACCAGCAGTCCGGAGTACCCGGCGAGCTTAACGAAGGCCGCCAGGAGCTTGAGGGCGTCGTAGACACCGTCGTCGTCGATGATGTTGCGCACTCCCAACGACTGGCGCGCCTCCGTCTTGGTGGAGAACTCGCCGCGCAGCCATCTGAGCGCTGACGCCTTGAGGATCTCGTCGCCCTCCTCGCTTCCCCGCCAGTAAGCCTTCAGCACGGTGGCGTAGTCGTAGCCACCGATATGTTCCTGCAGGTGGGCCAGCCGCTCGTCGATCACAGTCTCCACAGGCCGCGCCTTCTGGCCGGCCTCGTTCATACAGTCCGTGACGAAACGCTCGACCACGCTGGCCAGTGCTCCTCCGTCGGGCTTGGTCCGCGTCGCCATGTTCCTGACGGACTCAGCGTAAAGCCCCCTCGCCTGTCCTGCCGATGCGTGTATACGGCGGTCGGGGGCAAGGTCCGCGTGGATGGTGACGCACTTCCGCTCAAGAGCGATAAGTCTTATCAAGTTCAGGAAGAAGGTCTTCCCGGCGCCGTACTCGCCGATGACGAAACGGATTGCGGCTCCACCATCGGCGAGGCGATCAATGTCCCTGACGAGCGCCCCGACCTCGGCTGCCCGGCCGACCTGCACGTGTCGCAACCCAGTCCGCGGCACCACACCGGCTGCCAGCGCCTGGAGGATGACATCACGGTCCCGGGGCTTGATGTGAGTGGCCTTGGTCATTCTGCTGCTTCTGCCTCTCGCAATGCCTCACGGAGATGATCTGGTATCGTCACCCGCTCGTCTTCCTCGATCAGGGCTTCATCAAATCGATCGAAACCCCAGTCATTTATCCGTTCGATCGCCCCGTCAGGCAACAGCCGGAGCCCCTTCGCGACGTCATCAAGTTCGGCCCGATCAAGCCCATCGTCCGCGAGCAGTCGGTCGAGTAGCGCAGAATGCGCAGCATCCAGCCCCGGGAACCGCGCGACGTTCCCGCCGACAGGCGCAGAGTTGGCTGACTCCGAAGGCCGGACGAGGCCCTACCATGCGCCGACTTAGGTGGAGGCCGAGCCACGGCCCGTTCGGTTGGACACGCACGGGGCGTGCCTCGTCCTGCCCGATGGTGCGGATGCCCTTCGCGTGAAAACACGTTGGCTTTCCGTCTCATGGCGGCTCGATCTTCTCCGGAGATGGTGGCCGTAGCGTTTCCGCTTCGTCACGCAGCACCGGTCCGCGTCTTGCGCGGAAGATCTCCGGCGAGGCATCCGGACGTCCCGATCGATATCCGCGGGCCGATCTCTCCCGTGACCGCGCGGCGGTGCGGGAGAGATCGGCTCAGAACCTGAAGGACAGGCTCATGTCGACGTCGGTGCTGCGGCCAAGCCCATCGCTTTCCCAGGTCGTCGCGCCGACGTCCCAGACGAGACCTTCCGGCGAACGCAGCCGCAGGCCAAGGCCGAGTTCCAGGCGGGAGTAATCCGGCGTCGCACCGATCGCCTCCCAGCCGAAGCCGTATGCGTCCGCGGCGAGCGACCGCGCGCGGATCGTGCGGTCGTCGAGCACGAGCGCTTCCTTCCAGGCGGCGGTGACGCTTGGTTCGACTATGATCGCGCCGCCGAGCGTGAAGCGGTTCGACAGGGTCGCGCCCAGCGTTCCGTACTGGTCGGTCACGGTGTCGGCCAGATAGTGGTTGCCCCAGATGCCCTCGTCCTCGCGGAAATCCTCGCGCCGCGTGGAGGAGACGTCGTAGGCGCCGAAGAGATGGACGCGGCCGACGATGCCCAGGTCGGCCTGGACGCCCGCCTTGACGCCGCCATGCAGCAATGCCGTGCGGAAGTCGCCGCCGACGGCATGCGGGTCGAGTTCGCCGTCGAGCGAGTAGCCCCAGGCGGTTCGCTGGTAGTCGCTTTCGGTCATGCCCGCCCCGAGATTGGCCTCGATGTAGAGGCCGTCGTCGCTGACGAAGCCCGCACCGATGCCGGCCCAGGCGCCCATGCCGTTGCCGGCCATCCAGCGATCGCGGATCTTGAAGTCCACCGCGCTGGTTCCGACACCGAGCGTCACGAAGGCGTTCTCGCGCGCGACGATGGCGCCGAGCGAGCCCGACAGGTCGTAGCCGCGGTAGGACGCGCTGTTGCCGTCGCCCGCGGCCTTTTCGAAGCCATAGGCGGAACTGCTCCAGAAGCGGATGCCGTCGTCGCAGCGCAGCGCCGGGTTCTTTTCGGGATCGAGCGCGCAGTCGACGGCCTGGGCGGCCATGCCGTGCATTGCGTCGCCCATCTGCCGGGTCGCGCCATGCTGCGCTTCGGCCGCGCCGACCATTCCCTCGCCGTCGAGCGAATCATAGACCGTCTTCAGATCGGCGAGGTCGACGACGCGCAGGATGTTGGCCGCGACGGTCTCGTAATCGGCCCAGCCATAGGCCTGTATGGCCGTGACGGCGCCGCAGTAGGAGCCCTGGTTGGTCGTCAGCCCGCCCGGGCAGTAGTCGATCGTGTAGGCCAGCTGGGCGAGGTTCGGGTCGGAAAAGTCGACGGATGCCGAGAAGGTCGCCGTGGTCGACGACGTGCCGTTGAGGAACGTCGGATGGATCGTCATTCCGGCGTCGGTGACACCGCCCTCGGCGTAGAGGAACGGGATCAGGTAGGTGCCTGCCGACCCCGCCCCGGTGATCGGGCTGAGCTGCAGCGTTCCGGCCAGGCTGGCCGTGCCGGTGACGAAGATGCGGTCCATCTCGTCGTCGCCGGGCACGCCCTGGTCGTTGCGGTCGAAGGCGACGTCGGCAATCACGTTGCCGCCGGCCGCCTGGACGAAATTGCCGGTGATCGTGGTCAGCTGTAGGTCGGCGAGCGTGGGTTCGAACTGCGCCGGCGAGGCGAAGAAGGCGGCGAACAGGTTGGGCGGGAAGGCATCGGGCTGCGCGGCCACGACGCTCGCGGTGGGCTCGAGCTGAAGGTTGCCGTTCGGGTTTCCGGCCAGGCCGATCGAGATGATGCCCGCATTCGTGAACAGGTTAGAGGCGTCCGTCGCGTGGCCGAGGTCGATCTCCGTGCCCATCACGAAGGTGGCGCCCGCCTCATTGTCGATGGTGTTGCCGGTTCCGTCCGCATTGTCGAAGTCGAGATCGATGGAGCCGAGCATCCAGCCGCCGACCTCGTTGGCGACGGCCTCTGAGGCTGCGCCGCCGGTGATGACGACGTCCGCCAGGCCGCCGAGGGTGAAGATCTCGCCGGCGCCGCCATTGGTCAGCGTGTTCGACGTCCCGCCCAGGATGGCGACGGCCGTGCCGCCCGAACCGCCCTGCAGCAGGCCCGTGTTGGCGACGTCGATGTCGCCGCTGCTGGAGAGGAGCCGCAGGCCGAACGACTGCGCGCCGGTCGCCGCGACGACGCCGCTCGAGGTCACGAAGACGCCGCCGGACGCGAAACCGTCCGCGGCGCGGCTCTCGAGCAGCGCCGCTCCCTCGTTGGAATGGCCGATGATCGATCCGAGGGTGTTGTCGAGGCTGACGAGACCGGCCTCCCCCACAGCCGAGATGCTGGCGGCGGTCACGGTGAAGACGCCCGTATCGCCGAATCCGAGCATCGTGCCGTCGGCATTGTCCACGGTGACAGCCCCGGCATCGCCGATCACCGAATCACTGCGTGCGACAACTGCGGAACTGCCAGTGCCGATGACGGTGATCGAGCCGTCATTGTTGGAGACGGTGACGTCGCCGGAAGCCGATTCGGCAAAGCCGTCGATGGTACCGACATGGCTCCTGGCGATGATGCCGTGCGATTCGTCGCCGGTCGTTTCGATCACGCCGCCGTCGTTCAGCATCGTGACGTCGCCGGACACCTGACCCGACGCGTAGGACAGGCCGGTCATGCCGGCGGAACGGTTGCCGCTGGTGCCGATGCCGCCCGAATTGGCGACGTCGACATTGCCTGCCCCGCCCATCTGGGTGCCGATCGGCAGACCGGTCCAGTAGAGCAGGTTCGAATTGTAGGTGCCGGCGCCGAAGCGCTCGTTGAGGCCGTTCACGCCGCCGACGCTGACCGCCAGTATGCCGTCGGCTTCGGCGCCGCGCGTGAGAAGCGTTCCGGAATTCTCGACGTCGACCGCACCGCCGGCGCCGCCGACGAGGCTCGCTTCGCCGGCCAGTCCGGTGACCGTCCCGGAAGCGCCGTCCAGGCCCGCGTTCCATTCGAGCAACAGGCCGCGCTGGCCGCCGGTGCCGAGCGCGTAGCCCAGGCAGGGTATCTCGCCGAGCGTGCAGGCATCGAAGGCGGATCCCGCCGCGCTTCCGCTCCCGCCGGCGCCAACGCCGCCGCCGGCGCCGGCCAGCCCGCCGATGCCGCCGAGGCTCTCGGCGCGGATGGCCGAACCGTCGTCGGCGTCGCCGACGCTGACGATGCCCTCGTTGACCACCTCGACGACACCGCCATTGCCGCCGTTGCCGCCGTCGCCGCCCTCGCCGCCGCCGGCACCATTGCCGCCATTGCCGCCATTGCCGGCCGTTCCGCCGTAGAGGACCAGGAAGACCGGGGACTCATAGCCGACGGCGCCGGCCGCGCCGCCGAGACCGCCGACGCCGCCTGCGCCGCCCGTGCCGCCGACGCCGCCGAGGCTGCGAGCGACGATGCCGACCTCGCCCGCGTCGATGCGGTTGTCGATGCCGAGATTGTCGACATGCACCAGCCCGCCGTCGCCGCCGCGGCCACCGCGACCGCCCACACCCCCGATCGCGCCCGCGCCGCCATTGCCGGCCGCGTTGGCGATGTCGGACGTGAAGGTGGCCTCCCGGTCGGAAGCGCCATTGCCACCGAGGCCGCCCGTGCCGCCGACGCCGCCCGTGCCGCCCGTACCGCCCTGCCCGCCGGCGCTTTCGGCGAAGATGCCGAAGCCGGAAGCGGTGAGTTGCGTCGTTTCGCTGGTGACGAGGACCTGACTGCCCGCACCACCGATGCCGCCGATGCCGCCCACGCCGCCGACGCCGGCCAGGCCGCCGGTGAAGCCGTCGCGGCCTTCCTTGCCGAGGATCTCGGGGTCGAAGGAGACGGCATCACCGCCCTGCCCGCCCTGGCCCCCGGTGCCGCCGGTGCCGCCGACCCCGCCCGCGCCGCCGCGGCTCTGCGCCGCGATGCCGTCGTCGACCGTGGCGATGCCGAGCGAGAGGTTCAGGTCGACCGCGCCGCCCGCACCGCCTGCGCCGCCGATGCCGCCCGTTCCGCCCATGCCGCCGATGCCGCCGATATTGCCCGAGGCGACCGCGATCGCCGGAAGCAGGCCGCTCGACTCCACGGACGCCATGCCGTCGCCGCCGTCGCCGCCCTGTCCGCCGCTGCCCCCCGGCCGCCCTGCCCACCCAGGCCGCCGATCGAGGTCGCGTCGACGATCTGTCCGGCGTTCAGCAGCGGCGTCGCGAGCGTGAAGCCGATCGCCCCGCCGGTGCCACCGGCCGCGCCCGTCCCACCGACGCCACCGATCGCGCCCGTGCCGCCGATGCCGGCCTGGGCGCTCAGCAACTGCGTGTTGGGAATGGTCAGCGGCGGGAAGGGCATGAACATGATCACCGGCGCGGTGTCGGTGTATCCCTCGCCGCCCGCGCCGCCCCGCCCGCCGGTGCCGCCGATGCCGGCCTGGCCGGCGGCGCCGCCGGTGGTCGTCAGCGTATAGGCGGTGCCGCCGAGCGTCACCGACGCCCAGGCGTCGGCGATGGTGATGTCGGTTCCGGTGAGACCGGCGTTACCGGCCGTGCCGCCGGGGACGGTGCCGTTCTCGACCGTGCCGCCGATATCGGTCGAGCCTGCGCCGACGAGCTTCATGCTGACCCCGTCGATGACGATGTAGGGCGATTCCGAACTTTGCGGCGCCCCGCCATCCACCGTGTAGAGCCACGGATAGCTCTGGATCTGGGTGCCGCTGGTGGCGACGTAGCCGGTCGCCAAGGTGCCGCCGAAGTCGAGATCGGTGACCGGATTGCCGGACCCGACGCCGACCGCCGTCGCGGTCGCCGAACCGGTGACGGATACGGTGACCTCGCGGTCGTCGCCTTCCGTGCTGGCGATGATCTTCAGGTAGAAGTCCGTGCCGTCGTCGAAGACCGAGGCGGTCAGCCCCCAGGAATTGGTGGTCGACTGGGCGTTGAACTCCGCGGCGACCTCGGCAAGGGTCCAGCCGTCGGTCGGCTGGTTGAGCCCGTCGACGGTCTCAACGAAGGAGACGGAGAAAACGGTAGCCGGATCCGATCCGTTGTCGATCTCGCCGCTCAGTTCGAAGGCCGCTCCGCCATTGACCCAGTCCGTCGCCGAGACGCCGGTGTTCACCGTCGCCAGGACCGAGGTCTCGGAATTGTATCCCTCCTGCGTCACCACCACCGTCGAAGCCGAGGACAGGAACGAGTAGGCCGAGGAACTCGCATCGTAGTCGGCGATCTGCGCCACGCCCGTGTCGCTGGATTCGAGAAGGGTGACCGTACCGCTCGAAGGCGCCGCTCCGCCGTTGCCGGGGGCCTGAACGGTCGCGCTGGGGAAGGAATAGCCGAGACGGGCGCAGGCGCTGCCCCAGGTCATGTCGGAACAGGTGTAGTACCCGTTTCCGCCGTTCTGGCCGTTCAACCCCGCAGGCGGAACGACGGCTACCTCGGCCGACGGAGCCACTGTCTCCGCCTGGGAGACTGCGCTCGTCAAGGTCTGCGCGGATGCCCCGTTCGCAGCGAAAGACAAGACGCCGACAACCACCACGTGCGCGACATACAAACGGCGCGCGCACCCACAGATCCCAGAACGCAAACTTACCCCCAAGCATCAACTTAAACTGCACGCCACCGGAAACTACGTTAGCACGTACAATGGGCGCTCGGTCTCCGATTTCGTTCGCGAGCAGCAATAATTAGTTAAAAACTTGCAAATTTGTCACACTTTCCGCGTGCCGAGACGGACCGAGGTTGGTTCAGGTCAAGGCCGGTGGCTGCTGTCTCCGTCGCCTTTGACAGTTGGAGGACGGCTTGCGGAACACCTGCAGCGGCACGGATGCATTCGGCTGAGGACGTGGTCCGCCTGACAAGCCTGGCCGTGCGGCGCACGCGCCGAAGTCCCGGAACGCCGCCACCGCAGGCTCGCCCTTCCAGGCAGCCTCTGGGCCATCCGCCATTCCGGCTGGCGCATTGCCAATCCCGCCGCCGCGTCACAGTGCTCGGCAACGAGACGCGATGGCCGCTGAACGGAGCCCTGCATGACGACATCGATCCCCCGCCTGCGCATCGGCATACTCTATGGCGGCCGCTCCTCTGAGCATGCGGTGTCGCTGATGTCGGCCACCAATGTCGTGCGGGCGCTGCGGCCGGAGCGTTACGAGGTCGTGCCGGTCTTCGTATCGCGCGACGGGCGCTGGCTGCTCGGCTCGTTCGAGGACGGCGTGCTGTCAACGCCCAAGTCGGGCGAAGAGATCTGCCTCTTGCCCGGCGGTCGAGGACGAATACTGGCGATCCCGGCGGATGCCGTGCCTTACGAACTGCCGGCCATCGACGTCCTGTTTCCGGTGCTGCACGGTCTTGCCGGTGAAGACGGCTCCGTCCAAGGCCTTGCCGAGGTGGCGCGCGTGCCACTGGTAGGTTGCGGCATCCTCGGCTCGGCCACGGCACTGGACAAGGACGTCGCCAAGCGGCTGCTCGTGCAGGCCGGCATTGCGGTTGCGCGTTCGCTCACCGTCCATCCCGATGACGCGCCTTCCTTCACCGAGGTCGCAGCCGCGCTCGGCCTGCCGGTCCTCGTCAAGCCGGCGCGCCAGGGATCGTCGGTCGGCGTGTCGAAGGCGGCAACGGAGAGCGCGTACGAAGCTGCGTTGACGGAAGGTTTCCGGCACGACCGCAAGCTTCTCGTGGAAGCCTTCGTCGACGGGCGGGAAGTCGAATGCGCCGTGCTGGAGGCGCCGGACGGCAGCCTCTTCGTTTCGCGCCCCGGCGAGATCGCCCCGGCCGAGAGCCACGGCTTCTACACCTACGATGCGAAGTACACCGATGCAGCCGGGGCGGCGATCATGGTGCCGGCCATCCTGCCCGACGGCGTCGAGGCGAGGATGCGCGAGATGGCCGGGCAGGCCTTCCGCGCCGTCGGTTGCGACGGCATGGCCCGCGTCGACTTCTTCGTCACCGCCGACATGGGCCTCATGATCAACGAGCTCAACACCATCCCGGGCTTCACCGACATCAGTATGTATCCCAAGGCAATGGCAGCGAGCGGCGTGGCCTATCCGGACCTGCTCGACCGGCTGGTCGCGCACGGGCTTTCGCGGGCAGCGACGGACTGACCGGTTGCGGCTGTGGCGCCCGCGCAACGCCTGCGGGTTTTTCGGCATTGCCTGGGCACTCTGCGCTTACGCCAGCGCGCATGGCCGGCGTAAACGGCCGGTCACGCCCCTCGCCCCGATCGCAGGATCCCGCCGTGCCGCCCACCGATGCCCGATACGATGCCTATGTCCTCTGCACAGCGCCGCGGAGTGGCAGCACGCTTCTGTGCAAGCTGCTCGCCGCCACCGGCATCGCCGGAAATCCGGGCTCGCACTTCCACGAACCCTCGCTCGCCGAATGGCTGGCAGACTACGACCTGCCGGATGTGCCCGGCCGGCCGGAGCGCGACACGGTCGCCGCCGTCTTCGCCGCAGCCATCGATCATGGCCGCGGCGGCACGCCTGTCTTCGGCCTGCGGCTGCAAAGGCACAGCTTCGCGTTCTTTTCGGACAAACTCGCGCTGCTGCATCCCGAACCGGCGGGCGATGCCGCGCGGATCGAGGCTGCCTTCGGCCGCACGCTGTTCATCCACCTGACGCGCGCCGACAAGGTCGACCAGGCCGTGTCGCTGGTACGGGCCGAGCAGACCGGCCTCTGGCATCGCGCCGCCGACGGCTCCGAACTGGAGCGCACCGCGCCGCCGCGCGAACCCGTCTACGACGGTGCGGCGATTGCCGCCGCCGTGGCGGAACTGACGGCCTACGACCGGGAGTGGGCAGGCTGGTTCGAGTTCGAGGGCATCTCGCCGCTCCGGCTGACCTATGACGCGCTGGCGGCCAATCCCGCCGCCACGCTTGCCACGGTGCTCAATGCGCTCGGCCTGCCGCCCGAGGCGGCCCGGGGCGTCACTCCCGGCGTCGCCAGGCTGGCCGACGCGACGAACCATGACTGGGTCAGGCGCTTCCGCGCTGAACGGGGGAGCGTGCCGGCGGCGTAGCAGACCTCGCCTCCCGGGTCGCAAGCGCCCTCGCCTGCCCGTTCGTCAACCCTTATCGTCCAAGGGCTGTCTCGATCGTTCGGATCGTCTCCGCGTGCAGGAACTGGTCTCCGCGCTCGTCAGAAAGCCGGATCCGGCTCCACGTTGTCGGGAGACACGCGCTATCGCGCCGCAAGCCGCCGTGGCTTGAGCCAACCCCTGACCCGCTTCAGCAGGCCCGGCAGCCGCGCTTCGGTCTGCGGCCCGTCCAGGGCCTTTCGTGCGAACCGGCGCACCTCGTCCGCCAGTTCGGTGCGCAAATGGCTGTAGTCGACCTCGACCGGATACTGGCTGAAACGGTGCGAAAACAGCGATGGCCGTTCCGGGAAAAAGGTCGCGCGCACCCACTCGTTGCTCGCTTCGAAGCGCGCAGCAAAGGCCTCCGCATCGGCGCGCCGCGCCTGCCTGCGCGTGCCGCGAAAGCGGGCCTCGATCTGGGCATGCAGCTTCTTGAGATGCCGGTTGCGGCGGCCGGACGGGAAACTCATCGGCAGGAGCCTGTTCACCTCGCTCATGACGTATTGCGCCTCGACGGCCATGGGCAGGTTCGTGCGGTCGTTCGCGCATTCGAAAAGGGCGGAATCCAGCCCGGCGAGCCTCGCGAATTCGCTCATCGAGTCGCTGACGCCGCCTTCCTCCTCCGGATACAGCACCACCTTGATCTTCCCGACCGGCAGGTGCGGCAGGAAGCGTTCGATCAGCCGGCGGTAGTCGTAATAGTCGACCATGTCGTCGATCGCGCGTCCGGGCGGCAGGCGGAAATAGTTCGCCGGCGCGACGCTGTCGAACACCGCGTCGAATTCGCCAAAACCGTCGCGCAGCACGGTGCTGAACCGGCTGATGGCCAGCCGGTCCTGGCGGCGGAGGAACAGGACCACCTCGATCTCGTCTACATGGGGGCGCACCATCCCGAACAGCCTGCCGATCTCCGACGGCAGGAGGAGCCGGCTATGGATGAGTTCGGAGGATGCGATGACGGTGTGCCAGTTGCCAACCGCCTGCAGCGCCTGCGCGAACTCCGTCCGCAGCCGCTCGCGGAAGGCCTGCGGCTGAAGCGAGTGGGTGGCGAGGATGTTTGCCTTCACCCTGTCCCACACATCGTCTTCCATGCAGGCCGCGACGAGGTGCGTGTGGTTGCCCGGTCCGAGCACTTCGGGATAGAGCACGCCCTGAAGCGCGAGCTGCGGTGCGGCGGTCCGCATCCTGTTCTGGATCGCCGTGGTGCCGGTCTTCTCGGTTCCGATGTGCAAGATCGCGCGTCGCCGCATCGCCGGATCCCGTTGGCCGCAGTGCCTCCCTTGAAGAGCCAGAGCGCCGCAGACCCGTCAAGTCGAAGATTGGAATACCCACGATCTTCCCCGCGCCGTGTTCTCAGGATCGGCTTTGCCGCTGGCAAAACGCCCCTGCCGCCGCTACGGAGATGGACATGGCAGTCTCCGAAGAGGGCGAGGATCTGGGACCGGGCGACGCATCGGCATCAAGGCCCTATGCCGCCCCTGCCCTCGCCTGGAAGCTGATGCTGGACGTGTTGCACGGCCGCATTCGATCCTTCGTTCCGTCTCTCGTCTGGATGGCCGTCGGGGCTGTCACCACCGCTCTTCTCGCCTGGCTGATGCGGGCGCTGGTCGACCTCGTCTTCGGCGAACCCGACTTTGCGGCGGTCTGGGGCATCGCAGGGGCCGTGCTGGCGATCTTCCTCGTCCGTGCGGCGGCGGTCTATTTCGAGCAGACCGGGCTCGGCGCCATCCGCACCCGGATCGTCTCCGATTTTCAAAAGCGCCAGTTCGACGCCCTCGTTCATTCGCCGCTGGCGCTATTCGACAAGCGCAGCGCCGCGAAGGCGGCGGGCTTCACCCAGCATTGCGCGCGCGCGGCGGCCGGCGCCTTCATGCTCATCACCACCAACCTGATCAAGAACCTGCTGACGCTCGTGGCGCTCGGCACGGTGATGGTCATGCAGGCGCCCACGCTGTCGGCCGTCACGCTCGTCGTGGCCCCCGCCGCCTTCTTCGCCATCAGGTCGATGGCCGGCCGCATCAGGCGTATCGCCAGGCAGGAGGCGGAGCTGACCGCTGGCGCCACCGCCGCCTTCACCGACGCGCTTTCCGGCATCGCCGTGATCAAGGCGTTCCGCCTCGAACCGGTCATGAAGGCGCGCATCGCGGCGGTGGTCGACCAGCTGGAGCGTCGCAGCAACAAGCTCAACCGGGTCGTCGCCATGAGCGGCCCGATCATGGAGGGGCTCGGCGGCGTGGCGATCGCCCTGCTGCTGGTCTATGCCGGGTGGGAGGCGATGCAGCTCGGACGCACGCCGGGCGAATTTGCCGCCTTCCTCACCGCCTTCCTGCTCGCCTACCAGCCGGCGCGCCGGCTTGCGCAGTTCAACCTGGAACTCAGCCGGCAGCTCGTCGCCGTCGATGCGCTCTACCGCCTGATCGAGACCGGGGATCACGAGCGCGACGTCGCCGGTCCGCCCTCGCAGACCCTGCCGCCGTCGGCTGCCATAGAGTTCCGCGACGTCTCCTTCCGCTACGGGAGGAAGCTCGCCGGACTGCGCAGCGTCTCCTTCCGCATCGATGCCGGCAGCAAGGTCGCCATCGTCGGCAAGTCCGGCTCCGGCAAGTCGACCCTCGCGCGGCTGCTGCTGCGCCTCGCCGAACCCAGGGCCGGCGCCATCCTCTTCGACGGTCAGCCCATCGCCGGGCTGTCGCGGCATATCGTGCGCGACATGGTCTCCTATGTCAGCCAGGAGGTGTCGATCTTCGACGGCACGATCGCCGAGAACATAGGCTTCGGCCGCATCGACGCGTCGGAGGCAGAGGTTCATGCTGCGGCGGAAGCGGCCCGCGTCACCGAGTTCGCGGCCGCCCTCCCCGAGGGCCTCGACACGCGGCTGGGCAGTGGCGCACCGACGCTCTCCGGCGGACAGCGGCAACGCATCGCCTTCGCCCGCGCGCTGCTGAAGGACGCGCCGATCATGCTGTTCGACGAGGCGACGTCGGGACTGGATTCCGGCACCGAGTTCGAACTCCAGGAGGCATCCGCCCTGCGCAACCGGGAGAAGACCGTCATCGTCATCTCGCACCGGTTCTCAACCATCCGCGCCTGCGAACGCATCATCGTCCTCGACAGGGGCGAGGTCGCGGGCATCGGCGGCCACGAGGACCTCCTCGAAACCTGCCCCGCCTACCGGCACGCCTTCGGCTCGCAGTCCGTTCCTGCGGAGGCCGCCGATGGCTGATCCCGCGCCCTTCGGATCGAAGGGAAGCCTGCGGGCGGCGCTGACGGCGGGCACGGCACGCCTGTCGCGGCGGCTGACCCAGCGACGGCATCGAGACTCGCCCCGGGCGGTCTTCCTGGCCCAAGGCGTCGGCCGGCCACCGTCCATCGCGCTGATCCGGATCCTCGGCAACGATCTCCTGCCGCGCCACGCGCACGACCAGACGCTGCAGAACCTCCGCTTCATCCTCGACAACGAGCCCGACTTCGAGAACTGCCGCAAGCTTTTCGTCGTCAACCGCCTGTTTGCGCCCGAGCGCGAGCGGGAGATCGTGACCATCCTGGAGGCAGCCGGCGCGCGCTACCTGCGCCTCCCCTTCCTCGGCGACGAATACGCGGCGACGAGGTGGACCATGAGCGGCTTCGACACGCAGGGATTTTTCCGCTCAGACCGCTTCGATCGGCTGAGCCAGCATCTCCAGACCCATGCGCGCATCTGGGCCTGCTCCAATCAGGTCCGCTATGCGATGAACGTCAACGGCGCCCGCAACCTGGCCCTGCAATGGGGCGCGACGGTCGCCGACTGGACCGTTCCGCTCGATTCGAACTGCATCTTCGACCGTGCCGCCTACGACGCGCTCTCCGAAAGCTGCGCGTGCCGGCCCGACCTGCCCTGCCGCATCGTCCCGATGCTGAGGCTCTCCGACAATGCGGATTTCTTCCGCGACGACCTGCCGGCCGGCGAGGAGGAGCCGCAACTCGCAATGCATCGTTTTGCCGGCGAGACCTTCGACCTCGCCTTCCCCTACGGGCTGGACGACAAGTCGCATCTGCTGAAGCGTCTGGAGGTCGAGGGCCCATGGCAGCGCTGGAAGCGTCCCCCCTGGATGCCGGTGCCCGGCCCCTCCCTGAATCGCCACCTGTTTTCGTGGACCGGGACGGCGGTCAAGCGCCTGAGTTCGGGTCCTCAAGGACTTGAAAAGCCATCGGCGCAGCCGCAGCGGTACCGTGCACGCAACCTGGCAATCCTCAACACCATCCGCCTGCTGAACGACATGTTCGGAACCAGCGATCCCGAGCTGTCGCGGCTGATCCTGGGCCACCTGCGCGACCTGGACCTCGACGCCCTCTCTCGGGCGTGAGCGGCTGGCCGCCTTGCCGAGCCATGGAGCGACCGAACAGAACCGCGTCCTCCATCGAGCCTGATCGGAACGCCGCCCCCCGCATCGCCACGACGGTCCTCAGAAGCGGGGCCTGGCGGGGTGGCTCCGGGCAGGTTCCCTCATGCTCATCCATGTCTTTGCGCGGCGTTGCGAACATCCGTCATCGCTCCGCCACCGGAATGTCGAAAGGGCCTCGTCACGGCGCCCGTGTCGCGAAAGCCAGCCCCTCCATGGGCAGCGCGGTCCCGCACCAGTCCTTCGATCCGCCATCATCACGCGATCGCAAAGACCGGAGTGGCGGGCTTTTGGAACTCCTTCCCTCCTGGCACGAACGCGCCTCGGCTTCGACATCAGCACGCATCGTTCGTCAGCACTTTCATTTCTGAAGCCAGCAGCGTGCGGAAGCGGTCCAGGGGGAGGACGTTGGTCCCGCGCTCGCGCAGTTTGCTCATGTCCTGTGCGAGGTCCGTCCGCTTCCCAAGAACGTCGTAGAGGCATTTCGATATGCCTTGCAGGCTTGTGTCCTCCATCACGCTGCACGGATAGCCCCACTCCACCAGGACTTCGCTCATGAAGGTTTTTTTCGGGACAATCAGGTATCGCTGGAGCTGGGCAGCCTCGTAGAAAACGCCCGAGCCGGAGACGGCATAGCGATCGCCGTAGGGCATCAGCACGATGTCCATCCGGCGCAGGGCATCATAGTATGCCTCGTCTTCCATGCGTCCATCGTGCCATTGGCAGATCCCCTGGGACACGGCCCAATCCAGGTAGAGCGGAAACAGGGCGTTCATCCGCTCGGCGACGGCGCGGTCGAGCTGAAGGATCCAGCGGATATCGCTGCGATATGAAAGCGCCATGATCAACCCGGGGAAGAGGTCCAGCCCTCTTTCGCGGCGGCTTCCACCTACCAGGCCGATGGTGATCTTGTCCCTGGAGAACGGCACATGAGCGGCGGCAGCCGGACCGGCCAGAGCTGCGGCCAGATAGGGAATGTTGTGCACGGGCAGGGCGTCGCCGAATACACCTCGCAGATGCTTGCACGCCGCACCGGTCTCTGCATAGACAATGACAGTGACACCGGGCGTTCCCCGCAAGACATCAACCGCTTCACGATAGAATCCGTCGCATGCATCACGCACTGATGCCGATTTTGCCATGTGATCGACTTCGATTACTCCGATCACGACGAGTACGTTCTGGAGCCGAAATCTTGCCGCGATCCAGTTCGCAAAGCCGACGACCATGTTTGCCTTCATCGAATGGCAATAGATCAATCGTACCGTCGAGAGGTCGGCTGCACCCAACCCCGTGGCCAGATCGTTCTGCCAGACGGCGTTCAGGTTTCTCAGAAAGCTAGGGACCGCGGGAAATTCCTTGTAGCTGTAGGGATCGAAGCCGAAGACGCGGTGCAAGCTTGACGATAACGGAGCGGCTTCGCGAAAACTGCCGTCCAACCCCTTTCGTCCAGCGCATATCCATATCCGGTCGGCTTCGATGGCCATCTCCTCAGCAAAGAAGCGGATCGCGAACTGGTTGTAGGTGAAGTGATGGCCGGCGGCCAACGAGAAGCCGGGATCGATCACCAGGACCGCCGGGGCGGCAAGGGCCTGAAGGTTGGGAGGAGACTCTCGCTCCATGGCAGCGTCGCCGTTCAAAAGGGCGCGAAATCGAACGATCTGGCGGCGTGTATTGGAGAATCCACCTTGCTTTAGAAGGCGGTCGAGAACCTCACGGCCGAAATCGACGTCGCCAAGCAGGCATGCGCCGCGCACAAGGGCCAGCAGTGTCGGCGCTGTTGCCTGCTTCCACGAGGTCATCCGGGACCGATAGAGTTCGGCTCGTTCGGATTGACCAAGGGATGCGGCAGCGAGATAGGCATTCGCCAGCGGCTGCTCTTCTGCGGGGATGAACGACAGCCGCGTATCCCAGGCGAGAAGGGCGGCTTCCCAATCCTGCACCAGATGCATGGCCCGACCATGCAGCGTCGCACCGGACGCCGTCGCGCACAGGACCGCCACATGCCGACGGCAGAAATCCGCAGTCGTCTCGTGGTCTGGCACGGCGCGGTCCAGCAAAGACTGAGCCAGGGAATGGATGCGGGAAGCCCGCAAGGCCGAACGGTCCGCTTCGATCAGGCCGATCGCCTTCATCGCGGTCGCACGGTCCAGCGGTGGTCCGAAGGCCAGGAGCGCGTCGAGGACCGCGAGCGGATCCGCTCCAGCCGAATGAAGCGCCGATGTCAGCTTGCGTGCCTCATCCCCACTGCAGCGCAGTTCCACGAGAAGCGCGTGCAATCTGGCTGTCGCCGTCGGGAATGTTGCCACCCGGCGCGCGAGGGTTTCGAGCGATGGATGGCTGCAGGCCCCCGCGAGGATCATCCCGATCAACGTGATGTCGTCGATTGGCCATTCCCTGTTTGCCGAGTCTCGTTCCCATGAATCCAGCAAGGCATGGGCGCTGGCGACATTGCCGCCGCGGACGGCTCTCGCCGCCCGCGCAAGCGCCACGCATCGATCCGGCGCTGCGCCGGATTCGAGCGCTTCCGTCAACCGCTGTGCGTCAGCATCGCGGGCCTCGTTGCCCAGCGCGATGGACAGGCGCAGAAGCCTGAGATCTGAAGGGCGTTCCCGTAGCAGAAGGTCTGCCAGGATTCCCGTCTCCTCGGGCGGCAGGCCGCCGCTATGGGTGACGGCGTCAAGGTAGCGGAGCCCGGTGTGCCGAAGCACGTAGGCGGCGGCTTGCCCTGCCCCTGGATCGGGAGGGGCGGCAAGAAAGGCCTCGACCACGCGGCGGGTGGCGTAGTCCCAGCCTCGCAGCGGTGGCAACTGGTCAAGCAGAGCACCTCCGCTCGCGACCGCTCCAGCCCAGTCCGACGCAGCGACCTGAGCTCCGAACTGCTTTCGCAGATGGATGCGCACTGGCTTCCTTGCAATGGCCTGCGCAGAGAGGAGCCGGAGGACCAACTGCCGGATGCAGCTTACGATACCGCTGGCGCCGCGCTGCGGCTTGGCATCAGCCCCGGTGTCGAGCGGATATGTGGCGCTTCCTTTGCGGTGCCGCGAAAGACTCATCAGCCGCGATCGGGAAGTAGATTGTGCAGAGCCAATTCCCGGTTCCGGATGGCGATGAGGTGACAGTACAGCAGACGATGACCATACTGAATCATCTTCTGAGCAAGCAAGCGTTCATACCGCTGGATCTAGGGCTATCGCATTTGGCCGATGATTGATCTGGCGAAGGCGTCGGACCACCCTGCTCGCTTTCGTTTTCGGCTGATGGCGAGTTCGGGTCTGGCGGTTCGCAGGAGGTTGAGGGTCAGT
>NZ_JAOAOQ010000042.1 GCF_030398385.1 Aquibium sp. ELW1220 | reverse complement strand
CCCCGTCAACCTCCAGCGCGTTCTACAAGTCCAGACCCACCCGCGGTGAAAGAGACGCCTCGACTGCCCGCGTACCATCGACCGGCGTCATCCGCGAAAGCGAACTCATGAATAAGACGGGCTAGCGGTCGTGTGCCAGCCGGCGCGGTCCAGGATCAGCACGGCATGCGCGCCCCTGGCGACGTGCCGGCTGATCTCGTCGATGTGTTTCTGCATGGCCTCGGTGTCGACATAGGGCATGGTTAGCGCCGCCCCCGTGCTCCGTGCGGGACAGATGGCGCCGAACAGGTAGGCCGAGGAGTAGCGTTGGTCGGCGGGCTGGCGGGGCCGGGTGCCGCGGCGCGCCCACTGCCGAACCACGCCGTTCGCAGGGAAATCGATCCACCGGATCGATTTCTCGTCCTGCTCACTCTGGCCGATACGGTTCGGCGGGAAATCGCGGGTCCATCCACGATTTCTTTTCCGCCTCACCATCCTGGAACCAGATCTCGACCGGCTTGTCCTTCGGCAGGTCGGCGAGGTGGGCGCTCAGCGTGCGCGCGAAGTTTTTTTATAGGCCTCGACGATCTCGCCATCCTGCGCCGGATGGCGCGGTCGCGCGCTGACGTGGGTGAAGCCCAACTGCTTCAGGAGCTTGCCGACATAGCGCTCGTGAAAGGTCACCCCGAAACGCTGCTCGATGACCCGCTTGAGATCGACGCGACGCCACCGCACCACGCCGTCGACCGCAAGGTCGGAACCTTGCTCCACGATCCGCGCAAGCTCTGCCTTCTGCTCGGCCGAGAGCCGCTGATTGCGGCCGGCGCGGTGGCCGTCGGTCAGCCCGTCCGGACCCAGCTCGTTGAAGCGATGCACCCAATCGCGCAGCGTCTGGCGATCCATCCCGCCGGTCCGGGCTGCCTCCTCGCGGCTCATCCCGGCCACCGCCGCCAGCGGCAGGAGCCGCCGGCTCTGCCGTACGTCCTTCGTCCGCCTCGCAGCCCGCCGCAAATCGTCGGCCGTGTAGTCCGCCCGCATCTTCACCGCTGATCCCATGGCGAATCTCCTTTCGCGACAGGGAATCACGAAACGGAGGCGGGCGGAATTGCGGAGAGTCTGCGGGAAGAGCCGTTGGTATTAGGTATTCTTCCGAGAGCAGTCTGTCAGACTGACCGGCCGATCAGTATCACCGAAAATCGTCCCGCGCAGGCCGTCGCACGAGAATTGCCGGCGTAGTGCCAAGACTTTCGGGATCGGATGGTTTGGTGTGCATCTTTTTTCGGCGCTTGGCTGGCGGACGAGCAACGAACTGGATGCTCGCCAAATCCCCTTGCGGCCGATGCTCATTTCTGCGAAACCCTGCAGACGTCACTCCCGGTCGATCACCCGGGAGTGCGGTAGCCGTGCAGCTAGCCACGGGCAGGCGGCACAAGAAAAAAGTCGAGAAACGAGTTGCTGAGAACAGTAGCCTAGATAAAAGCACCCATTGCGGTCGGCTCCGGAGGGGCACATGGACTGATCGCGAAAGCAGTGGAGAATCCGGGTTGATCTCGATCCCAATGACGGGACCTGTCGTTGCGCCCCCACGACACCGGTTCCTGCGCGTCCGCTATCAGCTTCTCGGAGGCCTGCTATTCGCAGTCGGGCTGCCCGTCCTTCTTCGTAGCCTCGACGGGACGTGGGTTCTCGCAGCAGAGACGACGCAGAACACGGTTCTCGCCGCTGTCTGCGCCCATGTCCTCGGCTTCCTCGCCTTCCGGCGGCTCGGCAGCTTTCCAGGCGTCGCTGCCGCGGGCTTCATCCTGCCTACCTTCGCGCTCACCTATGGGTTCATCTTCGCAGTCATCTTCTTCTTCCGCATCGACTACAGCCGGTTTCAGGCTGGCGGCAGCTTCATTCTTTCGACCCTTTGGTATTTCGGCTGGAGCATTGCGGCGCGGCGTGTCGTGCGGCACAGACTCGCCATCGTGCCGGGCGGCAGCGTAGCGGGCATCGAGCGTATCCAGAACGTGGCCTGGCACTACCTCTCGTCTCCGGATCAGGCGCTGCCGGGCATAAACGGCATCGTTGCGGACCTCAGGGCCGATCTTTCCGAGGAATGGGAGCGCTACATCGCCGACGCCGCCTTGGCGGGAATCCGGGTCTACCACGTCAAGCAGGTGACGGAATCGCTGACCGGGCGGACCGAAATCGAGCACCTGTCCGAGAACACGCTGGGCTCGCTCAATCCCGACCAGTTCTACCTGTCGTTCAAGGAACTGGCCGACCGGCTAGCCGCCGTGGCCGTGCTGGCGCTGCTCGCCCCGCTCTTCGCGGCGATCGCGCTCGCGATCCGGCTGGATACACCTGGGCCGGTCCTCTTCCGCCAAAAGCGGATGGGCTATCGCGGCAAGGTCTTCACTGTCTACAAGTTCCGCTCGATGCGGGTGGGGCCGGCCGGGGAGGGCGGCCGCGAGCACGCGATGACGCGCCCGGGCGACGGCCGGATCACGAGGGTTGGCCGCTTCCTTCGCCACTCCCGGCTCGACGAGCTGCCGCAGGCGCTGAACATCATTCGCGGCGAGATGAGCTGGATCGGGCCGCGGCCGGAAGCGCTCTCGCTCTCGAACTGGTACGAAGGCGAACTGCCGTTCTACCGCTACCGGCATATCGTACGCCCGGGCATTACCGGCTGGGCCCAGGTCAACCAGGGCCACGTGACGGAGGTGGACGATGTGCTCGAGAAGCTCCACTACGACTTCTACTACATCAAGAACTTCTCGCCCTGGCTGGACTTGGTGATCTTCCTACGGACCATCCGGGTGATGGTCAGCGGCCATGGTGCGGTATGAAGGGCGGCCGCGGCCACGGCGCACGTGACAGGCCGCGGCCTCGGCAATCGTGCCCCGGAGTTTGCGTTATCGGGCGTTTGGGGAAAATCGGATCAATAAAAGGGCAGGAGATCGCCCGCATGGGCGTGACGCACCCCTCGTCCGGGCTGACACTTGAAGAGGTGTCCATATGGGATTGAGCCAGACGCTGCGCTTCATCGTGAAGCACCCCATGACCGTGGGCGTCCGGTCTCGGCACTTGCGCGGTTCGCCAGGTGGCAGGTGCAGAGCCGTCTGCAGGACGAGGTCATTATCGACTGGATCGACGGAGCCAAGCTTGCCGTCCGGCGCGGTATGATCGGCGCCACCGGCAACATCTACTGCGGCCTGCACGAATACGTCGACATGCGCTTCGTGCTCGACACGCTCCAGCCCGGAGATCTCTTTGTCGATATCGGGGCGCCTGTAGTAAGCTACACGGTCCTGGCCTCGAAGGTCCGTTGAGCGCGGACGATCGCTGTGGAGCCCGATCCTGATACCGCGCGAGCACTGCACCGCAATATCGAGCTGAACGAAATCGGCGGCAGGGTGCGCGTGGTCGAGGCCGCACTTGGCACCAAGGAAGGCACGTTATCTTTCAACCGTGGGACAGGACACCGTCAATCGCGTCGCGCGAGAGGCAGAAGGGCAGACCCGGCAGGTCCCCCTGAAAACGCTCGACGGCGTCCTCGGCGGCGAGGTGCCGAGGATCATCAAGGTCGACGTCGAGCGGTTCGAGGCGGAGGTCTTCAAGGGCGCGATACGGACACTCGGCGATCCGCGGCTCCGGGCGATCATCACCGAAGGGCAGGACGGAGGGGTTCTGGGCATGCTGCAGCCGGCGGGGTTCGAGCGGAAGATGTACTTTCCGGGGGGCGGGGCGCTGGAGACCGGTCAGAGCGTCATGTCCAGCAACGCCCTGTTGGTTCGCGCACTTGTCTGAGCAACCGGCCGTCCAGATGCTCGCTTCCGCCATCGTCCAGAACGTCACGATTGCCGAATCGCAAGTCCAGCGCATGACTGACCTCTCCATCCGCCCCCTGCCCTCTATAGCCCGCCGCATAGCCCACGGCAGCTTCTGGACCGTGCTGGGCACGGGCACGGGCCGTGTGTTGAACCTTGTGGCGATGATCTTCGCCGCGCGGCTTCTGGGGACGGAGGGGTTCGGCGGATTCGGGCTCGTGCAATCGACACTGGGCCTGTTCGGGATGTTCGCGGGCGCCGCCCTGGGTGCGACGGCGACGCGGTTCATCGCGGCGACGCACCGCACCGATCCCGAACGCACCGGCCGGATCATCGGCCTCGTCACCGGCTCGGCCCTCGTCTCGGCGGCGCTGTTCGGGGTCGCGATGATTGCGCTCGCGCCCTGGCTGGCGCGGGCGGTCCTCGAGGACCCCGACCTGACCCTCGCCGTCGCGCTCGGGGCAGGTCTCGTGGGGATGGGCGTGCTGCGCGGGGTGCAGGATGCGACGCTGGCCGGGTTCGAAGCGTTCCGGCGGATCGCGGTCCTGCGCTTCGTCGAGGGGGCCGCGGCGCTCGCCCTTATCCCCCTGCTCGTGGCGCAGTTCGGGCCCGCAGGCGGAATCGCCGCGCTTGTACTGGCTGGCAGCATCGCCTTCCTGCCGGGGATGCATTTCGCGCGGCGGGAACTGCAGGCCCATGGGGTAGCGACGCGCTGGCGCGGGGCGTTGGCGGAGAGGCGACTGCTTCAGGATTTCAGCGCGCCGTCGCTGCTCGCCAACAGTGTAGCGACGCCGGTGCTCTGGATTTGCATGCTGATGCTGAGCCGCACACCGGACGGGCTTGCCGAGGTCGGCATCTACAACGCGGCCTATCTGTGGCACGGGACGCTCGTCTTCGTGCCGATGGCCATCACCTCGGTCAGCCTGCCAATCCTTGCGCATGCCTGGGAAAAGGGAAATCGCGCCGCCTTCCGTCGGCTGTTCCTCAGGGTGCTGGCGCTCGGTACCTTGATTGCCCTCGTTCCCGCGCTGGCCGTCGCCGCGCTGAGCCCGCTGTTCATGTTTGCATATGGCGAGGGGTTTGAGTCGGGTTACCTCGTTCTCGTTCTGCTCGCTCTCTCAGCACCATTTCACGTGGCCACGAATATCGCGACGGCGGCGATCCAGAGCATGAATCGAGCATGGTTCCTTCCGGTCACCCATGTTGTTTGGGGCGCTGCTTTGCTGATAATCTCTACTCTTGCGATCAGTTCCCACGGCGTGGAGGGGCTCGCCCTCGCCTTTCTGACAAGCTATTGCTTGCTCGCAGTGTTAAAGATTTTACTGATAATGTTCTTAATTCCCGTACATGGCTTTCATGCTTGATTTTCAATTTTTGTCTGATCTGGAGGCAGTCTCTCAATGCAGCTCGAACAGCTGATGTACTTCATTCAAGGATTTGCAGGGGGCTTCGGTACAAAGCCGGTATGTCCTAGCTGTGCCAGTCAACAGGCAGAAGGCATAGATCGGAAATACTTCCACCAACTCCTGAGATGTACCAATTGTGGTCTACTTTTCCGCTTTCCTCGTGAGACTGAGCGCGATATGGTCCGCTTCTATCAGACAGGTTACCAGCAATCGGGCCTGACTACCGATCTGCCCGATGATGAAACGCTCGCGACCCTGATGACGTCAAATTTCGTAGGTACAGCGAAAGATTTCACTAGGTTCATTGATCTCTTCGGGGTTCTCTCAATTGCCCCTGGGGCGAGGGTTCTAGATTTTGGTGCGAATTGGGGGTACGGGATGCACCAATTTCAGAATGCTGGGTTCTCCGTGACGGGCTTTGAGGTCTCTGTGCCACGTGCAGCATTCGGTGAGAAGCTCGGTCTCAAGATTCATACTATTTGGTCAAATGTGGTCAGTGCGTCGCCATTCGATGTGGCTTTCTCGGCCCATGTGCTTGAGCATACACCGGATCCGGCAGAGGCAATCAAACGTCAAATCTCTGTCCTCAAGCCGGGTGGCTATCTCATAGCTGTGTTTCCGCATGGATCGCCAATTTACCGTGACAGCGACTTTGAGGGGTTCCATAAGCTTTGGGGACGGGTGCACCCAGTGCTTCCTACTGTTGAATTTCTAACCAATACCCTCCCTTCATCAAATTGCTTCATCGGAGCCCTGACCGACGCCGACCTGAAGAGGATAGCGAGTTGGAATGGAACATCCAAATTCATCGGCGATACGACTCGAAGTGAGCTTCTTGTTGTTTTTCGTGCATGATCAGTAGATCTCAACGAGATCCGGCCTCCCCGCAGATTCCCGCAGATGTTGCGAGAGCTTCAGTCTCCGTCCTCGTGATTCAGATGGGCGCCCGCCGCGCCTACGAACTCGCCCGGATGCTTGAGGATCGCGGCGCGCTCGCGGCCCTGCACACCTCGACGGCCTGGCGCGAGGGCGAAACGCCGTCCCGGCTCTATAGCCAGTTCTTTGGAATGACGGACAGCATCGTGAAGCGGCGCACCGTGCTGGGCATTCCGGCGCACAAGGTCCGCACGATCTTCCTGTCGGAGCCGGTGGGCAAGCTCTGCGAACGCCTTGGGACGGGCCATCAGACCCGGTTCCGGGTAGAGGACTGGGTGCTCGGCCGGTCGGCCCGCAGGGCCGGGCTTGCGGGCGCCTCCGTCGTGCTCAACACCACCGGCAACGGCGGAACCGCTTTCCTGCGCTGGGCGCGCGGGCAGGGCGCGCGCATTGCCACCGACATCGTGATCACCCCGAGCGTGTACGACATCCTGGCCGAGGAACGGCGGCGCTGGCCGGGGTGGGAACCTGCGCCGGGTTTCGCGACCGACGCCGTCCGCTATCGCCGCCATATCGAGGAGGTGGTCGCGGTCTCGGATCTGCTGCTCAGCCCCTCGGAAACGGTAGATGACGGACTTGCCACCGTGACAGGGTTCGATGCGGGCAAACTCGCACGCGTTCCCTACGGCCTGGGCTCGGCCATCCTGCAGGCGGGTGCGCCGGTGCCGAAGCGCGTGCTGTTCGCCGGGCAGGCGGGGCTGCGCAAGGGCCTGCCCTATCTGGCCGAGGCTGCGCGTCTGCTCACCCCGCTGGGATACGACATACGCGTCGCGGGGACGACGCCGGCGGGGATCCGGGAGCGCCCGGACTGCGCGGCCCTGACGTTCCTCGGCCACCTGGGACCCGACGAGATGGCCCAGGGATTCCGAACCGCCGACGTCTTCTGCCTGCCGTCGCTGGCCGAGGGGATGGCGAGCGTGACGCTTGAGGCGCTTGCCTCCGGCCTGCCGTGCGTCGTCACGCGGTCGGCGGGCGCGCCGGTACGGGACGGGGTGGACGGGGCGATCGTACCCGAGCGGAACGGCCCGGCCATCGCCGCGGCGATCCGGGCCATCTGCGAGGACCGGCCGACGCGCGCCCGCATGTCCGAGGCCGCCCTGTGGACCGCCTCGGCGCATAGGCTGGAGGTGGTCGGCGACCGGCTTCATGCGGTGTTGGCGGGGCTGGTAGGGGCGCATGGTTCGGCGGACCTATCGCACCCGTGCCTGCCACCAAAATCTTTCAGGTGAAAGGGATAGATCAAGTGGAGCAGAGTGTCGTTTTTGCTTGCGCTCTGCTCAACATTTTATTGATGTTCGTTGCTTTTCGTAGACAGATGCTATTCGTTTTTTTTTCGGCATCTTTTTCATTCGCATATTTCATGTTGCGCCCAATTCTTGTATATCACGGCTTTTATTTTCGATACCGGGCTCTTTATCCAGAGTTTCTTTTGATCCCGCCATCATACTGGGGCATCGCAGCGCTTCTCGCTATTATCAATGTTGTCTTCCTGTTTTGGCTATACCTCCGCTTCGGAAAGCAAGAGCAATCGATCTGGGCCAACTGGACGCGGATTCCGGAAAGAAACCCTGACCGCGCAGGCTTTTTCGCTGCCATCCTTGCTGCATTATTTGTGCATGGAGAAGCTGCATACTACTTCTGCCTTGCCTATCTTATTGTCTACAAAGCTCGCGTATCTACAAAGCTTTCCGCTGCGGCCATAGTCATGATATTTGCTGTCACGACAGAAGATCGGCGCCACTTCGTTGGGGTACTCATTCTTGTCTTGGTTGCTTTGATCCAGGCCAACAAGAACAGCTTCACGAAAGCGTCGATATCGAGCCTCCTGACACGGACAGTATATCTGGCTATCGGAGTCATTGGCGTGATATTAATCGTCATACTGTCGATCTATTATCGCAGTCCTGAGAACCTACAATCAATCATGAACTGGCGCAATGCGACCGTCATTATCGAAATGCAGCTTGACTTCGCGCATATCCCCGAGGTCATGGTCAAGATGCGGATAGGCGGAGAAAGCAACCGATCCATTGGCAAGATTTTTCTGAAAAGTCGGGAAGACCTGCGCGCGTTGCGTCGACACGACGTAGGATCATTTGTCGCGCTATCTGCAAAAAATATCCGGAAGATAGTACAGTTTATATGAGAATGCGATCTGTGTAGAGAGAATGTTTTTATACCATCGCTGCCTTTCATGATGCGCGTGCGGGAGTGAATTATTTTCGGGGAGATGGCGTAGCGATTGGAAATATTCACCTCATCTTGCGAGGCCGGTTATTGGCTCGTCGACGACATGAGCGTCCTGCGCCGAATGCCGCGCTCGCGCTGATCTGCGAGAAGCCGAGCTTGTGCGGCATGTGAGCGTCTGCTTGACGCGGTCGCAGCCTTGCGCACATTGTTTCGGGCGCCGCGCGTTGCGGCACGGCGACACGAGAGGTGGCTCGGTCAGGCCCTGCAAGGTATGGACGGCTCGTCGTGGCGAAACTACCGGCCTCCCTTGTGTCCACGGCGATTCATCGCCATTCAGTGAACGCGCTATCGTAGGCCAGCCATCGAAACGGATTCGGGCGCCATGAACCATGAAGATCCGAAGCCATTCGCCTATGGCCTTTTCGAGAGGCTAGGCCGGCGCACGGCTGTCGTTGGGGTGATCGGCCTCGGCTACGTCGGCCTGCCGCTTGCTGCGGCCTGCGCGCGGGGCGGCTTCAGGACCATCGGGTTCGACGTCGACGCCTCCAAGGTCGAGATGCTGAACGGCGGGCGTTCATATATCGACGCCGTCGTGTCCAGCGACCTCGCCGTCTTGGTCGGTGACGGGCGGTTCCTTGCGAAGGGGGAATTCTCGTATTTGGCGGAATGTGACGTTGTCGTGATCTGCGTGCCGACGCCGCTGACCCGCCATCGCGAGCCGGACCTCAGGTACGTCACCGCCACGGCCGAAACCATAGGCATCCTCCGCCTGCGCGGCGCGCATGTCGACTACCACGATCCGCACGTGCCCGTGATACCTCCGACCCGCGAGCACGGTCAGTACGAAGGCGTCCGGTCGATCGAAATCACCGCCGAAGCGCTGAGGGGCTGCCACGCTGTCGTCGTCTCGACCGACCACGACGCGGTCGACTACGGCCTGGTCGCCGAACACTCCAGGCTGGTCATCGACACCAGGAACGTCTTCCGGCGAAAGGGGATCGAGTCCAGCGCAGTGGTCAAGTCCTGAGACACGGGCAAGAGCCTCCTTTGGGACTACGGCGCCTTACAGCGGCTGGCTGACGGCTTTCGGACATGCGGTTCAAGGCCGAAGCCATCATGCCGCGTTTCCAGGGTTGCGCTCGACGCTGCCCCCGGCGAGGAACGCCTGGTACGCCATGGCGATTCCCTCCTCCAGGCCGATGGTCGGGGACCAGCCGAGCGCCCGCAGCCGCCCGGCGCTCATAAGCTTGCGCGGCGTGCCGTCCGGCTTTGTGAGGTCATGTACGATGCCCCCCTCGTAGCCGACCGCCCTGCACACGAGCCTGGTTAGATCGAGGATGGTGACGTCCTCGCCGGAGCCGACGTTCACGTGCCCGTCGTCCGAATAGGAAGTCATCAGATGAACGCAGGCGTCGGCGCAGTCGTCGACATGCAGGAATTCGCGTCGCGGCGTACCCGTGCCCCAGACCACGATCTCCGGCGCGCCGCGGACCTTGGCTTCGTGCGCCTTTCGGATCAGCGCCGGCATGACGTGGCTAGACGAGAGGTCGAAGTTGTCGCCCGGCCCGTAGAGGTTCGTCGGCATCGCGGAGATGAAGTCTCGCCCATGCTGGCGCCGGTACGCCTGGCATAGCTTGATGCCTGCGATCTTGGCGATCGCGTACCACTCGTTGGTTGGCTCCAGCGGCCCCGTCAGCAGGGCCTCCTCGACGATCGGCTGCTCTGCGAACTTGGGGTATATGCAGGACGAACCGAGGAAGAGCAGCTTCTCCACGCCCGCGCGGTGCGCCGCATGGATGACGTTCGCCTCCAGGATCAGGTTCTCGTAGATGAAATCCGCCGGATAGCGGTCGTTGGCGAGGATGCCGCCCACCTTCGCCGCGGCGAGGAACACCACTTCCGGCCTATGCGCCTCGAACCAGCGCTCGACCTGGTCCTGGCGGGTGAGATCGACCTCGGCGCGCCCGGCAGTCAGGACCGTGCATCCCTCCGACGCCAGCCGCCGCACGATGGCCGAACCGACCATTCCGCGATGGCCGGCGACGTAGACCTTCTTTCCGGCAAGGGAAAACATGGATGTCAGGCGTCCTTCATCACCGTCGCGGTCTGCATGACCCTGAGATCCTCCTCTACCATCTCCCGGCATAGGTCGCGCACGGAAGTCTCGTGTCGCCAGCCTAGCTTTTCCTGCGCCTTGCGCGGGTCGCCGATCAGGAGGTCCACCTCGGTCGGGCGGAAGTAGCGGGGATCGACCTCCACCATGCACCTGCCCGAGAGAGCGTCAAAACCCTTCTCCTCGACGCCCGACCCGCGCCATTCGAGCCGGATGCCGACGTCCTCGAAGGCCCACTCCACGAAGGTGCGCACCTGCGTCGTCTCGCCGGTGGCGAGCACGTAGTCGTCGGGTTCGTCCTGCTGCGTCATCAGCCACATACCGCGCACGTACTCGCGCGCATGGCCCCAGTCGCGCCTGGCGTCGAGGTTGCCCAGGAAGAGCCGCTCCTGCTTGCCCAGCCTGATGGCCGCCGCCGCACGCGTGATCTTGCGGGTCACGAAGGTTTCGCCGCGAAGCGGGCTCTCGTGGTTGAACAGGATGCCGTTCGACGCGTGCATGCCGTAGGCCTCGCGGTAGTTGACCGTGATCCAGTAGGCATAGAGCTTGGCCGCTGCATACGGGCTGCGCGGATAGAACGGCGTCTTCTCGGACTGCGGCACTTCCTGCACCAGGCCATAAAGCTCGGACGTGGACGCCTGGTAGAAACGCGTCTTCTTCTCCATTCCCAGGATGCGGATGGCTTCCAGGAAGCGCAGGGTGCCGACCGCGTCGGCGTTCGCGGTGTACTCCGGGGTCTCGAACGACACCATCACATGGCTCTGGGCCGCAAGGTTATAGATCTCGTCCGGCTGGCTCTCCTGGACGATCCTGATCAGGTTCGTGGAATCCGTCATGTCGCCGTAGTGCAGGAAGAAGCGGCGGTCCTCGGCGTGCGGATCCTGGTAGATGTGCTCGATACGGCTCGTGTTGAACGAGGACGACCTTCTCTTGATCCCGTGGACGACGTAGCCCTTCTTGAGCAGCAGGTCGGCGAGATAGGCCCCGTCCTGGCCGGTTATCCCCGACACGAGCGCGACCTTGCGGCCTTCTGTATTGGCGTTGATCATCTTTGGGGGCCTGCCTCGTATCCGCTCCGTGGGTGGTCAAGCCACCCATATATTCACAGTTGCGCCGACACAACCTCGGCGCAGAAGACCCAGCAAATTAACGGCTTCTCTCGCAAACATCGTGCTTGCGAGATGGTCGATGCCGTCCTGGAAGAAGTTATTGTTACGGGCGCATGAAAGTAGGGGAGCTTGCCCCTTGGTGCGGAGCTATGGCCGCATGGTCTTCGGAGCCATTTCCTTTTCGGTGAATAGAGAAAGAACCTCAGGGAACGACGCGAACCCGGCTTCCCGTATTTTTCCATGGCACCTCGAGAAGCGCGGGGCAATGGCAGGCTGCAGAAGTTCTCCGACCCGGACGTGAGCACTGCGGGCCTTGTTGCCTGGATGCGACAGCGCTTCGGATATCGTCAGGACGGGAGTTACGCAGGCGTCCGTTCCTGCGAAATGCTCCGCCCAATCGTCCCGTGACCGGAGGGCGAACCGCCCGGCGATGAGGCTCGTGAGATCCTTCCATGAGGAACGGTCGTGCTGGACGATGGACGCTGGCTCCAGACCGAGCCCGGCAAGCAGCTGCTGGAAAAACTGCGGCTCGATCGCGCCGACTGCGACATGACGCCCATCGGCGCATTCGTAGCAGCGATAGAAGGGTGCGGCGCCGTCGAGCAGGTTGTCGCCGCGGGCGTCGCTCCAGCCGCCCTGCTGTCTAAGGGCGACGAACATGCTCATGAGGACGCCAACGCCGTCCGTCATCGCCACGTCTACGACGTCGCCGCGACCGGTGTCCCGCGCCGCAAGGACGCCCGCGAGGACGCCGGTCACAAGGAACATGGCGCCGCCACCATAGTCGCCGACCAGGTTGAGCGGCGGGGGAGGGCAGCCGTCCGAGTTGCCGATGGCGCCGAGGGCGCCCGAGAGGGCTATGTAGTTGATGTCGTGGCCTGCCGTTGCAGCCAGCGGCCCGGTCTGGCCCCAGCCGGTGCTCCGGGCATAGACCAGTCTTGGATTCCGGGCGAGGCAGGTTTCCGGGCCAAGCCCCAGACGCTCCATCACTCCTGGCCGGTAGCCTTCGAGAAGCGCGTCGGCATGGTCGACGAGCTCCAGCGCCCGAGCCACGTCCCCGGGCTGCTTCATGTCGAGCGTCAGGCGCATCCGCCCGCGGTGCACGATGTCCTCGCCGAGATTGCCGTGTGCGGCCTGGCCCCCCGGCCGTTCGAGACGGACGATAGTGGCGCCGAGATCCGCCAGGATCATGGACGCGAGCGGGACAGGCCCGATCGCGTCCATCTCGACGATCCGCACGCCTTCCAGCGGTCCGGCCATCATGCGTCTCCTTCCGTATGGGCTTGTTCCCTGCCGGTTGACATCCCGGGAACATGTGTGACTATCGGGTAACAATGGTGAAGGGCGAGGATAATGGCGGCGCGGGCGCTACGGGAAACGGGGGCACTCGTCGTCGGCGGAACAGCCGGGATAGGCCTGGCGAGCGCTCGGGCACTGCTTCGAGCGGGCGTGCCCCGGGTGGTCGTGGCGGGACGGTCGCCCGCGCGGGGCGAAGCCGTCCGCCTGTCCCTGGAGGAAGAGTTTCCGTCCGCGGAAATCGGATACCTTGCCGTCGACGCGACGAAGCCCGGCGAACTGGAGACGATAGTCGGGCAGGCCGTCGCGCGGCTCGGCCGCATCGATGTCCTGGTCAGCACCGCGGGAGGCGATCCGCGGCCGAGGCTCCTGCACCAGATTCCGCTCGATGCTCTCATGCCGACGATCGAGATGGTGGCCGGCGGCACGATCCTGCCCGCGCGCGCTGTTCTTCCGCACATGATGGAGCAGGGCGGAGGATCGGTGATCTGCCTTGCTTCCGACGCCGCCAAGGTGGCGACGCCCGGAGAAGCCGTCATCGGCGCGGCGATGGCTGCCATCGTCATGTTCTGCCGGGGAATGGCGTGGGAGGCAAAACGGAGCGGCATCCGCGTCAACTGCCTGACGCCGAGCGTGGTGTCGGACACGCCCCTGTACGGCCGGCTCAAGGAAGATCCGTTCTCGCGTAAGCTCTTCGCAAAGGCGGAGACCATGGCTGACCTCGGGGTCGTGACGGCGGCGGACCTCGCCGACCTCGTGGTGTTCCTCGCCAGTCCTTCCGCTGCGCGCATCACGGGACAGACGATCAGCGTCACGGGCGGCATCTCCGCGGCCTGAGGCTTCACAGGACGCCCAGTATGCGACGCGCCCGGGATGCGTGCGGGGCATCGACCATGGCGCCATCCACTACCGCCACGCCGTCTCCGGACGCTGCCAGGGATGCAAGGACCGCCTCTGCCCAGCGTAGCTCCTGCGCGTCCGGACGGAAGACCGCATTGATGACTTCGACCTGCGCCGGATGGATCGCCGCCTTGGCGTCGAAGCCGTCGCGCCTTGCCTGCTCGGCTTCCCGCCGCAGGTCGTCGAGGTCGCGGAAGGCGGTGTGGACGGCGTCGATGGCCAGCACTCCGGCCTTCCTCGCCGCCATCAGGCAAAGGTCGCGTGCAAGTCGGAACGGTCCGGAATAGCTCCCGTCCGGACTGCGGTTGCCGGTCGCGCCGAGGTCCGCCGCAAGATCCTCGGCGCCCCAGAGCAGGCCCTTCAGGCGCGGATGACGCCAGTCGGATGCGGCAAGCGACAGCACCGACGCCGAAGTCTCGGTGGCCACGGCGAGGATGCCCGGCGCCGAGGAGCCGCTGTCCAGCCGCTCCGCGATCCGCGCCACGTCGTGCGGTCCCTCCGCCTTGGGCAGCATGACGAAGTCGGGCCGGAGCGCGCGGACCAGCTCGATGTCGCCCTCGCACCAGCCCGTCTTCAGGCCGTTCACGCGGATCGCCGTCGCAGGTCCCTCGCCATGCGGCGCACGGTGACGTGCCAGCGTCTCGCGCGCCTCCTCCTTCATGGAAGGGCGGACGGCGTCCTCGAGGTCGAAGACGACGACGCCAGCCCCGCTGGCCCGTGCCTTCCGGAACATCTCCGGCCTCGAGGCCGGCACGAACAGGAGCGAGCGCATGTCAGGCGGCCGCAGGCTTCATCCGCATCAGCGCCTGCCGGTCGCAGACGCCGCAGACGACGCCGTCCTGGTTGAGCGCCTCGTGGCGGAGCGTGACTATGCCCTCGCCCGGGCGCGACCGGCTTTCGCGCTTCGCAAGCACCGTGGTGCGGATCCGGATCGTGTCGCCTTCGAACAGCGGATGCGGAAACTTGACGTCTGTCATGCCGAGGTTCGCGACGGTCGTTCCGAAGGTGGTGTCGTTGACCGACATGCCGACCATCAGCCCGAGCGTGAACAGGCTGTTGACGAGCGGCCTCTTCCAGACGCTGTTTGCCGCCGCCACGTTGTCGATGTGCACCGGCTGGGTGTTCATCGTGAGCAGCGAGAACCATTTGTTGTCCGCCTCGGTGATCGTGCGGGTCCACTCGTGCTCGAAGATCCGCCCGGCTTCGAATTCCTCGAACCACAATCCGGCCATCGCTAGCTTCCTTCCTGGGGTATGATCTCGATAAGCATGGCGCCTGTCGCCACGACGTCTCCGATCGCTTGATGGATCTTGCCGATGACGCCGTCCGAAGGCGCCCTCAGCGTGTGCACGAGCTTCATCGCTTCCATCTGGATGAGGTCGTCGCCCTTCCTCACGAGGTCGCCCTGCGCGGCGAACAGGGCCGTCACGACGCCCGGCAGCGGCGCCGCGAGGCGAGTGCCGCTCGCGTCGCCGGCGCCGTCGGCGGGCGGCTTCTCGATTGCCAGGCCGACGTGCACATGGACGGCGAGGCCGCCGGCGGCGGCCATGACGACGTCCCCCTCCACCGCCGAGATCAAGCCCTCGGGCACTGCCCTGCGGACGCCGTTGGCCGTCTTCGCGACGAGGCCGGATGGCCCGCCGAAGACGGTCACGGCCGTTTCGGCGCCGTCGCGGGAGACAGCCAGTTCCACCTGCGCGGGACGGCGCTGCCCCATGACGCGGAACCCGCTTGCGCGCCGCCACGGATCGGCCGCGTCGCCCATATGCGCTTCGACCCATGCGATCGCAGCGGCCCCCGCCAGGCCGTCGATCTCGGCTGGATCGGGAACCCAGCCGCCGGGGAAGGCTTCCGCGAGGAAATCCGTCGTCAGCGTTCCGTTGAGGAAGGCCGGGCGCGAGACGCAGGACCGCAGCATGCCCGCGTTCGTCGCGACCCCGAGAATGGCGAGGCGCGCGAGCGCTTCGTCCAGGCGGGCGACCGCGGCGGCGCGGGTGGCGCCGTGGACGATAAGCTTGGCGACCATGCTGTCATAGTGCACCCCGATCTCGGAGCCTTCGGCGATCCCGGTGTCGAAGCGCACGCCTCGGGGCACCGAAAGCCGCTTGATCCGCCCGGTCGCCGGCTGGTAGCCCAGCTCCGGCCGCTCCGCGGCGATCCGCGCCTCGATCGCATGGCCGCGCTGGCGGATTTCCTCCTGCCGCGCCGGCAGGGACTGGCCTGCGGCCACCATGATCTGCCATTCCACCAGATCGATGCCGGTGATCGCCTCGGTCACCGGATGCTCGACCTGCAGGCGCGTGTTCATTTCGAGGAAGTACGGCTCGTCGGCGCCGGCCTCCATGATGAACTCGACCGTTCCAGCCGAGCTGTAGCCGATGTTCCTGCCAAGCTTGAGCGCGCGCTCGTAGAGCCTGGCGCGCACCGCGTCGGACAGGTTGGGGGCGGGGGCCTCCTCGAATACCTTCTGGTTGTTGCGCTGGACCGAGCAGTCGCGCTCGAAGAGGTGGACGAGGTTGCCGTGTTCGTCGCCGGCGAGCTGGACCTCGAGGTGGCGTGGGCTCGTGACGAGCTTCTCGAGCAGCACGCTGCCGTCGCCGAAGGCGGACAGGGCCTCCTGCTGGGCCGACTGGAGCTGCTGCGCCAGCTCTGCCTCGCCATCGACGCGGCGCATCCCGCGGCCGCCGCCGCCGGCCGACGCCTTGATCAGGACCGGGTATCCGATGAGGCGCGCCTCCTTCAGCAGGCGCTCCGGCGACTGGTCGTCCCCATGGTAGCCCGGCACGGTCGGCACGCCCGCTGCCTGGGCGGCCTTCTTGGCCTCTATCTTCGACCCCATCGCCGCGATCACGCCGGCGGACGGCCCGATGAACACGAGGCCCGCTTCGGTGCAGGCGCGGGCGAAGGCGGCGCTCTCGGACAGGAACCCGTATCCTGGGTGGACGGCGTCGGCTCCGCTTGTGCGCGCGGCCTCGATGATCGCCTCGATCCGCAGGTAGCTTTCGACGGCGGGCGCGGGTCCGATGCGGATCGCTTCGTCGGCGATGCGGACATGAAGCGCCCCCGCGTCGGCGTCCGAATGGACGGCGACGGTGCCGATGCCGAGGCGGCGGCACGTGGCGAAGACGCGGCAGGCGATTTCCCCGCGGTTTGCCACGAGGATCCGGTTGATCGGCCGGGGAGCGGTTGCGAAGCGGCTCATCATCACATCCGGTAGACGGGGCGGTTGGCCTGGATCGAAGGGCGCATGGCGCCGGTCGCGAGGCACAGGGCAAGCACGGTCCGCGTGTCGCGGGGATCGATGATGCCATCGTCCCAGATGCGGGCGGTGCAGTAGTACGGGTCCGACTTGGACTCGAACATGTGGCGAAGGTCGGCTTCGTAGGCGGCGAGCTCTTCGACTGTCGCTGCATTGCGCGATATCGAGGCCCGCCGGAGGTCCATGAGGACCGAGGAACCGACGTCCGGGTTCATGCCTCCCAGCCTGGCGTTCGGCCACATGAACATGAAGCGGGGGCGAAAGCCGCGGCCGCTCATGCCGTAGTTGCCGGCGCCGTAGGATCCTCCGGTCACGAGCGTGTAGCGCGGCACGCGCGCGTTCGACACCGCATAGACCAGCTTCGCCGAGTTCTTGGCGATGCCGCCCCGCTCGGCGTCCGACCCCACCATGAACCCGGTGGTGTTCTGCAGGAACAGGATAGGCACGCTACGTTGATCGCAGAGCTCGATGAAGTGCACGCCCTTGAGCGTGCTGTTGGAAAAGAGCACGCCGTTGTTGGCGATGATGCCGACCGGCAGGCCTTCGATATGGGCGAAGCCACAGACCAGGGTCTCTCCGAAGAGCGGCTTGAACTCGTGGAACTCGCTGCCGTCGACGATGCGCGCGATGATCTCGCGCTGGTCGAGCGGGCGCGTGAGGTCGGTTCCCACCACTCCCGGGAGGTCGGCGATATCGTAGAGCGGCTGGCTCGCCATGCGGACGTCGCCCGACAGCGGCTGCGCGTAGTTCAGCGCGCCGACCATGTCCCGGAGCCTGGAAATCGCCTCGCGCTCGCTGGCGGCGTAGTGGTCCGCGACGCCCGATACCGTCGCGTGCATGGCGGCGCCGCCGAGCGTGTCCCGGTCGACGACTTCGCTGATCGCGGCCTTGACGATCTGCGGCCCGCCGAGATGGATCGACGAGTTCCCGGCGACCATGACGAATTCGTCGGCGAGTGCGGGAATATAGGCGCCGCCGGCCGTGCATTCGCCGAACACCGCGGCCAGTTGCGGAACGCCTTCGGCCGACATGCGGCACTGGCGGTAGAAGGTTCCGCCGAAGTGCTCCTGGTCGGGGAAGACGTCCTCGAGGTTCTGGAGGTTCGCGCCGCCGCAGTCGACGAGATAGACCACCGGCAGGCGGTTCTCCCATGCGATATCCTGCGCCCGGATGTGCTTGCGCACGGTCTCCTTGTAGAAGGAGCCGCCCTTGACGGTCGCGTCGTTCGCGATGATGACGCAGGTCACGCCCCGGACCGTGCCTATGCCGGTGACGATGCCGGCCGACGGCAGGCTGTTTCCGTAGATGCCCCAGGCAGCGAGCGGGGACAGTTCCAGGAACGGCGTCAACGGATCGACCAGCAGGTCTATCCGGTCGCGCACGAGCAGCTTGTCGCGCTGGTGGTGGCGCGCGATCATCTTCGCTCCGCCGCCGGCGAGCGCCCACTCGTACTTCTCGAAGAGGTCCGCCAGCAGGGCGCCATAGGCGCTCGCATTGGCGGCGAACGACGGGGCGTCACGGTCGATCTGGCTTTTCAAGACTGCCATGTGGCGGCTCTCGCGGAGGTCGGGGTCATCTGGTTGCTTCCGTTGTCGGGACGGCGTCTTCGGCGATCGGTTCGAGGTGCGTGAACTTGTCCTGCGACGGGACGGCAAGGAGGTTGTCGGCCCGCAGCCTCGTCAGGGCCCTGAAGCGGTCCGCGACCGTCTCCATCGAGAAGGCCGCATCCGGCGCAGCGAGCAGCTCGAGCGATATCGCCTCGCGATGCCCCGAACGGTCGACGCGCAGCCGTGCCTCGAGCACTCCCGCGACCTGGTCCGCCAGGGCGCGCAGGTGATCGGGATAGACGAAGATCTCGCGGATTTTGCGGGCCGCCCCGACGCGCCCCTCGAGGGGCGCCAGCCTTTCCACGCCTCCGTCGGGTGCGAGTTCCATCGCACGGCCGAGGTCGCCTGTCCCGAACCGGATCAGCGGCCAGCCGGGCGAAAGGGTCGTCACCACGATCTCGCCCGCTTCGCCGCAGGGCAGCGGCTCGCCGCTGGCCGGATCGCAGATCTGGACGTAGCGATCCTGGTGGATCCGGTAGCCGGGCTCGCCTTCCACCTCGTAGCCGATCAGGCCGAAATCGGCGGTTCCATAGATCGACCATGTCTTCAGGCCGTATCTTTTTTCGATCGCGCGGCGCTTTTCGCTCCACGCGCCGAACTCGCCGCCGAGAAAGGCATGGCGCAGCCCCCAGTCGCGCGGCAGCGAGCGTCCGGTGGCGGTCAGCCGCTCGGCCAGCGTGGCGAAGAAGGCGGTGCTGCCCAGGAAGACGGTCGGCTTCAGCGACACCAGCAGCTCCGCCTGCAGCTCGCTGTTGCCCGTGCCGGCGGGGATGACCGTTGCCCCTGCCGCGCGAAGCCCGCGGTCGAACAGAAGGCCGGCGGGGACGAGATGGTAGGCCCAGGTGTTGAGGGCCAGGTCGCCCCGCCCGATGCCCGCCGAGCGGAACGCCATGTCCATCCCATGTCCCCCGGCGTCGCATGCAGGCGACGGTTCGCATATGGGCCCCGGCGACACGTACACATGCGCAAGGTCGGCGATGTCGCAGGCGAGGAACCCGCCGAAGGGCGGGTCGGCTGCCTGCAGCGCGATCAGCGCCTCCTTCTTGAGGACCGGCAGGCGCGCCAGCGCAGCCTCGTCCGCGATCGCGTCCGGATCGATCCCTGCCGCGGAGAAGCGTGCCGCAAGCGCGGGAGCGCGCCTGGCGGCTTCGGCGTAGACGGTCCTGATACGCGCGAAGCGTTCGTGCGCCTGGGTCATCCGAGCCACCGCTTGCGCCGCCTGTAGTGCTTTATGTTCTGGAAGCGGTTGCGTCCCTCCGCGCCGGCATAGCCGAGATAGAACTCCTGGACGTCCTGGTTGCTTTCAAGCTGTGCGCGGGTGCCGTGCAGGACGATCCGGCCTCCGTCCATCACGTAGCCGTAGTCGCACTGCCCGATCGCGGCGCGCGCGTTCTGCTCGACGAGCAGGATGGTCAGGCCTTCCTCGCGCTTGATGCGGCCTATCGCCTGAAAGAGCTGCTCGACGAGTATCGGGGCCAGCCCCATGGAAGGCTCGTCGAGGATGAGGAGCTTCGGGCGCGCCATCAACGCCCGTCCTATCAGCAGCATCTGCATCTCACCTCCAGAGAGGTAGCCGGCCGTCCGCCTCAAGAGGTGAGGCAGTCTCGGAAAGTAGCCGTAGACGCGGTCGAGATCGCCGGCGACGGCCTTCTGGTCGGTGCGCCGGTGCGCGCCGACCAGAAGGTTCTGCTCCACCGTCAGGTGTTCGAGGACCTTCCTGCCCTCCAGCACCTGGACGATGCCGAGGCCGAAGATGCCGGCGGGGTCGCCGTTCGTGATGTCGGCGCCGTCGAAGGCGATCTTCCCGGCGGTGACCGAGCCGAGGTCGGAGTGGAGCAGGCCGGAGATGGCCTTCAGCGTCGTCGTCTTGCCCGCTCCGTTGGAGCCGAGCAGGACGACCATCTGCCCGTCAGGCACCTCCAGGTTCGCCGAACGGAGAACCTGGATCACGCCGCCATACACGACGTCGACGTTGGATAGCGACAGGCCCATGCGCTTGCTCCATTCCTGTCAGGTCACCACTTCTCGAGCGCGGGCACCGCCAGCCAGCCGCTGCCGATCGCCTCGATCCTCCCGTTCTTGACCACTTCGGCTGTCGCCTTGATGTCGCCGACGGGGAAGGGAGCCGTTTCGTCGAAGTCGAGGGTCGGAAGGGCGCCGAGAAGATCCTCCTCGGTGAAGGTGTTGCCGAGCAGGGCGGCCCGCATCGCCTCGCCCGTGACGTTGTCGGCGCCGACCTCCGCCACCGCCTTCTCCAGAACCCGCAGCGCCAGGAGCGCCTGGGCGGCGGACTGGGCGGTGATCAGGCCCCACTGGCCGTCCTTCTTGTGCTCCTCGTAGACCTTCTCGATCGCGAGGTCCGGCCGTTCCGGCGCGGCGAAGGAGAAGGCCGAGAAGGAGCCTTCCAGATCGGCGAGATCGATGCCCTTCGCGACTTCGGTCAGGCCGTTGTGGGTGGAGGCGATGATGGGGATCCTGACGTCCAGTTCTCCCATCGCCTTGGCCGCGGCGATGACCTGCGCGGTTGTCCCTCCGACAAGGAGGACGTCCGGATTTCCGGCGGCGAGCGTCCGGACATTGGCGGTCAGCGATACCGGCGCCGTTTCGGCCCACTGGGTGTCGAGCACCTCGAAGCGGTCGGGGTAGGTCTCGGCCAGCTTGCGGACGCCGTTGACCTGGTCGACGAAACCCGCCTGGTTCTGCGTGCTGATGGGGCCGATGACGAGCTTCGAGCCCTTCTCTTCCTGAAGATGGGAAAGGAGGCCCGCGAACTCATGGCTGTAGGTGGGGCGGATCGAATAGTGCCAGCCGTCCGGCACCCAGACGAGTCCCACCATGGCGGTGCCGATCAGCATCGGCACCTTGTCGTTGGGCAGCCGCTTCATCAGGGTCACCAGGTCGGGGGAACCGAACCCGAGATGGATGATCGGCTTGTCGGACGACAGGATCGAGGGCCAGGTCTTGGCGATCTGGGCCGAATCGTAGCGCATGTCGTAGATCTTGACCTGCACGTTGACGCCCAGCTTTTCGCCGACTTCCTCGTTCCACCAGTCCGCCACCGCGTTGATGCCGGACATGGCGTTGGGCATCACGTCGGCGAAGGGGCCGGAATAGTCGGAGCTCGCCGTGATCACGTAGTCTGCTGCGGATGCGGTCAGGCTGGAGGCCGCGAGCAGGGCGGCTGCCAGTATGCTCCTCTTGTACGTCATGTCTTCCTCCCTTTGTATCGGCCATTGCGGCCGACCGTTGCTGGCCGCCCGTCAGTTGCGCGGAAACGGCCAGAGCTGGAATGCGGTCCGGAGCACCGACCAGCGGTGCGCGAGGCCGCGCGGTTCGAAGATGAGAGCGGCGAGAATGCAGCCGCCGAGCGCCACCGAGGTCAGCGCGAAGAGGACGCCCCCGCTCGCGCCGGACTGCATCAGCGTGTTGGCGACGTGGTGCAGGCCTTCCTGGAGCAAGGTGATGAAGACGACGCCGAGGATGGCGCCCAGCGGACTGTGGGCGCCGCCGACGATCAGCATTCCGAGGTACCAGACCGAGGCGAACAGCGTGAAGCTCGAGACTGTCACGAACTGCAGGAAATAGGCGGTGCAGGCGCCGGCCACGCCGGCGAAGAGCGAGCCCACGAAGAAGGCGAGCAGCTTGGTGCGGAAGACCGGCACGCCCATGACCTCGGCGACGACGTCGTTGTCGCGCACCGCTAGCATCGCTCGACCGAAGCGCGATCGGTGGAGGTTGAACGCGGCGACCGTCAGCAGTGCCGTCAGCACGAACGTGAAGTAGTAGAAATGGACTGGCGCGCCGAGAACGAGAGCGCCGATCCTGGCAGGCTCGACCGACATGCCGACCAGCCCGCCGAGCCAGTGCATCGGCAGCGCCAGGATGACGATCGGAAACACGACCTGGGCGGCAAGCGTGGTCAGGGCGAGGTAGAAGCCCTTTACCCGTGCCGCCGGCAGGGCAAAGAGGATCGAGACCAGGCCGGTGACGAGGGCGGCGAGCGGAATCACCAGGTAGAACGGGATGCCGTACTCGGAGAGCTTGGCTGCGGTGAAGGCGCCGACGCCGACGAAGGCGGACTGCGCCACGTTGATCTGGCCTGCCATGCCGACGGTGACGTAGAGGCCATAGACCGCCATCAGCGTGATGAACATGTGGGTGAAGACGCCGAGCATGTAGGGGCCGGCGATCACCGGATAGGCGAGCAGCCCCGCCACGAGCGCGACAAGCCAGAGCCGCGAACGCTTCGTGCGCAGGACGCGCGCGTCATGAGCGTAGGCGAGCGAGTGGATTCCCGTCGGAAGCATGGACTCAGAGCCTCTCGATCTTTTTCCAGCCGAACAGACCCTGCGGACGGACCAGCAGCACCGCGATCATCACCGCATACGGCAGAACGCCCGATGCCGCGCCGTTCGTGAGCGGGTCGAGATAGGCCGTCGCCATTGCCTCCCCGACGCCGATCAGGATGCCGGCCAGCGGCGCGCCGCGGATGGATTCCAGTCCGCCGAGAAGCGCGACGGGCAGCGCCTTGAAGCCGATGGCCGCGACCTCCAGCGAGACGATGCGTCCGGACAGGAGCACCATCGCCGCGAAGGTCGCCACCACGGTGCCGAGGATCCAGGCGACGGCGATGGCCCACCGGACCGAGACGCCGAGGGAAAGCGCGATGTCGTGGCTTTCGGCCACTGCCGCGAGCCTCAGTCCCTGGCGCGTCCGGGTGAAGAAGGCATGCAGGCCGAACGCGAGGACGAGCGTGAAGGCGCCGCCCAGGAACAGCCGCGTGTTGACGAGGAACGGTCCGATCATGAACCCGCCCTCGGGGAAGATGACGGGAAACGACCGGGTCTCGGCGCCCCAGACGATCTGGGCCACGCCTCGCAGCAGGATGAGGAGCGCGACGCTGGCCATGAAGATCGCGAAGGCAGGCTGGCTGATGAGCGGCCGGAAGACGAAACGCTCCAGCGCCAGCCCCAACAGGATGCAGGCGCCGAAGGTGACGGCGAGCCCGACCGCCAGCGGAACCTCGTAGCCGGCCTGGCTGGCGCCTAGCGTGAACGTCCACAGGAAGAGCGCGCCGAAGACAAGGATCTCGCCCTGGGCCAGGTTCACGATACGGGACGCGCGGTAGATCACGACGAAGGAGATCGCGACGAGGCCATACACGAGGCCGACGAGCACGCCTTCGATGAGGATCTGAAGAAATCCGGTCACGGCTGGTCCCCCATGCGGTTGAGGGCCACGGTGGCGCGCAGCGCGCTCGTCGTGCCGTCCTGGTAGCGGATCTCGACCGTCGTCTCGAGCGAGGCGTCGCCGCGGTAGAGCGCCTCGATCATCCCGGCGTAGCGCTCGTGGATCTGCTCGCGCCGAAGCTTGCGCGAACGGGTCAGCTCGGACTCGTCGGCGTCGAGTTCCTTTGGCAGGTTGGCGAAGGCGGTGACGCGGGCGTGCGGGTCGACGAGCAGGTTGACGCGGCCAATGGCGTCCGCGACCTCCTGGCGGATCGCCGGCAGCTGGCTCAGTTCCGGAAACGTCCCGTAGGCGAGGCCCTTCAGCTCAGCGAAACGGCCGGCGATCTCGGCATCGATGTTGATGAGGGCTACGACACGGTCACGCGTCGCGTCGCCTATGACGATCGCGTCGCGGATCATCGGGGAAGCCCGCAGGTGGTTCTCGATGAACTGCGGCGGATAGCCCAGGCCATTGGACAGCTTCCGCAGGTCCTTGATCCGGTCGAGGAAGATCAGCTCGCCGTTCGCGTCGACGCGAACTGCGTCGCCCGTGCGATAGCCTTCGTCGCGGGTGCCCATCTCGGCAGTGGAGACGTCGTCGCGCAGGTAGCCCTCGAAGGCGAGCACGCGCAGGCGAAGCTGCCCGTCGTCGTCGATCCAGCCTTCGATGGGACCCGAGATGGTCGGGTCCGAGGGCATCAGCGATCCCATGGTGCTGGGATTCTTGCTGCCGGGCCGATGGGTCGAGATCAGGCCGACCTCCGTCGAGCCGTAGAGGTTGCCAAGGGGAATGCCGAAGGCGCGGAACCGTTCGAAGAGTTCGGCCGAGAGGCCCGATCCCCCGGACAGGACAGCGCGGGCGCGCGTGAGGCCGAGAAGCTCGCGGATGCCCGACAGCACCAGCCTGTCGGCGAGCGGATGGAGGACCGTGCGGCCCAGCCAGCCCTCGGAGCCCTGTACGCGCCGCCTTCCGCGCTCGACGCCCCACCGGTAGAGCATGCGGCGAAGCGGGCCTGCATCCATCATGCGGGCCTCGATGTTCGAGGCCTGCATTTCCCACTGGCGCGGGGTGAACATGAGGAATTCGGGGCCGATCTCGCGCAGGTCGCGCTGCACGGTCTCGGGCTTCTCCGCGAAATGGACGACGAGAGGGGCGAGCAGCGGCAGGGCGACGCCGAAGAACTGCTCGGCGGCCCAGGCGGGCGAGATGTAGGAGAGGTAGTTGCCGCCCGGCCTGACGTCGAGCGCGCCCATCAGGCGGTGGGCGTTGTCGAGGATGAAGGCATGCGAGAGCATGGCAGCCTTCGGGCGCCCGGTGGTTCCCGAAGTGTAGCAGTAGACGGCGACGTCGGAAGCGCTGCCTCTCGCGATCTCGGCCTCGACCCATGCGTCGTCGCGGTAGCCGCGCGCGGTCTCGCGGACCGTCTCGATGGAGACGAGGCGGGGGTCTCCGTAGTTCCACAGGCCCCGCCCGTCCAGATAGACCACCCGGCGGATGGATGGCGTCTCTTCGGCGCAGGCCAGGATCTTGTCGACCTGCTCCTGGTCCTCGCCCATCACGATCGCTGCGCCGGAATGGCCGAGCGCGTAGCCGAGCTCGCTGGCGGTGGCGTCGGGATAGATGCTGACCGTTACCGCGCCTATGGATAGGGCGGCGAGTTCGAGGAGGTACTGCTCCTCGACGTTCTCGGAAACGAAGGCGAGCACCTCTCCACGCTCGAGGCCAAGCGCTGCCAGGCCGCGGGAAAGAAGCCGGACCTCCTCGTGGACCCAGGCCCAGGAGCGGCCACGCCAGACGCCGGCGCGCTTGGACTTGAGCGCGATGCGGCCGCCGAAGTAGCGGGCATTGTCACGCAGGAGCTGGGGCAGGGTCCGGCCCTCGGCCTGACGGCCGGTCTGGACGACGTCGGCGCGGAACACGTGCCGGGTCATCCGTCCGCCCCGCCGAGATAGGCGTTTACGACGCGCGGATCGGCCGAGACTTCCGCGGGGGTCCCGGTGGCGATGACCTCTCCGAAATCGACGACCGTCACCTGGTCGGAAATCGCCATGACGACCTCCATGTCGTGCTCGACGAGGACGACGGGGATGCCGAGGCCTTCGCGGATGTCGAGGATGAAGCGGGCGAGGTCGCCCTTCTCCTCGGTGCTCATGCCGGCCATGGGCTCGTCCATGATCAGGACCTTCGGCTCGAGCGCGAGCGCGCGGCCGAGATCGACCCGCTTCCGGTAGCCGTAGGACATGTCGCCGACGACGGCGTGGCGCATCTCCTCGAGTTCGAGGAAGTCGATGATGGTCTCTGCCTTCGCGGAGAATTCCTCCTCCTCGCGTCGCACCGCGCCCCAGTAGAAGAGCGCGCCGAGGAAGCCGGTCTTCATGCGGCAGTGGAAGCCGGACAGGATGTTCTCGCGCGCGGTCATCGACGGATACGTCTGGATGCCCTGGAAGGTGCGTCCGATGCCGAGCGCGGCGCGCCGGTGCGGCGAATGCGCGGAAACATCCTCGCCGCGGAAGCGGACCGACCCGCCCTGGGGCCTGTAGAAGCCCGAGAGGCAGTTCAACAGGCTCGACTTGCCGGCGCCGTTGGGGCCGATCACCGCGTGGATCTGCCCTTCCGCTACGCGAAGGGACACCGACCGCAGCGCATGGACGGCTCCGAAGCGCAGGCTGAGCCCCTCGGCTTCCAGCACGGCCTGTCGTTCTCCTCCCGGCTTCAAGGCGATATCCTCCGTCCCGGCGCCCGTGCTGCGGACGCTCGCTGTTCGTTTCCAGCCGATCTTTCGTCGGTCATCCAGTCGTCCGGCGCGGTTTCATCCGGGCCGTCGGGGACCGGTTCGAGACGCCCTAGTTGAACGTCACGTCCAGTCCGCATTCGCGGGCGATGAGCAGCGTCTGGATCTGGGAGGAGCCATCGCCGATCGTGCAGATGCGGTTGTCGCGCAGGTAGCGCGAGACGGGGCAGTCATCCATGAAGCCCCAGCCGCCATGGACCTGGATCGCCATGTTGGCGACTTCCGAACCGGTCTCGGTGGCATGCAGCTTGGCCATCGACAGCGCCATGAGGTCCTCGCGGCCCTCGTCGACCTGCCAGGCCGCGCGGTAGGTCACGAGCCTCGCGCTGTCGACCTTCAGGGCCATCTTGGCGATCATTTCCTGGATCAGCTGGAGCCGCCCCAGCGAACCGCCGAAGGCCTGCCGCGACTTGGCATAGGCGATCGAGTGGTCGAGGCTTGCCTGGGCGAGGCCGAGCGAGCAGGCCGAGAGGAAAAGGCGCGCCGCCTGATAGCCCTTGTGCAGCACCCAGCGGCCGCCGTGCTTCTGTCCGACGATCGCGGTCTCGGGCAGCTGGCAGTCGTCCAGATGGAGCGGTCGCGTGTCGGAGGAGCGCCACCCCATCTTCCGGTACTTCTCGCCACGCGTGTACCCCGGCGTGTCGTTCGGCACGAGGAAAAGCGTATACTGCTTGCGCGGCTCCTCCCTCGGGCTGGAGACGCTGAGAATGAGCGTGAAGGAAGAGATGTCGGTGCCGGGGTTCGTGATGTAGGCCTTCTCGCCCGTCAGGGACCACACGCCGGAGCGGATCTCCGTAGCCCGCGTCTTGAAGCCTGCGGTGTCGCTTCCCGCGTCGGGCTCGGTCCCGGCGATCGAGCAGATCTTCCTTCCGGCGACGATGTCCGGCAGCCAGCGGCGCTTCTGGTCCTCGGTGCCGAACCGGGCGACCGTCATTCCCGTCGCGATCGACACCATGGCCGACACGGCGATCGACTGATCGGCGCGCGCAAGCTCCTCGATCGCCAGGACCGCGTCGAAGACGCCCATGCCCAGGCCGCCATGTTCCTCCGCGAAGGGGATCGCCATGACGCCGAGGTCGCCGAGCCTGGTGAAGAGTTCCGTGGGGAAGACGGCGTCGCGGTCGAGTTTCTCGGCCAGCGGCGCTATCTCGGCCTGCGCGAATTCGCGGATGCGTTCCTGCAGTGCCTTCTGGTCCGGCGTCAGATCGAAATTCAAGTCTTCCTCCTCTCGCGTGCGGTCCGGCGTTTCCTCCCCCGGACCTCAAGTATCCCCTCATTCATTATCCGACGGCGAGGACGGCGGCGGTGAGGTCGTTTTTGCGGATCAACGCCTGGAAGCGCTGGATCAGGGCGTATAAGTCTGGCTCCGGCATGTTGGGAATGGCGTCGTAGTAGAGGCAGCCCTGGCGGAACAGGGAATGGACGCGGCGCTTGACGGTGTTGCTTTTGAGAAGGCGGTCCATGCCGAGCGCTTCGCCGGCGCCGCCGAGCAGCGTCAGCAGCATGACGGCGATGGCGCTGATCAAAAGCAGCCTGTCGCGCCGGTGGGGATCGCCGACGCGCGCCGCGCTCAAGCCCATGCCGAAGCGAAGGTCCTTGGTGTCCCTGAACTCGGGCTCGATGCTCCAGCGGCGGGAGTATGAGTTGACGATCGCACGCGCCGTCGCCTGGCCGTCGCTGGCGGCCAGGTGCCAGGCGTCCTTCATGCCCTTGGCGTGGACGCAGACGACCGCGCCGACTTTGTGTTTTTCGCGCGAGATTTCAGCGTCCGCGAGCTTGCGCGCCCGCCCGCCGATGCCGACCCAGTCCCTGGCGCGGCGCGTCTGGCCGCCGGCTGCGGTCACGTAGGTGTCGCCGCGAAAGCGGATCACATAGGCAAAGCCCAGCCTGGTGAGAAGGCCAAACAGCTTGACGTCGCCGAAGCCACGGTCGGCGAGGATCGTCACCCTGGTTGCCTCGGGCAGCGCCTGCTTCAGGCGGACCAGACACGCGTCCTCGATGTCGTTGCGCTTTCCGGTCAGTTCGGCCTTGAACACGGAAAGCCACAGCAAAGGCTGGGCGCGTCCATGCCGGGTGACCAGGCTGAGCACCAGCGTCGACTGATCGTCGGCATCGAACTCGGTCCAGTCCATGGCGACGACGATATCGCGGCTGGCGCCGATCGCCTCCTTGATCCAGAGCGGGAACAGCTCCCACACATCGATGCCCTGGTTGCTCAAGAGACGGTCGACCTGCTTGATCGCATGCTTGGCCGACTTGCCGCGCGCCTGCGCCAGCGCCTGACCGATGACGGACACCGCCAGCGCGGCGCTCGTCATCACCCCCAGCACGGCATTCGCAAGCGAGCAGACGCGCTTGACGTGGAGGTCCGAACCGAACAGAGAAGTCAAGTAATTTTCAATGAATTCAGCTCGTTGCGCACTCGCCCGCATCGCTCCGCCATCCCTTCGACCGATTCGTCGACAAGCGGTATCCCGAGCGCGAGCGGCAAAAGTGAGTCGTTCGTGAAATGAGGGGATTCATGAGCCCCCGGACCGGCGTCGCTAGTTGTGAATGCCGGCCGTCAGCCTTTCGCTCGGGTGGGCGGCGAGGCCGCGCGTCGCCATCTCGATCAGAGCCTCGGCCACGTCCTCGGCTGTCCAGGGTCCGTCGGGCGAATACCATTTCGTGACCCAGTGGACCGCGCCGAGCAGCATGAACATCGCGAGCTTCGGGTTGAGGGTGAGGATGCTGCCGTCGCTGATCCCCTCCTCGACGAGCCGCCGCATGCGCTTCTCGAAATCGTCGCGCAGCGCGATGATGTGGTCGGCCTGCGTGCCTGTCAGTGCATTCTCCTCGAGGATCAGCACCGGGACGCCCATTGTCCCGATCATCTCGCGCAGGTAGCCCGACATTCCGATCTGTATCTTTTCCAGCCCGTTTCGCCCTTCGTCCTCGCCCTTGTCCATGCATTCGCGGGCGATTTCCATCGCCTCTTCGTGGCAGGCGTAGAGCAGGTCCTGCTTGCTCTGGACGTAGCGGTAGAGCGCGGCCTTGCTCACCCCGAGCCTCAAGGCGACGTCGTCGAGCGTGGCGCCATGGCTGCCGCGGCGGTTGAACACCTTCGCGGCCTCGCGGATGATGGCCTTCCGCTTCATTTCCAGCACTTCTTCCCTGTCAGGAAGTGTGTTCGCCCAACGTGACATTCGATCTCCACCCGCACGGCGTGCTCTGTTGCATTACCCTACGGGTGTTTCAGTGAATGTCAATTCCCTTCAGTGACTATCCGGTAACTTGTGTGACGGGCACGGGCGCTGGCGCGTCGGCGAGGCTCGCCTGCTCACGGGGAACGGCCGGCCGGTCTGTTGCTGTCGCGGAGACGGCAGCCCCGTCCTGTTGAAGGCGTGCAGGCGGGAGGACGGTTACGTCGAGCCTGCGCCGCGGCCTGACAGACGCCGTGCAAGGCAGTTGAAGCCCGGTTCGCAGGGACCATCCGCGCCATGCGCGCCCGACCTGAACGAACTCGTCGCCTCGGCTGCGATCCTCCTGGAAATGCGCCCCGTGACGGGCGCCGCGACCTTGACGCTGCTCCGGTCGGTAACGCGGCTTCCGCTGCGTCGCCTATCCCGCTAGGGTTTCATTAACAGTCACTAAAATATCCATTGTTTGCGACAACGTCAAAGGGCAGGGGACATGCGCGTATTCTCTACGTTTTCCGGCATCAGCGCCGCTACTGCGGCCTGGAGGCCTATGGGCTGGACCTTCGTGGGCTACGCCGAGGTCAATCCCTACGCCTGCGCCGTGCTCGCGGCGCGCTGCGGCGCCACAAGGCCGAAGTACATGCCCTATGCCGAGCACGCCTATCTGATGGACGAAAGCGAAGGCCTGCTCGCTCGGCTGAACGAGCTTTCCAGGGGAAATGGAAACGTAGTGCAGCGATACTCGGAACAGCCGCTGGATTTCGAGAACCTCAACCGTTTCCAGCGGGTGGAGGCATACGAGAGGTTCCATGAGACAGTCTGGAAGCAAGCCGCCAAGGAGCTCAGGAAGCGCGAGGAACTGCTCAGGCTTCATCGGCGCACGAGCTATGAGGTCATTGGCGCCGTCCCAAATTTCGGAGACATCTGGTCGATCACCGACGACGACCTCGAAGCGCTCGGGCCGGTCGACCTGCTTGAGGGCGGCTCTCCCTGCCAGGCTTTTTCAAGTGCCGGCAAGGAGGCCGGGCTGATAGACTTCCGGAGCGCGTTGATGCTGGCGTACCTCGATCTTGTCGAGCGCATGAGGCGGATCAACGGACTGAAATGGGTTCTTTGGGAAAACGTAAAGGGAGTTCTCGGTGACAATGGAAACGGGTTCGGACATCTGCTTGGAAGGCTCGTCAAGGAGCGGGGAACTGCCGTCGGTAGGGACGGACTGCGATACGCCAACGCTGGTTATGTATCCGGGCCAGACGGTTCGGTTGCCTGGCGCGTCCTCGATTCTCAACATTTCGGCAGGCCCCAGCGTCGCGAGCGCGTATTTGCTCTCGGATATGTTGGAATGGGACCTGCCCGCAGGGATCCTCGCGACATACTCTTCGAACCGGTCGGAGAAGGATCGGCTGCTCCTCGAAAGAAAAAACCACGCGAAGAAGCCGCTCTCGCCCTTTCTGGCAGAAGCGCTGGAGATGTCCCCCGATCCGAACGGCTAGCTGTCTTCATGGCCGGGCAGACCAAGGCGGCATTCAGCATTGCCGAGTCGCGCACGGTGTGTCCGACGCTCCGGTCCGTGTCTTCGGGATCGAATTCCGTTCCTCGCGTAGCCTATGCTTTGGACGAAAAGGCCGGACGCTCGGCTGATCCATCCGTCGCTGCGCCGCACTACGTCGTCCGCAAGTTGCTCCCGCTCGAAGCGGAACGGATCCAGGGCTTCGAGGATGGCTGGACGGAAGTGCAGGTAAACGGCCAGGTGATGCCGGACGTGCCGCGGCACGCCTGTATCGGAAACTCGATGACTGTCGACGTCATGCGCTGGATCGGGCAGCGTCTTGACGAGGCAATGGATGCTGGCGTCGAAGGCAAGGCTGCATAGAAGCTGCCGTCTTCCTGCCCCGAAGGCGCTACCGTCCGGGGTTTCCGGCGCATCGCCACCGGATGGCGCCTGAAGGCCAGCCGCGTCAGGTCGTCCAAGGCGACTTCTGATCAAGAGCCAGGCCCGCAGCTGCGATATGCCTGCAGCAGCGGGCGGGTCTCTTCGGCTGAAAGGGCTGCGGGGTCCCCTCAGCGACTTCGGTGTGCTCGCGGTATGGGTCTTCCGGCTCGACACCGTCCGCTCCAATGCTCGGGTTCGTGCGGGCGCCCCATGGCGAAGGCCTTTGCGATCGGCGTTGGACGCCGGCAGGCTCCCGGCGGTCAGCGGTGGTGCAGCCGCGACAGACTATGGCCAGCGTCCATCGCGTCATCAGCAGCCTGCCGACCGCCAAGGCCGACTTGCATTGCTCCGGGAAGAAAGCCGGGGCCCCCGGAGGGGATGCGCCGAGGCTGCAAGCCGGCGCCTCCCTCGGAATACCACCGCGCAGAATGCTGGGCGCGGCGAGGGTCGGCAATGCGCTGGAAGCATGCCGTGGGCATCCCGCCGGGCGCGCCAGCCGGGCTTGTGCAACGTGATCAGAGCGGCCCAGGGCATCCTCCTCATCCGCAGGCTATCCGGAAGGTCTGCCCGCTTCCGCGAGGCCCGGCGTGCGCGATTTCCTCAATGCCGCGGCAACTCTGTGCTTCTCCTGCCGGCAGGAGGCGATGTTCCAGTGCACTCGCGGCGACAACTGTCCGCTCGCCGAAGCATCCCCCGCCACGGTTGGAGAGCACCGCTGTCTCCTTGTTGACACCCGGCGGCGTAGCCGATGCGAGCCACAGGTTTCGTGTGGAACTCTACTTTGCCGCTCAGGTTCCCGGGAAGACTTGCCGCTGCGTAACATGCTGATGCTGCTGGAAAACGCCGTTTCGCTCGAATTTTATCATTGGCAGTCAGATTTCAGCAGGAGTGGATTTCATAGGGTCTACACAACCAGAACGACATGCAAGGGGACATTGCCATGACACAGAACGACAGCTTGCCGGAGAAGCCCTTCCGAGAGGCCGACGCCGCGCCTGACCATGACGAGCGTCAGGCATCCGCTAACGCTCGTCAGGCGTCCGGCGCAGCCGGGCAGCCTGCGTACCTCCGGTCCACCGGAGCATCGGCCAAGCCTCGATCCGGTCAGGAGATGAAGGATCAGCGTGGCCGGGGAAGGCGCCGTCAGGCTGCCTCCCGCGTACAGGCTTCTCACGCGGACGGCACAGCAGCTGACGACGCCGAGGGCGTATCCGGACAGGAGCCTCCCGTTGACGATGCAGCCCGCGCACGGGCGATGGAGGTTCGGCACGGACGCGAACTGAACGAGACGCGGGACCGTCTGGAGCGCTGGCGCGTCAAGCAGGCGAGGGAAGCGTTCCGAACCGGCGACCAGTGGTCCGAACTGACGGCCAGGCTGTCCGTGAAGGAAGTTTCCGCCTTCCTTGCCGCAGAATGCCAGATCCCGCGTCGCGACGTCGCCCGGTTCGTGCGGCTGGCAAAGGTCCTGGGCGCCGATCGCGAGCTGTACATCGAAAAGGGCGTCGCGGTTTCCGTCCTGCTCGACCTCGCCGGACAGGACGAAGCCGTCCGCTCCGAGGCGCTGCGCATGATCCGGTCGGGCCGCTCCCTCCAGAGCAAGGAACTGCGCGCGCTGAAGCGCGACATCAGCCTCGAACGAGCCGCCGCCGAAGGCGCCTTGGATAGGACCCGCATCCGCGACCTGCGCAACATCGCCGTCCGCAAGGCGCGCGCTGGCGTGGACGCCTGGCTTGCCTCCCTGGAAAAGGTCGTCAACGCGGCTCACGACGTCTCCGAGTTCGACATGCTGAAGGGGAACACGCTGACGATGGCGCCAAAGAAGATCGATCGCCTGGCCATCAAGGCAGCAAAGCTTGTCGAGGAGCTGCCGGCGCTGGTCGGCAGGGAGTTCGCAAAGGCGCCGGTTCCTGACCGGCCCCGTTCGGGAAAGTCGCCGGGGAGCTGGCCGGAGGTCTTCGCCACGCTCAGGGCGATGGCGAAGCGCAGGATGTTCATCGAGCACCGCTACGAACGTCCGGAAACCACCGTAATGGACTTCGACCCCCACATCGTGGCGCAGCTGGCCTGGGCGTTCGGCTATGACGGCTGCACTGACGGCGACAAGGCCCGTGACCGCATGCGTGAAGCCGGCTCGGTTCCTCTGGCGACGCAGCCTGGGCCGGAGCCGACGCCCTTCGACCGGCGGAACAAGCCTACCGTCCTGGAGATCTGCGCCGGCGCCGGGGGGCAGGCGCTTGGGCTTCACGCGGCGGGCTTCTCGCATGCCGGCCTCGTCGAGATCGATGGCGACGCCGCTGCCACCCTCAAGCACAACCGGCCGAGCTGGCCCGTGCTGAACGCGGACCTCCGCGGACTCGACCTATCCCATCTCAAGGGCGTCGACCTTCTGGCCGGAGGCGTTCCGTGCCAGTCCTTCTCGGCGGCCGGAATGCGGCTGGGCGCCAACGACGAACGCGACCTTTTTCCCGAGGCGTTGCGTCTCGTTCGCGAGCTGAGGCCGCGGGCCGTGATGCTGGAGAACGTCACGGGGGCCTTGCACGTCGGAAACGCCGTCAACCGGCTGCGTATCCTATCCGCGCTTGCCAGCCTCGGATACGACGCTGAATGGCGGGTCATCGACGGCTCTGAGTTCGGCCTGCCGCAGAAGCGCCGGCGTTCCGTCCTTGTCGGCTTCCAGCAGGGCATCATGCACCGTTTCCGCTGGCCTGTCGCCATTGGCACACCTGCGCCTACGGTGGGCGAGGCGCTCTTCGACCTCATGTCGGCTAACGGGTGGGAACACGCCGGTGAGTGGGGCGAGCGAGCGAACGGCCTTGCGCCGACCCTCATCGGCGGTAGCCAGCGCAAGAAGGGCATCGACCTCGCTCAGGAGAAATCAAGGCAGGCGTGGATGAAGATCGCGGTCAACCCCAACGGCAGGGCCCTTGAGGCGCCAGGCCCGGGCGTTCCGGCGGACCACAATCCGAAGCTGACGCTGGAAATGATGGCGCGGATCCAGGACTTTCCCGAGTGGTGGAGCTTCAAGGGCAGCCCTCAGCAGGCCTTCCGGCAGATCGCCAACGCCTTTCCGCCACGCATGGCGTTCGCGGTCGGGGCCTCGATCATGCGCGCGCTGACAGGCCGCGAGATCGACCTCCCGGCGGCGCTGCTGAAACCGCTTGCCGAACCCGAGAAGGTTCCTTCGGAGTTCGCAAGGAAGTTCAGCATGGAAGCGCGGCGGCAGTCGGCGCAACGGGAATGACGCCGTAGCCCGGCGATCGGTCCGGCACGCTTCCGGCGACGATGACATGTCCCGGCCGGAACGGATCCCGGCCGGGCAGCCAAAGGCCTCGGGCCAAGGACATGGGCGGCTTCCAGGCCGCCCTGTCGTCGGTCTTGCCCGCGCCAACGTGCATCTCGTCGCGCTGGCGGGGGTTTTCTGCCGCCTGCCCAGCGAATGGTCTGGCGCGGTGCTGTATCGGCATGGAGTAAAAAAAACTGCCTGCGGAAAGGCTGAGGCAGACAGTGCCTGTGCGGGATCACGGGATCAGCGGCCCGGGAAGACCTGTAACGGTCAGCCACCGGCGGCAGCGGAAGAGCCAGGCCGCGATGGTTCGGGCGCGGGGCGTTCGCGCCGCCACGCCGGGCTCCTGCATTTCCATCAGGACAACGGGGCAGGGGCAGCCAACGCCCCGAAAACGGCCGCAGCCATCTTGGCGGCCGGCGGAGCGCTGCGGCTGCTGCGCCGGCGGCGGAAACTCATCCCTTCGCGCCCTGGCCCCGCGCGTAGACGTCGTCGTACCTGATGATGTCGTCCTCCCCGAGATAGCTGCCGGTCTGGACCTCGACGAGGACCATCGGCACCTTGCCTGGGTTCTCCATACGGTGGACGGCGCCGAGCGGTATGTAGACGGACTGGTTTTCGGTCAGGAGCCGGGCCTCGCCGTCTATGGTCACCCTTGCCGTCCCCTGCACCACGATCCAGTGCTCCGACCGGTGGTGGTGGCTCTGCAGGCTGAGCGCGGCGCCCGGATGGACGTGGATGCGCTTGACCTGGAAGCGGTCGCCGACGACGAGCGACTCGAACCAGCCCCACGGCCTGTGGTCCTTGGGCAATTCGGTCGCCTGTGAGGCCCCTTTCTTCCGGAGGGCCTCGACCGCCAGCTTGACGTCCTGCGCACGGCCGAGGTCGGCGACAAGGACCGCGTCGTTCATCGCAACGACGATGACGTTCTCGAGGCCGATGCCGACCAGTTCCACGCCGTCGCTCTCCGACCGCAGCAGGCTCGACCGGCAGTCGATGGCCGTTACCGCGCCTGATGCGGCTACGCCCATCGCGTCGCGCGGCGTTTCGCTCCACACCGCGTCCCAGCCGCCCAGGTCCGACCATGCGCCCCCATAGGGAACGACCGAAAGGTTTGAGGCCCGCTCCATGATGGCGTAGTCGATCGAGATGTCGCGCGCACGCGACCAGGGCTCGGGGGCGAGGCGGAGGAAGCCAAGGTCGGACCGTGCGTCGGCGAAGGCGGCGCGCACGGCTGCAAGCACGTCGGGCGCATGGGCTTCGAAGGCGGCGACCATGTCCGAGGCCGAGAAGAGGAAAATGCCGGCATTCCAGAGGTAGTTTCCCGCGGAGAGCATCGAGGCGGCCCGTTCCGCGTCCGGCTTCTCGACGAAACGCGAAAGCCCGACCGGATTCCCCCCGGCGACGTGCCTGTCCGAAAGCTCGAGATAGCCGTAGCCTGTCTCGGCGCGGGTAGGCGCGATGCCGAAGGTGACGATCTCGCCGCGCGCCACGGCGGAGAGCCCCCGCTCGACGGTCGCACGGAATCCTTCCGCGTCGGGGATGACGTGGTCAGACGGCGACACGAGGAGGATCCCTCCCGGATCCCTGTCAAGGACGAACAGGGCGGCGGCCAGGATCGCCGGCGCGGTGTTGCGCCCCTCCGGTTCGATGATCACGGCAAGGGGGTCAAGCCCGGCGCCCGCGAGCTGTTCGGTGACGATGAAGCGGAAGTCGGAATTGGTCAGCACGACAGGCGCCGAAAAACCCGCGCCGACGAGCCGGCTGGCCGACGCCTGGAAGAGCGTCTCCTCGCCGACGAGCGGGACGAACTGCTTGGGATAGCTCTTGCGCGACAGCGGCCATAGACGGGTGCCTGATCCGCCGCAGAGTATAGTGGGATAAATCATGTATCGCTGTGTCCGCCCGGAATGCACCGGCAAGAAACCAGATAAGCCCGGCCGCCGCAAGGACGGAAACCAGGCGTCAGATCGCTTCGCGGACCCTCGCCAGGAACCGCGCCAGTAGGTCCGCGGCGTCCCCTGGACGCCCGGCTTCGGCGTAGACGCGGAACTCCGGCGCGTTGCCCGACGGACGGAGGTGCACGATCGCGCCGCCGTCGAACCGGACCCTAAGGCCGTCCGTCCGGTCAAGGGCGCTTTCCCGGCCGGCGGGCTCGAAGAAGCCGGCGCGGAACGCCGGGTCAGCGAGCCTGTCGAGCAGCCGGAGCGCCGCTTCGGCCGGGATTCCGGCAAGCCGGTCCGCCGCGGTGAAGCGGGGCGGCAGGGCGTCGACGAGCCCGGCCAGCGTCAGTCCTTTGGATCTTGCCGCGGCGAGCGGCGCAAGCATCGGCAGGAGCGAATCGCGCGTCATAAGCGGCGCGATGTCGCCCGCGGGCGCCTTTGCGGTGTAGCCCAGCAGGAAGCCGCCGTTTGCCTCGAAGCCGACGACGCGCCTGCCGGGGTCGGCCGCGAGCAGCGCTTCCATCGCGGCTATCACGTAGGGGGAGCCGATGCGGGTGAGGCGGACCGTCGTGAAGCCGGGAATGAGGCTGACCATGGAGTTGGACGAAACCGGCGTACAGACGGCGTCGGCTCCGAGCGCCTTCGCCGTGAGCACGCCCAGCACGTCGCCGGGCACGACCCTGCCCGTCCCGTCGGCCAGCATAGGGCGGTCCGCGTCGCCGTCGGTGGACAGGATGGCGTCCAGGCCCTCGGCCGCGCACCAGCCGGCGAGCATCGCGCGGGTGCCGGCGTCCACCGCCTCGGTGTCTACCGGGACGAAGTCCCCGGAACGCGCAAGCGCCACGACGGTCGCTCCAAGCGCCTCGCAGACGGCCGACAGGGCATCACGAGCGACCGACGAATGCTGGTATACGCCAAGGCGCAGCCCGGATAGGGCCGTCGGCCCGAACGCGGCGGCATACCTCGCGACGAACCGGTCGCCGGCTTCCGGGCAGGGGCGGATGGCGCCGCCGGAGGCGGCCGCCGGCCGTCGCCCGGCCTCGTATGCCGCCGCGATCGCGGCCTCCTCGCGCTTCGAGATCTCGCCTGCCGGTAGGTAGAACTTGAGGCCGTTGCGGTCGGCCGGGATGTGGCTTCCCGTGACCATGATGGACGCCGCGCCTGCCGACATCGCCTCGGCCGCCAGCGCGGGCGTCGGCAGCGCGCCGCAGTCGCGCACGTCGACCCCCGCGCGCACCGCCGCCGCCATCACGTCAGCGGCGATGCGGGGCGAGGACGCGCGCAGGTCCTGGCCGACAAACAGCCCGGCGCCGACGGGGCACGCCGCAAGGAAAGCCTCGGTGTAGCCCGTCACGAGGCCCGGAGTGAGTTCTACGACAAGGCCGCGAAGGCCGCTCGTGCCGAATTTGGGAGCCAGGATCCATACCTCGGGTGTTTGCTGCTTCGGACGTGACTATGGACCGAATGGCACGGGGCCATGTCAAGGCCCCGGAACGCAGCCGCGGATCTGCCGGGACACCGGTCGCGCCGGCTCGTGCGGGTCTCCTTCCTGTGCCGGCGCCGCGCAGGACGGCTGCGTCCGCAAGGGACGAGGGAGGGGCGTCGGCTTGATGGCCGCTGGAATAGCCGCGCCCTAAGCCTTGCGGCCGGGCTCGGGCGTGGCGAGAAAGAGGCCCCTTCTTGTGGGCCGGTCAGCCGAGCCGCTCGAGCGACGTGGTGGCGACCCTGTCGGCGACGCGTTCCTTACCGTCGATGATGACCGTGCTGACGGCGCTTGCCGCGGCGTCTGGGTCGCCTTGCGCGATCGCGTCTGCGATGTGCCGGTGGCGCATCGCCGTCCGTAGGTGGCGTTCGGGCTCGCCGAAGGGCGAACTGAGCTTGAAGCTCGTCACAAGCGCCGCTTCGATCAGGTTGCCGAGCGAGTAGAGGAAGGGGTTCTTGGCGGCCGCCAGCATGGCCAGGTGGAACTCCAGGTCAGCGAGTGCGAAGCTCTCCATCGAGGTCGCCGTCCGCATCTTCTCGGTGGCCTCGACCATGGCCGCCACGTCCTGGCTCGTCGCATGCCTGGCGGCAAGCCGCGCGGCATAGGGCTCGAACGCCAGGCGTATCTCGCTCAGGTGCGTGATGAACTGGCCGTCGATGCCGCTTTCCAGATGCCACGTCAGGACGTCGGCGTCGAACAGGTTCCACCGGGTGCGCTCCGTGACGCGGGTGCCGACCCGCGCGCGCGGAATGACGAGACCCTTGGCGGTGAGCGTCTTCATCGCCTCGCGCAGGACCGTCCGGGAGACGGCGAAGCGGTCGGCAAGTTCGGCGTCCCCGGGCATCAGGCTACCGCTGGGGTAGAGCCCGCCTACGATCGCCTTGCCGAGCTCGTTCACCACATGCGAATGGCTGTTTCGAACGATGTTTCCCGAGATGGCAGTCTTGAGCATCACGATCCTCGACCGGGCCTGTCCGCCGTGCCGCGTTCGCGGGTAGAGACCAGAACGAGCCCCTTCTGCAGCAGAATGAACGCAAAGAGCAAGAATCCGATAACGATCTTCGTCCACCAGCTCGACAGCGTGCCGTCGAAGACGATGTAGGTCTGGATCAGACCCATGATGAGGACGCCGACGAGGGTGCCGGCCACGAAGCCGCTGCCGCCGGTGAGCAGCGTCCCGCCGATCACGACCGCGGCGATCGCGTCGAGTTCGACGCCGACGGTGGCCAGCGAATATCCGGCCGACGTGTAGGTGGCGAAGACGATGCCGGACAACCCGGCGAGAAAGCCAGACAGTGCGTAGATGGCGATGGTCGTGCGTGCGACGGGGACCCCCATGAGCGAGGCCGTGGCCGCTCCGCCGCCAAGTGCATAGACGTTGGTGCCGAACCTCGTGCGATGGGCGAGGACGATGCCTGCAAGGAAGACCAGCAGCATCAGGCCGCCTATGAACGTCAGGCGGCCCTTGCCCGGCATGAGCCAGTACGCGTCCTTCAAGACGTCGAAGAAGTCGTGGTCGATGGGTACCGCGTCGATCGAGAGCACGTAGGCCATGCCGCGGGCGAGGAACATTCCTGCGAGGGTCACGATGAAGGGCGGCATTTCCAGAAAATTGATCGTCGCGCCCATGCAGGCGCCGAACAGCGTGGTGATGACGAGCAGGAGGACGAAGACGGGGATCGGGTGCAGGCCGGTGTCGCGCAGCATCACGGCGATGAAGACGCCGGAGAAGGCGATGACGGAGCCGATCGACAGGTCGATGCCTCCCGACAGGATGACGAAGGTCATGCCGACGGCGGCGATGCCGAGGAAAGCGTTGTCCGTGAGCAGGTTGCCCACGACACGGGTCGAGAGGATCGCCGGGAACTGGATGAAGCAGACCGCATAGGCGGCGAGAAAGATCACGACGGTCGCGATCAGCGGAAGCATGCGTGCGTTCATGGCGTCACCGTGCGTGTGTCGGCCGGATCGGTGCCGGGCTGCCGCCTGAAGAAGATCGCTGCCGTCCGCGTCGCCGGCGACTGCAGGACGAGGATCGTCAGGACGATCAGGGCCTTGATGATCAGGTTGAATTCGGGCGGGAAACCCGACAGCAGAATGCCCGTGTTCATCGCCTGGATGATGAGCGCGCCGATGAGCGAAGCCAGGATCGAGAAGCGCCCTCCGAGAAGCGACGTCCCGCCGATCACGACCGCAAGGATGGCGTCGAGTTCCAGCCAGAGCCCGGCATTGTTGGCGTCCGCGCCGCGGATGTCGGCCGCGGCGATAATGCCCGCAAAGGACGCGCAGAGCCCGGAGGCCATGTAGACGGCGATCAGGAGCACGCGCGAATTCACGCCCGCCAGCGTGCTGGCGCGCAGATTGACGCCGATCGCCTCGATCAGCATTCCGAGTGCCGTCCAGCGGACCACCAGCGTGAAGAGGAGACCAGCGATCATCCAGATGATCACCGGAGTCGGCACGGTCAAAATCGATCCCGACCCGATGAAGATCAGGCCTTCCTGATTGAAGGTGAGGATGGCGCCTTCGGTGATGAGCTGAGCGATGCCGCGCCCGGCGACCATGAGAATGAGCGTGGCGACAATGGGCTGGATGCGCAGGACCGCGACGAGGAAGCCGTTCCAGAGGCCGCAGGCGAGGCCGGCAGCGATCGACAATGCCAGCGTGGCGGGCAACGCGTATCCCTCGGTGCTGCCCCAGGCCGCCGTCGCCCCGCAGATCGCCATGACGGCGCCGACGGAGAGGTCGATGCCCCGCGTCGCGATGACGAGCGTCATCCCGATCGCCAGGAGAGCTACTGGCGCGCCGCGGTTGAGGATGTCGATGGGGCTGCCGTAGAGCCGGCCGTTGGCGATCCTGACCTCGAAGAAGCCGGGAAAGACGATCGAGATCAGCACCAGGATGGCCGCCAGGATGGCCAGTTGCGGAGCGATCCTCCGGGCAAAGCGCGCTGCGCCGTTCATGCCTGCTGCTCCGCTTCGTGCGATGCGATCGCCTTGACGATGCTGTCGGTGGTGATCTCCGCGCCCGCGAGTTCGGCCACGTGCCGGCGGTCCCGCACGACGATCACGCGATGGCTGTAGGCGACCAGTTCGTCCAGCTCGGAGGAGATGACGAGGAGTGACATGCCCTGGGCGCAAAGCTCCTCGATCAGGCGGATTATCTCGGCATGGGCGCCGACGTCGATGCCGCGCGTCGGTTCGTCGAGGACCAGGAAGGTCGGATTGGTCGCCAGCCAGCGGGCCAGCATGACCTTCTGCTGGTTGCCGCCGGACAGCAGGCCCACGGGCTTCTCGGCGTCCGAGGTCCGGATGTCGAGACGACGAATGAACTGGTCGGCCAGTTCGACCTGGCGGCGCGGCGGGATCGGGCGCGACCATCCGGCCCGTGCCTGGAGGGCGAGCACGATGTTTTCGCGGATGCTGAGATCGCCGATGATGCCGTCGGTCTTTCGGTCTTCCGGACTGAAGCCGAAGCCTGCCGCCACCGCGTCGCGGGGCGACTTCAGATCGATCCGCTCGCCGTCCTTGCGGGCATCGCCGCTGTCGTGCGGCGTCACGCCGAAGATCGCTTCGGCCGTTTCGGTGCGCCCCGAACCGAGCAGTCCGGCCATTCCGATGACCTCGCCGCGCCGGACGGCGAGATCGAACGGCGCCATTCGACCGCTTCGCCCGAAGCGCTCGAAGGTGAGGTGGGGACCGCCGGACGGCGCGTCGGTGCGGCCGGTCACGCGCGTCTCCTGCTCCAGCTCGCGCCCGAGCATCATGTTGACCAGCTTCATCCTGTCGAGGTCGCCAACCCTCTCCGTGCCGACCAGCCTGCCGTTGCGCAGCACGGTGATGCGGTCGGAGACGTCGAACACCTGGTCGAGGAAGTGGGAAATGAAGACGATGCCGAGGCCGCGCCGCTTCAGGGTGCGGATGACCTCGAAGAGCATCTGCACCTCGTGTGCATCGAGGCTGGCCGTCGGTTCGTCGAGGATCAGCACCTTGCCGGAAAGCCTGACGGCCCTGGCGATGGCGACGATCTGCTGGACCGCGACCGAGTAGGTGTCGAGGTTGCGGGACACGTCAATGTTCAGCCCGTAGTGGGACAGCGTCTCCCTCGCCTGGCTCTTCAGCCGGCCCTGCGAGACGAAGCCGAACCGCCGTGGCTGGTGTCCGAGAAAGAGGTTTTCAGCGACTGTGAGGTTGGGCAGGAGATTGACCTCCTGATAGACGGTGCCGATGCCCAGGCCCTGCGCGTCGAGCGGGTCCCTCGGGTGGATCAGCTGCCCTTCCAGCAGGACGTCGCCGGAATCGCGCCGATAGGCGCCGGTCAGGCACTTGATCAGGGTGGACTTGCCGGCGCCGTTCTCGCCGAGCAGGGCGTGGACTTCGCCTGCCACCAGCGTGAAATCGACCGCGTCCAGCGCGATCGTGCCTGGAAACCCCTTGGAGACCGCTTCCGCACGGAGGAGCGGTGGATTTTCGGCCACTGTGTTCATCCTCGACTTGATAGCACACCGATGGACCCGCCCCGACGACGTGCATCGGAACGGGCCGGTCGATCATGACCGGCGCCGCGCGGTCAAGCGCGGCGCCGACGTCTCGGGAGGTATCAGTAGCCGAGATCCTTGCGGCGCTCGTACTCGCCCTTCGGATCGTCCGCCTGGGTGTAGAGCTTGGACTCGGTCTGGATGAACTTCTCCGGCATGGTGCCGTCCTTCATGAAGGCCGCGAGGGCGTCGAAGGCAGGACCGGCCATGTTCGGGGTAAGTTCGACCGTGGCATTCGCCTCGCCGGCGGCCATGGCGACGAAGATGTCCGGAACCGCATCGATCGACACGACGAGGATGTCCGTTCCAGGCTTCAGGCCGGCTTCCTTGATGGCCTGGATCGCGCCGACGGCCATGTCGTCGTTGTGGGCGTAGAGCGCGCAGATGTTGGCGCCGCCGCCCTCGGCCTTGAGGAAGCTCTCCATCACTTCCTTGCCCTTGGTCCGGGTGAAGTCACCGGTCTGGCTGCGGGTGATCTTGATGTTGTCGTGGCCCTTGATGGCGTTTTCGAAGCCCGTCTTGCGGTCGATGGCCGGGGACGAGCCGGTCGTGCCCTGGAGTTCGACCACGTTGCACTGCTTGCCCGCAAGCGTGTCGACGAGCCAGTTGCCGGCGACCTCGCCCTCGTGCACGAGGTCGGAACCGACCGCGGTGAGGTAGAGATCCTTCGAGGAGTCCACCATGCGGTCGAGGAGCACGACAGGGATCTCGGCTTCCTTCGCTTCCTCGAGCACCGAGTCCCAGCCGGTGGCCACGACCGGCGCCAAGAGGATGGCGTCGACGCCCTGGGCGATGAAGGAGCGCAACGCCTTGATCTGGTTCTCCTGCTTCTGCTGGGCATCGGCGAACTTCAGATCGATGCCACGCTTCTCCGCCTCCTGGCGGGTTACCGTCGTCTCGGCCGCCCGCCAGCCGGACTCCGATCCGATCTGCGAGAAGCCGATCGTCTGGGCAAGCGCGCCCGACGACATGAGTGCGATGGAGACCAGCGCGCCTGCGCTGATCCCGGCCATTTTGAACAGCATTGAATCCTCCCTGGAAACTGCAAGGGCGTGTGCCCGGGCGACAAAAAATCATACTATATTATTTTTGTAAACTGTCGGAATGAACTGCGTTGGATCGGCCGCGCCCGGATGGGAAAGGCGGGCGCGGGAGGGCGAACCGGCGCCGAAGGCTGCCCTGTAAGTCAGCACGGAGCCTTGACCCCATTCCGGAACCCAATAAACCTCTGATTTTCCGAGATGAATCCGAGATTGGTGGGGTCACCGCCGGCGCCGATATATGACCCTCCAAGACGGAGAATTCCGTCGAAGAATCATTCTCTTGCCGTCATCCGTGTCGGGGGGGGCGAGATTCGGTGCTGATTCAAGGAGTCACAGATGCGACTGGTCTGACAACAGCGAGGTCTCAACAGGCAACCTGCTTCCTCTCGCGGGAGGCAGGCGTAGCATCGCGCCGCAATTCGAAACCGTATCTCGTGAGCTCGAAGCCGGTCGCGGCGCAAAGGCCCGATACAGCCGGATCGTTGAAGCCTCCAAGGAATAGCACCTTCGCGCTGCCGACCCGCCAGGCAAGCTTGATGGCGAAACTGACCAACCTTTTGGCTAAGCCGTTCTGACGATGGTCCGAATGGGTCACCACGTTCTCGATCATGGCGGTTGGCTTTCCAACCCAGGTGGCGTTGGGGATCACCACAAGCGTACAGGCGGACACGAGTTGCTCGTCCAGGAAGCCCGCGAGGATTGTTACTCCAGGTTCTTCGAGTGCCTGCTGGAATGCATCATGAGCAAGCGCTTGCGCGAAGATCGGGTAACGTGGGTACAGGTGCCGGTACAGCGACGTCAGCTCCGGCAAGTCACCATACGCAATGGATCGAATGCGGAGTGGCGGTGTCATTGCTCTGCTCGGTTATGTCGGGGTTCTGAGCAAGGAACACCAATACTTCAGCAATTCATATCCGGAAAGACTTGTCTATCAGGTTTCTCGTCCTCGTGTGAATCAGCACCGTTCCCGAGGCCGGTCTCCCGGCGCCGAACGCCCTGGACTGGAGCATCGCATGAGTTTCGTCGATCACCATGAGCCGTCCGACGGCTCGCCCGAGGGCCGGCTTGCGCTGCTCGGCATCGTGATTCCGCCGCCGCCGCCGCCGATCGCGAACTTCCTGACCCACGTTCGCGAGGGCAACCTCATCTTCCTGTCCGGCCAGGGACCGCGGGAGGCAAGCGGCTACCTGCACACGGGCAAGGTCGGCGCCGACGTAACCGTCGACGAAGCTTATGCCCACGCGAGGCTCACCGGCGTCAATCTGCTGTCCGTCATGCACCACGTACTCGGGGATCTCGGCCGGATCAGGCGCATCGTGAAACTGCTCGGCATGGTAAACGCCGTGCCGGAGTTCGGCGACCACCCCGCCGTCATCAACGGCCGCTCCGATCTGTTCGTGAAAGTGCTCGGCGACCGGGGCGAAAACGCGCGGTCCGCCGTGGGAGTCGGTTCCCTGCCTGGGAACTAGTCGAAATCGAAGCAGTGGTCGCCGTACAGGGATGATGCAGTCGCATCCGATGCGCCAGACAGTCCCTTTGGCCCCTATCCGCACCTGGCAGTCTCCATAAGCGGTGCCGCGCGGCCACGCCGCCGCGCTCGGGGCCTTGCCCGCACCTGCTGCCTCCGACGTGTCCGTTCCTATCATGTTCACGGCTGGCAGGCAGAAGGGGAAAGTGGAGGGCACGCCACCTCTCCAGGTTGACGCAACGTACGGTTGGCCTTATGGAGGTGCAAGTTTTCTTTGAAGCGACGATGGGCGGGAAAATGGCGGCGCGCATCAATCTTCCCGGCGGCATGCTCAAGATCAAGCGGTACATCGAGTTGCGGAGCGTCGAACGCGCGAGGGAGGTCCCGGTCCTCAAGGTTGGGATTTGGTACTTCATCTGGTGGCGACGCGAGGACCGCTCCCGCTGAGGGAGTTTTCCCAAGGACTTGCCGGGCCGCGGGCCCAAGGACAGCCGCCCGGCGTCCTACGCGACGGAAGTGCTGATCCAGGCTTCTTTCGCGAGCTCTGCGGTGGGCGGCGAAGGACCTGACGGATTTCGAACCGAGCGCGATCCGGCCCCGACCTTCCGAAAAACGACGTGCCGCACGCCGGGCGTGGATGACCGCCTGGCGGCCCACGGCATCTTCTGGTGCCTGCGCCCTTCAGACCTACGGCTATGATCTGCAACCTGTTCAACGGGTGGCAGGAAAGAACGGTCCGAATCGGTTCCTGGCCCGCACGACCCGGGCGTTCGACGACCACGCCGCCGCTGGTCGACGCCTCCGTCGTCAGCCTCAACCGGCGGCGGCGACGGAAAAGAGGCGGCTTGATCTACTTGTCGGCCGCCCTCGAGACGGGGTCAATGGCCAACCTTGATGCGCTCTCTCCGCGTCGAGCTTGCGGCAGGCGCCCCAAGCGACGTCAGGCACGCCCATCATCTCTCGGGCATCTTGCGCAGTGAAGCTATGCGAGGCGGCCTTCTGGAGTGGCAAATGCGACATGCTGGTACGGCGCGCATCCTTTCAATCCGCCAGATGGACGATCGATTTGCCGATGTTCTCGCCGGACAGCATTCCAAGAAACGCCGGGACAATTTCCCCGAACCCCGAACGTGCGTGCTCGCGGTGGACTATCTGTCCAGTTTGCAGCCAGTTGGCCATCCTATCTTCGAATTCGGGAAACTTGCGTTCAAGATCGGAGACAATGAAGCCCTGCACCGTAAGCCTGCGTGTCAGCACAAGGCGCATGAATTCGTCGAGCGCCGCTGGATCGGCGTGCTGCTGGCCGCTGTACTGGGATATCAGCCCGCAGACGACGAGACGTCCGAAGTCGTTGAAGGCTGACGCGACGGTACGCGAGATCTCGCCCCCGACATTGTCGAAGTGGATGTCGATACCGTCAGGACAAGCGGCGCCGAGACGGGCAGCCAGGTCTGGTTCGCGGTAGTTCAGGCCCGCGTCGAAGCCGAACTGCTCGACGATCGCGCGGCACTTTTCCTCGCTGCCGGCGATGCCGACGACGCGGCAGCCTAGCAGCCTGCCGATCTGGCCCGCGATCCCGCCCACTGCGCCGGCTGCGCCTGTCACGACGAGCGTCTCGCCCGCCTCGGGTCTGCCGATATGCATGAGGCCGGCATAGGCCGTCATGCCGGTCATTCCCAGGGGGCCCAGCCACGCGCCAGGCGACGCGACCGAAAGATCGATTCTTCTGGCAGCCTCTCCGCGGACCAGAGCATACTGCTGCCACCCGCCGGGGATCACGACATGGTCTCCCGGAGCAAGGCCTGGCGCGCGCGACTCCAGGACCAAGGCGACAGCCCTTCCGGGTATCGCTTCCCCGATCCTGAGGGGGGGCGTGTAGCTGCGGCGGTCGTACATCTTGAGACGCAGGTAGGGATCGACCGAGACCGTTACATTGCGGCAGAGGATTTCGCCGTCGCGGGGAGCCGCGACGTCAACCAGACGCTCTTCGAATACGTCGGGCGCGGGCTTTCCGTCCGGCCGGCGGCAAAAATAGATCTGGCGGCTCTGCATGTTGTTTCCTTCGTCATTGTCGGCGTCTGCTTCGTCCACGACGGCCACGAACCTCCGTCACGCCGGACGACCGTAGGTGCCGCGCAGCGTGACGCAATCATGCGCCCGTTTCGACGGGAGGATTCACAGGAGTGAAACTTTCCCGCCGCTGCTTGATTTTCCTGCTGAAAGGTGAACTGCCGATCATCCGCACCGATCGGACTGGGGCGTGTGCGTCAAATCCTGCAGACCGGGGGGGGCCATGCGGCCGGTCGTGCAGCCAAGCGAGTCCAAGCGTCTTGGCTCGCGCAGGTCTTCCCTGTTAAGGCAGCGCTTGGCCTCCGTCCATGTCTCTTGGCTTTCAGCGGCGGGCGTTGCCGTCATTCAACGCCCGCATTGTTGTTGCCAGGTCGCGAGTGTGGCGCAAGATTGCCCGTCGGGATATGCCTTAGCCACAAAGGGATACGAGCATCATGTCCAAGGACGTCAAGCGGCGGGAGTTCTACGACGCAGCCTTCGGCGCTTTCGAGGCACATCGCCAAGGCTTGCAAGGAGGCACGGTTCCGTCCCCGCGCGGTCGCCTGCAGGTCTCCGGCGGAGGCCGCGTAACAAGCTTCTTTGGCTTTTTCACCGCTTGGTTCACCGGCCCGTCAGCCTCGGCGACAAGCTCTGCGGAAGAGGGGCCGGGGAAGGAAGCCACGCCGGCACATGAGTGACGGCGGCTCGCCTGTAGTTCCGTCCGACGTTTCAGCGGTGGCGACCATCCCCCGCTGCCCGGGCTTCTAGATGCGCCCGTGCACCGTGATGCGGGGGGCGCTGCATTCTGGAAACCGACGTTCATGGTCAGCGTAGACAGCAGGGCGTCGGCGGCAAGCTGCGCGAAGCTGGCGAAGGCCATGGCGAAGTCGAGGATCGACGCCACTGCGCCGCCTTGCACGACGCCGGCGCCCTGCCGGAAGGTGGGCTGCGGCCCGTGGCCGAGTTGCGGAAGAGGGGGTAGAAGGGCTCGCTCCTGGCGTCGAGAGCGATGGCCAACGCGCTGCTGTCGACGGGGTGGGCGACGTAGCCACTGGCCACGAAGCGGCGGTCGAGGACGAGGTCGGAGTTCATGCGTGGTCCGCTCAGCCGGCCTCACTGCCCTCTGCTCGGTACGCCGCCTTGTTCGACCATCTGCACGAACACGCAGCGGGCGAATGCAGCGTGGCTTGCGCGCTATCGTCATCGCGGACGGACGCACTGTGCGCTGATCAGGCGGCCCTGCGCGCAGCCTGCCGACGACGGACCCAGCGTTCCTTCGCAGACGGCCCCACCTTTCAGCTTCTCTTCTTTGAGCTGTGTTTAATTTAGTAATAACTTAAATAGCATGCTCTTAATTCGAGCCGTAGAGGTGTGAGCGCCAGGCGATTTGAGGCGTCGTGCATGTCGCACGGTCGCCCGCGCCGTTATCGGCATCGGGGGGAGGGGAGCATGGGTTTCTTCAAAGCGGGGCTTTCGTCGAAGGCGGGAAAGGCGAAGGTCGCTGAACTGGAAGCGAAGGTTGCAGCGATCGTCCGGTCACAGGCGGTCATCGAGTTCGGTCTCGACGGTATCATTCTCGCGGCCAACAAGAACTTCCTCGACACGGTGGGATATGCCGAGGCAGAAATCGTCGGCAAGCACCACTCGATGTTCGTCGATGGCTCGTTCCGCTCCAGTGCCGAATACAAGGCCTTCTGGGATCGTCTCAGAGCCGGAGAGTTTTTTTCCGGCAAGTATGCCCGCGTCGGCAAGGGCGGACGCGAGATCTGGATTCAGGGTTCATACAACCCGCTTTTCGATGCGAACGGCAAACCGTACAAGGTGATCAAGTTCGCATCAGACGTCACCGAGGCGGAAATGCAGCGGCGGCGTCAAAGCGAAGACGAAAGTGCGGCCCGAAGCGCGCAGCAGCAGAGCGTCATCGGGGCGCTCGCCGAGGGGCTGCGCAACCTGGCCGCGGGAAACTTCACAGATGGAATCAGGCAGCCATTTCCGGCCGAATACGAGGCCCTGCGGGTGGACTTCATCAAGGCCATGGACGCGCTGCAGGGCGCCATGGCCTCGATCGCGAAAAGCGCGGAGACGGTGCGCAGCGGGACGAGCGAGATCATGCGCGCATCGGACGACCTGTCGAAGCGGACCGAGCAGAATGCGGCGAGCCTGGAGGAGACCGCGGCGGCGCTGAACGAGCTGACCGAGACGGTGCGCCAGACGGCCGACGGCGCCCGCAAGGCGGACCGGACGGTCGCCTCGACCCGCTCGGATGCGGAGAAGAGCGGCGAGATCGTGCGCCAGGCAATCACCGCCATGGAGCAGATCGAGAAGTCGTCGTCCCAGATCGGCCAGATCATCGGCGTGATC
>NZ_JAOAOQ010000041.1 GCF_030398385.1 Aquibium sp. ELW1220 | reverse complement strand
TCTTCCGATATCTCGGCGATCGCCTCGGCATACCCGCCCACCAGCCGATACCGCGACTCCCCGATCTCGTCAGGCAAGCCGCTCAAGCCTGATCGCCCGGAAATCTGCCCCGGTTACGGTGTGCATTATGAGACCCGACCGGTGACGGCGAAGGATGCCTGGTTGGCGCGCGGAATTGTGGTGCGGGTTGTTGATGGTCCGGTCGCTGTGTCTCACGTTGCCGGCTTGGCCGACTCGTCCTTGGTGTCGCGGGCCAGGAATTGCCGATCCGACGCCCGTGGGGTCCGGTGTGAAGGGAGCGGCGATAGTAAAGTCGGCCACGTAGCGGCGGGATGATCCCGCTGCGGGCGGCGCAGCAGTCATCGACTTTTTCCCTCTCTGGAGATGGAGGGAGGGCTGGAGGGTTTTCGCTGTGGACATACATCGGAAGGCTCGTCTGGCCTTCGCGGAGGGATGACCCACCGCGAGGCGTCGCGGCGTTTCGACATCCCGTGCGACAGCGTCAGTAAGACGATGGCGTGTTTGGTTCCGTGCCCCTGCGATGGGCTCAGCAGGCCTCGGCCCTGAGCTGGGTCTTTTGCACCTTGCCCTGCGGGCTCGTAGGCAGGATCTCGCGAAACTCGACCGATCGAGGCACCTTGAAGTTCGCGATGTTGGTGCGCGCCCATGCTATGAGTTCGGCTTCCGTCGCGGTCTGGCCCGGCCGAAGCACGACATAGGCCTTGCCGACCTCGCCGAGGCGCTCGTCCGGCACACCGATAACGGCGATCTGGCCTATGGCGGGGTGTGCGCTCATCAGCCGCTCGATTTCCGCCGGATAGCAGTTGAAGCCGCCGGTGATGTACATGTCCTTCAGGCGATCCTCGATCCGCAGGTCGCCGTTCTCGTCGAAATAGCCGATGTCGCCCGAATGCAGCCATCCGTCCTGGTCTATGGTTTTCGCCGTCGCGTCCGGATCGTTGAAATAGCCCTTCATGACGATGTAACCGCGCAGCACCACCTCGCCGCGCTCGCCGTCGGGCAGAAGGCGCCCTTCGCTGTCCATGATCCGCACCTCCGTGTCCGGGAAGGGCTTGCCTGCGGTATTGGCGATCCGGTCGTCGGTGTCGTCGGCGCTGCACATGGTGCCGTAGCCGCCGCATTCGGTAAGGCCATAGCCGTTGACGACGCCTGCGAAGCCCAGGTCCTCGCGCATGCGGCGGATCAGGGTCGCGGGCACGACGGCGCCGCCGGTGATGCCGAGGCGAAGGCTGGAGCGGTCGAACGCCGCCATCCCCGGATGCTGCAGCATCGAGTGGAAGATGGCCGGCGGGCCGGGGATGACGGACACCTTCTCGCGCTCCACCCGCCGCAGGATTTCCTCCGCATCGAAGGCCTGGTGCGGCAGGAGCAACGCCCCGCGCATCAGCGACACGATCGCTCCGGAACGATAGCCGAAGGCGTGGAAGAAGGGCGGGATGACCAGCACCCGGTCGTGGCGCCTGATGCCGACGCGTGTCGCCCACGCGTCGATCGCCATCAGGCACTGGCGGTGCCCGTACATGACACCCTTGGGATGTCCCGTGGTCCCGGAGGTGAATAGCATGTCGCAGAGATCGTCCGGGCCGACGCTCGCCTGTCGCTGCGAAAGTTCGGCATCGCTGACACCCTCCCCGCCCGCCAGAAAATCCTGCCAGGCCGTCTCGGTCGCGCGGGCGCCGTCGAACACGACGATCGTGTGCAGGAGCCGGCGTGCCTCCGTTCCGAGTTGATCAGGATAGTAGGCGCCGAGGAACTCGCCGCACGAGAACATCATGGTCGCGCCGCTGCGCCGCATCAGTTCCTCGACTTCCGTCCCCCTGAACCGGGTGGACGTCGGGATGAGCACCCCGCCCACGCTGGCGATGCCCAGGGCGGCGACGAACCACTTCCAGCCGTTCGGGGCCCAGATCATCACCCTGTCGCCCTTCTTCACACCGGCCGCCATCGCCGCCTTGGCGGCCTGCCGCCGCGCGGCGTCGAGTTCGATGAACGTCATCCGGACGGTGCCGTCCTCGATTGCGACCTCGTCGCGATATGTTTGCGCGGCGCGCTGAGCGAGTGCGGGAATTGTGGTGAACTGCCAGCCGGAATCGAAGATGCTGTCCATGGGAACCTGACGAGCGACGCGCTGCCGCGAAGGATGCGCGGACACTAAAGTGCCCCGGGGCAAGGGCATCGTCCGAAAGGACGAATGCCGCAGGACGGCCGCGGGCTAGACGGTATGGCGCCCGACACCGCCCGCCTGCGGCCGAACCTTTCTGGCAGGTCGTCCCGCCATGCGTCAAACGGTAGGAGCAGGACCGGGAGCCACGGTCCCGGCGTGCAGAAGCGGAGGAGCCGATGACAGAAGACGTCCATGTGCCGATCGACCTGTCGATGAAGGGCATGGTGGCGCTCGTGACCGGCGGCACCAGGGGAATCGGAAAGGCCATCGCCGAGCGCCTGCTGGAGGCGGGCGCCGAGGTGGCGGTCTGCGCGCGGAGCGAGCCGGAGACGCTTCCGGGTTTTGCCGGGCGGGACGCCGTCTTCTTTGCCGGCGACGTGCGCAGGGCCGACCAGTGCAGGACCATCGTGGACCAGGCGGCGGCGCATTTCGGCCGTCTCGACCTGCTCGTCAACAATGCCGGCGGCTCGCCAGCGGCGGACGCCGCGACCGCTTCGCCGCGCTTCTCGGAATCGATCGTCGCGCTGAACCTGCTGGCGCCGATCCACCTGTCCCAGGCGGCGCACGGCGTCATGGCGGGCCAGCCCGGAGGCGGCTCCATCATCAACATCGCCAGCGTCGCTGCCCGGCGTCCGGCTCCCGGCACGGCGGTCTACGGCGCCGCCAAGGCGGGGCTGCTGGGGCTGACGGTCAGCCTGGCGCAGGAATGGGGGCCGCGCGTGCGGGTCAATGCCATCGTCGTCGGCCTTGTCGAAACCGAAAACGCGGAGCAGACCTACGGGTCCGCCGCAGCGCTGCACGAGATCGCGGCGGCGACGCCGATGGGCCGGATGGGACGCGGAGCCGACGTCGCCGATGCGGTGCTCTACCTTGCCAGCCCGCTGGCGCGGTTCGTTTCCGGTGCGTCCCTCGAAGTGCACGGCGGCGGCGAGAAGCCGCATTTCCTCGACATCGTCGCCCGCAGCATGTCGAAGTCCCGGGGCGGCTCATGAAGCGGTTCGCGGCGCGGACGCTGGCGACGGGGTTCGCCTATCCCGAAGGCCCGCGCTGGCACGACGGCGCCCTATGGTTCTCCGACCAGCATGCGGGCGTGGTCCACAAGCTGTCGCCCGCCGGCGCGCACCTGGACAGCTTCGTCGTGGAAGGCGGCCCGTCCGGGCTCGGCTGGATGCAGGACGGGTGCCTGCTGGTGGTGTCCATGGATGGGCGCAAGGTGCTGCGCCGCAGCGCTGGACGGCTCGAGGTCCACGCCGACCTGTCGGCGCTCCATCGCGCCCAGAGCAACGACATGGTCGTTCTGCCGTCCGGCCGCGCCTATGTCGGCAACATCGGCTTCGACTTCGACCACGGCGAGGCGCCGGCCGCGACGATGCTGCTGCTTGTCGAAGCCGACGGGACGGTGCGAAACGTCGCCGACGGCCTCTCCTGCCCGAACGGGATGGTGGTGACGCCGGACGGGAAGGTCCTGATCGTCGCCGAATCGCTGGCGAGCCGGCTCACTGCGTTCGACATCGCGGCCGACGGAGGGCTCTGCAACCGGCGGGTCTTCGCCGACCTGCCCGGCCATGTTCCGGATGGCATCTGCCTCGACGCGGAGGGGCAGGTCTGGTGCGCATCGCCCTTCACCCGTTCGGCGGTGCGGGTCCGGCGGAGCGGCGACATCACCGCCAGGGTCGATGTCGACGCCGGCGTGTTCGCCTGCATGCTCGGCGGCGCCGACGGGCTGGATCTCTTCCTCTGCTGTTCCTCCAGTCACGCCCGGCACGAAACCGTCCACCTGATGACGGGCCGGATCGACGTCGCGCGCGTAGACGTCGCGCGCGCCGGCTGGCCGTAGTCGCAACGGACGATGCCGCGGGATGGCGCGCGCCTAAGCTGCGCCTCCCGATTGGAGGAAAGCGCGTGAAGATACTCATCGTCGGCGGAACGGGCATGATCGGCGGCCATGCCGCCATGTACCTGCGATCGCTTGGCCACGACGTGACGCTCGCCGCGCGCAAGCCCGCGCCCGAGGGCACGCCGATGGCGGATATGCCGACGATTCTGGGCGACTATTCGCAGGGCACCTTCACGGAGCGCGACCTCGAACCCTTCGACGGGATCGTGTTCGCCGCGGGGCAGGATATACGCCACATCCCGAAGGGCACGGACGAAGGCGCATTCTGGCGCACGATGCAGATCGAGGGCGTGCCGAGCTTTGCCCGGCTGGCGAAGAGCGCCGGCGTCGGGCGGTTCGTCCAGCTCGGCAGCTACTACCACCAGGTCATGCCGCATCTGATCGACAAAGTTCCCTATGTCCGTGCGCGCGCGCTGGCCGACCAGGGCGCGCGGGCGCTGGCTGATGCGAGCTTTTCGCCGGTGACGCTCAATCCGCCCTCCATCGTCGGGGCGGTTCCGGGCGTTCCGGCGCGGCGTTACGAGACGCTCGTCGCCTGGGCCAAAGGGCTGCGGCCGGACATTGCCGACTACGCGCCGGCGGGCGGCACCAACTACATGTCGGTGCGGTCGCTGGCACAGGCCATCGCCGGCGCGTTGGAGCGAGGCGAGGCCGGCAAGGCCTACCTGATCGGCGACGCGAACCTCTCGTTCCGGGATTTCTTCCAGAAGATCTTCGACGCCGTCGGTTCGCCGCGCAGGCTGGTCGAGCTCGACAGGGAGCACCCGCTCCTGCCGGATGCCTTCATCGTGCCCGGACGGGGAGTGCGGCTGGCTTACGAGCCGGACACGGCCGGGACGGCGCTGCTCGGCTACCGACGCGGCGAAGTGGACCGGGCGGTGGCGGACGTCATCGCGGCGGTCGGCGGCTGACATGACGCTGGGCGCCGATGACCTCGTCGCGATCCGTCGGACAGCCGATCTCTATGCGGTGGCGGTGGACCGGGGCGACGCGGAGCTGTTCGTGACCCAGTTTACGCCGGACGGGGTGCTCCTGGCACCGCGCGGCCGCTTCGAGACGAGGGACGCGCTGGCGGGCGTGCCGCCGATGATGAAGCAGCTCTACGAACGCACGTTCCATGCCGTGCTGACCCAGGCCCTGAACGGGGACGGCGACCGGGCGGCGGGCGAGACCTACTGCATCGCGCGCCACTGGTCTACCGACAGCTCCGGCCAGCGAACCTGCTTCGAGATGACGATCCGCTACCAGGATCGTTTCGAACGCCGCGACGGACGCTGGCTGATCGCGACGCGCGGACTCGTGGTCGACGCCACGCATAGCTATCACGTGGACATGCCGAGAACCGCCTGAGGAGGAGACATGACGGACGAAATTTCGATACTGGGCCTGTCGGGCAAGGTAGCCCTGGTCACCGGGGGCGGCGCGGGCATCGGACGCGCGACGGCCGGGCTGTTCCGGACGGCGGGCATGCGCGTCGCGGTGGCCGAGATCGACGCGGCGCGCGCCGAGGATGTGCGCGCCGCGCTCGGCGCCGAGCATCTCGTCGTTGCGGCGGACGTGCGCAAGGCCGGCGACGTCGCCCGGCTGGCGAAGGCCGTAGACGAACGCTTCGGACGCCTCGACGTGCTGGTCAACAACGTCGGCGACTATCTCGGCTACAAGAAGCCCTTCGAGGAGTCGACCGAGGCGGAGTGGGACGCGCTCTACGCCGTCAACCTGCTCCACATGTTCCACGTCACGAAGGCGGCGATCCCGCTGATCCGGCGCGGAGGCAAGGGCGGCGCGATCATCAACGTCTCAACCATCGAGGCCTTCCGGGGGATCCCGCACACGGTGGTCTACGCGGCCTTCAAGGCGGCGGTCACCGGCTTCACGCAGAGCCTTTCGGTGGAGCTCGGCGCGGACAACATCCGCGTCAACGCGGTGGCGCCGGAGACGACCGACACCGCTCAGATCGTCGCGACGCCTCGCGTACCGCCCGAGAACCGCGACTACCTCAAACGCTGGTTCCCGATCGGCCGCTTCGGCGAGGGCGAGGATTCGGCCGGCGCGGCGCTGTTCCTCGCGTCCGAACGACTGTCGGGATGGGTGACCGGCTCCACCATCGTCGTCGATGGCGGGGCGCTCGCGGCCGGGGCATGGATGCGCCTGCCGGACGGCCGCAACTTCACCCACCTCCCGATCATCGTCGCCGACGGATACACGCCGCGGCCCGACGCGAGGAACGCCGGCGAATGATCGACCTCTACGCCTCGACGACGCCCAACGTGATGAAGGTGACGCTGGCGCTGTGCGAACTGGATCTCGAATTCCGGTTCCTGCCGATCAACGTGTGGAAGGGCGAGCAGTTCACCGCCCGGTTCGAGGCGCTCAACCCCAACGCGAAGGTGCCCGTGCTGGTGGACCGCGCCGATGCGGCGAACCCGGTCACGGTCTTCGAATCCGTGGCCATCCTGATCTACCTCGCCGAGAAGACCGGCAGCCTCCTGCCGCGATCGGGATCGGCGCGGTACGAGGCGATCGAGTGGGCGGTCTGGCAGGCGGCCAATCTCGGGCCGGCGAGCGGCCAGCTCAATCATTTCCTGCTCTATGCGCCGGCGGGACAGGACTATGCCCTGAGCCGGCATCTGACCGAGCTGCGGCGCTGCTACGGCGTCATGGAAAGGCGGCTCTCGCGGACGCCCTATCTCGGCGGAGACGAGTTCTCGGTCGCCGACCTCGCCTGCTTCCCGTGGGTCTGGTCAAGCTCGAACCGGCTGCGCGAGCGGTTTGCCTTCCTCGACCGGGATTCGCCGGAGGCTCCTGGGATTGCCGCCTGGTTCGAACGTTGCGCCTCGCGCGCCGGCGTCCTCCGCGGCATCGAGCGGCATGCTCAACTGACGCCGCTGCTCGCGACCGCCTCGCCCGACGACCTCGACCGGATCTTCGGCCGCGGGCGATACGCCTACGGACCCTAGGGTTCAGACTCATTCAGACCCAGAATGCGACGAGGGTTGCAAGCGCAACGGCCGAGAGGAAGTTTCTGGCGAGCTTGTCGTAGCGGGTGGCGATGCGGCGGAAGTCCTTCAGCCTGCAGAAGGCGGCCTCGATGCGCCATCGGCCCTTGTAGCGGGCTTCGTCGTAGTCGATCGGCACCTTTCGGTTCGAGCGCCCAGGGATGACGACCTCGGCGCCTTCGGCCTTCAGTCGTTTGCGTGGCGCGTTGGCGTCGTAGCCTTTGTCGGCGATCAGGCAGCGCACCCGGCCGGCCGCGTCCAACAGCGGCCCGGCCACGGTGACATCGACGACGTTGCCGGCCGTGAGCCGCAGAATGGCCGGACGCCAGAGAAGGTCAGTTACGGCATGGATCCTGGTGGTCTGGCCGCCGCGCGAGGGTCCGATTGCCTGCGCCTTCGCCCCCCTTTTCCGCCATGGGCGGAGCGATGGGCCTTCGCGTAGCTGGAGTCGATCGATGCTGACTGCGCGAGCACGCCCTTGGCAACAAGAGCATCAAGGACGCGGCTCCAGAGCTGGGGCGGGACCAACGGTTGAAGCGGTTGTAGATCGTCGTGGGCGGACCGTATTCGGCCGGGCAGTCCTGCCAGCGGCAGCCTGTCTTCAGCACATGCAGGATACCGCTGATGACGCGGCGATCATCGACCCTGCGCGCGCGCCTGGCTGGTTCTTCGGAAGGTGCGGCTCGATCGCCGCCCACGCCTCGTCGTCCAGCCAGAAAAGCCTGCTCGTCCTCGCCTCCGTCGCAAAACGACGCCAGGGAATCTGATTTACGGCATGGCTTCAATGCAATATCCTCTCGGCAGCGCAGCGGGATACCATCCACGGCGGCACACATCCACCATGACGCAAGTTCTTCAGACTGACCGCATACTACTGCGACGCTTCGTCGAATCCGATCTCGACGACCTCTGCCGGCTCTACGCCGACCAAGAGGTTCGGCGCTTCTTTCCACAAGTCTTCCTTTCACGCGCGGAAGCCGAGGAAGAACTTGCCTGGTCGATCCACGGAAGTGACGATTTGCACCCGAACCTCCGGCTGTATGCAGCGATAGATCGGCGGACGGGATCCTTCATAGGTCGTGGCGGATTCGTGCGGTGGGAATTCGACGGAACTGTTGAAGTCGAGATCGCCTACATGATCGACAAGGATTTGTGGCGTAGGGGAATGGGGTCAGAGTTGGCGCATGCGCTCTTATGCTATGGATTTTCCACGCTCCCCGTTCAGCACCTCATCGCGGTGATCGATGCCTCGAACACCGCTTCAATCAAGACCGCCGAGAAGATCGGCATGTCTCGACGGCGCTCGATCTTTCATGCTGAACGGGAGTGCAGCGTCTTCGCCGTATCGGCGACTGATCACAAGCCGTCTACGTGAACCCATGCCACCCCATCCCAGGGTGAGCGGTCTCGACGCTCACCGCTGATTGGGTTTTGACCTAGGCTCCGTCAGGCCGTGCCGTAGACCTTTTTGGGCGCGGGACGGTCGGCGAGAAGTTCGATGATCTTGTCGCCGATCGCCGCCGGCTCCCAGCGCCGGCCGAGATCGTATTCCGGTCCGTCGGTCCAGCCGAGGCAGACGCGAACCAGCCCGCCGATCAGCTCGAAGATCTGCCCCGTCACGTCGCGGGAGCGCTCGCTGACGAGCCAGGCCACCAGCGGCGCGGTGTTTTCGGGCGCGAAGACGTCCATCTCGCCCTGCTTTGCCTGCATCGCCTCTCCGAACGCCTGCTCGGTCATGCGGGTGCGCGCGTTAGGCGCCAGGCCGTTGACGGAGATGCGGTAGCGCGCAAGTTCGGCCGCCTGCACCAGGGTCAGCGCGGCGATGCCGGCCTTGGCCGCCGAATAGGCGCTCTGGCCGACCGAGCCCTGGAGACCGGCGCCCGACGAGGTGTTGACGATGCGCGCGTCGACGGGCCGCCCGGCCTTGGCTTCGGCGCGCCAATGGTCGACGGCATGGCGCGACACGCAGAAATGGCCGCGCATGTGGACACGGATGACCGCGTCCCATTCCTCCGGCGTGCACGAGACGAACATGCGGTCGCGGACGAAGCCGGCATTGTTGACCACGGCATCGAGCCGGCCGAAGGCGTCGATCGCCGTCCGGACGATGCGTCCGCCGCCATCCCAGTCGGCCACGTCGTCGAAGCTGGCGACGGCCTCGCCGCCGGCCTTGCGGATTTCGGCGACCACTTCGTCGGCGGGGCGCTCCGTCGTCGCGTCGCCATGGGTGCCGACGCCGAGATCGTTGACGACGACCCTGGCGCCCTCGGCGGCAAGCCCGAGCGCGTAGGCCCGTCCAAGCCCCCTACCCGCTCCGGTGACGATGACGACACGGCCTTCACAGATACCCATTCGCTAGCTCCTCACGCTCAGCCGCACCGCCCGGGCCTGACCCGACACGCGCCTGCGGTCGGGCTCGGGCGCGGTCAGCGGCTCGCATTCCTCGAAATCGGCGACCGACTGGCGGGCCAGCCGCTGGTATTCGCCGTCGCCGTCGTTCTTCCAGACGATCGCTTCGGGCGGAAGCTGGCGCACGATTTTCGCCGGGTTGCCGGCGATCAGGCTGCGTTCCGGCGCACGCATGTCGGACTTCACGAGCGACAGCGCGCCGATCAGGCTCTCGTCGCCGATGACGGCTTCGTCCAGCACGACAGCGTTCATGCCGACGAGCGCGTTCACGCCGATGGTCGCGCCGTGCACGATGGAACCATGGCCGACGGTCGCGCCGCGGCCGATGACGCAGTCGGAGCCGGCGCCGGTGTGCAGGGTGCAGTTGTCCTGGATGGAACTGTCGCCCTCGACGACGACGCGCCCGAAATCGCCGCGCAGCGCGGCCCCGGCGCCGATGTAGCAGCCCGGCCCCACCTGCACGTCGCCGATCAGGGAGGCGGTCGGGTGGAGGAAGCTGGTCGGGTGCACGACCGGGCGGATCCCCTCGAAAGCGTAGCAGGGCATGGCCGTCTCCTAAAGCCGCTCGATGATGGTCACGTTGGCCTGGCCGCCGCCCTCGCACATCGTCTGCAGGCCGTAGCGGCCGCCGCGCCGCTCGAGCTCGTGGAGCAGCGTGGTCATCAGGCGCGCGCCGGTGGCGCCGAGCGGATGGCCGAGCGCGATGGCGCCGCCGTTGACGTTGACCCTGTCGTGCGGGATGTCGAGTTCCTTCATCCAGGCCATCGGAACCGAGGCGAAGGCCTCGTTGCACTCGAAGAGGTCGATGTCGGCGATCCCGAGCCCGGTCTTTTCCAGGGCGTGCCGCGTTGCGGCGATCGGCGCCGTCAGCATCCAGACCGGGTCGTCGGCCCGCACCGTCAGGTGATGGATCCGGGCGCGCGGCGCGAGACCGTGATCCTTCACCGCCTTCTCCGACGCGATCAGCAGCGCGGCGGAGGCGTCGGCGTTCTGGCTCGACACGCCGGCGGTCACGCGCCCGCCTTCGACCATCGGCTTGAGCGTCGCCATCTTCTCCCGCGACGTGTCCCGGCGCGGGGTCTCGTCCTCGGCGAAGTCGCCCACGGGAGCGATCTCGGCGCCGAAGCGGCCCTCGTCGATCGCCGCGATGGCGCGGCTATGCGATTCGAAGGCGAAGGCCTCCATCTCGTCGCGGCTGATCCGCCACTTCTGCGCGATCATCTCGGCGGAGCGGAACTGGCCGACCTCCTGGTCGCCATAGCGGGCCTGCCAGCCGGGCGAGGTCGAGAACGGGTCGGGAAAGCCGAAATGCTGCCCCACGATCATGGCGGCGGAAATCGGCAGGGCGTTCATGTTCTGCACGCCGCCAGCCACGACCAGGTCCTGGACGCCGCTCATCACGCCCATGGCCGCGAAATGCACCGCCTGCTGCGAGGAGCCGCACTGGCGATCGATGGTGACGCCCGGCACGTGCTGCGGCAGGCCGGCGACCAGCCATGCGGTGCGCGCGATGTCGCCCGCCTGCGAGCCGATCGTGTCGACGCAGCCGAAGACGACGTCGTCCACCGCTCCCGGATCGATACCCGTCCGTTCGATCAGCGCCCTGATGGCGTGGCCCGCGAGGTCGGCGGAATGCATCGCGGCGAGCGCGCCCTTCTTGCGGCCGACCGGCGTGCGGACCGCGTCGATGATGTAGGCTTCAGTCATGGGCGGCCTCGCTGGCAAAAGTCTGGTCCGCGCCGAGCGGACGATCGAAAACGCGCGCGGCGACCCGCTCGCGGTGGAACCGCGCATCGCCCCACCAGGAGGCCAGCGCCAGCGCGCGCTTCAGGAAGAAGTGCACGTCGACTTCCCAGGAATATCCCATTGCGCCATGAACCTGCACGGCCGTGCGGCAGGCGAGGTCGGCCGCCTCGCCTGCGGCGAGCCTGGCGTGCGAGATGCGCGCGCGGGAAAACGCGTCGGCATTCGCGAGCTGCGCCGCGGCCGCGTGCACGACCGGCCTTGCGAACTCGATCCTGACCTGCACCGTCGACAGCATGTGCTTGACGGCCTGGTAGGAGCCGATCGGCTTGCCGAACTGCTGGCGTTCCTTCGCATAGGCGACGGCCAGATCGACCGCCCGCTGGGCGATGCCGAGCAGTTGCGCGGCGGTGAACAGCGCGCCGCGATCGAAGGCCAGGTCGACGGCGGCGCGGGCGTCGGAGGCGCCGGCGACCGGGGCGGCCGCCGGCATGGCGGCCAGGGTGAAGAGCCGGCGGAAGGGATCGACGGAATCCTGGCGGACGAGCCCGACAGAACCGGCTTCGAGCAGGGAGACGCCGTCGTCGCGCACGACGAGAAGCGCGCCTGCGTTATCGGCTTCGGCGACGAAAAGGTTTGCCGGATGAGCGGTCGCGACGGTGACGTCGCCGGCCAGCGCGCGATCCAGGAGTGTCGCCGCCCGGCGATCGGCGGCCAGCGCGGCGAGCAGCGGCAGGGATATGCCGGCATTCTCGACCAGCGGCTCGGGCAGTCCCGCGTAGCCGCAGGCTTCGGCCACCAGAACGAAATCGACCGCTCCGAGCCCCAGGCCGCCCATCTCCTCCGGCACGAGCGCCCCGGCCAGTCCCATCCCGGTCAAGGCGGTCCAGCGCCTGTCGTCACGCGCCGCGCCGACCTGCATCAGCCGTCGCAGGTCGGCCGGTTGGCACAGATCCGCCAGCAGGCCCTTCACGGCTTCGGCTGTCATCGTCTGCTCTTCGGTGAACCGGAAATCCATGGCGTCGACCGCGGCCCCTACCTCGGCAGGCCGAGCATGCGCTCGGCGATGATGTTCTTCTGGATCTCGTTGGAGCCCGCGTAGATCGGTCCGGCGAGCGAGAAGAAATAGCCGTCGAGCCAGCGGCCGACATCGCCCGCCGCCGGTGCGCTTCGCATCAGTTCGGCGCGCGCGCCGAGGATGGACAGCGCCGTGCGGTGGAGCTGGATGTCCAGTTCCGACCAGAAGATCTTGTTGGTGGACGCCTCGGCGCCGATGTGCCCGCCGGCGATGAGCCGGGACGCCGTCGCATGGATCGACAGCGCATAGGCCTCGGCGTCCATGAAGGATTGCAGCACGGCGGCGCGCGTCTCGGGCGCGCATTCGGGCTCATGGGCGCGATAGAGGTCGACGAGCCGCTTTGCCGCCATCTGGAACCGGGCGGGGCTGCGCAGCATCAGACCGCGCTCGAAGCCGGCCGTCGCCATGCAGATGGACCAGCCCTGCCCGTCCTCGCCGAGCCGGTTGAAGGCCGGTACGCGAACGTCGTCCAGGAAGATCTCGGCAAAGCCCGTCTCGCCGTCGATCTGCGGAATCGGCTGGACGCGTACGCCCGCCGCGTCAAGGGGAAAGAAGATGAGCGACAGGCCCTTGTGCCGGCCCGAAGCGGGGTCGGTGCGGAACAGGCCGAAGGCCCAGTCGGCGAAGACCGCGCGCGAGGACCAGATCTTGTGGCCGTCGAGGACGTAGTCGTCACCCTCGCGGCGGCCGGTGGCCCGGACCGCGGCCAGGTCGCTGCCCGCCTGCGGCTCCGACCAGGCCTGCGCCCAGATCTCGTCGCCCGATGCCATGCGGGAGAGGAAGCGCGTCTTCTGCTCCTCCGTGCCGTATTCCATCAGGGTCGGGCCGAGCAGGAAGATGCCGTTCTGGTTGACGCGTAGCGGCGCGCCCGCCCGCCAGTACTCCTCCTCGAAGATCAGCCACTGGATGAGGTTCAGCGCCCGCCCGCCATAGGCCTGCGGCCAGGTCACCATGCCCCAGCGGCCCTCGGCCAGCTTCCGCTCCCACGCACGATGCGCCTCGAAGCCCTCGCGGGACGCGTCGAAGGACGGCAGCGGCGCGGAGGGCACGTTGGCCTCCATCCACGCCCGTACCTCCGCCCGGAAGGCTTTCTCCGTGTGGCTGTAGGTGAGATCCACGTCCGCTCAGCCCTCGCCGGCCTGCTTCTTGTTGGCGGCCACCATCGTCCTGGCATCCTGGCCGCCGAGCGAGTCGCCCCGCGTGAGGTCGCTCTGCGCGTGGGCGAAATGATGCATGTGGAACACGGCGTCCATCGCCGCGCGCTTGCCGCGCAGTTCCTCGACATGGTTGACCGCCTGCTTGGTCAGCCAGAGGCCGAGCCTCGGCTGCTCCGCGAGTTTTTCCGCCATGGCCTGCACGTCGGCCTTCAGGGCGTCGCGGGTCGAAAGCCGGTTGACCATCCCGAAATGGTGCGCCCGCTCCGCGCTCATGCGTTCGCCCAGCATCAGGAATTCCTTGGCGACGCGCGGCGGCAGTTCGAACGCGTGGGCGAAGTATTCCACGCCCGGAATGCCCATCCGCACCACCGGGTCCTGGAAGAAGGCATCGTCGGTCGCGACGATGAAGTCGCACACCCAGGCGAGCATGAGGCCGCCGGCGATGCAGGCGCCCTGCACGGCGGCGATGGTCGGCTTGGGCGCGTCGCGCCAGCGCCGGCACATGCCGAGATAGACCTCCTGCTCGCGTGTGTAGAGCATCTCCGCGCCGGGCTTGTTGACGTGATCGGCCCACAGGAGCCGGCGCTCGAAGCTCTTCGCCACGTCCCGACCCGGCGTGCCGATGTCGTGGCCGGCGGAGAAGTGCTTGCCCTCGCCCGCGAGCACGATGACCTTGATCGCGTCGTCGTCGATCGCCCGCCGGAACGCGTCGTCGAGCGCGTAGGTCATCTGCGAGTTCTGCGCATTGTTGTATTTGGGCCGGTCCATGACGATCCACGCGACCGGCCCCGCCGTCTCGTAGCGGACGGGGTGCTCGGTCTCGTAGGAGATGTCCGCCTGGCGCGGGGGGACGAGATCGTCCATGACGGTGGCCTTTCCTGGTTGCCGGGACGCTATGCTTCTCATGTTGCAGCGCAATCGTCCAAAGGGACTAACGGCGCCACCCGCGCCGCCGCCCCACCGTCGCGCCGCTCACGCCGAAGCGGCGGCCGGCGCCGCTTCGGGAGCCGAAAGCCTTGCCTCGAGTTCCGACGCGGCGCAGGCGAACTTCACGCTACCGCGTTCGATGATCATGGCGCGGTCGGCATAGGGCGCCGTGACCTTCAGGTGCTGCTCGACGATGACGACGGCGGTTCCGGTCTCGGCCCATTTGCGCAGGAAGGCGAGGATCTGGGGAAGCAGCGCCTGCGCCAGGCCCATGGACGGCTCGTCGCAGAGCAGCACCTTGGGCTGCGCGACGAAGGCCTGGCCGAGCGCCAGCATCTGCTGCTGGCCGCCGGAGAGGTCGCGCGCATATTTGCGGTACTTCTCCTTCAGGATCGGGAACACCGCATAGATCTCGTCGACGGCCGCGGCGAAACCGGCGCGGTCGCCCTTGCGGGCGGCGGCGCCCATGCGCAGGTTGTCGTAGACGGAGAGTTCCGGGAACACGCGGTGGCCGTCGAGCACCAGCCGCAGGCCGGCCTGCGCGATCGCCTCGGGCGCCATGCCGTGCAGCGGCCTGCCGTCGAGGAGCACTTCGCCTGCGGTCGGCTTGTTGAATCCGGCGATGGCACGCATCAGGGTCGACTTGCCGGCGCCGTTCTCACCTCCCACCAAAAGGATCTCGCCGGGGCGGGCCGTCAGCGACACGTCCTCGATCACGGGCACGTTGCCGTATCCGGCATGAAGGTTGCGGACCTCAAGCACGGCGGCCTCCGACGAACATGTGCTGAACCGCCGGGTCGTTCGACATGGCTTCCGGCGAACCGGAGGCGACGACGCGACCCTGCTCCATGACGGTGATCGTATCGGCGATGTCCCAGACGAGTTCGAGGTCGTGCTCGACCAGGATGATGGTCTTGCCCATCCGCCGCGCCAGGAAGCGGACGAGCTTTGCGAAATTGGCGCGCTCGCCCTGCGAAAGGCCGGCGGCGGGCTCGTCGAAGAAGATGATGTCCGCCTCCTTCAGGACCGCGCGCATCACCTCCACGAGGCGGCGCTGGCCGTGCGACAGGAGCTCGGCGCTGTCTTGCGCGAATTCGGCCTCAAGCGCGTCGGCGAGCCGGGCGATGTCGGCGCTGCCGTCGCCGACGCGGGCGTCGATGCCGAGCCTGAGATTGTCCCACAGCGAGAACTGCGGGAAGATCCGCGGCGTCTGGAAGGTCCGGCCGATGCCCATGTCGGCGATCCGGTCAGCGGACCGGCGCGTGGCGTCCTCGCCCTTGATCAGGAAGGAACCGGCGTTCAGGCGCGACAGGCCGGAGAGCACGTTGAGCAGGCTCGTCTTGCCCGAGCCGTTGGCGCCGATCAGGCCGTGGATCTCGCCCCGGCGCACCTTCAGATCGACGGCGTCGACGGCCACGACCTCGCCGAACTTCTTGGTGCCGCCGCGCACCTCGACGACGACCTCGTCGCCCGGCCGGGTCTCGCGCCCGCCCTCCAGCGTCTCCAGGAACCGGTCGACCCGGAAGGCCTGTTCACCGCGGCCGGTGACCCCGCGCCTGGCGCGCCAGCGCTCGATGGAGCCGACGATCCCGTCGGGAAACAGGATGACCGTCAGGAGCGTCAGCAGCCCGTAGATCAGCAGGCGGTACTCGACGAACTGCGCGAGCGCGATGTTGGGCAGGATGAAGACGATCCAGATGCCGATGATGGGGCCGAGCATCTGCCCGCGACCGCCGACGACCACGGCGAAGAAGAAGACGAAGGAGAGCTCGACGTTGAAGCCCTGCGGGCTGACGAAGGAAACCGCCGGCAGATAGAGGATGCCGCAGACGCCGGTTCCGATCGCCGCGATGATAAAGGCGATGAAGCGCATGACGCCTGGCCTGATGCCGAGCGAGCGCGCGGCCTCGGGGCTGAGCGCGGCCACGCGCATGTCGCGGCCGAGCCTGGAGCGGCGGATCGCGTAGTGGATGGCCAGCGCGATCATCGGATAGACCGCGATCATCAGGGTCAGCGGCGAAAGGCCGAGGAACCACTCCTGGTGCAGTCCGGGCATCGACACGGAGATGCCATTGATGCCGTTGGTCCATTTGTCGAGCGACATCAGCAGCTGCGGGAACACGATCGCCGCCGACAGCGTCACGAAGCCGAGGTGGAAATACTGGACGCGCAGCGCGGGGAAGGCGAAGAGCAGCCCGCCGGCGGTCGCAGCGCCCAGGCCGGCGAGCGCGGCCAGCAGGAACGGCCAGTCGTGCAGCCCGAAGAAGATCGCGGTGACGTAGGCGCCCAGTCCCAGAAGGACGCCCTGGCCGAACGATTTCTGCCCCGCGTCGACGAACAGGAAGTTCTGGAACACCGACGCGGCGATGTAGATGTTGACCAGCTGGAAGGTGTGCACCCAGTAGGAATTGCCGAGGATCGACGGCACGAAACCGGTGATCGCGATCAGCACGAAGCCGATCAGCATCTGCGGCAGGTCCGACGAGAAGCGCGGCTTGCCCCGCGCGCCGCCCTCCCGGGCTGCCATGGTCTCGCTCATGGCCATGGTCACACCCGTCGCGCCGAGGACCGGCCGAAGAGGCCCTGCGGCCGCAGCATCAGGATCGCGACCAGCAGCAGGAGCGATGCGAGATCCTGGTAGGCGCCGCCGATGCGGTAGGCCGTCAGCATGCCGATGATGCCGACCAGCGGTCCGCCGATGAGCGTGCCGAGATTGGAGCCGATGCCGCCGACGACGGCCGCGACGAAGCCGTTGAGGACATAGCGCAGGCCGGCGTCGGAGGCGACGGAGATCACCGGCGCGACGAGGAAGCCCGCGGTGCCGATGATCAGGCCGCTGATGGCGAAGGCAAGCAGCTGGAGCCTGCGGACGGGAAGCCCCGCCGCCCGGGCCGCGTCGAAATCCTGCGAAAGCGCCGAGATCGCGAGCCCAAGGAAGGTATGTCGCAGGAAGATGCGGAGCGCGAAGTACCAGAAGAACATGGCGCCGATGGCCAGCGCATAGGCGCCGGGCGTGCGCACGCCAAGAATGCGGAAGGACGGCACCGGCCCCTGCACCGTGTAGGCAAACGGACCCTGCGTGATCATCAGCAGGGCGGCGATGATGGTCGAGAACGCGACGGTCGATATCAGCCAGCTGTCCTGCTCGACCGAGGAGCGCAGCGGCGCCAGCGTGATCCAGCCCTGCACCGTCACGAGAACCGCGACGAGGATACCGGCGACCGGCAGCATCAGCAGCCACCAGGCGACGCCGGCTTCGTTGGCGAGGAAGAAGGCGGCGAAACCGCCCAGGACGAACATGTTGCCCTGGGCGAAGTTCAGGATCCCCGTCGCGCCGTGCACGATGTTGAAACTCATCGCGATAAGGGCGAAGATCGAGCCGATCGCACAGCCCCGTACCGCGATGATCAGTATCTCCGCAAGCATCAGACATTCCTCCGGGGCGCGCCGAAGCGCCATTCCTCTTCCCTTCGCATAGACCCGGCCGCGGCCCCGCGGGGCATCGTTCGAACGGACTAAACGCACTACCGCATCAACCGCCCCGCCGTCTCGCAGGAGATGCGCGCCGCTTCGGCGAGGGGCATTCGCGCCACCTCCGGCGAAATGATCTCGACGCTGACCGGGGTGCCGAAACGTTCGGTGGCCTTCAGGAAGCCAGTCAGGTCGAATACCCCGTCGCTGCAGAAAAGCCGGTGGCGCGTATCGTCGGCCAGCGTCCCCCGGACGGTTGCCGACGCGTCGCTCACCTGGACACAGGAGACACGGTCGGCCGGGATGCGCGCGAGATCCGGGAGCGGCAGGCCTGCGCGGAAGACGTGCCATGCATCGAGCACGAGCGCGGCATTGCGGGGCTTGAGGAAGCGGAGGGCCGTGCCGACGTCCGATACGTCGCTCCAGGCCACGAGTTCCAGCCCGATGCGCAGCCCACGGCCGGCGGCGCGGCCGCAGAGCGCGTCGAAACGCTCGACCATGTGCTCGAGGGAAAAGCCGCGGCCGGCGAAGTCGGCGCCCACGTTGACGGTGTCGGCGCCGATCGCTTGCGCGGCGTCGAAGGACCGCGACTCTGCGACGGCAGCCGCGGCATTGCCGTCGACGAACCAGTCCGAGAAGAACTCGATGCCCCGGTGCCGCTGGCAGTGGCGGTCGAACAGGGCGCGAATCGCGCCGTCCGACATGCCTGCCAGGCGTTGTTCCGCATAGTCGCGCCAGTGCAGCCAGTAGCCTCGATAGCCGGCGCCCGTGCAGGCGGCGAGCCGCTCGGCAAGCCCGTGCCGCGAGGCGACCGGACCGCCGGGCATGACGCCGCTCGTCGTATGGAAGCTGCAGATCAGATCACGCATGACGACCGGATGCCGATATGCGAGCCTGAGCGCAACGTCCGGCGAGACTAGGCCCGGCCCCGTGGCGGCTCGGGGCCGTAGTCCACACGGACGATGACCGGGCGGCCGGAGTCACGTCCATTTCCGCTCGGCTTTCACGGAGGAGAAACGCATGAGCCTTCCACGAAACACTAAATGGGGCATGGTCGCGCGCCATCTCTCGATAGGTCTGGCATCCGCTGCCGCGCTCGCCGTTTCCGGCGGCGCCTCGTTCGCGCAAGAGACTTTCAAGCTCGGCGGCATCACGTCGATCACCGGGGGCGGTGCATCCGTCGGCCGCTCGTCCACCGAGGCCTGGAAGCTCGCGGTCGAGGACATCAATGCCGCCGGCGGGATTCTGGGCAAGAAGGTCGAGCTGATCATGGCCGACACCATGACCGATCCGACGCACGGCGTGAGCGAGGCACGGCGACTGATCGAGAACGAGAAGATCGAAGCCCTGGTCGGTCCCGTCACCAGCCAGGAGACGATCCCGATCGTCGCGGTGACGACCGAAAAGAGGATCGTCCAGGCGACGACGGCCGCGTCGTCGCAGCTGACCCCCGAGGTGGGCCCCTATCACTTCTCGACCTCCGTGACCGCCGCCAACCAGATGATCCCCAACATCGACTTCGCCATCGACAGGCTCGGCACGACGAAGTTCGCGATCATTTCCGACAACGGCGGCATGTCGAAGGCCGGCGTCAGCGATCTCCTCGTCTACCTGAAGGAAAAGAAGGGGCTCGAGCCGGTCGCGATCCAGGAATTCGCGTTTCGCACCGAGGACATGACGCCGCAGCTGCTGTCGCTCCGGGGCGCGGGCGCCGAGGCGATCCTGTTCATGGCCTCGCTCGGCGACGATGCCCGCAAGCTGCTCGAGAACCGCGAGGATCTCGGCTGGGACGTGCCGGTGCTGGCCAACCAGACCATGACCAACTACGCGGTCGGCAATGCCTCCGTGCTCGGCGAGGAGGCCTTCGAGGGCGTCTACTCGACGCAGTTCGTCGGCATGACCTATTGCGAGGAGCCGGTCGGCGGATCGCCGTTCGCGAAGTTCGTCGAGCGCGCGAGAGCGGCCGTCCCGGAGGTGGACAAGCTCGGCGGCGCGGCGTCGCTCACGCCGTTCTATATCGAACCGGTGATCCTGGCGGCTGCGATCAATGGCGCCGGAACGGCCGACGGCGAGGCCGTGGCGAAGTGGCTTGAGGCCAATTCCGACAAGGTGGAGCCGATCATCGGCCCGATCTCCGTATCCGACACCAACCACTTCATGCCGGCGCCGGAAGCCATCAAGGTGGTGGCCGCGCCGCACAAGGTACGGGAGGACGGCCTGATCAAGCGCGCGGACTGCGCGAGCTGATTCCTACGCCGGACCGTTGCGCAGTGCAAAAAGCCGGGGCATCCGCTCCGGCTTTTTTTACGTTTTCAATGCTGCAATGCGGTAGAGCAAGTATCTGTATTAAAAGGACATTTTCCCCCGGACGCGCGTCTGCCTTCGGCATTTCGCTGACGCAGCGGCAAAAATTTGACGCGGCGTTAATGTATTTGACAGTCGCGTCGAAATAGTGACATTCTGTCAATACCGAAGCGGGAGGAGCCCTTCTGGGGAAGCGCCGGCGGCGGCTTTCGCCAGCGGGTCCGCATCGGACAATCAGAAGCCTTCCGGGAGGACTTTGGCATGACGTTCCAGTCTCGTTCCGTCGTCGAGTTCGGCTTGCTGTTCTCCCGGATCTCCGAGAGCCTCATCGGCGGAGGACCTCTGCATCAGCCGCTGGATCTCGTGCGCAACCATCTCGGCGCGACGGCGGTGGCTCTCAGGATCGAGGACCGGGCGGGCGGCAACAGCGCGGCCTTCGTGTCCGAGAACGGCTGCGAGGCGGATGAGGAGCCGTCACTGGCGCTGGCGCGTCTCGGGCTGCTTCTCGACCGCCACCGCTGCGTCCAGGCAGGCGCTGTCGACGAGACCCAGAACCATCGGCTCACGCTCCTCGTCTTCCGGGCGGCCGGAGAACAGGCCGGCGAATCCGACGAGACATCCCTGTGCGAGATCCTGGCAGGCCAGTTTCTGCGCGGGCTTCAGATCGCTCGCCGCATCGGGGCCAGCGAGGTCGAGCGCAGCCTCTATTCGACCGTGATGGAGCGGCTGTCGGTTGGCATCCTGATCCTCGACATGCAGGGGCGGATCGTCAAATGCTCCTCCCGCGCCGAGGAGGCGCTTTCGGCGCGCGACGGCATCCAGATGCAGGCGGGACGGTTTCGTGCCGCCTGCGCGAAGGAAGACCGCGAACTGCAGGCGGCGATCAAGGCGGCCATGCAGCGCGCCCAGTCCGGCGAGGGCCGCGAGGCGCGCGGACTGGCGCTGACCAGACCGTCCGGCAGCCGCAGCCTCGGCGTCATCGTGCAGCCGGTGCCGGCCGTGCGCAGCGGCGGCGTTTCGACCGAGCCGACCGTGGCCATCTACCTGCGCGATCCCGAGGCCAATGCCGACGTCGGCAGCGACCTGGTGCGCCAGCTCTTCGATCTGACCCCGGCCGAGGCTGCCGTCGCCCGCCGCCTGACGGCCGGGCTGTCGCTCGAGGACGTCGCGACCGCGCTCGACATCTCGCGCAACACGGCGCGTGCGCACCTGCGCTCGATCTTTTCCAAGAGCGGCATCACCCGGCAGACCGAACTCGTGCGGCTGATGCTCAACAGCGCCGCCGTGCTCGGTGGCCCGCAGAACCAAGCAGCCTGAGCCCTTCGTTCGCACCTCCCGGCGAGCACATGCGGCCCGTACGACGATCGTGCGGGCCGCTTTTTTTAGGCTCGCCCAGCGCGTCCATGCAAACGGCGTCCGATGATGCGGGCGGACCACAGCAGCGGGGAAAAGCGGGATTTCAAATTCCCGCCCGGCTATTCAGCCGAGGCTATCCAAAAGGTCCCTGGAATAGGGGCGGCAGTCGCCGATCCTTCCCTCGCCAACCTTGCGCGCCCATTCGGGGTCGGCGAGCAGCGCCCGGCCGACCGCGAGGATATCGAACTCGTCGCCCCGAAGCGGCTTTTCCAGCACGTCGAGCGAGGCAACCTGCGTGACCACGTCGATGCCGGCGCGGTCGAGCCCAGCCCCGCCGACCATGATGACGGGAAGCCCGGTCAGCTTCTTCGTCCAGCCCGCGAGCGTCAGGTCGCCCTCGTCGGAAAAGCCGGGGCTCCAGAAACGCCGCGTCGAGGTGTGCAGGATGGACACGCCGGCTTCGACCAGGGGCTCGAGGATCTCGGCCAGTTGCGTCGGCGTGTCGGCGAGCTTCGCCTGATAATCCTGCTGCTTCCACAGCGACCAGCGGAGCGACACCGGGAAATCGGGGCCGACGCGGCCGCGGATCGCCCTCACGATCTCGACGGCGAAGCGCGTGCGGCCGCGCCTGTCGCCACCCCATCGGTCGGTCCGGCGGTTGGTCCGGTCCCAGAGGAATTCGTCGATCAGGTAGCCATGCGCGGCATGCAGTTCCACGCCGTCGAAGCCCAGCGCCTGCGCGTCCGCCGCGGCCCGCGCATAGGCGCCGATCACCTCCTCCACGTCGGCCTCGGTCATCGCGCGCGTCGGTTCGGGGTGCATGGTGAAAGCGTTGAAGTTCTCGGACGGGCCGAATCCCGGCACGCCTTTCACGGGGCCCATCCAGGACTGGCGAAACGAGCCGGTGTGCCACAGCTGCGGGAAGATGCGGCCGCCGGCTGCGTGCACGGCCTGCAGGACCCGCGCCCAGCCCGCCAGCGCCTCGCCATGGAAATGCGGCACGCCGGCGTAGCTCGCGGCACTCGGGTGGCCGATATAGGTGCCCTCGGTGATGATGAGACCGACATCCGCCTCGGCGCGGCGGCGGTAGTAGTCGACTACTCCCTGGTGGGGAACGTCGTCCGGGCAGAGATAGCGCGACATCGGCGCCATCGCGATGCGGTTGCGCAATTCCAGCGAACCCAGCCGCACCGGCCGGAACAGGCCCGCGGCGATCGCCTTGTCAGCGGACGCGGTTTGCATGGACCTCGCTTCCGCGCCGCATGGCCTCGATGAAGCCGTCGAGCGGCGCCGGTTCGCAGATCGGCGCGTCGGAGGCTCCCTGACGTGCCCAGAACTCCTTCCAGGACGGGAACAGCGCGTGGAAGGCGCCCTCGTAGGGCTCGCGGCCGGGCCAGCGCATCTTGCGGCTTCCGACGGGCGGCTTGTTGAGGTCGGTCGCGTACCAGTAGAGCGGCTGGCGGCGACGGAAGCACCAACGGCCGTCCACGCGGGCATAGGTGTCGTAGTACATCATCTGCATGATGACCCACTCGGCGCCCGTCTCGTGTTCGTTCTTCGAGTAGACGACGCCTACGGCGTTGTCGGGGTCGACGAGCTCGACGATCGTCGTGCCGACGTGGTGCGACGTCCCGTCGAACTGCTTGCGCATAGTGTCGTCGAGCCAGTCTCGCAGCGCCTGGCGGCCGGACCTGCCCTGCCCGACCTTCACGTCCGGCACGAACAGGTTCGCCATCGCGTCCATGTCGCGCATGTCGAGCGCCAGGGCATACTTCGAGGCCAGCTGACGGATTTCTTCCAGCGCTTCCAACCGCCGGAGACGCTCGCTTATGTCCGTGGGTTCGTTCGCCATGGAAGCCTCAGAAGGAATAGCGGCCGATGATGTCGGCCACGCAGGCGGGCTTCTGCCCGCCCTCGACCTCGATCGAGACGCGGACCGTCGTCTGGACGGCGCCGTCGCCGATCGGTTCTGCCTTGACGAGTTCGCCGACGGCGCGGACGCGGCTGCCCACCTTCACCGGGGCCGGGAAACGCAGCCTCTCGGCGCCGTAGTTCACGCCCATCTTCATGCCCCGCGCCTCGAACAGCTGCGGCAGGAACATGTTGACGAGCGAGAACGTCAGGTAGCCGTGCGCGATGGTCATGCCGAACGGACCGTGCCTTGCCCGCTCCGGATCGACGTGGATCCATTGGTGGTCGCCGGTCGCCTCGGCGAACAGGTCGACGCGCTGCTGGTCGATCAGCAGCCAGTCGCTCGGCCCGAGCCTGGCGCCAACGCCGGCGACCGCTTCGGCGGGCGAGCTGAAGACGAACGGCGCAGTCATGCGCGCTGGCTCGACACCGAAACGACCTCGCCGACCATGTAGCCGGCATAGTCCGAGGCGAGGAACATCATCACGTTGGCGACCTCCCAGACCTCGGCCGCGCGGCCGAAGGCCTCGACCTTCGAAAGCTGGGCAAGCTCCTCTTCCGTCGACGCCTTCTTGAGGAAATCATGCATGGCTATCGACGGCGAGACGGCGTTGATGCGGATGCCGTGCTCGGCGGCTTCCAGAGCCGAGCAGCGCGTGAAGGCCATGACGCCAGCCTTGGCGGCGGCATAGTGGGACTGGCCTTTCTGCGCGCGCCATCCGAGCACCGATGCATTGTTGACGATGGCGCCGGCCTTCCGCGGGATCATCGCCTTCAACACGGCGCGCGTCATGCGCATGGTACCGGTCAAGGTGATGTCGAGCACGCGCGACCATTCCTCGTCGGTCATGTCGACGACGCTCTTCAGTCCGCCCAGGCCGGCATTGTTGATCAGCACGTCGACGCCGCCGAGCCTATCCTCCGCGGCCGCGACCAGGGCCTGCACCTGCGCCTCGTCGGTGACGTTGCACAGCTGGTGAAAGACCGGCGTGGATGGCGACAGCGCCTTGAGCTTCTCCGCCGCCTCGCCAAGCCGGCGCTCGTGGATGTCCGAGATGAAGATCGCGGCACAGCCTTCCTCGACCGCCTTCCTGGCTGCCGCGAAGCCGATGCCGACACCGGCGGCGGCGGTGATGAGAACGCCTCGGCCCCTCAGCAGGCCATGACCTTCGACATAGGGCGGCACAGCTACGGCCATTCTGCGTTCCTCACTTCTTGCCGGCGAAACCGGCGTCGCGCTTCTGGACGAAGGCGTCGCGCGCCTCCTGGCTTTCCTTCGTCAGGTAGGCCTGCGCGGTAAAGCCCTGCTCCCAGCGGTAGTGACGTTCGAGGTCGCCGTCCTCGACGCCGTTCAGCGCTTCCTTGGCGAGGCGGATCATGGTCGGGCTCTTGGCCGCGATCTTCCCGGCCAGTTCGAAGGCGGCGGCGCGGAGTTCTTCCCTTGGCACGATGCGCTCGATGGCGCCGAGCCGGTAGGCCTCCTGGGCGTCGATCATCTCGCCGGTGAAATACATCTGCCGCACCTTCTGGAGCGGGAACATGCGCTGGAGATGCGCGCCCGCGCCAAGCGCGCCGCGATCCACCTCCGGCACGCCGAACCGCGCATCAGGCGAGCACAGGATGATGTCGACCGAGCCGCAGATGCCGATGCCGCCGCCCAGGACATAGCCGTGCGCGGCGGCGATGGCCGGCTTCAGGCCGCGGTGCAGCGCCCGGAAAGTCTCGTAGTTTCCGGCATTCACCTCCACGATCCGGTCCGGATGGGCCTGCAATTCCTTGATATCGACGCCGCCGCAGAAGCCCCGTCCCTCGGCGCGCACGATGATCACGCGGACGGAGTCGTCGGCGTTCAGCCGGTCGATCTCCTGCGACAGTCCGCGCCAGCCCTTCGAATCGAGCGCGTTGACCGGCGGATTCTCGATGACGAGTTCCGCGATCCCGTCCTCGATCCGGCTCCAGAACTGGCGGCTCATGTGGGGCTCCCTTGCTTCGAATTTCCGGCCGCCAGCTCTGCCAGCGCCGCCAGGCGGTCTCCAGCCTCGCGCATGATGCGCACGATCAGGTCCTCGCAGCTCTCCAGCCGTTCGATGACCGCGGCCACCTGTCCGGACGGTAGCAGACCGTTGACCGGGTCGCCGGCGACCACGCCCCGCTGCACCAGCGTGGGCAGGTTGGCGGCCATCACGGTCGTGCGGAATCCGCCTTCGTCGCCAGCCATGACTTTCAGCCCGAGCCTTGCCATGCCGAGCGGGCCGAGGCCTGCCTCCCGGCCCCAGTGGCGGGCATATCTCGCGGACATCGCCAGACGCGCCGGCAGGCTCATGCCTTCCAGTCGCTTCAGCTCCTCGTTCTCGACGAAGCGCTGCGGCAGGCCGTCGACCGCCGTCGAGACCTTGATCAGCGTCGGATCCCTGGTTTCGAGGTAGCGCTTCAGCGACGCCGACGGCACCGGCGAATCCGTCGTCAGCAGGAAGCGCGTGCCCATGGCGATGCCGGATGCGCCCCAGGCAAGCGCCGCGACGAGGCCGCGTCCATCCGAGAAACCACCGGCGGCCACCACCGGCACCTTGACCGCGTCCAGCACCTGCGGCAGCAGGATCGTGGTCGGAACCGCGCCGGTGTGCCCGCCGCCCTCGCCGCCCTGCACCGTGACGATGTCGGCGCCGAGCTCCACGGCCTTGACCGCGTGCTTCAGGGCGCCGACGGTCGGCATGCAGACAACGCCGGCGTCCTTCAGGCGCCTGATGGTGGCCGCGTCCGGACCGCGGCCGTAGGACACCGCCCTCACGCCGTGCCGGATGACGGCTTCCAGCACTTCCTCCGCATTCGGCTGGAACATATGAAAATTTACGCCGAAAGGCCGGCCCGTGCGCGACTTCACGTCGCGGATGGCCGCGTCCACCTGGCCCGGCTCGATGGTCGCGCCTGCGAGGAAGCCGAAGCCCCCCGCGTTGCATGTCGCGGCCGTGAGCCGGGCGTCGGCGACCCACCCCATCGCGGTCTGCACGATGGGAAAGGTGCAACCCAGCCTGTCCGTCAGCGCGGTTCGAAGCGTCGTGGCCATTTCGTGTTCCTGCTATGGGACTGAGGATGCTGCACCGCACGCGGCGCGGCATCGTCCGAACGCAGTAGCTCAGTAGAACACCCGCCCGCCGTTCACCATCAGCGTCTGGCCGGTGATGAAGCGCGACTTGCCGGACGACAGGAAGATCACCGCGTTGGCGATGTCATCCGGCTCGCAGAGCTCGCCGAGCGGGATCATGTTCCTTGCACGTTCGTAGGCGTCCTTCGGGATGCGCTGCATGGCGCGGGTGTTGGTCGGGCCGGGGCAGACCGCGTTGACGTTCACCTTGAACGGCCCGAGTTCGCGCGCCAGCGCCCGAGTGAAGCCGAGAACGCCCGACTTGGCGGCGGCGTAGTCGACCGTGCCGACATCGCCGTTCATCGCCGAATCCGAGGAAATGGAGACGATCTTGCCGAATTTCCGTTCGCGCATGTCGCTTACGACCTGGCGAGTGCACATGAGGGTGGTCATCAGCGACACGCCGACCACGAACTCCAGTGTCTCCGGCCTCGCCAGGTAGAACTCCGAGTAGTTCTCCCGCGCGGTCTGGCCGATGTTGTTGGTCAGGATGTCGACGGAACCGAAATCGGCCTTCACCCTCGCGAAACTTTCGGCAACCACGGTCTTGTCGGTCATGTCGCCGACGAGAGGAAGAACCTTGACGCCGAGCCGGCGCGCCTCCTCGGCGGTTTCGCCCAGCGGTCCTTCCTCGCGGTCCATGATGGCGACGTTGGCGCCTTCGGCGGCGAAGGCGAGCGAAATGGCGCGTCCGATGCCATTGGCGCCCCCCGTGACGACCGCGACGCGGCCCGCGAAATCCGTCGACATGAATTCCTCCCGAATTGTCAGATCGTTTGCGTGTCCCCGCGCCCGAACAGGGTCAGGCGGCGATAGGAAGGGTCGCCCGCGCCCGCGGTCCCGAGGGGGCTCGACGCCGCGAAGCTGTCATAAGCGCCGCGGTCGACCGGACGCCTGCCGGCCCAGTCGAGCGTCACGCAGCGGCCAAGGAAGCGCCACTCGCCGGATCGGCGGGCGAAGCGGTCGAGGCTGCGGCTGCCGGTGACGATTTCCTCGGTCCCGTCGAGCGTGCGATGGTGATTGAGCTTGTATGTCTCGCCCTCGGCATAGTCGCCGTCGATCTCGAAGAGCGCGTTGGCGACGTAGTGGGCGGTGGCCTGCCAGTTGGCCAGCGCCTTCTCCACCCAGGCGACGTAGGCGTCCGGCGAACCGGTGAACATGTCGCCATGCTCCTCGAGCGCGTCGTCGTGATAGAGCGAGCGCAGCAGGACGAAATCGCGCCGGTCGCAGGCGCGCGAATAGGTGTTGACCAGCCGCCACAGGCAGTCCCTCGCCGCGAGTTCCGTCCCGCGGGGCTCGCGAAATCCCATCAGGCGCCCTTTCCCGACGGACCGCGCGGCTCCCTGGGCATTCCCAGGCCGCGCTCGGCGATGATGTTGAGCTGGATTTCGTTCGTGCCGCCGTAGACGGTGTCGGCGCGGGTGAAGAAGAAGAGCCGGCGCAGCTTCTCGACGCGCGGGTCGGCGCTGGCCGCCGCGCCGGAAAAACCGAGCACGTCCATGCCCAGCCGTCCGAGATCGCGATGCCAGTTCGACCACTGGTACTTGTAGCCGAGGCTTTCGAGCTGCACCTGCGGCTCGGGATGGTCGGCGAGCATGCGCATCGCCATGTGGCGCATCGCCCGCAATCCCGCCCATGCCCGCGCTATGCGCGCGCGGATCGCCGGGCGCGCCGCCGCGCCGTTCTCCGTTGCGATCTCGATGATCAGGTCGAGTTCGCGGGCAAAGCCCATCTGCTGCCCGAGGGTGGACAGGCCCCGCTCGAAGCCGAGCAGCGCCATCGCGATCCTCCAGCCGTCGCCGGGGACGCCGACGATGTCCCCGGCCTTGACACGTGCGCCGTCGAAGAAGGTGGCGTTGAACTCGCTGCCGCCGCCGATCTGCCGGATCGGCCTGATCTCCACGCCGGGCTGGTCGAGCCGCATCATGAGAAAGATCAGTCCCTTCGGGCCGATGGAGCCTTCCTCGCCGCGGGCAAGCACGAAGATCCAGTCGGACAGGTGGGCAAGCGAGGTCCAGACCTTCTGGCCGGTGACCAGCCAGTCGCCGCTCTCCGGATCGCGCCGGGCCCGGGTGCGGATGCTGGCGAGATCGGAGCCGGCGTCGGGTTCGGAGTATCCCTGCGCCCAAAACTCCCGTCCCTCGCGGATGGCAGGCAGGAAGCGTCGCTTCTGGTCGTCGTCGCCGAACGCGATCAGCGTCGGGCCGAGCAGGCCTTCGCCGATGTGGCCGAGACGCCCCGGCCCGCCGGCGCGCGCATACTCCTCCTGGAAGACGACCTGTTCGGCGACCGGCAGGCCGCGACCGCCGTGCTCGCGAGGCCAGCCGATGCAGGTCCAGCCGCCCTCGGCGAGCTTTCGCTCCCAGTCCTTGCGCAGTTCCGGAAGCGCATCGCCGTCGCCGGCATGGCCGCGATCGAACAGCGGCGCGAACCGGCCGGTGAGATTGGCCGCCATCCAGCCGGCGACCTCGGCGCGGAAAGCCTCGATGCTCATGCCGCGTCTCCCAGCAGCGCGTCCGCGATGATCGCGAGCTTCTCGTCGGTCGAACCGAAAACGGCCGCCGTCGCCTGCGCGCGGCGCAGATAGAGATGCGGATCATACTCCCAGGTGTTGCCGACGCCGCCGTGGAGCTGGATCGCCTCCTCGGCTGCCCGGAACAGCGCCTGCGTGGCGAGGACGCCAGCCGCGGCGACCTCCAGCGGGTCGAGACTTCGCGCCGCGCCGTGGACGAGGGAGCGGGCTTCCGAGATTTCCACCAGCAGGGCCGCGCAGCGATGCTTCACCGCCTGGAAGGACGCGATCGTCCGGCCGAACTGCACGCGCTCGGCGACATAGGCGAGCGTCAGGTCGAGCGCTCCCTGCGCGGCGCCGACCTGTTCCGCCGCCTCGGCCAGGCGTGCCGTCATGAGCGCATCGTCGAAATCCCGGGCGCTGAAGCCCGCAGAATCGATGCGCGAGGCAGCGGCGCCGTCGAGGACCAGCCGCGCCGCCGGGCGCATCAGGTCGATGCCCTCCAGCGGTTCGACGGCCGCGGCCGGTCGCTCCACCGCGAAAAGGCCCAATCCGCCGTCCGCCGAAGCGGGCACGAGGAAGAACGCCGCCGAACTGGCGTCGAGCACGGCGGCAATGGTGGCGGAGACTGTCCAGCCCCCGCCCGCGCGGCGCGCGACGGGGATCGTGCCGCAGAGCGGATCGGCGCCGCCGATGCCCGGCCATGCGCAGGCCGCGGCTTCGCCGGCCGCGATCCTGCCCAGCAGGGCGGCGCCCGCCTCTCCCGCGCCAAGCGCGGCGACCAGCGGCGCGGCGAGGCAGGCGCTCGACCAGAAAGGCACCGGCGCGAGCCGCCGGCCGCACTCCTCGGCCAGCAGCGCGAGTTCGGGTGCCCCGAGGCCGAGGCCGCCGGCCTCCTCCGGCACCGCCACCGCGCACCAGGCGAGCTCGCCGCCGATGGTTGACCATAGCGCGGCGTCGAAGCCGCCGGCCCCGATGGCGCGTCGCAGCTGTTCGCTTCCGGAACGCTCCGCCAGCAGGCGCCGAGCCTCGTCGCGCATGAAGATCTGGTCGGGTGAGAGCTGGAGGTCCATGGGTCCGCGCCTGGTTGTCGCATCTATCGAAGCCTGCCGCCGAGACAGCATCGTCCGAACGAATGATGCCGGGAGCCGAAAGAGGCTGCCAACATGATGGCCTTAAGGAGATGCCATGGCCGGCCGATTCGACGACAGGGTAGCCCTCGTGACCGGCGCCGCAAGCGGCATTGGCCTCGCCACCGCCCTTCGTCTTCACGGCGAAGGTGCGCGCGTCATCGCGGCCGACCGCGACGAGGCGGGGCTCAAGGCGCTAGCCGACCGGATCTCAGGCCTCCGCACCCTCAATTATGACGCGGCGGATGGCGACGCTTCCGCGGCGATGGCGGCAAGAGCCACGGAGATGTTCGGTGGCCTGGATCACGTCGTGTGCAACGCCGGGATCTACCGCAGGGCGCACTTCAAGGACATTTCGGCGGAGGACTGGGCGACCATGCTTTCGGTCAACCTGACCAGCGTCTTCCGCATCGTGCAGGCGCTGGTGCCCGCGCTGCGCGAAAGCCGGGGCAGCTTGGTGACGCTGGCGTCCACGGCGGCCGTCCAGGGCATCGCCTATGCAGCGCACTACGCGGCCGCGAAGGCGGCGGTCGTCGCGCTGACGAAGTCGCTGGCGATCGAATACGCGTCCGCCGGCATCCGCTTCAACGCCGTCGCGCCGGGGCGGGTCAAGACGCCCATCGGCGCAGGGCTCGCGCCGCTGGGCGACCAGGACGACCGCCTGCTGACGCGTCCCGTCAAGCTCGTCGGGCGACCGGAAGGCGGCGAACCGGCGGAGATCGCGGGCGTCATCGCCTTTCTCCTGTCCGCGGACGCCAGCTTCGTGACCGGCAGTCTGGTCGTGGCAGACGGCGCGCAGAACCTTGGATGAGCATGGCGACGATCGAGGACCTGGAAAACCGCATTGCCGCGCTGGAGGATCGCCTGGCGATCCTCCAGCTCGTCGCCTCGTACGGTCCGGCCGTGGACAGCCTGGATCGGGACGGGGTCGGAGCGCTCTGGGCGGAGGACGGGCGCTACGATTTCGGCGGCGACCCGTTGCAAGGACGCGACGCAGTCGCTTCCCTGATCGACCTGGAGACCCACCGGAACTACGTCGGCCAGGGTTCGTCTCACATCCTGTCGCTGCCGCGCATCGAGATCGACGGCGACCGGGCCGTGGTGGTGAACTATTCGCAGGTGTTCGTGAGGGACCCTTCGTCGCCCCGGGCCGGCTGGCACGCCGACCGCTGCAGCGCCAACCGCTGGGAGCTGGTGAGGACGGCGGAGGGCTGGCGGGCGACCGCGCGCACGAATCGGCTGCTAGACGGTTCGCAACCGGCGCGCGACCTGCTTCGACGCGATTAGGTCGCCATCGTCCGAACGGGGTATGAAGCGCGCCCCCCGATGCCGCAATGTTCCGTCCCATGAAACGAATACTCGAAGGCAAGTCCATCGTCATCACAGGGGCCGGTGCGGGGCTGGGCGCCGCCTATGCGCGGCATGCGGCGCGGCTCGGCGCGCGCGTCGTCGTGAACGACGTCCGGGGGGAAGCGGCGGAAACGACGGCCGAAGCCATTCGCAGCGCGGGCGGCGAAGCGGTGGCGTCGGCCGGCAGCGTTGCGTCATGGGACTATTGCGGCGCCCTCGTCGATGCCTGCCTGACACGTTTCGGGCGGATCGACGGACTGGTCGCGAATGCCGGCATTCTCATGCACGGACGACTGGAGGAGATGCGGGAAGGCGAGCTGCGGGCCATGCTCGAGGTGAACACGCTGGGCACGGCGGCCTGCGCCAGTCATGCGGTGAAGGCGATGCTGAAGCAGGACGGACCGGCGGCCATCGTCAATGTCGCCTCCGGATCGCAGGCCGGCGACATCGCGATCGGCGGCTATGGAGCCAGCAAGGCGGCCGTCGCCTCGCTCACCTACACCTGGGCGATGGAACTGCGCGACACCAACGTGCGGGTCAACGCCGTGTCGCCGCTCGCGCATACCGCAATGGCGGAGACGAACATGAAGTTCCTTGCCCAGCAGTCGGCGAGCCGGGAGGTCGTCTACACGACGTTGCCGCAGGCCGACGTCAATGCACCCGTGATCGCCTTCCTGCTTTCGGATTCCTCGGTCGGGATCAATGGCCAGATCGTGCGCATCGCGGGCGACGAGCTCTCCTACGTCACTCATCCGATGATCGCCGAGCCCGTTCTGAAGGGCCGCTGGGACGACGGAAGCGTCGCCGCGGCCTTCCGCGATGCCTTGCTGTCGCGGCAGCACCGGCTGGGACTGACCTATGCGCGCTGATGCCGTTTCGGAAGCATGGGCAGGGGCTGCAAGTCGCGGCCATGGCTTGAAAGCCGCACGTGGCGCGGGGTATTGCGGACGGGCACCCTTCCGGCAGGCGAGAGGCTGACATGGCGCTGCGCAAGGTCGAGACTGAAGCAACGGCGCGCAGGACGAGCGGCCGGGCTGTGCTGGAGGATGAGCAACCGCGACCGCTCACCAATCCGCGCAAGGAACTGGTGCGCGACCAGTTGCTCGACATCGCCGCCAAGACCTTCGACGAGAAGGGCTATTCGCGGACTGGGATGGGCGATATCGCGCAGGCGCTGGGGCTCGGCCGTTCCGCCGTCTACCACTACTTCCGCAACAAGGAGGAGATCCTCGCCGCGCTGGTGGAGGCCGAGGCTTTGACGCCGTCGCACATGCTCGACGCGTTGAGCCAGGATCGCAGCATGAGCGCCAGCGAGCGGCTTCGCACGGCGGTGACCGACGGCATCGTGCGGCGGCTGTCTTCGGGGTCGCGGTTCCTGTTCTTCACCCGGCTCGAAGCCCAGATCCCGCCTCACATGAGCGCCCTGTACAACCAGAGCCGGCGCCACATCTACGATTTTTACGTCAATTGCATCCGCGACGGCATCGCCGCGGGCGAATTCAGGGACGTGGACCCCAAGATCGCGGCCTTCGCCGTGATCGGCGCGGCCAACTGGACATCGCGCTGGTATTCGCCGAATGGCCCGAAATCGCCGGCCGAGATCGCCGAGGTGATCGCCGACTTCGCCATGCAGGGCTTGCGCAGGATGGACGTTGCCGGCGCATCCGATCTTGCTGCGGTGCGCTCGACGATCGCGTCGCTGCGCGACAAGATCGATTCCCTGGAACAGTTGTTGCCCTGAGGACCGCATTCGGCTTTCAGTCGAAGGTGACGCCGCGGTCGGCCAGGAACGCCGCGTAGGTCTCGTAGCGGATCACCGGATCGCCTCCCCGCCATTGCGAGGTCAGCGTCCTGATCGCCTCGCGCGAACGGCGCCATTTCGGCGGCACGAGTTCCAGCATCGGACCGTAGAGCGACGGCGAGTCGTAATAGATGATCGGCAGGTCCTGCCCCTGCACCCTGATCTCGTATACAGGCCGGTACCCCGCCGCCTCCACCACGCGCGTCGCCTCGGCATGGTCGTGGACCCAGAAGCCGAGATGCTGCAATCCCTCCCGTCCGGCCGTCAGGAACTCCGTGTAGGGCGACGGCGCATCGTTGCGCTGTTCGATCAGTTCGACCTGCACGTCGCCCATGAAGCCGAAGGCAAGCTTGAGTTCGACCGACACGGCCTGCCCTCGCATCCAGGTGACGGGCGGCGGCTGGGACGTCCCATGCTCCATGCAGACGAATGGACCGACGCCGAACACGTCGATCCAGTGCCGCATCGCCGTCTCGACGTCGCGGACGACGAAGCCGAGCTGGGTTGCCGGACCGAGCAGCGGCGGACGCATGATCACGCGAATATCTCGAACAGGCCGGCAGCGCCCATGCCGCCGCCGACGCACATCGTCACAACGCCGTACTTCGCCCCGCGACGGCGGCCCTCGATCAGGATGTGCCCCGTGGTGCGCGCTCCGGTCATGCCGAAAGGATGTCCGACGGCGATGGCTCCGCCATCGACGTTCAGCTTATCGGGATCGATGCCGAGGGCATCGCGGCAGTAGAGCGCCTGGCTGGCGAAGGCTTCGTTGAGTTCCCACAGGTCGATGTCGTCAGCCGTCAGTCCAGCCTGCCTCAGGAGCTTCGGCACGGCGAGCACGGGACCGATGCCCATCTCCTCGGGCGCCACGCCCGCGACCGCCATGCCGCGATAGGCGCCGAGCGGCTTCAGGCCCCGTCGTGCGGCTTGCCCCGCCTCCATCAAGACCAGGGCCGCCGCGCCATCGGACAGTTGCGAGGCGTTGCCCGCCGTCACGTGTTCGCCGGTCTTGACCACTTCGCCATCCGCGAACACGGGCGCCAGCCTGGCGAGACCTTCGAGCGTGGTGTCGCCGCGGATGCCCTCGTCGGACGCCAGAGTGGCCTCCTCCGGCCTCTGCTCCTTCGTCTCCCGGTCGGTCACGAGCTTGATCGTCCTCAGGGGAACGACCTCGTCGTCGAAGCGGCCAGCCTCGAGCGCGCGCGCGGCGCGTTGCTGGCTGGCCAGCGAGAACTCGTCCTGCCTCTCGCGCGTCACGCCATACCTGCGCGCGACGATCTCGGCGGTCTCGATCATCGTCATGTACTCGTGCGGCCAATGCGCAAGGACGGCCCGCGAGCGGCTGCGGTAGCTGTTCTTGTGCTTGTTCTGGGTCAGGCTTATCGATTCGACGCCGCCCGCTACGGCGATTTCCATTCCGTCGAGGATGATCTGCTTGGCGGCCGTCGCGATGGCCATCAGGCCGGACGAACACATCCGGTCGATCGTCATGCCGGCCACGCTGGTCGGAAGGCCGGCGGCTGCGGCGGTGAGACGGCCGATGTTGTAGCCCTGCGTGCCCTGCTGCGCCGAGCAGCCGAGGACGATGTCCTCCACTTCGGCCGGGTCGACGCCGGCGCGCTCGATCGCGTGGCGGGCGACATGCCCGGACAGGACCGGCGCCTCGGTGTCGTTGAAGGCGCCGCGAAACGCCTTGGCGACGGGGGTGCGGGCCACGGATACGATGACGGCTTCGCGCAAGGGGAAGGCTCCTGCAGGTTTCGAAACCCGGAGGTTAGGGACGCGCTCCCGCCGCAACATCGTCCGGGCGGACTACGGTCCGGGTCAGATCGCGTAGCCTCCGTCGACGCAGATCACCTGCCCCGAAACGAAACCGGCGCGCGACGACGCCAGGAAGGTCACCGCCTCCGCCACGTCGATCGGCTTGCCGTTGCGCCGCAGGGGCGTGTTGCGGGCGGCGGCCGCCATGTACGTCTCGTCGATGTAGCCGAGCCGTGTCAGTTCGGGATGCTGGCCGGCCTCGATGATGCCCAGCGCCACGCCGTTGGCACGGATGCCGTAGCGGCCTTCCTCTTTCGCCAGTCCCTTCATCAGCGCGTTGACACCGGCTTTCGGCACGACGGAGAGGCCATCGGCCGCGGCGTAGCGGTAGTGCGCCGCGGTCTGAACCGCGACGATCGAGCCGCGCGTGGCGCGAAGCGCCGGCAGGCAGGCCCGCGCGACGTTGAAGAAGCCGAACGTGTCCTGCAGCAGGTGCTTCCTCATCAGCTCGGGTTCGACTTTCGAGAGATGGATGAGCGGAACCAGCGGGCCGGCGGCATAGACCAGCGTGTGAATGGCGCCGTGCTCCGCGATCACCGTCTCGACGAACGTGCGCACCGCTTCGGTCTGTTCGATGTCGAGCCGGTGCACGCTTGCGGCGCGGCCCTCGCCCCTCACCATCGAGGCGGCGAGCTTCGCCCGTTCCTCGTTGCCGAAATAGGTCAGCGCCACGTTGCAGCCGTCGCGCGCCAGGACACGGCAGATATCGGCGCCGACGCCCCCGGAACCGCCGATGACGACGGCCGCGCCGCTGAGCGGGTAGAGGGTGGAGACAGGTTCGGTCATCGGTCGCTCCGTTCTGCTCGTTGCGCGAAACCCAGCGCCAGTTCGGCGACGGGTGCCGCCAGGGCTCCGGCGGCGCGGGCATGCGGGCTGGAGGCGGTGCCGTCGACGACGCGCTTCATGATGCCCTGCCTGATGGCGGCGACGCGAAAGAGGCTGTAGGCGAGATAGGTGTTCCACTCGCGCGCGGTCGTTGCGGGCAAGCCCGTCGCCGCGAAGTATGCGGACCTGTAGCGGGGCTCCTCGGGTATCCCGAGCGCCCGCAGATCGCGGCCGCCGAGACCGCGGAACGGGTCCGGCGGCAGATGCCAGGTCAAGGTGTGATAGGCGAAGTCGGCGACCGGGTCGCCGAGCGTCGAGAGTTCCCAGTCGAGTACGGCCAGGATGCGCGGCTCGGTCGGATGGAAGATCACGTTGTCGAGCCGGTAGTCGCCGTGCAGCAACGCCGGCGCGCGCTCGGCCGGCATGTTTCGCGGCAGCCACTCGATCAGGCCGTCCATCGCCGGGATCGGCTGCGTCTCCGAGGCGCGATACTGCCTCGACCAGCGCGCGACCTGCCTGGCGAAGTAACTGCCGGGCCTGCCGAAATCGGCAAGGCCCAGCGCCTCGTGGTCGAGGGCGTGAAGCGCTGAGATCACGCGGCGCATTTCCGCGTAGATCTGGCCGCGGTCCGCCGCGGCCATGTCGGGCAGCGAGGGATCCCAGAAGCTGCGACCCGCGACATGCTCCATGACGTAGAACATGGCGCCAGTCAGGCTCTCGTCTTCGCAGAGCAAGTGCGCCGCCGGCACCGGAACGTCGCTGCCGCGCAGCGCCGATATGACCCGGTATTCACGATCGACAGCATGGGCCGACGGCAGCAGAACGCCGTCGGGCTTCTTGCGCAGCACCACCCCGCGGCCGTTGGCGAAGCTGACGAGCAGGGTGGGGTTCGACTGGCCGCCGCGGAAGCGGGCGAGACTCATCTCGCCTGCGCAGCCCGGGATCGTATCGCGCAGGAAGGCCGCCAGGCGGCGGACGTCGATCCGCCCGGCCTCGGAAAGCGGCTCGGTTCCGGCCAGGCTCCCGGCGTCCATCACGCGGGCTCAGCCATCGTACCGAGCCAGTTCGAGCCGGCCGATCTGGTTGCGGTGCACTTCATCGGGTCCGTCCGCGAAGCGCAGCTTGCGGGCGTGGGCATAGTAGTTGGCGAGCACGAAGTCGTCGGACAGGCCGGCCGCGCCGTGCGCCTGGATCGCCCAGTCGATGACCCGGCAGGCCATGTTGGGCGCGGCGACCTTGATCATGGCGATCTCGGCCTTCGCCGCCTTGTTGCCGACCGTGTCCATCATCCAGGCGGCCTTGAGGGTGAGGAGCCGCGCCTGGTCGATCAGGATGCGCGATTCGGCGATTCGCTCGAGCGTGACGGACTGCTCTGCGATGGCGCGCCCGAAGGCGACGCGCTTCTTCACGCGCCGGCACATCAGTTCGAGACACCGTTCGGCCAGTCCGATCAGCCGCATGCAATGGTGGATGCGTCCCGGACCGAGCCGACCCTGCGCGATCTCGAACCCCCGGCCCTCGCCGAGCAGCATGTTGTCCGCCGGCACCCGCACGTTCTCGAACAGGATTTCCATGTGGCCATGCGGGGCGTCGTCATAGCCGAACACGGTCAGCGGCCGCAGCACGGTGATGCCGGGCGTGTCGCGCGGGACGAGGATCATCGAATGGCGCCGGTGCTTCGGGACGTCTTCGCCGCCGGAGCGGCCGAGGAAGATCATCATCTCGCAGTTCTGGTCGCCGACGCCGGAGATCCACCATTTGCGGCCGTCGAGGACGTAGTGGTCGCCGTCGCGCCGGATGGTGGCGGCGATGTTGGTGGCGTCGGACGACGCGACGTCCGGCTCGGTCATCGCGAAGGCGGAACGGATCGATCCGTCGAGCAGGCCGGGCAGCCAACGCGCCTTCTGCTCCTCCGTACCATAGCGGATCAGCGTCTCCATGTTGCCCGTATCCGGCGCCGAGCAGTTGAAGACCTGGGACGAGAAGTGGACGCGCCCCATCACCTCGCAAAGCGGCGCGTACTCGACGTTGCTCAGCCCGGCGCCGTGCACCGGTTCCGGCAAGAACAGGTTCCACAGGCCCGCGGCCCGCGCCCTCGCCTTGAGGTCGTCCAGGATCGGCGGATGCCCCCACCGGTCGGCGGCGACCTGCTCGTGATAGAGGCGCTCGTTGGGATAGACGTGCTCGTCCATGAACGCCTGCAGGCGTCCGACCAGCTCGCGCGTGCGTTCGCCGTGGCCGAAGTCCATCTCAGGCCGCCCGCAGGCCGGGCGGGTTGCCCTTGATGACCGAGGCGCGGATCCCGGTCGGATCGAGCTTGCGGATGATCGCCAGCTGCTCCTCGGTCGGAGCCAGGCTGGTCCTGACGTCGTCGGCGCGGATCAACGGGAACCCGGTCTCGGCCTGCACCTCCTCGAAGGTCACGCCCGGATGCATCGCGATGACCCGCGCCCCATGGTCGGGACCGTTGAAGTCCATGACGCACAGGTTGGTCACCACGATGCCGATGTCGACGGGCAGCTTCCTGACGCCCGCCGGCCAGCGCTTGTCCGAGAAGCCGACCGAGGCCACCACGTCCACCTCGCCCTCGATGAAGGTGCGCCGGGTGTGCGAAGGCAGGAACATCGAATTCTTGTGGCAGACGGAATTGCCCGGAAACCCGCGTACGCCAAGCAGTTGGACCTTCGGCTTGCGCAGATCGCCGAGCGCGGCGATGTTGCCCTGGGCCCAGCGGTCGACCTGCACCGGGGTGACCATGGCATGGCGGCGGCCGGACCAGACGGAATCGAACACGCGTCCATAAGGCATCCAGCCCGAATGCCTGGGCTGGTAGCCGTTGCGCGGCCCGAGCGGGACCGGCTCTTCGACCAGATAGGCTTCCCCATCGGTCATGAGAAGCTCGGGCGCGAAGGTGAGCTTCGCCAGGCCGACCGCGATGCGCGGCAAGGGACCGATGCCGGTTGCCAGCAGTTCACCCCCGTCGCGGAACGCTTCCGCCGCGGCGACGATGACGAGTTCGGCGAGCGAAAATTCGGATGCCATGGTTCGCTCCCGGTCAGAAGGTGGGGATGGGCAGGTTGCGGATGCGGTCGGCGCCGCCGGCGCGGTCGGCGTAGGAGCTCTCGCCGCCCGCGACATACTTTTGGAAATAGGAGTTCCAGCCGCCCTCCGCGGCCGCGAGCGTCGCGTATTCCTTGAAGTGATCGACGTCCCAGCCATAAAGGTCGTGCGCCGTCGTAGGGTGTGCGCCGAGCGGGGCCTCGACCACGCCCGTCACGCAGTAGCGCGGGAAGAGGTTCGACGTCGCCGTCTCGGGGTGCGTATGATCGAGGCGGTCGAAGAGTTCCTCGGTCGTGACGTAGCAACGTTCGGCGGCGCCCGCGAAGAGCGCGTCGAAGAACGGGTCCGGGCCATCGGTCTGGGTGTTGCCGAGGCGGTCGGCGCGAGTGACGTGGATCAGCGCCACGTCGAGCTTGATCGCCGGCATGGCGAGCAGCGTCTCGCCGTCCTCGTAGGGCGACCGGACCGTCCGGAACTCGGGATTGATCGTGGTCACGTCCGAGCCGAGGCCGACCCGGGTCGGCAGGAAAGGCAGCCGATGGCCCGCCGCCTGAAGTCCGAGCAGGAGCAGGCCCTCGTCCAGTTCGCTCGCCTGGACGCCGCCGGTCTCGCGGGTCTTGCGGAAGAAAGGCTCGATCGGGATGAAGTCGAGCGACACGAAGCCATAGATCACGCGCCTCGCCTTGCCGGCCGCGCACAGCATCCCAACTTCCGGCCCGCCAAAGGCGACGATGGTCAGGTCCTTGAGATCAGACCGCAGGATCTCGCGCACCAGGGCCATCGGCTTGCGCCGCGGCCCCCAGCCGCCAAAACCGATCGTCATGCCGTCGCGCAACGACGCGACGACCTCATCGAGCTTCATCTGCTTGTTCATGGTCTCAGGTCCGTTCGCATTTCACTCAAATCTTCCGTCGTTCGCCGCGAGTTTCCGCACCAGGTCAGCGGGCGCGAAGAACGCGTCGCCGACCAGCCGCGCGTAGTGCTCCAGCCGTTCCAGCACATTCGGGAGGCCCATCTCCGAGGCCCAGAACATCGGCCCGCCGAGATGCGCGGGAAATCCGAGGCCGGTCGTCCAGATCACGTCGATGTCGGATGCGCGCTCCACCGCCCCCTCGTCCACCAGCTTCGCGCCCTCGTTGGCGAGGGCGAGCAGGCATCGCTCGAGCACTTCCTCGTCGGCGACGGAACGGGTCGCGATGCCGCGGCTGGCGCGGTGGGCGGCAAGCAGGTCGGCGACGGCCGGATCGTCCGTCGGGCGGCCGTCTTCGCCATAGGCGTAGTAGCCGCGGCCGTTCTTGCGGCCGAGCCGGCCAGCCGCGACCAGGGCCTCGGCGATGTCGGCGCCGCGCTCGCGCTCGCTCATCCCGTCGGCGCGGGCGGCGCGCGTCGCGACCATCAGGTCGAGCCCCGCCATGTCGGCCAGCGTGAACGGTCCGACCGGGAAGCCGAAGCCTGACAGGAGGCGGTCGACCTGCGCTGGACTGGCGCCTTCCTGGAGCAGGAACAGTGCCTCCCGGGTGCGCTTCGACAGCATCCGGTTGGCGACGAAGCCTTCGGAAGGACCGACGAGGACCGCCGTCTTGCCAAGACGCTTGCCGAACGCCATCAATGTGGCGAGGACGTCGGGCGCGGCGTCCTTCGTTCGCACGGTCTCGACCAGCTTCATGACGTTGGCCGGATTGAAGAAATGCATGCCGGCGAAGTTCGCCCGACGGGATGTCGCGCTCGCCAGGTCCGCGACGTCGAGATAGGACGTGTTGGTGACCAGGATGGCGCGATCGCCGATCACCTCGTCGATCGCGGCGATGACCTCGCGCTTGGCCGCCAGGGCCTCCGAGACGGTTTCAACGACGAGCCCGCAGCCGGAGAGCGCGGACATCGCGGTCGTCGCCACCAGGCGCGACAGCCGTTCCGCCCTTGCCTCCTCCGTCAGTGTTCCGCGCCGGACGAGGCCCTCGTAGTGCCTGCCGATCAGCCCGACCGCCGAATCGGGCGATGACAGGGCGCGGCCGACGAGAATGACCGGCAGCCCCGCATCGAGCATCGCGATGGCGATGCCGCGGCCCATGACGCCTGGACCCACGACGCCGACCTTGGCGACCGGCCGAGGCGCGGCGCCAGCCGGAATGGCGGCCGGCCGCGCCACCGCTCTCTCGGCGGCGAAGACATGGCGAAGTGCCCGCGATTGTGGCGAAGCGACGAGAGCGCGGCAGGCCTCGTGCTCCAGCGGGACGGCATCCGCGAAGGGCGTGGCGGACGCCATCACGAAGAGGTCGACCGCGCGCTGGGGAGCCTCGCGCCCACGAGCCTTCTTCGCCAGAGCTTTCCTGGCTTCGGCTTGCTCGGCCTCGCCGAACGGGGGAAAGGGTCTGCTGCTGGCCCTTGGAAGGGCATTCTCGCTGGCGAGCCTCATGACGACCGCGCAGGCCACATCGATCGGATCGCCGTCGGTGATCTCCTCCAGAAGCCCCAGTTCGACGGCCTTATCCGCTGTAAGCTCCCTGCCTTCCGCGATGACCTCCAGCGCGGCCGGCACACCCACGAGGCGCGGCAGACGCAGGATGCCGCCCGAACCCGGCAGAAGGCCGAGTTTCACTTCCGGCAGTCCGAGCTTCGCGCCCGGCGACGCGACCCGCGCATGCGAGGCGAGCGCGAGTTCCAGTCCTCCGCCGAGAGCCGAGCCATGAATGGCGGCGACGACCGGTTTCGGAAAGGCGTCAAGCCGCGCCACGATTCCGCCGAGCCGTGGCTCGCGCAGCGGCTGGCCGAATTCCGTGACGTCCGCGCCGGCGCTGAACATCCGCCCCTGCCCGGCAATGACGAGCCCCGCGATCGATACATCGCGCTCCGCCTCGTCCAGCGCCTCGCTCAGCCCGGTGCGCACGGCGTGCGAAAGCGCGTTGACCGGCGGATTGGCGAGATGCGCGACGAGGATGGAGCCGCGCCGGGAGGTGACGACCACCGGTGTCGAGGTCATTGCGCCGTCTCCCCTGCCGAGGCGGCCGTCGCGATGGCCGGCATCCGGATCACCACCTTTCCGGTCGCGCGCCGGTTCATCACGCTGTCAAGCGCCCGGTCGAAGTGTTCGAGCGGATGACTCTCCGAGACATGCGAACGCAGCCGTCCCTCGGCGTGCCATTCGAGCAGTTCCGCGACATTGATGGCCGCGCGATCCGGGTCGGTGCGGGCGAAGTTGCCCCACAGGACGCCGGTGACCGAGACCTGCCTCAGCAGCAACTGGTTGAACGCGACGCCGGGGATGTCGCCGCTGGCGAAGCCGATCACCAGATGGCGCCCGTTGACGGCCAGCGACTTGAATGCGGCCTCGCCCTGCCGGCCGCCGACCGGGTCATAGACGACGTCGACGCCGCGCCCGCCCGTCAACGCCTTCACCCGTTCGCGCAGGTCTTCCTTCGAATAGTCGATGCCCGATTCGGCGCCGAAGGCGCGGGCCAGTTCGAGTTTTCCGGGGCTCGACGCGGCGGCGATGACCCGCGCCCCCATCTCGCGGCCGATTTCGACAGCGGTGAGCCCGACCCCGCCCGCGGCGCCGAGCACCAGCAGCGTTTCGCCGTCGCGGAGCCCCGCGCGGTCCTTCAGGGCGTGGTGCGAGGTGGCGCTGGCGATCAGGAATGACGCCGCGTCGTCGAACGACATCCCGTCCGGCATCGGGAACACCCGCGATTCGTGGACCGCGACCATTTCGGCGTAGCCGCCGAATCCCGTGAAGGCGATGACCTTCTGCCCCGGCCGAAAGCGGGACACGGCGGCGCCGACACCGGTGACGGTGCCAGCCACCTCGCCACCCGGGGCGAAGGGAAAGGGAGGCTTCGTCTGGTACCGGCCCTCGGCCGCGAGGCCGTCGTAGTAGTTCACGCCGCACGCCGCGACGTGGATCGCGACCTCGTCCTCGGCCGCGTCGGGCGCGGGGACATCCTCGATCCGGAGGTCCGTCCAGGGACCAAATGCGTGACACAGAACCGCTTTCATCTCGACCTTCGGCGCCGTGAGGGCGCTCGTCCTGCTGATGCGGCAGAAGTGCCGGGAGGGGCATCGTCTGATTTGACTATTGGGAGCGGACCGTCCGGCCAGGCGCCATAGTCTGTTAGGACGATGACTGGAGGGGCCTGCCCGGCGAACGTCCGTCAGGCTGCGGCGAGAGCACCATCCCGACCGGGAGACGGCGCGGTTCTGGCCGGATGCCGGACAACCCGGGAGGAAATCAATGAAGAAGCTGCTGCTGGCGACCACCATTCTGACCACCGCGACATTCGCCGCGAACGCACAGGACAACGCCGTCAAGATCGGCGTGCTCAACGACCAGAGCAGTTCGTTCTCCGCGATCGGCGGCATCGAGACCGTCAGGGCCGTGGAACTCGCTATCAAGGACTTTGGCGGGCAGGTGCTGGGCAAGCCGATCGAACTTGTGTCGGCCGACCACCAGAACAAGCCCGACGTCGGCCTCGCCATCGCCCGCGAATGGTTCGAGCAGGACAATGTCGACGTGATCGCCGACATGGCGAACTCGGCGATCTCGCTCGGCGTCAACACTCTGATCGGCGAGAAGAAGAAGGTCGGCCTGTTCGTCTCGCCGCTGACCGACCGCCCGACCGAGGCCGACTGCAACGGCCACGTCGTGGCCTGGGCGTACGACGCGTATTCGACCGTCGGCACCACGGTGCAGGCGCTGCTCGGCGAAGGCCGCAAGAGCTTCTTCGTCCTGTCGCCGGACTACGAGGCCGGCAAGGTGCAGGAATCCTGGGTCGAGGCGGCGGTGACCGAGGGCGGCGGCGAGATCAAGGGCAAGATCCGTGCCCCGCTCGGCACGACGGACTTCTCCTCGTTCCTGCTCCAGGCTCAGTCCTCCGGCGCCGAGGCGATCATCATGAATCTGAACGGACCCGAACTCATCAACGCGATGAAGCAGGTCCAGGAGTTCGGCATCATCGAGGCCGGACAGAAGATCGCGGTGACCTTCCTGCACCAGGCCGACGCACGGTCGATCGGCGTCGAGGCACTGAAGGGCGTGCGCGCCTCGACCCCGTGGTTCTGGAAGAAGGACGCGGAATCGGAGGCGTTCGGCCGGCGCATGATGGAGATCACCGGCAACGCGCCGGGCTGGATCGCCGCCGGCACCTACTCGGCAGTGACCAACTACCTGAAGGCGGTGGAGAAGGCCGGCACCGACGAGTCCGAAGCGGTGCTCAAGGCGTTGCGCGGGATCGAGATCAAGGACTTCTTCGTGCAGAACGGAACGCTCTACCCGAACGGCCGCCTGGTCCACGACATGTACCTGCTCGAGGTCAACGCGCCGGCGGACGTCAAGGAGAAGGACGACCTGTTCAAGCTGATCGCCACAGTGCCGGCGGACAAGGCATTCAAGCCCTACTCCGAGAGTGCCTGCAAGCTCTAGCGGCGTCCTTCGATCCTCCGCCGAGCGGTCGCCGCCTGCGTGGCGACCGCTCGTGCATTCCCATATCGCACGGAGGAACGTCCGTCTTGCGTGGCTATGTTATATTCGAACTCGAGATCACCGACCCCGACGCGTGGGCCGAATACCGGCGGGTTGCCGGGCCGCTGATGGATGCGGCCGGGGGAAGGCTCGTGGTCCGCAGCGACCGGATCGAGCCGCTGGAGGGCGGCTGGAACCCCATCGGCATCTCGGTGGTCGAGTTCCCGAGCTTCGAAGCCGCTCACGACTACTATCATTCGGAGGCCTACCAGGCGACGGTGCCGTTGCGGGAGAAGGCGTCGCGAGGCCGCGGCATTCTGGTGGGCAGCGACACATGACGACGCCAGCGGGGGACAACATCATCGAGGCGCGCGGCCTCACCAAGCGCTTTCACGGCTTCTCGGCGGTGTCGGGCGTTGACCTCGACGTGCGCCGGCATTCGATCCATGCGCTGATCGGCCCGAACGGCGCCGGCAAGACCACCTTCTTCAACCTCATCACCAAAGTCCTCCAGCCCAGCGAGGGCACGATCCGGTTCAACGGCGAGGACATCACCGACGAGAGCCCCGCCCGCGTGGCGCGGCGCGGCATCGTGCGGTCCTTCCAGATCTCGGCGATCTTTCCACGCATGACGGTCGCGGAGAACGTGCGTATCGCATTGCAGCGGCCAACCGGCGTCTCGTTCCGCTTCTGGCAAAGCGAGCGGACGCTGTCCCTGCTCGAATCGAGGGTGGACGAGTTGCTCGATGCCGTCGGGCTGCTGCCGCTGCGCGACCAGACGGCGGCCGGGCTGCCCTACGGACGCAAGCGCGCCCTGGAACTGGCGACGACGCTCGCCCTGGAGCCGGAGCTTCTGTTGCTCGACGAACCCACATCCGGCCTGGGCGGCGAGGATGTCGAGCGGATTTCCGCACTCATACGCCAGGTCGCGGCCAACCGCACGATCCTCATGGTGGAGCACAATCTCTCGGTGGTCGCGCGGCTCGCCGACAAGATCACGGTCCTGGCACGCGGCAAGGTACTGGCCGAGGGTCCCTATTCGGACGTGTCGACCGACCCTCGCGTGATCGAAGCCTATATCGGAGGCGACGAATGAGCGGCCTGAGCGTACGCGATCTGCAGGGCTGGTACGGCGAGAGCCAGGCGTTGCACGGCATGAACTTCGAAGTCGCGCGCGGCGAGGTGGTGACGCTTCTCGGCCGCAACGGCGCGGGAAAGACGACGACGCTGCGCGCCATCATGGGCTTGCTGCGGAAACGCTCCGGGGAAGTCCGCTTCGGCGGCGAGAACCTGATCGGGCGCATGCCGGAGTACATCGCCCGCCGGGGTATCGCCTATTGCCCCGAGGAACGAGGCATCTTCGCCAGCCTGACTGTCGAGGAAAACCTGTTCCTGCCGCCGGTCGTGGCGGAAGGCGGCATGGCGCTGGACGACATCTACACGCTGTTTCCCAACATCGCCGAGCGACGCAACAGCCAGGGAACCAAGCTTTCCGGCGGCGAGCAGCAGATGCTCGCGATCGCGCGGATCCTGCGAACCGGTGCGACGCTGCTGCTGCTCGACGAGCCGACGGAGGGTCTCGCCCCCGTCATCGTGCAGCAGATCGGCACGGTGATCCGCAAGCTCAAGGAGCGCGGCTTCACCGTGCTGCTCGTCGAGCAGAACGTGCGCTTCGCCTCCAGGCTCGCCGACCGTCACTACGTGGTGGAGCATGGCACCGTGATCGACACGCTGACGGCGGCCGATGTCGCGGGCGACTTCGAGCGCATCCAGAATTACCTGAAGGTGTGAGCCGGCCATGATGACGCTCCTCGGCATTTCTCCGCAGCTGCTGTTCGGACAGGTCCTGATCGGCCTCATCAACGGCGTGTTCTATGCCATGATGAGCCTCGGCGTGGCGATCATCTTCGGCATGCTGCGCATCGGCAATTTCGTGCACGGCGCGCAATACATGCTGGGCGCGTTCGGCGCCTGGTACCTGATGCACCTGCCGGACCTGTTTCCCGGCCTCGGCCTCCCGTCGCTCGGCTACTGGTGGGCGCTGATCCTGGTACCGCTGGCCGTAGGCGCGATCGGCGCGATCATGGAGCGCCTGTTCATCCGCCGGGTCTACGACCTCGAACACGCCTACGGCCTCCTGCTCACCGTCGGCCTGGCGATGGTCATCGAAGGACTTTTCAACGTGGGGTACGGCGCAGCCGGCCAGCAATACGACATCCCCGGTTCACTCCGGGGGGGCGTCAATCTCGGCTTCATGTTCCTGCCCAACTACCGGCTCTGGGTCATCGTGGCCGGCATCTCGGTCTGCATCGCGACCTGGTACACGATCGAGCGCACCAGGCTCGGCGCCTACCTGCGCGCCGCGACCGAAAACCCGGACCTCGTCCGCGCCTTCGGCATCAACGTGCCGCGCATGCTGATGCTGACCTACGCCTTCGGCGTCGGGCTGGCGGGTCTGGCAGGCGTCATGGCGGCGCCGATCTACCAGGTCAGCCCGCAGATGGGCCAGTCGATCATCATCACCATCTTCGCGGTCGTGGTCATCGGCGGCATGGGATCGATCTCGGGCGCGATCTTCACCGGGCTGATGCTGGGCATGATCGAAGGGCTGACCAAGGTGTTCTGGCCACAGGCGTCGACCACTGTCATCTTCGTCATCATGGCGATCGTGCTGGTGTTCCGACCCGCGGGCCTGTTCGGCAAGGAGACGGTCGCCGCACACGCCGCCGACATGTCGACGGCACGGCCCGACGGCATCCTTGAAAACGGCCGCCTGTGGCTCGTCATCCTCGGCATCGGCGGTGCGGTCCTGCCATTCCTGGTCTATCCGGTCTTCGGCATGAAGATCCTGTGCCTGGCCCTTTTCGCCTGTGCCTACAACCTGATCTTCGGCTATGTCGGACTGCTCGCCTTCGGCCACGCCGCGTTCTACGGCTCTTCCGCCTACGTCGCCGCCTATACGGCCGCATCGTGGGGATTCCCGACGGAACTCGCGATCCTGTCGGGCGTCGCCATGGCGACCCTGATCGGGGCGCTGTTCGGCTGGCTGGCGATCCGCCGGCAGGGCCTTTACTTCGCGATGATCACGCTTGCGTTGGCACAGCTGGTCTATTTCTACGCGATCCAGGCTCCCTGGACCCATGGCGAGGACGGCATCCAGTCGGTTCCGCGCGGCTATCTGTTCGGCTTCATCGACCTTAGCCAGCCCTTGAACATGTACTATTTCGTGCTGACCGTCTTCCTGATCGGCTTTGCCGCTATCTACCGGATCGTCCGTTCGCCGTTCGGGCAGGTTCTGAAGTCGATCCGCGAAAACGAGCCACGCGCCGTCTCGCTCGGCTACTCCACCGACCGGTTCAAGCTGATCGCCTTCACGCTGTCGGCGATGCTGGCCGGCCTGGCAGGGGGCACCAAGGCGATCGTCTTCCAGATCGCCTCGCTGGCCGACCTCTACTTCATGACCTCGGCCGATGCGCTGCTGATGACCCTGATCGGTGGCGTCGGCACGTTGCTCGGTCCGGTCGTCGGCGCCGTCATCGTGGTGACGATGCAGAAGGAGTTCGCGACCCTCGGATCGTGGGTCATCGTCGTGCAAGGGTCCGCGTTCGTGCTGTGCGTGCTCTTCCTGCGCAAGGGCGTGGTCGGCACACTGGAGGACTGGCTGGCGGCACGCGCCGAGCGCAGGCGCATCGCCTCCGGCGGCGCTCCTGCCCCCGTGGCGAAGGGAGTGCACTCGTGAGCCGTCCCCTGGCGGTCGTCATCGGCGCGGGACCCGGCCTCGGCATCGCGCTCATCCGCCGTTTCGCGAAAGGCGGAATGACCGTCGGCTTCATGGCACGGCGCACCGACGCCGTAGCGGCCTATCAGCGCGAACTGGACGCCGAGGGACTGGAGACGAGGGGCTTCGTCGCCGATGCCGGCGATCCGGCGGCGGTCTCGGCCGCGCTCGCGGACCTGTCCGTGACGAATGGCGACCCCGAGGTGCTCATCTACAATGCCGCGATCATCGAGCCGTCGCGCTTCGTGACGCGTTCCGGCATATCGGAGGCCCAGTATTCCAGCGCTCGCGGCTGGAAGGCGCGCGGCGAGCCCGTCGACTTCAACTATCTGATGGACAGCTTCCGCTCGAACGTGGCGGGCGCGCACCACGCCGCCCGAGAGGTCGCACCGGCGATGATCGCGCGCGGTCGTGGCACCATACTGCTCACCGGCGGCGTGCTCGCCTTCGGCCCCTGGATCGAATGGGGCGTGACGTCCCTCGGCAAGGCGGCGCTGCGTTCGCTCGGGCACTCGCTCTTCAGGGAACTCACGCCGCACGGCGTGCAGGTCGCGACGGTCGCGATCCACGGCACGATGGCCAGGGACACGCCCTACGATCACGATCGCGTGGCGGACGCCTACTGGCGGGTTCATCTGCGGCCGAGGGACGAATGGGAGCCAGACTTTCACTTCAAGCCGCACCAGGACGATGGCAAGGATCCCGACGCATGACGCAGCCGATCGACTTTTCCGGGCGCAAGGCACTGGTCACGGGCGGTGCCAGCGGCATCGGCGAAGTGACGGCGAAGCTCCTGGCCGAGCTGGGCGCGACGGTTGCGCTCGCGGACATCAACGGCAATGCTCTGCCCCCTGCGCGGGAGCGCACGGGCGCGCACGCCACGGTCGTCGGCGATGTCGCCGTGGAGGCGGATGCGGAGCGCATCGTTGCCGAATCCGCGCACGCGCTCGGTGGCCTCGACCTCCTGTTCAACTCGGCCGGCATCGGCGACGATCTGGTGCCGCTGCACGAGCAGTCGACCGAACGCTGGCGGCGCGTTTTCGACGTTAACTTCTGGGGCACTCTGCTCGTCGCGCGCGCGGCCGGACGGACCATGATCGCGCAGAGCCGGGGTGCGATCGTCAACGTGTCGTCCATCGTCGGACTCGACGCCTTTCCGGGCCGGTCGGCCTACGGCGTCGCCAAGGCGGGCATCGGTCACCTGACCAGGACGCTGGCCTGCGAATGGGGCCATCACGGCATCCGCGTCAACGCCATTGCGCCAGCCTACACGAAGACGCCGATGGTCCGCGACCTGCTCGAACGGAACATCTTCGATCCCGGCATGATCGAGCGTCGCACGCCGCTCGGCCGGATGGCCGAGACCGAGGAGATGGCGAAGGCGGCGGCTTTCCTGCTGTCGGACTGGGCGAGCTACATCACCGGCGTGGTCCTGCCGGTGGATGGCGGATGGACCGCCTATGGCGCTGCGGGCGACGTCGTGAAGATCAGGCACGGAGACGGCTGACCGTTACCCCTAGGGGAATCGCATTTGAGAAATAGGACTGGCGTGGAGGTTTGATCTGGATTCTTTGGATGGCTCCGTTTTTGGAGTTTTCGGATGCCTTCCCTGATCACGATCTTCCGCGACATTCCCGACCCGCGCAGTGGCAATGCGCAGCGCCACGAGCTGCTGGACATTCTGACGATTGCGCTCGTCGCCTCGGTTTGCGGGGCGGANGAGAATGGCTTGCCTAGCCACGACACTTTCAGCCGGGTGTTCCGCCTGCTCGATCCGGCGGCCTTCGGGCGCGCCTTCGAGGCGTTCCTGGGTGACCTCGGCGCGGCCGGCGGCGGAGTGCTGGCAATCGATGGCAAGACGCTCCGGCGATCCTTCGATCGCGCGGCCGGACGCTCGGCGCTGCATGTGGTGACCGCCTTCGGGGCGGACGCGCGGCTGAGCATCGGCCAGCGCGCCGTCGCGCCGGGGGAAAACGAGATCACAGCCGCCCGGGCTCTGCTCGAGACACTGGCGCTCGACGGCGCGCTGGTGACGGGCGATGCCATCCATGCCCAGGCCGAGACGGCGCAACTCGTCCTCGACCGTGGCGGCGATTACCTGT
>NZ_JAOAOQ010000040.1 GCF_030398385.1 Aquibium sp. ELW1220 | reverse complement strand
GATGCCGGCGCGACCGGTGTCGCGGCGGCGGGCATGGCGGGACGGGTGACGGCGGCCGTGGCAGGACCGGCGAAAGCGGCCGCGGCCGCGGGGCGGGCTGCGGCGGCCGGGACGGCGGGGCGGGCGGGCGATGCCGGCGGAACCGGAGCGGTGGCGCTGGCAAAAACGCGGGGCGGAAGGCCGGTGCCGGCGGTACCCGTCGGGGCGGCAGGCGCGACGGGTGCATGCAGCGCGTCCTGCCCCTGCTCGGCGGCACGCACCAGCGCATGGGTGAGCGCGGCGATCGCCGGGTGCAGGTCGCCGCGGCGGGCAATCACCCGGGCATGCGCGGCGCCCTTCGCGCCGATGATGCGCACGAGGTCGGCATTGGACAGGAGCGGCGAGCGGATCAGGAGCGGCGCGCAGGTCTCGACCGGCTCCTCGCACAGGCGCTGGACGAGATCGGCGGGCGCGTGGCGCGAGTCCGACAGGACGGCGCAGGCGAAGCGGCGCGCCTCGACGGAGGTGCGATCAATGAGGGGCAGCGTGAGCTGGGCGAGCTGGGCGATCTCGCGTCGCGACGGCCGCGTCAGCGAGGTAAAGGCCGAAACCGCAGCGCGGAACAGCCGGTCCGACTTGCCGCTCTCGGTGCGAATCGCGATCTCCCGGAAAACCGATGACACTGCTACGCCTGACGCCTGACACGAACGCTGCGCCGGCGGTCGGGCGAGACGGCATGCCGTCTCTTCCCCTCCGGCGCTTCCATCCGACAGCATTAGCGGCAATGTGTTAGCGAGCTGTTAACCCTGTGGGCGGCAGTGTGTCGGCACATCGTTCGTAAGCGTACCCGCGTGCATCGACCAGGGATCGCCGGAGCCATGACCAACATCCTGATCTTCACGCCGGCCAGCGCGGCATCGCGCGCCGCGCGCCCGCGGCCGGACGAGCCGGCCGCCATCGTCATCTTCCCCGGCGTACGCTACGAGCGCGTCACCCCGCCCCCGCCCACGCGCGGAACGCCGCAGGGCAGGCGGGCGGCCGCGCGCAAGGGCACGGCCGAGCCTCGCTGAACGCGAGGGCGCCGACGAGACGATCAGTCCTCGTCTTCGTCGTCGGTGCGGGTGCGCTTCAGCGAGGTGAGCTTGGCGAAGACGGCGCTGGCGTCGAGTTCCTTCTCGCCCTCCGGCTCGGCGGGACGGCGCACCTCCAGCGTCTCGGTCATCGAGGCGGGCAGGAGCGTGTCGCCGGAAGCCGCCTGCGGCGGGAGCCCGCGCGAGGCGCGCTGCACCTCGAGATCGAGATCGATCTGCGAGCAGAGCCCGAGCGTCACCGGATCCATCGGCGCGAGGTTGGCCGAGTTCCAGTGCTTGCGCTCGCGGATCTGCTCGATGGTCGACTTGGTGGTGCCGACGAGGCGCGAGATCTGCGCGTCCTTCAGCTCGGGGTGGTTGCGCACCAGCCACAGGATGGCGTTCGGCCGGTCCTGGCGCTTCGACAGCGGCGTGTAGCGCGGCCCCTTGCGCTTCGATTCGGGGATGCGGACCTTCGGCTCCGACAGCCGCGGCCGGTAGTTCGGGTCGGCCTCGGCCTTGGCGATCTCCTCGCGCGACAGCTGGCCGGTCATTACCGGATCCTGGCCCTTGATGCCCTGCGCCGCCTCGCCGTCGGCTATGGCGCGCACCTCCAGCGGATGGAGGTGGCAGAAGAAGGCGATCTGCTCGAAGGACATGGCGGTATTGTCGACCAGCCACACGGCGGTCGCCTTGGGCATCAAGAGCTGGTTGGCCATGACTGAAGATACTCCTCTTCGTTCGCCGCGCATCCCTGCGCGGGCGGTGGATTGAGCCACCGAATAATGGGAAATCGCGCCGTCTATACAGCGTCCTGTGCCGTTTCGCAACGAAAGACGGTTTATCGTCCGTCACACCGCCTCGCAGGCTATCGACCCGAGGAAGCGCTCCACGACGGGTTCGAAGGTCGGATCGGGCCGGAAGGCGCGCACGACGACGATGCCCTGCGGATTGTCCACCTCCACGAAGATCGACCGCGCCAGCGCATCGGGAAGCTCGCGGCGCAGCTCGGTCAGCTGGGCGGAGGTGGCGACGGCGAGATCGAGCCGCCCGCCCGCGGCCGTGCGGTCGTTGAAGGAGTAGAGGTTGTAGCCGCGCCGGTCGTAGACCGACACCGACCAGAACGGCGCGCCGGCGCCGGCGGTGACATGCAGGACGCCGTGCTGGTGCAGGTCGAAGCGGCACCCGCCGCCCAGGAAGAACGGATCGGCCAGCGGCACCGGCGATCCCTCGACGGACGGCTCGAGCCTGACCGGCTGGCGCAGGTCGCCCTGCGAGGCCAGCCGCGCCCAGGCGTCGCGCTCCGACAGGACCGGCAGCAGCATCAGGATGGCGATGTGGACGATGGCCGCGCCGACGACGCCGAGGACGAGGATGTGGAAGGCCCGCGTCATTCGCAGCCGGTCCGGTAGATCAGGGGCAGTTCCACCTCGGCGGCATCCGGATTGCCGAGTGCGGGCGCATCGTAGAGCGTGAGGACGAGGTTCATCGTGCCGGCGCCGCCGGTGGACAGCCAGTTGCCCGGATGCGGTGCGGGGCTGGCCACGATCTCGAAGGAATTGTCGGCCCGGCGCAGGACCTGCATCGAATGCAGCCCCGGCCAGCGCAGCTTCTGCGCCGGCAGCGGCCTGGCCTGCGCGTCCGACGGATAGAGCGTCCAGAACCGTGCCGCGGGCAGCCGGCCCTCGATCCGGTAGCTGCAGGCCCGCCGCAGCGGCTCGCCGGCCGAATCGGCAGCCGCCAGGAAGGCCAGGCCCTCGGCCTTGCCCAGCGGCAGTTCGGCATTGCGCGAGAAACGCGCCTTGGAATAGGGGTCCGCGCCCGGCGTGCCGCGGTTCGGGAAGGCGATCCACGGGCCGACCGTCAGGCCGTCGAAGCCGGCGAGACGATCGAGCGCGACATGCACCGACGCAGCGCCACCGCCGATGGCGAGGATGAAGACGAGGCCGACGGACGACACCAGTCGCATCATCGTTCGGCTCGCCCGGCGGGTGCACTGCGCATCGACGGCCTGCCGGTCAAAGCGAGGAAAGGGTTTCGCTCTCGCCGGCCGCCGAGAGCTTCGGCGAATCGCGGAAGAGGTCCGACATGGCGCGCAGCAGCGCGGCCGTCCGCGCCGACAGCACCGGCACGCGTTCGCCGGCCTCGTCGCCCTCCGACGCGCCCTCGGCGACGACGGGCGCATCCGTCTGCTTGCCGTTCTCGTCGAGGAACGGCTTTTCGATGTAGGGGATCGGCTTCAGCTCGACGCCCTGGTGGGCGGCGGTCATCAGGCGCTGCCAGGTCATGGCCGGCAGCGAGCCGCCGGTCATGTTGCGGGTGGGCGTGAATTCGTCGTTTCCGAGCCAGACGGCGCCGGTGTAGTTGCCGGTGAAACCGACATACCACGCATCCTTGTAGGCCTGCGTCGTCCCGGTCTTGCCGGCGCTGCGGATGCCCTGCAGCGCGGCGCGGCGGGCGGTGCCGATTTCGGGAATCTGGACGAGGATCTGGTTCATGGAGGCGACCGCCTGCTCCGACAGCACGCGCTTCGGCGGCGGTGCGTCGCGGCGCCAGTCCCACACCACGTCGCCTGCATGGGTGACGAGCTGCACGATGCCGTGCCGGGTGCCGGCATAGCCGCCATTGGCGAAGACGCTGTAGCCCGTCGCCTGGTCCATCACCGTCATGCCCGAGGTGCCGAGCACCATCGTCTTGTCGGAGAACACCGGGCTCTCCACGCCCATCTCCTCGGTCAGCTTCTTGATCGGCGGGATCGACAGATGCTCCTTGGCGAGACGCACCGGCACGGTGTTGATCGACTTGATCAGCGCCGTCGACAGGGTCATGCGGCCCGAATAGCCGCGCGTGTAGTTCTTCGGCGACCAAGCGCCCCAGGTGATCGGCGCGTCGGAGATGACGCTGTCGGGCGTGAACCCTTTCTCCATGGCGGTGGCGTAGACATAGGGCTTGAAGGACGAGCCGGTCTGCCGCTGCGCCGAGGTGGCGCGGTTGAACTGCGACAGCCCGTAGTCGCGCCCGCCCACCAGCGCCCGCACCGAACCCTCGCTGTCGAGGACCACGATGGCGCCCTGCTTGACGCCGTATTCCTTGCCGTGCTGGCGCAGGTGGAATTCGAGCGCCTCCTCCGCCGCCGCCTGGATGCCGAGGTCGAGCGTCGTGCGCGCCACCAGCGAGTGGCCAGGCATGCGCTGGGCGATGCGCTTGACCTCCTCGAAGGCCCAGTCGAGGAAATAGTCGGGATTCTTGGCGCCGTCGCGGTCGACCACGGCGGCCGGCTGCCGCCGCGCGGCCAGCACCTGCCCCTCGGTGAGGAAGCCCGCCTCGACCATGTTGGTCAAAACCTGGTTGGCGCGGGCGCGCGCCGCCGGCAGGTCGATGTGCGGCGCATAGCGCGCCGGCGCCTTGAACAGGCCGGCGAGCATCGCCGCCTCGGCCAGCGTCACGTCCTTGATGCCCTTGCCGAAATAGAAGTCGGTGGCGGCCGTGATGCCGAAGGTGCCGCCGCCCATGTAGGCGCGGTCGAGATAGAGCTGGAGGATCTCCTTCTTGGAGAGGTTCATCTCCAGCCAGACGGCCAGGAACGCCTCCTTGACCTTGCGCTCCAGCGTGCGCTCGTTGGTCAAAAACAGGTTCTTGGCCAGCTGCTGGGTGATGGTGGAGCCGCCCTGGACGACGGAATTGGCCCGGACGTTCTCGGTCATGGCGCGGGCGAGGCCGAGGAAGTCGATGCCCCAGTGTGCAAAGAAGCGCCGGTCCTCGGTGGCCAGCACCGACTTGATCACCACGTCCGGCATCTCGTCCACCGGCACCGAATCGCGCTGGATCAGCCCGCGCTGGCCGATCTCGGTGCCGTTGCGGTCGAGGAAGGTGACGGCGAAATCGGCCTGAGCGCGCCAGTCGCCGGCCGTCTCCTCGAAGGCCGGCATGGCGAGCGCCAGCAGCACCACCGATCCGGCGGCCCCCAGCGTCAGCCCCTCCGAAGCCACTTCCACCACCGCCCGCTGCAGGCCGTAGACGCGGAAGCGGCGGAAGAACACGGTGATGCGCTCCCAGCGGTCGCGCAGGAAGAAGCCGGCGTCATAGAGGGTGGAATCGAGCCAGGCATCGATCTCGAGCAGCCTGGCGGCACGCGGCGTCCGCGGGTCTTTCGGTTCGAACGGGTTTTCCATGGCCTGTGGCGGTTCGACGTCCCTGGAAACGGGTTCTGTGCCGGGATGCGGGCGAATTTCGGGCGGCCGCCATTCATGCACCGGACCGGGGGCGCGGGCAAGGGGGGAGACAGGAGAGGACAGTTACATCGCCTCGTCAATGCATCGCAGGGATCGAGCCGGGAAAGGGGAATTCTCAGGAAAGCTGCACCCGCACGTGTACTTTACCACGATGCTCCTCGAGCGAAACGCGATGTACTTTCTGCCTGCGTTGCCGCGCCAGCCGCTCGGCCGCTCTCTCGATGCGGGCGTGAGCCGCGGAGATCGCCAGGCCGCTGCGAGGGCTCGCCGGTCCTGGCGCCACGTCCTTGAAGAGGAAAGTCCCGACGCCGGAGGGAACGCCATCCACCGCCCTGAGAAGCGCCGAAATCAACACGTCGTCTCCGAGCTTGCCGGGATTGAAATCGCTGTGTCGGTGGACACATGGCGGGGCGCGCGTGGGCGGGATCGTGCTTCGGTGGCGAGTGTACCTTGAGCGCGGTCGAGATATGGGACAAGCTGGGCCGCGAGTGAAGCGGGCCATGGAGTGGCAGCAATGAGCGACGTCACGCAGGCGGCCCGGCCCGGCCCGACCGGTCCCGACCGCCGCGATGAGGCGGCAGGCGGCTCGCGGCCGATCCTCTGGCGGGGCTAGCCATGCAGCCGCCGCTCACCGACATGGAGGCCCTGTTTGCGGGCTTTGCCGAGCAGCGCCTGCGCCTGCCGGACGGCACGCTGCTGCGGGTCCTCCAGGGAGGGCAGGGGCCGGCGGTGGTGTTGCTGCATGGCTGGCCGCAGACGCTCGCCGCCTGGCACCGCATCGCACCGGTGCTCGCCGCCTCGGGCTACCGGGTCGTCGTGCCGGACCTGCCCGGCTACGGCCAGAGCGAGCCGGCTGCGGGCGCCGACGTGGCGCGGGAACCGCCGCGCCGGACCATCGCCGCCTGCATCGACGCGCTCATGGACAGTCTGGGGCACGCGCGATACGCGGTCGTCGGGCATGATCGCGGCGCGCGGGCGGGATACCGGCTGGCGCTCGATGTCCCGCAGCGCGTCGCGGGATACGCCTCGCTGACCGTCGTGCCGACACTCGACATCTGGGACGGTATCGACGGACAGCGGGGACTGCGCGGGCCGCACTGGTTCTTCTTCACGCAGCCGCCCGACCTGCTGGAGCGCCTGCTCGGCCCCGATCCGGGCGCCTATCTCGACCATATGCTCGGGCAGTTGGCGGGTGGACAAGGCCTGCTCGATGCCCGCGCGGTGGCGGATTACCACGCCGCCATCGCTCGTTCCGGCCGGCGCAGCGCGATGTTTGCCGACTACGGCGTCGGGCTCGGCATCGATGTCGAGCACGAACGCGCCGACCGGGCGGCCGGACGCAGGATCGCATGCCCGGTCCTGTACTGCTGGCCGGCGGGCGCCGACGGCGGCGATCCGCTCGCGGCATGGCGCGCCTGGGCCGACGACGTATCCGGCGCTTCCGTCGGCGGCGGACATCTGATGCCAGAACGCGCGCCCGACGAGGTGCTGCGCGTGCTGCTGCCCTTCCTCCAGCGCTGCCGCTTCAGCTGAACGACCCGGCCCGACGACCGCTCCTCGCGCATCGAGGGGCGACGGGGGACGTTCACATCGCCGCTAGACCGTCCCGTGGCCGGACCGCGGGGACGGCGGCCGGCGCGGGATGATGCGCCGTGCAGGGGACGCCCGCAGCCGCCGGCTGCGCGCTCGCCCGGGCGCCGCCGGGCAAGGGAACCCGGGGCGGGCGGCGGCATTATGGGACGGATCGGACGGTGCTGGCGCCGTCGGATCGGAAGGAAGGCCGACCCGGACCAGACAATGACCGGCCGGCCGAAACCAACCCAGCGGACCGGACCGTCGCACCGACGGCCGGACCGGACAGCATGGAGCCGCCCTCATCACGCCGTCCCAACACATGCCGAAGCCCGATGTTCCCGAGGCCGTGAACCCGCATGATCCGCGGATCTCCACCGGCACCGAAGGCCTGGACATCGTCCTGGGCGGCGGGCTGACGCCGGCCCGGGTCTATCTCGTCGAAGGCGCGCCCGGATCCGGCAAGACGACGCTGGCGCTGCAGTTCCTGTTCGAAGGTGCCGCGCGCGGCGAGCGCTGCCTGTACATCACCCTGTCGGAAACCCGCGACGAGCTGTCGGCGATCGCGATGTCGCATGGCTGGGATCTCGACAGCATCGAACTGTTCGAGCTGTCGGCGGTGCAGGAGATCCTGGGCGACGGGCGGGAACAGACGATCCTGCACCCCTGGGAGGTGGAGCTGTCGGCGACCGTCGACATGATCATGGAACGGGTGGAGGCGGTGCGGCCGACGCGGCTGGTCTTCGACAGCCTGTCCGAACTGCGGCTGCTGGCGCAGGATTCGCTGCGCTACCGCCGCCAGGTGCTGGGCCTGAAACAGTATTTCTCGGGCAAGGCGATCACCGTGCTTTTGGTCGACGACATGACCACCAGCGCCGGCGGGCGCGACAACCACCTGCACTCGATCGCCCATGGCGTGGTGACGCTGGAGCGCGACACGCTGGACTTCGGCGCGGCGCGCCGGCGCTGCCAGGTGCAGAAGATGCGCGGCATCCGCTTCTCGGCCGGCTATCACGACATGACCATCGAGACCGGCAAGCTGCGGGTGTTTCCAAGCCTGATCGCGTCGCAGCACGGCAGGCCCTTTTCCGGCGAACGGGTGGGCAGCGGCATCGCCACGCTGGACGGGCTGATGGAGGGCGGCCCGATGCGCGGGACGAGCGTGCTCCTGACCGGCCCCGCCGGCAGCGGCAAGACGACGGTGGCCTTCAGCTACGCGCTGGCGGCCTGCGCCCGCGGCGAGCCGGCGACGGTCTACGAATTCGACGAGCGGATCGGCACGCTGATGGCGCGCGCCCGGGCGATGAACCAGGATCCGCAGCCCTATCTGGACAGCGGGCTCCTGAAGATCGTGCAGGTGGACCCGGCCGACATCACGCCCGGCCACTTCGCCTGGATGGTCCGCCAGGAGGTGGAGACGCGCGGCGTGCGCGTGATCGTGCTCGACAGCATGAACGGATACCTGACCTCCATGCCGCAGGAAAAGCAGCTCCTGCTGCAGCTGCACGAACTCCTGTCCTATCTCAGCCAGGAAGGCGTGCTGACGCTGCTGATCAACCCGCAATCGGGGCTGGTGGGCTCGATGACGAGCAGCCACGTGAACATCTCCTACATCGCCGACGTGGTGATGCTGTTCCGCTTCTTCGAGGCCAGGGGCCGCATCCGCAAGGCGATGTCGGTTCTGAAGAACCGCGGCGGCGCGCACGAGGACGTCATCCGCGAACTGCTGATCGACGGTGGCGGCATCCGGGTCGGCAACGGGCTGACCGACTTCAACGGCGTTCTCACCGGCACGCCGCACTATGTCGGCGACGAGGACAGGCTGATGGAACACCGGTCGGATGCAGCCGCAGAGTGAGACGGTGCACATCCTGGCACCCGCGGGCCGGGACGCCGAGAACATCCGCGCCACGCTGGCCGCGCACGGGCTGACCGGCCTTCCCATCGGCACTCTGGCAGAACTGGCGGCGGCGCTGTGCGACGACACCGGCGCGATCCTGATGACCGAGGAGGCAGCCGCGCGCGGCGACTGGGGCGGCCTCGTTTCGGCCATCGAGGCGCAGCCCGCCTGGTCGGCCTATCCCTTCATCTTCATCGTCAGCCGCAGGCAGTCGATGTCGGAGCAGATGCAGCTACGGCGCATGATGCCGGTCGAGATCGTCAACATGATCACGCTGGAACGGCCGATGAGTTCGCAAAGCCTCGTCAGTGCGGTGCGCTGGGCGCTGAACGGGCGGCGCCGGCAATACCAGGTGCGTGACCATCTCGTGGAGCTGGAGGCGGCCGCGGACCGCCAGCGCCTGATGACGCGCGAACTCGCGCACCGGGTGAAGAACACCATCGCCGTGCTGCAGTCGATCGCCTCGCAGACGCTGCGCCGTGCCGGCGGGCTGGAGGAGGTCGAGCGGCTGCTGCTCGAACGCTTCTCGGCCCTGGCCCGCGCGCACGACCTCCTGCTGTCGACGGACTTCCAGCGCTCCGACTTCCGCCTGCTGCTCGACGCGACGCTGTCGGTGCACCTCGTGGAAGAGGGCCGCATGCGCATCGAGGGGCCGGACGTCGACTTCTCGCCGCAGGCCGCGCTGACCTTCGCGCTGGTGGTGCACGAACTGGCTACCAACGCGATGAAATACGGCGCGCTCAGCCATCCAGGCGGTGCGATCGACATCGCCTGGTGCGTGGCGCGCGACGGCGGCGAGCCGCGCTTCGATTTCCGCTGGAAGGAGACGACCGGCAAACCGGTTGCCGGCGCCGGCAGCGCAGGCTTCGGCACGCGGCTGATCAAGGCCAGCCTCGGCGCGATCGGCGAGGTGTCGAGCACCTATGCGGAGCAGGGACTGGTGCTGACCTTCTCCGCGCCGCTGGGTGCGCTGACGCATGGCGTGGTGGCGGGCTGAGCGGCCGGACCCGCGGCGTGCGAGGAGAGAGGACCGCGCTTCGACAGCGGCAATCCGTCCAGACGGGCGCCTCGACCGCAACTCGACCCGCCGATAGCGACAGCGGCCACGGTCGCCGCTCCGGCTCGATCGGGTCGGATGTCTAACTTAGTTGGTCATCAGGACACCGTCTTCGAAGCCCTGGTGGTTCTTGACCGCCTGCATGATGTTCTCGGGAACGTCGTCCGGCTTCCTGAACTCCGTCTTCTGGACCGAGCCGCTCGTGAAGCTGCCCGACATGGGATGATTGGCGACGGCCGTGATGATCGATTGCAAAACAGTCTCGGTCTTCTTGGCGATGATGTTCGTCTCGCCAGCGTAGGCGTAGAACGTCATGCCGCGCGCGTCCTGCGGGAATCCCGCGCCGATGCCGCTGAGCAGGCCCAACAGATCGCGAACCTCCTGCGATTTCAGCGTCTTCGAGAGCTTGGCAACCTCATGATCGTCAAGGCGCAGGATGCCGGTTGCGATCGCGGTGCTGATGTAGGACGTGGTCTGGTCGGGATCGAGCTTTTTCATCTTCAAGGTGAATTCACTGAGGATCGAGGCTTCCTCCATCTCCAGACCGATGGAGTGCATCAGCTCCTTGATGTTGCCGCAGAGGCTGTCGGCGTCGCCGAGATCGGTGGTGCGCAGAAAGTCGACCACGCGAGCGGACGAATCCACGGCACGGTTGTACACTTCCGGCAGGGTTTTGTCGTTCCGGTCCACGGGAGCGGTGGCGACCTCCTTGAGGACGCGGGAGAAATCGACGCCGGTCAGGCTCGTCTTGTGGGCGAAGCCGATGACCCGCTCAAGCAGCGGACGATCCTTGAAGCGCAGCGATCCGTCGACGTTCTGCTCGTGCTTGCGCAATCCGTCGATCAGCCCGCCGATCAGGTCGGACATGACTTCTTTCGCGCTCTCGCCCCCGATCGGCGGAAGGTTGGGCGGTCGCCTGGCGATGGTCTGCTCGACGAGGACCCTGGTCGCTTCGAGGAGCTTGGGATGGATCGGCGCCGTGAACTTCTTTTCGAGCGCGACCTGTTTCACGGTGGCGTCGAAGTCCCGCACCGTCGCCTTGGCCATGGTCTCGTTCTGCTTGCCGACCCTCGCGGTGTAGGTCTCGGCCCGCTTGATCCAGACGGCGACATCGCCGACGGTCAGCGCGCGGCCCGGAGCCATTTTCAGGCGTTTCACGTCGAAACCCTCGCCATAGGTCTCCGTCAGCGACTTGGCGAGTTCGTTGCGCGCAGTCTGGTTCTGGGCGACGTATTCCTTGCGGTTCTTGACCCATTCGACGAAACGGCCGCCGCTCGTCAGCCCGGCCTTGGGCTCGACGTCGCCATATTTGTTCACGCCGGTGGTGACGCGGGCGTCACGGGAGGCTTCCTGCACGAGTCGCGTGAAATTCTCGATCTTCATGGTGAATCCCTCTCATCCGCGCTTGGCGCGATTCGTCAGATCTTGATCCAGTCCTCGCTTGGCGCCTGGTGCGCCCCGGCCTCGGGCTCCGGCGCCGTGTCGAAACCCGCGCGAAAGCGTTCGAGGACGGTGACGAACCGGTCGAAATCGGAGTGCAGCCGGCCGCTGCGCAAGGCCTCCGTGTCGAGCCGGTGCGACAGCACGACGAGGTCGCCACCCGGCTCCAGGCCGAGGCAGAACCCGTCGGTCGACTGCCCGAGATGGTTGAGCTCGAGCACCCGTCGCAGCGACGTCTCGGACGACCCGACCTCGCCGGCGGCCGCAAACATCACCACGCTGCCCCTGACCCGGTCGAGCGCGAGCGTGATCAGATGGTCCTGAACGACGAGCAGCAGTTCGTCGTCGGCGATCTCCGCCTCGGCCAGGCCGATGGTCTTGCAGAAATCCAGCACGCCCAGGTCCAGAGGGTCCATAACGCCATCTCGCTCCCGTTCAGTTTCCGCAACGCTAGCAGAGAGCGCTTGCGCAGAGAGTATCGACCGGCACGGAGAGGCCGCATTGCCGGAGCCGTGCCGCGCCATTCCTTCGGCTGCGAGGACATCCGGCGGTCATTGCCGCGGGCCAGTTCTCGGGACCACGCGAAAGCGGCGCCTGGCCTTTTTCGGCAAGCACCGTTCTGCCGGACTGCCCGACCGGTCTCCCGGCTTCTTCCGCGCCCGTGCCTCATCGCGGCCTGGTGCAGGAAAATAGGAAAATAGTCCTTGACGGCGTGACGGTGATCCTGTAGGGTTTCGCTATCGTCGGAAAATTGCGCCTGAAGAGCGCTGCCCGGGCCGGAAGGCCAGGGTGGCCCGGCTGGCTGCCGGCGGATCCATCAGGACCATGTCGAGGAGAGGCCATGCCGCGCGGAACGGTGCTGCAGTGGATGGCGGCGCGCGCGCTCTGCGAAGGCGCGCCTTCGACGGTGGGGCGGGTCGCGGCGCTGATGGGTGTCGACGCCGGCGCGGTCCTTGCGCGGTCGGTCGCCGAGGACTGGCAGTGCATCGACTGGAGCCTTTCGCAGGTGCAGGCGCTGCTGCGCCAGATCATCGCCGCCAGCGCCGCAAGAGAGGCGCAGCACGAGCGCGCCGGACCGGTGCCGCCCGGGCCGGACGCGGCGGCCTGCGACGCGGGGGCGGATCGGACCGACGGCGCCGTCGGACGCATCGAATTTGCCCCGACGGATCAGGGACCGGACGGGCCGGCCGCCGTGACGTCGGCGTGGCAGGCCGGCGCGGCGGGTCCGGACCGGCCGCCGCGCGATGCAGTCGACGCGGCGTCCGTGCTGGCCGGCGCAAGCGCCTTCGTGATCAGCCAGATGGCGGCGCTGATCGAGCGCGCCGAATGCAGCGACACAGGCCTGGACAAGAAGGAGATCGACGGCCTCTCGGCCTTCGCCGGCATGTTGGAACGCTGGGAAGCCCGCGCGCTGGATCGGGTGCAGGAAGAAGAGACCACGAGTGACGAAGATCTCGCCCGATACGTCCGCGACGTCAATGAGCGCATCGTCCACCTGGCTGCGCTCGAAGCTCGCCGGCTCCTCGCCGCCGGTTTTCGCCCGCAGGACGACGCCTAGGCGCTACCTCGAGAGCTGGGCCGGGCAGGCCAGGCACGCGCAGTATCCGCTGTGGCGGCTTCTGCCGCACGCGCGCGCCGGCTGGATGGTGATCGGCGGCCGCGGCGCCGGCAAGACGCGGCTGGGCGCCGAATGGGTGCACGGCGTGGCCTGCGGCCTGTCGCCCTACGCGCATGAGACGCATGGCTCGATCGCCCTGGTGGGCGAGACGCTGTCGGACGTGCGCGAGGTGATGATCGAGGGACCGTCCGGCATCCGCACGATTGCAAGACAGGACCGTCCCCGCTTCGAGGCATCGCGGAGGCGGCTGGTGTGGGACCGCTCCGGCGCGGTGGCGCAGATGTTCTCGGCCGAGGATCCCGACAGCCTGCGCGGCCCGCAATTCGCCGCCGCCTGGTGCGACGAACTGGCCAAGTGGACGCACATGGACGCGACCTTCGACATGCTGCAGTTCGGCCTGCGGCTGGGACGGCGGCCGCTGCAGCTCATCACCACGACGCCGAGGCCGGTCGAGCTGGTGCGCCGGCTGATGGCCGACCCGGCCTTCGAGCTGACGCGCATGACCACGCGCGACAATGCCAGGAACCTCGCTGCCGATTTCATCGCCGCCGTCGAGGCGCGCTATGCCGGCACGAGCCTCGGCCGGCAGGAACTCCAGGGCGAGCTGATCGAGGACCGTTCCGATGCCTTGTGGGCGCGTGCGCGGGTGGAAGCGGCGCTGGCGCCGGACCTGGCCCGCCGCCCGCTGTCGCGCATCGTCGTGGCGGTGGACCCTCCGGCCGGCTCGCGGCGCAGTTCGGATGCCTGCGGCATCGTGGCGGCGGGCCTGGCCAGGCCCGACCTGGCGCTGGTGCTGGCGGATGCGACGGTGCAGGGGCTGACGCCGCAAGGCTGGGCTGCGTGCGCCGTGGCGCTGTTCCACCAGCTGGAGGCCGACTGCATCGTCGCCGAGGTGAACCAGGGCGGTGACATGGTGGCGGCGGTGATCCGCAGCGTCGATGCGACGGTGCCGGTGCGCAGCGTGCGGGCGAGCCGCAGCAAATGGGTGCGCGCAGAGCCCGTGGCCGCTCTCTACGAGCAGGGCCGCGTCCGACACGCCGCGCGCTTTCCGGCGCTGGAGGACGAGATGTGCGACTTCGGCCCGGACGGGCTGTCGTCGGGCCGCTCGCCCGACCGGCTCGACGCGCTGGTGTGGGCGATCAGCGAGCTGATGCTGCGCGGCGGCGGCGAGCCCCGCGTGCGGACGATCTGAAGCAGCCGAACCAACCCGACAGGATGGAGACCTCCATGCGATTGACCTGGCCGTGGCCGCGCCCGCGAACGACCCCGCGCGCCGGTGCTCCGGAGCACAAGCAGACGGCCGGCTTCGTGGCGCTGCACATGGCCGGCGAGGCGCGCTGGACGCGGCGCGACTATGCCGGCCTCGCCCGCGAGGGCTACATGAGCAATCCCGTCGCCCATCGGGCCGTCAAGCTGGTGGCGGAGGCCGTGGCCGGCCTGCAGCTGCTGGCCTACGAGGACGGACAGGAGCGCGCCGATCATCCGGCGCTGGCGCTGATGGCGCGGCCGAACGCGCGCCAGTCGGGCGCGGAGTTCCTGGAGACGCTGCACGGCCATCTGCTGATTGCCGGCAACGCCTATGTCGAGATGAGTTCGGGGCTGCACGGATCGACCGAGATGCATCTCCTGCGCCCGGACCAGGTGACGGTGGCCTGCGACGGCGCCGGCTGGCCGCAGGCGCTGGACTACCAGGCCGCCGGTACCCGCCGCCGCATCCCGCTCGGCGCCGATGGAGCGGCGCTGCATCTGGCGCTGTTCCATCCGCTCGACGAGCATCGCGGCTTCCCGCCGCTGGAGGCGGCGATGGCCGCGCTCGACACCCACAACGCCGCCGCATGCTGGAACAAGGCGCTGCTCGACAATTCGGCCCGGCCGTCCGGCGCCCTGATCTATGCGCCCAAGGACGGCGGCAGCCTGACCGAAGAGCAGTTCGACCGGCTGAAGACCGAGCTGGACCGGAATTCGGGCGCATCCCGCGCCGGCCGTCCGCTGCTGCTCGACGGCGGCCTGGACTGGAAGGCGATGGGCCTGACGCCGCGCGACATGGACTTCACCGAGGCCCGCAACGGCGCCGCCCGCGACATCGCGCTGGCGCTCGGCGTGCCGCCCATGCTGCTCGGCATCCCCGGCGATGCGACCTACGCCAACTACGCCGAAGCCAACCGCTCCTTCTTCCGCCTGACCGTGCTGCCGATGGCCGGCCGCACGCTTGCCGCCCTGTCCCGCCTGCTCGACCGGTCGGGCCGGCTGAAGCTCTGGTACGACCTCGACGCCATCGGCGCGCTGGCCCCCGAACGCGAGGCGCTGTGGCAGCGCGTGAGCGCGGCGGGGTTCCTGACCGACGACGAGAAGCGGGAGGCGGTGGGGTATGGGGGAGGGAGTAGCGAATAGCGAATGGCGAATGGCGAGTGGTGGATAGGGAATAGGGGCGGGGCGTTCGGGCGCCGCGCCCAGTCAACCAGGGGCAACGGAACCATGTCCATGACCGAGTTTTCAGAGGCCGCCTGGATATGGGCTGCGAAGGGAGCGGGGGCTGTTGCAGGTTCCGCGATCTCGCTGGCCTACATCCTGCCGCGCGGGCGGCGCGAAGCGGCGATCCGCTTTGCGGTGGGCACGGCCTGCGGGCTGGTGTTCGGCGGCGCGGCGGGGCTGAAGATCGTCGCCGAACTCGGCATCGCAGGGGCGATCGGGCCGGCTGAGACCATGCTGCTCGGCGCGGCGGCGGCAAGCCTCACCGCCTGGTGGGCGCTGGGCTTCGTGATGCGGGCGTTCAGGCGCGGCAGCCGGGTGCGCGACGGCGGCTGAGGTGACGCGGCCCGCGGTGCGGGCGGCTGTCCGGCGGCGAATTCACGCGGCGGCTCTGCGGATGCACGGGCCGGGCGGTGGGGCGGGCCGTCCGGCGCCGCGGCTCACCAGAGCCAGACGACCAGGCCGATCAGCAGGACCCATAGCAGCAGGCTGATGCCGACGGCGGCGATGCGGACATGGGCCGGACGGATCTGCTCGACGTCGAGACGCAAACGCCTGGCGATCGCTCCGGTCCCGATGGACGAAGCACCGCTCATGCGTGAGTGACGCCACCCGGCAGACCAGTCACGGTAGCTCATTCGATATTGCTTTCTCGCCTCGGTTGCCGGGGCCACTGATACACCAAACAATCGATATCATATCATTTCCTTGCCAACAATGCTGTGCAAGCCGCCGAGGCGGCGGCGCGCACAGGACTTTCGGAGGTGACGCAGCGGCATCGGCCTGCGGAGCGGGTTTTGCCCCGGCGCGCCGCGCGACGCTGGCCGCGGAACCGCTTCCGCCCTGCCGTCCCGAAGCCGGCCGGAAGAATGCGGGCGCCGCCTCGCCGACGATTTCCAAGGGAGCAGGATCAATGACGACGGAGGCGATGTCCTTCGCGCGCAAGCGCATGTTCGCGGACGACGCGGCGGTGGCCGCGCGCGGGCCGGCAGCGGCATCTCCACCGGGCGAAGGCCTGCGGATTGCCGGCTATGCGAGCCTGTTCGGCGTGGCCGACCTGTCGCGCGACGTGGTGGAGGCGGGAGCCTTCGCGGCGGCGCTGGCCAAACGCGGCGCCGGCGGCATCCGCATGCTGTTCCAGCACGATCCGGCGCGGCCGGTGGGGGTGTGGACCAGCCTGCGCGAGGATGCGCGCGGCCTCGCCGTCCAGGGCCGCCTGACGGTCGGCGCGGCCGGCACGCTCGCCGCGCTGATCGTCGACGGAGCGGTCGACGGGTTGTCGATCGGTTTCCGCACCATCCGGGCCCGGACCGATCCGCACACGCGGCTGAGGCACATCCTGGAGGCTGACCTCTGGGAAATCTCCATCGTCACCTTCCCGATGCTGACGGGCGCGCGCCTTTCGGCACTGCAGGGACCCGGGCCTGCGCCCGCGGCGATGGACGGAACCACCCGCGCCGCGGCCTTCGCCGCGTCGCGCAACTGAAACTCAGGCAGAAACGGGAAGACCGACCCATGGATCAGTGGAATGAAGGACTGGAAAACAAGGCCGTGCCGGGCGGCGGCGCGCTGAACGCCGCCTTTTCCGAGGTGTGGACGGCGTTCGAGGCCTTCAAGGAGGCGAACGACCAGAGGCTTGCCGAAATGGAGCGCAAGGCCGGCCCCGACGTGGTGACGTCGGAAAAGGTCGACCGCATCGCGCGTTCGCTGGACGAGCACAAGCACGCGATGGACCAGGCGATCCTGCGCCTCAACCGGCCGATCCTCGGCCTGGCGAACGGAGTGACGACGAAATCCGACCATGCGTCGGCCTTCGAGGCCTATGTCCGCTCGGGCGACGACCGCCATCTGCGCGGCCTGGAGGCCAAGGCGATGTCCTACGGCTCCGGCCAGGACGGCGGCTATCTGGTGCCCGACGAGCTGGAGGCGGCGATCGGCAGGCGTCTGGCGCAGATCTCGCCCGTCCGCGGCATCGCCTCGGTGCGGCAGGTCTCGGGCGCGGTGCTGAAGAAGCCCTTCGCGGTGGCCGGCCCGGCGACGGGCTGGGTGGCCGAGACGGCGTTGCGGCCGCAGACGGCGAGCGGGACGCTCTCGGAACTGCAGTTCCAGACCGCCGAACTCTACGCCATGCCGGCCGCGACCGCCGCGCTGCTGGAGGATGCGGCCGTCGACCTCGACCAGTGGATCTCCGCCGAGATCGAGACCGCCTTCGCCGTCCAGGAGGGCGCTGCCTTCGTCAACGGCGACGGCACCAACAAGCCGACGGGATTCCTGCACTATCCGAAGGTGGCCGAGGCGAGTTGGGAATGGGCCAAGATCGGTACCATCGGGACCGGCGTGTCCGGTGCGCTGCCGGCATCCGATCCGTCCGACGTCCTGGTCGACCTCGTCTATGCGCTGAAGGCCGGCTACCGCCAGAACGCGGCCTTCGTGATGAACCGCCGGACGCAGGCGACGCTGCGCAAGCTGAAGGATGCCGACGGCAACTACCTCTGGCAGCCGCCGGCCCAGCCGGGCGGCAAGGCCATGCTGATGGGCTTCCCGGTCGTCGAGGCCGAGGACATGCCCGATATCGCCGCCGACGCCACGCCGATCGCCTTCGGCGACTTCGCGCGCGGCTATCTGGTGGTGGACCGCACCGGCGTGCGCGTGCTGCGCGACCCTTACTCGTCCAAGCCCTACGTGCTGTTCTACACGACCAAGCGGGTCGGCGGCGGGGTGCAGGACTTCGACGCGATCAAGCTGCTGAAGTTCGGCGTGGCGTGAGGCCTGCGGCGCCGCGAGGCGCCGAGACCATCCGCCGTCGGTGCTCCCTCCACACCGGCGGCGAAGGCGGCCCCCCGCCGCGGGCAAGACCCGTGCGGGGGGCCGTCATCCTCGTTTCCGGCGAGAACGGTCCGCGACATGACGGAGCCGTCCGCTCCGTTCCCCAACCAAGCCAGAGGTGGCCGCGATGGCGCTCTTTCGAACCGTTCCGCCCGGCGCGGAACCGCTGACGCTCGCCGACTGCAAGGCGCATCTGCGGATTGCGCACGAGAGCGAGGACGAACTGCTCTCCGGTCTGATCCGTGCGGCGCGCGAGGAGGTGGAGATGCAGACCGGCGTCGCCATGATCGACCAGGACTGGCGGCTGGCGCTCGACGCCTGGCCGGCGGGCGGAATCGTGACGCTCGCGCGTCATCCGGTGAAACAGGTGCTGTCGGTGACGCTCCACGGCGCCGACGGCGAGGCGGCGGCGATGGACCCGTCCGGTTACCGGCTCGACGGCCTGTCGCGGCCGGCGCGGCTGTGGGTCGAGACCCGTCCGGCCCCGGGTGCGCCGCTCAATGGCATCGAGATCGACTTCCGCGCCGGTTTCGGCGAGGCGGGGACCGACGTGCCGGACCTGCTCAAGCGCGCCATGCTGCTTCTGGTGGCGCACTGGTACGAGTTCCGTGCCGCCTGGGGGCCGGACGACCGCCCGGTGTCGGTCCCCGACGGGTTCCGCCGGCTGACCGACGGCTGGCGGGCGAGGCGGCTGTGATGCGCGCCCGGCGGATCGACCCCGGACGGCTGCGCCGGCTCCTGACACTGGAGGCAGTGACGCCCGAGCCCGATGGCGCAGGCGGCTTCACGCCGAACTGGACGGCCATCGCGACGCTGCACGCGGCGCTGGAACCGGTGGCGGCGGTGCCGCGCTTCGGCGCCGACCAGGCGCTGCCGACCGTGACGCACGTGGTGACGCTGCGCGCCCGCCCCGACGTGAGGAGCGGCATGCGGTTTGCGGCCGGCGGCCGGGTGCTTGCGATCGAGACGGTTCACGATCCGGACGAGACGGGACGATTCCTCGTCTGCCGGGTCCGGGAGGAGGGACGATGAGGATCGGGTTTCGCGTGACGATGGAAGGGCTTTCGCGTACGCTGATGGCGCTGGCGCATGACCGCCTGGAGACGTTCGACCCCGGCCTGCAGCAGCCGCGCGATCGCAAGGCAGCGGTTCGGCGGCTGGTGGTGCGCAGGCGCCGCCGTCGCCGCAAGGGAGGGAGCGATGGGCGGAACGGCGCTTGAACTGCAGAAGGCGGTCTTCGCCGCGCTGTCGCAGGATGCGGAACTGTCGGCGCTGACAGGCGGAGCGCGCGTCTTCGACCGTGTTCCGGCGCACACGCCGTTTCCCTACGTCACCTTCGGCCGCACCAGCCTCTACGACTGGAGCACCGGCACCGAGAGCGGCGTCGAGCAGTTGTTCACGCTGCACGTCTGGTCGAAGGCGCAGGGCAAGGCCGAGACGCTCGCGATCCTGGAGCGCATCGCCGCCCTGCTCGACGACCAGCCGCTGCCGCTCGACGGCCATGCGCTCGTGTCGATGCGGCTCGAGTTCACCGAGGTTCGCTACGACGAGGACCTGGCCGTGCACCACGGGCTGGCGCGGTTCCGGGCGCTGGTGGAGGTGGTTTAGGCAAACCGGTCCGCTGACGCGTTTCTTTTCGCGGTCGAAACTTCGCGACGCCACTCGGGGCGCTCAACGGGTCTCATGCGTCGCAGCCTCGTGTTGAGCGTGGCGCCATCCTGTGGCAGGTCTTGACCGGGTGCAGCATCGTGCCCGGTCAGCGAGGGTGCGCCATGCCGGAGCTTCTTCCCAATGCCGTCCTGATCGGCATCGCGACGGCCCTCTCGGCCGTCGTGCTGCGCTTCCAGGCCGGCAAGCCGCGCCTGTCTTTCTTCAGGCTGCTGCTGATCGGCGTCGCGGGGGCCTATCTCGTCACGCCGGCGCTGGCCTATCTGGCGCAGGCCTGGCGGGCGACGCCTGCACTGCCCGCACTGCCGGTGGTCACGTCGGGGCAGTTGTTTCTCGGGACCTGGGCCGCATTCGCCGTGCTGTTCGTGGCCAACAGTACCGCCAGGCCGAAGCGCGTGCCGCTCTGGGCCGGGCTGCTGATCGGCGTGGCGGTGGCCGCGCTGTTTCCGCCTTTGATCGACGGGTTGACGGGGACCTACCAGCGGACCTCGCTGCGCGACGACGTCGACCATTGCACGCGCGGCATGAAGGGGCAGGTGCAACCGCGCGCGGCCACCAACATCTGCAACGAGCCGATCACCGTGGGCCTGTGCATGCCGGGCGAGGTGAACCCCGCGCCCTGCGCGCAGAGCTTCACGATCGGCCCCGGCGAGAGCGCGACCTTCGATCCGGGCGATGCCTCGCTGTCGTCGCTGCCCAGCAACCCCGGCGGCCTGACCGTCGTCGCCTGCCGCCCGCCCGATCGCCCGTCGCGGATGGGCCGGACGACGGGGCGGGGGTATGAGGGGGTTTGCATTCCGGGGGCGTGAGGGGTGGTCCGCATCGCGCAGTGACTCTATCTTGCCGTTGCGCGCCGCAGCGTGGGCGGCTTCGCAAGCGGCATGCGTCGATCAGAGGGGAACGCAGACATGAAGCATCTTCAGATCGCCGTCGCCGTTGGAGCAATGTTCGGCATGGTCGCCGGCTCTGCCGAGGCTGAAGAGAACGCACATCTGAAGAAGGCGGCAGCGTGGCTGTCCAGAACGATCGTCTGCGAGACGAAAGGTGACGTGTGGAGACACTTCACCCAGCTGGGAATGGAAGAGATGCACTGGTCGATGACCCAGGCCCTCTTGTTCGTGACGGCCGAAGCCGGACGAATCCAGGATCACCTTTCCGAATTCGATCGAACCGCACGATTCTGTGCCGCGAACGATCCGAACGAAATCTATGGGTATGGCGGGTGGACGAGCCGGTAGGTGACGTTCAGGGAGCACGCTCCGTGCCCGATGATGGCCGCCCTCCATCGATGATGGAACGGAGGACAGGCGCCACGCCGGGTTGTGTCATCGCACGGGATGCTGGCTCTCCGCGCATCCCTTGATTGCAACACGATATGCTTTTCATTGAAGTATCTTGCGCATCCTCAGGTTGATCGCTATGTTCATCACGTGTGGAGGGGCGCACGTGATGAAGATCTATGGTGGCGGGTACCTGCAGAGGGAAGAACTACTCGATCTCGGGATTCGATCCATCGGCGAAAACGTCCGCGTACACGAGAAGGCTATTCTTGTGGACGTCGAGAGGATCGAATTCGGCTCCAATGTTCGCATCGACGCATTTTGCGTGCTGAGCGCGGCAGGTGGAAGCCTCAGAATCGGAAGCTACGTTCACCTCGCTTCGCATGCCGATATCTATGCCGGTGCGGGTGTCGTGCTGGAAGATTTCGCGGGATTGTCTCAGGGCGTCCGGATATACTCGGTCTCCGATGACTATTCCGGCGCGTGCCTGACCAACCCGACGGTGCCGCGCGGGTTTCTCGTGCCGAAGGCAGGTTGCATCCGCATCGGCCGCCACGTGATCGTCGGTTCGGGATCCGTGGTGCTGCCAGGTTGCAGCATCGGCGACGGCAGCGCGGTGGGCGCACTGTCCCTGGTGAACCGGAGCCTCGACCCCTGGGGCGTCTATGCCGGATCGCCGGCAAGACGGATCCGGGCCCGGTCCAGGAAGCTCCTCGCCGCGGAAGGCGCGATGGCGGGCGACGGCGTCCTGGCACTGACGTAACCGGCGACGGGGCTGCCGCGGGTGCCGCGGCGGTGGCAGGTCGCGGATCACCCGGTCCGCAGGCGTCGGCCGCTGATCAATCCCGTTAGCCGCCGGCACCTGAAGTTGCGACCGAGATCGAATCCGGCCTGCCCGCTGCGGCGCGTCGGCTGGTCCGACGCCGCTGCGCCACGCGCGGCGGGCCACGGGCTTGGGCCATCCTTGGGAACTGGTGCCGATGGCGACTGCTATCGGTCCCCGCGCAGCCCCCCGCAGCCCCTCATACCCCTTCCGGGACCTTCTCCCTGCGGGACGGGGAGAAGGGGACGTGCCCCCTCGGTTACCGCCATTTCCCCCATCATCCACCATCACCACGAAAGGAGTCCGCGCATGGTTGCGCAGAAGGGCAAGGATCTGTTGCTGAAGCTCGACACGACGGGCGCGGGCGGGTTCGTCACCGTGGCGGGGCTGCGATCGAAGCGGCTGGCCTTCAATGCCGAGACGGTGGACGTGACCGACGCGGACTCGGCCGGGCGCTGGCGCGAGCTGCTGGCCGGGTCGGGGGTGCAGCGGGCCTCGGTGTCGGGCGCCGGCATCTTCAAGGATGCAGCGTCGGACGCGGCGATCCGCACGCGCTTCTTCGGCTCCGAGATCGCCGCCTGGCAGTTCGTGATCCCGGATTTCGGCACCGTCGAAGGACCGTTCCAGATCACCGCGCTCGAATATTCCGGCGCGCATGACGGCGAGGTGACCTTCGAGATCGCGCTGGAATCGGCAGGCAGCCTGGGGTTCGCCGCATGACCCACGCCAATGCGAGACGCGGCGAGATCACGGCCGAACTGGACGGGACGCGGATGCGGCTGTGCCTGACGCTGGGCGCGCTGGCCGAACTCGAAAGCGCATTCGCCGCCGAGGACCTGTCGGCGCTGGTGGCGCGGTTTGCCACCGGCCGACTGTCGGCCCGCGACATGGCGCGCGTGATCGGCGCCGGCCTGCGCGGGGGAGGTGCGGCCGTGGCCGACGAGGACGTGCTGGCCATGACGACGCCGGGCGGCGCGGCGGGTTTTGCGGCCGTCGTCGCAGACCTCCTCGCCGCGACCTTCGGGGTGGCGAAGCCGGCCGGCGGCGACGAAGGCGCCCCCGGTGGCCGCGGTCGCGACGCCATCGGCGGAGATGCCGGCGCAAACCCTCGCTAGCCGCATCGCGCACCGCCGTCCCGGCGCCCGAGCCCTTCCCCTGGGAGGCGGCGATGGCGGCGGGGCTCGGCGCGATGCGGCTATCGCCGCAGGCCTTCTGGGCGATGACGCCCCGCGAACGGCGGCGGCGCTCGGGCTCGGAGGGACGACGCAAGGCGCACCGGGGCGCGACGACCTCGCAGCGCTGATGCGGCGCTTCCCGGACCGCCCCGGCCAGGCCTGACTTTTCCCTGCTCCCGATTTTCCTGACCATTGCGAGGAACGACCATGACCGAGGGACCGGAGGTCTCGTTCGAGATCGACACCAGCGCCGTCGACAAGGCCCTGGCCAACCTGTCGTCGCTGTCCGACAGCTTCGGCCGGCAGCTGACGCAGGGACTGGCGAGCGCGGTGGTGCAGGGCAAGGCGCTGGAGGACGTGCTGCGCCGCATCGGGCTCAATCTCGCCGGCATGGCGCTGGGCCAGGGGCTGCAGCCGCTGAGCAACCTGGCGGGATCGGCCGTCTCGTCAATCCTTGGCGGGCTGGCGGGGCTCCTGCCCTTCGAGAAAGGCGGCGTGCCGGGTCGGGTGACGCCCTTCGCCGACGGCGGCATCGTGTCGACGCCGACCTTCTTTCCGGCCGGCCGCAACATCGGGCTGATGGGCGAGGCGGGTGCAGAGGCGATCATGCCGCTGTCGCGCGGGCCGGACGGACGGCTGGGCGTGTCAGCGGGGGGCGGGGCCGCGCCGGTGAGCGTCGTCTTCAACGTCTCGACGCCCGACGCGCCGTCGTTCCGAAAGTCGGAGGCGCAGATCACCGGGATGATCGCGCGGGCCGTGGCGCGCGGGGCGCGGACGCTGTGAGGCAGCGGGCGGTGATGAAACCGGGGAGTGGGCGATGAGCACGTTCGAGGCCTTCCACGAGGTGCTGTTCCCGGTCGCGGTGTCCTTCGGGGCGACAGGCGGGCCGATGCGGCGCAACGAGATCGTGCTCCTGACCTCCGGGCACGAGCGCCGCAATGCCAGGTTCGCCGGTTCACGGCGCAGCTACGACGCCGGCACCGGACTGCGATCGCTGGAAGACGTGCACGAGGTCGTCGCCTTCTTCGAGGCGCGGCGCGGCTCGCTGCACGGCTTCCGCTTCCGCGACCCCTTCGACATGAAGTCGTGCCGTCCGCACGAGACGCCGGCGTCGACCGACCAGACGCTCGGTACGGGCGACGGAACGACGGCGGTGTTCCAGTTGTCCAAGATCTATGGGGAGGGGGCGGATGCCTACCGCCGCGCGATCGCAAAGCCGGTTGCGGGAAGCGTGCGTGTCGCGGTCGGCGGGATCGAGCAGCTGGCCGAAACGCAGTTCAGCGTCGATCACGCGACCGGCAGCGTGACCTTCCTGCCCGGCCATCTGCCGGCCGACGGCGCGGCGGTGACCGCAGGCTTCGTCTTCGACGTGCCGGTGCGCTTCGACACCGACCGGCTGACGGTGAGCCTCGCCGGCTTCCGCGCCGGCCAGATTCCCACGATACCGCTGATCGAGATCCTGCCATGAGCGACGGTTTTGACATGCTGGCCGCGCATCTGGCGCGGGAGGCGACGAGCTTGTGCCATTGCTGGCGCGTGACGCGGCGCGACGGCACGGTGGCAGGCTTCACCGACCACGACCGGCCGCTGACGGCGGACGCCACGATCTTTGCACCGCAGAGCGGGTTCACCGCGAGCGAGGCGCGCGAGACGCTGGGGCTTGCAGCCGACACGGTGGAGATCGAAGGCGCGCTCAGCGCGGCGACGATCACGGCGGAGGACATCGCGGCCGGCCGCTGGGACGGCGCGACGGTGGAGACGCTGCTGGTCAACTGGCGCGCGCCCGAACAGGCAGCAGCGATCCGCACCCAGACGGTGGGGCGGATCACGCGGGCCGACAACCGCTTCGTGGCCGAACTGGACGGACCGGAAGCGGCGCTGGACCGGATCGGCGGGCGCTGGTTCCGCCGTGCCTGCGATGCCGAGCTGGGCGACCAGCGTTGCGGCGTCGACCTCGACCAGCCGGCGCTGAAGGCGGTGGGAGCCGTCGCGGCCGCGGTTTCGGCCGACACGATCCGCGTGACCGGCCTCGATGCGTTCACGGCCGGCTGGTTCGCCGAGGGACGGCTGACGGCGACGAGCGGCGCGGTGGCTGGCTCGACGGTTCGGGTGCTGTCGCATCGGGTCTCGGGCGCGGGGACCGAACTCGTGCTGTGGCGCGACGGCGCGGGCCTGCCTTCGCCGGGCGACGGCTTCACGATCCTGGCGGGCTGCGACAAGCGTTTTTCCACCTGCAAGGCGAAGTTTTCCAACCACCTGAACTTCCGCGGCTTTCCGCACCTGCCCGGCAACGACGCGGCCTATGGCTACGCGACCGAGGGCCAGGTGTTCGATGGCGCGCCGCTGGTGCCCTGAGGCAGGCCATGACCCGACCGATCAACGACGCCATCGTGGCGGAGGCGCTCGCCTGGGTCGGTACGCCCTACCGCCACCAGGGCACGCGCAAGGGCGTGGGCTGCGATTGCCTGGGCCTCGTGCGCGGGGTGTGGCGCGCCGTCCATGGCCGCTATCCGGAGGATCCCGGCGCCTATGCGCGCGACTGGAGCGAGGCGGGCAAGGGCGATCCGCTGATCGCGGCGGCGCGGCGCCACTGCAGCGAGAAACCCGTGGCCGAGATGGTCCCGGGCGATCTGCTCGTGTTTCGCTGGAAGCCGCACTACGCGGCCAAGCATGCCGGAATCCTGGTCGCGCCGGAAAGGTTCGTCCACGCTTACGAAGGCCACGCGGTGACGGTGTCGCCGCTGGTGCCGCAATGGCGCCGCCGCATCGCCGGCGCCTTCGCCTTTCCCGAAAGACCGGAGGAATGAGCCGTGGCGACCATCATCCTGCAGGCGGCGGGCGCCTATCTCGGAGGCCTGCTCGGCGCGACCGGAGCGGCGATCGGCACGGCGGCCGGCGCCATCGGCGGCTATCTGATCGACCGGGCGCTGATCGACAGTACGCGCCGCATTGAGGGACCGCGACTTGGCTCCGCGCAGGTGCTGACGGCCGAGGACGGCGCGCCGATGCCCAGGCTCTACGGCACGGCGCGGCTGGGCGCGACGCTGATCTGGGCGACGCGATTCGAGGAAGTGAAGGAGACCAGCCGGCAGGGCTCGAAAGGCGGGCCGAAGGTGACGAGCTATTCCTACCATGCCAGCGCCGCCTTCGGGCTGTGCGAGGGGCCGGTTGCGGGCATCCGCCGGATCTGGGCCGACGGGCGCGAACTCGACCTGGACGAGGTGACGTTGCGCCTGCATCGCGGCACCGAGGACCAGGCACCGGACCCGCTGATCGAGGCGAAGCAGGGCGCCGGCAACGCGCCGGCCTATCGCGGCACGGCCTATGTGGTGTTCGAGCGGCTGCCGCTCGACGCCTTCGGCAACCGGCTGCCGCAGCTGCAGTTCGAGGTGATCCGCCCGGTGGGCGGGACGGGCGACAAGGTGTCGGCGATGGTGCTGATCCCCGGCTCGACCGAGTTCGGCTATGCGCCCGACCCCGTGCGTCACAAGCGCCGCAAGGGCGAGGGTACGATCGTCAACCGGCACGTGCTGCACGCGGCGACGGATCTTGCGGCCTCGCTCGACGAATTGCAGGCGCTGTGCCCGAACCTCGAGCACGTGGCGCTGGTGGTGGCCTGGTTCGGCGACGACCTGCGCGCGGGCGACTGCCGTATCCGGCCGGCGGTGACCGATCGGGACGGGCCGGCCGTCGCGGCCAGATGGCGTGTCGGCGACGTGACGGGCGATGCGGCGCTGGTGGTGTCGCAGGCCGGCGGGCGCGCGGCCTATGGCGGTTCGCCGTCGGACGACACGATCGTGGCGGCGATCGGCGAACTGAAGGCGCGGGGACTTTCGGTCACGCTCTATCCCTTCGTGATGATGGATGTGCCGGCCGGCAACGGACTGCCCGACCCGCACGGCGGGGCCGAGCAGGCGGCCTATCCGTGGCGCGGCCGCATCACCTGTCACCCGGCCGCCGGCCGGACGGGCAGCGTCGACGCGACGGCTGCGGCGCGCACGCAGGTGGAAGCCTTCTTCGGCGCGGCGGCGCCGGGGGACTTCTCGATCTCGGGCGGGCACGTGCACTTCTCCGGCGGCGGGGCCGACTGGGGCTATCGCCGTTTCGTGCTGCATCAGGCGAAGCTCGCGGCGCTGGCCGGCGGCGTCGACGCCTTCCTGATCGGCTCGGAACTGCGCGGCCTGACGACGGTGCGCGGTGCGGACGACAGCTTTCCGGCAGTCGAGGCGTTGTGCGCCCTTGCCGCCGACGTGCGGGCGATGCTGGGGGCGGGAACGAAGCTCAGCTACGGCGCCGACTGGAGCGAATATTTCGGTCACCAGCCGCAGGACGGTTCGGGCAGCGTCTTTTTCCATCTCGACCCGCTGTGGGCGCACGAGGCGATCGACGCGGTCGGCATCGACGCCTACATGCCGCTGTCGGACTGGCGCGACGGCGACCATGACGGCTCGAATCCGGACGGTGCTGCGGGACCGAACGATCCGGCCGCGCTGCGGGCGGCGCTCCGTGCCGGCGAAGGCTACGACTGGTTCTATGCCCACGACGAGGACCGCCGCGCGCGCATCCGCACACCGATCGCGGACGGGGCCTACGGCAAGCCGTGGGTGTTCCGCTTCAAGGACCTGTGGAACTGGTGGGCGAACGCCCATGTCGACCGGACCGGAGGCGTGGAGGCGGCAAGCCCGACGGCCTGGACGCCGCGCGGCAAGCCGATCTGGCTGACGGAGCTGGGTTGCCCGGCGATCGACAAGGGGCCGAACCAGCCGAATGTCTTTTCCGATCCGAAATCGAGCGAAAGCGGGCTGCCGCACTTCTCGCATGGCGGGCGCGACGACCTCGCGCAGCGACGGTTCATCGAGACGCACCTCTCCTTCTGGGGCCCGGAGGCGCCTGGGTTCGCGCCGGAGGCGAACCCGCTCTCGCCAGTCTATGGCGGCCGCATGGTCGACCCGCAGCGGATCTATCTCTGGGCCTGGGACGCGCGGCCCTTCCCGGCCTTTCCGCTGGCGGGCGACGTCTGGGGCGACGGCGGCAACTGGCTCGCCGGCCACTGGCTGAACGGTCGGCTGGGCAACCCGTCGTCCGGCGATCTCGTCGCGGCGATCCTCGCAGACCACGGCCTGGGCGCGGGCGAGACGGACGGCGCGGCCGGCTGGGCGAGCGGCTACGTGATCTCCGAACCGGCCTCGCCGCGCGCGGCGATCGAACCCGTCGCCGACCTGTTCGGGCTGTCGCTGCGGATGGAGGACGGCCGCGTGACCGCGCGCCGGCGAGGTGCCGCATCAGGTTCCGCGCTGGCGCTCGAGGCGCTGGTGCAGCCGGAGGAGGGCGCCACGGTGACGGCGGTACGCGCGCCGGACCACGCGCTGGCCGGAGAGGTGATCGTCGCCTTCCGCGACCCCCTGAACGACCACGAAGCCGGTTCGGCCCGGCGCCGCCGCGACGGGGCGGCCAATCCGGGGCAGGAGCGGCTGGGCTTTTCCGGCTGCCTGGAGCCGCCGGTTGCGGAGGCACTGGCGGCCGACTGGCTGAAGCGGCACTGGCGCGAGCGCGAGGAAATGGCGTTTTCGCTGCCCGCCGGCGAGCGGCGCGTGCGGCCGGGCGCGCTGGTGCGGCTGCCGGCCGCCTTCGGCGCGGACGATCTCGTGGTGACCGAGATCGACGAGGGGCTGGTGCGCCAGGTGAAGGCCGTGCGGGTGGACCGCCTGGCGCCCGCCCGCATTGCACCCACGCTGGGCGATGCCACCCACGAGACCGCGCCGGCGCTGGCCGCGCCCGCGCTGTACCTGATCGACCTGCCGCTGACATCGGGCATCGACGAGCCCTGGCGGGAACTGCGCATTGCCGCCTGGGCAAAGCCCTGGCGCAGCCAGGTCGTTCAGGTGTCGCCCGAATACACCGGCTTCGAGCAGCGCACGGCGCTGCCGGACGCGGCCAGGCTCGGCGAACTGACCGGAGCGCTGGGACCAGGCGTACCGGGGCGGCTCGACCGGGGCGCGACGATCGGCGTTTCGCTCTCGGGCGGCGCGCTGCAGAGCATATCGGCGCTGCAGCAGCTCAATGGCGGCAACGCGGCGGCGATCCTGTCGCAGAGCGGGGCCTGGGAGGTGGTGCAGTTCCGCACCGCCGAGGAGATCGCGCCGGACATCTGGCGGCTGGGCGACCTGCTGCGCGGGCAGCTCGGAACCGAGGACGCCATGCTGGCGGGCGCTGCGGAAGGCGCGCCCTTCGTGCTGCTGGACGGCGCCGTGCCGACGGCGGGGCTTAAGCCAGCGGAAGCCGGGCTCACGCTCAACTGGCGTGTCGGGCCGGCGGGCGCGGATCTGGAGAGCGACGTCTTTGCGGTCGAGACGGCCACGGGCGGGCTGCGCGCGGCGCTGCCGCTGGCGCCCGTGCACCTGCGCGCGACGTTCGAAACCGGCGGCGACCTTGCGGTGACCTGGATCCGTCGCGGCCGGATCGGCGCCGACGGATGGGACGCCGACGAAATCCCGCTTGGTGAGGAGGCGGAGGCCTATCTCGTCGAGATACGGACGCCCGGCGGCGCATTGAAGCGTTCGGCCGAGACGACCGCACCCGCCTGGACCTACGACGCAGCCGCGATCGCCGCCGATTTCGGCGGCGGCGGATCGGCGGTCGTGTCCGTGCGCCAGAGGAAGCGGCCGGGCGGCACGGCGGGCCTGCCCGCCACGCTCACGGTCGACCTGCCATGACAATGCTCGCGCGCTCGATCCGCCGCGCCCTGCGGCGGCGCATCCGGACGCCATCGATTTCCAACCAAGACAGGAGACGTGCAATGACCGAACAGAAGCCCTGGTATCTCTCGCGCACCGTCTGGGCCTCGATCGTCACGATCGCGACCACGATGGGCGGCGTCTTCGGCCTGCCGATGGCCGGGCTCGACAATTCGGCCGTGACGGATACGATACTGCAGGTCGCGGCCGCCATTTCGGGCGTCGTTGCGCTGTGGGGCCGGATCGTCGCGACGAGCAGGATCAAATAGCCGCGGGCAGGCGGTTGGAGCGGGAGGGCAGGATGGCGCCGAAACGAAGCAATGGACCCGACCATTCATGCCCCGTTCAGAGGCGACGGGCTATCAAGGCGGCATGAAAACCTTCCTCGCTCCCCTGCGGCGCCTCGTGCCCGCGCTCATGCTCCTGGCGGCGACGACGCCCGGCCAGGCGCAACTGCCGCTGGCGCCGCTCGCTGCGCCCTCGCTGGTGCAGACGGCCGCCGCCGACTGCGGCGCGATCGGCCGCTCGATTGCCGCCGGCGAAGGCGGCACCGTGCGCAGCGCCGTCGCCGAAAATCGCGGCGGCCGTACCGTCTGCGTCATCGTCTACACCGTCCCCGCCAAGGGCGGGCAGCCGCCCCGCGTCGTGCGCAAGCAGGTCCCTGCGAATTAATTCACTGTGAAGTAGGCGCCGGTCGTGCACAGGAGACGTGGACGAACCGCGGGGCAGAGGAATCATGCGCATACTGGTTGTCGAGGACGACAAGAACCTGAATCGCCAGATCGTCGAGGCGCTGACGGAGGCCGGCTACGTCGTCGACCGCGCCTTCGACGGTGAGGAAGGCCACTTCCTCGGCGACACCGAGCCTTATGACGCGGTGGTGCTGGACATCGGCCTGCCGGAGATGGACGGCATCACGGTCGTGGAGAAATGGCGCGAGGCGGGGCGCAAGATGCCCGTGCTGATGCTGACGGCGCGCGACCGCTGGAGCGACAAGGTGGCGGGCATCGATGCCGGCGCCGACGACTACGTCGCCAAACCCTTCCACATCGAGGAGGTGCTCGCCCGCCTGCGCGCGCTGATCCGCCGTGCCGCCGGCCACGCCTCGTCCGAACTGGTCTGCGGGCCGCTCAGGCTCGACACCAAGGCCTCGAAGGCCGAAGTGGGCGGGCAAACGCTGAAGCTGACGTCGCACGAGTTCCGCCTGCTCGCCTACCTGATGCATCACATGGGTGAGGTGGTGTCGCGCACCGAACTGGTGGAACACCTCTACGACCAGGATTTCGACCGCGATTCCAACACGGTGGAGGTCTTCGTCGGGCGCCTGCGCAAGAAGATGGGCGTCGACCTGATCGAGACCGTGCGCGGCATGGGCTATCGCATCCGCGAGCAGCAGGTTTGAAACGGACCCGCGCACCGGCCGTGGGAGAGATCGGGTGAAGTTCGGCCTGAGATCGCTGTCGTTTCGCGTCGTGACCTTCTCGACGCTGTGGGCGGTCGCAGCCCTGGTGGTGATCGCCACGCTGATCTCCGCACTTTACCGCGACGCGGCCGAACGCGGCTTCCACGATCTTCTGACCGCGCATCTCTACAGCCTGGTGACGACCGTCGGGATTTCGCCTGACGGCGCCCTGAACGGCGCGCCCGACCTCTACGACCTGAAGTTCGCGCAACCCGGCTCCGGCTGGTACTGGGCGGTGGAGCCGGTGTCGGCGGGCGTGACGGGGATGATCCGCTCGCCGTCGATGACGGCCGCGATACCTGCGCCGGGCGTGGCCGAGATTCCCTTCGACAGCCAGTTCCAGCGGCTCTACCAGGCGCAGGGACCGACCGGCGAGCGGGTCGACGTGCTGGAGAACGACTTCATCCTGGATGCCGAGAACCGCATCGCCCGCTTTCGCGTGATGGGCAACCGCAGCGAACTGGAACTCCAGATCTCGGACTTCGAGAGGCAGCTCTATTCCTACCTCTCGGTCTTCGGCGTCTCGATGATCGCCGTCAACGCGCTGGTGATCCTGTTCGGCCTGCGGCCGCTGGACAAGGTGCGCACCGCGCTTTCCCAGGTGCGCGAGGGGACGGCCAGCCGCCTCGACGGCAAGTTCCCTTCCGAGATCGAGCCGCTGGCCAACGAGACCAACGCGCTGATCGAGAACAACCGGCGCATCGTGGAACGGTCGCGCACGCAGGTGGGCAACCTCGCGCATTCGCTGAAGACGCCCGTGGCGGTGCTCCTGAACGAAGGCCGCGCCATGGGCGGCGCCAAGGGGGCGCTGATCGTCGAGCAGGCCTCGGCCATGCAGCAGCAGGTGGAGCACTACCTCCAGCGCGCCCGCATCGCCGCCCAGCGCGACAGCGTCGTCTACCGGACGCCGACCCGCGAGGCGCTGCAGCGACTGGTGCGCGTGTTCCGCAAGGTCGATGCGACGATCGAACTCGATTTCGTCGAGCCTGGGCGCGAGGTGATCTTCGCCGGCGAGCGCGAGGATTTCGAGGAGATCGTCGGCAACCTGCTCGAGAATGCGATGAAATGGGCGAAGACCCGCGCCCGCGTGGGTCTCGTCGAGGAGGCGGGCGCGGTGCTTCTGTCCATCGAGGACGACGGGCCGGGCATCCCCGAAGACAAAGCGCGCGACGTGCTGCGGCGCGGCAAGCGACTCGACGAGAGCAAGCCCGGCACGGGCCTCGGGCTTTCCATCGTCAACGATCTCGTGCGCGAATATGGCGGCGAGCTGAAGCTTTCGCGATCCGACCTCGGCGGGCTGAAGGCCGAGGTACGGCTGCCGGGGCCGGGGTGAGATCCATCGCCCCTCCTGACGACAATGCCGGTGAGGCACGTCGGTCGGAACGGAACCGAGCAGTTGTCGTTCATGTTCCTTCAGGATCGATGCGCGGTACCCGCCGCCTCACTTTCACCCGGGCCAAAATTCCGACATACAAGAGCCCTATCCGGCCGCTTCGGCCGAAGGCGAGACAGGAGAGCGAATGCGCAGGACGACTGGACGGCTCGTGGTGGCACTCGCCTGCCTCGGTCTCGGCGGCTGCACGACGACGTCGCTCACCGGATCGGCCGCGTCACGGCCCGCGACGGCCGATTCGATAATCGCCGCCATGAAGGGGGGCCTGATCGGCGGGCCTCTGGGCGCCAACCTCAGCTCCCGCGACCGCCGCAAGGCGCTGGAGGCGGAGTATCGTGCGCTCGAATACACCGCGCCGGGCACGCCGGTCGCCTGGCGCAGCGAGGATGGCCGCGTCACCGGCCGCGTGGTCGCAGCCCAGCCGTATCGCGTCGGTTCACAGGATTGCCGCCAGTACAGCCATTCCGTCGGTTCCGGCGCGGACGAGAACGACGCCCGCGGCACCGCCTGCCGCAGCCCCAACGGCAGCTGGACGCCGCTCACCTGACGGGGCGGAAGCGGTGCGGCGGCGTGCGCATCGTGCCAGCGTGTCGATTTCTGCAAAGGCGCCGCCAAATAGCCGCACGGCGAGGCGATTGGAATGCGGTCCAACCATCGCTATGTGAGGTCGCATGGTGTTCTGGATCGTCCTCGGGCTGCTCACGGTCATCGCGAGCCTCGCCATCATCCTGCCGCTCTCGGGCTCGCGCCGCGAGGTGGCGGGCGCGCGCGAACACGACATCGAGGTCTACCGCGACCAGCTGGCCGAGATCGAGCGCGACGCCGGGCGCGGCCTGATCGGCAAGGAGGAGGCGGCCCAGGCGCGCGCCGAGATCGGCCGACGCATCCTCAAGCTCGACACGAACGACCAGAACGGCGGACATGTTCCGCGCGACAACGCGCTGGTGCGCGGGCTTGCCATGGCGGCGGTCGTGGCCGTGCCGGTGATGAGCTGGGGCCTCTATTCGGCGATCGGCTCGCCCGACATGGCCGGCCAGCCGCTGGCCGAAAGGCTCGCCAAGGATCCCGCCTCGTCCACCATCGACGAACTCGTCGCCCGCGCCGAAGCGCATCTGCGCGCCAATCCCGAGGACGGTCGGGGGTGGGACGTGGTGGCGCCGATCTATCTCAGGCTCGACCGTGCCGGCGAAGCGGCCACCGCCTTCCGCAATGCCATCCGGCTGCTCGGCGACAGCGCGCCGCGCTGGACGGGCCTGGGCGAAGCGCTGATGGCCGGCTCCGGCGGCGTGGTGACGACCGATGCCGCGGCGGCCTTCGAGCGGGCCGCAGCGCTCGATCCGGCCGATCCGCGGCCGAAATTCTTCCTCGCGACGGCCAAGGCCCAGGAGGGCGATCTCGTTGCGGCGGCGACGGACCTGCGCGCGCTGCTGTCCACGCTGGCGGCGGAATCGCCGTGGCGGCCCGTGGTCGAGCAGACGCTGGCGCAGGCGACGGCGGAAGCGGAGCGCCGCGCGGCATCAGCCGCTCCCGGCCCGTCGAGCGAGGACATGGAGGCGGCCGCCGAGCTTTCCGACGCGGAGCGCGCCGACATGATCCAGGTCATGGTCGAGCGGCTCGACGAGCGGCTAAGGGAGAACCCGCAGGACGCCGAGGGGTGGCAGCGGCTCGTCCGCTCCTATCTCGTGCTCGACCGCAGGGCGGATGCACGCGATGCGCTGGCCCGCGGGGTGACGGCGCTCGGCACCGACACGGAACAAGCCCGCGGTCTGACGGCCTTCGCCGCCGGTCTCGGGCTCGGGGAGGATCAACCATGATGAAGCGAAAGCGCAAGCGACTGACGATCATCGCCGGCGGGCTGACCTTCCTGGGTGCCGCCGCCGGCCTGACCTTCTATGCGCTCGGCGAGAAATCGTCGTATTTCTACATGCCGGCGGACCTGACCACGGCGAGCATCGCGCCGGGCCAGCGCATACGGCTCGGCGGGCTGGTCGAGGAGGGCTCGGTCGAACGCGGCTCCGGCACCCGCGTCGCCTTCGGCGTCGAAGATGGCGCCGGCAAGGTGAAGGTGGTGTATGATGGCATCCTGCCCGACCTGTTCCGGGAAGGACAGGGCGTGGTGACGGAAGGTACGCTAGGCGGCGACGGCGTCTTCGTGGCCGACAGCGTGCTGGCCAAGCACGACGAGACCTACATGCCGAAGGAAGTGGCCGACAGCCTGAAGGCGCAGGGCGTCTGGCAGCCGGAATAGCGCGGAAGGGGAGGACTGCCGACCATGGTCGAGACCGGACATTTCGCGCTCGTGCTGGCCTTCGCGCTGTCGCTGGTGCAGTTCGTGCTGCCGCTGGTGGGGGCTCGGACCGGTGACGCCCGGCTGATGGCAACGGCCGGGCCGGTGGCTGTGACCGGCTTCGCGATGACGGCGATCTCGTTCGCCGCGCTGACGGTGGCCTACATGCTGTCCGACTTCTCGGTGCTGAACGTGGTCGAGAACTCGCATTCGCAGAAGCCGATGCTCTACAAGATCACCGGCACCTGGGGCAACCACGAAGGCTCGATGCTGCTGTGGGTGCTGATCCTGACCTTCTTCGGCGCGCTGGTGGCCTCCTTCGGACGCAACCTGCCCGCGACGCTGCGGGCCAACGTGCTGGCGATCCAGGGCCTGATCGGATCGGCCTTCTTCCTGTTCATCATCGCCACGTCGAACCCGTTCGTGCGCGTGAGCCCGGCCCCGATCGAGGGCCAGGACCTCAACCCGATCCTGCAGGACGTCGGCCTGGCGATCCATCCGCCGCTGCTCTATCTCGGCTATGTCGGCTTCTCCGTCTGCTTCTCCTTCGCCATAGCGGCGCTGATCGAGGGGCGCATCGACGCGGCCTGGGCGCGCTGGGTGCGGCCCTGGACGCTGGCCGCCTGGATCTTCCTCACCGGCGGCATCGCGATGGGCTCCTACTGGGCCTATTACGAACTCGGCTGGGGCGGCTTCTGGTTCTGGGATCCGGTCGAGAACGCCTCCTTCATGCCCTGGCTCGCCGGCACGGCGCTGCTGCATTCGGCGATCGTGATGGAACGGCGCTCGGCCCTGAAGATCTGGACCCTCTTGCTCGCCATCATGGCCTTCTCGCTGTCGCTGCTCGGCACGTTCCTGGTGCGCTCGGGCGTGCTGACCTCGGTTCACGCCTTCGCGACCGATCCGGCGCGCGGCGTCTTCATCCTGATGATCCTCGTCTTCTTCATCGGCGGTGCGCTGATGCTGTTTGCCTGGCGGGCGCAGACGCTGACGCCGGGCGGCATCTTCGCCCCGATCTCGCGGGAGGGGGCGCTGGTGCTGAACAACCTGTTCCTGTCGACGGCGGTGACGACGGTGCTGGTCGGCACGCTCTATCCGCTGGTGCTGGAATCGATCACCGGGGAAAAGATCTCCGTCGGCGAACCGTTCTTCAACCTGACCTTCGGGCCGCTGATGGTGCCCCTGCTGCTGGCCGTGCCCTTCGGGCCGCTGCTCGCCTGGAAGCGCGCGGACCTGTGGGCCGCCTCGCAGCGGCTGGTCTTCGCCTTCGGCGGCGCGGTGCTGGTGATGCTGGTGACCTATTCCTTCGTCGACCGCGCCTCCGTGCTGGCGGCCTTCGGCATCGGGCTCGGCACCTGGCTGGTGCTCGGCGCGATCACCGACCTCGCCACCAAGTCCGGCCTCGGCAGCGTGTCTCCGGGGATCGCGCTGCGGCGCTTCGCGGGTCTGCCGCGCTCGGCCTACGGCACGGCGCTGGCGCATCTCGGCGTCGGACTGACGACGCTCGGCGTGGTCGGCGTGATGTCGCTGCAAACCGAGCACATCCTGACCATGAAGCCGGGCGAAAGCGTCCCGGTGGCAGGCTACGAGATCCGGTTCGAGGGGCTGCAGCCCTATCGGGGACCCAACTATACCGAGGACCAGGGCCGGTTCCTGCTCATGGATTCGAGCGGCCGCACGCTGACCGAGATCGTCTCGGCGAAGCGCTTCTACCCCGCCCGCCAGATGCCGACGACGGAAGCCGGCATCGCCACACGCGGCGTCAGCCAGGTCTATGTGGCGCTGGGCGATGCGGTCGACGGGGGCGGCATCGTCGTGCGCATCTGGTGGAAGCCGCTGGTGACGCTGATCTGGCTCGGCTGCGTGGTGATGATGGTCGGCGGCAGCCTGTCCCTTCTCGACCGGCGCCTGCGCATCGGCGCGCCGGCCAAGCGGCGCAAGCGGCTCGCCGCGGCGGAGGCGACGGCATGACGGCCGTCCTGCGCCCGCTGCTGGCGGCCTTCCTCGTCGCGCTGGCGGTGGCGATGTCGGGCGGCTTCGCCCGCGCGGTGCTGCCCGACGAGGTGCTGGACGACCCGGCGCTGGAGGAGCGGGCGCGCGAGTTGTCGAGCCATCTGCGCTGCCTCGTCTGCCAGAACCAGTCCATCGACGATTCGAACGCCGAACTGGCGCGCGACCTGCGCGTTCTGGTGCGCGAGCGCCTGGTGGCGGGCGACACCAACGAGGAAGTGATCGACTTCGTCGTCTCGCGCTACGGCGAGTTCGTGCTGCTGAAGCCGCGCATGAACCTGCGCAACCTCGCGCTCTGGGCCACGCCGCTGGTGGTGATCGGCGCGGGCGCCGTTTTCCTGCTGACGCGCCGGCGCCGCAGGGCGGGACCCGGCGACCGGCTGTCGGCCGACGAGGAGGCGCGGCTCGGCAAGATTCTGGAAGAGGCCGACCGCCCCGGCTGATAGGCTCCGTTCCCGGATCGACCACGGAGAGGACCATCCATGCAGCCCATGACCAGCCGCGCCAGCTTTCCCGGCCATTCGGGGGCGAGCCTCGCCGCACGCCTCGACATGCCCAACGGACGGGTGCGGGCTTTCGCGCTGTTCGCCCACTGCTTCACATGCTCCAAGGACCTGATCGCCGTGCGCCGCATCGCGGCCGATCTCGCGCGTGCCGGAATCGCCGTGCTGCGCTTCGACTTCACCGGGCTCGGCTCGAGCGAAGGCGAGTTCGCCTCGACGAATTTCTCCTCCAACGTGGCCGACCTGCTGGCGGCGGCCGACTGGCTGCGGGAGAACCACGCCGCACCCGCGCTCCTGATCGGCCATTCCCTGGGCGGCGCGGCCATGCTGGCGGTGGCGGCCGACATTCCGGAAGCGCGCGCCGTGGTGACCATCGGCGCGCCGGCCGACGCCGATCACGTGCTGGCGAACTTCGATGCGGATCTCGCGACGATCGAGCGCGACGGGCAGGCCGACGTGACGCTCGCCGGGCGCAGTTTTCGTATCGCCCGGCAGTTCGTCGACGACGTGCGCGGCGTTCGCCTCGCCGAGCGGATCAAGGCGATGCGCAAGCCGCTGCTGATCCTGCATTCGCCGCGCGACGAGACGGTGAGCATCGACAATGCGACGGCAATCTTCATCGCCGCGCGCCACCCGAAGAGCTTCGTATCGCTCGACGGGGCCGACCATCTGCTGACGCGCGAGGCGGACGCCGCCTTCGCGGCTTCCGTCATCGCCGGCTGGGCCTCGCGCTACCTGGAAGCGGACGCGCCGCAGGGCCAATCCGCCATCGAGCACGTGCGGGTGACCGAGACCGGAGAGGGCAAGTTCCAGAACGCCGTGCAGGCAGGCCCGCACCGGCTGTTCGCCGACGAGCCTGTCTCGGCAGGGGGGCTCGACACCGGACCCTCTCCCTACGACTTCCTCTCGATCGCGCTCGGCGCATGCACGTCGATGACGCTGCGCATGTATGCCGACTTCAAGAAGATCCCGCTCGGGCGCATCAGCGTCGACGTCAGCCATGCCAAGGTGCACGCGAAGGACTGCGCCGACTGCACCGACGAGGAGCGCCGCTCGGCCAAGCGCATCGACCGTTTCGAACGCGTGATCTCGGTCGAAGGCGACCTGCCGGCCGACCTCGCCGACAAGATCGAGGAGATCGCCGGCAAGTGCCCGGTGCACCGGACCCTGGAAGGCAGTTCGAAGGTGAAGACGGTGGTGAAGGGGCGCTAGCGCGCGGACAGGCATCCGTGTCTTCGCCGATGGGCGGCGAAGCGGTCGGCGCTTCCCGTACGTAAGCGTGCAGTATCCGTCCAGCCTCCAAACATTTCGCATCAAACCTTACGAACATTTCATGCGCCGGAAATGGCGGTGTAATGTGCGATTGCCTAAATCCCTGTCCGAGGATGTTCACACACATCCGAACCCGAAAGGACAGGACACGATGAACTCTCCATTCTCCCCCAAGTCGACTGCCGGCAAGCGCTTCGCAGCCGCCGCCGCATCGGTTGCGATCGCATCGGCGATCGGCCTCGGCGCCGTGACGAGCGGAACCGCCCCCGTTTTCGCGGAGGCCGTCCGCATCGAGACGCAACAGCAGCCCGGCTTCGCCGACGTCGTGGAAAAGGTCTCGCCGGCCGTCGTTTCCGTTCGCGTGAAGGCGAAGATGCAGCCGGCCGCGGCCGGTCCCGACGGCATGTTCGGCCAGGGCTTCGAGAACCTGCCGGACGATCACCCGATGAAGCGCTTCTTCCGCGAATTCCGCGGCTTCGAGAACGGTCCGCGCGCCGAGCGCAACCGTCCCGGCCGTCCGGAGCGTGCACGCCCCGTCTCGCAGGGCTCCGGCTTCTTCATCTCCGAGGACGGCTATCTCGTCACCAACAACCACGTCATCGACGGCGGCTCCGAATTCACCGTCGTGATGGATGACGGCACCGAGATCGACGCCACGCTGGTGGGGTCCGACCCGCGGACCGATCTGGCTCTGCTCAAGGTCGAGGAGGAGCGCACCTTCACCTACGTGACCTTCGCCGACGATACCAAGGTGCGCGTCGGCGACTGGGTGGTGGCCGTGGGCAATCCGTTCGGCCTTGGCGGCACCGTCACCGCCGGGATCATCTCGGCGCGCGGCCGCGACATCGGCGCCGGCCCCTATGACGACTTCATCCAGATCGACGCAGCCGTGAACCGCGGCAATTCGGGCGGCCCCGCCTTCAACCTCAATGGCGAGGTCGTGGGCATCAACACCGCGATCTTCTCGCCGTCCGGCGGCAATGTCGGCATCGCCTTCGCCATCCCCGCTTCGACCGCAAAGGACGTGATCTCGTCGCTGCGCACGAGCGGCACGGTCGAACGCGCATGGCTCGGCGTGCAGATCCAGCCGGTGACCGACGAGATTGCCGAATCCCTCGGCATCGAAGGCACCGATGGTGCGCTGGTGTCGCAGCCGCAGACCGACAGCCCGGCAATGAAGGCAGGCGTCGAGCCCGGCGACATCATCGTCAAGGTCGACGGCAAGGCCATCAAGTCGCCGCGCGAACTGGCCCGGATGATCGGCGGCATGGCGCCCGGCGTCTCCGCCGAACTGACGGTGCTGCGCGACGGTGCGGAGCGGACCATCACGGTCAAGCTCGGCGAGATGCCCGGCATGGAGCAGCAGGCTTCGCTCGACCAGAGCGAAGAGGAGGGCAGCGTGCTCGACGGCTTCGGCCTGACCGTGACGCCGTCCGAGGACGGTGAGGGCGTGGTCGTGACCGACGTACTGGCGGGCAGCGATGCGGCCGATCGCGGCATCCAGGCCGGCGACGTGATCACGTCGGTGAACGCGCAGGCCGTGACGAATGCGGCGGCGGTGGAAAAGGCCGTCAGCGACGCGTCCAAGTCGGGTCGCAAGGCGGTTCTGTTCCAGATCAAGCGGGACGATACCAACCGCTTCGTCGCGCTGCCGGTCCAGCAGGGCTGATCGCACGTCGCGCTCCATCGGCGCGATCGAGAACGGCGGGTTCCGTTCGGAACGCGCGCTGCGGCAGCGGGACATCCCGCTGCCGTTCCTCCACAGGAGGCGAAAAATGGACATCATGGCAGTTCAGGAGCCCGAGATCGCGTATAAGGCGGGCATGAAGATACTTGTGATCGAAGACGACCGGGAGGCGGCGGACTATCTGCAGAAGGCGCTCGCCGAGGCTGGCCACACGGCGCATGTCGCGGCGGACGGCGACACCGGCTTCACGCTGGCCGACGAGGGCGACTACGACGTGCTGGTCGTCGACCGCATGCTGCCGCGCCGCGACGGACTGTCGCTGATCGCCGGCCTGCGGGCTCGCGGTTCGGAAACCCCGGTGCTGATCCTCTCGGCGCTGGGCGAGGTGGACGACCGGGTGACCGGGCTCAGGGCCGGCGGCGACGACTACCTGACCAAGCCCTATGCCTTCAGCGAACTGCTCGCCCGCGTCGAGGTTCTGAAGCGGCGTTCCGGCGGCAAGGATGTCGAGACGATGTACCGCGCCGGCGACCTGGAACTCGACCGGCTGTCGCACACCGTGCGTCGCGCCGGCCGCGACATTCCGCTGCAGCCGCGCGAGTTCAAGCTGCTCGAATACCTGATGCGGCATGCCGGCCGGGTGGTGACGCGCACGATGCTGCTCGAAAACGTCTGGGACTATCACTTCGACCCGCAGACCAACGTCATCGACGTGCACGTGTCGCGCCTGCGCGGCAAGATCGAGAAGGGCTTCGACAAGCCGCTGCTGCACACGATCCGTGGCGCCGGCTACATGCTCAGGGCCGACTGAACTTGGCCGTCGGGGCGGTCATTCGCGGAGCGGCCGCGCGCCTCTCCGCGCTGATGAAGACCACGGCCGCGCGGCTGTCGGCGCTCTATTTGCTGCTCTTCGGCGTCTGCGCGATCGGCCTGGTGGTCTACATGACCTCCGTCTCCGTGCGCATCCTCGTCACCCAGACGCAGGAGACGATCAACGAGGAATCGATGAGCCTCGTTCGCGCCTACGAACGCGGGGGCCTGCCCTTTCTGGTCCGCGTGGTCGAGCAGCGCGCGCGCCAGCCGGGCGCCAACCTCTACCTCATCGCCGATCCGAACGGCCGCATCCTGTCCGGCAATGTCGAGAGCCTGGAGCCGGGCGTCCTCGAAACCGTCGGCTGGACCTCGCGCCCGTTCTTCTACAAGCGCTACGGCGAACGCGGTCCGCTGCAGCCGCCTGCCGAAGACGGAGGTCCGCCTGCGCCCGGGGCGCAGCCGCCGCACGCCGCCATGGCCCTGGTGCTGCGCTTGCCGAATCAGTTGATCATGCTGGTCGGCCGCGATCTCGGCGAACCCGAACGCTTCCGCAGCGTGGTGCAGCGCGCCTTGATCCTGGCGCTCGGCACGATGGGGCTCGGCGCGTTTCTCATCTGGTATTTCGTGGGACGTACCGCGCTGCGTCGGATCGACAGCGTTTCGGAGGCCAGCCGGCGCATCATGGGCGGCGACCTGACGGGGCGGCTGCCGGTGACGGGCGCCAGCGACGAGTTCGACCGCCTGTCCGAGAACCTCAACACCATGCTGGCGCGGATCGCGGTGCTCAACGAAGGCCTGAAACAGGTCTCCGACAACATCGCCCACGACCTGAAGACGCCGCTGACGCGCCTGCGCAGCCGCGCCGAGACGACCCTGTCGAGGGCGCGCGGCGAGAGCGACTATCGCGCGGCGCTGGAAGCCACGATCGCGGAATCCGACCAGCTGATCCGAACCTTCAACGCCATCCTGATGATCTCGCGGCTGGAGGCCGGCTATTCGGCCGAACAGACCGAGACGCTGGACCTGACGCAGGTGGTGGCCGACGTGGTGGAACTCTACGAGCCGCTGGCCGAGGAGAGCGGCGTGGCGCTGGAGACCCGGATCGACGGCAACCTCGTCGTCGACGGCAACCGCGAACTCCTGGCACAGGCCTTGTCAAACGTAGTCGACAACGCCATCAAGTACTGCGCGGGGCATGCCGAGACGCCGCTCGTGCGCGTGACGGCGACCCGCGCGGGAGGAGACGTGCGTATCGAGATTTCAGACAATGGCCCCGGCATCGCGCCGGAGGATCGCGGCAGGGCGACGGAGCGCTTCGTGCGCCTGGAGCAGAGCCGCTCGCAGCCCGGCTCCGGCCTGGGGCTCAGCCTGGCCAAGGCGGTGATGGGCTTCCACCAGGGAAGCCTGTCGCTGGGTGACGCAGCGCCGGGCCTGAAGGTGATCATGACGGTTCCGGTCCGGCGGGGCGGGGCGTGACCGCTCGTCAGACCGCCGAATGGTTCGCCAGCGCGCCGCGACCGATCGAACCTCTCGATCCCGATCGCGCCGCCGCCGAGCTGCAGGATATCCTCGCCCTGGCGGCCGATGCAGGCTGTGCAAGGCTCCCCGGCCTGCCGGAGACGCATCCGCAGATCGCGGCCTTCCTTGCGGGTGCCCTGTCGCTCTCGACCTATGTCCGCGACACGCTTCGCCGCCGCCCGCAAATGCTCGAACCGCTGTTCGACATGCCGTGGGACGTCCGGGTGGAGGCCGTCATAGAGGATATCCGCAATGCCTGGGCGCTCGACGGCGTGACCGAGACGTCGCTGATGGCCGCTCTGCGCCGGCTGAAGACCGAGGCGCACGTGCTGATCGCGCTGGCGGACCTGGCCGGCGTCGCCGATGCGGCAACGAGCGTGCGGCGGCTGAGCGCGATGGCAGACGCGGCGGTGGGTGCGGCGATCGACTTCCTGCTGCGCGAGGCGCACGACCGGGGCAAGCTCGCGCTGCCCGACCGTGACCGGCCCGGCGAGGGCTCCGGCTTTGTCGTGCTCGGCATGGGCAAGCTCGGTGCCGGCGAGCTCAACTTCTCCTCGGACATCGACCTGATCCTGTTCTTCGACGCCGAGGCGCGCGCGATCAAGGATCCGCTCGACGCCACCGACCTGTTCTCGCGGCTGGCGCGGCGGCTGATCCGCATCCTGTCGGACCGCACCGAGCACGGCTACGTGTTCCGCACGGACCTGCGCCTGCGGCCGGACCCCGGCTCGACGCCGCTCGCGATCCCGGTCGAGGCGGCGCTGAACTACTACGAGGGCCGCGGCCAGAACTGGGAGCGTGCCGCGATGATCAAGGCGCGGCCGGTGGCGGGCGATTTCGACGCCGGGATGGCGGTGCTGAAGGAACTGCAGCCCTTCGTCTGGCGCAAGTACATGGACTATGCGGCCATCGCCGACGTGCACTCGATCAAGCGGCAGATCCACGCCCACAAGGGCCACGGCGAGATCGCGGTGCGCGGCCACAATGTGAAGCTCGGCCGCGGCGGCATCCGCGAGATCGAGTTCTTCGTCCAGACGCAGCAGCTGATCGCCGGCGGCCGCTTTCCCGAACTGCGCGGCCGCGAGACCGTGGCGATGCTGGAGCGGCTGACCGAACGCGGCTGGATCGATACGGAAGCCTGCGCCTCGCTGACGCGGCAGTACTGGTTCCTGCGCGACGTCGAGCACGCCATCCAGATGGTGGCCGACGAACAGGCGCACGACCTTCCCGAGGACGACGAAGGGCTGGAGCGGATCGCCCGCATGCGCGGCTTCGCCTCCGCCGAGGCCTTCGCAGAGGCGTTCCGGGCGTCGCTGAAGGAGGTGGAAAGCCACTACGCGGCGCTGTTCGAGACCGCACCGCAGCTGTCGGCCGGTGTCGGCAATCTCGTCTTTACCGGCGACGTCGACGATCCCGACACGCTGCAGACCTTGTCCGGCCTCGGCTTCGAGCGGCCGAGCGACATCTGCCGCGTCATCCGGACCTGGCACTTCGGACGTTACCGCGCGACGCGCTCCGCCGAGGCGCGCGAGCGGCTGACCGAACTGACGCCGGCGCTGCTCGCCGCCTTCGGCCGCACGCGCCGCGCCGACGAGGCGATCCTCCGCTTCGACGAGTTCCTGGCGGGCCTGCCGGCCGGCATCCAGCTGTTCTCGCTGTTCCAGTCCAACCCTGGGCTGTTGAAGCTGATGGCCAACATCATGGGCGCGGCACCCCGGCTGGCTTCCATTATCACCCGCCGGCCGCACGTCTTCGACGGGCTGCTCGATCCGCAGCGGATGTCGGAACTCCCGAACAAGGCCTATCTGGCAGCGCGCCTCGACAGCTTCCTCGGCGCCGCCGAGATCTACGAGGAGCGGCTCGACCGGCTGCGGATCTTCGCCGCCGAACAGAAGTTCCTGATCGGTATCCGCCTGCTCACGGGTGCGATCGATGCCGGACGCGCCGGCAAGGCCTTCTCGGATCTGGCCGACCTGACCATCGGCGCGGCCTTCGACGCCGTTCTGGCCGAATTCGCCCGCCGCCACGGCCATGTGCCGGGCGGCCGCGCGGTGATCCTGGGCATGGGCAAGCTCGGCAGTCGCGAGCTGACGGCGGGCTCCGACGTCGACGTCATCCTGCTCTACGACCATGCGCCCGACGCCGAGGAGAGCGATGGCGACAAGCCGCTGGCGCCGTCGCAGTACTACGCCCGGCTGACGCAGCGGCTGATCGCCGCCGTCTCGGCGCCGACGGCGGAAGGCGTGCTCTACGAGATCGACCTCAGGCTGCGGCCGTCCGGCAACAAGGGGCCGGTGGCGACGCATGTCGAGGCCTTCCGCAAGTATCAGAAGGCGGATGCCTGGAGCTGGGAGCACATGGCGCTGACGCGCGCCCGCGTGGTGGCGGGCGACGAAGGGCTTGCCGCGTCTGTGGCCGAAGAGGTCGCCGCGATCCTGGCCGCGCCGCGCGACCGCGGCAAGCTGCTGAAGGATGCCTGCGAGATGCGCGGCATCATCGAGACCGAGAAGCCGCCGCGCGACGGATGGGACCTGAAGCTGATGCCGGGCGGGCTGATCGACCTCGAGTTCATCGCCCAGACGGCCGGATTGCTCGGCGACCTGGAGGGCGAGGCGCGGACGACCTCGACCGCCGAAGCCCTGGGGCGGCTTTCGCCGGCCTTCTGCGAGCCGCAGGCGCGGGATGATCTCGTCACCGCCTACCGGCTGTTCATGGGGCTGACGCAGGTGGCGCGCCTCTGCCTGACCGGCGACATCGACCGCAAGGACATGCCCCCGGGCCTCGCCGACCTGCTGCTCGCCAACACCGACCTGCCGGAGATCTCCGTGCTGGAAGCGCATATCCGCGAGACGGCGAAGCGGGTGAGGGCGGTGTTCAGGCAGGTGGTGTGCAGGTGAGGGGCGCTTCAGCTCCCGCAGCCACTGCAGCCGGACTCCGGCGGCCGTGCAGCCGCCGGATTATCGTGCAGGCGACCGTCAGGCGCCGATCCTGAAGACCTTGCGGGCATTGCCTTCGAAGAACTGCTTCAGTCCCGCCTCGCCGATCGGCATCTGTTCGAGGAGGCCGATCTCCGACTGGACGAACTGCCACGGGTAGTCCATCGCGTACATGATGCGGTCGGCTCCGATCACCTCGCGCACGAACATGACGGGCGGCGCCCAGCTGACGCCGCTGCTCGTGTAGTAGAAGTTCTCCCTCAGGTAGTCGCTCGCCTTGCGCTTCAGCGGATGGACGTTGGGATAGCGCTTCGACACCGAGATGTGGCCGTGCATGTAGTCGATGCGCGACAGCCAGTAGGGCAGCGCCTCGCCGCAATGGCCAAGGACGATCTGCAGTTTCGGGAAGCGATCGAACAGGCCCGACACCACCAGCCGCAGCGCGTGCAGCCCGGTCTCGCAGGCAAAACCGTAGACGGCCGCGTCGAGGCCGCGCTTCAGGAAGGGCTCGATCATCTCGGCCGGGGGGGTCTGCGGGTGGAGATAGATCGGCACGCCCAGCGCCTCCGCCGCCTCGAAGATCTCCCAGTACTGCTCGTCGTCGAGATAGGTGCCGAGCGTATGCGAGTTCAGGATGCCGCCGCGCAGCCCGAGCTTGGTGACGGCGCGTTCGATTTCCTTGGCGGCGTTCGTCGGATCGAGCGGGCTGAAGGCGGCGAGGCCGACATAGCGGTCGGGATGGCGCGCGATGCCTTCGGCGAGTTCGTCGTTGAAGCGCGTCGCCAGCACCGAGGCTTCCGACGGCTCGAAGATCTGCACGCCGGGCGACGTCAGCGACAGGACGGCGATGTCGATGCCGGAATCGTCCATGTCCTTCAGGCGCTCCTCGTCGAGGTCCTGGATGCGCCGGCTGTGGTCCTTCGCCTTGGGCGAATCGCCCGAGAAGAAGCCCCAAAGGCTGTGGAAGCCGGGATCGCCGATCGTCTTTTCCTCGATCTCCTTGCGGTAGAGCCGAATCAGCTCCGGCGAGGCCCATGCTTCTTCCGCGGCGATGCGCTTGTAGGGCGGATTGGGATTGCGCTCGTTCATCTCGACTTCCTTCGGCTGGTTGTGAAGAGGATCAGGGGGTTGCGGAGCGCAGGGCCGGATTTGCGCCGGCCGCCATGCGCCGCAGCGCGAACACGAGAGCGAGGGCTGCGATCGTGATCCCGATCGCCGGCAGTCCGGCGGGATCGAAGAGCGCCGTGCTCGCGCCGATGAAGGCAGCTGCGGCAGCCGCGGCAAGCCGGCGCAACCCGCCGCCATAGGCGCCGCGCCAGGCGAGAACCTCCGCCAGGATGATGCCCGACGCGCCGACGCTCAGGCAGGAGACCGCAATCGCCAGCCAGCTGCCGTCGAGCAGCAGGGCGGTGTTGAAGGCGAAGACGAAGGGGATCAGGTAGGCCACGACCGCCAGCCGCATGCCCGCAAGCCCGGTCTGCCACATGTCCGACCCGGCAAGCGACGCCGCCGCGTAGGACGCGATGGCGACGGGCGGGGTGAGCATCGACAGGAGGCCGAAGTAGAAGATGAAGAGGTGCGCGGCCATCGGGTTTATCCCGGCCTTCACCAGCGCGGGAGCGAGCAGCACCGAGACGACCACATAGACGCCCGTCGTCGGCATGCCGACCCCGAGCACGATGGCGATCAGCGCCGTGACGGCCAGCAGCGGCAGGACGCCGCCCAGTTCGGCCACCTTGCCGAGCGCCAGCGTCAGCCCGAAGCCGAGACCCGACACGTTGATCGTGCCGATGACGATGCCGGCCACGGCGCAGACGAGCAGCACCGGGATCAGCGTCGAACTGGAATCGCGCAGCACGCCGAGGATGAGGCCGAAGCGTGGGGCGCCGCGCGGCGCGGTCACCAGATGGAGCGCGTAGGAGGCGAAGGCCGAATAGAGCGCGGCCTTTCCGGGCGCATAGCCGAGGCCGAAGAGGAAATACATCAGCACGCCGAGCGGCAGCAGCAGCGGCCAGGATTTGACCAGCACCGGTCCGATCGGCGGCAGTTCCGAACGGTCGACGCCTTCGAGCCCGTGCACGGCCGCATAGCGGTCGACCTGGAGGTAGAGCATCACGTAATAGGCGACGGCGGGAAGCAGCGCGGCCAGAACCACGGTCGCGTAGGAGACCTGCAGGAACTCGGCGATGACGAAGGCGGTGGCGCCCATCACCGGCGGGGCGATCTGGCCGCCATTGGAGGCCACGGCCTCGATCGCGGCGGCATAGCGGGCCGGAAAGCCCGAGCGTTTCATCATCGGGATGGTGACGACGCCGGTGCTCATCACGTTTGCGACCGTCGAACCCGACAGCGTGCCGAAGAGGCTGGAGGCGATGATGGCGACCTTGGCCGGCCCACCGCGTCGGTGGCCCATCGCCGCCATGGCGAGATCGGTCAGGATGCGGCTGCCGCCGACGGCGTTGAGTACCGAGCCGAAGACGATGAAGCCGAGGATCTGTGTCGCTCCGACGCCGAGAACCAGGCCGGGGATGCCGTTGGTGTCGGAGTAGAGATAGAGGATGAAGCGCCGCCAGGCGATGTCGGCCGCCGACAGGATGCCGGGCAGGTGGGTGCCGAACAGGCCGTAGACGATGAAGCCGGCAGCGAGCGAAGCGAGAACCATGCCGCAGTGGCGGCGCGTCGCCTCGAGCGTGCAGCCGATGGCAACCACGGCCGGAATCCACTTCTCCGGGCCGCGATTGACGGCGTCGAGCAGCCAGTCCTCGTAGTTGATCGCAAGCCAAAGCCAGGATGCCAGCCCTGCCGCCGCACCGATCCAGTCCAGCACCTGGAGCCGTCCGCGCAGCGGGGCGAGAAGCAGGCCCGCCAGCGTGGCAAGGCCGATCATCAGCGCCAGGTACTGCTCGGCGATGATGACGAAGCCGAGCCGCCGCGGGACATCCAGAAGCCAAAGGATGCCGATGACGGTGATCGGCACCGCCAGGTCCTGCCTGTTCATGCTCTTTGCCTTGCGATGCGCGGCCTTGCGGCCGTCAGTCCGTCATTGCGCCATCGCGAGCGACGTTCGCCTCGCTCCACATGTCCTTGCCCTTGAAGAAGGCCACCGCCGCGGGATGATAGGGGACGGTGTTGGACGGTGCCGAGAACTTTTCCTGCGACGCCCCGCCGAGTGCCGGATAATCGGTCTTCAGCTGCGGCAGGCTCTCGTGGAGGGCTTCCAGGATCGCGGTCGCATCCGCGTCGGCCATGTCGGCCCCGACGGTCAGGAAGACGTCGAAGGACGCGACCGTGACCGGCTCGGTCACTTCCGGCAGGCGCGGACTGGGCTTCAGCGTGGTGAGGTAGGTGCCCTGGAAGGCGGCGTCGGCCTTCTCGGTCGTGGCGTTCTCGCCCTCGATGCTGACGTAGCGGATGCCGCCTGGGATCGAGGCATGCGCCTGCTGGGTCAGCGGAATTCCGACGGCGATCAGCGTTGCGTCGAGGTCGTTCTCGGTGAGGCGTTCCATGCCGGGTCCAAGCCCTGCGACGGTCTCGGCCTCGACGTCGGAAACCGCAAGGCCGCCGAGCTCGAGGATGGTCTTTGAGAGCTGGCTCATCGCCTTCAGCGCGCTGAGATCGGTCACGACGCGCTTGCCCTTGAGGTCGGCGACCGTCTTGACGCCGGAATCGTTGCGGGCGACGAGCGCCACGTTGAGCGGCCACAGCCGTGCCAGCACGCGCAGGTTCTTCGCCTGTTCGCCGAACGCGCCGGAGCGCGCCTCGCCGAGGTCGAGGCTGGAGTTCAGGCCCATGGAGACTTCGCCGGCCGCAATCAGCGGCAGGTAGACCGAGGAGCCCGTATAGGGCTGTACCGTGACCTGCTTGCCGAGCTTGTCCTGGAGGGCCGCGGCGATGCCGCCGCCGATCGTGTAGTAGATCGTCCCCTGCGGGTTGGTGCCGAGCGTGTAGCGGTCGGCCGCCTCGGCCGTGGCGACGCCCAGGCCCATCATGGCGGCCATGGCCAGTCCTGCGTAATGACGCCAGTTCATTGCAATCCTCCCGTTCGTTGTCCGCTGCATCTCGGCCGCGGTGCTCTCCCTGGGGAAGCATTGAACCGGAAGTCGATTGTGAATAGAAACGAAAAATTCGAAACCATTCATGAAGCGAGTTCAAGTGAGTATCGAGAGCCAGCTCACCCTGAAGCAGCTCCGGGCCTTCGCGGCGGTGTACCGGCGCGGCAAGCTCGCGGCCGCCGCCGAGGAACTGGGCGTGACCCAGTCGGCGGTCAGCGTCCTGATCCGGCAGGCGGAGGAGACGCTCGGTGCGCGGCTTTTCGACCGCACCACGCGCTCGCTGGTGCCCACGCCGGCCGCCGAGGATGCCTTCGGCGTCGTCGAGCGCATCCTGCAGGACGTCCAGACGCTGTCGATCAACTTCCGCGACCTGAGCGAGGGCGGGCGCGGACGCGTGCGCATCGCCGCGACGCCCGCGACCGCGGCGGCCTTCCTGCCGAAGACGGCGCGGCGTTTCGCGCGCCGCTACGCCAATGTCGGCCTGCTCATCATCGACTGCGCGCCGAACCAGTTCCTGCAGCACATCGAGGCGGAGCGGGTGGATTTCGGCCTCGGCACGCCGCCGCCCGACGGCAGCGAGTTCACCAGCCGCATCGTCCGCGAGGATCGCATCGACCTCGTCTGCGCCCGCGACCATCCCTTCGCCCGGCGCGCCAGCGTACGCTGGGACGAACTGGCTTCGGAGACGCTCATCGTGTTCCGGCCCGGATACGGCGTCCGCCAGCTGATCGACCAGACCCTGCTCAAGAACGGCGTCGAACCGGCGGTCCGCCACGAGGTCGGCTTCCTCGCAACCGCGGCCTGGATGGCGGCGAGCGGTCTCGGCGTCACCATCCTCCCCGCCGCGTTGGCCGAGATGGAGGCGCGCTCGGAACTGGCCATCATTCCGCTGGTCGAGCCGTCCGTGTCGCGGTCGATCGCGCTGGTGGTGAAGAAGGGCCGCTCCCTGTCGCCGCCCTGCCGGCTGTTTGCGGACATGCTGGTCGAGGACATGGGCAAAGCCTGACGCCGGGGGAATGCCGCAGCAGTGTATAGCCCTGCCGCGCGCAGGACACGCGTTGCCCGTGCAAGATGTTCCATGTTAGCGTCTCAATAAGAACAAGACTGGGTTTCCGGGCCTTGGCGACATTCCTGCGTAACCGGGGCAGATTTCCGGGCGGAGGGGG
>NZ_JAOAOQ010000004.1 GCF_030398385.1 Aquibium sp. ELW1220 | reverse complement strand
AGGCGCGGCCGGCGGCGATGTCGGCCTTGGCCGCCATCGAGCCGAGCACCGCAATCATGCTCCTCAGCTTCCGCCCGTTCCGTACCGCACCACCCACGTCGTCCGTCCTCCTTCAGCTGCGGTCATTGTGCGGCAGCGTGGGAGGGGTGTGGACAGAGCGGGGTGAAATTCGTGCAAAGGGTTGATTTCCTTGGCGATGGCAGACGCGGATCGGGTGCCGGAAATGCGGGGACAGTTTACTTAATTCGGATCGGGAACGACTGCGGAAGGCGTCGGAACCTACCGAATTAAGTAAACTGTCCCCGGATTTCCCTCCGCCCGACGGTGCCAGACCGGCGACGCTCGCGGTTCGGTCCGGCGGCGTCCCCCCTCCGCCTCGCTTCGCTCGGCACCTCCCCCCACTTCGTGGGGTTGGAGGATGGGCGTCGCGGCTGGCTGCCCCACCGGCTTGTCATCCCGGATACGTCGTCCTTCGCCGCGCTCGAGCGCCGTTGCGGGACGACAATGCCGGGGAGCGAGTGGATACAGACGAAAGAAGCGGCCGGAGCCGCTTCTTTGCAGTCGGATTTCGGTCGGACGTATCAGTCGACCGCGGGGGTGGCGCCCTGCCAGCGGGCGATGTTGGGGAGGTCGAAGGCGGTGGCGCGGTGGCGCTCCTGCGGGCCGGAGGCGCCGAAGCGGAACTTCAGGCCGGCACGGAAGGTGTGGTCGGTGAGCTTGTCCGGCGTGCCGCCGTCGCTGTCCTCCACGAGGTGGAGACCTTCGTAGGCCCCGTACACCGAAAGCGCGCCGCTCTCGGTTGCAGCGTGCTCGAGTTCGACGCCCCAAGCGTAGACGTCGAGTTCATCCTCGTCGATGCCCTCGTCGAAATCCTGGGTGCCGTTGGCATAGGCGAAGTCGCCCTGCAGCATCGTCCGTCCGCCGTTGAAGAAGACCTGACCGATGCCGCGCACGAAGTAGGCGTCGGTGAAAAGCTCGCCGTCCTCGCTGTCGGCGCCGATGTAGCCAGCCTGAAAGCCCAATGCGGCAGAGGCGAAGTTGACCTTGCCCTCGGCGCCGCCGAAGTAGATCGGGCCCTCTTCGTCCGTGGTCCAGACCTTGCCGCCGCCGCCGAAGACGCCGAGTAGCATATGCCCGTTCGTCCAGGCGAGGTGACCGCCGCCGGTGAGGCCGCCTTCATAGGTGTCGTCGTCAAGCCCGTCGTCGTGGAAGGCGCCTTCGCCGTCGGCTTCGAATTGCAGCAGGCCGGTCTCGCCCACCGGAAGCGCGATCATGCCCCCGAGACCCAGCAGCGGCAGGCCGTCGTCCTCCTCGTCTCCGATGACGTCGTCGCCGTTCCTCGACAGATAGCCGCCCCAGACGTCCATCTCCAGGATGACCGCGCGTTCGGCCGGGGTCAGCGGCGCTTCCACCATGACGTCGGCCGCGTGCGCAGACGTCATGACGATGGCGGAAACGGCCGCCATTCCGAGCATGAGAGACGAGTTGCGCATCTTGTGTAATCCTCCGCACAGACTTCTTGATTCATTTGATAGCTAACTATGACGCCGGCCATTGCCACAACAATCGCCGACAAGTTGTGCCTGGCGCTTGTTGCCGACCGTTGCCGGAAAGTCACAACGGCTTGCAGTCGCACAGGGCCAGAAGGGCCACTCACGAAGCGAAGGGTCTTGAGCAGCGCGCCGGGCGCGGCCTCACCAGCCCGCCATCTGCCCCGGCTTGTGGCGGCGGCCGCGCATGGCAAGCCCGATGGCGGCGAAGTCGAAGCTGCCGGGATCCTCGGGCGCGGGGAGCGAGATGTTGTCGAGGCTTTCGGCGATGTGGCGGGCGAGCGCCTCGACGATCTCGGGCTGGCTGGAATGGCCGCGCAGGATGCCGATGCGGCCGTCGGGCAGGGCCGGAAAACCCTCGCTTTCGGTGAGCACCCGCATGCCGGGGCGCAGGGCGCATTCAGGCAGGACGGCGACGGCGAGCCCCGCCAGCACCGAGGCGATGATGACGGTGGCCGACCAGGAGGTGAACAGGATGCGGTGCTCGCGCTCGACGCGGTCGAGTGCGTCGAGCGTCGCCTGGCGCCAGAGACAGGTGGGGCGGCCGACGGCCAGCGGCACGACGGGCTCTTCGTGCACCATGTGGTTGGCCGAGGTGACCCACAGCAGCGGCTCGCGGCGCACAACCTCGGACGGCGACCGCTCGTCGTCATGGGTGACGAGGGCGATGTCGAGCTGGCCGCGGCGGATCAGCTCGACGAGGTTGACGGTCGGCTCGCAGATGACGGAGAGCTCGACACGCGGATTGGAGCGGGCGAAGCGGGCCATGATCTCGGGCAGGAAGCGGTCGGCATAATCGTCCGGCGTGCCGATGCGGATCGAGCCCTCGAGGCGGTTGTCGTCGAGGGCTGCCAGCGCCTCGCGGTTCAGCCGCATCATGCGCCGCGCATAGGCAAGCAGCCGCTCGCCGTCCTCGGTCAGCCGGTTGGTGCGGCCCTCCTTCTCGAACAGCGGCTTGCCGACGCGCTCTTCCAGACGGCGCATCTGCATGGACACGGCCGACTGGGTGCGGAAGACCTCGTCGGCGGCGCGGGTGAAGGAGCCGGTGTCGGCGATGGCGATGAAAGTCTGGAGCTGGTCGAGATCGAGCGGGGCGGCCATGGGACAATCCATCAGCTTGGTTGATGTCAAAGATTAAAAACATTCGTTCGACTAATCAATCCGTCGCTGCCAGAACGGCATCGTTCCGCCAACGGGCACGAAACGCCGAGAAGCGCCGGGGAATCCGCTCCCGCGCAAAGGATTCGTGCGTGCCGCGGCAAGCAACGAAGGAGAACGACCATGACCGCCCTCGACACCCGCACCACCCTCTCGCCCGCCACCGTGCGTCCGGCGCTCGGGCTGCGCGTGGCGAACGCTGCCGTGGCCGCGGTCAATCTCCTGGCGAAAATCTTCCGCGCCTGGCGAAACCGCCGCGAGATCTACCGCCTCGGCGAGATGAGCGACGCGCAGCTGTCCGACATCGGCCTGACGCGCAGCGACCTGCACGTGGTGTGGCAGTCGCCCTTCGGCGTCGACCCGACCGAGCAGCTCGGCCAGATCTCGGAAGCGCGCATCCGCGCCTACGAGGCGCTGGCGCGGCGCATCGGCTGAACCGACCCGCCCGAATTCGCCGTGCGCCCGCGGGCGCCGGCTTCCCCGACCGCAGGCCCCTGACTCCCGCCGGTCCCCCCGGCCATGCCTGCCACCTTGCCCGGCCGCTCCCACCCAGGAGCCGCCGGGCATTTTTCGTTGGCGGGTCTGCTCAGAGTTTCTGAATCAATCGAGGATGCGAAAGAATGCCCCTGTAATCCTTGAGATTTTTGGCTCAAGCTGCGCGGAAACGGGCATTCTTTCACATCCTCTCAGGCGAAGGATTCGTAGGCCTCGATGATCGAGGCGAGCTGCTGCGAGCTCATCACGGCGGTCTGGCTCGATGTCAGCGCCTGCAACTGCACCTGGCTCAGGCCGAGGATCTGCGCGCCCGACAGGCCGGGAATGGCGGCGGTGCCGATGGCGGCGATGTCTTCGGTGGAGAACTGCGCGAGGTCGCCGGTCTCGAGCGCGCCGATCTGCTCGGCGGTCATGGCGGCGACCTGGGCCGGCGTGAAGGCCTCGACCTGCTCGGCCGAGAGCGCCGACAGCTGCGCGGTCGAGAAGCCCGATATCGCGTCGACGTCGATGGCTGCGATCTGCGGCGGCGTGATGGCGCCGATCCGGTCGGTGCCGAGCGAGGCGACCTGCAGCGCGCTCAGCGCCCCGACCTGGATGGCGGTGAGTGCGCCGAGCTGGTCGCCGCTCATGGCGCGCAGCTGGTAGTAGGTGAGCTTCTCGATCTGGGCCGGCCGCAGCGCCGCCGTCTGCTCGAGCGACAGCGCGCCGATGGTGTCGGACGACAGGCCCTGCAGCGCGGTGGCATCGATGGCGGCGATGTCCTCGGCGGAGAAGGCGGCGATCTTGTCGGCGCCGAGCGCGGCGAGCTGGGCGGATTTCAGGGACGCGACCTGCGTGGTGGTCAGCGCGTCGATCTGGGCGGCAGACAGCGCGCCGATCTGGGTCGCGCTCAGGCTGGAGATCACGCCCGTCGTCAGCGCCGCCACCTGCTGCGGCGTGAAGGCCGCGATCTGGCCGGCGCCGAGCGCCAGGAACTGCGTGCCGGAGAGCGCGCCGGCCTGCGCGGTGGTGAGCGCGCCGATCTGCTCTTCGGTCATGGCCGCGACCTGCGCCGGCTTCAGCGCCGCGATCTGCGCCGTGGTCAGGGCGGAGATCGTGGTGGGGGCGAGGCCGGCGAAGCTGGCGGCGGGCAGGCCGGACAGGCCGGACGGGCTGAGCGCGGCGATGGTCTCGGGGTTCAGGCTTTCCAGCACCGCCCCCGAAAGGGCTCCGACCTGCGATGCCGTGAGCGCGGCAAGCTGCGTCGACGTCAGCGCGGTGACCTGGGTCGCCGTCAGGGCGGCCATGGCATCGGTGGAGAGGCCGGAGAGCCCCTTCGTCGACAGCGCGGCCAGACGGTCTGGGGCGAGTGCGGCGACGGTCTCGGTGGCGAGCGCTGCGACCTGGACGGCGCCGAGCGCGCCGATCTGTCCGGTGGACAGGGCGTCGAACTGCGCGGGCGTGAAGGCAGCGACCTGCACCGGCTTCAGGGCGGCGATCTGGGCGGTGGTCAGCGCCGCGACCTGCTCGGTGGCCAACGCCGCGACGGTCTCGGCGGAGAGGCCGGAAATGGCCGTGGTGGAGATCGCGGCGATGTCGGCGGACGAGAAGGTCTGCAGCGCCGCGGTTCCGAGCGCGCCGACCTGGGCGGCAGACAGCGCGGCGATCTGGGCGGTCGTGAAGGTATCGACCTGGCCCGCGGTGAGGGCCGCGACCTGGTCGGTGGTGAGGCCGGCGACGGTTTTTGGCGCGAGCGCGCCGATCTGTTCGGCCGACAGGCCGGACAGCGCCTCGACGTCGAGGGCTGCGACCTGGGTGGCCGTGAGCGCGGCGACCTGGGTGGTCGACAGCAGGGCCAGCTGCGCCGGCGTCATCGCCGCGACCTGGGCGGGAGCGAGCGCGGCGATCTGCGTCTTCGTCAGGGCCGCGACCTGGTCGGCGCCGAGCGCGGCGATGGCGTCCAACGACAGGCCGGTGATGGCCGTGGTGCGGATCGCGGCGATCTCGGCCGCGGTGAAGGTGGCAAGCTCGGCCGCGCCGAAGGCCGCGACCTGGGTCCCGCCGAGACCGGCGACCTGCGCGGCGGTGAGCGCCTCGGCCTGCGCGGTCGACAGGGCGGCGATCTGGGTGGTGGTGAGGCCGGCGACGGCCTTGGCCGACAGCGCGGCGATCTGGGTGGTCGAGAACGCCGCCATCGCCTCGGTATCCATGGCCGCGACCTGGCTGGAGGTCAGGGCGCGGACCTGGGTGACGGTGAGAGCCTCGACCTGAGCGGGCACCAGCGCCGCCACCTGGGCGGGCTTCAGCGCGGCGACCTGCGCGGCCGTGAGCGCGGCGACCTGGGTTTCGGAGAACGCGGCCATGGTGTCGGCCGACAGGCCGGAGACGGCGGTGGGCTTGATCGCTGCGAGTTTCAGCGTGGTGAAAGTCTCGGCGACCGCATCCCCGAGCGCGCCGACCTGCGCGGCGGTGAGGGCACCGACCTGCGCGGTCGACAGCGCTTCGACCTGTGCGGTGCCGAGGGCGGCGACCTGGGCGGTGGTCAGGCCGGGGATGGCCTTGGGGCCGAGGGCTGCGAACTGCTCGGTGGACAGACCGGCGACGGCATCGGCCGGCAGCGCGGCGACCTGGGCGGCCGTCATCACCTTGACCTGGGCGGTGGTCAGCGCCGCGACCTGCTGGGCGTCGAGCGCCCCGACCTGGCCCGGGCGAAGCGCTGCGACCTGGCGCGTCGTGAAGGCGGCGACCTGGCCGACGTCGAGGGCGGCGATGGCGTCGCTGGTCAGCCCGGCGAGCGCGGTGACGTTGATCGCCGCGATCTCGGCGGTCGAGAAGGTCTGGATCGCGGCGACGTCGAGCGTGCCGATCTGGCGCGCGTTGAGCGCCGCGATCTGGGTGGCGGTGAAAGCGTCGGCCTGCTCGATGCCGAACGCACCCATCTGTGCCGTGGTGAGGCCCGGAATGGCGCGCGCGGAAAGTGCGGCCACCTGTTCCGTCGAGAAGGCGGCGATGGCTTCGGTGGAAAGCACGGCGACCTGCCGCGAGGTCAGCGCGGCGACCTGGGTTGCGGTCAGCGCGCCGACCTGCGCGGTTGACAGGGCTCCGACCTGCGACGGCTTCAGCGCCGCGACCTGGGCCGGCAGGAGCCCCGCGACCTGTCCGGCCGAGAGCGCGGCGACCTTTTCGTCGGAGAGGCCGCCGATGGCGGTGGTGCGGATGGCGCCGATGTCGTCGGCGGAGAAGGCGGCGAGCGCTTCGGCGGAGAAGGCGGCGACCTGCGTGGCGTTGAGCGCGCCGATCTGCCCGGTCGAGAGGGCGTCGACCTGGCCGCTGGAAAACGCGCCGATCTGGGCTGCCGTCAGTCCGGCCACCGCCCGCGTCGACAGCGCGGCGATCTGGTCGGTCGAAAAGGCGGCGACGACCTCGGCGCTCAGCGCCTTGACGTGCGAGGAGTTGAGCGCGCCGACCTGCGCTGTCGACAGAAGGGCGATCTGGCCGGTGGTGAAGGCGGCGACCTGGGCGGGCTTCATGGCTCCGACCTGCGACGGTGTCAGGGCTGCGATCTGGTCGGCACTCAGCGCGGCGATGCCGTCGGCCGTCAGGCCCGGGATCGCGGTGGTGCGGATGGCGGCAATGTCGGCGGTGGAGAAGGTCTGCAACGCGGCGGAATCGAGCGCGGCGAGCTGGCGCGCACTCATGCTCGCGACCTGGGACGACGTCAGCGCCTCGGCCTGCGCGGCGGCGAGGCCGGCGATCTGCGAGGCGGTGAGGGCTGCGACCTGCGAGCCGCCGAGCCCCGCGATGCGATCGGTGGCGAGAACGGCGAGCTGGTCCAGGCTGAAGCCGACGATGGCGCGCGGGGCGATGGCGCCGACCTGGGTGGTTGACAGCGCCGCGACGCTGTCCGGCTGGAGCGCGCCGACCTGGCCCGACGACAGGGCCTGAATCTGGGCGGTGGAAAGCTGGGCGACGTCTTCTTCGGTCCAGGCCGCGATGGTGGAGGCCGGCAGCGCCCGGATCTGGATCACCGAAAGCGATGAGATGGTCATGAAGGAAGCCCCCGCAGCCTTTCGTTCCGGCCCCGCGCGGGGCCGCACCGGGCGGGCGCACGGGCTGGCTCTCCCGCACGGCCGGTCGGCGTCGGCGCGAGACTAGGTCTCCAGGCTTGCCCGAGCCTGTGTTCGAGCGGATCGGGGAGGACGGTTTGAGCCCCTCAAGCCGGACCGCGCAGGTGAAACGTCTTGGAGACGATCTGCCAACGTCCTTCGTGGTGCAGCAGCGTCAGGAAGTCGTCGAAGCGCAGGCCGAGCCAGTCGTCTTCGACATGAACGAAAGCCATGTCGCCTATGATTCTCATCTCTTGGATGCGCCAGTGCGGGTCGGTGACGGGCTCGGTCACCGCCGCCTGGACGGCCGCGGCGAAGGCCGCCCGGTCGTCCCATTCGAGCTTGCCTTCGAAATGGCCGATCGAGCAGGTGCGTTCGTGCCAGGCCAAGGCCAGTCGGGTCTCGTCGCCCGCGCACATCGCCTCGACATAGGTGCGGACCGTGTCGACAACTGCGCCCTCGGTGTCGCTTGCCCCTTCCATCATTCAACCTCCGCGATGATGGCGCAAGCCGATGCCTGCCGCCGGACGTCGTGCGGTGTCCCAGCCTCAGGGTTGCCGGGCCATCCCCTTCAGGAATTCGCCGACGATGGTCTCCATGTTCTTCTGGACCTCGTCGCGCTGCTTGGCGCCGGTCTCGAACATCTCGCCGAAGAGATCGTCCCAGGGCGTGCGGGGGCGGCCGGAAGGGTTGGTCGGCTCGGGCTCGGGCTCCGGCTTCGGCTGCCAGGCCGTCATCATGTCCTCCATCATCTTGCCGAAGGGATTCTGGCCGAAGGGATCGAACGGGTTCCTTGCGGACGGCTCCGGGGCCTTCTTCGCGGCAGACGGCTGCGCGCCGCCGAACATGTCCTGCATCATCTTGCCGAAGGGGTTTGCCATCGGGTCGGGCTGCTGCGGCTGACCGCCGGAAAGCGCGCCGGCCTGGCGCATCATCTCGGCCAGGATCGCGCCCATCGGATTGGTCGCGCCACCGAGCCCGGCATTGCCGAAATTGGGCTGGACGCCGGCTCCCAGCTGGCCCGACGCCTGCTTGAACAGCCCGCCCATGATCATGGCGGCGATGGCCGGCAACATCTGCTTGATGACCTCCTGGCCGATGCCCGTGGCGGTGGCGGCATGCGCGGCGACCGCGCGCGACAGCTCCTTGGAGCCGAAGATCTGGCTGAGCACGTCGTTGCCGGCCGCCTGGCCGCCGGGCGTGAAGGCGCTCATCGGATTGTCGAAGAACTTCGCATGGCTGCCCCCCGCCAGCGTCTGCAGGAAGGCGCCGACGCCGTAGGGATCCGAGACGTTGTGCTTCAGCCCGGTCGAAAACGCCGGCAGCAGCGCCTGGACCACCTGGCTCGTCTGCTGCTGCGTCAGGCTGAACTGGCGCTGCAGCGCCTCCATGGCGATGCCGTTCTGGGCGGACAGCATGTCTGAAAGGGGCAGCATGGCGGGTCTCCGTGACGGGCCGGCGAAGCGGGGCAAATATGTCGTTCGGGATCATGCCATTGTCGCGGGGAATTGCCCAGAGCGGTCCGGTATCCGGCGACGGTGTCGGCGCTCAAGCCCCGTCTTCCGGTCGAAGAGCCAGCCATTCCTGACGAGGCGCTGGCGGTGGTGACGAGACGCCCGGCGAGCGGCCGCCGCTCAACCACGTCCACGCCCCTGCGTCATCAACGCTGCCCGCCGGCATGGTCGTGCGTCCTTCGAGGCTCGCTCCGCTCGCGCCTCAGGATGAGGAGCGGTGAGTTGGCTGCACACTTCCAAAAGGTGACAGCTTCCGCCGCCACGTCCGCGACTGCTCACCTTCGTCATCCCGGAACGACGTCCGAGCGCAGCGAAGGACGACGTGTCCGGGATCCATGCCTCGCCATCGCAGGCAAGCGTGACGGCGACGGAGATTCCCGTGGCTCCCGTCTTTCTCCGTGTCCCGCCATTCGACATCCGCCGAGGCATGGATCCCGGGTCTGCGCCTCCGCTTCGCTCCGGCTTCGCCCGGGATGACGAAGGAGAAGGGGGCGCCGCAATGGGGGGAAGCGGGGCCAGGGCAAAGGGCGAAGCCTGGACGCAACGCCCCAGCGCCATCAACGCTGCCCGTCGGCGTGGTCGTGCGTCCTTCGAGGCTCGCTCCGCTCGCGCCTCAGGNTGGTCGTGCGTCCTTCGAGGCTCGCTCCGCTCGCGCCTCAGGATGAGGAGCGGTGAGTTGGCTGCACACTTCCAAAAGGTGACAGCTTCCGCCGCCACGTCCGCGACTGCTCACCTTCGTCATCCCGGAACGACGTCCGAGCGCAGCGAAGGACGACGTGTCCTGGATCCATGCCTCGCCATCGCCGGCAAGCGTGACGGCGCTGGAGATTCCCGGCGGCTCCCGTCTTTCTCCGTGTCCCGCCATTCGACATCCGCCGAGGCATGGATCTCGGGTCTGCGCCTCCGCTTCGCTCCGGCTTCGCCCGGGATGACGAAGGAGAAGGGGGCGCCGCAATGGGGGAAGCGGGGCCAGCCACAAAAAGGCGAAGCATGGACGCAACGCCCCTGCGCCATCAACCCTGCCCGCCGGCATGGTCGTGCGTCCTTCGAGGCTCGCTTCGCTCGCACCTCAGGATGAGGAACGTTGGTGGGCTGCGCCAACGTGCCGGAGCGCGCGACACGTCGTATCGGAGGCGGTTGCCTCTCGCTGCCCTCAGTACGCATACTCCAGGAACGCCGGCTCGATCGAGTCGCCCCAGCGGGTGTGGTAGGCGGTGAGCATCTCGTCGGCCGAGGTGGTGCCGCGGGCGACGACCTCGTCGAGGGTGGAGAGGAAGGTGCTTTCGTCGCAGCCGTCGCGGTTGAGGCGCTTCCGGTTCTTCAATCCGAGACGCGAGATGGCGAGGACGTCGCGGGCAACGTCGCGCAGCGTGCCGTTGCCGAAGGGCATGCCGATGCCCTGGGCGGGAACGCCGTTGCGCATGGCCAGTACGTCCTCGTAGGTCCAGGAGCGGGTGAGCGCGTCGGCGGCGTCGAGCGCCTCCTCGTCGTAGAGCAGGCCGACCCAGAAGGCCGGCAGCGCGCAGATGCGCCGCCATGGGCCGCCATCGGCTCCGCGCATCTCCAGGAAGCGCTTCAGCCGCACGTCGGGGAACAGCGTCGACAGATGGTTGGCCCAGTCGCCCATGGTGGGCAGGCCGTCGGGCACCGAGTTGCGCAGCGCACCGTCCATGAACTGGCGGAAGGTGACGTGGGTGCAGTCGTAGTAGCGGCCGCCGCGGATGAGGAAATACATCGGCACGTCGAGCGCCCACTCGACATAGTCGGCGAAGCCGAAATCCGGCGAGAAGCAGAAGGGCAGCAGGCCGGAGCGCTGGTTGTCGGTGTCGCGCCAGATTTCGCCGCGCCAGGACTTCAGGCCGTTCGGCCGGCCCTCGGTGAAGGGCGAATTGGCGAAGAGCGCGGTCGACAGCGGCTGGAGGCGGAGCGACACCTGCATCTTGCGGCGCATGTCGGCTTCCGAGGAGAAATCGAGATTCACCTGGATGGTGCAGGTGCGGTACATCATGTCGAGGCCCTGGCTACCGACCTTGGGCATGTAGGCCGTCATGATGTCGTAGCGCGACTTCGGCATGCGCGGGGTCTGGGCCAGCGTCCATTTCGGGCTGCCGCCGAGGCCGAGGAAGCGGATGCCGAGCGGCTCGGCGATCTCGCGCAGCTGGGCGAGATGAGCGTTGCCCTCGCGGCAGGTCTGGTGGATGGTCTCCACCGGTGCGCCCGACAGCTCGAACTGGCCGCCGGGCTCGAGCGAGATCGCGCCCTGGCCGGTCGGCTCGACGAGACCGATGATCCGGCCCGCGTCCATGATCGGCTCCCAGCCGAGCGTCTTCTGCATGCCGTCGAGCAGGGCCTTGATGCCGCGCTCGCCCTCGTAGGGCACGGGCGCGTTGCCGTCGACGTAGAAGGGGAACTTCTCGTGCTCGGTGCCGATCCGCCACTGGTCCTTCGGCTTGTTGCCGGCGGCCATGTAGGCGACCAGTTCGTCGAGCCCCTCGATCGGGCTGGAATCGGTCGTGTCGCGCGCCATCGGCGTGTCCTCTTGGGCTTCTTGCGGCCGATCCGGCGTCGGCGCGCGAGTGATGGCCGAAACAAGGCTGGCCGATCAAGCCAAAAATGCTGAGCCGTGGATCAAGGCCGGTTGATCGGCGGCGTGATCGCTGCCTGCCGCCGCGGTTTCAAGCGGCCCAGCGGGCCGCATCGCCGCTTTCGCCGATGAGGGCGAGGCCGTGCGCGATGGAGAGAAGTTCGCCACCGCTTTCGATGCGGTCGGCATCGAAGCGGCGGGCGAAGATGTCGCGCACGGCCGGCACGAAGGAGGTGCCGCCGGTGAGGAAGACCTTGTCGACGCCGTCGGCGGACGTGTTGGTCGTCTCCAGCACCTCGTCCAGCGCGCCTTCGATGCGGGCGAGGTCGTCGGCGATCCAGGTCTCGAAATCGGCGCGGCGGACGGTCTTGCGGCCGGCAGCGCCGAGTGGGGCGAAGTGGAATTCGGCCTCCTCGGCCTGCGACAGCGCCATCTTGGTGGCCGATATCGCCTGGTAGAGCGGGTAGCCCTCGTCGTACTCGATCAGATCGACGAAGAGCTGCAGCCTCTCGGGCTCGGCGGCGTGACGGACCAGCGACTTCAGGTCCTGGAACTCGCGCGTAGTCTTGAAGATCGACAGCTGGTTCCAGCGTCCGAAACTGGCGAAGTAGCTCGCCGGCAGGTCGAGCAGCTTGCCGAAGCTCCTGAACTGGCTGCCCTTGCCGATCTCGGGCGCGACGAGGTTGTCGATCAGCCGGTAGTCGAAGTGATCGCCGGCGATGCCGACGCCGGAATGGCCGATCGGGATGGCGCGCAGTTCGCCGGCATGGCGTTCGAAGCGGATCAGCGAATAGTCGGTGGTGCCGCCGCCGAAATCGGCCACCAGCACGGTGGCATCGCGGGTCAGCGACTGGGCGAACCAGTAAGCGGCGGCCACCGGCTCGTAGACGTAGTGGATCTCGGGAAAGCCGAAACGCGACAGCGCCGCCTGATAGCGTTCGAGTGCCAGTTCCTCGTTCGGGTTGGATCCGGCGAAGCGGACGGGCCGGCCGACGACCAGCCGCGAGATTTCGGACGGCCATCCGTCGCCCGCATAGGCCTCCAGCCGACGCAGGAAGGTCTCCATCAGGTCTTCGAACTGTTGGCGCCTGGCGAAGACCGTCGTTGCCTGGAAGGCGGCGCTGGCGGCGAAGGTCTTGATCGACTGCAGGAAGCGGCAGTCGCCCGGATGGTCGATGAACAGGCGGATCGCCGCCTGTCCGGCTTCCACGACGAGGTTCTGCGTGGAGCGGCCCTGCTTCATGTAGGCGAGCGCGGTGCGCATGGTGTCGGTGGTGCCGGCCGGCGAGGTGAAGGGCAGGGAATGCGTCGCACCTGCACTGTCGGCGAGGGCGAGGACCGAGTTTGTCGTGCCGAAATCGAGCCCGAGCGCGCGCGCCATGGCAGCGTCCTTCTTTCGTCTTGTCCGTGTTGCTGGCTGGAACGCGCGGCGTCCCGAAGCTTGGAGGGCGCGACCGCCCTTTGCATGAGGGCGCGCTGGTCGCACGGGAGAGGGGTGGATGGCAAGGGGGACGGGGGCGGCGTTGAAGGGCGAATCGATCGGTCAAGTGCCGGGCAATCTGTCCGAGGGGCGTGAACATGGCGATGCTTCGTGCTAGGATCGGAACTGAGGAGAAAACTCATGTCTTCCGTCATAAAGCGCACAGTGGAGCTGATCGGTAACGAAGCGGCCTTCGTGGACAAGAAGGTCGCGGCGGGTGAATACGCGTCGGCGATCGAGGTCGTGCGAGCCGGATTGTCGGCATTGCAGGATCGTGATCTGGCTGTCGAGCGCTGGCTGAGGGAGGACGTGGTGGCGACCTATGACAAGGTGGAGGCCGGAGAGCCGCTCGCGGAGGCGCACGAGGCCTTCGAGGAAATCCGCGAGCGGCACCTGAGCCGGATCGAGCGGGGGAAATGAAGCGTCGGCAGGTATCCCTTTCGCGCGATGCGCGGATCGATCTTGCCGAAATCTATGATCTCATCGCCGATGCGTCCGGTCCATCCATAGCCATCGGTTACATTGATCGTCTCAAACGGTGTTGCCTCGGCTTCGAACGTGCGGCGATGCGCGGAAGTGCGCGGGACGACATCCTGCCGGGCCTGAGAATCGTGGGCTTCGAGCGGCGGGTGACGATCGCATTTCTCGTCCGCGACCAAGACGTAGTGATCCTGCGCCTGTTTTATGGCGGGCGCGACTGGGAGACGCAGTTGCGCTGACAGCCGGGCGTCCGCCTACCGCCAGTCGCCGATCGTGGCCTGCACCACGGCCAGCGCTGCCACCGCTGCGGTGTCGGCGCGCAGGATGCGGGGGCCGAGCGGGATGGGCGTGACGAAGGGCAGGCCGCGGAGCTGGCGGCGCTCCTCTTCCGAGAAGCCGCCCTCGGGGCCGACGAGCACGCCGAGCCGGCGCTCGCGCACCGTTGCGAGGATGTCGAGCGGGTTGTTGGTGGCCACGCCTTCGTCGCAGAAGATCAGCCGGCGGCCTTCCTCCCATTCCCAGAGCAGCCGCTCGAGCTTGATCACCTCGTTGACGACGGGCACGGCGAGGATGCCGCATTGCTCGGCCGCCTCCAGCGCATTCGACTGGAGGCGCTCGACGCCGACATTCGACATCTGCGTGTGCTGGGTGATGACGGGCTGCAGCGTGCCGGCGCCCATCTCGACCGCCTTCTGCACCATGTAGTCGAGCCGGCCCTGCTTGAGGGGGGCGAAGCAGTAGAGGAGGTCGGGCCGGCGCGGCTGGGCGCGGGTCTGGCCGAGCGGCACGAGCGAGGCCTTCTTCTTGCCCGTCGCTGCCACGCTCGCCAGCCACTCGCCGTCGCGGCCGTTGAAGACGAGGAGTTCGGATCCCTCGGCCATCCTGAGCACGTTCAGCAGATAGTGCGCCTGGGCGGGGTCGACCTCGAAGGGATCGCCCTGGACGAGGTCGGCGGCGACGAAGAGCCTCTGCATACGGTAGTTTGCGCGCATGACGTGTTCCTGCGTCAGTCCCGCGGCGCGGTCAAGGCCGGGGCGCGACGTGTGATGGCCCCGCCGTCGCGTGCCAGACCGGCCCGTAGCCTGCGGCGAGGGCGGCGAGCGTGGCGGGCGGCGTCAGGATCTTCAGGGCGGAGGCGCCGGTCGCGGCGGCCGGTGGCAGGGGAGGACCATAGCCTTCGAATCGCCAGGGCAGGAGACGGCCGGCGCGGACGGCGAAGGCGCCGTCGCCTCCCGCCAGCATCGCGCCGTCGGGCAGGGAGGCCGGATCGGCGACGGGCGGGCGCGGCGCGCCGGGAGCGGAGGCGAGGCGCTGTGCGTGCAGGATGGCGTCCATGTCGGGCGCCGAGACGTGCGATCGGCCCTGGCCGGCGGCGAAAGCCGACGCGAAGCGCTTCGCGTCGGCGCGCCGGCAGAGGAAGCAGGGGCGATGGCCGGCCGAAAGCGCGGTGACCTCGTCGAGGAAGAAGAGTTCGGTCCAGCCGGTGCCGCCGCCCGGCGTGTTGCGGCCCATCGGTTCGCGGCGCCATCCCCTGTAGTCGCAGGCGCAGACGATCCAGGCCTTCGACGTCCAGCGGCGCTTCAGCAGCGTCTTCGTCGCGGGATCGTGGAGGATGCCGCGATTGCCGGTGAAGAGCCCTCGGGCAGGATCGGCGCGGATGTCGCCGAACGGGTCGACGCGGTTCTGGAGCGGCATCATGATCTCCGCAGCGCCTTGCGCGCCGTTCCCGCCATGCTATCGCTTCACCCATCCCGCCCGCCACACGGAAACAGACGCATGCGCATCCTCGCCATCCAGAACCACGCAGGCACCGGCCTCGGGCAGATCGCGCAGGCGCTCACCGAGGCGGAGGCCGAGGTCGAACTGGTCCAGGCGCACGAGGGCGAGGCGCTGCCGTCACTCGGCGATGGGCACGACGGTCTGATCGTGCTGGGCGGGGCGCAGAACGCGCTGGCGGACGACGAGCATCCCTATCTGCCGGGCCTGGTGGCGCTGATGCGCGATTTCGCGCTGGCCGACCGCGCCGTGCTGGGTGTCTGCCTCGGCTCGCAGCTTTTGGCGCGCGCCTTCGGGGCGGAGAACCTGATCGGTGCGGCGCCCGAGTTCGGATGGCGCGAGGTGGCACTGACGGAAGGGGGCGCGGCGGACCCGGTGCTGCGGGCGGCGGGGACGCGTTTCCCGGCTTTCCAGTGGCATGACGACACCTTCACGCTGCCGAACGGGGCAATCCGGCTTGCGGGCAACGCAGTGGCGCGGAACCAGGCCTTCCGCGTCGGCCGCGCGGCCTACGGCATCCAGTTCCACTTCGAGGCGGACACGCAGCTGGTGCGTCACTGGAGCGGGCAGTTCGCGGACTATCTGGCGGAGCGGCAGCCGGGCTGGCGGGACCGACTCGGCCCGGATTCGGCGCAGCATGGCCCGGCCGCCGATGCCGCAGGCCTGGCGCTGTCGCGCGCCTGGGTGGCGATGGTCTGAACCTTCCCGTGCCGGTTTCGCGAAGGGCGCCGAAGAAGTCGTTTTTTGCCGGAACCGAACTGCGCTGCGTGACATTTTGAGCACGCGGCGGCGAAACCGTGTGGAAGACTTCACGGACCGCTGGCGTGCCGGAGGCTACAGCCCTATGACGACGCCGCCCGGACCGGGGCTCCGGGAAAGCCGAAAAAGAAACCGAGACTGCGATCGTCTTTTTCACGCACGTCATAAAAGCGTGAAAGACGAAACCGAAAAGTAACCGCGGTCGATTCAAATGCGACGCAACGAGATAACAGAGATGACTCCCGTGAAAGCTGCCCTTCTGTCGTTCTTCATGTTGTCCGGCATCGGCATGTGGGCCGCCGGAATCTATGCCGCCGATGCTGCGTCGGGCCATCAGGTGGTCGACGGCTACGGCGTGGGCGCCATCAAGCGCTGAACCGGCTGCCGGGCTCGATTGCCCGGATCATCGAATCCTATCAGGGACTTGCATGGCCTTTCTCCCAGTCGGGAGGAAGGCCGTTTCGCGTCAGTTGCGGCGCGATCGAAGCGAGGCCTCAACCCGGCATGATGGCCTGGACGAAGCGCTTTTCCGTACCCTCGATCACCAGAGCGGTGAGCCGGCCGGTCTGCCAGGCCGCGGTGTCGACGTTGATGCGGTTGGCGAATACTTCGGGTTCGGCATTCGGCGTGTGGCCGTGCACGATCACCTTGGGGTGCAACTGCTCCCAGTGGTGGAAGGCCTGGCGGATCCAGACGAGGTCCTCCGGCGACTGCCTGGAAAGCGGTACGCCTGGCCTGATGCCGGCGTGGCAGAAGAAGAAGTCGCCGAAGCTCAGCGAATAGGGGAGGCCGGCGAGATACGCGCGGTGGCTTGCCGGCACCGCTGTCTCGAGCTCCGTCCAGCCGGTCGCCAGCGCCACCGGATCACGGGGGTCCAGCGATACGCCGTAGGAGCGCGCCGTCTCCACGCCGCCGTAGTTGACAAACAGGCCGTCGACCTGCGGGACGGCAAGGAAGTCCAGAAAGCCGAGATCGTGGTTGCCGACGACGGACAGGAAGCGTGGCTCCTCTTTCGCGCGGCGCGCCAGCAGGTCCAGCACACCGGCCGATTCGGGGCCGCGGTCGACGAAGTCGCCGAGATGGATCACACGCCAGTCGGCCGGGCGGTCACGCTCGATCTCGGCGGCGATCTGGTCGTGCATGCGGGCGAGCAGGTCGAGCCGCCCGTGCACGTCGCCGATGGCGTAGATCCGGACGCCATCCGGGCCCGCCGCTTCGAGGTAGTGGACGCTCATCCCACGACGATGAGATGAACCGCGCGCGGGCCATGCGCGCCGAGGATGATCTTCTGCTCGATGTCACCGGAGCGCGAAGGGCCGGTGATCAGGTTCAGCGTTCGCGGCATCTCGCCCTTGCCGAACTTGCGGCGGACCTTTGCCATCACCGTCTCGAGATCGCCGGCGATGTCCTTGGCGTCGACGACGACGATGTGGTGCTCGGGCAGGAAGTTGATGGTGGTGGGGTTGTCCTTGCCGGATGCCAGCACGAGGGTTCCCGTCTCGGCGACGCCGGCGAGCGCGTGGGAGAGACCCGCCTCGTCCAGCCCGTCGGACGCGCCGCGGCGGATTTCGAGCGTCTTGATCTGGTCCCAGGGGAGGGTCTTCAGGCGCTTGTCGTCGCCGACGCGGATGGCATGGGGCAGGTTGCGGGCGCGCAGATAGTCGCTGACGGCCTTGGGCACGTGATCGTGCGAGCGGACACGGGCGACCGAGCAGGTGACCTTCTCGGCCATGGCGCAGAACAGGTCGATGCGCGAGACGTCGTCGAGCTGCCCGCGTGCCGGGATGACGCCCTTCGGCGCCTTCGACAGGCGGGCCTCGACGGCGGCGCGGCGGGCGGAGTCGTCGGCGCCCGACAGGGCGCCGCGGATCTTGCCGAGAATGGCTGCGCGGGGGGTGGTCATGCCGTGCCTCCCTGCTTCAGCGCCTCGCGCTGGGCCCATTGCTGGCGGAAGGTGCGGGTCTCCGGTGCGGGGAGTTCGCGGTGCTTCGTCCAGCCGCCCGCGAAGGGCAGGCTGGAGAAGCGGCCTTTTTCCTTGCCCAAGGCTCCCAGCACGGGAATGACGATCGAGGTGGCGAGGGCATAGAGCTGGGGGCGACGCGCGAAGAAGGCCCAGATGCCCAGCCCCCAGCGCTGCGTGGCCGGGTTCAGGCCGCGCTCGAACTCCTTTTCGCGCCAGTGGCGCATCATCTTGGGCAGCGGGATCTTCATCGGGCAGACGCTCTCGCAGCGGCCGCAGAAGGTCGACGCGTTGGGCAGATGGCCGCCCTTCTCGACGCCGATCAGGGCCGGCGTCAGCACCGCGCCCATCGGGCCGGGATAGACCCAGCCATAGGCGTGGCCGCCGATCGAATGATAGACCGGGCAATGGTTCATGCAGGCGCCACAGCGGATGCAGCGCAGCATCTCCTGGAACTCGGTGCCGAGCATGGCCGAGCGGCCATTGTCGAGCAGGATGACGTGATATTCGTCGGGACCGTCGGGATCGCCCGGCCGGCGCGGGCCGGTGGACAGGGTGGTGTAGACGCTCATGTCCTGGCCGGTGGCGGAGCGGGCCAGCACGCGCAGGATCTGGGCGGCATCGTTCAGCGTCGGCACGATCTTCTCGATCGAGGCGATGACGACGTGGATGCGCGGCAGGATCTGTGTCAGGTCGCCGTTGCCCTCGTTGGTGACGATGATCGAGGAGCCGGTTTCGGCGACGAGGAAATTGGCGCCGGTGATGCCGATGTCGGCCTCGAAATACTTGGCGCGCAGCACCTTACGCGCCTCGTCGAGCAGGGTTTCCGGTTCGGTCAGGTCGCGGTCGACGGGCAGATGGGTATGGACGCGGCGGAAATCGGCCTCGACCTGGTCCTGGTTGACGTGGACGGCCGGCGCGATGATGTGGCTCGGGTGCTCGCCGCGCAGCTGGATGATGTATTCGCCGAGATCGGTCTCGACCGGGACGATGCCGGACGCGTCGAGGAAATCGTTGAGCGCGATCTCCTCAGTGATCATCGACTTGCCCTTGGTGACCGTGCGGGCGCCCCTGGTGCGGCAGAGGTCGAGCACGATGCTGCGGGCATCCGCCGCCGTCTCGGCCCAGTGCACCTGGCCGCCGGAGGCCGTGACTTTCTGCTCGTAGGCCTCGAGATAGAGGTCGAGGTTTTCCAGCGTGTGGTTCTTGATGTCGCGGGCGCTGTCACGCAAGGCGTCGAATTCGGGCAGGGCGTCGACGGCCTTCTGGCGCTTGTCGATGAAGCCGGCGCGGACATTGCCCAGCGCCTTCTGCAGCTGGACGTCGTCCAGCGCGTGGCGGGCGTTCTGCTTGAAGGAGGGGGAGGTGATCTGCATGGTCAGTCTCTCCCGCCGATCGGCGCGCCATCCGTCAGGCCGGCCAGCACCTCCGCCACGTGGCGGGCCTCGACGGGCGAGCCCTGGCGCTTGAGCTTGCCGGCCATGTTCATCAGGCAGCCGAGGTCGCCTGCGAGCAGCAGGTCGGCGCCGCTGTCGGCGATGGCCTGCGTCTTGGTCTCGACGATCGAATTGGAGACGTCCGGATACTTGACACAGAAGGTGCCGCCGAAGCCGCAGCAGACGTCGGGATCGCGCATTTCGCGCAGCTCGATGCCGGGGATGGAAGCGAGGAGGGCGCGGGGCTGCGTCTTGATGCCGAGTTCGCGCAGGCCCGAGCAGGAATCATGGTAGGTGACGGACCCGCCCCCCGCCGCCGTCACGCGGTCCATGCCGCGCACGTCGGCCAGGAACGAGACCAGCTCGTGCACCTTGGCCGAGAATGCCTTCGCGCGTTCCTCCCAGCGGGCATCGCCCTTGAACAGGGCGGGATAGTGCTTTTTCAGCATGCCGGCGCAGGAGCCGGAGGGCGCGACCACGTAGTCGAAATTCTCGAAGGCGCGGATGGTGTTTTCGGCGATCATGCGCGCGTCGTGGCGGTCGCCGGAATTGTAGGCCGGCTGGCCGCAGCAGGTCTGCGCCATCGGCACGTCGACCGCGCAGCCGGCCTCCTCGATCAGCTTCACCGCGGCGAAGCCGACGACGGGCCGGAACAGGTCGACGAGGCAGGTCACGAACAGGCCCACCTTCGGTTTGTCACTCGCCACGGTCAATGCGTGCTCCCTACGCTCTTCCTGGTTTCGGTACCCGTACGCTGCATGCGGCGCAGCCGCGAGACCTTCTGCCAGTCCTCGCTGCGCTCGGCTTCGTCCTTGGCGCGCTCGACATAGTCGATATGGGCGCGCACCGCCGCGCGGGCGCTCGGCGGGTCGCCGGCCAGCACCGCCTCGGCGATCGTCCGGTGCTGGGCCAGCAGGTCGTCGCGCGCGCCGGGCAGACCGTAGATCAGGGTGCGGTTGACGAAGACGTCGTCGGCGAGCAGCCGGTAGCAGGAGCGCAGCGTGTGCAGCAGGATGACGTTGTGGGCGCATTCGCCGATCGCCGAATGCAGCTCGACGTCGAGCGCGACCTCTTCCTCGAAATCGCTGCGGGCATGGGCATCCTCCATGCGCATGACGATGCCGGCGATCAGGCTGCGGTCGTCCTCCGTCGCGCGGCGGGCGGCGAAGTCGGCGGCGATGCTCTCGAGTTCGCGGCGGTATTCGAGGAAATCGCGGGCGGCCTTCTTGTGGGTGGCGACGAGGTCGCGGACCGGCCTGGTGAAGACCTCGCCGATGATGTCGGCGACGTGCGTGCCGCCGCCATGGCGCGAGACGAGCAGCCCCTTCGTCTCCAGCGCCTTCAGCGCGTCGCGCAGGATCGGCCGCGAGACGTCGAACCGGCGCGACAGCTCGCGCTCGCCGGGCAAGCGATCGCCGGCGCGGAAGACGCCCTCGAGGATCAGCCCCTCGATCTGGTGGACCACCTCGTCGGAGGTGCGGGCATGTTCGATGCGGGTGAAGATCTCGTCCACGGGTTCCTCCGGCCACGCGAGCGCTGGCCGTGGCGGACACTATAACTGGTCAAGAATCTTGTCCAGTTCGATGGAAGACGACACGGCGCGATGCCACATGGACGCCGCGGCGGGTTTCGCTATTCTGCATCGTCCGCCGGGAGGACGGTGGGAGGGCGCGATGGCAGATGATCGAGGGGCTATACCGCAGGAGATCCCGCTCACCGGCTCGGTGATGGGGTTTCGCGCGCACGAGGCACGGGCGAATGCGGTTGGCGAGGTGCATGCCCGGCCGCATCCGCTGATCGAGACGCCGCGCAACCTGATCCAGCTCGCCTTCATGACGGAGGGCGGCTCGACGGTCGACCATGCGGTGCTGGGCGAACTGTCGCGCCGGCTGGGGGTGGCGCCGCCCGACAGGCAGGCGCGTCACCACGCGATGAAGTGGGGCCGCGGCACGCTGCGCTGGGAGCGGCACACGGAATTCTCGACCTATCTCTGGGAGGGGCCGCCGGCTGCGGCTGGCGAGGAGGACGAGACGCCGTTCGGCGCCGGCTTCTCGGCGCCCGGCCTCGTCGTCTCGGGCGTGCGGCTGGAGATCCGTCCCTGGACCGAGGCCAATGAAGCACGCCTCTCGGCCTTCGATCCGGCGAGCCTCTGCCATTCGCTGGTCGACGGCGGCATGGCTGCCGCCATCACCGACTTCCGCCAGGATGGCGACGGGATGACGCGCATCCTGGTGCTCGACAAGGGGCTGGCACCGGCCCGCATCGGCGCGCTGGCGCAGCGGCTGATCGAGATCGAGACCTATCGCACGTTGGCCATGCTCGGCCTGCCGCTGGCGCAGTCGCTGTCGCCGCGGATGCGCCGCATCGAGGACCGTCTGGCGTCGATCACCGGGCAGATGCGCAACGCCGCCGGCCGGCGCAACCAGGACATGCTGGCCGAGCTGACCGAACTGGCGGCCGAACTCGAGGCGGACGCGGCGGCGAGCCTCTACCGCTTCGGCGCGAGCCGGGCCTATCACGGCATCGTCGAGGAGCGCCTTGCGGCGCTGGGCGAGGAGCCGGCGCCGGGCGGCGAGAGCTGGTCGGCGTTCCTGCAGAGGCGCGTCGCGCCGGCGATGCGCACCTGTCGGTCGATCGAGGAGCGGCAGGCGAACCTGTCGCGCAAGCTCGCCCGCGCGGCGACGCTGCTGCGGACCTGGGTGGACGTGGAGGTGGAGCAGGGCAATCGCGACCTGCTCGCCTCGATGAACCGCCGCGCCAAGCTGCAGCTGCGGCTGCAGCAGACCGTCGAGGGGCTCTCGGTGGCGGCGGTGTCCTACTATGTCGTGGGGCTGGTCGGCTATCTCGCCAAGGGCGCGTCGCTGTTCGGCGGCGCGGTGAAGCCGGAGGTGCTGACGGCGGCGCTTGTCGTTCCGGTCGTCGCAGGCGTCTGGTGGATGGTGCGCCGGATCCGCAGCAAGCACGGCGAGGGCGCGGACTGATGCCGCGGGCGTCTTGCGCCCGCGGATCGCGTTGGTTTCCGGAAGGGCCTACCTGGCCGAGCCGTCCTCGTTGAACTTGTTCAGATAGGCGATGACATCGGCGCGCTCGTCCGCCTTCTTGAGGCCGGCGAAGGCCATCTTGTTCTTCGGGATGTAGCTCTTGGGGTCGGCGAGATAGGCGTCGAGCGTCGCGGCGTCCCAGGCCTTGTCGCCAGCGCCGAATTCGGTCATGGCGGGCGAATACTTGAAGCCCTCGACGCTTGCCACCTTGCGGCCGACGATGCCGTTGAGCTCAGGGCCGACCTTGTTCTTGGCACCGGCGCCGACGGCGTGGCAGGCGCTGCACTTCTTGAACACCTTCTCGCCGGCAGCCGGATCGCCATCGGCAAACGCGGCGCCCGAGAGGGCCAGCAAGGCGGTGGTTGCGAGGACTGAAAGCTTCGTCATGTTTCTCTCCCTGGCGGAAACCATTCGTGGCGTTTCGGTGCTGAATTGCGCCGATCGAGTGGCTGCGGCAAGAGCTGCCGCAGCCGTCAGCGCGCTGAAGGCACTATGTCGCAGTGTTTCGGAGGGGCGGCGGAGGCGCCGACGCGGGATCCGCGCCTCGGCGGATGTCGTCTGGCGCGGGGGTGCGGGCGGGAGCAGCTGGCGGGATCGCGGCGGCCGTGGGTCGTCCTGCACCGGACCACGGAGATGGACGGCGAGGCATGGATCCCGGATACGGCGTCCTTCGCTTCGCTCGGACGTCGTTCCGGGATGACGAAAACCGGGGGCCAAACGCCGGCAGCACTCCCGGTGTGGCTGCTCTCTTCCGTCCGTTCGGATCGCCCTTTGCGGCGGCGCCGGGAACTGGTAAAGAGTTTTGACCACTTCGTCGCGGGAGGCTCATCATGACTGGACTGGCGATGCCCAAGCCCGATGCCGCGACGCTGGCGCGGCGGGCCGAGATCGTGGCCGACATGAAGATCATCGTGCCGGGGGAAGGCGTGGTCGACGCCGTCAACGGCATGCGCGCCTTCGAGAGCGACGGGCTGACGGCCTATCGGCAGCTGCCGCTGGTGGTGGTGCTGCCGGAGACGACGGCACAGGTGGCCCGGATCCTCAAGTACTGCAACGACCGCAACATCCGGGTCGTGCCGCGCGGCTCGGGCACTTCGCTGTCGGGTGGCGCGCTGCCGCTGGAAGACGCGGTGCTCCTCGTCATGAGCCGCTTCAACCGCATTCTCGACATCGACTACGCGAACCGGAGCGTGACCGCGCAGCCGGGGGTGACAAATCTCGGCATCACGCACGCGGTGGAGCAGGAGGGCTTCTACTATGCGCCCGACCCGTCGTCGCAGATCGCCTGCTCGATCGGCGGCAACGTGGCGGAGAATTCCGGCGGCGTGCACTGTCTCAAGTACGGGCTCACCGCCAACAACGTGCTCGGCATCGAAATGGTGCTGATGGACGGCCAGGTGCTGCGGCTCGGCGGCAAGCACCTCGATTCCGAGGGCTACGACCTGCTCGGCGTGATGACCGGCTCGGAAGGGCTGCTCGGCGTCGTCACCGAGGTTACCGTTCGCATCCTGAAGAGGCCGGAGGCGGCGCGCGCGCTCCTGATCGGCTTCCCGTCCAGCGAGGAAGCCGGACAGTGCGTGGCCGACATCATCGGCGCCTGCATCATTCCCGGCGGCATGGAGATGATGGACGGGCCGGCGATCCGGGCGGCGGAGGACTTCGTCCATGCCGGCTATCCGCTCGACGTCGAGGCGCTGCTGATCGTCGAGCTCGACGGGCCGGGACCGGAGATCGACCACCTGATCGGGCAGGTGGAGGCGATCGCCGCGCGGAACGGTTCCACGGCGTGCCGGATCTCGACGTCGGAAGAGGAACGGCTGATCTTCTGGGCCGGGCGCAAGGCGGCGTTTCCGGCGGTCGGGCGGATCTCGCCGGACTATTACTGCATGGACGGCACGATCCCGCGCAAGGAACTGCCCAGGGTGCTGGCCGGAATGCGGGAGATGTCGCAGCGCTACGGCCTCGGCGTCGCCAATGTCTTCCACGCCGGCGACGGCAATCTGCACCCGCTGATCCTCTACGACGCCAACCGGCCAGGCGAACTGGAGAAGGCGGAGGCCTTCGGTTCCGACATCCTGCGCCTCTGCGTCGAGGTGGGCGGCGTGCTCACCGGCGAGCATGGCGTGGGCGTGGAGAAGCGCGACCTGATGGGCACGATGTTCACAGAGGACGATCTCGACCACCAGATGCGGGTGAAGTGCGCCTTCGACCCCAACCATCTGCTCAACCCCGGCAAGGTGTTCCCGCAACTGCGACGCTGCGCGGAGATGGGACGGATGCACGTGCACAAGGGGCAGATGCCGTTTCCCGACATTCCGAGGTTCTGACTTTGGCCGATCGCCGGTTTTCCGCTATGATGGCGACAGGAAGGAGGGCGTCTGAATGAACACGCATGTCGCGCCGCCGCCGGGAAAGCTGACCGCCGAAGAGTTCCTCGATTTCATTGAGGACCGTCCGCGCGAGGAACGCTGGCAACTGATCGACGGGGAAGCGTTCATGATGATGTCGCCTGCAAGGCTGCCGCACCAGCGGATCGGCCTCAACCTGATCCTGCTTATGAACGCTGCACTTCAGAAGCATCTCCCGGATGTCGTCGCCATGCATGAAGTGGCGGTTCAAGTTGAGGCATTCCCGGACTTTCGTGCAATCGCGGACGTCGCAGTGATCAATTCAAAGGTCGAGGATGAGGTTTACGGAACTCGGTTCCACATGGCCGCCGAAGTCCTGTCGGGGTCAAACACGCGTGAATTCATAAGCCGCAAACGATCAATCTACGCGGCATCGCCGGATTGCGTTCATGTTCTGATCATTTCTCAGGACGATTTCGCCGTCGAAGTCTGGTCGCGCTCGAACGACTGGCAAGGCCGCGTTTATCGCTCGGCGGACGATGTGATCGAACTGGCGGAGTCCGGGTTTTCGTGCCGGGTGGCGGACCTGTATCGTGGAACTCCGGTGACGTGATGGTTGCGCCAGCAATCGGTATGACGGTTTCGGAACACGCATGACCACCTTCACCCCCACCACATCCGCCGAGGTGCTCGAGGCCGTCCGATGGGCGGCAGGCGAGGGCGAGCCGGTCGAGATCGTCGGGCACGGCTCCAAGCGCGGCATCGGACGGCCCCTCCAGACCGAACACGCGGTCGACTGCTCGGGGCTGTCGGGCGTCACGCTCTACGAGCCGGAGGAACTCGTCCTGTCGGCGAGGGCGGGCACGCCGGTGGCCGAGATCGAAAAGCTGCTTTCGGAGAGGCACCAGGAATTCGCCTTCGAGCCGATGGACTACGGTCCATTGCTCGGCGGCGAGGCGGGACGCGGCACGATCGGCGGCCTGCTGTCGGCCAATCTCGCCGGGCCGCGTCGCCTGAAGGCGGGCGCGGCGCGCGACCATATCCTCGGCATCCACGCCGTATCGGGCCGCGGCGAGGCCTTCAAGTCGGGCGGGCGGGTGGTGAAGAACGTCACCGGCTACGACCTGTCGAAGGTGATGGCCGGCGCCTGGGGCACGCTGGCGGTGCTCACGGACGTCACCTTCAAGGTGCTGCCGCGATCGGAGACCGAGACGACGCTGGCGCTTCGGGGGCTGACGGAGGAACAGGCGGTCGCGGCCATGGCGGCGGCGATGGGATCGAGTGCCGAGGTTTCGGCCGCCGCGCACCTGCCGGAGACGGTGACGGGAAAGGTGCTCGACGGCGCCCTGTCGAGCCGCGCTTCGACGCTGCTCAGGGTCGAGGGTTTCGGGCCGTCCGTGACCTATCGAACGGAGATGCTGAAACACCTCTTCTCGATGCTGGAGATCGACGCGATCGACGAGACCCCGTCCCGGACGCTCTGGCGGCAGGTGCGCGACGTCACGCCCTTCGCCGACGGGACGGCCAGGCCGGTGTGGCGGGTGTCGATGGCGCCGTCGGACGGGCACCGTATGGTCATGGCGCTGCGCATGCAGGTGGCCGTCGACGCGTTCTACGACTGGCAGGGCGGCCTCGTGTGGCTGCGCATGGAAGGCGAGTGCGAGGCGGCAACGCTGCGCGCGCTGGTCAAGCGCCACGGCGGCGGACACGCGACACTGGTTCGGGCGAGCTTTTCCGAACGGGTGGCCGTGCCGGTGTTCGAGCCGCAGCCCGCCGCGCTCGCCGCCCTGGCGGCGCGGCTGAAGACCGAATTCGATCCCAAGGCTATACTCAATCCCGGCCGGATGGCCGCCGCGCACGCGGTTGCCGGCGCGGACCGCCACGCGACAGGAGGCTGACATGAGCGACACGAACCCGGGCGGCGGACGCCAGACCGACAGATGGCTGGAAACGGGCAAGACCAACATCCAGGTGATCTACGTGCTCTACCTGGCCGGCTTCGCCTTCGCCTTCACGCCGCTGATCGGCATCGTCATGGCCCACATCAACCGCGGCAAGGCGACGGGCTGGGTGGCGACGCACTATACATATGCCATCCGCACCTTCTGGATCGGCCTGCTCTATTCGCTGATCTCGGCGGTGCTGGCGATCCTGCTGGTCGGCTTCCTGCTGATGATCGCGACCGCGGTGTGGTTCGTGGTGCGATGCGTGATCGGTCTGATGGCGGCCTCGCGCGACGAGCCGATCCGGAACCCGCACGGGTGGCTAATCTGAACGTGTGAGCGAGGGAAGAGGCCATGCAGGTAGACGAGATCCTCAGTCGAGATCCCGAGATCATGTCCGGGGCCGTGGTGTTCAAGGGGACGCGGGTGCCGGTTTTGGCGGTCTTTGAAAACTTTGCCGCAGGCATGTCGATGGACGACGTCGTTTGCAATTTTCCTACAGTAGAACGAGATCAGATCAAAAGAGTGTTGTTCATTGCAATGCAGGAGCTTGAGGCACAATTCGTCGAGGATGAGAGATAAAAATAGTGGGCGAGGGAGCGGATGCGCGCAGAATATAGGACCTGGCTCGAAGACCAAAAGTATGAATCAGGAACGATTACGGCACAGTTGCATCGTGCCGGACGAGTTGAGGATTGTTATGGGAACCTGGATGATCACTTTGCAAGCGGAACGCTTCAGGGGGTTATAGACGAACTAACCTATTCAGCTGAAGATGAAAGAGTGGGAAAGCCAAACCCATCGAAAATCCCGTTCAACGGGAACACCAGGAACAATCTCGCTTCGTATAAAAATGCGGTGGTGAGGTATCGCAAGTTCCTTACCGGCTGGGAGCGTAGCGATGCGGATGTTCCATTGGAGTCCGAAAATACGACTATTTCTCTTGGCGTTCCTCATGAAGATTACGCAGAAATTCCAGCACAGAAGTTGTCGCTCGAACGCGACATGCAAGCTGCACTCCGTCGGGAAATCCGTCAGCTAAGCGCAAGCCTCATAATAATCGACGACGGTGCTGAGCGGTCGGTGGCCTCAGGGTTCATCGATATCACCTGCTGTGACCAAACAGACAACTCGATGGTAGTCGTCGAATTGAAGGCCGGCAGGGCGGACAGCCGAGCGATTGCACAAATTCTCGGCTACATGGGCGATATTGCCGAAGAGGAGCCGAACCGAAAAATCCGAGGACTACTTGTAGCGCACGAGTTTGACAGGCGTACAAAATCTGCGGCTCGAGTCGTCCCGACGCTGGGGTTGATCAGGTACTCCGTAAAATTTCACTTCGAGGCAGATCGCTCCTAACCCATGCAAACTAGCTTCTCCCCCTCCCAGCTCGCCGATCCGCACGTCGCGGAGGCCGAATCCATCCTGCGCAAATGCGTGCATTGCGGCTTCTGCACCGCGACCTGCCCGACCTACGTGACGCTGGGCAACGAGCTCGACAGCCCGCGCGGGCGCATCTACCTGATCAAGGACATGCTGGAGAACGGCCGGCCGGCGGACACGGAGATCGTCACCCACATCGACCGCTGCCTGTCGTGCCTCGCCTGCATGACGACCTGCCCGTCGGGCGTGAACTACATGCATCTGGTGGACCATGCGCGGGCGCACATCCAGAAGACCTATCGCCGGCCGCTTCTCGACCGGGTGACGAGGGGAGTGCTCGCGGCCGTGCTGCCGCATCCGGGCCGGTTCCGGGCGGCGCTGTCGATGGCGCGGCTGGGCAAGCCCTTCGCGGGGCTGCTGCGCGCGGTCGGGCTGAAGCCTTTCGCGGCGATGCTGGCGCTGGCGCCCGACCATGTTCCTGCCCGATCGGCATCGGCCGAGCCGGGCACGCATGCCGCGGCCGGGACGCGGCGCGGGCGCGTGGCGCTGCTGTCCGGCTGCGCGCAGCCGGTGCTGAAGCCCGGCATCAACGAAGCGACGATCCGGCTGCTCACGCGCCTCGGCGTGGAGGTCGTGCTGCCAAAGGGGGAGGGCTGCTGCGGCGCGCTCGTCCACCACATGGGCCGCGAGGAGGACGCACTGGCCTCGGCGCGCCGCAACGTCGATGCCTGGATGGGGGAGATGGAGCGGGGCGGCCTCGACGCCATCGTCATCACCGCGTCGGGCTGCGGCACGACGATCAAGGATTACGGCTTCATGCTGAGGCTCGACCCGGCCTATGCGGACAAGGCGGCGCGGGTCTCGGCGCTGGCGAAGGATGTGACGGAGTATCTCGCGACGCTCGACCTGCCGGCGCCGGAGCGCTCGCCGGGGCTGACGCTCGCCTACCACTCGGCCTGCTCGATGCAGCATGGACAGAAGATCACCCGCCAGCCGAAGCTCCTGCTGGCGAAGGCGGGCTTCGTGGTGAAGGACCCGCGCGAAGGGCACCTGTGCTGCGGATCGGCAGGCACCTACAACATCCTGCAGCCCGAGATCGCCGCCACGCTGCGCGACCGCAAGGTGAAGAACCTCGAGGCGACGGGCGCCGCGCTGGTGGCGACCGGCAATATCGGCTGCATCACGCAGATCGCCTCGGCGGCGAAGATGCCGGTGGTGCATACGGTGGAACTGCTCGACTGGGCCTATGGCGGGCCGAGGCCGGAGGGCGTTCCCGATCAGGCCGGCACGCTGGCCGCGGCGGAATAGGTTCGACCCGCCAGGCGTCGGCGCCAGAGCGTGAAGGGGATCACCAGAAGGTACATGATCACGCCGTAGACGCCGGAGGGGACGCTGAAGGCGGGCTCGACGACGCCGGGTCCCGCGATCAGCGCGCCGACCGCGATGCCCAGTGCGGCATTCTGGATGCCGGTATCGATGGAGATGGCGGTCGCCTGCGCCGGGCTGAGAGAGGCGAGGCGTGAGAGCCCGAGCCCCAGCAGGATCAGCGAGCAGCCGAGCAGGATCACGCTGGGACCGAGCGTCGGAAGCGACTCGACGAACAGCGACCAGTTCGTGGTCAGCGTGCCGACGACGAAGACGATGAGCAGGAACGAAGCGAGCCTGCGCATCGGACCGTCGAGACTGTCCGCCAGGCGCGACGCGTAGTGCCGGACCGCCATGCCGATGGCCACCGGCAGCGTCGTCAGCATGAACATCGAGAGGCCGAGCGAGCCGAGGTCGATCGGCGGAGCGTCCGCGCCGAGAAAATGGCCGACGACGAAGGAGACGAGCAGCGGCATGGTGAACAGCGCCGCAAAGCTCGAGACGCCGTTGACCGAGATGGACAGCGCGACGTCGCCATGCGCGAAGCGCGTCATCAGGTTCGACGTGGGTCCGCCGGGGCACAGCGACAAGATCATCAGGCCGATCGCCATCTCGGGCGACAGCGCGAAGATCTGGGCGATCGAAAAGGCGATGGCCGGCAACAGCACGAACTGGGCGCTGGCGCCGACGGCAAAGGCCTTCGGCTTGCGCATCACGTTGCGGAAATCCTCGATCGTCAGCCCAAGCCCGAGCGAGAACATCATTACCGACAGCGCCGCCGGCATCAGGATCGTGATTATCGGGTGCATCGCGTCCTCGTGGTTCTCCTGTCCGGCGCCCGGGATCGGGCGCCGGTGTCGTCCTGTCGGGTGGTCGTCGACGTCAGATGACGATCACCCGGGTGCCGACCCCGACGCGCTCGTAGAGGTCCATCACGTCCTCGTTGCGCATGCGGATGCAGCCAGACGAGACCGACTGGCCGATCGTCCAGGGCTGGTTGGTGCCGTGGATGCGGTAGAGCGTCGAGCCGAGATAGAGCGCGCGCGCGCCGAGCGGGTTCTCCGGGCCGCCGGCCATGTGGACCGGCAGGTGGCGGCCCTTGGCCTTCTCGCGGGCGATCATCTCGGCCGGCGGACGCCAGTCCGGCCATTCGCGCTTCTGCGTCACCTTGTGGGTACCGGACCATTCGAAGCCCGGCTTGCCGGTGCCGACGCCGTAGCGGCGGGCCTGGCCATCGCTTTCGACGAGATAGAGGAAGTTCTTCGTCGTATCGATGACGATGGTGCCGGGCTTTTCGGGGCCGTCATAGGCGACCATCTGCGGCAGGTAGATCGGGTTGATCTGCGGCTGGACAGGGCGCTGGATCGCGGCGGTGCGGATCTGCCGGTCCGGCGCCGGCTGCGCGACCTGGCGTCCGCGCGGCTGGCCCATCACGCGCAATGCGTTGTGATCGACGACGGCATTGTCGCGGCCGGGATAGTAGACCTGCCGCTGCTCGGTGCGCGGCTGGCGGGCGAGCTGCCGGCCGGGCGTGCGGCCGAGCTGCAGCACCCATGGCGCGCTGAGATCGGGGCTGACGACCAGCGGAGGGCGCTGGCCGTAACGATCCTGCGCAAGGGACGGCTGGGCGGCGAGGGCGGCGGCCAGCGCCACACCCGCGAGGGCTAGAGACTTCTTCATCGGACGTACACTCCACACATCGCCTGATGCCGGACGCCAAGGGAACGAGCGTCCGGTTGGGATCGATTGTGGTTAACCGGGGAGTCTGAAAGATGAATCGAATTGTCCGGAAGGTCCGATTGTCAGGAAAGATGGTGCCGTGGTTACCGGGCGGTTCAGGAATCTGGTAAAGCGCGGCTTAAGGCAGCACGAAACGCACTTAAGGCAGCACGAAACGCACTAACGAGCGGATCAGGAGACCATGGGCGAGGAAAAGACGGGCCTGTCGACGGGCGACGACGGCGTGGTGCGCTGCTTCTGGGCCGGCGACGATCCGCTCTACCGGCATTATCACGACGCTGAATGGGGCCGCCCGGTGGCCGACGACCGCCGCCTTTTCGAGAAGATCTGCCTTGAAGGTTTCCAGTCGGGCCTGTCCTGGCTGACCATCCTGAAAAAGCGCGAGAACTTCCGCGAGGCCTTCGCGAATTTCGAGTTCGAGCGCGTCGCGGCCTTCGGGGACGGCGACGTGGAGCGGCTTCTCGGCAATGCCGGCATCGTGCGCCATCGCGGCAAGATCGTCTCCACCATCAACAATGCCAGGCGTGCGCGCGAGATGGCGGATGAAGCCGGATCGCTGGCGGCCTGGTTCTGGCGGTTCGAGCCGCAGCCGCATCAGCGGCCGGAGCGGGTGGACTATCCCACGCTGGTCGCGAACCCGAAGACCGATGTGTCCACACGCATCTCCAAGGAACTGAAGAAGCGCGGCTGGAGCTTCGTCGGACCGACGACGATCTACGCCTTCATGCAGGCGATGGGGCTGGTCGACGACCACATCGAGGGCTGCGCCTGCCGCGAAAGTGTCGAGGCCGAGCGCCTGCTTTTTAAACGGCCGCGCTAGCGGGCTCCGGACGCGCAAAGGGCGGACGCCTGCGCGCCCGCCCTTTGCGGTCGGTCAGGATTGGCGACCCCCGTCAGGTGTCTTCCCGGCAATGGCGGCGAGTGGACAGCGCGACGTTGCCCGTCGTGGCCGCGCGCGAGCCCCGCGCGATTCCCCTGTGCGCCAGCTGCGCGAAGGGCGTGCGCATGGTCAGGCGGCCTGGCGGAAGTCGGCCGCCGTGCCGCCGGTGCGGAAGCGCCCGAGCATCTCGGCCAGCCGCGCGCTTTCCAGGCGCAGTTCGTCGCCCGACGCGCTGACTTCCTGCACCATGGCGGCGTTCTGCTGGGTGTTCTTGTCCATGTCGTTCATGGCGATGTTGACCTCGGCGAGGCTGTTCGACTGGTCCGAGGCCGCGCCGGCGATCGCATTCATGTGGCCGTCGATCGAGCGCATCAGTTCCTCGATCGCCGAGATGCTGCCGCCGGCATCGGTGACGAGCTGGACGCCTTCGCCGACGGTGCGTTCGGAGTTCGAGATCAGGCCCTTGATCTCCTTGGCCGCCTCGGCCGAGCGCTGGGCAAGTGCGCGAACCTCCTGCGCGACCACCGCGAAGCCGCGGCCGGCATCGCCGGCACGCGCGGCCTCGACGCCCGCGTTGAGGGCGAGCAGGCTGGTCTGGAAGGCGATCTCGTCGATGACGCCGATGATCTGGGTGATCTGGCGCGCCGACTGGTCGATGCGCTCCATGGCTCCGACGGCGTTGCGGACGACCGCGCTCGACTGCTCGGCCCGTTCGCGGGTGGAGCGGACGAGGTCGCGGGCCTCGGCGGTGCGGCGCGACGTGGCGGTGACGTTGGCCGTGACCTGGTCGAGCGCTGCGGCGGTTTCCTCCAGCGCTGCGGCTTGCTGCTCGGTGCGCCGGGCGAGGTTTCCGGAGGCCTGCGAGATCTCGTTGGAGCCGCCGCCGACCACGGAGGCCGACCGCGCGGCCTCGGCCATGGCGGTGCGCAGCTGGCGCATGGAGGTGTTGAAATCGTTGCGCAGCGGCTCGAAGCGCTCGGCGAAACGCTCCTCGATGTCACAGAGCAGGTCGCCCGCGGCGAGGCGCCGCAGGCTGGCGGCCAGAGACCCGGTGGCCTGGTTGAGGCGGTGTTCGGCGTCGGCCTCTGCCTGCGCCTGCATGGCCTGGCGCTCGCGGTCGGCAGCCTCGCGCTGGCGCGCATTCTCGGCTTCGAGGTGCAGGTTGCGCACCGCCGCCTCGCGGAAGATCTCCACCGAGCGCGCCATTTCGCCGATCTCGTCGCCGCGGTCGCGCAGCGGGATCGGGTTCTCGACATCGCCTTCGGCCAGCGCGTGCATGCGGCCGGCGATGCCGCGGATGGAGGTGCTGATGTTGCGCACGGCCAGGACGCAGAGCGCCGACACCACCAGAACGACCGCCGCGGTGAGCGCGATATAGAAGAGGTAGGCCGAACGCGCATCGGCGAGGCGGGTCCGGGCGAGGGTATCGAGGGCCCCGGCCGTCTGCTCGATCGCCGCGCGCAGGACCGGGTACTGCGCCTGCTTGGCCGCCGTCCACTGATCCAGCGTGATGCCGGTCGTGCGTGCCGCCTGGTCGTTGCGGAAGATGTCCTGGCGGGCGGTCTTCAGGACCTCGCCGTTCGGACCGGTCTCGTAGGAACGGATGCCCTGGGTGATGTCGGCCGGGAGGAAGTCCATCAGGGCGGGGCGGTGGATGTCCATCAGGCTGCGCGAATGGATCATGTAGGAGAAGGCGGGCACGGCCAGCGTTTCGCCGCGCAGGAAGGTGATGCCGAGGTTGTTCTCGATCAGCGAGGCATCATTGGTCTGCATCAGGGCGTGAAAGCCGGCGACGAAGCGGGCGATGGCGAGATCGGAGACGATGGCGCTTACCCGGTCCATCAGCCTGAGGCCGGCGGCCGAGACCGGCTGGAGGATGTAGAGCGCTTCGTTGAAGACCGCCTTGCCTTCATCGACGCGGATGCGGTGCGGTCCGACCTTGGCGATGCCTTCGCGGATGACGCGCATCGTCTCCTCGATCACCGGATCCGTCTGGCCGCTGGCCTTCAGCGCCTCATGCGCGTCGAGCACCTGCTTGAACACCGCATCGGTGCGCGAGCGCGCCGCCGCCCGGTTGTTCTCGTTCGACAATGCCTCGGCGGGAAGCGCCAGCGCCAGCTGCGAGCCGGCTTCCGCCAGTTCCTTGACCGGCATGGCCTGCCGCAGGTCGACATATTGCTGGTAGGAGGTCCAGGCCAGATAGCCGCCCATCAGCGCGATGATGGCAAGCGGCAGGATGGCCAGGCCGAACAGCGTGCTGCGAATCGAAATCGCGCGAAAGGTCATGTCGTCCCCCGAATGACGAAAGCGGTCCCGGCGAACGCGGGACCGGATGAAGGTTTCCCCTCAAATCATTGGACGACGTCCGTTAAAAAATTCCCTTCAATCCGCGCTATCCCGCTAGAGCGCGCAGAGCGGATAGCCGGCGCGCAGGGCCGAGCAAAGGTCCGGCTCCCAGCCGCCGAATCCGAGCAGCAGGGCGGCGGCGAGCATCGTGACGATGGCGACGAGGATCGTCGCGCGAAGACCGGCGCCGCCCTGCGCGGGCAGGTCGTGCGGGTGGCCCTGGTGGTGATTGTCCATGCCGCTCATCCCGCCAGTGCTCCGCCGGCGAGCAGAAGGGCTGCGATTACCACCGTCACCGAACCGACGAGAGGATAGAGCGCGATCACCAGCGTCATCGTGGCGCCGCGCATCGCGCCGTCGGAACCGCCCTCGCGGTGGGCGTCGCTGCCGCGCGCGGGCCGGAGGCCGCCCGTCAGTGGCAGGGAAGGGGCGGTGGTGTCGTGGCTCTTGGTGTCCATCTGCGTCGTGCCGGGAACCTCGTCCCGTTCCTTTCGGTGCCTTGCCTGTCCTTCGGCCGCGGGCCGCGCGGCGAAGAACTTCACACGCCGTAGAAGATGTTGGGCCGGCAAGGCGCAATTTGGGCGCGATGTTGGCGGCTTCTGGGCAGTGGTTCATGCGGCGCGGGGTGTTGCGGCGAAGCCTCACCCTTGCCGCTTCCGGCCCCATCGGCTAAACGCGCGCAGGATTGTTCTCGAGGGCCGGGGGCATGCGCGAACCGGCCGGAAATGCGACGGAAATGACCGGAAAGAGCGAGAAGATGAAAGCGCGCATGCCGCGCGGCTTCGTCGACCGGCAGGCGGCCGACATCCGCGCCGTGGACGAGATGTGCGCCAAGATCCGCGCCGTCTACGAGCTCTACGGCTTCGAGCCGGTGGAGCAGCCGATGATCGAGTACACCGACGCGCTGGGAAAATTCCTGCCCGACCAGGACCGGCCGAACGAGGGCGTGTTCTCCTTCCAGGACGACGACGAGCAGTGGCTGTCGCTGCGCTACGACCTGACCGCGCCCTTGGCGCGCTACGTGGCGGAGAATTTCGAGAAGCTGCCGAAGCCGTTCCGCAGCTACCGCCAGGGCTGGGTGTTCCGCAACGAGAAGCCGGGGCCGGGCCGCTTCCGCCAGTTCATGCAGTTCGACGCCGACTCGGTCGGCACGCCGGGCGTGGCCGCCGACGCCGAGATGGCGATGATGATGGCGGATGTGATGGAGGCGCTGGGGATTCCGCGCGGGGATTACGTGATCCGGGTGAACAACCGCAAGGTGCTGGACGGGGTGCTGGAGGCGATCGGGCTCGGCGGCGAGGAGAACGCGGGGCGCCGGCTGACGGTGCTCAGGGCGATCGACAAGCTGGACAAGTTCGGCGTCGAGGGCGTGCGGCTGCTGCTCGGGGCAGGGCGCTGGGATGGCGGGAAAGAAGGCGAGGGGGATTTCACGAAGGGGGCTGGGCTGGATGAGGGGCAGGTTTTGCGTGTCGTCAGCTTCCTCGATATGGCAAATAAGGTTTCTGTTGAAATCGATTGTCTGGAGTCGTTGCCGTCAAACGTTTCCGATGCAGATTCTGCTGACTGGTACATCATCAACGAGATGCAATCCTCGTTCTACGAGAATGCAACTGCTCGCGGTGGATTGGACGAGTTGGAGACTGTATGGAAGCTCGTACGTGCTGCGGGATATGGCATAGATAGAGTCAAAATCGACCCCTCCGTCGTCCGCGGCCTCGAATACTACACCGGCCCGGTCTACGAGGCCGAGCTGCTGGCCGAGATTCCCAACGAGGACGGGCAGATCGTGCGGTTCGGGTCGGTCGGCGGCGGCGGGCGGTATGACGGGCTGGTGTCGCGCTTCCGCGGCGAGCCGGTGCCGGCGACGGGGTTTTCGATCGGCGTGTCGCGGCTGATGACGGCGCTGAAGAACCTCGGCAAGCTGCAGACGGCCGACGTGCCGGGTCCGGTGGTGGTGCTGGTGATGGACCGGGATACGGACAGCCTCGGCCGCTACCAGAAGATGGTGGGCGAGTTGCGCGCCGCTGGCATCCGCGCCGAGATGTATCTCGGCGGCTCGGGCATGAAGCCGCAGATGAAATATGCCGACAGACGGGGGGCTCCGTGCGTCGTCATCCAGGGCGGCGACGAGCGCGCCAAGGGCGTCGTGCAGATCAAGGACCTCGTCGAGGGCGCGCGGATGGCGGCGACGATCACCGACAATGCCGAATGGCGCGAGGGGCGGCCGGCGCAGGTGGAGGTTTTGGAGAGCGAACTGGTGGCGACGGTGCGGGGCATCATCGCGGCGCAGGCGGCGGAGCGGGGGTAGGGTGTTCGAGGTGCTCGACCTGTCGGAGGGGGGGAAACCTTCTCCGGCAGAGGCGATGCGCGGGTCGGAGGAAGGGAGGCCCGCGTCGGCCGTGGCACAAAGCGAGACGGAGCGATGGCCGGACCGTCCGCTGCAGCGTGCCGCCCATGACCCGCATCCCCGCCATTGCTCCCGCCCTCACAGCGCTCTTCGCCGAGCGCAGCGCGCATATGGTCGACGTGCCGGTGATCCAGCCGGCGGATCCGTTTCTCGACATGGCGGGCGAGGATCTGCGGCGGCGGATTTTTCTCACCGAGAGCGAGACGGGCGCCGCACTCTGCCTGCGGCCGGAGTTCACCATTCCGGTGTGCCTCGACCACATCGCCAGCCAGGCCGGCACGCCGCGCCGGTATGCCTATCTGGGCGAGGTGTTCCGGCAGCGGCGGGAGGGTGGCAACGAATTCTTCCAGGCCGGCATCGAGGATCTGGGCGAGACCGACGCGGCCATGGCCGACGCGCGCTCCATTGCCGACGCGCATGCGCTGCTTTCGCTGGCGCTGCCCGGGCGGGGGCTGACGGTGACGCTCGGCGACCAGTCGGTGTTCGAGGCGGTGCTGGCCGCGCTCGGCCTGCCGCGCGGCTGGCGCATGCGGCTGGCGCGCGCCTTCGGTTCGGCCGAGCAGCTGGAAGCGGCGCTCGCCGACCTCGCCAACCCGCCGAAGGCCTCTGCGCTGCCGGGCCGCGTGGCGGAACTGGTGGCCGACGGCGATCGCGCAGCGCTCGCCGCGCAGATCGCCGAGGGGATGGCTGAGACCGGCCTGTCGCCAGCGCTCGGGCGCACGCCCGACGAGATCGCGCGGCGGCTGATCGAGAAGGCGGAGTTGCGAAGCGTGCGGCTGTCGGCCGAGGCGTTTTCGGCGCTGAAGGCCTTCCTCGCCATCCGCGCGTCGCTGGACACGGCCGCCGACGTGCTGGAAGGCTTCGCCGCCAGCGCTGGCGTATCGCTGGGCGCGGCGCTTGAGCGGTTTTCGGCGCGCGCGCAAGCCGTGGCCGGGCATGGCCTGCCGGTCGGGGCGATCATCTACGACGCCGCCTTCGGCCGGCCGCTCGACTATTACACCGGCCTGGTCTTCGAAATCTCCGCCGAAGGTGCGGCGCGGACGCTGGTGGGCGGCGGCCGCTACGACCGGCTCCTGACGCTGCTCGGCGCGACCGCGCCGATCCCCGGCGTGGGCTTCTCGGTCTGGCTCGACCGGGTGGAAGCGCTGCGGGGAGGGGCGTGATGATTGCGGTGATTGCTGTTTCATCCTACGGCGTCGAGCACCCCCTCACCGTCTCGCTTCGCGAGCCACCTCTCCCCCTGCCCGGGGGAGAGGAAAAGCCTCGTCGTCGCTGCTCGACCTTTCCCCGTCACCGGACTGGTGGCGAGGCAGCCGTTGGCGCGCTTCCTCTCCCCCGGGCAGGGGGAGAGGTGGCCCGAAGGGTCGGTGAGGGGGTGCTTTCTTGCGACATCTCATCACGCATCCTCATGCACGAGCGCAACTCCAGCGGCGCCAGGCTTCCGGAGCGCCGCCCATGAGCATCACCATCGCTCTCCCGTCGAAGGGCCGGCTGCGCGAGCAGGCGCTGGAGGTGTTCGCGAAGGCGGGGCTGCCGGTGGAGGAGCCGGCCGACCAGCGGCGCTATCGCGCCAGGGTCGGCGGGCGCGACGACATCGAGGTGGCGTTCCTGTCTGCCTCCGAGATCGCCAGCGAGCTCGGCCAGGGCAATGTCGATTGCGGCGTGACCGGCGAGGACCTGGTGCGCGAGACGCTGGCGGAGTGGGACGCGAAGGTGGAGATCGCAGCAAGGCTGGGCTTCGGCGAGGCCGACGTGGTGGTGGCGGTGCCCGACATCTGGCTCGACGTGTCGACCATGGCCGACCTCGACGACGTGGCGGCCGAGTTTCGCCAGCGGCACGGGCGCAGGCTGCGGATCGCGACGAAATACTGGCGGCTGACGCAGCAGTTCTTCTCGCAGATGCACGGCATCCAGGTCTACCGCATCGTCGAGAGCCTCGGCGCCACCGAGGGCGCGCCGGCTGCGGGCTCGGCCGACATCATCGTCGACATCACCACCACCGGCTCGACGCTCAGGGCCAACCATCTGCGCATCCTGGACGACGGGGTGATCCTGAAGTCGCAGGCCTGCCTCGTCGCCTCAAGGCGAGAGCGGGCGGCGGCGGATGCGGCTCTGCTGGCGGACGTGCGTGCCCGCGTGCGCGCGGCGGTGGCGTAGCGGTTCGGCGAAAGGCCGGCGATTGCGCTGGACCGGCCGCCTGATACACTCGGCAACGAGAGACCGGCGGGCGCGGAGACGTCTGCCGGAGACGTGCATCGGGGAGGACCATTCATGACCACAGACGCCGGCGCGCCGCATTCGCTCGCGCCCATCGACGGCCTGTCGCACGTGACGGGCGACCGTTCGGTACCGCTGCTGGAGGAGACGATCCCGCAGGCGCTGGCGCGAACGGTGGCGCGTTATCCCGACCGGCCGGCGGCCGTGTTTGCCGCGCAGGGGGTGCGGGTGACCTGGTCGCAGTTCGCCGCCGCGGTGGACGATCTCGCCGCCGGGCTGCTGGCGCTCGGTCTCGACAAGGGCGACCGGATCGGCATCTGGTCGCCGAACCGCTGGGAATGGCTGCTGACGCAGTTCGCAACGGCGCGGATCGGTCTGGTGATGGTCAACATCAACCCGGCCTACCGGCTCTACGAACTGGAATACGCGCTGAACAAGGTCGGCTGCCGGGCGCTGGTGACGGCAGCAAGCTTCAAGACGTCCGACTATCTGGGCATGGTGGCCGAACTGGCGCCGGAGCTTTCGGCCGCGAAGCCGGGCGAACTCAAGGCGGCGCGGCTGCCCACGCTGCAGTTCGTCATCCGCATGGGCGATGCCGTGTCGCCGGGAATGCTGAACTTCGACGCCGTGCCGGGGCTCGGCACGGCGAAGGAGCGCGCGCGGCTCGACGACATCACGGCGGGCCTTGATCGGGACGAGGCGATCAACATCCAGTTCACCTCCGGCACCACCGGCGCGCCGAAGGGGGCGACGCTGTCCCATTCCAACATCCTCAACAATGCACAGTTCGTCACGGCGGCGATGAACCTGACGCAAGAGGACCGGCTGTGCATTCCCGTGCCGCTCTACCATTGCTTCGGCATGGTGATGGGGACGCTGGGCTGCGTCACCAAGGGCGCGGCGATGGTGTTTCCAGGCGAGGGCTTCGATCCGGAGGCCACGCTGAAGGCGGTTTCGGCGGAACGCTGCACGGCGCTCTACGGCGTGCCGACGATGTTCGTCGCGATGCTCGACCATCCCGGCTTTTCGGGCTTCGACTTGACGTCGCTCCGAACGGGCATCATGGCCGGCGCGCCGTGCCCGATCGAGGTGATGAAGAAGGTGCAGAGCCAGATGAACATGCGCGAGGTGACGATCGCCTACGGCATGACCGAGACGAGCCCGGTGTCGTTTCAGAGCCATGTCGACGACCCGCTGGACAAGCGCGTCTCGACGGTGGGGCGCGTGCACCCGCATGTCGAGGTGAAGGTGGTGGACGCGGACGGGCGCACCGTGCCGCCGGGCGAGCGGGGCGAACTGTGCACGCGCGGCTATTCGGTCATGAAGGGCTACTGGGACGAGCCCGAGAAGACCGGCGAGGCGATCGACAAGGAAGGCTGGATGCACACCGGCGACCTCGCGACCATCGACACCGAGGGCTATTGCAACATCGTCGGCCGGGTGAAGGACATGATCATCCGCGGCGGCGAGAACGTCTATCCGCGCGAGGTGGAGGAGTTCCTCTACCGTCATCCCAAGGTGCGCGAGGTTCAGGTGTTCGGCGTGCCGGACAAGCGCTACGGCGAGGAGGTCTGTGCCTGGATCGTGCCGGCCGGCGAGGCGCCGACCGAGGAGGAAATCCGCGCCTTCTGCCAGGGTCAGATCGCGCATTACAAGATCCCGCGCTACGTGCGCATCCGCCCCTCGCTGCCGATGACGGTGACCGGCAAGCCGCAGAAATTCATCATGCGCGACGAGATGGTGGGCGAACTCGGGATCACGGAACTGAAGACGGCCTGAGGCGCGCGGCGCTTGCGGCCCGACGCAGAAAAGGCCCGGCTTGGGGGAGCCGGGCCTTCGCCGCTGCGCGGCAGTGCTGAAACTCGCGGCCTGGGCGGCGCGCCCTGGAGGTCAGGCCGTCGCGAGCTTGCCGGTGCGGGCGTCGACCGAGAGTGAGCCGGGACCCGAAACGAAGAGGGCGAGGAAGCCGCCGGCGATGGTCAGGTTCTTCATGAAGGAGATCATCTGCATCTGGTCTTCCGGCTGGAAGTGGAAGACGTAGCCGGCGAAGACGCAGAAGGCGGCGAGCAGGAGGGCTGCGATCTTCGTCTGGAAGCCGACGAGGATGGCGATGCCGGCCACGGTCTCGAAGATGGCGGCGAGCCAGGCGAGCGCGGTCGCGGCCGGCAGGCCGACCGAGCCGATGTAGCCGGCCGTGCCTTCGATGCCGCCGAACTTCGACAAGCCGGACATGATGAACATGACCGACAGGAGGATTCGGCCGATGAGGAGGATGACGCTGTTGGACATGTGAGTCTCCGAGGGGGGATTGGTCGTGGCGTGACCATACCCGGATCGGCGGAAACCGATAGCGCCGGGTGCGCCGACGATACGTTCACTAATGTTGAACGATGACGGAGAGCCGTCGCCGGTCGGCGACCCGCGGGACCGGGAGACGCCCCCATCACCTTCGTCATCCGGGGCGAAGCCGGAGCGGAGCGGAGGCGCAGACCCTGGATCAATGCCTCGGCGGTCGTCGAAGGCGGGACGACGGAGACATTGTGGCTAGGTCCGGGGACGCACCGGCGACGGGACGCGCCCGGGCGATGGGACGCGCCGGCGGTGGCGCATGCCTCGTCGTGGACCGGAGCGCGGGCATGGGCGGCGGGGCATGGATCCCGGATACGTCGTCCTTCGCTACGCTTGGACGCCGTTCCGGGATGACGAAGCCGGAGGGAGGCGCCCCCGTCACCTTCGTCATCCCGGGCGAAGCCGGAGCGAAGCGGAGGCGCAGACCCGGGATCCAAGCCTCGGCGGCCGTCGAAGGCGGGACGACGGAGACATGGCGGCGGTGTCCGGGACGCTCCGGTGAGGGGACGCTCCGGCGACCGGACGCGCGCCAGCGATGGGACGCTACGGCGGTGGCGCATGCCTCGTCGTGGACCGGAGCGCGGGCATGGGCGGCGGGGCATGGATCCCGGATACGTCGTCCTTCGCTGCGCTCGGACGCCGTTCCGGGATGACGAAGACGAGGGAGGCGCGGCTGTGGGCGGTGCGATGAGGGACGGAGACGCCGACCTCAACCCGGCTGCGTCATCAGCTCCGGCCGCACGATGCGGTCGTAATCCTCCGCGGTGACGAGACCGGTCGCCAACGCCTCCTCGCGCAGGGTGGTGCCGTTCTTGTGGGCCGTCTTGGCGATCTTCGCTGCCGCGTCGTAGCCGATGGTCGGGGCGAGGGCGGTCACGAGCATCAGCGAGCGGTCGAGGGCTGCCTTGATGTTGTCTTCGCGGGCCTCGATGCCGGTGACGCAATTGTCGGTGAAGGAGCGGGCGGCATCCGACAGGAGCTGCACCGATTGCAGGAAATTGTAGGTCATCAGCGGATTGTAGACGTTCAGCTCGAAATGGCCCTGGCTGCCGGCGAAGGTGAGCGCTGCGTTGTTGCCGAAGACCTGGACGCAGACCTGCGTCAGCGCTTCCGACTGCGTCGGGTTGACCTTGCCCGGCATGATCGAGGAGCCAGGCTCGTTTTCCGGCAGCGACAGTTCGCCGAGGCCGGAGCGCGGCCCCGAGCCGAGGAAGCGGATGTCGTTGGCGATCTTGAACAGGGCGGCGGCGGCGGCGTTGATGGCGCCGTGGCTGAAGACCATCGAATCATGCGCCGCCAGCGCCTCGAACTTGTTGGGCGCCGTGACGAAGGGCAGGCCGGTGATCGCGGCGATGCGCTCGGCCACCTTTTCGGCGAAGCCGATCGGCGCGTTGAGGCCGGTGCCGACCGCCGTGCCGCCCTGGGCGAGTTCCATCAGGCCGGGCAGCGTCAGCTCGATGCGCCTGATCGATGAGGCGACCTGCGCGGCATAGCCGGAAAACTCCTGGCCGAGCGTCAGCGGCGTGGCGTCCTGGGTGTGGGTGCGGCCGATCTTGACGATGTGGTCGAAGGCCTTGGCCTTCTCGTCCAGCGCGGCGTGCAGGTGCTTCAAGGCCGGCAGGAGATCGTGGACGATGCGCTCGGCGCAGGCGACGTGCATGGCCGTGGGATAGGTGTCGTTCGACGACTGGCTCATGTTGACGTGGTCGTTGGGGTGGACCGGCTTCTTGGAGCCCATCACGCCGCCCAGCATCTCGATCGCCCGGTTGGAAATCACCTCGTTGGCGTTCATGTTGGACTGCGTGCCCGAGCCGGTCTGCCAGACGACCAGCGGGAAATGCGCGTCGAGCTTGCCGTCGATCACCTCCTGCGCGGCCTTCACGATCGTCCCGCCGATGACCGGGTCGAGCCGGCCGAGCGCCATGTTGGCCTCGGCCGCCGCCTGCTTGACGATGCCCAGCGCCCGGACCACCGACAGCGGCTGCTTTTCCCAGCCGATCCTGAAGTTTCCGAGCGATCGCTGCGCCTGCGCGCCCCAGTAGCGGTCGGAGGCGACCTCGATCGGGCCGAAGGTGTCGGTCTCGGTGCGGGTGCTGGGGGCGTCGGTCATGGCGGGTTCCTCGGATCGGTACGAGCGTTCGGGTAGCGCGCGGGACGGAGCGCTTCAAGCGAAGATTGCGCCGCTGCCGCTGCCAAATCGATTCAATCGCCGCGGCCAAGTGGCTGAGATTGCTTCGATGGCCTCGGTCGCGCATCGCCAACCGGCGCGCGCACCGTTGACCCGGTCACCGCGACGTCCTACCCCTGACGACATGTTCGAGCTGATCGTCGCGGCGTGCCTCATCCTGCTCAACGGCGTCTTCGCGCTGTCGGAGCTGTCCGTCGTGTCGGCGCGCAAGCCGCGGCTGGCGGTGCTGGCGGAGCAGGGGCGGGCCGGCGCGAAGGCCGCGTTGCGGCTGGCCGAGGAGCCCGGGCGCTTCCTCTCGGCCGTGCAGATCGGCATCACGCTGATCGGCATCCTGGCCGGCGCCTTCTCGGGTGCCGCGCTCGGCGCGCGCATGAGTGCCATCCTCATGGGCTACGGCGTCACCGAGAACGTCGCCGAAGTCGCCGGCTACGGCATCGTCATCGGCCTGATCACCTTCCTGTCGGTGATCATCGGCGAACTGGTGCCCAAGCATCTCGCCTTGCGCAACGCCGAGGGTTTCGCCTGCATGATGGCACCGGCGATGGAGATGTTCTCGCGCATCGCCGCGCCGGTGATCTGGCTGCTCGACGCCTCCACCCGGGCGATCCTGCGGCTGACCGGGATGTCGGGCGACGCCGGATCGACGATGTCCGACGAAGAGATCCGCACCGTCATCGCCGAAGCCGAGAGCGCCGGTGTCATTGAGGCGGCCGAGCAGGCGATGATCTCGGGCGTGATGCGGCTCGGCGACCGGACCGCCCGCGCCCTGATGACGCCGCGCACCGAAGTCGAGGCCATCGATGCCGCGCTGTCACCGGACGCGCTGCGCGCGGCGCTGCTGGCGACCAGTCATACGCGGGTGCCGGTCTACGAGGGCAGCGTCGATTCTGTGGTCGGCGTGGTGCGCGTCCGCGATCTGGCGACCGGCCTGCTGTCGAAGCCGCCGTCGGCGCTCGCCGACCATGTCCGGGCCGCCCCGGTGGTGCCTGACACGATGTCGGCGCTGGTTGTGCTGGAGACCCTGCAGAAGGCGGACGTTCCGATGGTGCTCGTCCATGACGAGTTCGGCCATTTCGAGGGCGTGATCACGCCCGCCGATATCCTCGATGCGATCGCCGGCGCCTTCCGCTCCGACGAGGAGGAAGGCGAAGGCCCCGAGGCGCACCAGCGCGCCGACGGCTCCTGGCTGCTCGCCGGTTCGATGCCGGCCGACGAGATGGCCGACCTGCTGCGGCTCGAACTGCCGGAGCGGCGCAGCTACGAGACGGTGGCCGGCTTCCTGCTCGACGCCTTCAAGCGACTGCCGGACACGGGCGAAGCGATCGAGGTCGGCAAGTGGCGCTTCGAGGTCGTCGACCTCGACGGGCGGCGCATCGACAAGGTCCTTGCCGCGCGGAACGGGTGAGAGCGCGCCTGCGCGCCACCCCGATTTTAGCCGTCGCTTGATTTCCCGTTCCATCCTGTCGATACTCGTCTTCGAGGGTAGAGAACAGCAGGAGGATGTACACCCGGCGAGGTCCGGGACGGCGCCAAGACAAATGAAAAGATCGGGCGGGAGGAGCCGCGCCGAAACACAGATTTCTCGGGAGGAGACGATCGTGAACACCATCAAGACGATGGCCGCACTGGCCAGTTCAGCTGCCGTTTGCCTTGCGGCGACGGCGCCCGCATCAGCCGAAACGGCGCTCAAGTGGGCCCATGTCTACGAAGTGAGCGAGCCCTATCACACCTGCGCGGTGGCTGCGTCCGACAAGCTGAAGGCGGCGACCGACGGGCGCTATTCGGTCGAGGTCTTCCCGGCCTCCTCGCTCGGCAAGGAATCCGACATCAACGAGGGGCTCGGGCTCGGCACCGTCGACATCATCTATACCGGCCAGCTGTTCGCAGGGCGGTCCTACGGGCCGATCGCCATCGGCGGTGCGCCCTACATGTTCCGCGACTACGCGCACTGGGACAAATACCGCAATTCCGACCTCTTCAAGGATCTGGCCAAGGGCTATACCGACGCCACCGGCAACCACATCACCTCGATGACCTATTACGGCGAGCGGCACGTCACGTCCAACAAGCCGATCGACAAGCCCGAGGATCTCGCCGGCCTGAAGATCCGCGTTCCGGATGCGCCGCTGTACATGATGTTCCCCAAGGCGGCGGGCGCCAACCCGACGCCCATCGCCTTCGCGGAAGTCTACCTCGCCCTGCAGCAGGGAACGGTGGACGCGCAGGAGAACCCGCTGCCGACCATTCAGGCGAAGAAGTTCTACGAGGTGCAGAAGCACATCAACTTGACCGGCCACATCACCGACGCGCTCTTGACCATCGTCGGTGGCCCGGCCTGGAATGCCATGGACGCGGCCGACCAGGCGGCGCTCGAGACCGTGCTCGACGAGACCTCCGTCTGCGCCACCGGGCAGATCATCGAGTCCGAGAAGAACCTCGTCCAGTGGTTCAGGGACCAGGGCGTCGACGTGCGCGAGGTCGATCGACGCCCGTTCCGCGAGGCGACGATGACGCTGCACAACAGCGCGGACGCGACCTGGGACCAGCCGACCTACGACAGGCTGCAGGCCATCCAGTAGCGAGGGCAAAGGCGCGGCCGCCGACCCGCACGCGCTGGCAAGCGCGGCAGGGGCGGCGGCGTCCCTTCTCGTGGTTCCCGGCGGCGCAGTTCCGCGCCGCCGGCCTTCCTCTGCGGAGATCAGCATGCGGCAGGATGATTCCGGCGTCGAGCCGGACGAGAGCGAGCGGCTGGACGACGTCCAGCTTCAGGACGGCATCGTGCTCGTCGTCTTCTGGACGCTGGCCGTGGTCGTGTTCCTACAGTTTTTCACGCGCTACGTGCTCAACAATTCGCTGGGCTGGACCGAGGAGATCGCGCGCTACCTCCTGATCGGCGTCACCTTCATCGGCGCGGTGATGGCGGTGCGCAAGGAAAGCCACATCGCGGTCGAGCTCGTCTACCGCTGGCTGCCGCGCCGAGCGCGGCTCGCCCTGCAGATTGCCGTCGACCTCGTGGCGCTCGCCTTCTACGCCATCACCGGATGGCTTTGCATCGGGCTGGCGCAGCGCACGCAGCAGATGATGGGCGCGATCGACCTGCCGAAATCGATCGTCTACTGGGCCGTCGCGGCGTGCTTCGCCGGCATGACCGTCTACGGCGTCGTGGTGCTCGTGCGCCACATTCGCACCGGCACCAGCCGCCTCGTCGATCCGGAGCTGTTCTCCGCCACCGGCCCCACCCTCTAGACCGGCGCCCGACCATGCTCCTGACCCTGCTTTTCGTGCTTCTCCTCGTGATGCTCATGCTGGGTGTCCCGGTGGCCATCGCGCTCGCCGGCGCCTCGGCGGTGTTCATCTTCCTCGACGGGCGCATCCCGGACGTCGTGGTCGTGCACCGGATGATCAACGGGGTCGATTCCTTCCCGCTGCTCGCCGTGCCGTTCTTCATCCTCGCCGGCAATCTGATGAACTCGGCCGGCATCACGGAGCGCATCTTCGACTTCGCCAAGGCGCTGGTGGGGTGGATGCGCGGAGGGCTCGGGCACGTCAACATCGGCGCCTCGGTCATCTTCGCCGGCATGTCGGGTGCCGCGGTGGCGGATGCCGGCGGGCTTGGCGCCATCGAGATCAAGGCGATGCGCGACGCTAACTACGACCCGGGCTTCGCGGTGGGCATCACCGCGGCCTCGTCGACGATCGGACCGATCATCCCGCCCTCGCTGCCGATGGTCATCTACGGCGTCGTTGCGGGCGCCTCGATCGGCCAGCTCTTCGCGGCCGGCTTCGTGCCCGGGCTGATCATGGCGGTGGCGCTGATGATCATGGTGGCGATCTATGCGCGCCGGCACGGCTATCAACGAGACCAGGCCTTTTCGATCCCGGTTCTGGGTTCCACCTTCCTGCGTGCCTTCCTGTCGCTGATGACGCCGGTGATCATCGTCGGCGGCATCCTGTCGGGCGCCTTCACGCCGACGGAAGCGGCGATCGCCGCCTGCGTCTGGGCGCTGTTCCTCGGGCTCGTGGTCTACCGGACGCTGTCGCTGCGGCGCTTCCTGCGCGTCTCGTTCGACACGATCGAGACGACGGCCGTGGTGCTGTTCATCGTGGCGTCGGCCTCGATCTTTGCCTGGATCCTCGCCTCCAACCGCGTGCCCGAGCACTTTGCCGCCCTGGTGCTGACGGTGTCGGAGAACCCGATCATCGTGCTTCTGCTGATCAACCTGATCCTGCTCGTCGTCGGCTGCTTCCTGGAAACGGTAGCCGCGATCACGATCCTGGTGCCGGTGCTCTTGCCGATCGCCGTCAAGGTCGGCGTCGACCCGGTGCATTTCGGCGTGATCGTGGTGCTCAACCTGATGATCGGGCTGCTCACCCCGCCGGTCGGCCTCGTGCTCTACGTGCTGGCGCGGGTGTCGAAGGTGCCGTTCGAGCGCTGCGTGGTGGCGACCGCGCCATTCCTGATCCCGCTCGGGGTGGTGCTGGCGCTGGTGACGTTCGTGCCGGCGCTGACGCTGTGGCTGCCGACGCTGCTGTATCGGTGAAGGGGCTGGCGGCGGCTACTCGACGATTTCACGGCGGGCGGCGCTCGCCAGGAAGGCAGAGCGCGTCTGGCGGCGAGCCTTGGCGGCGGCGTCGATGGCTTCGAGGAGGCCGAGGTCGAAGGACACGTTGATGCGCGCCGTCGAGCCGCGGTCGCGCACGAGGGGCACGATGGTGGTCATGGCGCCCTGGCGGTCCTCTTCGAGGTCCGGATCGGACATGATGGCGTCGAAATCGCGTGGCGCCGGCACCGGATCGCCGTCGGACTCCAGCATCCTCACGTGCCCGGCCAGAGCCTCGACGGCGTTCTGCACCGCCTCGTCGATCGTATCACCGGCGGAGATGCAGCCGGGAAGGTCGGGGAAGCTGACGCCGTAGACACTGTCGGGCTCCTTGTGGATGAAGGCGATGTATCGCAATTTTTTACTTCTTCTCCATCAACCCCGCCTGCTTCAGGACCGATCGCACGGTTCCAGGCGGGATGTCCTTTCGCGGGTGCGGAACGGTCACCTTGCCGGGCTTCGTCGGATGTTTGAAGTGGTGGTGCGACCCGGTCACCCCGATCTCGAACCAGCCATCGCGTTCCAGCATCCTGATCAGCGCACGGCTGTCGCGCTCCATCTCCGCCCCCGTGTAAAATAATACACACAATTGGCGACAGCAAGATGCGCGCCGAACAGACGCACATTCCTACTTTATCCGGCTGGACGGCGTCATGCCGACCCCGGCGGGCATTACTTTCCCCTCCGAAGTATGCATCGGGAGTGATTCGTCGTCGATGCGAAAAAGGGCGGCCCTCGCGAGCCGCCCTTTTCATGTCTGCGTGGCTGGTTCCCCGGCCTGGGCCGGGGAGGGGACGGACCTTAGAAGTCCATGCCGCCCATGCCGCCGCCCATGCCGCCGCCCATTCCGCCGGGCATGCCGCCGCCGGCAGCTTCCTTCTTGGGAGCTTCGGCGATCATGGCCTCGGTGGTGACCAGCAGGCCGGCGACCGAAGCCGCGTCCTGGAGAGCCGTGCGGACGACCTTGACCGGGTCAACGATGCCCATGGCGATCATGTCGCCGAACTCGCCGGTCTGGGCGTTCTAGCCGTAGGTCTCCTGGCGTCGCCTCGGTCTAACGTCCACCCTCGGGTTTCGGCGGCGCGTCATCGGCGATTTCTTCCAGAAGTTCCGAAGGCGCCCGGGCATCCTCCTGGCGACCGTGCCGAAAGGCGACGATTTCAATCCCATCGCCCAGGATTCGCGTGGTGAGCACGTATGGTGCCATGACAACCCGGCGGGTTCCCGGGATATCCCCGCGTACGCCAAGATTGGGGAAACTGATCAGCCGCGCCTGGAGAGCGCGCATCTCCTTGACGATACGTTCGGCCGCACGAGGGTTCCGTTCGGCGACATAGGCGATCGCCTCAAGGAACCGGCGCCTGGCCGCCGGCGCCATACGGGCCCGGCGCGGCGCCATCAGCCAGCCTTGGCACGCCGGTTCGAATGCGCCGCCGCGGTGATGGCCTCGGCTTCGTCGAGGACTTCGTCGAGATCGATGCCTTCCCCGGCATCGAGTTGATCCAGTCCCTCGATCTCGTCCAGCAACTGCCTGCCTTCGCCGTCCAGATATGTCCGGAACGCGCGGAGCATGACCCAGGTCCGGTCGCGATCGAGCGCGCGGGCGATGCGCTCGAAGTCGCCGATCATCGCAGCCGGGACGCGGATGGAAACCTGTGTCTTGTCATCGACCTTCATGACTGATCCCACTGTATGTCCGTGGGATGCAGCGTATACCATGGACCGCTCCCGGTCAAAGCGGCGCGCCGAGCCTCCGACGCGTCGCCGGCGGTGACGACGACGTCTCCGGACGCAGAAAGGGCGGCCCTTGCGGACCGCCCCTCGCATTTCGACCGGTTGGCTGGAAGCGTGGACTTAGAAGTCCATGCCGCCCATGCCGCCCATGCCGCCGCCCATTCCGCCGGGCATGCCGCCTCCGGCAGCTTCCTTCTTCGGAGCTTCGGCGATCATGGCCTCGGTGGTGACCAGCAGGCCGGCGACCGAAGCCGCGTCCTGGAGAGCCGTGCGGACGACCTTGACCGGGTCGACGATGCCCATGGCGATCATGTCGCCGAACTCGCCGGTCTGGGCGTTGTAGCCGTAGGTCTCGCTGGCGTTGTCGAGGATCTTGCCCGCGACGATCGACGCCTCGGCACCCGCGTTCGACGCGATCTGGCGGCAAGGAGCCTGGAGAGCGCGGCGGACGATGGCGATGCCGGCCTTCTGGTCGGCATTGGCGCCTTCACCCTTGATGGCGAGCGAGGCGCGCAGCAGCGCGGTGCCGCCGCCGGGGACGATGCCTTCTTCCACGGCCGCGCGGGTCGCGTTGAGGGCGTCGTCGACGCGGTCCTTCTTCTCCTTGACCTCGACCTCGGTCGAGCCGCCGACGCGGATGACCGCGACGCCGCCCGCGAGCTTGGCCAGGCGCTCCTGGAGCTTCTCGCGGTCGTAGTCCGAGGTGGTCTCCTCGATCTGCTGCTTGATCTGGGCGACGCGGCCCTGGATCTCTTCCTTCTTGCCGGCGCCGTCGACGATGGTGGTGTTCTCCTTGGAGATCGACACCTTCTTGGCGCGGCCGAGCATGTCAAGGCCGACGTTCTCGAGCTTGATGCCGAGGTCTTCCGAGATCACCTGGCCGCCGGTGAGAATCGCGATGTCCTCCAGCATGGCCTTGCGGCGATCACCGAAGCCCGGCGCCTTGACGGCAGCGATCTTCAGGCCGCCGCGCAGCTTGTTGACGACCAGCGTGGCGAGCGCCTCACCCTCGACGTCCTCGGAGATGATGACCAGCGGCTTGGAGGTCTGGACGACCGCCTCGAGCACCGGCAGCATCGCCTGGAGGTTCGACAGCTTCTTCTCGTGCAGGAGGATGTAGGCGTCCTCGAGCTCGGCGACCATCTTGTCGGGGTTGGTGACGAAGTAGGGCGACAGGTAGCCGCGGTCGAACTGCATGCCCTCGACGACCTCGAGCTCGGTCTCGGCGGTCTTGGCTTCCTCGACGGTGATGACACCCTCGTTGCCGACCTTCTGCATGGCCTCGGCGATCATCTCGCCGATTTCCTTCTCGCCATTGGCGGAGATGGTGCCGACCTGCGCGACTTCGGCGGAGGTGTTGATCTTCTTGGCGCTCTTGACGAGGCTGGCGACGGCTTCGGTCACGGCGAGGTCGATGCCGCGCTTCAGGTCCATCGGGTTCATGCCGGCGGCAACGGCCTTGTGGCCTTCCTGGACGATCGACTGGGCGAGAACGGTCGCCGTCGTCGTGCCGTCACCGGCGATGTCGTTGGTCTTCGAGGCCACTTCGCGCACCATCTGGGCGCCCATGTTCTCGAACTTGTCCTCGAGCTCGATCTCCTTGGCGACGGTGACGCCGTCCTTGGTAATGCGCGGGGCGCCGAACGACTTGTCGATGACGACGTTGCGGCCCTTGGGGCCGAGCGTGACCTTCACCGCGTCGGCGAGGATGTTGACGCCGCGCAGCATCCGCTCGCGGGCATCACGGGAAAAACGTACTTCCTTGGCAGCCATGTGTTAGCTCCTCAACAGTTTCGGCCGGTCGTCGAACCTGGCCGTGGATCAGTTTCGATCAGGGCTCGGCTCAGCCGATGATGCCCATGATGTCGGATTCCTTCATGATCAGCAGGTCTTCGCCGTTGAGCTTGACCTCGGTGCCCGACCACTTGCCGAAGAGGACGCGGTCGCCGGCCTTGACGTCCAGCGGAACCAGCTTGCCGGCCTCGTCGCGCGCGCCGGAGCCGACGGCGATGATCTCGCCTTCCTGCGGCTTCTCCTTGGCGGTGTCGGGGATGATGATCCCGCCCTTGGTCTTCTCTTCCGACTGGACCCGGCGGACCACCACGCGGTCGTGCAGCGGGCGGAAATTTGTCTCTGACATTTTGGTATCCTCGATGCGGATGATGGAATTATCCCGTCCGGCGGAACCGGACTTCGTTAGCACTCACCTGGAGGGAGTGCTAACGCGCCGCTCAGATAGGCGCAGCGGCTCGGGCTGTCAAGAGAAAGTGATGGCTCTCGCGGAGGCCTTTCGGTCAATCCGGGGCGATACCGGTGCCCCAGGGCTCGACTGCGGCTGGGCGTCAGATGGCGCCTTGCCGGCGGCAAATCAAGGCGCCGCCGATCGTTTCATGCGCCCGGCTGCCCGACCGGGCACATGCGAACGGCCGGCGGAGGTCCGCCGGCCGCAAGCAAACCGGATGCTCTCGTCAGCCGACGAAGCGGAGGTTGGACAGTTCGTCGGCGATTTCCTTGAAGGTCTGCTCCAGTTCGCCGCCGGTGGTGTTCCAGAACAGCTTGGCGGCGTTGCCGTCGGAGCCCTTGCGGAACTTCGAATCGGAAGCGCAGGCCTTCATGGCGCTGATCTGGCCGAGTTCGTCGGTCTTGCTCGAGCTGAGATCGAGCGCGACCGTCATGACCGTGATGCCCTGCGCCTTGGCGTTCGTGCAGAGCGTGCTCATGTGCTCTGTCATGGCGGCTGTGTAGTTGCTGTTGGTGTAGCTCGAACTGCTGGCGGTGGTTCCCATGAAGATGCGCGACTTCGACTGCCCCGACTGGTTGACCCCGGCATAGCCGTAGGCCGAGTAGATCGACTTGTTGCCGGCCGCGTCCGAATAGCCGAGCGAGCTCGGCGTGTAATAGGTGTTGGCGCCGTCGGTCAGCACGATCACCACCTTGTCGTTGCCCTTCTCGGTTTCGGCGCGTCCCTCGCTGAAGGGTGCTGCGCTCGACAGCGTCCGCCAGCCCCAGGCGATGCCTTCCGGCACGTTGGTCGCGCCGAGCGGCGACATGGCGTCGATTGCAGTGGTCATCGTGGCCTTGCCGGTGACCGTCGTCACGTCGGTCAGGGCCGTGATGGGCTTCGTCGTGCAGGATTCGTTCGGTCCGGAGCCGCTGCCTGCGGCCGACGTGTCGTTCGGCTCGAAGTATTTCGGCATGTATTTCTGGCGGGTGCTGTTGCTGCTCGACGACGTCAGGTCGCTCCAGTAGCTGTTCGGTGCATTGCCGCTCGAATACTGGTCGGTTTCGTCGGGGGCGAACATGGGGACGAACAGGGTGGCCGGCGTCGACGTCGAAGGCGCCGTGTCGTTCAGGTTGTAGGGGTGCGGGCGAACCTCGACGCAACCCTGCCAGCTGGCATAGCTGCCGTAGGTGTAGCTGTAGGAGCCGTAATCGACCCAGCTGTAGCTTCGGCAGTTGCCGTTGCTGCGATAGCGCGTGCAGACATATTGCCAGTCGCTGTTCCAGGTCTGGCCCGTGACGCGCTGCATGTCGTTCAGGAGGCTGAAGCGCGTGACCTTCTCGCCGGCCGCGTCGCCCCAGCCCGAGCCGACCTTGTAGTAGATGCCGCCCGACAGCGTCACCTGCTTGTTGGAGGGCATGGTCGACCAGTCGAAATTCTCGTGGTGAACGGGCGAGCGGCCTTCCGTGTCCATCCAGGCGGCCGAGGCGTTGGTCGGGCCGACGTTGACCGAGGCGGCGAAGGGCACGAGCGAGAACTGCACCGGCTTTTCGACCTGCTTGATCTGCGCGGCCTGGCCGGCCAGGGTTTCGACGAGCTGCTTGGCCGCCGTCTTCAGCAGGTCGATGCGCTTCTTGCCCGAGCCGGAGCCGGTGTAGTCCATCGAGCCAGAGTTATCGAGCACGAGCGCGACCTCCAGCGTGTTCTTCAGCCGGACCTGGGTCTCCGCAGAAATCTCGAGAGCGGTCTCGTCGACGGACAGCAGGGAGGCGAAGGAACCGAAGAAGAAGGGTTCGAACGTGTAGGAGGCGTCGATGGTCAGGAGGCCGCCGCCCGTCTCGCTGCTCGGCAAGGTGAGATTGAACTCGGCGCTGCTGGTGTCGATACCGTTCATGTTGGCCTTGAAGAAGTCCTTCGCGTAGGCCTCCGTGTCGGCCGCGGTACCTCCGGCGACGTAGAACCGCGCGGCCGCGATGCCGGCGGCATCGAGCGCGTTCAGCGCCAGCGAGCGCTGCCGGCTCATCTCCGAGAAGTCGACCGCCAGCGCCAGGGCGCCAAGGATCGGCACGATGGACACCGCCGTCGCGATCGCGAAGTTGCCGCGCCGGTCCTCAAGAAATCTGCGAAACATACTGCACCCCTGCAACGTCATGCCGGAGCATCCTGCCAGAGCGGTGCTAAGGTCCCGTTTGCGGTACGGTTCGAATGCAGCCGGCCGTGTCAACCGGACGTTAACCGGCTTGTGCGTCTGCCATCGCGCCCGGCGTGTTCGCGGGCCCCGGGCGCAACCGCTTCGGCTCGGCGAAACGGGGGCCGACCATCAGGTCGATTCCAAGGTCGAGCAGTTCCACCGCGTCCTCGTCGCTGCGGATGCCGCAGGCGACGATCGCCAGACCCTCCGCCCTGGCGATGGCGACCAGCTCGGCGCCCGCCGCCGCCCCGCGACGGATCTTCATGCGGTCGAGCAGCCGGTCGGCTTCGGCCTTCAGCGCAACCGTCCCGCGATCGCGCAGGACGCGGATGCCCTCGGCCGGCCTGTCCCAGCCCTCGGCCGCGAAGCCCAGGCCGCAGGCGCTCAGCGTGTCGATCCCGGCGGCGACCGCACCGGTCGAGGCGATCAGCAACGGGGCAGGGACGGACAGGACGAGCTGGTCGGCCAGGGCAGGATTGATCGTCACCAGCGCAGCAATCTCGGCGCAATCCTTCGGGTTGAGCAGCAGTTCCTCGGAGATGGGACAATGCAGCGGCAGCCTGTCCCCCTTCGCGCCCAGCCGGCGCCGCGCGATCGCGGCCGCCCGCAGGACCAGCGCCTTTTCGAACGCGTGCCGCTGGACGTGGCGGCTGGCGGAGGACAGGCGGTGGATGTGATGCGTATGGCCGTCCAGTTCCAGGCAGGCATGGACCTCGAAGGCGACGCCGGCATTGCGCGAGACCGAGACGATCGGCTCCAGGCTGAGTTCCAACTCGTCCTCGTCCAGGACGCGGGCGAGCGCGATTTCGACGGTGTCGGCGGGATCCGTCTTCGCCGGACGACGCTTGCCGGCGATTGCCGGATGAGGAATGACCTCGGCCGCCAGGGCCGGGTTGCCCGCAGCCGCCCCGCGCAGGGCCACCGTGTCGATTTCGGTGCGCAGACGCTCCTCGAGCAGCAGCCGCTCGGCGTCCGCGGCCTTCGTGCGGGCGTCCAGCGCGGCCAAAGCGGTGTCGAGCCCGCGCGACAGCCGCGCCAGCTCGGCTCTAGCCTGCCACGCCTTCCAGATCGCGAGCCCCGCCACGGCGAGCGCCAAGGCCGCAAGCAGCAGGCTCACGAGGACCATGCCCCGCGGCGCTGCCACGCCATCCACGCCTCCGGCTGCCGGTGCGGCGCCAGCGGCATGAAGCACGATTCCAACAACGGCCGCGGCAATGGCGGCTCCGGCGATCTGTCGCATACCCGTCCCTCGGGTCGGTGACGCGGATGCCTGGTCGCCGGGCGCCCGCCGTCACGCGTCTCGTCCATCATACAGCAAGCCATTGTGCACCGCGAATGTGAACCGAAACATAATGACAGGGTGAACGGCTTCGGTTAATGCCGGGGCCGCCGCCGCCCGGACGGGCAGCGGCAGGACCAACGCCCCAGCGAGGAGCGACGATGCCCGACCTGCCGCGAATGATCGCATCGCTCGACGAGGTCGCCGACGGATACGCGGCGCTGCTGTGCGACGTCTGGGGCGTCATCCACAATGGGATCAGGGCCTTCGACGAGGCATCCGAAGCGTTGGTGCGGGCGCGCGGGAAGGGCCTCGCGGTCGTTCTGATCACCAACGCGCCGCGCCCTTTTCCCGATGTGAAGGCGCAACTCGATGCGCTCGGCGTGCCCGCTCAGGCCTATGATCGGATCGTCACCTCCGGCGATGTCACGCGCGACCTGATCGCGGAGGGCTCGCGCCGCGTGTTCCACATCGGACCCGACCGGGACCTGTCGATCTACGACGGCATGAACGTCGAGCTCTGCGAGGAGCCGGAAGCGTCGAGCGTCGTCTGCACCGGGCTGTTCGACGACGAGACCGAGTCGCCGGACGACTATGCCGAACTGCTGCAGCGGCTGCGCGCGCGCAACCTGCCCTTCATTTGCGCCAACCCCGACATCGTGGTGGAGCGCGGCGACCGGCTGATCTGGTGCGCCGGCGCGCTGGCCCGCGATTTCTCGCAGCTCGGCGGCCGCACGCTGATCTCGGGCAAGCCTCATCGCCCGATCTACGAGGCTGCGCTGAAGGCTGCCGGCGAGATTCTCGGCCGCGCGATCGGGCCGTCCGACGTGCTGGCGATCGGCGACGGCGCGCTGACCGACCTGAAGGGCGCGACACAGAACGACATCGACGCCCTCTATGTGTCGGGCGGCATCCACGCGCGCGACTACGGCGAGACCCTGTCGCCCGATCCGGTGCGGCTGGCCGCCTTCCTCGACAAGCACGGCCATGCGCCGGTGGCGGTCATTCCGCGGCTGCGCTGAAGGGGATCGCCAGGACGAAGCCCGCCATGAGCTTGAAGACCTTCCAGCGGATCGACGATCCAGCCGCCTTGCCCGCTGCCCTGCGGGGCGGGGTGGCGGCGATCGGCAATTTCGATGGGGTGCATCGTGGCCACACGGCGGTGCTGGAGCGGGCGCGCGCGCTTGCCGACGGCATGGGCGCGCCAGCCCTGGCGCTGACCTTCGAGCCGCATCCGCGCTCGGTGTTCCGGCCGGAGACACCGGTGTTCCGGCTGACCCCGGCGCCGCTGAAGGCCGACCTGATCCGCCGCGCCGGTTTCGATGCCGTCGTGGAGCAGGCCTTTTCGCGCGACTTCGCCGGCCTGACGGCGGAAGAATTCGTCGGTCGGGTGCTGACCGACGGCCTGGGCATCGCGCATGCGGTGACCGGCTTCGACTTTCATTTCGGCAAGAACCGGCAAGGTGGCCCGGCCTATCTGATGGAAGCCGGGCTGCGGCACGGCTTCGGCGTGACGCTGGTCGACGCGCTGCGCGACGAGGGCGCGGAGGTCGTCTCGTCGAGCCGCATCCGGACCCTCCTGGAGCAGGGCGCCGTGGCGGAGGCGGCGGGCCTGCTGGGCTACCGCTTCACGGTCGAGGCCGAGATCGTCGGCGGCAAGCAACTCGGCCGCACGCTCGGCTATCCGACAGCCAACATGGCGCTGCCGCCGGAGACCGGCCTGAGGTACGGCATCTATGCCGTGCGGCTGCGGCGGCCGGACGGGTCGCTGCACGACGGCGTGGCGAGCTTCGGCAGGCGCCCGACGGTGGACATGGACGGCGCGCCGTTGCTCGAGACCTTCGTCTTCGACTTTTCCGGCAGTCTCTATGGCGAGACGTGCCGCGTCTCGCTGTTCGGCTTCCTGCGCGGCGAGGAGAAGTTCGACGGCCTCGATGCGCTGGTGGCGCAGATGAAGCGCGACGAGGCGGAGGCGCGGGCGCTGCTGGCCGGCGTGCGGCCGCTCTCGGCGGTCGATGCCGGGCTGTGCTTTCCCGGCTGATCATCACGCGGCTGTTTATCGACGCGGCCCGCCGCTTGGGGCAAAGCTCCCCGCATGGGGGACACAGGGCAGATGCCGCGGCAAAAGCGGATCCTGATCACGGGGGCGACGTCGGGCATCGGCCTGGCGCTCGTTGTCCGGCATGCGCCGGACGCGGCGGTGCTCGCGACTGGCCGCCGGTCGGCCGAAGAGGCCCGCCGCGTTCTTCCTGACGGCGTGGCCTACGTCCAGGCCGACCAGCGCCATCCCGAACGGGCGGTCGCGGCGATCCTTTCTGCTCTAGACGACCTTGGCTGGGACAGACTCGACCTCGCTGTCCTCAACGCCGGCACCGGCCACGCCGTCGATCCGGCCGGCGAGACGCCGCAGATGCTGCGCGACGTCCTCGACGCCAACCTGTTTTGCGCCGTCACGCTGGCGCAGGCGCTGCGGCCACGGCTCGAGGCAGGGCAGGGACGGCTGGTGCTCATCGGATCGACGGCGCGCAAGGGTGCGGCAGGCTTCGCCAGCTATGCCGCTGCCAAGGCCGGCCTGCACGGCTTCGCAAGGGCGCTGGCCGAGGAGTGGCGGGGCCGGATTGCGGTCCAGGTGGTTCACCCCGGCCCCACGGATACCGGCATGCACGCCCGCGCCGGGCACGATCCCGGCCGGCTGGTGCGGCTGTTCGCGCGCACCGGAACCATGGCGCGGCTGATCGATGCGGCCATCGCCCGGGGCCGGACGGTCGAGACGATCTCGTTTGCGCGTTTCCTCGGGCGGGGGGAGGGCGGGCGATGAAGACCGCGCTCGTCACCGGGGGCGGCGCGGGTCTCGGCCGCGCCATCGTCGAGCGCCTGCTGGCCGAGGGCTGGCGGGTCGTCTCGGTCGACCGGGCAGAGGGCACGACGGTGCCCGGCCTCGAACACCTGGCTTGCGACCTCGCCGATCGGCACGCCGTGGACGCGCTCGCCGAACGGCTTGGCGGGATGGGGCCGTTCGGTCTCGCCGTCTTCAACGCCGGGGTGAGCGCGACGGGGCGGTTCGAGGCGATCCCGATCGAGGCCTACCGGCGCCTGATGACGGTCAATGCCGAGACGCCGATGCTGCTCTCGGCCGGGCTGGTGCGGACGGGGCAGATGGCGGGGCCGATGTGCTTCGTCTCCTCGCTGTCGCATTTCACCGGCTATCCCGGCGCGGCCGTCTATGCGGCCTCGAAGGACGCGCTGGCCGTCTATGCGAAGAGCGTGCGCAAGCCGTTTGCACGGCGCGGCGTCTCCGTGACGCTCGCGTGTCCCGGTCCGCTGCGCACCGACCATGCCCGGCGCCACGCACCGGCCGGCGCCGATGCGGACAGGCGCATGCCGCCGGAGGTCGCGGCCCGCATCATCCTCGACGCCACCCTCGCGGGGCGGCGGCTGGTGGTGCCGGGCCGGGCGAACCGATCCGTTGCGCTCGCGGGCCGGCTGCTTCCCGGCACGATGATGCGCCAGATGCGCCGACTGATCTTCGACCGGCTGCAGGGTGAGGTCTGGTGACGGATGGTCGAGCCTGCGCGCGCCGTCTTCACGAAAGATTCATCCGGCGGGTTCAAATTTCGTCAACCACAGGTCCATTGTGCGGCGGGCATGGTATAAGCAACATCGCCACGCGTTCTTCCGTCTGCTTCTTCGAATCGAGAGTGACCATGCCGAGAGCCATCCTCGCCGCCCTGCCTGTCCTGATGATCGCCGCGTCAGTCGTGCCCGCGCAGGCGGAGAACTGGTTTTCGGGCGACTGGTACCTGAAGGTGGGTGGCGCCGGCTTCGTCGCGCCCGAGTTCAAGGGCGACGACGACTACCGCTTCCGCGGCCAGCCGCTGATCTCGTTCGGCCGCCAGGGCAGCTCGACGCCGTTCTCCTCGCGCAACGACAACATCTCGATCGGCGTCATCGACCAGGGCTATTTCCGCGCCGGCCCGACCGGCAAGCTCGTCTTCGGCCGCGACGACAACGATTCGGACGATCTCGCCGGCCTCGATCCGGTGCGCTTCGGCGGCGAACTCGGCGTCTTCGCCGAGTTCTACCCCGTCGACTGGCTGCGCCTGCGCGGCGAGGTCCGGCATGGCATCCGCTCGCATGACGGCATCACGGGCGACCTCGCCGCCGACGCCTTCATGGACGTCACCCCCGCCATCCGTGTCTCGGGCGGGCCGCGTGCCTCCTTCGGCTCCGACGACTATTTCGAAGCCTGGTACGGCGTGTCGGCCGACGAATCGATCGCGTCCGGCCTGTCGGCCTACGATGCCGACGGCGGCGTCGAGTCGGTCGGCTTCGGCGGCGCGATCACCTGGAAGGCCACCGACACGATCGAGACCAGCCTGTTCGGCGAATATTCGCGGCTGATGGGCTCGGCGGCGGATTCGAGCCTGGTGAAGGAACGCGGATCCGAGCACCAGTTCCTGCTAGGCGTTTCGGCGACCTACAGGTTCGACTTCTCGATGTGAGCGGGGCGACGGGGCAAATCGCCCCGCCAAAACCCCTTTATTCCGCGCGGTTCGTCGTCTACATGGTGCGGCCATGACACCGAGCGCGGTCCTTCGCCCCTTCGCGATCCGAATTACCGGCCCGGCCTTCCGGGCGGCCTGATGCCGCCGGACGGTCCGGGACAGCCTTCGCGCGCGATGCGCATTTCCAGTTCGTACGAACCGGCCCGGCGCGGCGTCATGCCCCGGGTCCATGCAATGGCGAGACCATGACCGATACAGCCGACACGCTCGACTATTCCAAGACGCTCTACCTGCCCAAGACCGATTTCCCGATGCGGGCCGGCCTGCCCGAGAAGGAGCCGCAGATCGTCGCCCGCTGGCAGGAGATGGGGCTCTACAAGCGCCTGCGCGAGGACGCCAGGGGGCGGCCGCTCTACGTGCTGCATGACGGGCCGCCCTATGCCAACGGCAACATCCATATCGGGCATGCGCTGAACAAGATCCTGAAGGACGTCATCACGCGGTCCTTCCAGATGCGCGGCTACGATTCCAACTACGTTCCGGGCTGGGACTGCCACGGCCTGCCGATCGAGTGGAAGATCGAGGAGAAGTACCGCGCGGCGGGCAAGAACAAGGACGAGGTGCCGGTCAACGAGTTCCGCCAGGAGTGCCGCGAGTTCGCGCAGCACTGGATCACCGTGCAGGCCGGCGAGTTCAAGCGGCTCGGCGTCGAGGGCGACTTCGACAATCCCTACACGACGATGGCCTTCCACGCCGAGGCGCGGATCGCGGGGGAACTGTTGAAATTCGCGATGAGCGACCAACTGTATCGCGGGTCGAAGCCGGTTATGTGGAGCGTGGTCGAGCGCACCGCGCTGGCGGAGGCCGAGGTCGAGTATCACGACTATGAGAGTGATACGGTCTGGGTGAAGTTTCCGGTGGTGATGGGTCCGCCTGAAACGCTCAATGTGTTGGGTGGCGCTTCCGTTGTCATCTGGACCACCACACCCTGGACCATGCCGGGCAACCGCGCCGTCGCCTTCTCCCCGCGCGTGGCCTACGGGCTCTACGAGGTGACAGCGGCCGAGAACGATTTCGGGCCGCAGGCCGGGGAGAAGCTGATCTTCGCGGATGCGCTGGCGGAGGAGAGTTTTGCCAAGGCCAAGCTGTCGTTCAGGAAGTTGCGCTCGGTTTCGGCTGACGAACTTGCTTCGGTGACTCTGGCGCATCCGCTCGCGGGCTGGCGCCCGATCTCCCCCCTCGTGGGGGAGATGTCGGCGCAGCCGACAGAGGGGGGCGCTGTCCCGCCGACGTCTCCGTCCGTCGCGCCCCCCTCTGCCCTGCCGGGCATCTCCCCCACGAGGGGGGAGATCGGCGGTGGCGAGGGCTCGCCCTATTCCTTCCCGGTCCCCATGCTTGCCGGCGACCACGTCACCGACGATGCCGGCACGGGCTTCGTGCACACGGCGCCGGGCCATGGTCGCGAGGATTTCGACGCCTGGATGGATGCGGCGAAGGAGCTGCGGGCGCGGGGCATCGAGACCACGATCCCGTTCACCGTCGACGATGCCGGCTTCTTCACGAAGGACGCGCCGGGCTTCGGGCCGGACCGGCCGGGCGGGGCGGCGCGGGTGATCGACGACAACGGCAAGAAGGGCGACGCCAACAAGGTCGTCATCGAGGCACTGATCGAGCGCGGCATGCTGTTTGCGCGCGGGCGGCTGAAGCACTCCTATCCGCATTCCTGGCGGTCGAAGAAGCCGGTCATCTTCCGCAACACGCCGCAATGGTTCGTCCACATGGACAAGGACCTGGTTTTCCAACTTGCCGACGGGACGCCGATGGACTTCGGTACGCGAGCGAGCCTTGGACACTATCCCGAAGGGCGGGACACCTTGCGAAATCGCGCTCTTCTAGCGATCGACAATACGAGGTTTGTTCCGGCTCAAGGGCAAAACCGCCTGCGTGCCATGATCGAGGAGCGGCCGGACTGGGTGCTGTCGCGCCAGCGCGCGTGGGGCGTGCCGATCTGCGTCTTCGTGGCCGAGGACGGCACGGTGCTGAAGGACGAGGCGGTGAACGCCCGCATCCTCGAAGCCTTCGAGGCGGAGGGCGCCGACGCCTGGTTCGCCGAGGGCGCGCGCGAGCGTTTCCTCGGTTCGCGGGCCAACGAGCCGTGGGCGATGGTCAGGGACATCCTCGATGTCTGGTTCGATTCGGGTTCGACCCACACCTTCACGCTGGAGGACCGGCCGGACCTGAAATGGCCGGCCGACGTCTATCTCGAGGGCTCCGACCAGCATCGCGGCTGGTTCCATTCCTCGCTGCTGGAAGCCTGCGGCACGCGCGGGCGAGCGCCCTACGACGCGGTCATCACCCATGGCTTCACCATGGACGAGGACGGCCGCAAGATGTCGAAGTCGCTCGGCAACACCGTTGTTCCGCAGGACGTGATGGCCAAGTCCGGCGCCGATATCCTGCGGCTGTGGGTCATGACCACCGATTACTGGGAGGACCAGCGGCTCGGCAAGAACGTGCTGCAGACCAACATCGACGCCTACCGCAAGCTGCGCAACACCATCCGCTGGATGCTGGGCACGCTCGCCCACGACGAGGGCGAGGAGGTGGCGCTGGCCGACATGCCGGAGCTCGAGCGGCTGATGCTGCACCGGCTGGCCGAACTCGACCAGATGGTGCGCAAGAGCTACGACGCCTTCGACTTCAAGCGCATCACCAAGTCGCTGATCGACTTCATGGTGGTCGACCTGTCGGCCTTCTATTTCGACGTGCGCAAGGACGCGCTCTACTGCGATGCGCCGTCGAGCCTGCGGCGCAAGGCCTCGATCGTGGTGGTGCGCAAGCTGTTCGACTGCCTGGTGACGTGGCTGGCGCCGATGCTGCCCTTTACCATGGAGGAGGCCTGGCTCGACCGTCATCCGCAGGCGATTTCGGTGCATCTGGCGCAGTTTCCGGACGTGCCGGCCGAATGGCGCGACGAGGCGCTGGCCGAAAAATGGCGCAGGATCAGGCAGGTGCGGCGCGTGGTGACGGGAGCGCTCGAACTGGAGCGGGCGCGCAAGACGATCGGCTCCTCGCTTGAGGCGGCGCCCATCGTCACCATTGCGGATCCGGCCCTGATGGCGGCGCTCGAGGGCACCGACATGGCCGAGATCGCCATCACCAGCGGCATCTCGGTGCGCGAAGGCGCAGCACCGGCCGAGGCCTTCACGCTGGACGACGTGAAGGGCGTCGGCGTGACGTTCGCACAGGCGGGCGGCGCCAAGTGCGCGCGCTCGTGGCGCTATACCGACGACGTGGGCTCCGACCCGGACTTCCCGGACGTGTCGGCGCGCGATGCCGCGGCGCTGAAGGAACTGAAGGCGCTGGGGCGGATCTGAGGGCGTCTGCGGGCGGCGGCCTCGCGCCGTCGCCGGCATGGCTCGCGGCCCGTGCATTGCCGATGCGGGCCGGTTGCTATACACGACGTTAACGCCCCCGCGTCATCTTGTTGCCGGATTTTCGACCCAACAGTCGGCAACCACGACGCGGGTATAGAACGGCCGTCGGGAAAGGCGAATTACGTATGAAGTCTGGCGTCACACACGCGCTTCGCAGGACTGCACCGCAGGGGCTGGTTCTCGCCGTGGCGATCGCATCGCTGTCGGGTTGCATGGGCTCGCCCACCTACGGCACCGACAAGCCGGCCGACCAGCAGCTTCTCGAAGACATCACCGGGGTGCTGTCGCTTGCGCCGAAGAACGACCAGCGCATCGAGTACAAGCCGCGTCCCGAACTGGTGAAGCCGGCTTCGCTCGCAACTCTGCCGCCGCCGCAGGACAGCGTCGTGGCATCGGCCAATCCCGACTGGCCCGAATCGCCCGAGCAGCGGCGCGCCCGCATCCGCGCCGAGGCGACCGCCAATCGCGACAACATGGATTTTTCGCCCGAGGTGGTGGATACGCGCACCGCATCGGCGCCGGCCCCCGTGCGCAACGCGCGCGGCGACGTCGTCGACACCTTCAATGGAAACGGCAAGCAGACGCGCGAGGAATTCAACCGGCGCCTGGCCGAGAACAAGCAGGGCAGCGCCACGACCCGCCGCTATCTCAGCGAACCGCCGACGGAATACCGCAAGCCGGTCGAGACCGCGCCCGTGGGCGACGTCGGCGAGGAAGAGTGGCGCAAGGAACAGCGCCGCAAGGCGGAGGCCGGCGGCGGCAGCACGTTCAGCTGGCGCGACCTCATCCCGGGCTTCTGACCGGCCGATCCGGCCGGCCCGCGCGTCGGCCCTTCAGGTCTCCTGCCTGCGTTCACGGAAGAAGTCGCGCAGGATTGCCGCGGCTTCGCGCTCGCCGATCCCCGGATACACATCCGGGGCATAGTGGCAGGTCGGCGCTGCGAAGAACCGCGGCCCATTGACCACCGCGCCCCCCTTCGGATCATCCGCGCCGAAATAGAGGCGGCGGATGCGCGCGAAGGAGATTGCGGCCGCGCACATTGCGCATGGCTCCAACGTCACGTAGAGATCAGCCGAACCGATGCGTTCCGAGCCTGCGTTGCCGCAGGCCTGGCGGATCGCGAGTATCTCGGCGTGGGCGGTCGGATCGGCGAATTCGCGGGTCCGGTTGCCGGCGCGGGCGACGATGATGCCGTCGACCACGACGACCGCGCCGACCGGCACCTCGCCGCGTGCGGCGGCGGCGCGGGCCTCGGCCATCGCTTCACCCATGAAATCCGGGCGTTTCACCGCTCATCCTTCCTGACAATTCCACTCGCGCCGGGCTGGCGTTGCTGTTAGTTAGCCGCGCGGAAAGGCAAAGGCCACATGGACGACGACACAAACGACAAGGGCGGCAAGGGCCGACGCGGCGGGGACGCCCCGCGCAAGGCTGCTTCCAAGCCGAGGACCGGTGGGTTCGCCGGCGCACGCAAGCCGGGCGCGGACGGCGCGAAGGCGGGCGAACGTCCGGCACGGCGCTTCGATGGCGACAAGCCGCGCGGCCCGGCCGGCGAAGGCAAGCCCTATCGTTCCAAGGCGCCCGGCGGCGGCGACAAGCCGTACCGGCCGCGCCCGGATGGCGACGCCAAGCCCTACCGCGCGCGCAAGCCGGAAGGTGAGGCCGGTTCGGCCGAGCGGCCGGCGCGCCGGTTCGACCGCGACGAGACGCGGTCGTCGGGCGGAGGGGCGTCGGGCGGAGGGGCGTCGGGCGGGGATCGTCCGCGCAAGCCCTATGTCAAGCGCGCGCCGGCAGGCGACGGGCCCGCTGGCGAGCGCCCGGCGCGGCGTTTCGACGGTGACAAGCCGCGTGGTGCACCCGGCGGGGGCAAGCCCTATCGGCAAGGAGGCCCATCGGCCGGCGGCAAGCCATACCGCCCGCGCCCCGATGGCGATGCCAAGCCCTATCGCGCCCGCAAGCCGGAAGGCGAGGCGGGTTCGGCGGAGCGGCCGGCGCGCCGGTTCGACCGTGACGAGACGCGGTCGGGCGACGAGCGTCCCCGCAAGCCATATGTGAAGCGTGCTCCTGCGGGCGACGGGCCGGCCCGCGAGCGTCCGGCGCGGCGCTTCGACGGCGACAGGCCGCGTGGCCCGGCCGGCGAGAGCAAGCCCTACCGTTCCAAGGCGCCCGGCGGCGGCGACAAGCCGTACCGTCCCCGGCCCGAGGGCGATGCCAAGCCCTATCGTGCCCGCAAGCCGGAGGGCGAGGCGGGTTTCCCGGAGCGGCCGGCCCGGCGCTTCGATGCCGACAAGCCGTTCGGCGACCGCAAGCCGCGCGAGGATCGCGGCGTGGGCGGTCCGCGTCCCGAGCGCAGCGAGCGGCAGTTCCGCACCGACAAGCCGTTCCGTGGCGAGAAGCCCGGCTTCCGGGAGCGTCCGCGCGGCGCGCAGGCGGAGGGGCGCGGCGGCGACCGCTTCCAGCCTGCGACAGAGGAGGCGGCTGCGGTACCCGAGCGCATCGCCAAGCGGCTGGCGCGCGCCGGTGTCTCGTCGCGCCGCGACGCCGAGGCGCTGGTCGCTGATGGCCGGGTGGCCGTGAACGGCAAGGTGCTGGCGAGCCCCGCCTTCAACGTGATCGCCGCCGACCGCATCACCATAGACGGTCAGCCGATCCCCGAGATCGAGCGGACGCGTCTGTTCCTGTTCCACAAGCCCGGCGGGCTGGTGACCACCAACCGCGACCCGGAGGGCCGGCCGACCATCTTCGAGGCGCTGCCCGAGGAACTGCCGCGGCTGATCACGGTCGGCCGTCTCGACATCAATACCGAGGGCCTGCTGCTTCTGACCAATGACGGCGGGCTGGCGCGGCTGCTGGAGCTGCCCGCGACCGGCTGGCTGCGGCGCTACCGCGTGCGGGTGCACGGGCATGTCGACGAGAAGCAGCTCGCCTCGCTGCGCGACGGCGTTGCCGTCGACGGCGTCTTCTACGGCGCCATCGAGGCGACGCTCGACCGCGAGCAGGGCTCCAACGCCTGGCTGACGATCGGACTGCGCGAGGGCAAGAACCGCGAGGTGAAGAACATCCTCGCCTCGCTCGGCCTCGACGTGAACCGGCTCATCCGCATCTCCTACGGACCCTTCCAGCTCGGCGATCTCGCCGAAGGGGCGGTGCAGGAGATCAAGGGCCGCATGCTGCGCGACCAGCTCGGCGAGCGGCTGATAGAGGAGGCGGGCGCCAATTTCGACGCGCCGGTGACCACCCCGTTCACCAACAAGCCGACGGTCGCGCCGAGGCCCGAGCCGTCGGCCGAGCGGAGCGGTCCCCGCTCCGAGCCGGGCGAGGGCGGGCTGATCAAGAACCGCAAGCGCGACCGCGAGGCGCATCGCGAGAACGTGCTCGGCCGGCTGCAGACCACGCGGCCGTCCTTCGGCGGCAAGAAGCGCGAAAACCGCGAGGAGCGCGAGGAGAAGGCCTACACGCCGCCGCGGGCGCGGTCGTCCAACGTCTGGATGGCGCCCGGTGCGCGTCCGCAGGGGAAGAAGGACGATGCCGAGGCCACGGGTGACGCCGCGCCGAAGCGGCCGGCACGCTCCGGGCCGCGCAAGGCCGGCGGCGGTTCGCGTCCCGTTCCGTCGCGCAATGGCCCCGGCAAGGGTCCTGCAAGCGGTGCCGGCCGTGGCCCGCGCAAGCCGCGCCGGGACGACTAGGACCGTTGCACGGATCGGAGACGGATGACGCCATGCGGATCGTCGGGGGAGAGTTTCGCGGGCGCACGCTCGCGACGCCGAAGAGCCAGGCGATCCGCCCGACGACCGACCGCACGCGCGAGGCCGTCTTCAACGTGCTCGGCCATCGTCATGGCGACCGGCTGGAGGGCGCGCGCGTGCTCGACCTGTTCGCGGGCACCGGTGCGCTCGGGCTCGAGGCGATCTCGCGCGGCGCCGCGCATTGCCTGTTCGTCGAGGAGAGCGCCGAGGGGCGGGGCCTCATCCGCACCAATGTCGAGGCCTTCGGCCTGCAGGGCAGGACCAAGATCTTCCGCCGCGACGCGACGTCGCTCGGCAGCGTCGGCACGATCGCCCCGTTCGACCTCGTCTTCGCCGACCCGCCCTACGGCAAGGGCTTCGGCGAGCAGGCACTGGCCTCGGCGCGTGCGGGGGGATGGCTGAAGCCTGGTGCGCTGTGCGTGGTCGAGGAGGCGGCGGCCGCGCCGTTCGGCCGGGTCGACGGCTTCGCGGTCGTCGACGAACGCCACTATGGTGACACGATCATCCGCTTCATCGAGGCGGACTGAGTCTCCGGCTCGGTCGCATCGACCGGGCCTGCGGCTACATGACGGATAATTCATCCGCCGTGCGCTTCACAGGCCAAGCCTGCCGCCCCATGTCTGCGGTATCAACAATCCGAGGTGACTGCGAATGGACGAGAAACGCCACGGAACGCGGGGACGGAGGATCATCCCGGCGCTGCTTATCGCGCTCATGGCGGGCGCCGCTCCTCTCTCCCCGACGGCCATGGCCGCGGAAACCGTGTCGGGCACGCAGCAGCAGTCCAGCGACGTGACGAGCTTCGTGCTCGACAACGGACTGCAGGTGGTGGTGATCCCCGATCGCCGCGCGCCGGTGGTGACCCACATGCTGTGGTACAAGGTTGGAAGCGCCGACGAGGATCCGGGCAAGTCGGGCATCGCGCATTTCTTCGAGCACCTGATGTTCAAGGGCACGGAGAGCCATCCGGCGGGCGAGTTCTCGCGCCGGATCGCCGAGATCGGCGGGCAGGAAAACGCCTTCACGTCCTATGACTACACCGCCTACTTCCAGCAGGTGGCGCCGGATGCGCTGCCCGTCATGATGGCGTTCGAGGCGGACCGGATGACCAACCTCATCCTCACCGACGAGGTGATCGGCCCCGAGCGCGACGTCATCCTGGAAGAGCGCAATTCGCGCGTCGAGAGCGAGCCCCGGTCGCTGCTCGGCGAGGAACTCGACGCCACGCTCTACCAGAACCATCCCTATCGAATTCCGGTGATCGGCTGGATGCACGAGATCGAGAAGCTGAACCGCACCGACGCGATCGATTTCTATCGGCGCTACTACGCTCCCAACAACGCCGTGCTGATCGTCGCCGGCGACGTCGAGGCCGGCGAGGTCCGACGGCTGGCGCAGGAGACCTATGGCAAGGTACCGCGCGGGCCAGACCTGCCGCCGCGCGTCCGCCCGAGCGAGCCGGAGCAGAACACCGCGCGGACCGTGACGCTGTCGGACCCGCGCGTCGCGACGCCGAGCTTCCGCAAGGCCTGGGTGGTTCCCTCCTATACGACGGCCGAGGACGGCGAGGCCGAGGCGCTCGACCTCCTGTCGGAAATCCTCGGCGGCGGGGTGCGCTCGCGCGCCTACGAGGCGCTGGTGGTGGAACAGGGCATCGCCTCGTCGGCGGGGGCCTGGTACCAGTCCGACGCGCTCGACGAGACCTCCTTCCAGATCTATGCCTCGCCGCGCGGCGAGGCGACGCTTCAGGACGTCGAGAAGGCGATGGACGCCGAGATCGCCCGGATCGCCGACGAGGGCGTCACGGAGGCGGAACTCGCGGCCGCCAAGAAGCGCTACGTGCGCAGCCTGATCTTCGCCCGCGACAGCCAGAGCGGCATGGCCCGCATCTACGGCTCGACGCTGACCACCGGCGGCACGATCGAGGACATCGAGAAATGGCCCGACCGCATTGAGGCCGTGACCGCCGAGCAGGTGCGCGACGCCGCGCGCCGGCATCTCGACCAGAGCCGCTCGGTGACGGGCTACCTGCTGCCGGCCGGAGGAGACCGCTCATGAGGTTCGTCGCCCCCACAGCCCTCGCAACGGACATCATCATGAAACCAGTCACTGCCACACTCGTCGCCCTTTCACTCACCGCGGCCGTGATGGTCGGCCCCGTGCAGGCGGCGGTGAAAATCCAGGAGGTCACCAGCGAGAGCGGCGTCACGGCCTGGCTGGTCGAGGACTATACCGTTCCGATCGTGGCCGTGAACTTCGCCTTCGAGGGGGGGAGTACGCAGGACCCTGTCGGCAAGGAGGGCCTCGCCGAACTGATGAGCGGGCTGTTCGACGAGGGCGCGGGCGACATGCCGCGCGCTGCCTTCCAGGAGGCGCTCGACCTGTCGGGCGCCGAGATGTCGTTCAACGTCAGCCCCGACGCCTTCTATGGATCGCTGCGGACGCTGGCGGAGGATCGCGAGGAGGCGTTCCGCCTGCTGCGGCTCGCCGTCAACCAGCCGCGCTTCGACGCCGAGCCGCTGGCGCGCATCCGTGCCCAGATGATTGCCGGGATCGAGGCGCGCGCGAACGATCCGGACCAGGCAGCCTCGATCGCCTGGGCGAATGCGATCTATGGCGACCATCCCTATTCCCGCCGCAGCGAGGGCACGCCCGAGACGCTGGCGACGGTCACGGCGGACGATCTGAAGACGCTGCACGAGAACCTGTTCGCCCGCGAAAACCTGGTCGTCGGCGTGGTCGGGGCGATCGACGCCGAGACGCTCAAGGCGGAACTCGACCGCGTCTTCGGCGCACTGCCCGAAAAGCCCGAACTCCGGGCGGTCGAGCGCGTGGAACCGAAACTCGACCAGGAGATCGCGGTGTCCTTCCCGGTGCCGCAGGCCAGCCTCCGGCTCGCCTTCCCCGGCGTCGAGCGCGACGATCCCCGTTTCTTCGCCGCCTACATGATGAACCATATCCTGGGAGGAGGCACGTTCTCCTCGTGGTTGTTCGACGAGGTGCGCGAGAAGCGTGGCCTGGCCTATGGCGTCGGCTCGTCGCTCGTGAACCGCGACCATTCGTCAGCGCTGATGATCGGCACCTCGACGCGGGCCGACCGGGCGGGAGAGACGCTTGCGGTGATCCGCGACGTCATCGCCCGCATGGCCTCGGAGGGTCCGACAGAGCAGGAACTCGCGGATGCCAAGTCCTACATCGTCGGCAGCTATGCGATCAACAATCTCGACTCCTCGGCGGCGATCGCAGGGACGCTGGTCCAGCTTCAGATGGACGACCTCGGGATCGATTATATCGACCGGCGCGGCGACTTCATCGAAGCGGTGACGCTCGACGAGGTGAAGGCGGCGGCAAGGGACTTGCTGTCGACACAGCCAGCGGTCATGATCGTCGGACCGGATGCATCCTTCGGCGGCCAGTAGGCGATCGAAGGCAAGGGATCACGCCGATGCACGGGCACGTCGCCGCTTCGAACAAGGCCCTGCCCAAGAGCGGGCCGACCTTCGCCATTGCCTTCGGCGGCGGCGGCGCACGGGGGCTGGCCCACATTCACGCCATCGAGGCGCTCGACGAACTGGGCATTCGCCCGGTCGCCATCGCCGGGTCTTCGATCGGCGCCATCATGGGTGCCGGCATGGCCGCGGGCATGACGGGGCGGGAGATCCACCGCTACGCCCATTCCATCCTCAGCCGCCGCGCCGAGGTGGCGGCGCGGATGTGGCGGGCGCGGCCGGGCACGTTCTCGGAGTTCATGGACGGCGGACTGAGGCTGACCCAGTTCAACATCGAGCGGATCCTCGGTGCCTTCCTGCCCGCCGCGATCCCGCAGACCTTCGGAGAGCTCGAGATCCCGCTCAGCGTGACGGCGGTCGACTTCTATCGCCATGAGCAGGTGGTCTTCAGCGAGGGAGACCTGTCGTCGGCGATCGCGGCATCGGCCGCGATCCCGGCGGTGTTTCGTCCGGTGCGGCGTGATGGGCGGATCCTGATCGACGGCGGCATCTGCAATCCGGTTCCGTTCGACCTGATCGAGGGCAAGGCCGACATCACCATCGCCATCGACGTGGTGGGAACGCCCGCGCCGAACAACCGGCGTATCCTCAACTCGCTCGAACTCGTCTTCGGGTCGACCCAGCTGATGATGCAGACGATCATCCAGATGAAGCTCAAGACCTGCCGGCCGACGATCTTCATCCGGCCGCCGGTGTCGCGCTTCCGCGTCCTCGATTTCCTGCGCATGGAGGCGATCATGGCGCAGACGGCGCCGCTCAAGGACGAGCTGAAGCGGTCGATCGAAACAGCGCTTGTCGCGCACGAGGCATTCGAGCCTGCCTGACCGGCGGCCTCGTCACTCCAGCATCGTCGAGGCCTTGCCGGTAGAGAAGGGCGAATGCGAGGCGGGCGGCGGCGCCGGCAGGGGCGGGCCGGGTGGCGCGCGGTCGGCCACGTCGCGGACGATCCGGAAGCACCAGACGAGCGCTGCCGTTCCGAACATGACGGAGCCGAGCGCCCAGCCGCCGATGACGCCGGCCGCACCGTAGAAATGCGCCCCGGCCCAGACGAAGGGGATGGTGCCGAGCGTCGCGCGGCCCCAGTTGAAGATCGTCGAGTAGCCCGGATAGCCGAGATTGTTGAACGCTGCGTTGGCGACGAACAGCGCTCCGTTGAACAGGAAGCTGCCGGCTGCAAAGAGGCAGAAGAACTCGATCAGGTCGCGCGCCTGAGCCGTCGCGCCGAAGAGGTCGGCAATGCCGTGCCTGAATACGGCCAGCAGCGCCCAGGCGGCAATGACGTAGACCAGCGTGACCAGCAGGCTGTCGCGCATCACCGACATCAGGCGGTCGTAGCGGCGTGCGCCGTAGTTCTGGCCGAGGATCGGGCCGACAGCGCCCGACAGCGCGAAGATCGCGCCGAAGGCGACCGGGACGAGCCGGCCGATGATGGCCCAGCCGGCGACCGCATCGTCACCGAAGCGGGCGATCTCGGCGGTCACGTAGGCATTGCCGACCGGCGTGGCGAGCTGCGTGGCGACGGCTGGAAGGCCGATCACGAAGAAGGGTCGGGCGGCGATGCGCAGGCGGGTCCAGTCCGGCCAGGCGACGAGCTTGTGGACCACCATCGCGCCGTGCAGCCCCACCACGACCATCACCAGCCGGGCGAGCACGGTGGCGATCGCGGCACCGTCGAGGCCTAGACCGAGGCCGAAGATCAGGATCGGATCGAGAACGGCGGCGGCAAGCCCGCTTGCCAGGGTCACGTACATGGAACGCCGCGCGTCGCCGGCGCCGCGCATGATTCCGGTCGTGCACATGCCGACCGCCACCAGCGGCGAGGACGGCAGCACGATCTGCATGAAGCGCGTGGCGAGCTCGAGGGTCTGGCCCGTAGCGCCGAGCATCGCCAGCAACGGGTGCAGGAAGGGCCAGACGACCGCCGACAGGACGGCCAGCGTCAGCGCCATGATGACGATCGCGGCGCCGCCCATTGCGGCCGCATCAGGCCGGCTGCCGCGGCCGAGCGCGCGCGAGACGAGCGCCGACGTCGCGATGGTGAAGCCGATCCCGACCGAGACGGTGAAGAACATCAGCGTCGCGGAGAAGCCGATCGCCGCGGCGAGTTCCTTCACGCCCAGCAGCGAGATGTAGAAGAGGTTGAGCGCATCGACGAGGAAGATGGCGATGAGGCCGATCGACCCGGTCGCCGTCATGACGACGACGTGGCGCAGCGTCGAGCCTGAGGTGAACTTGGCTGGCGCCGGTGCGGCTGGACTTGCGGGCTCGGTGGTCACGTCGTCTCTCCGGCATCGACGCGCAACCGCGTCCGTCTTATCCAATAGCGTCCCGTCCGTGAAAGGCGAGTGTCGATCGTCCCGTCCGGACGCGTCAGCCGCGCACCGGCTCGGTCGTATCCGGCATGTCCGGGAGGCGGTCGATGCGCCTGCCTTCATGTTTCGGCCGGATCAGGGGCTCGGGGTTCGACAGCGAGATGCCCGGATCCTTGAGCCCGGCCGCCTGGATCGACAGACGCTCCTCGTCGCGGTGGCGGACGTCGTCGACGATGTCGGCAGCCGTCTCTTCATCCTGGCCGACCGCTTCCAGCGTCCGCCTGCCGAACATCAGACCGGACTCCAGTGTCTCCCGGATCTCGTATTCGACGTCGCGGGCGCGCAGCGTCAGCGTGTGGTCGCGATCGTAGGAGCGCACGAAAAGGCGGACATGCGGGAATTCGCTCTGGATCAGGTCGACGATCCTGTCTGTCTCCTCGCGGCCATGCGTGCAGACGGCGACGATACGGGCCTGCCGGATGCCGGCGGCCTCGAGCACGTCCTTGCGGCGGCCGTCGCCGAAATAGATGCGGAAGCCGAACTTCTCCACGGCGCGCACCCGGTTGGCCGAATGGTCGATGATCGTGACCCGCGCCCCGCCCGAAAGCAGAACCTGCGAAGCGATCTGCCCGAAGCGGGAGAAGCCGATCATCAGGACGTCGGAGCCGGCGCCGTCGAAGTTCTCTTCCAGTGTCTCTTCCTGCTCTGCCGGGATCAGGAAGCGGCCGAGCGACACCGCGAGCGGCGTCGCGACCATCGAGACGGTGATGATGGCGATCAGCAGCGAGGCGAGTTCCGGCGGCAGCAGGAACGCGGCTGTCGCGGCCGAGAAGATGACGAAGCCGAACTCTCCGCCCTGCGGCAGGAGCAGCGCTACCCTGACCGCGTCGGCATGAGCCGAACCGAACATGCGGCAGAGCCCGTAGCAGATCGCCGCCTTGACGAGCATCAGCACCGGCACGGCGACCAGGATGACGAGCCAGTCGGACATGATGATGCCGAGATCCAGCGACAGTCCGACCGCCATGAAGAAGACCGCGAGAAGGATGCCGCGGAAGGGCTCGATGCTGGTCTCGAGCTCGTGCCGGTAGGATGATTCGGCGAGCATCACGCCCGCCACGAAGGCGCCCATCGCCATCGAGAGACCGACCGACTGCATCAGCGTCGCGGCGCCGAGCACGACGAAGAGGGCGGCGGCGATCATCGCCTCGCGCGCGCCGGTGTTGGCGATGATGCGGAACAGCGGGTTGAGCAGGTAGCGTCCGGCGGCGATCAGCGCAGCCACGGCCATGACGGCGATGGCGAAATGTCGGAAGCCGAACTCGTCGCCATCGGCCGTTCCGGGCGCCAGCAGCGGCACGAGCGCCAGCAGCGGGACGATGGCGAGATCCTGGAAGAGCAGGATCGAGAAGGAGGTCTGGCCGTAGCGGTGGTTCGTGTCGCCGCTCTCCTCGAGAAGCTGGAGGGCGAATGCCGTTGAGGAAAGTGCCAGCGTCATGCCGATGATCGTCGCCTGCTCCCAGCCGAACCCGCCCGCATAGCGGACGAGCGCGGTCAGGACGATGCCGGTGACGATCACCTGGGCGGCCCCGAGACCGAAGATGTCGCGGCGCATGGACCACAGGCGGCTCGGCTTCAGTTCCAGGCCGATGACGAACAACAGCAGGACGACGCCGAGTTCGCCGAAGTCGAGCAGGTCGTCGCTGCCGGTGATGAGCGTCGCCACCGGCCCCAGCGCGACGCCCGCGGCGATGTAGCCGAGCACGGTGGCCAGCCCGATCCGTTTGAAGACGGGCGCGGAGACTGCGGCCGCTCCGAGCAGCACCAGGATCTCGGTGAACTGGGCTGCGTGTTCCGTCGCCATTCGCATCTCCTTGCCGGCGCAGCGCCAGACTGTCGGCGTCCACCCATTGCACAGACCCCCCGGGGGCCATAGATGCACCAGCAGACGGACCGGCGCGCCAAGCCGATGCGTCCGGATTCGTCACGGCACCCAACCGGAACTATCGCATGTCCCTGAACACAGACAAACTCACCGATCTCGTCGGCTCGCTGGTGGAAGCGGCCCGGCGCGCCGGCGCGGACGAGGCCGATGCGGTCGCCGTGCGCGGCCGCTCCGCCAGCGTGACGGTGCGTCTCGGCAAGGTCGAGTCCACCGAGGCGTCGGAGGGCGACAGCATCGCGCTGCGCGTGTTCGTCGGCAAGCGGGTGGCGAGCGTTTCGGCGACGGTCGACGCCGATGCCAATGCGCTGGCCGAACGCGCCGTGGCGATGGCGCGGGTCTCGCCCGAGGATCCTTACCAGGGTCTGGCCGACCCCGACCGGCTGGTGAAGGGCGTGCCCGACCTCGACCTGTTCGATGCGACCGAGGTCTCGGCCGATCGGCTGCGCCAGGATGCGCTCGCCGCCGAGGCGGCGGCCATGGAGGTTGCAGGCGTGACGAATTCCAGCGGATCGGGCGCCAGCGCCGGGCTCGGCGGCCTCGTGCTTGCCACCTCCGCCGGTTTCCTCGGCCACTACGTGGGCTCGCGCTTCTCGCGGTCGGTCAGTGTGATCGCGGGCGAGGGGACGGCGATGGAGCGCGACTACGACTTCTCCTCGCGGCTGTTCTTCGACGAACTCGACGCGCCAGAGGCGATCGGCCGGCGCGCCGGCGAGCGGGTGGTGCGGCGCCTCGGTGCCCGCAAGGTGAAGAGCGGTCCGGTGACAGTCGTCTACGATCCGCGCGTGGCGCGCGGCATTGCGGGACACCTCGCGGGCGCCATCAACGGCGCTTCGGTGGCGCGCAAGACGAGCTTCCTGCGCGACCGGATGGGGCAGCCGATCGCGTCGGCGGCGATCACCGTCACCGACGACCCGCGCAAGCCGCGCGGTACCGCGTCGCGGCCATTCGACGGCGAGGGTGTCGCAGGCGAGCCGCTGACCATGGTCGACCGCGGCGTGCTGCAGCACTGGTTCCTGTCGACGTCGACGGCGCGCGAACTCGGTCTCGCCACCAACGGACGCGGCGCGCGTTCCGGGACGTCGGTCAACCCGACATCGACCAATCTCGCCATCGAACCGGGCGATGCCAGCCCGCAGGACCTGATATCGAGCCTGTCCAGCGGATTCTACGTCACGGAGGTGTTCGGCCAGGGCGTCAACATGATAACCGGTGAGTACAGCCGGGGCGCTTCCGGTTTCTGGATCGAGAACGGTGCGCTGGCCTATCCCGTGTCGGAGGTGACGATCGCGTCGAACCTGAAGGACATGTTCATGGCCATGACTCCGGCCAACGACATCGACCGCACGTTCGGTACCGCCGCTCCGACCCTGCTCGTCGAAGGAATGACCCTTGCCGGAAGCTGACGCAGCGCGCGATGCCGCCGATCTCGACCTGATCCTGGCGGCAGCCCGGCAGGCCGGCGACATCGCCATGGGCTATTTCGGCCGCAAGCCCGAGGTCTGGCTGAAGGCGGGGAGTTCGCCGGTCAGCGAGGCGGACTTCGCGGTCGACCGCTTCCTGCGCGAGACGCTGTCGGCGGCGCGGCCGGCCTATGGCTGGCTGTCGGAAGAGACGGCCGACACGCCCGAACGACTCGGCGCCGAGCGCACCTTCGTGGTCGACCCGATCGACGGCACCCGCGCCTTCATCGAAGGGCGCGACACATGGTGCGTGAGCGTGGCCGTGGTGGAACGGGGCACGCCTGTCGCGGGCGTGCTGGTCTGCCCGGCGCTCAAGGAGACCTACTGGGCGCGTTCGACCGGCCCGGCCTTCCTCGACGGCGAGCCGATCAGGGTGCGGCCGCTCGAAGGCCAGCCGCGCGTCGGCGGCCCGAAGACGATCTTCGCCATACTGCCCGACGACCTGCGCGACCGCATTTCGGTGACGGCCTATGTCCCGTCGCTTGCCTACCGGCTGGCGCTGCTGGCGCGCGGCAGTCTCGATGCCGCCCTCGTGAAGCCGGATTCGCATGATTGGGATCTGGCCGCGGCCGATCTCATCCTCCGGCAGGCCGGCGGGCAGGTGGTGGATGAACATGGACGGGCGCTGAGCTACGCGGGCGAACACGTGCGCCACCAGATGCTGGTGGCGGGCAGCGGTGCCCTGCTGGCGGAAATCCTGGAGGCCTTCGCGTCCAGGCGCCTCGCGCCAGTTTCAAATACCGGTGGAATGGTCTAATCAGGCTCGGCTCAACCCCTATTCGCGGACGGGAAAATGACTGAGAACGCCGACGGCAAGCAGCTCTTGCACCTCGTTTTCGGCGGCGAACTGAAGTCGCTCGCCGAAGTTCGCTTCCGCAATCTCGACGAGCTCGACATCGTCGGCATCTTCCCCGACTATCAGTCGGCCCAGCTGGCATGGCGTGCAAAGGCGCAGGCGACGGTCGACAACGCGCATATGCGCTATTTCATCGTGCACCTGCATCGCCTCCTTGATCCGGGGAGCGACAAGCCCGCGCGGATCGGCGAGGGCGGATGACAGACGTGCCTCCGGTGGTGTCCGCCAGCAAGATGGGCGGCCGAAGACGGCCGAGATCGGCCAAGCCCGGCCCTTTCAAGGTATTGTGGCGCCGCATCCGCACACCGCTGGCCGAATCACGGTTCGTCGCCGACATGGTCGCCTTCGCGCTCGCGCAGGCCCTGCGCTTCATCTACCTGACCAACCGCACCGTCGCCGGCTCCGACAGCCTGGACAAGGCCTATGCCAGCCTCGCCCCCGGCATCGCGACGTTCTGGCATGGCCAGCACCTGATGGCGCCGTGCATGAAGCCGCGCTGGCTGAAGATGGCGGCGCTGTTCTCGAAGAGCCGCGACGCCGAACTCAATGCGCGCGTGGCGGAGCGATTCGGCTTCGAGACGGTGCGGGGTTCGGGTGGCCGGACCAACGCCCACAATGCCGACAAGGGCGGCGCGCGGGCCCTGATCATGATGAAGCGTCTGCTCGATACCGGCCGCTCGGTGGCGATGATCGCCGACATTCCGCACGGCACGCCGCGCGATGCGGGGCTCGGCATCGTGATGCTGGCCAAGTTCTCGGGGCGGCCGGTGGTGCCGGTGGCGCTCGCCACCAGCCGGCGCAAGGTGATCGCGTCGAGCTGGGACAAGACGACGATCAACCTGCCCTTCGGGCGCAAGGCCGTCGTGGTGGGCGAGCCGGTCTACGTGCCCGCGGACGCGAACGAGGCCCTGCTGGAAGCGAAGCGTCGCGAGGTGACGGCAAGCCTCGACGCGGCCACCGCGAAGGCCTACGGGCTGGTCGATCGAACCTCATGAGCGAACGCTGGGCACGCGCGATGCTGACGGCGTATCGATTCGCCGGGGCTGCAGCCTATCCGTTCGTCGGCGGCTACATCGCCTGGCGGACGACGCGCGGCAAGGAAGAGCGGTCGCGCCGCCGCGAGCGCTACGGGTTTGCCGTGGTGAAGCGACCGCCCGGGCCGCTGGTCTGGATCCACGCGGCCAGCGTGGGCGAATCTTATGCGGTCATTCCCCTGGTGCGACGGATTTCCGGGTTCGACATCAACGTCGTCTTCACGACCGGGACGGTGACGTCGGCGCAGATCGTCCAGTCGCGCTTCGACGAGCGTGTCCTGCACCAGTACGTGCCGCTCGACCTCAAGCCGACGGTGAGCCGCTTCCTCGATCACTGGAAGCCCGACCTCGCCATCATCGCCGAATCCGAGATCTGGCCGATGACCATCTTGGAACTCGGGGCACGCCGCGTGCCTCAGGTGCTGGTCAACGGGCGCCTGTCCGACCGGTCCTTCGCGGCCTGGACCAAGCGCGCCTTCCTCGCCGAGGCGCTGTTCGAGAACCTGTCGCACGTGGTGGCGCAGTCGGAGACCGATGGCGAGCGTTTTCGCCAGCTCGGCGCGCGGCCCGTCACGGTCTCCGGAAACCTCAAGGTCGACACCGATCCGCCGGCGGCGGACGAGCGGGAACTCAGGCTCTTGCGCTCGCAGATCGGCAAGCGGCCGACCTGGGCGGCGATCTCGACCCATGAGGGCGAGGAAGCGATCGCGATCGAGGTGCACAGGCTGCTCAAGCGGCGCTACCCCGACATCCTGTCGATCATCGTGCCGCGGCACCCGGAGCGCGCCGAGGGGCTGCTCGGCGCCTTCAGCGCGGCGGGGCTGACGGTCGCGCGCCACAGCCTTGGCGAGCCCGTCGATCGGGATGTCGACGTGCTCCTCGGCGACACGATCGGAGACATGGGCCTCTTTCTGCGCGTCACCGAAATCGCTTTCGTCGGCCGCTCGCTGACGGCCGAAGGCGGGCAGAATCCGCTGGAGCCGGCGATCCTGGAAACGGCGATCCTGGCTGGACGGAACGTCCAGAACTTCCGCGATTCCTACGAGAAGCTGATCGAGCGCGGCGGCGCCCGTCTGGTGACCGATCGCGACATGCTGGCCGGCGCGGTGAACTTCCTGCTCGCCAATGAAGGCAAGCGGCGCGAGATGATCGAAGCCGCGCTGGCGACAGTCAACGAGATGCGCGGGGCCTTGCCGGCGACGCTCAAGGCGCTGGAGCCCTACATCAATCCGCTGATCGTGAAAGCCCGGCTCGACGAAGGCACGAGGCGCTGAGCCGATGACGAGCGAGGCGCCGCCGTTCTGGTGGGAGGATCCGGACTGGCGCGCATGGGCGCTCTGGCCGGTCTCGACCGTCTATGGCCTCGTCGCCGCGCGCCGCATGATCAGCGCGCGGCGTGAAAGGCTCGACGTCCCGGTGTTCTGCGTCGGCAACTTCACGGTGGGCGGCGCGGGCAAGACCCCGACGGTCGTGGCGCTTGCCGAACAAGCCAGGCGGATGGGGCTCAGGCCGGGCGTGCTGTCGCGCGGCTACGGCGGCAGTTTCGCGGAGCCGCATCTCGTCGACCTGCATCACGATACCGCACGCCATGTCGGCGACGAGCCGCTGCTGATCGCCCAGCACGCGCCGGTCGCCGTGTCGCCGGACCGGGCCGCCGGCGCCCGCATCCTGATCGGCCTCGGCTGCGATTTCCTGATCATGGACGACGGCTTCCAGAGTGCGCACATCCATTTCGACCAGTCGCTGCTGGTCATCGACGCGCGACGCGGGCTCGGCAACGGCCATGTGGTGCCCGGAGGGCCGATGCGTGCGCCGCTGGTGAGCCAGATCCGCTTCGCTGACGCAGTGCTGGCGGTCGGGAGCGGGGAAGGTGCGGCCGACGCGATCCGCAAGGCGGCGCGAGCCGGCCGCCCGGCCTACCGGGCACGGGTGAAGCCGCGCGATGCGGGCGCGATCGCCGGCCGGCGGCTGATCGCCTTTGCGGGCATCGGCGACCCGACGAAGTTCTTCGCCACGGTCGAGGAAGCGGGTGGATCGATCGCCTCGCGCCGCGTCTTCGGCGACCATCACCCCTTCACGGATGGCGAGATTGCCGAGCTTTCGCGGGAAGCGGACTCGGCCGGTCTGGACCTGGTCACGACCGAAAAGGACGCCATGCGCCTGAGGAGCGGAACGGCAGCGGCGCGCGCGCTGGCCGAGCGCACGCTGACGCTGCCGATCGATCTCGTCTTCGATGAACCCGTGGTGCCGCAACGTCTGATCGAGAGCGCGATCGGCGCGTTCGAGAAGCGGCGGTATGGCGTGGCGAAGGGCCGATAGCGGACGCGTGTGCGGCGTCAGCCGCGCCTGCGCAGGCCGGGATTCGCCTCGAGTTCCCGGGAGAGCGAGACGGCGGCGCTGACATAGGCCTCCTGGCGGGCGACGGACCAGTATTTCAGTTCGTCGAGCGGAATCGTCTCGCCTGTGACGGCGCAACGCACGAATGCGCCCGGGCTGGCGACCTGGAAGTCGCCGTCCAGATAGCGCAGCCGCGCTTCCTTTGCGCCTGGACCTTCGAACCTGTTCATCGCTCTCTCACTCGCCGCGTCCTTAGCGCCACAAAACCTTCGCCCGGTCAAGCGTTTGCCGCCCCGTACCCGGTTCAGCGGCGGCCGAAAAGCCGTTCGATGTCGGAGAGCTTGAGCTCGATATAGGTCGGCCGCCCGTGATTGCACGTCCCGGACCCCGGCGTCGCCTCCATCTGCCGCAGCAGCGCGTTCATCTCGTCCGGCTTCAGCCGCCGCCCCGACCGCACCGAGCCGTGGCAGGCCATGGTCGCGGCGATCGCGTCGAGCCTTTCCCTGAGCCCGTCGGCCGAATCGGTCTCGGCGATCTCGTCGGCCAGGTCGCGGACGAGACCCTGGACGTCGGTCTCGCCCAGCATGGCGGGAGTCTCGCGCACCGCCACCGCGCCCGGGCCGAAACGTTCGAGGCCGAGGCCGAAGCGGGCGAGCGTGCCGGCATGGGACGCCAGCCGCTCGGCGTCCTCCTCGGGCAGGTCGACGATCTCGGGCAGCAGCAGCATCTGGGCAGGCAGGGGGCGGGAGTGGATCGCCTGCTTCAGCGCCTCGTAGACCAGGCGCTCGTGCGCGGCGTGCTGGTCGACGATGACGAGCGAATCCTCGGTCTGGGCGACGATGTAGTTGGCGTGGACCTGCGCGCGCGCGGCGCCAAGCGGATGGCGCAGCGTCTCCGGCGGAGGCTCGGCGGCCGCCCGTGCGTCGGCGCCGGGCCGATGCGCGAATGCCGCCTGCGCGGTCTCGCCGAAGCCGTCGAGCGGCCTGCTCGGCGAGCGTTCGAGGTCGAAGCCGCCCGACGGCCAGCCGCGCCGAGCGGCGTCGTAGGTGCGGTGCGCGCCCGCCGGACCCGCATGCGGCGAAGGCGCGCCGCCCGGCCGGAACGCGGCCATCATGCCGGCCGTGCCCGACGTCGCCGGCCGCATGCCGGCCTCAGCAAGCGCCTGGCGGATCGCGCCGATGATCAGGCCGCGCACCAGACCCGGATCGCGGAAGCGCACGTCGGCCTTGGCCGGATGGACGTTGACGTCGACCAGCCCCGGATCGAGCGTGAGGAACAGGGCGCCGATCGCATGGCGGTCGCGCGGCAGGACGTCGGCATAGGCGGCACGGATGGCGGCGGCGATCTGGCGGTCGCGCACCGGCCGGCCGTTGACGTATGCGAACTGCATCAACGCGTTGGCGCGGGTGAAGGACGGGATCGAGACCTGGCCGCCGAGATGCACGCCCTCGCGCAGCGCGTCGAGCGGCAGCGCGTTCTTCGGAAACTCCTCGCCGAGCACCTTCGCCAGGCGGCGCAACCGGCCATCCTCGTCGCTTGTCTCGGCCGGCAGGTCGAGCCGCGTCCGGTCCGTCCCCGACAGGGTGAACCGAACGGCGGGAAATGCGACGGCAATGCGCTTGACCACGTCGGTAATGGCGGTCGCCTCCGCGCGCTCGCCTTTCATGAACTTCAGCCGGACGGGCGTCGCATAGAAGAGATCGCGAACCTCGACCTGGGTGCCGCGATTGGCGGCGGCGGGGCGCAATGCGGAGACTTTTCCGCCCTCGACTGCGATCTCCATCGCCTCGTCGGCCTCGGCGGTGCGCGAGCGGATGGCGAGCCGCGAGACGGAACCGATCGAGGGCAGGGCCTCGCCGCGGAAGCCGAGCGAGCGGATGTCGTGGATGTCTTCGGACAGCTTGGAGGTGCAGTGGCGCGAGACGGCGAGCGACAGTTCGCCCGGCGCGATGCCGCTGCCGTCGTCGACGACGCGGATCAGGTTCAGGCCGCCGCCCGCGGTGGCGATCTCGATGCGCGTCGCGCCGGCGTCGAGCGCGTTCTCGACGAGTTCCTTCACGACGCTGGCCGGCCGCTCGATGACCTCGCCCGCGGCGATCTGGTTGATCACGGTTTCTGAAAGCTGGCGGATCGGCATCCGGGCCTTCTAGCGGGATTCGGGCGGGGCGACGAGGGCCGAAGCGGAACGCGGCGCAAACAGGCCCGGCAACGGCGCTGCGTGGGCTATCGAAAAGCCTGCCTGGCGCACTAGGCTCGGCACGAGCTTATCGGGAGGTGCGACGATGGCCATGGTCGAGGAGAGCCGGACCAGACGCGAGCGCTCCGGCCGCCAGGCGCGGCGCGCGCAGCGCAGCCATGGCGATCGCGGGCTCGGGCGGCCCTATATCGTCCGCAACATACCGACATACGACATCCTGTCGGAGGAGAACCTCGTCCGCATCGAGGGTGCGGCCGACCGGATTCTCGCCGAGATCGGGATCGAGTTCCGCGACGATCCCGTCGCGCTCGACCATTGGCGCCGCGCGGGCGCGAAGGTGGACGGCGTGCTCGTACGGTTCGAGCCGGGCATGCTGCGCGAGGTGCTGAAAACGGCGCCGGCAAGCTTCACCCAGCATGCGCGCAATCCGGCGAAGTCGGTGGAGATCGGCGGCAAATCGGTCGTCTTCTCGCCAGCCTACGGCTCGCCCTTCGTCATGGACCTCGATCGCGGCCGCCGCTACGGCACGATCGAGGATTTCGAGAACTTCATCAAGCTCGCGCAGGCGTCGCCCTGGCTGCACCATTCGGGCGGGACGATCTGCGAGCCGGTGGACGTGCCGGTCAACAAGCGCCATCTCGACATGGTCTATGCCCATATCCGCTATTCCGACCGGCCCTTCATGGGCTCGGTGACGGCCGAGAGCCGGGCCGAAGAATCCATCGCCATGGCCCGTATCGTCTTCGGCGAGCGTTTCACCGACGAAAACTGCGTCATCCTCGGCAACGTCAACGTCAACTCGCCACTGGTCTGGGACGCGACGATGACGACGGCGCTGCGCGCCTATGCCCGTGCCAACCAGGCCGCGGTCGTCGTGCCGTTCATCCTCGGCGGCGCGATGGGGCCGGTGACCAATGCCGGGGCCATCGCGCAGTCGCTGGCCGAAACCATGGCGGGCTGCGCGCTGACGCAGCTGGAAAGGCCGGGCTGCCCGGTGATCTTCGGCAACTTCCTGTCGTCGATGTCGCTGCGTTCGGGCTCGCCGACCTTCGGGACGCCGGAGCCGGCCATCGGCTCGATGGTGATCGGCCAGCTGGCGCGGCGCCTGAACCTGCCGCTGCGCTGCTCGGGCTCGTTCACCACCTCGAAACTGCCGGACGGACAGGCGATGAACGAGAGCACAATGTCGATGCTGGCGGCGGTGCACTGCGGCGCCAACTTCATCCTGCACTCGGCCGGCTTCCTGGATGGCCTCCTGTCGATGTCCTACGAGAAATTCGTGATGGATGCCGATTTCTGCGGCGCGCTGCACACCTATCTCGACGGCGTGGTGGTCGACGACAACCAGCTGGCGCTCGACGCCTTCCGCGAGGTCGGGCCTGGCAGCCATTTCTTCGGCTGCGCCCACACCATGGCCAATTACGAGACCGCCTTCTGGGATTCCGGGATCGCCGACAACGAGCCGTTCGAAAAGTGGGAGGCGGCCGGTTCGACCGATGCGGCGACGCGCGCCAATGCCAAGTGGAAGCAGATGCTGGCCGACTACGAGGCGCCGCCGCTGGATGAGGGGATCGACGAGGCGCTGCGCGACTTCATCGCACGAAAGAAGGCGCAGGCTCACGACGCGTGGTATTGAAGCCCGACCAGATCCGGAGGGATTGCCATGCCGTTTCGCCATCTCCCGTTCGCCGCAATCGCCACGGTGCTCGCGGTGCCCCCCGCATCCGCTGCTGCGGCGCCCCCGCAGGAGATCGTCCGGCTGTTCTACCAGCGGCCGGGAGCCGAGACCGACCCGGCGCTGCGGTCCCACTTCACCGATCCGGCCCGGACGATCCTCGACGACAACGACAAGCTGAAGGCGGCGGGCGAGGGGGAGTGCCTCGACCCCAATCTCGCGTTCGGCTATGCCGAGCCGACACCGTCGGAGATCGGCGCTGCGGTGAAGCTGGCGGAGGTCGTGCGCGGCGAGCAGGCCACGGTGGTCGCGACGTTCACCGCCGGCGGCAGCAGGCATCGGATGGAGTGGCGGCTGGTCCTTGTCGACGGAGCCTGGAAGGTGGCGGATTTCCTGTCGGCCGACGGCGAACTGGTCCTCAGCCGCTACAATTGCGAATAGCCGCCGCTGGCCGGGATGCCGGAGGTTCGCCGCCCGGACGCGACTGCGCGTTCCGCCCGCCGGGGGCTTCCCTGCAGGCGGCCGACGGGCGACGATGGCCGATGCCCGGAATCGGGCTTCCTCGTATCGATACGGATCGAAGCATGAAAGTACTCGCCACCGCTGCCCTGCTCCTGATGACCTTCGGTTCTGCGCATGCCGGACCCGCGTCCGATGCGGTCGCGATCTTCTACGGCAACCCGGACGCCGCCTTCGACGCGATCGAGCGCGACCGCTTCGTCGATCCCGCCAGGGCGTTGCTCGACGCCAACGACAGGCTCTGGGAAGAGCAGCAGGAGGCCTGCATCGGCTTTTCCTTCGTCATCGACGGGCAGGACTGGGACGATGACGAGATCGCCGGCTCGCTCGAACTGGCGGAAACCGTCCAGGGCGATGGCGCGATCGTCTTGGCGCGGTTTTCCAATTTCGGCGAGACGAGGACACTGGAATGGACTCTGGAGCGCGCTGGCGGAACGTGGCGCGTCGCCGACGTCATGTCGACCGAGGGGAACTGGCGGCTGAGCGAACTCTCGTGCGGCTGACGGACGGAGACGGCACCGGCCGGCGTGGCGAGCGGCCCTTCGAAATGCTAGGATGCGGCAGAGACGTCAGGGCAAGGACCAGGGCAAGGACATGACCCGACTTCTGGAAATAGCCATCGAAGCGGCCCGCCAGCTCGAACCTGCCGAGCAGGACGAACTCGCGCGCACGATCATGGAGATCGTCGGCGGGGCGGATGAGAGCGTCTACGTGCTTTCGGAAGAGGAGCGGGCGGCGGTCGAAGAAGGACTGGCGCAAGCCGAGCGTGGCGAGTTCGCTTCCGACGATGAGGTTGCGGCACTTTTGTCGAATCGCCGCCTGTGAAGATCAGGCTCACGCGCGCGGCCAGCGACGAGATTCAGGACATCTATGGTTACCTCGCAATCCAGTTGCCGTCCGCGCGTGCCGGTTTCGAAGAGAGGTTGCTGCAGGTCCTCCGCGACATTCGCGACTTTCCGGAGACGGGACGTGCGACGGACAAGGCATCTGTTCGCATCCGGAACACGCGCCCCTATCCCTATCTGATCTATTTTCGAACCAGCGCCTCGGAGGTCGTCGTTGTTCGCGTTCTCCACGGCGCCCGCGACCCGAAACTTTGCCCGCCAGACCTCGCTAGCCGGTATCCATGACCCCCACCAACGACCCCCTCCTCCAGCCCTACCAGCTCAAGCATCTCAAGCTGAAGAACCGCGTGATGTCGACCAGCCACGAGCCCGCCTATTCGCAGGACGGCATGCCGAAGGAGCGCTACCGGCTCTATCATGCCGAGAAGGCGAAGGGTGGGATGGCGCTGACGATGACGGCGGGATCGGCTCTTGTCTCGCGCGACAGTCCGGCCGCCTTCGGCAACCTGCAGGCCTACAGGGACGAGATCGTGCCGTGGCTGTCGGAACTTGCGGATGCCTGCCACGAGCACGACTGCAAGGTGATGATCCAGCTCACCCATCTCGGGCGCCGGACGGGGTGGAACAAGGCCGACTGGCTGCCGGTGCTGTCGGCCTCGCCGGTGCGCGAACCGGCGCATCGTGCCTTTCCGAAGGAGGCCGAGGACTGGGACATCGAGCGCATCGTCGCCGACTATGCCGCCGCCGCGCAGCGCTGCCAGGCGGCGGGCCTCGACGGCATCGAGTTCGAGGCCTACGGGCATCTGATGGACGCGTTCTGGTCACCGGCCACCAACCGGCGCGAGGACAGCTATGGCGGTTCGCTCGAAAACAGAATCCGCTTTTCGATGCAGGTTCTTGATGCGGTTCGCCAATCCGTGGGTCCGGACTTCGTCGTCGGCATCCGGATGGTGGCGGACGAGGACTGGGACAAGGGCCTGTCGCGGGACGAGGGCGTCGAGATCGCAAGGCGGATCGCCGCGTCCGGCAAGGTCGATTTCCTCAATATCATCCGCGGCCATATCGAGACCGACGCGGCGCTGACGGACGTGATCCCCATCGCCGGCATGCGTTCGTCGCCGCATCTCGATTTTGCGGGTGAGGTTCGGGCGCAGGCGAAGATCCCGGTCTTCCACGCCGCACGCATCGCCGACGTCGCGACGGCAAGGCATGCCATCGCGACGGGCAAGCTCGACATGGTCGGCATGACCCGCGCCCATATCGCCGACCCGCACATCGTCGCCAAGATCATGGACGGGCTCGAGCACCAGATCCGCCCCTGCGTCGGCGCCACCTATTGCCTCGACCGCATCTACGAGGGCGGCGAGGCGCTGTGCATCCACAATGCTGCGACCGGGCGCGAGGCTTCGATCCCGCATGTGATCGCGCGGGCGGACGGACCGGCGAAACGCGTCATCGTGGTCGGGGCGGGGCCTGCGGGGCTCGAGGCTGCGCGCGTGGCGGCCGAGCGGGGGCATCACGTCACCGTTCTGGAAGCCGCGTCGCAGGCGGGCGGGCAGGTCCGGCTCGCCGCGCTCAACCCGCGACGGAAGGAACTCATCGGCATCGTCGACTGGCGCCTCGCCGAACTCGACCGGCTCGGCGTCGAGATCCGCACCGATGTCTGGGCGGAAACGGGTGACGTGCTGGCGCTCGCTCCGGACGTTGTGGTGGTCGCGACGGGCGGCGTGCCACAACTGCCGGACCTGGAAGAGGGCGGCGACCTCGTCACGTCGAGCTGGGACGTCATTGCGGGTGCGGCCGCGCCAGCCGAGCGCATTCTCGTCTATGACGACAATGGCGGCCATCCCGGCATGACTGCCGCCGAACTGGCAGCCGTGGCCGGTTCATCGGTCGAACTCGTTTCGCCGGAGCGCTTCTTTGCGCCGGAAATGGGCGGCATGAACCACGTGCCCTACATGGCGGCATTCCATCGGCACGGCGTGCAGGTGACCATCAACACCCGGCTCGTCTCGGTCCGCCGCGACGGCAACATGCTGGTGGCCGTTCTGGGATCGGACTTCGAGAAGGGCTGGCGCGCCGAGCGGCGCGTGCAGCAGGTAGTCGTCGAACACGGCACCGCGCCGAACGACGATCTCTATCGCGCGCTGAAGCCTGCCTCGCGCAACCTCGGTGCCGTCGACTACGAGCGGCTCGTCAAGGGCGGAGCGGTGTTTCCGGATCGCAATCCGGACGGCCGCTTCACGCTGTTCCGGATCGGCGATGCAGTCGCGTCGCGCAACATTCATGCGGCGATCTACGATGGCATCCGCATGACGCTCAGAGCCTGATCAGGCCGCGTCCCGGCCCTTCTCCGCGGTGGTTGCAGCGCTCGCGCGCATGGCTGCGGAACCTGCCGACAGCCAGGCGGACATCGCGTCCTCGGGCATCGGAAAGGCGATGCCGAAGCCCTGCACCTCGTCGCAGCCGAGCGAGGCCAGCTCATCCAGCTCGGCGTCGGTTTCGGCACCTTCGGCGATGATGCCGATGCCCAGCCGGTCCGCAAGATCGATCACGGCGCGTACGATGTGCGCGTTCTGATCGTTGTCCTGGATGTTCTGCACGAAGCGGCGGTCGATCTTGATGCGGTCGATCTGGCGCGGATCGACATGGGTCAGCGAGGCGTAGCCGGTACCGAAGTCGTCGAGCTCGAGGTGAATGCCGGCCGAGCGTATCGTGCGCAGGGTTGCCGCGATGCCGGTCTTCTCGTCGTCCAGTATGACGGATTCGACGATCTCGAGCGCGAGTCTTTCTGCCGGCAATCCCGTCTCGGCAAGCGTCCCGAAGAGAAAATTCGCGAAATCCTGCTGCGCCAGCTCGCTGCCCGAGGCATTGAGAGCCAGGCGGCCGAACTGAAGGCCCTGGCGATGCCAGCGGGCCGCGGCGCCGATCGCCTCGCGAAAGATGATGCGGCCGATCGCAGGCATCAGGCCCGACTTCTCCGCGACCGGGAGGAAGACCGAGGGCGGGATGAAATCGCGCCCGGGGGGCTGCCAGCGCACCAGCGCCTCGATGCCGGTCACCGCGCCGTCGCCAAGGGAGACCTGAGGCTGGAAGCGGACCGTGAAGTCGCGCCGCGCGATCGACATGACGAGCTCGCGCTCGATCTCCTTGCGTTCCTCCAGTTCACGCCGCAACTCGCCGGTAAAGAAGGAAAAGGCTCCGCCGCCGGTCTTCTTGGCCGCATAGAGGGCGACGTCCGCATGGTTGAGCAGTTCCGACGGCTCGCGCCCGTCGTCCGGAAAGAAGGCGATGCCGGCGCTGGCGCCGGCATGGATCGTCTGGCCCTCGAACTCGATCGGCTGGTTGATCATGCGCAGGATCCGCTCCGCCGTCGCCGCCACACTGGCGTTGTCGCTGGCCTGCGGGACGATGACCACGAACTCGTCTCCACCGAGGCGGATGCAGACGTTGTCGGAGCGGCCGGAGCGGCGCATGCGCTGCGCCGTCGTCGTCAGCACCTGGTCGCCGGCCGCATGGCCGAGCGTGTCGTTGATCTGCTTGAAGCGATCGAGGTCGAACTGGATGACCGCGAGCCTGCCGCCGCGCGCTGCGGCATCTTCGAGGAAGGTGCCGAAGCGGTAGTTCAGGAACACCCGGTTGTGCAGACCCGTGAGGCCGTCATGGATGGCGTTGTGGGCCATGGCGTTGCGGGCTTCGACCAGTTGGTCAGTGCGCTGACCGATCAGGATGGCCATGGGTCGGAAGATGAACAGGGCCACGAGCACCAGAACGAAGAGGGTGGCTGCAAACAAGGCCCGATGCACGGCAACGAGACCGGACAGACGCTCCCGCGACAAGGCCCAAAGGCGGTCGCGCAGGGCGGAGTATCCATCCATCGTCGCGGTGGCCAGCCGCTCGTCCATTTGCGCCCGCTCCTTGCTTCCGCGATAGACGAGGCGGCTCGTCACGGGCGCGTTCTCGGTCTGGAGCGAGGCGATCAACCGCCAGCTGTTGGCGGCAAGTCCATCGGTGAAGTATTCGAGATGGTATGGCCGCGAATAGAGGACATATTCCACGGTCTCGGGGTTCGACTGCGCCTCCGAGCCGGGGACAGCCCGCGTCTCGACCAGAAGCTCGTTGTAGTTCTGCTCGAATTCCTCGGTGGCCTGCCTGAGTGAGAGGACGAGGGCTGGCTGGCGCTCGGGTGCGGCCCGCTGCGCTGCGTTGGCCAAGAAGACGATTCGCTGCGACAGGGCGCGCTGGATCTCCGCGGTGGAGACCAGGTGTTCCTCACGCTGCTGCGCCCCGATCAGGTGATTGAGGAGGATGAACGATGCGAACAGCATCGAAGCAATGATCACCAGGGCCACCACATAGGCCCTCTGGATCATCTTCACCGGCTTTCGCAGGCCGGCAGCCAAGCCTGATCTGAACATACTGCGCTTGGCCCCCGCCTCGGCGCTTCATTGCGGTTCGACGCTAGCCGCCGACGGTTAACCGGTGGATAGCGAATAATCGATTCGAGGGCCGTGCCGGGCGGACTTCCGAGCATGGTTAGCGAAAGCTTCCGGCTTCCGCCCGCCGAGGCGTCTTTCCCCGCCGGGTCTCCTTGCTTTAAAGAGGGTCCGAGAAACACCTGACGAGGACCAGATCGATGAACATCCAGAAGCCTGTCTCCAAGGAGGCGCTCGCCGCCTTCGCGTGGGAGGACCCGTTCCTTCTCGACGACCAGTTGTCGGAGGACGAGCGGATGGTGCGGGACGGGGCGGCTGCGTTCTGCGCCGACCGGCTGGCGCCGCGGGTCGAGGCGGCCTACCTGTCCGAGACGACGGATCCGGCCATCTTCGCCGAGATGGGCGCGGCCGGGCTGCTCGGCGTCACCGTGCCGGAGGAATATGGCGGGCTCGGCGCCGGCTACGTCACCTACGGTCTCGTCGCGCGCGAGGTCGAGCGCATCGATTCGGGCTACCGCTCGATGATGAGCGTGCAGTCCTCGCTGGTCATGTATCCGATCCAGGCCTACGGCTCGGAAGCGCAGCGGCTGAAATACCTGCCGAAGCTCGCCTCCGGCGAATGGATCGGCTGCTTCGGCCTGACCGAGCCGGACGCCGGCTCCGATCCGGGCGGGATGAAGACGCGCGCCGAGACGATCGACGGCGGCTACCGGATCTCCGGTTCCAAGATGTGGATCTCCAACGCGCCGATCGCCGATGTCTTCGTGGTGTGGGCCAAGCTCAAGAGCGAGGACGGCCGCGACGAGATCCGCGGCTTCGTGCTGGAGAAGGGCATGAAGGGCCTGACCGCGCCCAAGATCGAGGGCAAGCTTTCGCTGCGCGCGTCGATCACCGGCGAGATCGTGATGGAGGGCGTGGAAGTCTCCGAGGACGCGCTGCTGCCCAACGTGTCGGGGCTGAAGGGTCCGTTCGGTTGCCTGAACCGTGCGCGCTACGGCATCTCCTGGGGCGCCATGGGCGCGGCCGAGGATTGCTGGATGCGCGCGCGGCAGTATGGTCTGGACCGCAAGCAGTTCGGCAAGCCACTGGCCGGTACGCAACTTTACCAGAAGAAGCTGGCCGACATGCAGACCGAAATCGCGCTCGGGCTGCAGGCGAGCCTGCGGGTCGGGCGGCTGATGGACGAGGGGAAGATGGCCCCGGAGATGATCTCGATCGTCAAGCGCAACAATTGCGGCAAGGCGCTCGACATCGCCCGCCAGGCCCGCGACATGCATGGCGGCAACGGCATCCAGATCGGCTACCACGTGATGCGCCACGCGCAGAACCTCGAGACGGTGAACACCTACGAGGGGACGCACGACGTGCACGCGCTGATCCTCGGCCGGGCGCAGACGGGTTTGCAGGCGTTCTTCTGAGAACGTCGCCGCAGCGGCGGGCGGGCCTATGGCCGCGCCCGTCGCATTTTCGGTAGCGGCCGGCGGCGGACGGCGCGATGATCGGCCTTCATCCAGGAGCACGAGCGCCATGAGCAAGGCCTTCCTCTCGCATCTCGCCGCCGAACTCGACGGGCTGAAGGGCGCCGGGCTCTACAAGTCCGAGCGCGTCATCACCTCCATGCAGTCGGCCGAGATCGCGGTGGCGGGCGGAGCGCGCGTCCTCAATTTCTGTGCCAACAATTATCTCGGCCTCGCCGATTCGGAGGAGTTGCGCGAAGCGGCGAAGGCCGGGCTCGACCGCTATGGCTACGGCATGGCCTCGGTGCGCTTCATCTGCGGCACGCAGGAGGAGCACAAGCAGCTCGAAGCGCGCATCTCGTCCTTCCTCGGCTTCGAGGACACCATCCTCTACGGCTCCTGCTTCGACGCAAACGGGGGCCTGTTCGAGACCCTTCTGGGCGAGGAGGACGCGGTCATCTCCGACGCGCTGAACCATGCCTCGATCATCGACGGCGTCCGGCTCTCCAAGGCGCAGCGATTCCGCTATGCGAACAACGACATGGTGGCGCTGGAGGAGGAACTGAAGAAAGCTGCGGGTTGCCGCTTCAGGCTCATCGCCACCGACGGCGTGTTCTCGATGGACGGCATCATCGCCAATCTCGGCGGCGTCTGCGACCTTGCCGAGAAATACGACGCCATGGTGATGGTCGACGACAGCCATGCCGTCGGCTTCGTCGGGGCGCATGGTCGCGGCTCCGCCGAGCATTGCGGCGTCGAGGGGCGGATCGATATCGTCACCGGCACGCTCGGCAAGGCGCTCGGCGGCGCCTCGGGCGGCTACACCAGCGGGCGGCGCGAGGTGGTCGACTGGCTGCGCCAGCGCTCGCGGCCCTACCTCTTCTCCAACACGCTGATGCCCGCCATTGCCGCTGCTTCGCTGACGGTGTTCGACATCGTCGAGCAGGGCGATGACCTGCGCGCGAAGCTGCGCGCCAATGCCGCGCGCTTTCGCGAGAAGATGACGAAGGCGGGTTTCACGCTCGCCGGGGCGGACCATCCGATCATCCCGGTAATGATCGGCGATGCGACGCTCGCCGGCGCGATGGCCGAGATGATGCTCGCGCGCGGCATCTACGTCGTCGGCTTCTCGTTTCCGGTGGTGCCGAAGGGCCAGGCGCGGATCCGGACGCAGATGTCGGCGGCGCATTCGGCCGAGGACATCGACCGGGCGGTGGCGGCGTTCGGAGAGGTGGGGCGGGAGTTGGGCATCATCTATTGATGTGCGACAATATAGAAGATATTGTCGATAGAGGAGATTTGCGTGTCCGACATCATGAATCTGAACGTGCGCATCAGCGGATCGCTTCGAGATTTCGTCACCGAGACAGTCACCGATGGCGACTATGAGAACGTCAGCGAGTACGTCCGCGCCCTCATCCGTCGCGACAAGGAACGCGCGGAGCGGGAGGCGATGGAGGCCATGAAGGTCCGGTTGCAGGACGCGTTCGCGGTTGCTGACAGTGAGTATGAACACCTCTCGGCCGACGACATAAGGCGGCGTGCGCTGGCCGGCACGAACCGGTGACGCGTTACTTCATTCAGCCGGCGGCATCGGCGCGGCTGGAGGAGATCTATCGGCATACGGTTCGACAGTTCAGTCCTGCACAGGCCGACAAATATCTCGACGGCGTCTTCGCCCTGTTCGAGGACTTCGCGCAAAGGCGTGTCACTTGGCGACGCATTCCTTCGGAATTCGGCGTCGACGGGTTTTTCGCGCGATACCAAAGCCATTTCGTCTTCTGGAAACTGCGCGCCGATGGTCATATCGCGATCGTGGCGATTCTTCACCAGCGCATGGACCTTGCACGCCGCTTGCGGGAGGATGTCCCGGAACCCTGAACGTCGCGGTGGGAGCCGTGGTGGTGTAATCCATTCGTGTCATGAAAGCCCCGCGGGAGGGTCTCGAACCATGCGTTTTTCGCATCTCGGCATCGTCGCTCGCGATGCCAGCAGACTTGCCGAATTCTACAGACATGTCTTTGGCTGCAAGGACCGAAGAAACAGGGTGGAACTTTCCGGTGAGAAGGTGTCACGGGGCAATGGGCTACCCCATTCCGAGATCATCTCGATCTGGCTGGAACTGCCCGGCATCGAGAAGCCGTTTCTGGAGATCCACCAATATGGGGCAACATGCGATCGCGGCCTCCCGCGCGTGAATGAACCCGGATATGGCCACATTGCGTTCGAAGTCGGAGACATTCGCGCGATCAGGGACGGCATCCTTAACGCCGGAGGCCAGGATCAGGGAGAAATAACGAACCTCGGAAGTGTCCGTACCCCGTTTCTGGCGATTTACATGCGAGACCCTGAAGGCAATCTCATCGAGTTGGAGCAGATCTGACAGCGTTGTCTTTGTTGGAGAATCTGCGGCATTTACTCTCCCTAATCGACCGAACTTCCCAGGATGAATTCCCATGTCCAACATGATGCGCGCCCTCGTCAAAGCCCGGTCCGAGCCCGGCATCTGGATGGAGAATGTGCCGATCCCCGAGATCGGGCCGAACGACGTCCTGATCAAGGTGAAGAAGACCGCAATCTGCGGCACCGACGTCCACATCTACAAATGGGACGACTGGGCACGGAAGACCGTGCCGGTGCCGCTGGTGACGGGGCACGAATTCGTCGGCACCGTCGCCGACTTCGGCTCGGCGGTGACGGGCTACCATGTCGGGCAGCGGGTCTCGGGCGAGGGCCACATCGTCTGCGGCCAGTGCCGCAACTGCCGGGCGGGCAGGGGGCATCTGTGCCGCAACACGCAGGGCGTCGGCGTGCAGCGGCCGGGCGCGTTTGCCGAATATCTCTGCCTGCCGCAGCACAACGTCGTGCCGATCCCCGACGACGTGCCGGACGAGATCGCGGCGATCTTCGATCCGCTCGGCAATGCCGTCCACACCGCGCTGTCCTTCGATCTCGTCGGCGAGGACGTGCTGGTGACCGGCGCCGGGCCGATCGGCATCATGGGCGCGCTGGTGGCGCAGGCGGTGGGCGCGCGCAAGGTCGTCATCACCGACATCAACCCGGTCCGGCTCGACCTCGCCCGCAGGCTCGGCATCCGCCACGTGGTGGATGCCTCGAAGGAGAAGCTCGCCGACGTGATGATGGAAGAGGGCATGCGCGAGGGCTTCGACGTCGGTCTCGAGATGTCGGGCTCGGCAGTGGCCTTCCGCGACATGATCGACGCCATGAACAATGGCGGCCGGATCGCCATCCTCGGCATCGCGCCGACCGGCTTCGAGATCGACTGGAACAAGGTCATCTTCAAGATGCTGACGCTGAAGGGCATCTACGGCCGCGAGATGTTCGAGACCTGGTACAAGATGATCGCGCTGGTGCAGGGCCCGCTCGACGTCTCCGGCCTGATCACCCACCGTCTCGGCGTCGACGACTACATCGAGGGCTTCGAGGCGATGAAGAGCGGGAACTCGGGCAAGGTCGTGCTGGACTGGTGAGGCTCAGGCCGTGAAGGCGCAGCCTTCGGCGGCAGCCGCCGCGGCAAGGCGCGTGTCGAGCGTGGCGAGCGGAAGCTGCCGGCGCGTGGCGAGTTCGAGGCAGGCGGCGTCGCAGGCCGTGAGCATGTGCCTGCGGGCGAGAAGAATGATCCGGTTCCCGCCGTCCGCGGTGTCCAGCAGATGCGGAAGTGCGGCAATCTTCTGTAGCGCCACCGCCGTCTGCTCCGCGGGGAGGCGGCCGCGTCTCTCGTTGACGACCAGAACGTTTCGAAGCTCGTGCCAGAACAGGTCGGGCACGACCATGCCACCGCGAACGCCTCCGTCGAGCACATCGTCGGCACAGTCGGAGAACGCGTCGGGCATTGCCCAGCAGGCGGCGACGGAACTATCGACGACGATCGCCACCTACCGGCGACCTTCATCCCGGGCGGAGAGGATGTCGGCAAGGGTCATATCATTGGGCGGAAGAGTCTTCCGCCATGCCTTCAGATCCTCGACCGGTTCCTTCACGACGGTTCGGATCTGGTCCCCCGGGCTGATTTCCGGGACCAGCCTCGCAACCGGCCTCCCATCGCGGGTGATCACGATCGTCTCGCCTGCTTCGACGTCGTCGAGCAGGTCGACCAACTGCGATTGCAGTTCGGATGAACGGACTTCGCGCATGGCGGCAGAATAAGGCAGCCGCGACGGGCGGTCAAACGGGTCCCGGAGGAAGAACGGGCACGGCCGGGGCTGCTGCGACCGAACCCGTCCGTCAGCCTCAGTTGCCTTCCGGCTCGTAGTTCTGCGGGGGCTGCTTCGTATCGCTCAGCCGTGCGGGGTCGAGGCCGGCTTCCTGCATCGCGGCCTCGGCCTCCGCACGCACGTCCGCGGTGATTTCGGGCGTGCGCGACAGGATCCAGCCGAAGCCTTCGCCCGGTCCGCGCACGACGGCCCAGCCGTACACGCCGTCATCCTTCGGGCCGACAGCCTCGATGACGTAGTTCGCGCCGTCCTCCTCGGGCGATTGCGGGAAGTCCACGTTCAGCCGGCGGAAGCCGTCGCCGACGGCTTCAGCCGTGCCTTCGATGCTGTTGACGGTGCCGTCCGGGAGATCGCAGCGGTTGACGACGCCGATCACACCGTCGCTCTCCAGCACGTAGGACGCGGTGACGCCGCCGTCGCACTGGTCCTGGAAGGGGGCGGGCGTGCGGGCGATCTCGTACCAGAGGCCGGCATAGGCTTCCGGCTCGATCGTCTCGCCGGCACTGGTCGAGCCGGTTTCCTGCGCGAAGGCGGCTGTCGAGAGCGCGACCAGGGCCGCTGCATGGAGTATCGTGCGTTTCATGAAGAACCTCGCTTGTCTGGCGTAAGGTTTCGAAACCTCGCGCCATGGCGAATGTTCCAACGCGCTACCGGGAGCCGAAGCGACGCTCGACTGCGGCCAGCCCGATCGACAGTGCCTCCCGTTCGGACGGGGCCAGCATTCGCAGCAGGTCCGTCTCGAAGCGGCGCGCCAGAGGTACGATCTCGGCATAGGTCCTTTCGCCGGCAGGCGTCAGCGCCAGCCGTTCGACGCGGCGGTCGTCCGGATCCGTCTCGCGCTTCAGCCAGCGCCGCTCCTCCAGCGCGGTCACGGCTCGGCTCACCTTGGTCTTGTGCATGGCGGAGTCGCGGCCGACCTCGGTGGCCGTCATCGTGCCGTGCTGCCCGAGCGAGGCGAGCAGCCGCCATTCCGGCCGGGTGAGCCCGTAGCGGGTCCTGTAGATCGTCTGGAAATCGCGGCTGACCGCCTCCGCCAGCCGGTTGAGCCGGTAGGGGAGGAATTTCTCCAGCTCCAGACTTGCCGCCTCGTCGGCGCCATGCTCCATCTGATGTTCCATTCGGCGTTGATGGTTACAAAGTCGACGGTTACGGATGCAACGAAATCGGCCGCGGGTCAAACCGGCGGCCGCAACATGATCGAGGGAGCGAACCAGGTGAAACTCGCCACATTGAAGAACGGCAAGCGCGACGGACGGGTGGTTGTCGTGTCGAAGGACCTGACCCGCTGCACGGATGCCTCGTTCCTGGTGCCCACGCTTCAGGCCGCGCTCGACGACTGGAAGCGGATCGCGCCGCATCTGGAGGCCCTCTCTGAGAGCCTCGATCACGGCGCCGTGCCGTCCGAGCGCTTCCACGAGCATGACGCGCTGTCGCCGCTGCCGCGTGCCTACCAGTGGGCGGATGGCTCAGCCTACGTCAACCATGTCGAACTGGTGCGCAAGGCGCGCAATGCCGAGATGCCCGAGACCTTCTGGACCGACCCGCTGATGTACCAGGGCGGTTCCGACACGTTCCTCGCCCCGCGCGATCCGATCCTGATGGCGGACGAGGCCTTCGGAATCGACATGGAAGGGGAGGTGGCGGTCATCGTCGACGACGTTCCGATGGGAGCCTCCCGCGAGGAAGCCGCTGCCGCGATAAGGCTCGTCATGCTGGTCAACGACGTGTCGCTGCGTGGATTGATCCCTGCTGAACTCGCCAAGGGCTTCGGCTTCTTCCAGTCCAAGCCGTCCTCGACCTTCTCGCCGGTGGCCGTCACGCCGGACGAACTGGGCGACGCCTGGGACGGGGGCAAGGTGCACCTGCCGCTCTGCGTCGATCTCAACGGCAAGCCCTTCGGCCGCGCCAATGCCGGCATCGACATGACCTTCGATTTCCCGACGCTGGTCGCGCACGCCGCAAAGACGCGACCGCTCGGCGCGGGAGCCATCATCGGCTCGGGCACAGTGTCGAACAAGCTCGACGAAGGGCCGGGCAAACCGGTGGCGCAGGGCGGGGCCGGCTATTCCTGTATCGCCGAGATTCGCACGATCGAGACGATCGAGACCGGCAAGCCGGTCACGCCGTTCATGCGCTTCGGGGACACGGTGCGCATCGAGATGAAGGACGCGTCGGGTCATTCGATCTTCGGCGCTATCGAGCAGACGGTGGAGAAGTACGAGCACTGACGGCCGTGCCGCCTTGCCCGTCCAGCGTCGGCCGCTAAGGTAAGTCGCGGGACAGGAGGAGGTGGGGATGGACTTCGGCGGTTGGTTCTACATCGTTGCGGGCCTCTGGGCGGCAGCGATGCTTGCGGTCTTCATCCAGGCGATCCGGTTGAGCTATCGCATCGAGCAGCGGTCGGCGGCGTTGCGCAACGAGACGGGTCTTCCGCGCTACGCGGCAATGCCCTTCACGGTGACGAACTGGCGCGTGTCGCGCGATGACGAAACGCAGACGCTCCGCCGCCGGATGCTGCAGCTGCTCGGTCTCAACCTCGCGGGTTTCGTGCTCTTCGGCGGCATCGTCCTCGCTGCCCTGCCTGCGTGAGTCGTGTCGCTCCTCGAGCACATGCGCCGGATGGCGCGCAACAACCGCTGGTCCAACGATCGGCTGTATCGAGCCGTGCTGGCGCTGCAGCCAGGCGAATTCGATGCGCCGAGGACGAGCTTCTTCCCCTCGATCGCTGAGACGCTCAACCATGTGCTGGCGGTGGATCTCTATTATCTCGATGCCCTGGAGGAAGACGGGCGGGGTCCGGCGGCCTTCGAGGACTTCGTCGCCTTCTCCGATCCCGCCCGGCTCGAAGCGGCGCAACGGGAATGGGACGAGCGGCTGGTCGCCTTCTGCGACGGACTTGGCGATGCCGACCTGGCCCGCCGGGTGACCACCGACCGCGGGGCGGCCGGGCGCTTTCCCGAACGCATCGCCGATCTTCTGGCGCATCTCTTCCTGCACGATGTCCACCATCGCGGGCAGGTGCATGCGATGCTGTCCAGCACCTCGGTCAAGCCGCCGCAGCTCGACGAGTTCCTGCTCGATTTCGACAGGCCGGTGCGGCGCGATGAGATGATACGGTTGGGATTTACGGAGAGGGATGACTGAACTCGCGGACTTGCGAAGCGCGGAAGGTCGGGCTATTTATCGTAGGTACGTAAAATGCGGATATTGTGGGACGAGCCGAAGCGACTGGCAAACCTGGACAAGCACGGCCTCGATTTTGCGGCTCTGACCGACGACTTCTTTTTCGCGGGCAGTGATTCGTGCGGCCAAAGGCGAGCGGTTTCTCGCCATCGGGTTCCTCGGAGCTTCGGCTGTGGCCGTGGTGTTCCGACCTCTCGGAGCGGAGGCGCTGTCCGTGATCAGCATGCGGCCGGCGAACAGGAAGGAGTTCGTGATCCATGACGGGACGTAATCTCAAGGCGGAGTTCAAGCCCGGGCGCGGTTACAGCCGCGAGGACTGGGACGCGGTTTCGGACAACCCAGAATGGACGGAGGAGGAGTTCCGGCAGGCGCGGCCCTTCGCCGAGATCTTTCCGGAGCTTGCAGCCAGCATCCGCCGCGGGCGTCCGCCGGTCCCGAACCCGAAGAAGCAGGTGACGCTTCGGCTCGATGCCGACGTGGTGGAGCGGTTCCGGGCCGGCGGGCCAGGCTGGCAGAGCCGCATGAACGAGGCGCTGCGCAAGGCCGCCGGGCTGACCGAACAGGGCAGGCGGCACGACCCGCAATGAAAAGGGGACCGGCGTTCCTCGCGCCGATCCCCTCGGGTTCCCCTTCGGGGTCTTATTCCGCCGCTTCCGCGGTGATGATGCCGCGGCGGATCTGGTCTTCCTCGATCGATTCGAACAGGGCGCGGAAGTTGCCCTCGCCGAAGCCCTCGTCGCCCTTGCGCTGGATGAACTCGAAGAAGATCGGGCCGATCACCGTCTTGGAGAAGATCTGCAGCAGGATCTTGGTCATGCCGCCATTCACCACGCCTTCGCCGTCGATCAGGATGCCGTGGGTCTTCATCCGCTCGATCGGCTCGTCATGGCCCTGCACGCGTTCGTGCGAAAGGTCGTAGTAGGCGTCCGGGGGGCCGGGCATGAATTTCAGCCCGTTCGCGGCCAGCCGGTCGGTGGCGTCGTAGATGCCGTCGGTGCCGACGGCGATATGCTGGATGCCTTCGCCCTTGTACTTCTTCAGGTATTCCTCGATCTGGCTCGTGTCGTCCTTGGACTCGTTGAGCGGGATGCGGATCTTGCCGCAGGGCGAGGTAATGGCGCGGCTGACGAGGCCGGTGATGCGGCCGTCGATGTCGAAATAGTGGATCTGGGTGAAGCCGAAGAGTTCGCGATAGAAGGCCCACCACTTATCCATGTTGCCGCGATAGACGTTGTGGGTCAGGTGGTCGAGATAATAGAAGCCGACACCCTGCGGCTTCGGGTTCCGCTCGCCCAGCCATTCGAATTCGGCGTCGTAGGCCGAGCCCTTTTCGCCATAGGTCTCGACGAAGTAGAGCAGCGAGCCGCCGATGCCCACGATGGCCGGGACGTCGAGCGCCTTGTCGTCGCCAGTGTAGGGGGTGGCTCCCTTCGACACGGCATGATCGAAGGCCTTCCGCGCATCGACGACGCGCCACGCCATCGACGGCGCGCAGGGACCGTGCTCCTCGACGAACCGCATCGCATGCGAACCGGGCTCCGCATTGACGATGTAGTTGATGTCACCCTGGCGCCAGACCGTCACGTCCTTCGTCCGGTGCCTGGCGACCGCCACGTAGCCCATGCGCTGGAACAGTTCGGCGAGCTTTGCCGGTTCGGGATGCGCGAATTCGACGAATTCGAACCCGTCGGTGCCGGCGGGGTTCTTTTCCGTGATCGTGGCGGGCGGTGCATCGTGCGGGAAAGGACCCATGGTCATCCTCCTTGGCTGGCTTTCGGCAGGAGCCGATCTGCTTCAAGCATAGACCGAGCTTGATGCACGAGGGTTGCAAACTGGGCTCGCAGGTGCTGTCTTGATGCATGAAACGTGCACTAATTCAGGAGAAGACGCGCGCGATGAACGGGTTGGATGGATTTGACCGCAAGATCGCGGCGCTGCTTCAGCTGGACGCGCGGTTGACGAATGCGGAACTGGGCGAGCGGGTGCATCTGTCGGCCTCGCAGTGCTCGCGCCGAAGGCAGCGGCTGGAAGAGGAGGGCTACATCCGCGGGTACCGGGCGGTGCTCGACCGCGAGAAGATGGGCTTCCCTCTGGTCAACATCATCTCGGTGACGCTCGCCACCCACAACCGCGACAATGCGCAGCGCTTCGCCGACCTGCTCGCCCGGCTGCCCGAGGTCCAGGAGGCGCATGCGCTCACCGGCGAGATGGACTACGTGCTCAAGGTCGTGACGCCGGACCTGAAATCGCTGTCGGAGTTCGTCAATGGCGTGCTCCTGCCGCACGAGTCCGTCCAGCACGTCAAGACCGCCATCGTTCTGGAAACGCTGAAGGAGGGGGGAGGGCTGCCGGTCTGAGCAGCTGTCGCAGCACCTCGCCGGGCACGCATGTCCCTGAAAAATGTTACGAACTTTTTGATCCCGGCCGCTTTATTGTCACCCGTTTTCGGGTAAGTTGTGCTGGACCGCATGCCGGTTATGGCCGATGCTCGCGCCTGCGAGTTCGTACCGCAATGGGAGGTAGAATTGAAGGCATTCACTTGGAAGTCGCTGGCGCTCGCCAGCGCAGTCGCCGCCGCATCCTGGGTTTCGACGGGGGCGAGCTTCGCCCAGGAAGTCACCCTGAAGCTGCACCAGTTCCTGCCCGCGCAGGCCAACGTGCCCAAGCTCGTCCTCGACGTCTGGGCCGACAAGGTCGAGGCGGACTCGGGCGGCCGCATCAAGGTCGAGCGCTATCCCTCGATGCAGCTCGGCGGCACGCCTCCGCAGCTGATGGACCAGGCGATCGACGGTACCGTCGACGTCGTCTGGACCGTGGTCGGCTACACGCCCGGCCGCTTCCCCCGCGTGGAGGTGTTCGAGCTTCCCTTCATGATGACCAATGCGGACGCGACGTCGCGCGCCTATTGGGATCTGTTCGAGAAGGAGATGAAGGACACCGATTTCAAGGACGTCCACATCGTCGGCACCTGGGTGCACGGCCCGGGCGTGATCCACACGAAGACGCCGGTCGCCAAGCTCGAGGACATGAAGGGTCTCAAGCTGCGCGCGCCGACCCGCATCATCACCGGCCTGCTCGGCGAACTCGGCGCGACCGCCGTCGGTCTGCCGGTTCCGGCCGTCACCGAGGCTCTTTCGAAGGGCGTCATCGACGGCGCGGTCATTCCCTGGGAAGTGACCACCGCGCTCAAGGTGCCGGAACTCGTCAACAATCACACCGAGTTCGGCGGCGACCACGCGCTCTATTCGACGGCCTTCGTGCTGGCGATGAACAAGGATCGCTATGAAAGCCTGCCCGACGATCTGAAGAAGGTGATCGACGACAATTCCGGGCAGGAATTCTCGGCCTTCGCCGGCAGCACGCAGGCCAGTGCCGACGGCCCGGCGCGCCAGATCGCAGTCGATCGCAACAACAACATCATCACTCTCGATGCGGCGGAAGTCGCCCGCTGGCAGGAGGCCGCCCAGCCGGTCTATGCCCGCTGGATCGAGGAGGTGAAGGCCAAGGGCGTCGACGGCCAGGCGCTGATCGACGAGGCGCGTGCGCTGATCGACAAGTACACGAAGGCGCAGTAGTCGCCGGAGCGACCCGATCGACGACGGGGCGGGCAGCGATGCCCGCCCCGCTGCATCATGGGGGAGGCCGACTGGCCATGCCGTCGAACTTGCCTTGCCGCACGGTATCTGCATTGTTGTGGCCGATCATCGTTGCACGACAAACGTCGGCATGGCATCTAGCGGCATCGGGACCGGTTAGTTATCGTATATAACAAAGGTCCGGGCCGAGCGCCGTTCGCCACAGGCGGGCGTGCCGACTGGACGATACGGGTGGGAGGTGCCACGTGGCCGTTTCGAGGTTCATCCATGCGCTGGCGCGCCTGATGGCGATTCTGGGCGGGATCGTTCTCGGCCTGATCACGATCATGACCGTGATCAGCATCACGGGTCGCGCCATCGTCACGATCGCATTCGTCTTTCCGGGGTCGGTCTTCCACTATCTGCCGTTCTTCGACGACATCCAGCTCTGGCTGCAGTGGCTTGTCGCGCAGGAGTGGAGCGTCTTCGGGGCGACCGTCAAGGTCGGTGCCGTACCGGGCGACTTCGAACTGGTCGAGGCGGGCACGGCCTTCGCGGTCTTTGCCTTCCTGCCCTGGTGCCAGCTCAACCGCGGGCACGCCACGGTCGACCTGTTCACCAACTACCTTCCGGCCGTCGCGAACCGCTGGATCGACCTCGTGTCCGAGACGCTGATGACCATCGTGTTCGTCGTGCTGGCCTGGCGGCTCTGGATCGGTATGATGGACAAGATCCGCTACCAGGAAACCACCTTCATCCTGCAGTATCCGGTCTGGTGGGGCTTCGCCTCGGCCATGGTCGGTGCAGCGGCGTGCGTGATCGTTTCCGTGTACATGACCGGTGTCCGCGTGCAGGAAGTGCGCACGGGCCGGTCCAGCTTCGCGCCGACGCATGGGGGCATGCATTGAGCAATCTCGAAATCGGGATCTGGTCCTTTCCAATCCTTCTCGTCCTCATCTTCTTCCGGCTGCCGATCGGTCTCGCCATGCTGCTCTGCGGCATGGTGGGGACGTGGCTGGTCACCGGCAGCTGGAATCCGATTCTTGCGAAGCTGAAGGCCGAGACCTACTCGACCTTTTCCAGCCACTCGCTCTCCATCATCCCGCTGTTCCTGCTGATGGGGCAGTTCGCGGGTCTCGGCGGCATGTCGCAGTCGCTCTTCAAGGCGGCCAATTCCTGGCTCGGCCATCGCAAGGGCGGCGTCGCCATGGCGGCGATCGGCGCCTGCGCGGGCTTCGGGGCGATCTGCGGATCCTCGCTGGCCACCGCTGCGACCATGGCGCAGGTGGCGCTGCCGGAACTGCGCCGCTACGGCTACTCCGGGGCGCTGGCGACCGGCGCGCTGGCCGCAGGCGGGACGCTGGGCATCCTGATTCCGCCGTCGATCGTGCTGGTGATCTACGCCATCCTCGCGGAACAGAACATCGCCAAGCTGTTCCTGGCCGCTTTCGTGCCGGGCATCCTGGCGGCGATCGGCTACATGATCGCGATCTCGATCTACGTCCGGCTCTACCCCGAATCGGCCGGTGACAGCCCGCGCCAGCCCTATCGGGAGCGCTTCAAGGCGATGTTCGACGTCTGGCCGGTGCTGCTGGTCTTCTTCCTTGTCGTCGGCGGCATCTATTTCGGCTGGTTCACGCCCACGGAAGCGGCCGCCATCGGCGCGGCCGGCACGGGGCTGATCGCGCTGATCAATGGCGGCCTCAACCGCCAGACGTTCATCGATTCGGTGCTGGCGACGGCGGTGGCGACCGCCATGATCTTCTTCATCGTCTTCGGCGCCTCGATCTACAACGGCTTCCTCGCCCTTTCGCAGGTGCCGCAGCAGATCGCCGCCATCATCGTCGAGTCCGGCTTCAATCCCTGGGCCGTGCTGGTGACGATCCTCATCCTCTACCTGGTGCTCGGCTGCGTGATGGATTCGCTGTCGATGATCCTGCTGACGATACCGATCTTCTTCCCGATCGTCTCGGCGCTCGACTACGGCCTTGGGCCGGAGGAGTTCGCGATCTGGTTCGGCATCATCGTGCTCATCGTCGTGGAGGTGGGTCTGATCACGCCGCCCGTGGGCATGAACCTGTTCGTCATCAACTCGATGGCCAAGGACACGCCGATCTCGGCCACCTATCGCGGCGTGACGCCCTTCGTCATCAGCGACCTCGTCCGGACCGTGATCCTGGTGCTGTTCCCGGCGATCTCGCTGTTCATGCTGAGATGGCTCTACTAGCCTGGCGATAGATCCGCTGCGACGCGGCGGCCGGTTACCTGATCACGCGGCCGCGCTCTCCGAAGAGTGCGGCCGATTTCGTCGGCCGGACTTGGGATAGCCCTAGACGGGCCTTCGGGCCTTGTCCGCGCACTACTGCGCGGCGAGCGGCGTCTCTTCGTCCGGTCCCGGCCTGGCCAGCTCGCATATCGCCATGTGGTGCGACAGGAACACCTGTCCGGAGAGGTGCTCCAGGAATTCGGTGCGCCTGAGGGCGTCCATCACGGGACCCTTCACTTCCGACAGGTGCAGCTTCACGCCCATGTCGAAGAGACGGCGATCGATGGCTTCCAGCGATTCGAGCGCGCTCATGTCGATGAGGTTGACTGCCGGACAGGCGAGAACGACGTGACGGATATCGGGGCGCGTCGCGACCAGATCGTAGACGTAGTCCTCAAGATAGCGCGCATTGGCGAAATAGAGGCTCTCGTCGACCCGCAGCGAGACGATGCCGGGCTGGGTGATGACCTCGTGGCGCTTCACGTTGCGATAGTGCTCGGTACCCGGTACCCGGCCGACGATTGCCATGTGAGGCTTGGATGTCCGGTAGAGGTGGATCAGGATCGACAGCACGACCCCCGCCGATACGCCGATCTCGACCCCGAGCGACAGTGTGGCGAGGATGGTCGCCGCCACTGCGATGAAGTCTGGCTTCGAATAGGCCCAGGTCTTCTTCAGGATCGAAAAGTCGATCAGGGACAGCACGGCCACGATGATCGTGGCCGCGAGCGTCGCCTGCGGCAGGAAGGCGAGAAGCGGGGTCAGCAGCAGGGTCGCGACGGCGAGACCCACCGCCGTGAAGGCACCGGCTGCCGGCGTCTCGGCACCGGCGTCGAAATTGACCACCGAGCGCGCGAAGCCGCCCGTCACCGGATAGCCGCCGGTGAAGGCGGCGGCGACATTGGATGCACCGAGGCCGATCAGTTCCTGGTCGGGGTCGATGCGCTGGCGCTTGCGCGCGGCGAGCGTCTGCGCGACCGAGACCGATTCGACGAAACCGATCAGCGAGATCAGCGCGGCGGGTCCGATCAGGGCGAAGACGAGGTCGGGTGCGAAGGAGGGCAGGGTGAGGGGCGGCAGGCCCTGCGGCACCGCGCCGACGAGCTTCACGCCCGCCGCGCCGAGGTCGAGGCTCCAGGCGGCCAGCGTCGTTGCCGCGACGGCTGCGACCGGCCCGGCCTTGGCAAGGATGTCGGCCAGCCGCGGCCGCAGTCCCGCCCGCGCGAGCAGCGGCTTCAGGCCCTTGCGCACCCAGAAGAGGAAGGCGAGCGAGGACAGGCCGATCAGGAGCGTCACCGGGTTGGCGTCGCCGAGACCGGAGCCCAGGGACAGGATGAGTTCCAGCAGGTTGTGGCCCTCGGCCTGGATGCCGAGGATGTGCTTGATCTGGCTTGCCGCGATGATCAGTCCCGATGCGGTGATGAAGCCGGAGACGATCGGGTGCGACAGCAGGTTGGCGAGGAAGCCCAGCCGGAAGACGCCCATGAGGATCAGGAAGACCCCCGACAGGAAGGCCAGCGTGATGGCGGCGACGACGTAGCCGGCCGTGCCCTGTGCAGCGACGGCGCCGACGGAGGCCGCCGTCATCAGCGAGATGACCGCCACCGGGCCGACCGCCAGTGCGCGGCTGGTGCCGAAGATCGCGTAGGCCACCAGCGGCAGGATCGACGCGTACAGACCCATCTCCGCCGGCAGGCCCGCCAGCAGCGCATAGGCGAGCGACTGCGGGATCAGCATGATGGTGACGATGACGGCCGCGACCAGATCGTTGGTCAATGCGTCGCGATCGTAGGTTCGAGCCCAGGCCAGGATTGGCAGATAGGCTTTCCAGCTTCGCCGTGCGGTCTTGGGGCTCGTCATCGGGTGTCCTTCCCAGGTCGCAAGGCTCCGCCGCCGCGTGCGCTGATGCGCACGCGTCCCGTCGTTTCCAGGACCGATCGAGGGCGGCGGTTCCCGCCGCCCCGCTCAGCCGTTCGTCTGCTGGACGAGGCCGTAGAGGTTCATGCAGCGGCCGCCGGTCCGGCAATAGGCCAGCACCGGCGTTGGCAGCGCTTTCAGCGCGGCGGCCATGTCGCGGACATTGTCTTCGCTGATCGCCCCGGAAACGACCGGGATGAAGCGGAACTCCAGGCCCGCCGCCTTGGCGGCCTGCTCGACAAGGTCATGCGGAACGGCGCCGTCTTCCGAATCGGGCCGGTTGCAGACGATGCTCCTGAAGCCGGCCTCGGCGATGGCCGGCACGTGCTCGGCCGTGATCTGCGGCGCCACGGCGATGTCGTCGTTGATCCTGCGGATTTCCATTCTCTCGATCCCTTGCAAGCGAAGCCGGAGGCGCATGCCGCCCCGGCGCGATGTGTTGTTTCTCAGAGGCCGTTGACGGGCACCTTCAGGAAGGTTTTGCCGCTTTCGTCGCGAGGCGGCAAGCGGCCGGCGCGCATGTTGACCTGCAGCGAGGGGATGATCAGCCTGGGCATCGCAAGCGTCGCGTCACGCGTCTCGCGCATCGTCACGAACTCGTCCTCCGAGACGCCGTCGCGGACGTGGATGTTGTGCTCCCGCTCCTCCGCCACCGTCGTCTCCCATTTGATGTCGCGGCCATTGGGACCGTAGTCGTGGCAGATGAAGAGCCGCGTCTCGGCCGGCAGCGACAGCACGCGCATGATGGATCGGTAGAGGATGCGGGCATCGCCGCCGGGGAAGTCGGCGCGGGCCGAGCCGCCGTCGGGCATGAACAGCGTGTCGCCGACGAAGGCGGCATCGCCGATGACGTGGGTCATGCAGGCGGGCGTGTGGCCGGGCGTGTGCATGGCGTGGGCGGTCATGGTGCCGATCGTGTAGCTGTCGCCGTCCTTGAACAGTCGGTCGAACTGCGAGCCGTCGCGCTGGAACTCGGTGCCTTCGTTGAAGATCTTGCCGAACGTGTCCTGGACGATGGTGATGTTCTCGCCGATGCCGAGCTTGCCGCCCAGCTTCTGCTGGATGTAGGGCGCGGCCGAGAGGTGGTCGGCATGGACGTGGGTCTCGATGATCCACTCGAGTGTCAGGCCGTTCTTGCGGATGTGATCGATGATCGCGTCGGCGTGGTCGTAGGTGATGCGGCCGGCGGCGTAGTCGATGTCCATCACCGAATCGATGACGGCGCACGCGTCGGAGGCCGGGTCCTTGACGACATAGGATACCGTGTTGGTGGCCGCGTCGAAGAAGGCGGTGACGTCGGGCTTCACCGAAATGTCGGGCGTGAAGGGCAGGGAAGAAGTCATCGGTTTGTCTCCATGTCTCACGGGTCTCGTCAGGCCGGTGCGGCCTGCGCGGTGCGGGTCCTGATGGCCCGCGCCAGGACGATGCCGGCCATCATGGCGGCGATGAAGATGACGGTCTCGGAATAGCCGAGGCCAAGGGCTGGCACCGCCCCGCCGGGGCAGAAGCCGGAAATGCCCCAGCCAATGCCGAACACGGCCGATCCACCGACCAGTTCGGCATCGATGCGCCGCGCTGTGGGCAGCGCATAGCTCTTCTCGAACACGGGCTTGGGCCTCGCGCCGAAGACGACGCGGTAACCGATCGCGGCGGTCAGAAGGGCACCGCCCATGACGAACAGCAGGCTCGGGTCCCAGGTTCCGGCAATGTCGAAGAAGTTCAGCACCTTGGCGGGGTTGGCCATGCCGGAGATGGCAATACCGAGGCCGAAGACGGCGCCGACCGCGAAGGCTGAGAGGATCTTGTTCATAGCGATCAGGCTCCGATCACGTGGCGGACGACGTAGACGGTGGCGATCGCAAACACCATGAAGACGAGCGTGGCTACGATCGAGCGCGGCGACAGGCGCGCCATGCCGCAGACGCCGTGGCCGCTGGTGCAGCCGGAGCCGTAGGTCACGCCGATGCCGACGATGACGCCGCCGATCACCAGCGCGGTGGTGGAGATCGGCACCGCGAACGCGATCGTGTTGCCGGTCGCGATGTAGGCGAGCGGCGCGATCACGGCGCCCGCCAGGAAGGCGGCGCGCCAGGCCCAGTCGACGGGCACCGGCGGGATGATGCCCGCCAGGATCGCCGTCATTCCGGCGATACGGCCATGCAAGGCCATCAGCAGCACGGCCGAGAGGCCGATGAGGATTCCGCCTGCAAGCGACATCCATGGTGTGAATTCGGTCATTCAGTGCCCCTGTGCGTTTCGGCTATGGTTGCCAAATTCGAACAAGTCACTACATATGACAAGGTATTCATGTGTTCAAGGGATTGATCCGATGAAAATGGACATTGCCAGGCTGGACGCGTCGGCGGAGCAGGCGGCCGAACTCCTGTCGGCTCTCGCCAACAAGAACCGTCTGATGATCCTGTGCAACCTGCTCAACCAGGAAATGGCGGTTCAGCCGCTTGCAGACGCCGTCGGCATGTCGCAGTCGGCGCTGTCGCAGCAACTGGCGAAGCTGCGGCTGTCGCGGCTGGTGACCACGCGGCGGCAGGGCAAGGAAATCTACTACAGCGTCGCCTCGCGCGAGGTGGAAGAAATCCTGCAGACCCTCTACGGCCTCTACTGCCGGCCGGCGGCAGCCGAAGCTGCCGACCGGCCACTTGCCGCGCTCGACGCGTGAACTCCCGCTGAAGCGCGAAGGCGCGCCTCGACGTCCGGGCTCCGCGGCTGCCGTCAGGCGGCTGCGGAAAACAGCCCGCCGGCGCGGGCGAGTTCGCGCAGATGGTGGTCGGCATTGCCGAAGGCGACGTCGATCATGGTCATGCGCTTGAAATAGTGGCCGACGGCATATTCCATCGTCATGCCGACGCCGCCGTGGATCTGGATCGCATTCTCGCCGACCACGCGGCCGCCGCGGCCGATCTCGGCCTTTGCCGCATGCATGGCGCGCGCCCGTTCGGCATCGTCCTCGCTGTCGGCCATCATCGTGGCGTAGAGCGTGATCGAGCGCGCCTGTTCGATGGCGACATACATGTCCACCGCCTTGTGCTGCAGCACCTGGAACGAGCCGATCGGCACGCCGAACTGCTTGCGCACCTTCATGTAGTCGACGGTGAGCGCATGCATGGCTCCCATCACGCCGAGCGATTCGGCGGCGAGCGCGGCTATCGCCTGGTCGACCACGCGGCGGGCGAGCGGCAGGCCGTTTTCCGGGTCGCCGAAGACGGCCCCTGCTGGCACGCGCACCTTGTCGAGTGTCAGTTCGGCGGCGCGCAGGCCGTCCTGCGTTGCATAGCCGCGGCGCGAGACGCCCTCGGCGCCGGTGTCGACCAGAAAGATGCCGATGCCGTTCTCGTCCGTCGTACCGCCTGACGTGCGGGCGGTGACGAAGATCCTGTCGGCGCAGTCGCCGTGCTGGACGACGCTCTTCGAGCCCGACAGCACCCAGCCGTCGCCGTCCCTCGTGGCCGTCGTGGCCACATGGGCGAGATCGAAGCGGGAGTGACGCTCGGTGTGGGCGAAGGCGAGCCTGAGCGAGCCGTCGGCCACCTGTGGAACCAGATCCGCCTTCTGTGCCGCCGAACCGCCCAGCCGCAGGAAGCCGCCGCCAAGCACGACCGTCGCGAAATAGGGCTCGAGCGCCAGCGCCTTGCCGAGCGATTCCATGACGATCATGGTCTCCACCGGGCCGCCGCCGATGCCGCCGTCCGCCTCGGCGAAGGGCAGGGCCATCAGGCCCATCTCGGCCAATTGCCGCCAGATGTCGGTGCTCCAGCCTTCGGGCGTGGCCATGAAGCCCTTGCGGTCCTCGAAGCCATAGGTGTCGGCGAGAAGCCGGTCGAGCGAGTCCCTGAGCATCGATTGCTCTTCCGAAAGATCAAAATCCATCGCGTCCTCCTGTCGTCTCGTTGCGGGCGGGGGCGGTCACAGCCCCAGCACCGCCTTGGCGATGATGTTCTTCTGGATCTCGTTCGAGCCGCCGTAGATCGAGACCTTGCGGTTGTTGAAATAGTTCGGCGCGGCCACCGGCGCGTATTCGGGCACCTCGGACGGCTCGTTCCAGCGGGCGTCGTGCTCGGGGAGATATGGCGCTGCGTAGGGACCCATCACCTCCATCAGAAGGTGCGTCGTGGCCTGCTGGATCTCGGAGCCCTTGATCTTCAGGATCGAGGACGCGGGGTCGGGCTTGCCGGTGTTGCCGCGCTTGGCATCGGCCGCCACGACGCGCAGCTGCGTCATCTCCAGCGCCTTCAGGTCGATCTCGATCGTGGCCAGCTTCTCGCGGAAGCGCTCGTCCTCGATCAGCGGACGGCCGCCGGCCATTTCCAGCGCGGCGAGTTCGCGGATGCGGGCCACGCGCTGCTTCGAGACGCCGATGCGCGCGATGTTGGTGCGCTCGTTGCCGAGCAGGAACTTGGCGTAGTCCCAGCCCTTGTTCTCCTCGCCGACGAGGTTTTCCACCGGCACGCGCACGTCGGTCAGGAAGACCTCGTTGATCTCGCGGCCGCCATCGATCGTGACGATCGGACGGACCTCGATGCCGGGCGTCTTCATGTCGATCAGCAGGAAGGAGATGCCTTCCTGCTTCTTGGCGGCCGTGTCGGTGCGCACGAGGCAGAAGATCCAGTCGGCATATTGCGCCAGCGTCGTCCAGGTCTTCTGGCCGTTGACGACGTAGTGATCGCCGTCGCGGACGGCGCGGGTCTTCAGCGAGGCGAGGTCCGAGCCGGAGCCGGGCTCGGAGAAGCCCTGGCACCACCAGTCGTCGAGATTGGCGATCGCCGGCAGGAAGCGCTGCTTCTGCGCCTGGTTGCCGAAGGTGTAGATCACCGGCCCCACCATGTTGACGCCGAAGGCGAGCGGCTGCGGAGCGGGATATTTCTGCAGTTCCTCAAGAAAGATGTACTGCTTCATCGGTCCCCAGCCGGTTCCGCCATGCTCCTCCGGCCAGTGCGGCACGCCCCAGCCGTGCGCGTTGAGGATCTTCGTCCAGCGGACGAAGTCCGGCTTGTCGAGGTGCTCGCCGTCGATCATCTTCGCGCGGATGTCGTCGGGCAGGTTGTCGCGAAAGAAGCTACGCACCTCCTCGCGGAAGGCGTTTTCCTCGTCGGTGAAGCGAAGGTCCATGGTTGTCTCCTCCTTGTTCCTTCTCCCGTTCACGGGGAGAAGGTGGCCCGTAGGGCCGGATAAGGGGCAGTGCGAGCAATGAAATGTCGGCGCAGCCCCTCATCTGCCTGCCGGCATCTTCTCCCCGCAAACGGGGAGAAGAGAGCTCTCCTCAGTTGATCTCGAGCAGCCCGGCCGCGCCCATGCCGCCGCCGACGCACATGGTAACGACGGCATATTTCACGCCGCGGCGCTTGCCCTCGATCAGCGCATGGCCGGCGAGGCGGGAACCCGACATGCCGTAGGGATGGCCCACCGCGATGGCGCCGCCGCTGACGTTGAGCTTCTCCGGATCGATGCCGAGCCGGTCGCGGCAGTAGAGCACCTGCACGGCAAAGGCCTCGTTCAGTTCCCACAGGCCGATGTCGTCGACCTTCAGCCCGTGGCGCTCCAGCAGCCGCGGCACGGCGAAGACCGGGCCGATGCCCATCTCGTCGGGTGCGCAGCCGGCGACGTTGAAGCCGCGGAAGATGCCGAGCGGGGTCAGGCCGCGCTTCTCGGCTTCCTTCGCTTCCATCATCACGCAGGCCGAGGCGCCGTCGGAGAGCTGGCTGGCATTGCCGGCGGTGATGAAGCCGCCCTCGCGCACCGGCTTCAGGCCGGCGAGGCCCTCGGCGGTGGTCTCCGGGCGCGGCCCCTCGTCATGGGAAAGCGTCACGTCCTTGTGGGTGACCTCCCTGGTCTCCTTGTCGACCGAGGCCATGCGTACCGAAATCGGCGCGATCTCGGCATCGAACCGGCCGGCCTCGCGGGCGGCGGCGACGCGTCTCTGCGATTCCAGCCCGTAGGCGTCCTGCGCCTCGCGCGAGATGCCGTAGCGGTTGGCCACGTTCTCGGCGGTGTCGATCATCGGCAGGTAGACGTCGGCCGCGGCGCCGCTCAGGCTCTTGTCGAAGAGGTGGAAGGTGTTGCGGTGATCGTTCTGGACGAGGCTGATCGATTCCAGGCCGCCCGCGATGCCGGCCTTGACGCCGTCGTTGCGGATCGCATTGGCGAGCAGCGCCATCGACTGGAGACCGGACGAGCACTGACGGTCGATCGTCGTGCCCGCAACGGTGATGGGCAGGCCGGCCGACAAAAGGGCGCGGCGTGCCACGTTCAGGCCCGTGGTGCCTTCCTGCATGGCGCAGCCCATGATCACGTCCTCGATCTCGCCGCCATCGAGGCCGGAGCGGACGAGCGCATGGCGGATGGCGTGGCCCCCGAGCACATGACCCTCGGTGTCGTTGAAGGCGCCGCGATAGGCCTTGCCGATCGGCGTGCGGGCGGTGGAAACGATGACGGCTTCGCGCATGATGTTCTCCCTTACGAGGCGCGCGCGATGCGCGCTGCCTCTTCCTGCTTGAGTTCGATTTTCGACAGTTTTCCGACCGGCGTCCGCGGCAGGGCGTCGCGCAGTTCGAGCGCGGCCGGCATCTCGTGCGGACCGAGCCGGTCCTTCAGGAAGGCGCGCAGCGCCTCCAGCGACAGCGCCGCTGCGCCGGCGCGCAGCTTGACGAAGGCCTTCGCCGCCTCGCCGCGATAGGCGTCGGCGATGCCGATGACGAGCACCTCCTCGACGTCGGGATGCTCGTAGATCATCTGCTCGATCAGTTGCGGATAGACGTTGAAGCCGCCCGACAGGATCATGTCCTTCTTGCGGTCGACGATGGTGAAGAAGCCTTCTTCGTCCATGAAGCCGATGTCGCCGGTGAGAAACCCGCCGCCGCTGAAGGCGCGGGCGTTCTCGGCCGGCTGGTTCAGGTAGCCGACGGTCACGTTGGGGCCGAAGACGCGCAGTTCGCCGATCTCGCCATGCGGCAGCACGCGCTGCGGATCCTCCAGCGCGACGATGTCGAGAAAGATGCCGGGCAGCGGCACGCCGATGGTACCGACCTTGTCGGGCCGCGTCGGCGGGATGTTGGTGCCGGCGGGCGAAGTCTCGGTCATGCCCCAGCCGCCGAGCAGGTCGTGGCCGGTGATCGCCTTCAGCCGCCGCGCGGTCTCCACGGCCAGCGGCGCGCCGCCGGAGGCGCAGTAGCGCAGCGAGGAGAAGTCGCGTTTCTCGACCCCGGCCATCGCCGAGATCGCGATCCACATCGTCGGCACGCCGGGGAAGCTCGTCGCGCCGGCCTCGATCTCGGCCAGCGCCGTGCCGGCGTCGAAGCGGGTGTGGATGATCATCGTCTGGCCGCCGCGCACGCAGCGCAGCATGACCGCCGACAGCGAGTAGATGTGGAAGAGAGGAAGGAACAGAAGGACGCGCTCCTGCGCTTCCCGCATCAGGCCCCAGGCGTCGAACCAGAGGTCGTAGCTCTCCACCGCCGTCGACAGATTGCGGTGCGTCAGCATCGCGCCCTTGGGCATGCCGGTGGTGCCGCCGGTGTATTGCAGCAGCGCGAGGTCGTCGAGCGTGACGTCGGGAAGGCCTGGCTCCTCGGGCACTGAATCAACCGTCTCGGAGACCGAATCGAGGAACGCCGCGAAGTCGTTGAAATCGCAGTCCTGCGGCATCGCGCCGGTCAGCGGGGAGGGGCCGTAGGCCGCGTCGTCGCCGACGATCAGCCGTTCGACCAGCCCGGCGCGGACGAAGTCGCCGGCGCGCACCGCGAGGTCGCCGATGTTGGTCGTCACCACGAGCCGCGCGCCGCTGTCGGCGAGCTTGTGGCGCAGCACCGCGCCGCCGTCGAGCGGCGACAGGTGCACGACGGTGCCGCCGGCCTTCAACGCGCCGAAGAAGGCGAGGAGGTGGTAGAGCGTGTTGGGCAAAAGCAGCGCGACCCGTGTCCCGCTTTCGACGCCCGCCTCGCGGAAGGCGCGGGCGGTGCGATCGACCTGCGCGGCGAGCTCGCCGAAGGTGAGAGTGGTGTCGCGGAAGATCGCCGCCGCCCGGTCCGGCCACTTCCCGGCCGCCTCGTCGACGATCGCGTGCACGGCAAAGCCGGCGAGGCGGGCGTCGGGCGAGAGCCCGGCCGGGTAGAGCGCGCGCCAGGGAGCGGCGGCGAGGTCCATCGTCAGGCGGCCTTTCCCGCGGCGGCGGCCTTGCGGAAGCTGCCGGTCCCGGCTGCGCGCTTGAGGAACTCTGACGGCTTGAAGACGTCCTTGCCGGTCTTGCCGTGCCAATGATCGAGACGCTCGACGATCTTGCCCAGACCCTCGAGTTCGGCCCAGAACATCGGCCCGCCCTTGCCGATCGGGAAGCCGTAGCCGTTGATCCAGACGATGTCGACATCGGAGGCACGGGCGGCGATGCCTTCCTCGAGCACCTTCGCACCCTCGTTGATCATCGGGTACATGGTGCGTTCGGCAATCTCCTCGGCGGAGATGTCGCGGCGGTTGACACCCTTCTCGCGCGCCTTCGCCTCGATCAGCGCCTCGACTTCGGGATCGGATTTCGGCGCGCGCGAACCGGCCTCGTAGATGTAGAAGCCCTTGCCCGTCTTCTGGCCGTAGCGACCCTGCTCGCAGAGCGCGTCGGCGATCGCCGCCGTCTTGCCGAGCGACTTGCGGTTGCGCCAGCCGATGTCGAGGCCGGCGAGGTCGCCCATGGCGAAGGGCCCCATCGGCCAGCCGAAATCGGTGAAGACCTTGTCGACCTGGGCCGGTGTGGCGCCTTCGAGCAGCAGGTCCTCCAGTTCGGCGGAGCGGGACGCCAGCATGCGGTTGCCGACGAAGCCATGGCAGACGCCGACGACGACCGGCACCTTGGCAATGCGCCGCGCCACGTCGAGCGCCGTGGCGATCGCGTCGGGCGCGGTCTTCGCTCCGCGCACGATCTCGAGCAGCTTCATCACATTGGCGGGCGAGAAGAAGTGCAGGCCGAGCACGTCGGACGGCCGGGACGTCGAGGCCGCGATCTCGTTGACGTCGAGATAGGAGGTGTTCGAGGCGAGGATGGCGCCGGCCTTGGCGATCGCGTCCAGCTTGCCGAAGACCTCCTTCTTGACCGACATCTCCTCGAAGACCGCCTCGATGATCAGGTCGCAGTCGGCGAGGTCGGCATAGTCGGTGGTGCCGGTGAGCAGGCCCATGCGATTGGCCTTCGCCTCCTCGGTCATCGAGCCGCGCTGGACGGAGATGGCGTAGTTCTTCTCCATGTTGGCGATGCCGCGATCGAGCGCTTCCTGCGTCATCTCCAGGATGGTGACGGGGATGCCGCCGTTGAGGAAGGACATGGCGATGCCGCCGCCCATGGTGCCGGCGCCGATGACGCCGGCGCGCTTGACCGTGCGGGGCTTCACGTCCGGGCCGATGCCCTCGACCTTTGCAGCCTCGCGCTGGGCGAAGAACAGATGCCGCTGCGCCTTCGACTGGTCGCCCTCGACCAGTTCGACGAAGTAGCTGCGCTCCGTGGTCAGCGCCTCGTCGAAGGGCAGGGTCAGCGCGTTGCGCACCGCGTCGGCGCAGCGCTTCGGCGCGTCGAGGCCCTTCGTCTTCTTCAGCGTTTCGGCGATCTGCGCGTCGAAACCAGCCATGTCGGCGCGGGCGGCGGCGAGCTTGTCCTCCCGGTCGCGCACGGCCACGAGCGGCTTGCCGGCAGAGAGGGCGTCGCGGGCGAAGGCGACGGCGTTGGCGACGAGATCATCTTCGCTGACGGCGTCGACGAGGCCGTCCGCCAGGGCAGCCTTGGCGCCGATCGGATTGCCGGAGACGATCGCCGGCAGCGCCTTCTCGGGTCCGATGAGGCGCGGCAGGCGCACGGTGCCGCCGGCGCCCGGCAGCAGGCCGAGCTTGACCTCGGGCAGACCGAACTGGGCGCGGGCGTTGGCGACGCGGAAATGGCAGCCCATGGCGAGTTCGAGGCCGCCGCCGAAAGCGGTGCCGTGGATGGCGGCGACCGTCGGCTTGGCGAAGCCTTCCAGCGTGACGATCAGTTCGCGCAGGTTGGGGGAGGCGGTGGCCCTGGGCGTGTTGAACTCGGTGATGTCGGCACCGGCGATGAAGGTCCGGCCGGCGCAGTGGATGACCACGGCCGCCACCGACGGGTCGTCGCGCAGGTCACGCAATGCGGCGTCCAGTGGCTCGCGCAGGTGGTGGGACAGCGAATTGACGGGCGGGTTGTCGAGCGTGACGACGGCAATGTCGCCCTCGCGGCGGACGGTCACATACTGGGACATCGAATATACTCCGGAATGGCAATCTTCGTCTTGGGGCAGCGGTGCGCCGTCGTCCGGCGTCACCGCTCCGCAGGTCTTCGAGGGGCGAGCGTCTAGCCCGCGAACCGCGTCTCCCGCAGGAAATTGTGAATGAGGTTCGTCACCGCCTGCGGCTGTTCGATGCAGGGCAGGTGACCGGCGTCCGGGATGATGCGGAATCGGGCGCCGCGGATCAGGTCTGCGGTGGAGCGCACGAGGTCGGGCGGGGTGGAGCCGTCCTGGTCGCCGACGATGGCGAGCACCGGCAGCGAGAGCGCCTTCGTCTGTTCGGTATAGTCGGTGTCGCGCAGCGCCGCACAGGTGCCGGCATAGCCGTCGACCGTGGTGCGGGTGAGCATGGCGGTGTAGCCGACGAAGTCGGGATTGTCCGGGGACCGGTAAGCCGGCGTGAACCAGCGCTGCATGATGGCGTCCGCGAGCGGGGCGATGCCGTTGCTCGTCACGCCGTCGATGCGCTGGTTCCACATCTCGGCGGTGCCGATCCTGTGGGCGGTATCCATCAGAACCATCACTTCGACGAGGTCGGGCCGCTTCGCCGCCAGCCCCTGCGCGATCACGCCGCCGACCGACAATCCGACGAGGGCGCAAGCCTTTACGCCCAAATGGTCGAGAAGCGATTCAAGGTCGCCGACATGGTCGTTCATCGCATAGGGCGCCGGCGTCGCCTCCGACAGGCCGTGGCCGCGCTTGTCGTAGCGGATGTGGCGGAAACGGTCGCCGAGACGCGCGACGACCTCGTCCCAGATGCGGAAGTCGGTGCCGAGCGAGTTCGAATAGACGATCGCGGGCTTTCCCGTGCCGCCACGATCCTCGTGGTGCAGAACGACGCCGTTCACGCGTGCAAACGCCATGGATGTCCTCCCCTGACGCGCGACATACTACCGGGTATGTTGCGGAGCGCAAGAGGCGGGTTGCAGCAAAGCGGGCGTCATTCGTTGGTGGGGAGGGCGGGCGCGATGTCGGTCGCAGCGAAGTCGCCGCCGATGAAGAGCAGCGGACATGCGTGCTCCCTGGCGACGGCGTAGGCATAGCAGTCGCCGAGGTTGATCCCCGCTGGATGCGCGCCCTTTCCCCAGCGATCATAGGCAGCGGCGACCCGCTCGGCGGAGGCTCTCGATACCGTTACGACCTCCAAGCCCAGTCCGTCGATCAGTTCCCGCATGTCCTCGCCGACGTTACGGCGATCCGCGACGACGAGCGCTTCGGCGACCGTCCCGCCCGAGATGAGCAGGGCGTCCGCGCCGGCGATCGCCGACATGCAAGCGTCTGCCGACAGTTCGTCCAGCACGATCGCCATCAGCGCGGATGTATCGACCACGATCACGCCGGCAGACCGGCGTCGTCGTAGAGGAAATCCTGGCTGCGGACAGCATCGGGTCCTGCGGTCGCCTTTGCGGCGCCTGAACGGCGCACCTTCTCCATCAGCGCCCTGCGCTGCCCGGCGTCCGCTGCGGCACCGACGACGACGAGGCGAACCGCCGCCTGACCGTGGCGCGTCAGGATGATCTCCTCGCCCGCTTCGGCGCGACGGACGAGATCGGTCAACCGCGCCTTGGCGTCACTGATCGATACCTTCATCGTGGCTCTCGAGATTGGGGGAATCTGGTCCTGAAGATGGTCCAAGTCAACATTGAACAGCGCTTGTCGCTAGTAGATGGCTGCAACTCGGGATGATGGTTGTCCCGCTTTCGTTGATGCCCGCCACTTGGACGTGCATAATGACAGACCGAAGAAGATGTATCGGTCCAGCACATGCGCACGACGATCGAAATCGACGCCCAATTCATAGAAGAAGTCATGCGGATCACCGGATTGCCCGACGAGACGGCGGCGGTCGAAGCCGGATTGAGAGTGTTGCTCGAGCGACAGGCGCAATTGCAGGCAATCTCCGAGCTGAGGGGGATCGGGTGGGGGGGAGATCTGGCGGAGATACGGGAGGACAGGCCGGGAAAGGGAAGCCGATGATCGTGGATACGCGCTGGGTGCAATGGCCTGTGCCGGGATCGGCAAGTGACTGCCGCCCGTGCCTCAATGGCCTCCCATCCCCATCTCGGCCTCCGCATCGTAGCGACCTGTCTCGCTGCTGCCGCCGCACCCGTCGCAATCCCTCCTTGCCACGCACCGCTGAGCCCGCTATACGCACCATCATGTCGTCCATGCGCGCCACCTCCAAAGCCTCGTCCGCCCGGTTCTTCGCCGGCGAGACGCTGCGTGCGCTGTCCTCGACGCTGCTTCTTCTCGGTCTTATCGGCGATCGCCGGGTCCGCTGACAGGGAGCGCCCGGCGATCGGTTCGACGCCGAAGCGCCGTGCTCCCGATACTCGCAATCCAGCAAATCCGTGATATGAGCGCCCCGGCCTGACGGTCCGGCAGGCGCGGGAGCGACGACCATGAACAAGCCCGAAACCTTCACTGCCTCCAGCGGCCAGCGTTCCTCCAAGGGAATGCCCGACGCGCCGCGCAAGTATCATCCCTATCCGGCCATCGTCCTGCCCGACCGTACATGGCCCGGCAAGCGCATCGAGAAGGCGCCGATCTGGTGCTCGGTCGACCTGCGCGACGGCAACCAGGCGCTGGTCGACCCGATGGGCCACGACCGCAAGGCGCGCATGTTCGCGCTCCTGCTCGACATGGGCTTCAAGGAGATCGAGATCGGCTTCCCGTCGGCCTCGCAGACCGATTTCGACTTCGCCCGCTGGTGCATCGAGGAAGGCAACGTTGCCGACGACGTCGACCTGCAGGTGCTGGTCCAGTGCCGGCCGGAACTGATCGCGCGCACCTTCGAGGCGCTGCAGGGTGCAAGGACGCCGATCGTGCACTTCTACAATTCCACCAGCGAATTGCAGCGGCGCGTCGTGTTCGAGAAGGACGTGCGCGGCATCAAGCAGATCGCCACCGACGCGGCCAAGCTGATCACCGACATGGCGGCGAAGGCGGGCGGCGGCTACCGCTTCGAGTATTCTCCCGAGAGCTTCACCGGCACGGAACTCGAAGTGGCGCTGGAGATCTGCAACGCGGTCGCCGAGATCGTGAAGCCGACGCCGGAGCACCGGCTGATCCTCAACCTGCCGGCGACGGTGGAGATGTCGACGCCCAACATCTATGCCGACGAGATCGAGTGGATGTGCCGCAACCTCGACAACCGCGACAGCCTGATCATCTCGCTGCACCCGCACAATGATCGCGGCACCGGCATCGCGGCCACCGAGCTCGGCCTGATGGCCGGCGCCGACCGCGTCGAAGGCACGCTGTTCGGCAATGGCGAGCGCACCGGCAATGTCGATGTCGTGACGCTGGCGCTCAACATGTACACGCAGGGCGTCGATCCCGAACTCGACTGCACCGACATCAACCGCATCAAGGAGGTGTTCGAGTACTCGAACCAGATGCCGGTGCCCGAGCGCCACCCCTATGTCGGTGAACTGGTCTACACGGCCTTTTCCGGCTCGCACCAGGACGCCATCAACAAGGGGATGAAGGCCAAGGCGAAGGCCAACACGGAATTGTGGGAAGTGCCTTACCTGCCGATCGACCCGCAGGATGTCGGCCGCACCTACGAGGCGATCATCCGCATCAACTCGCAGTCGGGCAAGGGCGGCATCGCCTACATCCTCCAGGCCGATTACGGGCTGAACCTGCCGCGCAACCTGCAGGTGGAGTTCTCGAAGGACATCCAGGCGATCACCGACGCGCAAGGCAAGGAATTGTCGTCGAAGCGAATCCACGACCGCTTCCTCGAGCTCTATGTCGAGCAGCCGGACGGTCGGCTGAAGTTCGTCGACCACCACACCTATCCCGATACGGCGGCCAAGGGCCGGCGGATCGTCGAGGCAACGATCGTCGACAATGGCAGGGAGGTCACGATCACCGGCTCCGGCACCGGCCCTATCGACGGTTTCGTCGATGCGCTCTCGCGCCACATCGGCGTGCCGATGACGGTGCTCGACTATTCCGAGCATTCGATGCACAGCGGCTCCAATGCCGCGGCGATCAGCTACATGGAGATGGAGCATCCGGGCGGAAAACTGTTCGGTGCCGGCATCAACACCAACATCGTCGCCGCGTCGCTCGAGGCGGTGGTGTCGGCCGCCAACAGGATCCTCGGGAAGTTTTGGAGCCCGGCCGTGAGTGATCCCGGGGAGGGGATGGATGACCACTGACATCTATGCGCGCGTGCAGGGGAAGGGGACCGAGACGGTCGTCCTCCTGCACGGTTTCGGCGGTCATCACGACGGCTGGTACGACATCCAGCCGGCGCTTGCCGCCGGCGCACGGGTGCTCGCCTATGATCTGCCGGGACACGGGCGGTCGCTGGCCTTTCCCGGAGCCGGCCCGGCGCATGTGGCGGCGAAGGCGATCCTTGCCGACCTCGCCGCCCGCGGCCATTCGCGGGTGCACTTCGCGGGGCATTCGATGGGCGGCGCGATCGCGGTGCTCGCTGCGCTCAGGGCGCCGGAAGCGGTTGCGTCGCTGACCCTCGTGGCGCCGGGCGGTTTCGGCCCCGAGATCAATTTCGACCTGCTCCGGCGCTATGCGGCGGCTGCGAACGCGGATGAGCTGCGCGCCTGCATGGACGAGATGTCGGCGCCCGGCTTCCCGATGCCGACCAAGTTCGTCGCCGGCCTGATGGCGGTCCGGGCCGTCCCGGGGCAGCGCGAGAAACTGATCGAGATCGGCGCCCTCATCACCAAAGGCGATCGGCAGGGCGAGATCCCGCGCGACACGCTGGCGACGCTCGCCATGCCGACCAGGGTGCTCTGGGGAACCGAAGACACCGTCCTGCCCTACGGGCAGACGACGGATCTGCCCGGGAACATCGCGCTGGAGACGCTGCCCGGCAAGGGGCACATGCTGCTCGAGGAAGCCAAGGAGCCGGTCATCCGCGCCATCCGCAGGTCGCTGCGCGGCTAGCCAGGCGGCGCCGCCTAGGCCGAACGCGCCCAGCGCGAGCGGCTCTCTGCCGTCAGGAGCGTCTGGGCGCTTGCCCAGACCCCTACGTCCTGGCGGCGGCCGTCGAGCTGGTTGCCGCCGAGATCGTCGAAGCCGGCCAGCAGCAATTCGGCCCCCTCGGCATCCTCGCGCCGCATGTCGGACACGAGGTCGTCGCTGACAATGGCCGCGCGGCCGATCTGTCGCGTCAGTTCTTCCAGTCGGCTCGCGACGTTCACCGTATCGCCGATGACGCCCAGTTCCAGTCGCCGGTCGGTGCCGATGTTGCCGACGACGACGGAGCCGTAATGCGCGCCGACGGCGATCTGGATCGTCTCCTCGCCGCGCTCGATCCGCCGCGCGTTCAACTTTGCGAAGTCTTCGAGGATCGCCTTGACGCATCTGAACGCATTGATGGCGTCGCGTGACGTCGGCTCCGGGGTGCCGAAGGTCGCCATCACACCGTCGCCGATGAACTTGTCCAGCGTTCCGCCATGGCGGAACACGGCCTCCTCGAGCAGCCCGTGCACCTCCCGCAGCATGGCGATGGTCTGGGCCGGGGTGTGTCGTTCCGACCAGCGCGTGAAACCGACGAGATCGGCGAAGAGGATCGCCGCCCTGACCTCCCGGATGTGCTGCAGCGGCTCATCCTCGCGGGCGAGCTGATCGACCGTGGCCGGCGGAAAATACCGGGCGAGGTTGAGGCGCTGGCGCTCGATGACGGCATAGCGCCACACCAGGCGCCGCGAGCGTGCGACACCGGCCGCTAGCACCAGCGAAACCATGATTAAGATCATGGAGGTCTGCATCTGTACGCTGAGATCGACGGTCGTCGGCGTGCCGACGATGCGCAGTCGCGTCTGCACGTCATTCAGGCCGATGGAACCGTTGCCGGGCCAGATCACGATGCTGTCGGGCAGCGAGGCGAGCCAGGCGATGCCGACCATCCAACTCGCCGCGCCGACGACGCCGCCCCAGACGACGAGGCGCGGGCTGTCGGCGAAGGCGAGGCTCGACAGCAGGAGGAACAGATAGAGAGACGGGTCGAAATGCAGCATGATCTGCGGCGGCAGATCGGCCGGCGCGAGCGGATTGGGGACGACCATCATGAAGGTGAGGGCGACGAAGTCGAGCGTCACGAACAGGTAGGGATGCCACTCGCGCAGCCAGCCGCGCCGGTCCAGCCAGGTCGGTACGAAACCGGTCAGGATGAAGAGCACCATGGTGCCCTGATAGAAATAGGCCTCCGGATAGGGGACAATGAAGTAGGTCAGGACGAAGGCCATGAGCAGCGAGACGGATCTGCCGTGGAACTGCAGCTTGCGACCTTCTCGCTCGTGGCTGCGGAACGTCTCGTCGAGCAGTTTGGGAAAGTTCACGCGACGCCGCATCCTGCGGCCCGCGATTGCCGTTCCCACGCGATCCGCCAATGCCATCGTTGATTCCGCTCGTTGCTCGTCCGCCAAGATAGCCGGGCGGAGCCGAAGTTGAAACCACGCGATCCCGGCCGGTGCCGCCGCGTTTACGATGCTTCGAATTCGCCTTTTGTTCGCCGGCGCGGCTGTGTTAACGTTCGGTTAATTGTGTGCAGGCGCGTGGAGCCATCGGATGAACGACAGGGACAGCGTTGCTGACCGGCAGGGCCGGCTTTCGCAGGCCATCCGCGAGATCAGGATCGCCGCCGCCGAGCGCGAGGATGTCGTCGTCGACATGCGCGAGGCCGCCCGGATGCGGCTGGAACTGCTGGCACAGGAACTGGCGCCGGTGTTTGCCGAGGTGCCCGACGAGGAAATCCTGTTCGACTTCGCGATCTCGTCCGGGCTTCAGCCGCGGCTATGGATCGACGCCGTCAGCCATGTGGCCATGGGCCGCGATCGCCGCACCTACCGCTTCGTCCGCGACACGCGGATGGGGCGCATCGTCCTGGCGGAATCGACCGACATGCGGCCGGTCGCGCAGCAGGTCACCCGCTACATCGCCGAGCGCATGGTCGAACGGCAGCGCTGGCTGGACGGCCCCGTGGAGCCGGTGCTGGTGCAGCGTGACCGTGCTCCGGCTGACGACGAACCGTTCCGGCAGGCGCCTCGCCGCCGGGACACGCAAGGTCCGCGCGACCATGCTCCGCCATCTCCTGCTCGGGACGAACGACAGGGCGGTTCGCTGCTGTCCTACGCCGGCCGTGGCCGTGCCGAGGAGGAGGATGGAAGGGACGACGGGCAGGCTTACCGGATGCCGCGCCGCCCGCCCGGGCGGTTGCGCGCGTTCCTCTCCGGGGTCGGCGTGGTGCTGGCCGGCGCGCTGGCCGGCCTGGCGGTGCTCGCCGCCGTCTACTACGATCGCATCGCCGCCTATTTCGCGTCGAACTGAGGCGCCGAGAAAAGGTCCGTCGGCTCGCCTCCCTCAACTTTGAGGATGGGGATCTGACCCTTGATACCCCGGCGCGAATGCATCACCCGCCAGGCGCCCGGTTCACCGTCGATCTCGATCAAATTGTACTGCGCCGGCTGCTTCTCTCCGGCCGTGCCCTGGCCGGCCGCAGTGACGCCCAGCACCGGCACCCGGTGTCCCTTGCCGCGAATCCAGGACAGTGTCGGGTCATGCGTGTGTCCGTGCAGCACGAGTTCGGCGCCGTGGCGGGCGATGGTCTTCTGGAACAGCCCGATGCCGTAGAGGCGCTTGTGGGCGGTTGTCAGGCCGCGCACGGGCGGATGGTGGATCATGACGATCCGGAAGAGGCCACGCCCGGCGGCCATGTCGAGCAGTTTCGCCACGCTCGCCGCCTGTTCCTCGCGGAAGGTGCCGAGCGCCAGGAACGGGGCTGTCGCATGCGCCGAAGACACGCCGATCAGCGCCACGTTGCCGTAGGTGCGCAGGTAGGGAAACCCCGATTCGCTCTGCCAGACATGCGTCTTCTCGCCGGTCATCCAGGGACGCCAGGCCTTGCAGGCCTTGTGCAGCGCGCCGGGCACATAGGCGTCGTGATTGCCCGGCACGACCGAGAGGCGCTCGGGGTCGCCGGCCATCGCCAGCCACTCGCGGGCGATGTCGATCTCGGCGTCGAGCGCGAGGTTGACGAGGTCGCCGGTAACTGCGAGGTGGTCGACGTCGTGCCGGGCGATGTCCTGCAGGAGGGCGTCGGTGACGCCGTTGTGGATCGCCTTGCGGCGATGTCTCTGCCAGTTCACGTAGCCGGTAATGCGCTTGGAAGCGAGTTCCCGGTAGGAGATGTCCGGCAGGGGGCCGAGATGCAGGTCTGAGAGATGCGCGAGACGAAACATCGGAACCTTCTAGGACAGGGACCGCGCGCGTACCAGTGCGGACGGTCGCGCGGATGAGCGAGCGGCGCGACCCCGGTCCCTTTGGCCGGAACCGGCTGGCTCGCCTGCGCGGACGCCTGTTCCACCTCTGGTTCCTGCTGCGGCGGCCGATGACGCTCGGCGTACGGGCGCTCGTTGTCAACGAAGCCGAGGGCACCGTGTTCCTCGTGCGGCACACCTATGTCGCCGGCTGGCAACTGCCGGGGGGCGGGGTGGAGACCGGGGAGACGCTGGTGGAGGCGTTGCGCCACGAACTCATCGAGGAATGCAACATCGAGATGCGCGGCGCGCCGCGGCTTGCCGCCATGTACTACAACCGCGCCGCCAGCCGGCGCGATCACGTCGCCCTCTACGTCGTCAGCGACTTTCACCAGACCGCGCCGAAGCAGGCCGACAGGGAGATCGCCGAAGCGGCGTTCTTCCGCCTCGACGCGCTCCCCGAAGGCACCACGCGCGCAACGCGCGCGCGGCTGGCCGAACAGTTCGAGGGCAGGGCGCCGTCGCCCTACTGGTAGTTCGCTTCGCCTCGGCCGCCCGGAGCGAACCGGTCGCGATCGTGCGGCTGCGCGTAGTCGATCGCCGGGCCGCGCGGCACGATCCGCGTCGGATTGATGGTCTGGTGGCTGCCGTAGTAGTGATGCTTGATGTGGTGCAGGTCGACCGTTTCGGCCACGCCGGCCACCTGGAATAGGTCGCAGGTGTAGTTCCACAGGTTGGGATAGTCGGCGATCCGGCGCAGGTTGCACTTGAAGTGGCCGAAATAGACCGGATCGAAGCGCACCAGCGTGGTGAACAGCCGCCAGTCGGCTTCGGTCAAGGAATCGCCGGCCAGGTACCGGTGCTTCGACAACTGCTCCTCCACCGCGTCGAGTGCGCCGAAGAGTTCGTCGAAAGCCTCGTCATAGGCTTCCTGGGTGGTGGCGAAGCCGCAGCGGTAGACGCCATTGTTGATCGAGCCGTAGACGCGCTCGTTCCAGGCATCGATCTCTGCGCGAAGACCTTCCGGGTAGAAGTCGACCGACGAGTCGCCCCAGGCATCGAAAGCCTTGTTCAGCATCCGGATGATTTCGGAGGATTCGTTGGAGACGATCGTTTCCTCCTGCTTGTCCCACAGCACCGGCACGGTGACGCGGCCGGAATAGGCCGGATCGGCCCTGGTGTAGATCTGGTGCAGGAAGTCCGAGCCGTGAAGTGTATCGCCGGTGGATCCGTCGCGCTCGACGAAGGTCCAGCCATCCTTGCCCATGAAGTGGTCGACGATCGAGACGGAGATGACGTCCTCGAGCTTCTTCAGCGCGCGGAAGATCAGCGTCCGGTGCGCCCAGGGACAGGCGAGCGAGACGTAGAGGTGGTAGCGCCCCGGCTCCGCCTTGAAGCCGCGCGTGCGCCCCTTAGCGGGGGCGCCGTCGACTGTGACGAAATCGCGGAACTGCGACTCGGAGCGCTGGAAGCGCCCGCCGCTCTTCGAGGTGTCGTACCACTTGTCCTGCCACGTGCCGTCGACCAGCAATCCCATCGATCGTCTCCTGTTCTGTCCACACTAACCTAGGCTGCCTGCCCGTTCATCCCAACGGTCCGGCGCCTGAACAGTTCGTCACCCTGGCCACCGGAACGAAGTCGTCCGGTGAAATGTCGATGGACGATACCCGAAAATGGTGATAGCGGAGCCGAACCTGTGAGGAACACCCGTGTCCGCTACCCGTATCGCACGACGACGAATGAGCGCCCGCGCCTGACCGGCGCCGACTCTTTGCGTCCGCCGCAGCCGCGGCATCCTTCCCGACGATACGGACGAGTTTCATGCACGAGATCAGCTATCTGGCCGAGACGGCCGCGCACGACCATGAGATCGAGGAGATCAACGCCGAGGCTTTCGGGCCCGGGCGTTTCGCCCGCGCGGCCTACAAGATCCGCGAGGGTGGTCCGCACGAGCGGGCGCTGTCCTTCGTTGCCACGCATGAGGGGCGCGTCGTCGCCACCGTGCGGCTGACGCGCATTGCGGCGGGGGAAGGGCGTTCGCTGCTGCTCGGCCCGCTGGCCGTCCGGCCGTCGCACAAGGACCTCGGCATCGGACGCAAGCTGGTGCGGATCGCGCTCGAGGCGGCGCGGGATGCCGGCTGGGCGTCCGTCATCCTCGTCGGCGACGAGCCCTATTACGGTCCGCTCGGTTTCCGGCAGGTGCCGATCGGCCAGATCACCATGCCGCGCCCGGTGGATTATCGCAGGCTGCTGGTCCACGAGATCGAGCCCGGTGCGCTGGCGGCGCTGACCGGCGAGATGCGGCACGCCGATTTCGTCGCGGATGCGCCGTCAGGCGCGAAGGAGCGCGTCGCGGCAACTGCGTGAAGCGAAGGGCTCAACGCCCCTCGCGCCACCACATCGAGCCGAGCGCCAGAAGCAGCAGGCCGAGCCCGAGGAAGCCGCCGAACAGCGGCACGCGGTTGACCGATCGAAGCACCGAATCGTCCGTCGTGCGCAAGCCGATCCAGTCGCTGCCCGACGTGGCGCCGCTCGCGCGAACAGGCACGATGCCGGGCATCGACAGGCCGCCGGCAATGCCTTCCAGCCGCCGTACGCTGCCGCCGGTGGCCTCGGCCAACGGTGCGAGCACCTCGGTCGTGGAGATGGTCTCGGCGAATTCCGGCGCGTTCACCGGTCCGACATGGGCGAGCGTGGCGAGATCGCCGTTGGCCACCTGATAGAGGCCGATGTCCTCCACGGTCGTGCTTGCGGTGAAAATGCCGGGGCTCTCGGCCTGGAGCGGCACGTCGACGCGCTCGCCGGCCGGGGTGATGACGCTCGCTACGCCCGGGTCGTCGCTCATCGACTGGCGGCGGATGTCGAGCGTCATGCCGCGCCCGGAAGCCGTCAGCCGCTCCTCCTCGAGTTCAGGCTCCTTCATGAGCCAGTGGGCGATGCGCCGGTAGAGCGAGACGTGCGGGCCGCCGCCCTCGAAGCCGCGCGCCCACAGCCATCCCTGGTCGGACAGGAACATCCCGACGCGGCCTTCGCCCTTGCGGTTGAGGATGAGCAGCGGCTGGTCGTTCGGCCCGTCCATGACCACCTGGCCCTCGGGGCGGTCGATGCCGATCAGGCGGAACCAGCGGCTCCAGGCCGGCGGTTCCTGGCCCGAGCCTTCCAGACCGCGCGTCACCGGATGGCGCTCGCCGGTCTCGGTCAGGCGCGGGAAGAAGCCCTGCTCGATCACCTGGCCCGTCGGCAGGCCCGGCAGCGCCGCCATCAGGGGCGTGCGCGAGATCGACTGCGCGCCGGCATATTCGGGACCCGCCGCGACCAGCAGCGCGCCGCCGTTTTCAACGTATTCGGCGATGTAGTCGTAATAGAGGATCGGCAGAACGTCGCGGTGCTGATAGCGGTCGAAGATGATCAGGTCGAAATCGTTGATCTTCTCGACGAAGAGCTCGCGGGTCGGAAAGGCGATCAGCGACAGGTCGTTGATCGGCGTGCCGTCCTGCTTTTCCGGCGGCCGCAGGATGGTGAAGTGGACCAGATCGACCGCGGCATCAGACTTCAGAAGATTGCGCCATGTGCGCTCGCCGGCATGCGGTTCGCCCGACACGAGCAGCACGCGCAGGTTCTCGCGGATGCCGTCCACCAGGGCGATGGCGCGGTTGTTGGTCTCGGTGATCTCGCCGTCGAGACGGTCGATCGACAGTTCGACGATGTTGCGCCCGGCGCCGGGCACGATGATCTCCAGCGACATCTCCTCGCCGACGATCGCCGTTTCCACGGCGACCTGCTCGCCGTTGACGCTGACGCGGACGTCAACCGCGTCCTGGCCGCCCGCGGTGTCGGTGATGCGGTAGGTCATGGCGAGCGGCCGGTCGACGATGCCGAAGCGCGGCGCGTTCTCGAAACGAACGCGCCGGTCGCGCTCGTCCTCCGACCCCGTGATCAGCGCATGGAGAGGCGCGTTCGACCCCTCCAGCCGTTCCGGCACGTCGTGCACCTGGCCGTCGGTGACCAGGATCGCTCCGGCCACGCGCGACTGCGGCACGTCGCGCAGCACGCCGTCCAGTGCGCCGAAGAGGCGCGTCTCGGTGCGGTCCTCGCTGTCGCTTGCGCGACCGGCATCGACGACGCGCACGTCGAATTGCGGGAATCGAGCCAGCCTGGCCTTCAGATCCTCGACGGCGGCGTCGGTGATGGCGGCGCGGTCGCCGATCTCCTGGCTCTGGCTGCGGTCGGCGACGATGGCAACGACGCTCTGCAACTGGTCGCGTTCCTCGTCGAGCAGGACGGGGTTGAGGAGCGCCAGCGCCAGCGCGGCCATCGCGGCGGCACGGAACGGCGCGCCCCGCTGGCGCAGCACGAGGCCCGCCAGCGCGAGCAGGGCGAGCGGCACGAGGACGACGCCGAGCCAGGCCCAGTCGAGCAACGGCTCGAAGGCGATGGACCAGTTCATGTCGGCCTCCCGGCTGCGGCGGTGAACATCATCATTGTCCGAGCCTCTCGAGCAGGATCGGCACGTGCACCTGATCGGATTTGTAGTTGCCGGTGAGCATGTACATCATGATGTTGACGCCCGACCGCAGCGCGTAGACGCGCTGCATCGGATCGGCCGGCACGGTCGGCAGCAGCGGGTCGCCGCTGGCGTCGATCGCCCAGGCGCCGGCGAAGTCGTTGGCCGTGATCATGATCGGCGAGACGCCGTCGCCCGTCCGCACCGGGCGCTCCTCGACGTTCGACGCATCCAGCGACGCTTCCACCCAGAGCGGGCTGCCATTGTAGCGGCCGGGGAAGTTCTGGAGGATGTAGAAGGACTTGGTCAGCACATGGTCGTCAGGCACCGGCTCCAGCGGCGGCACGTTGAGGCCGGCGACGATGTCGCGCAGACGCTGCGTCGCCGGACTGGCCGACCCTGAGAGGCCGATGCCGGTGGAGAACTGGTCGCGGGTGTCGAAGAGCACCGTTCCGCCCTGCTGCATGTAGGCGTCGACGCGCGCGATGGCGGCCTGGCTCGGCATCGCCGAGGTCTCGTCGATCGGCCAGTAGATCAACGGGTAGAACGAGAGCTCGTCGGTCTCGACGTCGATGCCGGCAGGTTGCCCCGGTTCCAGCGCCGTCTTCTCGATCAGGAAGCGGGTGAGGCCGGACAGTCCGGCGCGGCTGACCGCGTCGACCGACGAATCGCCCGTCAACACATAGGCAATGCGGGTCTTCGACACCGCGTCGACCGCGTCGACGTCGTTCATGCCGCCCTGGGGCACGCCATCCTGAGCGAGCGCGTGGCCGGGCGCCAGCACGACGAGGCCGAGCGCGGCGAGCGCCAGCAGCCCGGCCGCGGCGCTGCCAGCCGCACGACGTCCCATCCGGCCGCCGCGCCGAAAGATACCGCCCATCCAGAACACCGCGAGGGTGTCGAGCACCATCAGCGCCAGCGCCAGCGCGACGAGAAGGCCTTTCAGGTCGCGGGACTCATCGGCGGCATAGGCGAATTCGGAAACCGGCAGCGACGTTTCTGGACGTTCGATCGGGCTCAGCACCGCGTCCGCGGGGAGAAGGTTGTGGGCAACCACGCCCTCGTCGGTGCCGTAGAGACCGGGCGGATTGGCGATCGTGACGCCGCGGCTGGCACCGGCGCCGACGAGCAGTGGCTCGGCGTCCGCCGGCGGCGGCACGAGCGCGCCATTCGCGGCAATCATGCGATAGGGGGCCAGAGACTGCTCGCCGGAGCGGCCCGACGCGTCGATCACGCCCTGATTGCGCGACAGTTGCACGACGCGGCGCAGCATCTCCACGAAGCTGCCCGAAATCGGCAGGTTCGACCAGGTCGCCTCGGGCGTCACGTGGAAGAGCACCAGCGTCCCGTCGCCGCGGCGGGCACCGGTCACCAGCGGGGTGCCGTCGGCGAGGCTCGCCCATGTGTGCTCGAAGAGGTCGGGCGTCGGCTCGGCCAGCACCTGCCGCGCGACGGAGACCTCGCGGGGCGGCGTCAGGTCGGAGAAGGGGCCGCTCGCCGGGAACTCCGCCACGGCCTGCGGCTCGGTCCACGACAAGGAGCCGCCCAGGGAGCGTTCGCCCAGGCGCAGCCGCACCGGCAGGAGCTCGGGATCGTTCTCGGCCGCGGCCAGTCGAGATCCGGCGAAGCGGACGAGAGTCCCGCCCTCGTTCAACCAGTCGATCAGCGCGTCGCGGGCATTGTCCGGCAGGGTGCCGACATCGGCCATCACGATCATCGCCGGCTTCTGCTCGAGGATCTGCGGGATCGCTTCGGCAAGGTCCGGCGTCGATGGCTCGACGAGGTCGGCGAAGGGCTGAAGCGCGCGGCGGATGTAGTACAGCGGCGACAGCAGCGGTTGCGCCTGGTCGGCTTCCGACTGCGAGATCAGCCCGACGCGGCGGCGCCTGGAGTTCTCGTCGAGCACGCGCACGGCTGCGGCCTGGTTTTCGCCGTCGAGGCGGATGGCGGCGAAGTCGTTGCGCAGTTCGAAGGGGACACGGATCTCGCCGACGGCCGTCGTCTCACCCAGGCCGAAGGTGAAGACGGTGTCGGCGATGCGACGGCCGCGATCGTCGAAGGCCCCTGCCGTCAGCTGTCGCGGCGCGGTATCGCCGGCCGGACGCACCGCCGTGGCGAGGAAGGCGTCGGGCTGGTTGTCGACGGCCGTAAGGCCCGCCATCGTCAGGCGCTCCGGTTCGATCCAGACGAGTCGGCCGGCGTTTTCTGCGAGCAGGGCGGAGAACGCGGCCTGGTCACCCGCGGTGGCGAGGCCATCTGTCAGCACTGCCACCGTCGTGCCCGGCGCCGTCTCGAGCGCCGCCGCCACACGGCCATAGACGCTGGCACGGTCCGCCGGCACGGGGCGAGGCTCGGCCGCGCGCAGCCGGTCGACGGCCTGCTCGGCGTCGAACGGTCCGATCTCGGCGTTGGGCTTGTCCGCCGTGAAGGCGAGGATGACCGGGGCCTCCGAGGCGCCGGCATCGGCAATCAGGCGCTCGGCAGTCGCGACCCGCAGATCCCAGTCGTCGGCGGTCGCCCAGCCATTGTCCATGACGATCGCCACCGCGCCGCCACCGGTTTCCAGCCGCTCGCGCGGATTGAACACCGGATCGGCCAGAGCGAAGATGACCAGCGCCGCCATCATGAGCCGCAACAGCGTCAGCCACCAAGGGCTCTGGTGCGGCGTCTCCTCGGGCTTGAGCACGCGCATCAGGATGCGCAGCGGCGGAAACACTTCCGTCTGCGGCTTCGGCGGGGTGAGGCGCAGCAGCCACCAGATCACCGGAAGCGCGAGCAGACCGAACAGGACGAGCGGCTGGCCGAAGGCGAGGAAGTTCATCGCGCGCCTCCGTTTCCGATTCCGCCCGACATTGCCATGTGAAGGCGGACCAGCGCATCCGAGGCGAGGCGGTCGGTGTGGTTGACCGTATAGCTCCAGCCGAGCCTTGTGCTCCAGGAGATCAGCGCCTCGCGCCTGGCGACGTAGAGGCGGCGATATTCCTGCGACAGGGTCTCGGCGCGGCCGGCCGTGTATTTCTGCTGCGTCTCGGGATCGACGAATTCGGTGCGCCCCGAATAGGGGAAAGTCTCCTCGGCCGGATCGGCGATCTCGACCAGGTGCACGCGCACGCCATGCCTTGCCAGCACGTCCAGCCATTCCATCGTCTCCTCGACAGGGTCGAGGAAGTCGCTCGCCACCACGAGGTCGGAGAAGCGGCGGATGGCCAGGAGATCGGGGCGGGCGGGCACGTCGGCGGCCTGGGCGAGCACTGCCGCCAGCCGTTCGGCGCCGTTGCGGGCCGTGAAGGGATCGGAGAGGCCGGGCCAGGCGATGCGCTCGCCGCTGCGCGACAGAAGCTCGGCCATGGCCAGCACCAGAACCAGCGCACGCGATTCCTTCGACACGCTGGCAGAGGCCGACTTGTAGAGCATCGAGGGCGAGGGATCGGCCCAGAGCCAGACGGTATGGGCGGCTTCCCATTCGCGGTCGCGCACGAAGGTATGCTGGTCGTCGCGGGCCGAGCGGCGCCAGTCGATGCGCGACACGGCCTCGCCTTCGACATAGGGGCGGAACTGCCAGAAGTTCTCGCCGACGCCCCGGCGCCGCCGTCCGTGCCAGCCGGAGATCACGGTGTTGGCGATGCGGCGCGCGTCGACCAGCAGATCAGGGACCAGAGACGCCCGCAACCGTCCGCGCGCCAGCGCATCGCGAGTCGTGACCGGGGCCGTCTGCTCGCCGACACGGGCCATCAGGCGGATGCTTTCACCAGCCGGGCTATCACGTCGCGCACGTTCATGCCTTCGGCGCGGGCGGCAAAGGTCAGCGCCATGCGGTGCTGCAGGACAGGCTCGGCGAGGGCGTGCACGTCGTCGACGGACGGAGCCAGCCGGCCGTCATAAAGGGCGCGGGCGCGGGCGCAGAGCGTCAGCGCCTGGCTGGCGCGCGGTCCGGGGCCCCAGGCGACGTGCTTGTCGGTATCCGGATTGCCGTTGCCCGGGCGCGCCGAGCGCACCAGAGTCAGGATCGCCTCGACCACGCTCTCCGGCACCGGCATGCGCCGGACCAGCGCCTGGATCGCCCGCAGCCGCTCGGCAGACAGCACGTTCTCGGCGCGGCTGTCGGCCATGCCCGTGGTCTCGAGCAGGATGCGGCGCTCGGCCTCCAGTTCGGGGTAGAGAATGTCGACCTGCATCAGGAAGCGGTCGAGCTGCGCCTCGGGCAGAGGATAGGTGCCCTCCTGCTCCAGCGGGTTCTGGGTGGCAAGCACGTGGAACGGGGCGGGCAGGTCGTGCCGGGCACCGGCGATCGTCACGTGATACTCCTGCATCGCCTGCAGCAGTGCCGACTGCGTGCGCGGGCTGGCGCGGTTGATCTCGTCGGCCATCAGCAGCTGGGCGAAGATCGGGCCTGGCAGGAAGCGGAAGAAGCGCTTGCCAGCCTCGTCCTGCTCCATCACCTCGGAACCGAGGATGTCGGAGGGCATCAGGTCGGGCGTGAACTGGATGCGGCGGGCGTCGAGGCCGAGCACGGTGCCGAGCGTCTCGACGAGCTTCGTCTTGGCGAGCCCGGGAACGCCGACCAGAAGGGCATGGCCGCCGGCCAGGATCGCCACCATGGTGCGCTCGACCACCATCTCCTGACCGAAGATGACCTTGCCGACGCCTGCGCGGATCCGCGCGAGGTCCGCCAGGGCGGCTTCGGCCTCGGCGATCATGTCCGCGTCACTGATCGCCTTGTCTTTCGCCATAACGCCCATGCGTGTTTCCCTCTGTTTGCCGCGAACCCAGCGCCAGCCTCGTCGTTCCCTCGATCCGCGCCTTTTCGGCATCTCAGGCAATCGAACTTAAATCAGCCCCGCAGGCTGACAAGCGAAACGGGAGTGACTATTTCGTGACCATGGCCGACCCCGACAACAATTCCAAGAGCGACTCCGATCACACCCCCATCCACGGCGGTGAAGGCGGCGGTTTGAAGGCGGCGGCCGATCCGGCCGGACTGGCGGCGCTGGTTTCGCGCGCAGCACGGGCGGGCAAGGGCCTGCCGCCGGTCGAACGCTGGAACCCGGACTTCTGCGGCGACCTCGACATGGAGATCCGCGCCGACGGCACCTGGTTCTACATGGGAACGCCGATCGGGCGGCCGGCGCTCGTTCAGCTGTTCTCGACCGTGCTGCGCAAGGACGAGGATGGCAGGACCTATCTCGTCACCCCGGTCGAGCGCGTCGGCATCCGGGTCGCGGATGCGCATTTCGTCGCGGTCGAGGCGGACGTCGCGGGTGAAGGGGATGCGCAGGTGATGACCTTTCGCACCAATGTCGGCGACGTCGTGGAGGCCGGTCCCGACCATCCGATCCGCTTCGTCGACGAGCCGGACACCGGAGGGCTGAAGCCCTATCTCCTGGTGCGCGGCCGTTTGGAGGCGCTGGTGGCGCGTCCGGTGATGTATGAACTCGTCGAGCATGGCGAGGAGATCGAAGTCGACGGGCGGATGATGTTCGCCATCCGCTCGAAGGGCGCGGTCTTCCCGATCATGCCGGCCGCCGACCTGGAGAGGTTGAGCCGCTGACCATGGACGCCTCGCTGGCCCCATCCTTCTCCGCAGAGGACTTTCGCCGCCGCGCGGCGCGCGAGCAGGCGCCGCATGCGGTCGAATTCGGCGACCACGTGCTCAATCCGACGATCGCGCACCTGATCCGCCCGACGCTGCTGCGGGACGCGGCGGTGCTGGTGCCGGTGGTCGACCGCGGCTTGGACGCGACGCTGCTGCTCACCAAGCGCACCGAGAAACTGCGCAGCCATTCCGGCCAGATCGCCTTCCCCGGCGGGCGGATCGATCCGGAGGACGAGACGCCGGTCCACGCCGCGCTGCGCGAGGCGGAAGAGGAAATCGGCCTCGACGCCTCCTTCATCGACGTCGTCGGGCGCATGCCGGACTATGTGACCGGCAGCGGCTACCGGATTGCGCCGGTGCTTGCCGTCGTGCGGCCGGGCTTTTTGCTCACCATCAATGCCGACGAGGTGGACGACGCTTTCGAAGTGCCGCTCTCCTTCCTCATGGACCCGGTGAACCATCGCCGCGAAAGCCGGGTCTGGCAGGACCAGGAGCGCTTTTTCTACACCATGCCGCATGGCGAACGGTACATCTGGGGCGTCACCGCCGGCATCATCCGCACGCTCTGGGAGAGACTTTACGCGTGAGCACCGTCTCGATTGCCGACCGCGCCTCCTGGCTGAAGGACGAGTCGCTGCAGCGGCTGCTCTCCGTGCTGTCCGATGGCGGCGAGGAGGCGCGGATCGCCGGCGGCGCGGTGCGCAACGCGCTGCTCGGCGAAGACGCGGGCGACATCGACATCGCCACGACGACGCTGCCGGACGACACGATCGCGCGGGCCGAGAGGGCAGGGTTCAAGGCTGTCCCGACCGGCTACGAGCACGGCACGATCACGGTGGTGGCGGCGGGCATCCCGCACGAGGTGACGACGCTCCGGGCCGACGTCGAGACCGACGGGCGCCGCGCCAAGGTCCGCTACGGTCGCGACTGGAAACAGGACGCCGAGCGGCGCGACTTCACCATCAACGCGCTCTACTCGACGGCGAACGGCACGGTGATCGACCTCGTCGGCGGGCTGGCCGACATCGAAACCCGCACGCTGCGCTTCATTGGCGATCCGGAAGACCGGATTCGCGAGGACTATCTGCGCATCCTGCGCTTCTTCCGCTTCTTCGCGCGATACGGCGCCGGCCGGCCCGATGCGGCCGGTCTGAAGGCCTGCGCCCGGCTGAAGGAGGGGCTCGACGGCCTGTCGGCGGAACGGGTGTGGATGGAGCTGAAGAAGCTGCTGTCGGCCGCCGATCCATCGCGGGCGCTCCTTTGGATGCGGCAGTCCGGCGTTCTGACCCGCGTCCTGCCCGAAAGCGAGAAATGGGGCATCGACGCCGTTCACGGTCTCATCGCCGCCGAACGCGACCTCGGCTGGCCGCCGGACCCGCTGCTGCGGCTGGCCAGCATGGTGCCGCCGGACCCGGTGCGGGTCGGGGCGCTGGCGCTGCGGCTGAGGGCGGCCAATGCCGAACGCGACCGGCTCACCGCCTGGGCGGCTGCGCCGTCGATCGCGCCGGCGATGGGGGAAGGCGACCTGGCCAGGCTCGCCTACCGGGCCGGCCGCGAAGGCATAGCCGACCGGGTGACGCTCGCGCTCGCCGGTGCTCGCGCACGGGCCGCTGCCGACGACAAGGCGATGCTGGAAGCCGGCGGCTATTTCCGCCTCCGGCGCTTCCTCGCCGGCTGGACGCCGCCGAAGTTCCCGCTGGCGGGGGCGGACCTGATCGCCATCGGCGTGCCGGCCGGGCCGAAGATGGGCAATCTGCTGCGCGACCTCGAGGAGGCGTGGGTGGACGCGGGTTTCACCCCCGATCACGCCGGATTGCTCGAAAAGGCGGAAAGCCTGAAGAACCAGTATCTTTGAGCGAAATTTTAGGAGATCGAGTCAGCAAGCAGTGATGGCCCTGCGGGTACGCATGCCCGGATGCATTGGTGCGCTATCGTTCGCCGGGCAAGGTGAGGGGTTCCCGCCACGCCGAAGTAAATGCCGCACCCGGCACCGCACACGTGCAAAGCAGCTAATCCGGCTGAGCCGCAAAGCCCGGCCGGAGCCTCGCTCCCGCCGGGTTCGCACAAGGCGTGTTTGCCCTTATGCGGCGTCGCGCCGCTTCTCGATGCGCGAGCGGATCGCGTCGATCATCGTCTCACGGATGACCGTCTCGCCATGGTCGATGCGCATGTGCTCGACTGCACGGCGCATGATCTCGGCCTCTTCCTCGTGTCGGGTGTGCCAGTCGCAGCCGGGAACCAGCGTTCCGCAGTGGAATTCCTTCATGATTTCCTCCTGTGGTTTGTCGTCGTTTACGGCAGCATCCTAACACAGGACGCGGCGTTTTGTTGCGTCGACTTGTGGCCCTGACGGCTGCGGCGCTGCAGGATCAGCCGTCCCGCAGATAGTCTATCCCCAGATAGTGAGCAGCAGCATCCAGTCGCCGGTCACGGGTCCATAGCAAGGTGCCAGGCAACAGAAGGCAGGAAGCGACAAGGTGCAAGTCGACGTATCCGATCCCCAAGCTGAAAAGTCTCCGCTCTTCGAGGAGGAACAGAACCTCTTCGTGGTCGGCAAGGGGTGCTTGCGGAAGCGATGACAGGCTTTCGAGGACGAACTGACGATCACGCAGGCTTCCGAGCGCGATCTCTCCGACGACGAATGGGTGACAGAGAGTCTCGCTGTTGTCCAGAAGTCGGCTGAGCCTCGGCAGTTCCTGCCTGATGTGATCGACCCAAATGACGGAATCCACGAGGATCATTCTGCCGCGGGACGCCGCCGGTCCGGGATCTCCAGATCGGGCTGGCTTCCTCCGAGCTTGACCAGGCGCCTCGCGGCCTCACGTTCGACAAGCGCTTTCAGGGCTGCCTCGATAAGCGCCGATCTTTCCTTGATGCCGCTGAAACGCTGCGCCTGTTCGAGCAGCACATCATCCAGGGTGACTGTAGTGCGCACCGGCGCCTCCTGTCGTTCCGCATCAGAAATAGCATCGATTGATGCCGGTTTCCATGCCTACGGCCACTTCACCATCGGCGGCATCGACGACAGGATCGACTTGACGTTGCCTCCGGTCTTCAGCCCGAAGGTGGTGCCGCGGTCGTAGAGCAGGTTGTACTCGACATAGCGGCCGCGGCGGACGAGCTGTTCGTCGCGGTCCTCTTCGGTCCAGGCTTCGTTGAAGTTGCGCCGCACGAGCGCGGGGTAGATCGTGGCGAAGCTCTCGCCGACGTCGCGGGTGAAGGCGAAGTCTCCCTCCCAGCCGCCGGCCTCGGGCTTCGAGTGCAGCCAGTCATAGAAGATGCCGCCGATGCCGCGCGCCTCGTTTCTGTGCGGCAGGTAGAAGTAATCGTCGCACCAGGCCTTCAGCTTCGGATAGTCGGCGACGGCCTGATGGCGTGCGCAGGCGGCCTCCATGGCGGTATGGAAATCGACCGTGTCGGGATCGTCCTGGGTGCGGCGGCGGTCGAGCACGGGGGTGAGGTCGGCACCGCCGCCGAACCACTGCCGCGCGGTCACCACCATGCGCGTGTTCATGTGCACGGCCGGAACATTGGGGTTCCAGGGATGCGCGATCAGCGAGATGCCCGAGGCCCAGAAGGCCGGGTTCTCCTCGCCGCCCGGCATCTTCTTGCGGAATTCGGCCGAGAACTCGCCATGCACGGTCGACGTGTGCACGCCGACCTTCTCGAAGACGCGGCCATGCATCATCGACATGGTGCCGCCGCCGCCCTTGCCCTCGTCGCGCTGCCAGGGCGTGCGCTCGAAACGGCCCGGCGCCTTGTCCGCCATCGGGCCAGTGAGGTCGTCCTCCAGCCGCTCGAACTCGGCGCAGATGCGGTCGCGCAGGCTCTCGAACCAGGCGCGCGCCGTGGCCTTCTTGCCTTCGATGTCGTCGGGCATGTCTGCCGGGATGTCGGGTCGTTGCATGGAGCCCCTCCGCTTGGCGTCCTGGTCGCTGTCATGCCGAGATAAGGCCAAGCCAGCCATCGCCGCAAGCCGGACGCTTCGACGCCGGCGGATCCTGCCAAGCGACCGGGGAGAGCGGCGAATCAGAAATGACTCGCAATCGGTGCCGCAGGGTCCTAGATTTTTTCCTGATCAAGCGAGGAGAGGTTCTGTGCGCACGCCGCCCCGACCGCCGCTCGACGGCCTGAAGAAGCGGCTCGACCGCCACCGTTCCGGCGATTCGGCCCGACTGCCGCGCGACGGCTTCGTCCGCGAGACCTACGCCCTGCCGCGCACGGCCGCCCGCGACAAGGCGCGCGAATGGTTCGACCGCTGGCCCAAGCAGGCCTACTGGACCGCCATCGAAAGCTGGTGCGAGAGGCCCGAAGATGTCATCGAGTTCACGATGCGCCGGCTGCCGACGGCGGATTGACGCCTTCCGTCTGCCGCAACGCCTCCCCCACTGCCATCGCCGCCGCCAGCGCCAGGCTGAGGCTGCGGCCGCCGCCGGGCATCGGGATCAGCAGGCGTTCGTCGGACGCGTCATGCACGTGATCGGGGGCACCGGCGCTTTCGCGGCCGAACAGCAGCACGTCGCCCGGGCGGTAGGCAAAGCGCGTGTAGGGCAGGGTGGCCCTGGTCGAGAACAGCAGCAGGCGACGGCCTTCGGCGCGGCGCCAGGCCTCGAAGGCCGCCCAGTCGTCGTGGCGGGCGAGTGCCGCCATCTCCAGATAGTCCATGCCGGCGCGCTTCAGCGTGCGGTCAGACAGGTCGAAGCCTGCCGGGCCGATCACGTCGACGGCAATCCCCAGGCACGCGCCGAGCCGCAGGATCGACCCCGTATTGCCGGGAATGTCGGGCTGGAACAGCGCGATGCGGATGTCGTCTGGCACGGCTGCCTCCTCGATGTTGTAGATGGGCAACAAACCGGGCTTGCGCGACCCGGATGCGATCCACCGGGTAGCCAAGCCGCGCGAAGCGGTCTATAGGCTTATCGATCGTCAACCCCAACCGAGGAGGCAGGAATGGACGTCATCATGTATCCATCTTCATTCTGCCTGCGCCACGCGCGCCCGCTCTGACGGCGGCTTCGGACCCGACGAACGCTCTTCCAGACTGACGTCATCGCCCGAATCCCGCCGGACCATCGTTCCGTCGCTCCCGGATTTCGTGTCATGTCTGCCCTTCTGCGCCATCGCCGGCTCGGCCGGTCATTCCCCGATTTCACGCCCGCCGCCTCATCGGGGGCGGCGTGGCCGGACCTCCTGCTGACACCGCTCTGGCGGGAACCTGTTGCACATCGGCTTGTCTCGGGCCGCAGTTCCTCCATCTTCTGGCCGGCCAGCGCAGATGTGACGGCCGGTCTCGCATCGCGATTCCGCTCTCGTCGGCAAGCCCCTGTTTCGAAAGACGAATGCCATGTTCCGCTGGTTTGAGACCCGACTCGATCCGTTCCCGGCCGAAGAGCCGCAGGAGCCGCCGAAGACGCTGGTGGCCTTCTGCCTGCACTACACGAAGGGTTCCTGGCGCTGGCTGGTGCCGTCGGCGATCCTGATGTCGATGATTGCCATCACCGAAGTGTGGATGTTCTCCTTCGTCGGCAGCATCGTCGACTGGCTGGCCGTGCGCGACCGGGAAACCTTCCTGCGCGACGAGGGGACGACGCTCGCCGTCATGGCGGGCCTCTTGCTCGTCGGCCTGCCGCTGATGGTCTGGTTCCATTCGCTGATCAACCAGCAGGTGCTGATGGGCAACTATCCGATGCGCATCCGCTGGCAGGTGCACCGCTATCTGCTCAAGCAGTCGATGACCTTCTACCAGGACGAGTTCGCAGGACGCATCGCCACCAAGCTGATGCAGACGGCGCTCGCCGTACGCGAATGCGTCATCAAGCTGATCGACGTGATGAACTACGTCGTGGTCTACTTCCTCGGCGTGCTGATCATCGTCGGCTCGGCCGACTGGCGGCTGGCTGCGCCGATCGCGGGATGGCTGGTCTGCTACGTGCTCCTGATGCGCTACTACGTGCCCCGCATGGGCGAGGTGGCCGAGAAGCAGGCCGACGCGCGCTCGATGATGACCGGGCGCGTGGTCGACAGCTACACCAACATCCAGACGGTGAAGCTGTTCTCGCATGCCCGCCGCGAGGCCGGCTTCGCGCGCGACGGCATGCGCGGGTTCCTGGACACGGTCTATGCACAGATGCGGCTGGTGACCGGCCTCTACGGCATGCTCTACATGCTGAATTCGGTCTGCCTGTTCCTCGTCGGCGCCGTGGGCATCTGGCTCTGGCTCGAGGATGCGGTGTCGGTGGGCGCGATCGCGGTGGCGCTGGCGCTGGTGCTGCGCCTGTGGGGCATGTCGCAGTGGATCATGTGGGAACTGTCGGCGCTGTTCGAGAACATCGGCACCGTGCAGGACGGCATCAACTCGATCTCGATGCCGCGCCTCGTGGAAGACAGGCCGGGCGCCAAGGACATCGTCGTCAAGCGCGGCGAGATCCGTTTCGACGACGTGCGCTTTCACTACGGCAAGCAGAAAGGCGTCATCGAGAAGCTGGCCTTCACAATCCGGCCGGGCGAAAAAGTCGGCCTCGTCGGCCGCTCGGGCGCCGGCAAGTCGACGCTGGTCAACCTGCTGCTGCGCTTCTACGACATCGAGAGCGGCCGCATCCTGATTGACGGGCAAGATATCTCGACGGTCACCCAGGACAGCCTGCGCGCCAGTATCGGCATGGTGACGCAGGACACCTCGCTGCTGCATCGCTCGGTTCGCGACAACATCCTCTACGGTCGCCCCGACGCGACCGAGGAGATGATGCTGGAGGCCGCGCGCAGGGCGGAGGCGGTGGATTTCGTCGCGACACTCGGCGATCCCAAGGGCCGCAGGGGCTTCGACGCTCATGTCGGCGAGCGGGGCGTGAAGCTGTCCGGCGGCCAGCGCCAGCGCATCGCGATCGCGCGGGTGATGCTGAAGGACGCGCCGATCCTGATCCTCGACGAGGCGACCTCCGCCCTCGATTCGGAGGTCGAGGTGGCGATCCAGGAGAACCTTTACCGCCTGATGGAGGGCAAGACGGTGATCGCGATCGCACACCGCCTGTCGACCATCGCCGCGATGGACCGCCTCATCGTGCTCGACAAGGGCGAGGTGATCGAGGAGGGCACGCATGAGGAACTCATCGTGCGCGGTGGTCTTTACGCCCAGTTGTGGCAGCATCAGTCGGGCGGCTTCCTCGACGTCGGCGAGGCGCAGGCGGCCGAGTGACGGCTACCGAGGCCGTGGCCGACGTGGCCACCGCGCCCGATCTCCAAGAAAGGCGACATGACGACGATCAGCGACGACGACGGCGAGGCGGCGGGCCTCCGGGAAAGGTTCTGGCGGCGCGTGGAAGGGGTCCTCGATCCCTTCCACGACACCGACCGCGAAGTGCTGCCCAAGGACGCGTGGAGCTTCATCCTCTACTTCGCGCGGCAGGCGAGGGGACCCTTCGTGCTGCTTCTGATCATGGGCGGGCTCGTCGGCGCGGTCGACGCCGCGCTCTACTGGTCGATCGGCTGGCTCGTCGACCTGCTGGACCGGTCCGACCCGGCGCAACTGGTGGCCCAGCACTGGCCGGAACTCCTCGCGCTGGTGCTCCTCGTCTTCGTCGTGCGCTCGGCGGTCCTGATCGGCTCGGCGCTCGTCGAGCAGCAGATCATCGTGCCGGGCTTCTTCTCCATGGTGCGCTGGCAGGCGTTCCGGCGGGTCATCGACCAGCCCTACGAGTTCTACCAGAACGATTTCGCCGGCCGCATCGCCCAGAAGATCATGCAGGGCGGCGAGGCCGTGGGCGACTTCATCGTTTCGGTGCTGCAGTCGATCTGGTCCTTCGTGACCTTCCTCTTCCTGGCGGCGGCGCTGCTCGCGGCACTCGACCCGCTGATGGGCGTGGTGCTGCTCGTCTGGTGCGCCGGCTACGGCCTCATCATCCGCTACCTCCTGCCAGAACTCCGCAAGGCAGGCCGCGCGACGGCCGACCAGCGCTCGATCTTTTCGGGCCGCATGGTCGATTCCTTCACCAACATCATGGCGGTGAAGCTCTTCGATTCGGGGCGCCGCGAGCACGCCTTCGTACGAGAGGGGCTGTCGAACTACTACCGCGCCGTGACGCGGCTGACCCGCAACATCACCAGCGTGCGCGCCGCCGTGAACCTCCTCAACGGTGCCATGATGGCAGCCATCGGCGCGCTCGCGGTGATCGGCTGGACGGAAGGGTCGATCTCGACAGGCGCGGTGGCGGCCGCACTCGGCCTCGTGTTCCGGCTCAACAACATGTCGAGCTGGATGATGTTCAACATCAACGGCCTGATCCGCTCCTACGCGACCGTGCAGGACGCCACCGGCACCCTCTCGGTGGAGCCGGCGATCCGCGACAGGCCGGGTGCGGTGGCGGCACCACGCGCTTCGGGTGACATCCGCTTCGAGAACGTCACCTTCCACTACGGACGAGGCGAAGGCGTCATCGCCGATCTCGACCTGCACATCCGGCCTGGCGAGCGCGTTGCCCTGATCGGACCTTCGGGGGCCGGAAAGACCACGATCGTCAACCTCCTGCTGAGACTGTTCGACGTCGAGCAGGGCCGCATCCTGCTCGACGGGGTCGACATCCGCACGCTCACCCAGGCCTCGCTCAGGGCGCAGTTCGGCGTTGTGAGCCAGGAGCCGATGCTGATGCACCGCTCGATCCGCGAGAACATCGCCTACGGCCTTCCCGCCGCCAGCGAGGACGAGATCGCGGAAGCCGCGCGCAAGGCGGCAGCGCTGGATTTCATCGCCGACGTGCGCGATCCGAAGGGGCGCAAGGGGTTCTCGGCCTATGTCGGCGAGCGCGGCGTGAAGCTGTCGGGCGGCCAGAGGCAGCGCATCGCGATCGCGCGGATGATGCTGAAGAACGCGCCGGTGCTCATCCTCGACGAGGCGACCTCCGCACTCGATTCGGAGGTCGAGGCGGCGATCCAGGACAATCTCGGCCGGATGATGGAGGGCCGCACGGTGATCGCCGTGGCGCATCGTCTCTCGACGATCGCCGCGCTCGACCGCCTGATCGTTCTCGACCGTGGCCGCGTGGTCGAAGAAGGGTCGCATGCCGACCTGCTCACCCGCGACGGGCTCTATGCCCAGCTCTGGAAGCGGCAGTCCGGCGGTTTCCTGCCCGGCAGCCTTGCGGCGGAGTGACGATCCTTGTCGCTGCGACCGCCCGATCTGAAAGCCCAGGACAGCTTTCTCGATCCGCTCGGCGTCGAGATCATGGGCGAGAAGGCGTCGTCGCTTGGAAGGGCGGGCGAGAAGGTTGAGAAGACGATCGCCGCACTCGCGGCCCATGCCGGCGACGAGGCTGAACGCAGGCGTCTCGTCGCGCAGGCGGCGGACGCGGTCTACGGCTATTTCATCCAGCGCGAACTGTGCGGAATCCGTCGCCACCACGACGTGATCGCCGACTACCGGATCCCGCGCGAAGTGCTTTCCAGGCTAGGCGCACGCTGATCCCCCGCGCCATATCGGGCGTCCAGGACCGGGCTGCGGATCGCTCCCTTTCCCGCCGCTGTGAAATGCCCGCGACAAACTGCCCACCTCCATGGCTATCATATGGACAAGATAAGGCATCGCGCCTAGAAACCACGCCAATCGCCGGGGGATTCCTGCCGGTCGCGTAGCCATGGTTGCGCGATCTGGCGCCCGACCTAGGGATGCGGAAGCCCGCGCCGGCGAAGAGTGGCGAGAGGAATAGGGCCCGTGAGCGCACACGACACCACTGAACCCAATCGCAGGGATTTCCTGTACGTCGCGACGGGGACCGCTGCGGTCGTCGGCGCGGCCGGCGTCGCCTGGCCGTTCATCGACCAGATGCGCCCGGATGCCTCCACGCTCGCGCTGGCGACCATCGAGGTCGACGTCTCCGCGATCGAAGAGGGCATGTCGATTACCGCCAAGTGGCGCGGCAAGCCGATCTTCATCCGCAACCGGACGGCGCAGGAACTCGAGGAAGCACGCGGCACGCCGCTTTCCGATCTCAAGGATCCGATAGCCCGCAACGACAACCTGCCAGGCGACGCACCGGCCACCAGCGAGGATCGCTCGGGCGGCGAAGGGCGCGAGAACTGGATCGTGATGATCGGCTCCTGCACCCATCTCGGCTGTGTGCCGCTCGGCCAGGCCGGTGACTTCGGCGGCTGGTTCTGTCCCTGCCACGGTTCGCACTACGACACGGCCGGGCGCATCCGAAAAGGTCCGGCGCCGACGAACCTTCCGATCCCGACCTTTTCCTTCATTTCCGATACGACCATTCGGATCGGCTGAGTCACAGGGGAGCGAACAACATGGCCGGTGGACATTCGACCTACACGCCCTCCTCGGGTATCGGACGCTGGGTGGACAAGCGCCTGCCGCTGCCCCGGCTGGTGTATGACAGCTTCGTGGCGTACCCGGTGCCGCGCAATCTCAACTACGCCTACACGTTCGGCGGCATCCTCTCGATCATGCTGGTCTTGCAGATCCTGACCGGCGTGGTGCTCGCCATGCACTACGCGGCCAGCACCGAGCTCGCCTTCGCATCCGTCGAGAAGATCATGCGCGACGTGAACTCCGGCTGGCTGCTGCGCTACCTGCACGCCAACGGCGCGTCCTTCTTCTTCATCGCCGTCTACATCCACATCTTCCGCGGGCTCTACTACGGCTCCTACAAGGCGCCGCGCGAGCTCCTGTGGATCCTCGGCTGCATCATCTACCTTCTGATGATGGCCACCGCCTTCATGGGCTACGTGCTGCCCTGGGGCCAGATGTCCTTCTGGGGCGCCACCGTCATCACCGGCTTCTTCACCGCCATCCCGCTGGTCGGCGAGTGGATCCAGCAGCTGCTGCTCGGCGGCTTTGCCGTCGACAATCCGACGCTGAACCGTTTCTATTCGCTGCACTACCTGCTGCCGTTCATGATCGCGGGCGTCGTGGTGCTGCATGTGTGGGCCCTGCACGTGACGGGCCAGACCAACCCGACCGGCATCGAGGTGAAGTCGAAGACCGACACCGTCGCCTTCACGCCCTACGCGACCATCAAGGATGGCTTCGCCATGGTCGTGTTCCTGGCCGTGTTCGCCTACTTCGTCTTCTACATCCCCAATTTCCTGGGCCACCCGGACAACTACACCGTCGCCAATTCGCTGAAGACGCCGGCGCACATCGTGCCTGAGTGGTACTTCCTGCCCTTCTACGCGATCCTGCGCGCCGTCACCTTCAACATCGGACCGATCGACTCCAAGCTCGGCGGCGTGCTCGCCATGTTCGGAGCCATCGCGGTGCTGTTCGTGGTGCCGTGGCTCGACACGTCGAAGGTGCGGTCGGCGGTCTACCGCCCCTGGTACAAGCTGTTCTTCTGGCTCTTCGTGATCAACGCCATCTTCCTCGGCTGGCTCGGCTCGCGGCCTGCCGAAGGCTGGTACATCCCGGCCATGCAGCTTTCGTCGCTCTACTACTTCGGCTTCTTCATCGTCATCATGCCGCTGCTGGGCCTGATCGAGACGCCGCGCCGCCTGCCGAACTCGATCACCGAGGCCGTGCTCGCCAAGACCAAGGGCAGTGCAACGGTGACGCCGCATGGCGCTGCTGCTGCCCCCGAGAAGCGCGCCTGAGCCGACCTTGGAATCTGAAAGGACTTTTCGAATGAAGACGATTCTGAGCGGTCTGGCGGCGGTGGGCCTTATGTTCTCGGCAGCGGTCGCCACTGCTGCCGAAGAGGGCGGCCACAACGCCGCAGAGCCCACGCACTTCCCGATCCTGAAGCCGCAGGAGATGGACTGGTCCTTCGCCGGTCCGTTCGGAACCTACGACAAGGGTCAGCTGCAGCGCGGCTTCAAGGTCTATCGCGAGGTCTGCTCGGCCTGCCACTCGATGAGCCTCGTCGCGTTCCGGACGCTCGAGGGACTGGGTTATTCGGACGCCCAGGTGCGGGCCATCGCTGCCGAGTACACGGTGACCGACGGTCCGAACGCGGACGGCGACATGTTCGAGCGGCCGGCGCTGCCGTCGGACCATTTCCCGTCGCCGTTCCCCAACGAGGCGGCTGCGGCTGCGTCGAACGGCGGTGCGGCGCCTCCGGATTTCTCGCTCATCGCCAAGGCGCGGGCGGTGGAACGCGGCTTCCCGACCTTCGTCTTCGATGTCTTCACGCAGTATGCCGAATCGGGCCCCGATTACATCCACGCGCTTCTGACCGGTTACGAGATGGAGCCGCCGGAGGGCATGGAGATCGCGGAAGGCACCTACTACAATCCGTATTTCATCGCCGGGAAGTCGCTCGCCATGGCGCAGCCGATCTCCGATGGCCAGGTGACCTACGAGGACGGCTCGCCCGAGACGATCGACCAGTATTCGCGCGACGTCTCGGCGTTCCTGATGTGGGCGGCCGAGCCGCACATGGAGGACCGCAAGAAGACCGGCTTCCGGGTGATGATCTTCCTGCTGATCTTCGCCGGCCTGGTCTATCTCACCAAGCGCAAGGTCTGGACCGAAGTGGCGCACTGAGCGCTGCCGGCCAGGGAACGAACGATGAAGGGGGCGTCCTGCAGGGCGCCCTTTTCGGCATTCCGGGGGTGCCGGTGAGCCCATTGCGCGCGGTTTCGCTCGTCAGTCCGCCGGTATCGCCTTCAGCGGGTCCATCCAGGGCACGCCGAGCGGCTCGAAATGGCGGCCGTTCGCGGTGAGCACGACGAGATGGTGGACCTTCGCCGTCGCGGCGATCGCGATGTCGGCATAGCCGCTGGCGAAGGCGCGCGAGCGGTCGATCATCGCCCCTGTCCTTGCATTGCCAAGTCCTGTACCAAGGCGGGCCGGCGCGATTCCACCGGAAGGCGCGCCTCCCGACCGACAGACCGACGAGCCGAGCGCACCCATGAACCCCACCCTCCAGGACACGCTGCTGTCGGCGATCCGCACGATCCCCGACTACCCGAAGCCCGGTATCCTGTTTCGCGACATCACCACGCTGCTCGGCGATGCGCGGGCCTTCCGGCGGGCGGTGGACGAACTGGTGCATCCCTATGCCGGGACCAAGATCGACAAGATCGCCGGCATCGAGGCGCGCGGCTTCATTCTCGGCGGTGCGATCGCGCACCAGCTGTCGGCCGGTTTCATCCCGATCCGCAAGAAGGGCAAGCTGCCGCACGACACGGTGCGGGTGGCCTATAGCCTCGAATATGGCGTCGACGAGATGGAGATGCACCGGGATGCGGTGAAGCCGGGCGAGAGGGTTATGCTCGTGGACGACCTGATCGCCACGGGTGGGACCGCGGACGGCGCCTGCCGGCTTCTCACCCAGATGGGCGCCGACATCGTTGCGGCCTGCTTCGTCATCGACCTGCCCGATCTCGGCGGTCGCGCAAAGCTCGAGGCGCTGGGCGTCGACGTGCGCACGCTGATCGCCTTCGAAGGGCACTAGAACGGCGGGAGCCATGCGGCCGCGGCACACCGGCGGGAATGGGGCGTCAATTATAAGTTGTTGACCGCTCTGCATTTTCCGGCGGTCCCATCCTCCGGTTCCGCGCAATCCTTACCCTCGGTTAACGATTGGCAGCTAGTCTCGGCGAGCAATGCCAAGAGATGCCCGATGATCCCGCAGCCGTCCCTCCTTGGTGCCCGCGAACACAGAAGGCGTGTGCTCAAGGGCGCGACTATCCTGCTCGGCATGAAGCACTCGGAAATCAGCTGCACGATCCGCAACATGCACGAGCATGGTGCCGAAATCCGGCTGCCGCCTTCGACGGTGGTGCCCGAAACGTTCCTTCTCTATGTCCCCACCGACGGGATCGGCTATCGCGCCAGCCTGCGCTGGCGGATCGGCGACCGGATCGGCGTGCAGTTCCTGGGCACGGAGCCGAAACCCAGCTGGCACTACGGAATGTAGCGCAGGCGGGACTGCCGGGTCAGCCGGTCTTCATCAGCACCATCGTCGAGAAGCGCATCACCACCGTCCCGTCCTGGTCCAGGGCCTCGTTCTCCATGGTCATCATCCGCCAGCCGGGACGCGAGGCGAGAGGGCGGTGGCCGAGCGCCTTGCGGGTGAAGGTGATCGTGTCGCCGACATAGACGGGCTTCAGCCATTTCAGTTCGCGGATGCCGGCAGCCGGGCCGAACTCGATAGCCTCGCCAAAGGCTTTCGACCGTTCCACGATGGCTGGCATGGCGGCTGCGTTGTATTTCATCCAGGTGGAGATCGTGTGCCAGCCGGACGCGCAGAGGCGTTTGAAGACGCTGGACCTGGCCGCCTCCTCGTCGAGATGGAAGCGTTGCGGGTCGAACTTCGCGGCGAAGGCCTTGATCTCGTCGGCGCCGAAGGTGTGGCTGCCGAGCACGATCGTCTCGCCGATGGCCAGTCTCTGGTCGAGGCTCATGCGGCCGCTCCGGGGTTGCGCAGCAGAAACATGCCGGTGTTTGCCATCTCGCAGACGAGTTCGCCGCGCTGGTTGAACAGATCATGCCGGACGGAGACGAAGCCGAGACCTGGCCGGGAGGACGACACGCGCCGCGAGAGCACCGTCGTGCGGCCGCTCAGCGTGTCGCCGGCGAGCAGCGGCCGCCGGAAGTTCAGGTAATCGACGCCGGGCGAGCCCTGAGACGTGGAGTCCAGCAGATAGGCGTCGCACATCATGCGCATGAAGATGCCGGCGGTGAACAGGCCCGACGCCGCGAGACCGCCGAGGATGCTGGCCTTTCCCGCTTCCTCGTCGAGATGCATCGGTTGCGGATCGAATTCGGCGGCGAATTCGATCATCTCCGGTGCCTCCACCCTGCGGGGGCCGAGATCGATGATCCTGCCGACCTCGAAATCCTCATAGGCCCATGTCTTGTCCGTCATCCGGGTCACCTTGTTCAAAGCCGAACGGTTTTTCGCCGGTTTCCGCAGCGAGCGCAAGCGCCGCCCGCACCTGCGGAGGATCGTCGCAGCGGGCTTTCGCCCGGGCGCGATGCGCGCGACAATGCGGGCAGCAGGACGGCGGCGGCAGAGCGGGGGACCATGGACGATCACATCGACGATCTCGTCGCGGCGCTCGACCCGTCCGCCGCAGAACACCTCTCGCGGCTGCCGAGGACGACGGTCGGGGAGGGGACGGTGCTGTTTCGCCCGGGCGACGAGGCGAAGGGATTTGTCCTGGTCAAGTCCGGACGCGTCGCGGTCTACCTGACGGGGCGGTCGGGCCGCGAGATCCTGCTCTACACGGTCGAGGCCGGGGAGACCTGCATCCAGACGACGCTCGGCATGCTGGGCGGCCAGCACTATACGGGGGAAGCAATCGCAGAGACGCCGGTAACCATGGCGATCGTGCCGCGCGGCCTGTTCATGAACCTGATGGAAAGCTCGAAGGCCTTCCGGCGCTTCGTCTTCCGCGCCTTCGCCGAACGCATGGGCGACGTGACGCGCGTGCTCGAACAGGTCGCCTTCGTGCGGATCGAGGAGCGGCTGGCGGGGCTGCTGCTCGAGCGGGCCGATGCCTCCGGCGTCGCGCACCTGACCCACCAGCAGATCGCCACCGCCATCGGTTCGGCTCGCGAGGTGGTCTCGCGGCGGCTCGAGGCGCTGGCGGCGAAAGGCTTCGTCGACCTCGATCGCGGCCAGATCAGGATCACGGACCGGGGACGCCTGGCTGCGTTGGTCGGCGGATGATGCGTTCCATTAGCCCGGGCGGACCGCCCGGAGTGCCAGCACATTGCAGTCTTCCGAATGTGACGACGTCACCGACCGGACGCTCGTGAAAGACCATACAGGCGCCATTGACGGGTGGCGCACCTTGGCGGCCATCCTGGATCAAGGAAGGGACTTACATGTTCAAGATCAATGAAGGCACGATCGACCGGGCGCTGCGCGTCGTGGCGGGCCTCGTGCTGCTGTCGCTCTTCTTCCTCTACCCCGATGCGTCCTGGCGCTACTGGAGCCTGATCGGCCTCGTACCGATCGCCACCGGCCTGATGGGCTGGTGTCCGCTCTACACGGTGCTCGGCCTCTCGACCTGCCCGGTCAAGCGGACCTGAGGCGTCTGCAGCGACCATCGCCAGGCCCGCCTCCGGGCGGGCCTGGTCAATGGTGCGCCATGCCGAAGATGAAATAGGCGGGAACCGCGGCGTAGAGCACGAGCGCCAGGGCAAGGAGCGCCCGAAGGCGGCGCGAGCGGTAGCGCCGGAAGAGGACGACGATCAGCAGGATGCCGAGCGCGGCCTCGAAGAGGCCGAACCAGGTCCCGCCGTGGGCCGGATCCCAGTAGGACAGCGGCGAACGGAACCGCCACTCGGTCAATGGCCAGAACTGCATGTGGGCATCGTCGCGGTGGACGAGGAAATCGATCGCCGAATGCAGGAGCGCGGAGGCCGAGACGGCGAAGAGCAGCGGCGCGGATCGCGTCAGGCGGCCGGCCGGAGGCGCGGGATCGTTGCGTCCGGTGGCCGACGCGGGCTGCGCCGCGAAGCGGTCCGACCAGGGCCGGGGAAGTAGGGTAAGCGACACGGCGACCAGTCCGCCCCAGAGCACGAAGGAATGGCCGATCGCATTGGCGATCTGCCACCAGTTCTCCCAGTAGAGCCGCTCGAAAATCTCGCGCATCGGGTAGCCGACCATGCGCAGCCCGGCGACGATGAGGTACATCGGGACGTCGGGAGCGATGCCGCCGGCAACCGCCGCCCAGGCGAGCCTCGGCATCGGCCGGCCGAACAGGGCGGCGCCCATCAGCATGTGGGTCTGCGTGTTCATGCCCCAGACATCGCACGCGGCGGGAACCGGCGGAAGCGGGGCGGCGCGCACCCTCGCGATCGTGATCGGGCCGGACCTGCGGGACCGGGGGGACGGAGGCCGTCGGCCCCGGGACGGCGCGGAAACGGCCGTTCTTCCGGCGGGCGCGGTCCCCGCTACGGACGCACCATCGTGAGACGCTCCGGGGTCTCGCCCGCGAGACGGAACCCCTCGCGCTCGTAGAAGCGGCGGGCGGGGTTGGTGGTGAGCACGGTGAGCATCACCGGCAGCCCGGCGGCCTCGGCCTCGGCGATCGCCACGCCGAGGGCCCAGGCGCCCAGGCCACGGTTCTGGCAGTCGGGCGATACATAGAGCTTCTGGACGCGCAGATGCCCTGCCTCCGGTCCTGTCACGAGCACGCCAGCGTCCTGTCCGTCCATCAGGATGACGCGCATGCCCGCCGGATCGAAGCTCTCGACGGTCGCCGAGGGGCGCCACTCGCCCCACAGCGCCACCGCGTAGGCGCGCATGCAGGCTTCCTCGAGATCCACGAAGAAGGCCGCGTCGGCTCGGGTGGCCGGGCGAAGGGACGGGGACTGGATCGGCAAGGGCGCCTCCCGGACGCGTCGCATCGGCGTCCGGTGCCGGAGGCGACCCCGCCGCGCGTCGCTCAGACGTTGAACTTGAACAGCAGCACGTCGCCGTCCTGGACGACGTATTCCTTGCCTTCGTCGCGCGCCTTGCCCGCTTCCTTGGCCGGGACTTCGCCTCCCAGCGTGACGAAGTCGTCATAGGCGATGGTCTGGGCGCGGATGAAGCCCTTCTCGAAGTCGGTGTGGATGACGCCGGCCGCCTGCGGCGCCTTGGTGCCGCGGTGGATGGTCCAGGCGCGCGTCTCCTTCGGACCGACGGTGAAATAGGTGATCAGGTGCAAAAGGTCGTAGCCGGCGCGGATGAGCTTGTCCAAGCCCGGCTCCTTGAGGCCGAGATCGGCGAGGAATTCCTGCGCCTCCTCGTCGGGAAGCTGCGCCACCTCCGCTTCGATCGCGGCGGAAATGACGACGGTACCGGCGCCCTGCGCGGCGGCCATCTTCTCCACGGCGGCAGTGTGCGCATTGCCCTTGGCGGCGTCGGCCTCCGAGACGTTGCAGACGTAGAGGACGGGATGCGCGGTCAGGAGGTTGAGCGACTGCAGGATCTCGAGCTCGTCTGCTGCCAGCTTGCCCAGAAGAATGCGCACCGGCTTGCCGTCGTTGAGCAGGGCGAGCGCCTGTTCCATGACCGGCAGGATGGTCAGCGCTTCCTTGTCCTTGACGCCGGCGCGCTTGCGGAACTGCACGATGCGGCGCTCGAGGCTGTCGAGGTCGGCCAGCATCAGCTCGGTCTCGACCGTCTCGGCGTCGGCCACGGGGTCGATGCGGCCCTCGACATGGGTGATGTCGTCATCCTCGAAGCAGCGCAGCACGTGCACCACCGCGTCGACCTCGCGGATGTTGGCGAGGAACTGGTTGCCGAGCCCTTCGCCCTTCGAGGCGCCGCGCACCAGGCCGGCGATGTCGACGAAGGAGATGCGGGTCGGGATGATCTCCTTCGACTTGCCGGCAGCGGCGAGCTTCTTCAGCCGCGGATCCGGCACCGCCACCTCGCCGGTGTTCGGCTCGATGGTGCAGAAGGGATAGTTCGCCGCCTGCGCGGCGGCGGTCCGGGTGAGCGCATTGAACAAGGTCGACTTGCCCACGTTGGGAAGCCCAACGATGCCGCATTTGAAGCCCATGGGTATGAACTCTCCTAGGGGCCGAGGATTTCGGCCGGATCGTGGAGGAATGGATTGACGACCGTCAAGCCGCCGATTTGCTGGCCGTCCTGTAAATCCTCGGAGAGGAAATGGCTACACCCGAGTTCCACCGCGGAGCCCAAAAGCAGGCAGTCCCACCAGGAAAACCCGTTGGCGCGCTTGATCGTCCGAGCCGTTTCGACGGCTTTCAGGGTGACGGGACTGGAGCCGAGCGCCGCGAAGTGATCGACGATGCGAAAGACGTCTTCATGCGTATCGAACCAGCGCTTGCGCTCGAGTACGGAGGCAAGCTCGTTCAGGACCTGAAGATTGACGCGCGCGCGCTGGTCCCGAGCAAGCCGATGAAGCCACCGAGCTGCGATGTCCCGCTTTTCGGCGTTCCGGGCATCGTGCACGTACAACAGGACGTTGGTATCGACGAAGACCTCAGCGACGGGCATTGCGCTCGTCCGCCGTCGGCATCCTGCCGTTTTCCGTGACGTCCCATCTGGGGCCGGACAGGATGGCCTCGATCGCGTCCAGTTGCCGGTTGCGTATCTCGCCTGCCGGCGATGCGCGTACGGCGGCCTCGACCACGTCCGAAATGTACCTGGACATGGATTTGCCGGCCTTCGCCGCCTCGACCCTCACTTCCTGGGCCAGTCTGTCATCCATGGAAACGGTAACGTTCTTCACCGCGACCTCACGATATCACGAGATTCCTGTTTTCGTGATATCGTGGTTTCGTGACGAGCGGTCAAGCGAACCAGGGCCTAAGTCGCCACCGTCCACACCAGCGTCGCCGCGCCCAGCGTCGCCAGCAGGCCGAGGATGATCAGCACGCCGTCGCGCGCCACGAGCCCGAGCGCGATGAAGGCGATGGCGCTGCCGGCGATCGAGGCGGAGAAGGGGATGAGTTCCAGAAACGGCACGCAGAGCGCGATCAGGACGCACAGCAGTGCCGGCGCGATGCTGAACGGCCGCGCCGCAAGGAAGCTGAGCCGCTGGCCGGTGATGCGGTCGAGAAACCGGGCCGGCTTGTCCAGCCAGTCGGCCGCCTTGTGGAGCCTGGAGCGGGCAACGCGCCGCTTCGCCAGGAAGCCGGGCAGCCACATCGTGTGTCGTCCCACCGCCAGCTGAATGGCGGCGAGCGCGACGATGGTGGCCCCGGCCGTCGACAGGCCGGGTATGCCGCTCGCGGGCGACACCATGATGAGCGAAGAGACCAGCATCAGCGACGCCAGCGCGTCATTGCCGATCGTCTCGACGAGTTCCCCCACGGAAACGTCGCCATCCCCCTCGGCCGCGCTCTCCACCGTCTCGACGAGGCTCTCCACCTCGCCCGGCTCGGAAGGCTCGTTCATGCAGGCGTTCCCGTGGCTGGTGCGTTCGGGATCGAAACGCGCGGGAGGGCGGGGCGTTGCATGGGGGGAGGTGGGGGTGGGTGGCTGCAATGGGGTGGAATGCGGACTGTCGGCTTCTAGGCGACGAGTTGGGAAAGCGGCCATCCAGGTGACCACCGCACTTCGACGGCAACGCGCCTAAAATCTGGGTACTAAGCGCACCCTAAGCCACTGAAAATCTCAAGGAGCGACGGCCATCCGGATAGGATAGCAGCTGAATGACGGCTACTCTGCTGCGTGGACGGAGCGGTCCTGCCTTGGAGGCAAGCCAAACTTGCGGGCGTATTCCCGCGAGAACTGGGCCGAGCTTTCGTATCCGACCCCGAACGCGATCTCGGAGACCTTCTTGTTCGTGCTGCGCAACGCCTCGCGGGCGCGCAAGAGACGCAGGTCCTTCTGGTATTGCAACGGCGAGGTGCCGGTGACGGCCTTGAAGTGCTCGAAAAAGGCCGAACTGCTCATGCCGGTTCGGTCCGCAAGGTCGCGCACCGCCAGCGGCCGGGCCAAGTCGGACTGGATCTCGCGCGTGGCCTCGAAAATACGACTGGCCGTTGTCTCGTGCCAGAGCAGCTTGTGCAGCGGCTCAGCATGGGCACCGAGGAGAAGCCGCGCGTGGACTTCCCGCGCCGTGATCGGGGCCAGCAGGCGGCGCGCCTCTTCGCTCTCGCATTGCCTGAGATAGCGCAGAAGCGCTTCCTCCATTTCCAGGTCAGTCTGGCAGAGCGAGATCGAGAACGGGTCATGCGGGCTGGCGGCACGGGCGGGCGCCACGTCGGCGACCATCCCGCGCAGAAGGTCGAGGTCGATCGGGACGACGAGGGCAACGTAAGGGCGGTCCGGCGTGGCCTCGGTGATGCGAGAGACGACGGGCAGGGCATGGCTGACAACGAGCGATTGTCCGTCCGCGACGCGCAGGGTTCTCGTGCTCGTGCCGACCTCCTTGGCGCCTTGCAGAACAAGGCACAGAAGCGGGCGGTAGACGGTCGCATCCTGCCCGGACGGAGCCGCGAACCGCAGGAAATGCAGTCCGCTGGGGCCATCCGCAAGCACGCCTTGCGCGGGTCCCTCCCGGTCAAGCAACGACGATACGTGATGCAAAAGGTTGCCGTGTGTCATGCTTTCCTCGTTGGCCCTCCCTTTAGCACAGAGCCCGTGCCTTGTTGTTCGAAACTCGCCGTGCCCGGAGGATCAGGCAAGAAACTCGTAAAATCAGGAAAGAATGAGGGACTCCGTCGCATTAGGCTCGTCTGAGCAACCAAAAGGAAGGCGAACATGGCGAAGATTTTCATCACCGGTATTGCGGGCGGTTTTGGCAAGCCAACGGCACTGGCGCTTCTGGAGCGCGGGCACGCAGTCGTGGGCAGCGTACGCAGCCGTGCGGGGCGCAGCGCCGCTACGGTCGCCGAGTTGGAGGCCGCGGGCGCGAGGATCGTCGAGATGGACGTGACGGACAGCGCCAGCAGTGACGCGGGCGTGGCGCAGGCCATCGCGGTGCTGGACGGTCTGGACGTGCTGTTCAACAATGCCGGGATCGGCTCCTACGGCATTCAGGAACTGATGTCGCCCGAGGACATGAACCGCGTTTTTGACGTCAACGTTATGGGCATCCAGCGAGTAATGCGCGCGGCCTTGCCCCACATGCGCGCGCATGGCCGCGGCACGATCCTTTATACCTCCAGCCTGATCGGCCGGATCGCCACACCGTTTTACGGTACCTATTCGGCCTCGAAATGGGCGCTGGAGGCTATCGTGGAATGCTACCGGACCGAGCTTTCGAGCTTTGGCATCGAATCCTGCATTATCGAACCGGGCGCCATGCCAACGGCCTTCTTCGACGGGATGGTCACGCCCGACGATCCGGGCCGCGAGGCTGGCTATGGCGCGTTCGCACAGGTGCCCGCGATGTCGGCGGCAGGTCTGGCGCAGATGCTGGAGGCGACGCCCGACCAGCGCCCCGAGCGGATCGCTGAAGCCGTGGTTATCCTTCTAGACATGCCCTTCGGGAAAAAGCCGTTCCGCACGGTCGTCGACCACACTGGCGTCGGCCCCCAGATCGAACGCTACAACGACGTGCTGCACGACGTGACCCGCACAGTCATGACCAAATTCGGCATTGCGCAGATGCTCGACCTGAACGCCTGAGGAGACAATCATGAGCACTATCCTGATCACGGGCGCTTCGTCCGGCATCGGCAAGGCCACGGCCCTGCGGTTCCAGTCCGAGGGCTGGAATGTCATCGCCACCATGCGCGACCCGTCCGCCGGCGCGGACCTGGCCAGGCTTGACAACGTGATGGTGACACGGCTCGACGTGACCGACGCGGGGTCCATCGCGGAGGCGGTGGCCGAGGGGATCGCGCGATTCCGTCGGATCGACGTGCTGCTGAACAACGCCGGCTACGGGGCATATGGCCCGCTCGAGGCCTTCTCGACCGATCGCATCCGGCGCCAGTTCGACACCAACGTGATCGGGCTGCTGGAGGTGACGAAGGCCGTGCTGCCTCACATGCGGGCGAACCGCTCGGGCACCATCGTTAATATCTCGTCCATTGGCGGGCAGATTTCCTTCCCGCTCGGCACGCTCTACCACGGCACCAAGTTCGCCGTCGAAGGGATGTCGGAGGCGCTGCACTATGAACTCGAGCCGCTCGGCATCCGCGTGCGCATCGTCGAGCCGGGGATGATCAAGACAGATTTCGGCGGCCGTTCCTTCGACTTTGCGATGGATGAAACGCTCTCCGACTATGCCCCGACCGCCGCGGCCATGGGGCGGCTGTTTGGCAAGCTGGCCGCGAGCCCGTCCTCCCCCAACGTTGTGGCCGAGGTGATCTGGCAGAGCGCCAACGAGACCGGAAACCGCCTCCGCTTCCGCGCGGGCCAGGACGCCCATGCGCTTCTCGGCGACCGAAAGGCTAAGGACGACGCGAGTTTCATCGGCGGGATCAAGGACCTGATGGGGAGCTGACGTCAGCCTGCAGGGCCATCACACATTGGAGCTGCCGAGTCGGTAATGTCAGCGCCCGGCTTGAACGGCCCGCATTTCACTTCGAGCTGGTCATAGGCCAGTTCGATCCCGGCTGCGAAAGGTAGCGCCGGGGCGGTCGCCCGCGTTCCGAGTTGGGCGCGAGCTGCCTCGAAAAATGAACCATTCATGGGCGGCCTAAGTACGGCAGGTTACCGAAGACCATCACTCGAAACCCGCCATTCCGCAGTCGGTTCCGTTCGAGCCGAGATCCGACTTCCCTTCGAATGGCTGTTTTCGGGCTGCTGCCAAACCATGCCTACTGACTGCAAGGGGTCGAAACCAGACGCCGAGCCACACTCCCCAGCCCGCCTACTCCCCCTTGCCGAACAGCTTCTTCAGCATCGCCGCCATCGGGCCGCTCTCGGGCAGCTTGACCGGCTGTTGCGGGGGGCGGGCCTGGCGGATGTGGCTCTTGCCCTTCGGCGGGGCCGGCGCTTCTTCTTCCGCGCCGTCGCGGCGCGACTTCCCGTCGCCGGGGACGGCGAGGGCGGCCTTGTTCATGAAGGAGTTGTCGTCGCCCCTGGCCAGCATGTCGGCGTTGTCGGCGATGGCGTCGAGCAGCGGATCGAGCCAGATCGAGTCGATCTTGGCGAAGTCGCCGAGCACCCAGTTGTGCACCAGTGCCTTGTCGCCCGGATGGCCGATGCCGATGCGGACGCGGCGATAGTCCTTGCCGACATGGCTGTCGAGCGAGCGGATGCCGTTGTGGCCGCCGGCGCCGCCGCCGGTCTTGATGCGGATCTTCCCGGGAGCGAGGTCGAGTTCGTCATAGAGGACGACGATGTCGGACGGCGCGAGCTTGTAGAAGCGCATCGCCTCGCCGACGGATTCTCCGGACGCGTTCATGAAGGTCTGCGGCTTGATCAGCAGCACCTTCTCGCCGCCCAGCATGCCTTCGGCGATCTCGGCGCGGAACTTCTTCGCCCAAGGCGAGAAGGAATGGCGGCGGGCGATCGCGTCCACCGCCATGAAACCGACATTGTGCCGGTTTCGGGCGTATCTGGAGCCGGGATTGCCGAGACCTGCGATGATGTGCACGGGTCAGCCCTCCCGACGACAGGATTACTCTTCGCCTTCGGAAGCCTCTTCCTCGGCGCCTTCCGAGCGCAGGCCGGCCGGCGCGGCGATCGTGGCGATCGTGAAATCGCGATCGGCGATGGTCGGCTTGACGCCTTCCGGCAGCTTCACGGAGGAGATGTGGATGGAGTCGCCGAGATCCGTGCCTTCGAGGTCCACCGTGATGAATTCGGGGATCGCGTTGGCCGGGCAGACGAATTCGACCTCGTGACGGACGATGTTGAGCACGCCGCCGCGCTTGAGGCCGGGGCTCTTCTCCTCGTTGACGAAGTGAACCGGCACTTCGACGGTGACGACGGAGTCGCGGTCGATGCGCAGGAAGTCGACGTGCATCGGGAAGTCCTTGACCGGATCCAGCTGGAAGTCCTTCGGCAGGACCTGGATCTTCTCGCCGTTCACGTCGATGGTCGCGACGGTGGTCAGGAAACCGCCGCCGTGGATCTTCATGTAGACGTCCTTGTAGGACAGGGCGATGGCGACGGGGGGCTGCTTGCCGCCGTAGATCACGGCGGGAACCTTACCGTTGCGGCGAACATCCCGGGCGGACCCCTTACCGACCCGTTCGCGCGCCTCGGCCTTCAGCTCGTAAGCCTGCTGGCTCATGGCATTTCCTTTCGGTGTTGCTGGAGCGCCTGGGGTCGGCACGGCCGACCTCAAACGTCGAAAGCCGCCTGACGGGGCGGCCCTCAGCCGCGTTGCCTCCAAGGGTGTCTACGCGGGTGGCGGTGCTATAGCCGAAGGGCCGCGGCAGCGCAAGTTGGGCATCCGGCGCGTCCGGTGGAACCTCCGGCGCCGCTGCGCGTCTGCCACGCGGCGCGGGGGTACTCCGCAGCCGACGGCTCGGCTAGACTGTGTCGTCACGTTCCCTCTCGCCAACCCGCCATGGAGGCCAGGCTCTTGAAGCCGATCGGACGCACCATCGTCATCGGGCTGCTCACGGCCGCGCCGCTCGTCATCACCTATGTGATCGTGCGCTTCCTCTTCCAGTTGCTGTCGAGCGTCGGCGAACCCTGGATCCGTGGCGTCGCACGCGGGTTGCGGGCCACGAATCCCGGCATCGCCGATCTCCTGCTGAACGACACGCTGCAGTCGATCGCCGCCGTTCTGGTGGTGCTGGTCTTCCTCTACGTGCTGGGCTGGGCGGCGGGCCGTGTCATCGGACAGCGCCTCATCTCTCTGTTCGAGAAGGCTGTCGGTGCGATACCCTTCGTGGAGACCATCTACCGCGCCACCAAGCGCTTCCTGGCCATCAGCGGGCCGGCCGGGGAGGGCAGCCAGCGCGTGGTCCTGATCGATTTCCCGTCCCGCGACATGAAGGCGATCGGCATCGTCACCCGTACGCTGCGCGATGCCACGACCGGCGACGAGCTTGTGGCCGTCTATGTGCCGACTGCGCCCAATCCGACCAACGGCTACATCGAGATCGTACCGATCGACAAGGTAACCTTCACCGACTGGACCTTCGACCAGGCGATGGCCTTCGTCGTCACCGGCGGTTCGAATGCGCCCGACGAGGTGCACTATTCGCAGTCTGCCGAGACACCGCGGACCGCCGCGACACCGGACGCGGATGCCGCCGCGGGTGGAGATCTCCGCTTGGAGGATGCCGCGCCGACCGGGGACAAGAGCTAGAGATTCCAGGCTCGCTGGGACTTCTCCCATTCGCGCCAGTATCGTCTTTCGACGCTCAGGACGTCCTGCTCGGTCAACCCGATGTCGGCGAGCAGGCGCGCGTCCAGTTTCACGGGCACGGCTGCCACCGGCTTTGCCCGCGCCGGGAGCATGCGCAAAAGGACCGTCCAGAACCGTCTCGCCGCAGTCGGAACCGTGGGCATCACCGTCAGCAGCGACATGACCGCCTCCTTCCATCCTGCCTTCTGGCCGCACGGTGGCAGCCGATTTGACATCGCGCAAACGAATTGAAAGAATGCCTGTCATCAGCATTCTGAATGACGGGGAGGCGCAGTATGAACCTGGATAGTGATCTTCTGCGCACCTTCGTGGCCGTGGCGGAGACCGGTAACTTCACCCGGGCGGGGGAACGGGTCGGGCGCACCCAGTCGGCCGTCAGCATGCAGGTCAAGCGGCTCGAGGACGCCGTGGGCGACGTGCTGTTCGAACGCGGTTCGCGCGGCGTCGTCTTGACCCGCCGCGGTAGCCTGCTCCTGCCCAACGCCCGGCGCATCGTGGCGTTGATGCAGGAGACGGTGGCCGCCTTCCGCGCGCCGCCGCTCAGCGGGCTCGTGCGTATCGGCATCCCGGAGGAATACGGGCAGTCGATCCTGTCGCGTGCTCTTGGCGCCTTTTCCAAACGCCATCCCGACGTCGACCTCACCGTCAATTACGGATGCTCGGCCGTCCATCTCGGCAAGGTGCGGGCGGGGGAACTCGACCTCGCCGTCATCTTCGAATGGCAGGATTTCTCGGAAGGCGAGATCCTGATGACCGATCCGACGGTCTGGGTGACCTCGACCGTGCATCGCATGCATGAGGAGACGCCGGTGCCGATCGCGCTCTACGGGAGTTCCGGCTGGTGCCGGGAGTTCGCCCTGCGCTCCCCGGAACAGCGCGGCGTCGACTATCGCATCGCCTATTCGAGCGACACCAGTGGCGGGCTGAAGCTTGCCGTCCTGTCGGGGCTCGCCATCGCGCCGATCTCGCGCAGCAACATCCCGGAAGGCTGCCGCGAACTCGGACCCGCCGACGGCTTCGGCGACATCGACGCCTCGCATGTCGTCCTGCACCGCCATCCGGGCGCAACCGGCGGCGCGGTGGGCGGCATGGCCGACGCGATCCGCGAGGCCTTCGGGACTTTGTCCGCCACCTCCATGGTCGCGTGACGGCAAGGCCGCCCTTGACGGGCCCTCATGTCTGCCTTCCCTATCCGAAGGCACGGATGGAGGAGACGAACATGCAGCATTTCACCAGCGGCCAGCGGCCCAGCAAGCGGGCGTCGTCGGAGTGGTTCACCGGTACCGTCTGGCAGGATCCGATCGTCGAGGCGGACGAGCCGTCGCGGGTGCGGGCGGTGACCGTTCATTTCGCACCCGGTGCGCGCACCAACTGGCACACGCACCCTCTCGGCCAGACGCTGCACGTCGTCTCGGGATACGGCCTGGCGCAGAAGCTCGGCGAGCCGGTGATCGAGCTCAGGCCCGGCGACACGCTGTGGATCGCGCCGGGCGAAAAGCACTGGCATGGCGCAGGTCCCGAGACCGCCATGAGCCACATCGCCATCCACGAGGCGCTCGACGGCAAGCACATCGACTGGATGGAGCCGGTGACCGACGAGCAGTATCCGGGCAGGTAGGCGCAGGCGCGCCGCGCCCTCAGCGGCCGGGGCGCAGTTCCTTCATCGACGGCAGGAACACCGTCAGCAGGCCGAGGAACGGCAGCAGCGAGCAGAGCCAGTAGACGAACTCGATGCCCTTCGCGTCGGCGAGAACGCCGAGAACGGCTGCGGCGATGCCGCCGATGCCGAAGGCCATGCCGAAGAAGATGCCGGCGATCATGCCGACCCGTCCCGGCACGAGTTCCTGCGCGAAGACCACGATCGCCGGGAAGGCCGAAGCGAGGATGACGCCGATCAGGATGGTCAGGACACCGCTCCAGAACAGGTCCGCATAGGGCAGGGCGAGGGTGAAGGGCAGGACGCCCAGGATCGAGAACCAGATCACCGTCTTCGAACCGAAGCGGTCGCCGAACGGCCCGCCGAGCACGGTGCCCAGCGCCATCGCGCCGAGGAACAGGAACAGCATCATCTGCGACTGCTGCACCGAGACGTCGAAGCGCTCGATCAGGAAGAAGGTGTAGTAGCTGGTGATCGAGGCCGTGTAGGTGTTCTTGCTGAACATCAAAAGCGCCAGCACCACGATCGACATCACCACGCGGTTGCGCGAGATCGGCAGGGTCCGGCTGGCGGCCGGGCGTCCGGCATTCGCGGCGTTGTAGCGTCCGTACCAGTTGCCGACCTGCCGCAGGATGACCATGCCCAGCAGCGCCACCAGCGAGAACCAGGCGACGCTGGCCTGGCCGCGCGGCACCACGATGAAGGCGGCGAGGAGCGGGCCGATCGCGGTGCCGAAATTGCCGCCCACCTGGAACAGCGACTGCGCCAGCCCGTAGCGGCCGCCCGAAGCGAGCCGCGCCACGCGCGACGCCTCGGGGTGGAAGATCGCCGAGCCGATGCCGATCATCGCCGCCCCGGCCAGAAGCAGCGGATAGGTCGTCGCATAGGCGAGCAGCAGCAGGCCGGCCATGGTGGAGGCCATGGCGAAGGGGAGCGACTGCGGCATCGGCCGCTTGTCGGTGTAGAAACCGATGGCCGGCTGCAGCAGCGAGGCGGTGACCTGGAAGGTGAAGGTGAGAAGCCCGATCTGCCAGAAATCGAGGGCATAGTCGGTCTTCAGCATCGGATAGATCGCCGCCAGCAGCGACTGCATCACGTCGTTCAGCAGGTGGCAGAGGCTCACCGCGAAGATGACGGGGAAGACGGTGGCGGAAGCGGTGCGGCGGACGGCGCCGATGGTCGTGTCGGTCAAGATGCTGATCCCGGATGTGCAGACCGCGTCTACGCCTCTTGCCGCCGTTCGTCCTTCGTGGTTCGTTCGATTTCATTCGCAAGTGGGCCAGCATCGGGAGGACACGCTTGCCTTCGACACGCATTGCGGCGACCGCGGCCGGAGACGACGAGCATCGCCGGCGGCTGGACTGGATCGAGGCGGCGGCGGGCGACGTGGTGGCCGCGGCGGGCGACTATCCGGACGGCCACCGCGTCGCGCCGCACCAACACCGCCGTTCGCAGTTGCTGCACGCCCTGTCGGGCGTGGTTCTGGTCTCGACGGCACAGGGGCGGTGGATCGTGCCGCCCGGCCACGCGATGTGGATCCCGGCCGGGATCACGCATGCGGTCGAGATGCTGGGCGAAGTTCGGATGCGCTCCGCCTATGTCGTGCCCGGCGCAGCACCCGGGTTGCCGTCAGTGCTGCGCGTGCTGGCGATGAGCGGGCTGATGCGCAGCCTCGTGGTCGAAGCTGTCGACCTGAGCGCGAAGGACGCCGACGACGAGCGCGCGCGGGCAATCATGCGCCTCATCCTGCTCGAGATCCCCCGGCTGCCGGTCAGGCCGTTCGCGTTGCCCCTGCCATCCGACGAACGCCTGGCGCGACTCTGCCGCGGCTTCCTCGATGCGCCGACGCCGCACGTCACGATCGACGAATGGGCGGATCGGGCGGGCATGAGCCGGCGCGGCTTTACCCGCGCCTTCCAGCGAGAAACGGGCCTCAGCCTGTCGCTGTGGCGTCGCCAGGCGACGCTGCTTGCCGCCCTGCCGCGGCTCGCCTCCGGCATCGCGGTGACGACGGTCGCCCTCGACCTCGGCTACGACAGCGCGCCGGCCTTCACGACGATGTTCCGCCAGATGCTCGGCGTCTCGCCGCGCGGCTATATCGCGGCCCGGGAGCGGGAGCCGTCGGCAGGGGACTGACCGGCCTGTCGCCGCGAGGGATCGAATGTCCTTCACGCCCGGCCGGTTGATCGCGGCGCAGCGTCGCTGTAGCGTCGGAGTGCGGGGGCATGGGTGGACTCCCCGCCAGAGGCTTCGGCTCAAGTCCGCCTTCGCTCGTCTGTTGCGGAGGCCCGTCATGCCGAAATCCATCACTTGCGCCGATCTCTCGAATGCTTGCGACGCACCATTGCTGATCGACGTGAGAAAGGGGCCGGCCCGTGCGGCGTCCGGCCTGACCATTCCGGATTCGCTGCGCGGCGAACCCGAGCGCGTAGCCGAATGGGCTCGCGCCCTCGTTGGTCGCACCGTTGTCGTCTTCTGCGTCCATGGACACGAGGTCAGCCGGGACGTCGCGAACCGGCTGGCCGGGTTGGGCGTCGATTGCCGCTATCTCGACGGCGGCTTCGCAGCCTGGCAGGCCCGAGGCAATCCCGTCGAGGCGATCGGAGCGGACGTATGAGCCTGGCCCCTGCTACGTCGGCCGCCGATTCTGCCGGGAGGCTGGTCCCGTTCGGCGAGGTCGTCGCCGTCTTCGCCCGCATCGGGCTCCTGTCCTTCGGCGGCCCGGCAGGCCAGATCGCGCTCATGCACCGCATCCTCGTCGAGGAAAGGAAGTGGCTGGACGAGGCGCGCTTCCTGCATGCGCTGAACTACTGCATGCTGCTGCCTGGCCCCGAAGCGATGCAACTCGCCACCTATGCGGGATGGCTGCTGCACGGCGTGCGCGGCGGGCTGGTCGCGGGCCTGCTCTTCGTCCTGCCCGGGGCCGTGCTGATCACCGCGCTCACCATCGCCTACATGCTGGCAGGCGAACTGGCGCTCGTGCAGGGCCTGCTCTTCGGTCTCAAGGCAGCCGTGCTGGCCGTCGTGCTGGAGGCGCTGGTCAAGGTGTCGAAACGGGCGCTGAAGAGCCGGACAATGATCGTGCTGGCGGTGGCGGCCTTCGTGGCCATCGCTTTCCTCGACGTGCCGTTCCCGGTGATCATCCTGGCGGCCGGGGCCATCGGCGCCGCGCTCCACGCCGCTGGACGGTCGTCAGATGGTTCCGCCACGGCCGAAGCCCCGGTCGTCGAGCCGGCGGGGCCGGAGTGGACGCGGCCGAGCCTCCGGCGATTCCTGTCGACCAGCCTCACCTGGCTGGCGCTCTGGTTCGTGCCGCTCGCGGCACTGCAGGTGACACTGGGAGCGGATCACGTGCTCTCGGTCGAAGCCGGCTTCTTCTCCACCATGGCCGCGGTCACCTTCGGCGGCGCCTATGCCGTGCTGGCCTATGTGGCGCAGCAGGCGGTCGAGGTTCACCAGTGGCTGCGGCCCGACGAGATGCTGACCGGCCTTGGACTGGCGGAAACCACGCCCGGGCCGCTGATTCTGGTGCTTCTCTTCGTCGGCGCGCTCGGCGGCGCACGGCTGTCGGGGCTGGATCCGATCGTCGGTGGCCTGGCAGGCGCGCTGGTGACGCTGTGGTTCACCTTCGTGCCCTGCTTCCTCTGGATCTTCGCCGGCGCGCCTTATGTCGAGACGGTGCGCAATGTTCGCTGGCTGGCGGCCGCGCTCTCTGCGGTGACGGCCGCCGTGGTGGGCGTGATCGCCAATCTCGCCGTATGGTTCGCGCTGCACGTCCTGTTCGGAGAAGTCGGCGAGGTGGCGTTCGGGCCGCTGTCGCTTCCGTCGCCCTCGCCATTGAGTTTCGATCCGGCGGCAGCCGCCATCGCGGTCGCGGCCGGCGTGGCCTTGCTGCGATATCACGTCAACCTGATCGCGGTGCTTTTCGTCTGCGCGGCGGCCGGCGCTGCGCTGGCCCTGACCTGACGGTCGCGAGCGTCAGCGGCCGGCGCTGCCGATCAGTCCTTCGCGGTGCACGCCCTTGCCGGCGGCCTTGGCCGAGTAAAGCGCCTGGTCGGCCCGGTCCAGCAATCCCTGGGGAGATTCGCCCGGCTCTTCGGCCACCGCGCTGCCGACGCTGACACCGATGCGGACCAGATGGTCGATCCCGATGTCGTAAGGCCGCGAGATCGCGGTGATCAGCCTTGCGGCGACGAACGAAGCCTCAGACGCGGACGTGTCGGGCAGCAGGAGGACGAACTCGTCGCCGCCGACCCGGCAGGCGATGTCACGGTCGCGGATCGACTGGACGATCCGCCCGGCCACCGCCCGCAGCAGGGTGTCGCCGGCTGCGTGGCCGAACTGGTCGTTCACCGCCTTGAACCCGTCGAGGTCGAGGCAGAGCACGGCGAAGGACGGCGCGCCCGGCATCGTCGAGAGGTCGTCGCAGAGGTCCATGAGGCGTTCTTCCAGATGGATGCGGTTGGGCAGTTCGGTCAGCCGGTCCGTTCTTGCGGCGAGGTGATTTGTCCATTCCGCGTTGATCATGCGCAGCATGATCTCGTGGTTCTGCAGCATGACCAGCACCATGCCGCCGGTCAGCAGGGTCGCCATGACGAATACCATGAGCATCTCCGGCGCGCCGTGGAGATAGAGACCGAACCCGAATGGCAACCCTGCAAAGACCATCGCGATCGTGCCCAGGCGTGGAAGAGACGCATTGCGCGAGGCGATGTTGCCCACGGCGCCGGCTGTATTGATCGCACCCATCACGATGAGCAGGTCGATGCCGCTGGTGGCACAGGCGAATTGTCCCAGACCATATGTCACCGACCAGGCAACACCGAAGAAGACGAGCCTTGCATAGGCGCGATGCCGTTCCTGCTCCGGCTTCGTGGCGATCCTCTCGACGTTCCTGTATCGGCCCGCGAAAAGAACGATCTCGGTGACGATCCAGGCCACGGGCCACAAGGCGCCGGTGAGAACGAGGGCCGTGATTGCGGTCGCTACGGATGTCAGCACGCCGAAGAGGACGGCCAGCCGCCGTTCGAACATGCTGCGGATCAGCCGTTCTCGAATTTCCGGCGTATCGAAGCGTCGCGGCTTCGTCAGCCAGCGATAGGCGGCCCAGAACACGACTGCGGCGGCTGCGGACGCGTCCGAGCCCCGAGCAGTTCCATCCATTCTTCCAAACGGTTCTGGATGCCGATTCAGCATGCCCCCACGTTAAGGGCTATTTGTAAAGGAACTCGCACAGTCGCATCCTAAAGACGCGGTTAAGCGCGACGGTCCCGCGTGCAGCCGCTTCTCAGTCGAACAGGCTCGACACCGACTTCTCGGTCGCCGTGCGCGAGATGGCCTCGCCGATCAGGTCGGCGATCGAAACCACGCGGATGTTCGGCGCCGCCTCGACGCCCGAGGTGGGCTGGATCGAGTCGGTGATCACCAGTTCCTTGAGCTTGGAAGAGGCGATGCGCGCGACGGCGCCGCCGGAGAGGACGCCATGGGTGATGTAGGCGGTGACGCTGGTTGCGCCGTTGGCCAGCAATGCGTCCGCCGCATTGCACAGCGTGCCGCCGGAATCGACGATGTCGTCGATCAGGAGGCAGTCCTTGCCGTCGACGTCGCCGATGATGTTCATGACCTCCGACTCGCCCGGCCGTTCGCGGCGCTTGTCGACGATGGCGAGCAGGGTTTCGACCCGCTTGGCCAGCGCGCGGGCGCGCACGACGCCGCCGACGTCGGGCGACACCACGACGACGTTCGAGGTCTGGTAATGCGCCTTGACGTCACGCACCAGCACCGGCAGCGCGAAGAGATTGTCGGTCGGGATGTCGAAGAAGCCCTGGATCTGCCCGGCGTGGAGATCGAGCGTCAGCACGCGGTCGGCGCCCGAGCGGGTGATCAGGTTGGCGACCAGCTTGGCCGAGATCGGCGTGCGGCCGGAAGCACGGCGGTCCTGCCGGGCATAACCGAAATAGGGGATGACGGCCGTGATGCGGCGTGCCGAGGACCGACGGAAGGCGTCGATCATGATCAGCAGTTCCATCAGGTGGTCGTTCGCCGGATAGGAGGTCGACTGGAGGATGAACACGTCCTCGCCGCGGACGTTCTCCTGGATCTCGACGAAGATCTCCTGGTCGGCGAAGCGGCGGACGCTCGCACGCCCGAGGGGAATGTTCAGGTAGCGGGCGACGGCCTCGGCCAGCACCCGATTGGAATTGCCCGCAAACAGTTTCATGCAGTTTCCCCGGCTGACGCCACGCACGGATCGTGAGGCGGCTTTTAGCGCCTGACCGCGCTATTGCAAGCGCTGGCTGCGCCATTCGCCCGCTATTCCAAAGAAAGGGTATCGTTGGTGCTTCGGTCAGCCGCTGCGCGATTACGCCCAGGCGGCGATTTCGCCGAGCGTGCGGTCGGCGATCTGCTCCATGGTGGCGTTCGGGACCGATTGCCAGGGGTCAGCGCCGGCCTTCGCGGCAATGCGCTCCTGGCCCTGGATGCGGTGGAGGCGGTTTCCGGCGGTGTCGAGCACGTCCCAGACGAAGATGACGATAGTCTCGTTTCCATCGCCGATCGCCGACAGGTACCCCTTCACGAGGTACTCCCCGGGTGCCGCTCCGCCGGGAACGATCTCGATGCCGCGTTGCGGCGCCTGTTGCGACAGCCGGCGCGACAGCGGCGTCGCGGCGTTGATGGTCGCGCCCACGACCGGCGCGAATTCCATGCGCAGGCGCGAACTGGCGACCGGACCGGTGGCGGCCGGAACAAGCGGGCTCGCGGGCGTCTCCGGCTGCGCGGGCGTGGCGGCGGGCTGGCCGTTGAACAGCGCGCGGGGGTCGAGCGCCTCAGAGGTGCTGCAGGCCGAGATCGCGAGACAGGCGAGCAGGATCGCATGTCTCCGCGCCGGTGCACGCATGTCCCCTGTCTCCCTGCTGCCGCCCCACCGGCGGCCGACGATCAATTTATGCTTTCATCGCACGATCAAGTCCAGATCATGACGCGAGAGCGGCTTGGCTTCGCCTTCGGTGGTCAGGTAGGTGCGCCCCAGCGTCATCGCCGTCTCGGCCTCGGAATCCATGATGATCATGTGGGCGAAGAGCGTCATGTCGGGCGCGATCGGCTCCGGGTTGCCGGCGAAGAACATCGGCATGTCCATCCAGGACGGCGTGAAGCGGGCGCCGAGCGAGTAGCCGCAGGCGTTGAGCCGGTGGCGCGTCAGGCCGTGCGCCTCCATCACCCGCGCATGCGCGTCGAAGACGTCGCCGAAGGTCTTGCCGGGCACCATCGCCGTCTCGACGGCGACGAGGGCGTCCCTGGCGGCTTCGAACAGTTCCTGGTGGCGCTTCGACACCTTGCCGAGCACGATCGTGCGCATCATCGCGGCGTGATAGTGGTGAAAGGTGCCGGCCCATTCCAGCGTCAGCTGGTCGTTCTTGTTGAGCTTGCGGCGTCCCGCCTTGTAGCGGCAGAGAAGCGCGTCCGGACCGGAGCCGATGATGTATTCGTTGGCGGGATAGTCGCCGCCGCCCTCGAAGACGGCGCCCTGCATCGCCGCGAGGATCTTGCCTTCGTCGGCGCCCTGCCTGACCAGCGGCAGGGCCGCGTCAAGCGCGTCGTCGGCCAGCGCTGCGGCGCGCGTGGACTTGACGATTTCGGCCGGGCTCTTGAACAGCCGCAGCCGCGGGATCAGCCCTGACGCGTCGACGATCTTGCCGAAGGTCTGCAACTGCTCATCGAGACGGCGCCCGTTGAAGGCGGTGAGGCCGTGGGTGTCGTATTCGACGCCGATCTGACAGCCGAGCAGGTCGAGATCGTTGAGCAGGTTGCGCAGGTCGACCGCGGGGTTGGCGCCGGCGCGGTCGGTCCACAGCCGGATATCCTCGATGGTGGAGGTGTGGCGCGCCTGCCGCAGGTCGGCCGAGCGGGTCAGGAGCACCATCGTGCCGTCCGCCTTCACGACCAGGCACTGGAAGAAGCAGAAGCCGAACGTGTCGTAGCCGGTCAGCCAGTACATGCTCTCCTGCGCGAACAGCAGCATCGCATCCAGCTTGCGGTCGGCCATCTCGATGACGAGCCGGTCGCGCCGGGCGTCGAATTCCGTCCTCTCGAAGTGAAGCGCCATCAGATATCCTCCAGGACGATTGCCGATATCTGCCGCCCGTAGTCGGGTTCGGCTCGGTGGGTGGTGCGGCGGTACGAAAAGAACAGGCTTTCGTCGGCATAGGTGCAGCGGCCGAGTTGCGAAGCGCGGACGCCCGCCCGGCCAAGCCGGTCGACGGTATAGCCGTTGAGGTCGAACAGCGAATGCCCCGGTCGCGCCGAGGGCGAGAACCAGCGCTCGTTCTCCGGCTCCGTGGAGACGAAGCGCGCGACGAATTCCGGCCCGACCTCGTAGTTTGCCTGGCTGATCGACGGCCCGAGGACGGCCACGATGCGGGCAGGATCGGCGCCCAGATCGACCATGGCTTCGATGGTCGCTTCCAGCACGCCGTCCAGTGCCCCTTTCCAGCCGGCATGGGCGGCGCCGATCACGCCGGCCTTCGCATCGGCGAAGAGCACGGGCCCGCAATCGGCGGCGAGCACGCCGAGCGCCAGGCCGGGACGGTCGGTGACGACGGCGTCGGCTTCCGGGCGCTCGGCCCATGGCGCGGTGACCGTGACGGCGCGCGGCGAGTGGATCTGGTGCGGCGTGCACAGCCGTTCCGGCGCGACGCCCATATGGGCGGCGACGCGGGCGCGATTCTCCAGCACCGCGGCGCGCTCGTCCCTCGAGCCCAGGCCGACGTTCAGCCCGCCATAGAGGCCCGACGAAACGCCGCCCTGCCGGGTGAAATAGCCATGGCGCACGCCATCGGCAGCCAGTGCGTCGAGCGCGGGAGACCGGAGCGGGGCCGGCCGCTCTTCCTGTGACATGGTGGTCATGATGTCTGTTTCCCTCGGCGGCAAATGGTGGGGCAGGGGGGTGGCCAAGTCAATGCGAGGTCTGGCGGCGGCAGGTTGACGCTCGGGAGGGCGCTGTTCCGGGAGGGTGTCGCCACCCGCTTGGACCGGTCGACTCAGGCCGGGCGGGTCACGAGCAGCACCTTGAAGAGTTCACCCATTTCGCCGGCGCCGGCCAGCCGCTGCGCCTCGCCTGCGATCCTGGCGCGCTCCTCCTCGCTCTTTCCGGCCGAAAGCGCTTCGACGCGTTCGGCAAGCCCGAGGGCGAGCAGGAAATCGCGCTGGGTCGCCGTCTGGATCGCGAGGCCGCAGCGCTCCGCGATCGTCCCCAGGCTGTGGAAATCCACGTGGCTCGTCAGGTCCGACTCGCCGGGATGGTCGAGGACGCCGTCCGGAGCATGCCGGCGCACCGCCTGCAGGGTGTCGCCGAGGCCGGGCTCGAGGTGGCCATAGTCGAAGAACAGGGCCGCCCCGCCGAGCCGCGCGATGCGCTCGGCGATCGTCTGCATGAAGGCCTCGCGGGCCGGCGCCACCTCCATCACCGTCCCGTCGAGGACGCGATCCGCGCCCGGCGGCAAGAGGGCTTCGTCGAGAGTGCCCGCGCTTAGCACGAATCGCAGCCGGCCGGCGTCGTCGAGGCCGACGCAGCGCTCGAACCAGCGTCCGCCCTGTCTGACATATTGCCGCGCCGGGATCGCATCGAAGATCTCGTTGCCGACGAAGACGGTCGGCAGGTCTGGCAGCTGCTCCAAGCGGTCGTGCCATTCGAAGCGGCCGGGGGCCGGCGCGAGTGTCGCGCGCTGCACCTCGACGAGGCGCGGACTCGCCTCGACGAGGGCGAACCGGGTGCGGTCGACGAAAGCGCGGTCGAACTGCGCCAGCGTGCGGACCATGTCCTTCATCAGCGTGCCGCGGCCTGGCCCGAGTTCGGCCACGCAGATTTCCGCGGAGCTGCCTGCACCCTGCCAGGCCATGTAGACCCAGACAGCGACGAGTTCGCCGAACATCTGGCTCACCTCCGGCGCGGTGGTGAAATCGCCGGCCGATCCGAAGGGTTCGCGCGTCGTGTAGTAGCCGTGCTCGGGATCGAACAGGCACAGCGCCATGTATTCGGCGATGCCGATCGGCCCCGCCTGTGCCACCAGCGCGGCGATCTTCTCGCCCAGCGGCGTCATGCCGCCGCGCTGCGGGCGCGCACCATCGCCCAAACGCCGATGAGCACCATCGGCACCGACAGCACCATGCCCATCGTCAGCCAGCCGCCGAAGAGGTAGCCGAGCTGGGCGTCGGGTTCGCGGAAAAACTCCACCACGATTCGCGACAGGCCGTAGCCGGCCACGAAGGCACCGGCCACGAAGCCCGGACTCTTCAGCTTCATGAAGCCGTGGGTGAGCAGGCGCAGCACGAGGAAGAGAACGAGCCCCTCGAGCGCCGCCTCGTAGAGCTGGCTCGGATGGCGCGGCACCTCGCCGCCGTTGGGGAAGACGAAGGCCCAGGGCACGTCGGTCGCCCGGCCCCAGAGTTCCGAATTGATGAAGTTGGCCACGCGGACCAGCCCGAGGCCGACGGGCACGCCCGCGGCCACGACGTCGAACATGCTCCAGATCCCGGCGCCGCGGGACCGGGCGAACAGCATCATGGCGACGGTGGTGCCCAGGAAGCCGCCATGGAAGGACATGCCGCCTTCCCAGACGGCCAGGATGGCGAGCGGGTTCTCGATGTAGCGCGCCAGGTCGTAGAACAGGATGTAGCCGATCCGTCCGCCGAGCACGATGCCGATCGCCGCCCAGAGGATGAAGTCGTCGAGGTCGTCCGGCTTCATGGGCGGCTGATGGTCCCGCCAGAGCGCGGCGTTCGCCAGCAGCCGCTTGGCGTACCACCAGGCAAAGAGGATGCCGACGACATAGCCCAGCCCGTACCAGTGGATGGCGAGCGGACCGAGCTGGACGATCACCGGATCGATGTCGGGAAAGGGCAGGGCCGCAAGCGGCAGGAGAAGATGTTCCAAAGCGTCCGTCCGGGCTTGTTGCGGCGGGCGGACCATGGTCGAAGCCGGGCGGAAAGGTCAAGCCGGGCCGCTGCGACGGATGGGCCGAGGCCCGCGCCGGGCTGCGATGCGTCTTGCAATGCGGCCGCCGCGTGCCTAGTTCACTATCACGCGGCCGCATGCGAAGCGGCTGCGCAAACCGAAGAGGCCGACGCCATGACCACCGGACCGAACCGCATCCTGGACGATTTGGCAAAGCTGATGACGGACGCCGCCGGAGCGGCGCAGGGCGTGCGGCGGGAGATGGAGACAGCCTTCCGCGGGCAGGCCGAGCGGGTTCTCAACTCAATGGACATGGTCCAGCGCGAAGAGTTCGAGGCGATGCGCGACATGGCGGTGAAGGCGCGCGCGGAGAACAAGAAGCTTGCCGCACGCCTCGACGAACTCGAGGCGAAGGTGGCCTCGCTGACCGGCGGCGCTGCCGAAACCCGCGACTGAGGGTCACCGCGCCCGTTCTGCGCGAAAAAAATCGCCGGTCTGTCCACAGGCGCCCAAGCACGAAAAGACCTTCGCGCTGAATCGCTTACGCTGCGATGCAGCAAGCCGGCGCATGATCTATCCACACCCCCGATCGCCCGCCACGAAAAAACCGCTGGCACCGTGTCCTCGCATCAATACACTGAATCTACAGCATGATTCGAGCATGCGCCGGGCAGGGGTGGCCCGGGTGGAGGTATGAGGCCTTCGTTGTCCGTCCCCGTTCGTCGTCGCGTCACGTGCGTTTCCGGTGGAGCGCGCGAACGGCGCTCCCATAGCCACAGGAAGCAACCATGAGCCTTCTGGAAATCGACCTGTCCCGCGAAGCACATCCCGTGGATGTGATCGAGGCGGTCGCCAATGCCAACGAATGGGCCTTCGAGAGGGCCGGCGACGACGAGATCGCTATCTCGGTCGCGGGCAACTGGACCGATTATCACATCTCGTTCTCCTGGATGGAGGACTTCGAGGCGCTGCATCTCGCCTGCGCCTTCGACATCAAGGTTTCCGAACCGCGGGTGACCGAGGTCATGCGGCTGCTCGCGCTGATCAACGAGCAGATGCTGTTCGGCCACTTCGATCTCTGGGAGCAGGAGGGCGCCATCATGTTCCGGCAGGCGCTGATGCTCAACGGCGGCGTCGAGCCGACCGGCCAGCAGGTCGAGGTGCTGCTGTCGACCGCGCTCGAAGCCTGCGAATGCTACTTCCAGGCGTTCCAGTTCGTGGTGTGGTCGGGCGTGTCGGCACGCGATGCCTTGCAGAGCGTGCTGTTCGAGACGCACGGGACGGCCTGACCGTGCCGGCCGGTTCCGAGCGCAAGCCCGACATCACCTTCGCGGATTTCGACCGCGTCGACATCCGCGCCGGCACGATCGTCGAGGCCGAACCCTTTCCGGAGGCACGCAAGCCGGCGATCAAGCTGAAGATCGACTTCGGGCCGGCGATCGGCGTCAAGAAGTCGTCGGCGCAGATCACCAAGTACTACAGCCCCGAGCAGCTCGTCGGCCGGCAGGTGATGGCGGTCGTCAATTTTCCGCCGCGCCAGATCGGCAAGTTCATGTCGGAAGTGCTGACGCTCGGGTTTCCCGACGAGGAGGGCGCCGTCGTGCTGGCGGCGATCGACCTCAAGGTACCGGACGGCGGGCGGCTGTTCTGAGCCGCTGCCGCGCTACTGGCGTTCCATCAGCCGTGCAGTCTCCGTCAATCCTTCCAGGATGACCCGCCGCTTCTCGGCCGGAAGTGCTGCGTATCGGCCCGCGAAGGCCTCCCCGAAGGAGAGCGGTGCCGACGTGACCATCGTGCGGCCCTTTTCCGTCAGGCGCGTGTAGACGACCCGCCGGTCCGTCGTGGAACGGTAGCGCTCGACGATGGCACGACCCTCCAGGTTCTCCAGGATCATCACCACCGTGGCGGGGCTCAGATCGGCGTAGTCCGACAGCGCGTTCGTCGTCACCTCGCCCAGTTCCACCACGCCCGTCAGCACGGCCAGCTGCGGTGCGGTGAGGCCGCTGGCGCGTGCCAGCGCCCGCGAGCGCACGTCGTTGGCGCGCACGATCCGGCGCACCGCCTTCATCAAAGTCCTGAACTCGCCGCCCAGATCCTGCTGCGGGTGGAACCCTTCCTGTTCCGGCACGTTCGCCAGTTCGTCGCTCATGGACGTGTCGCCTTATCATTTGACTTCTAATGATTAGGGTTATAATGAATGCAGCGACAAAGACAAGGTCAATGACAACGGAGGCTCGAGCACGCGTCGATGTGCGGAATTTGTGGTGAAATAAGACTGGACGGCCAGGCGCCGTCTCCGATCGCGATTGCGAAGATGACGGACATGATGGCGCCGAGAGGTCCGGACGGGGCCGGGCTCGTCATCCACGGAAATGCCGGCTTCGGGCATCGCAGGCTCAAGATCATCGATCTCTCGGAGCGCGCGCAGCAGCCGATGGTCGATTCGGGCCTCGGCCTCACCATCGCCTTCAACGGCTGCATCTACAACTATCCGGAACTGCGCGCCGAACTGGAGCAGAAAGGCTACTCCTTCTTCTCCACGGGCGACACGGAAGTGATCCTGAAAGCCTGGCGCGAATGGGGCGAGGGCTGCGTGGAGCGCTTCCACGGCATGTTCGCCTTCGTGCTGCAGGAGCGCGAGACGGGCCGCATCGTGATGGCGCGCGACCGCTTCGGCATCAAGCCGCTCTATCTCGCAGAGACCGCCGGCCGCATCCGCTTCTCCTCCTTCCTGCCGGCACTCCTGGCCGCGGGCGACGTCGATACGTCGATCGACCGGGTGGCGCTGCACCACTACATGAGCTTCCACGCCGTTGTGCCGCCGCCGCGCACCGTCATCGCGGGCGTGCGCAAGCTACCGCCGGCCACCATCCGCGTCATCGAGCCCGATGGTACGACCCGGGACAACATCTACTGGAACCCGCCCTTCGGACGCGACCCGCGCGACGCAGCCGTCTCGCGCGAGGAGTGGGCCGACCGTGTGCTCGACGCGCTCAGGCTCGCGGTCAAGCGGCGCATGGTCGCCGACGTGCCGGTCGGCGTGCTCTTGTCCGGCGGCGTCGATTCCTCGCTGATCGTCGGACTGCTCGCCGAGGCCGGCCAGCACGGGCTGATGAGCTTCTCCGTCGGCTTCGAGGAGGCCAATGGCGAGAAGGGCGACGAGTTCGTCTATTCCGACCTGATCGCAGAGCGCTACGGGACGAAGCATCACAAGATCTTCGTGCCGTCGGACCAGCTGATGGACGCGCTGCCGGGCACGTTTGCGGCGATGTCGGAGCCGATGGTCTCTTACGACAATGTCGGCTTCTACCTGCTGTCCAAGGAAGTTTCCAAGCACATCAAGGTCGTCCAGTCGGGGCAGGGTGCCGACGAGATCTTCGGCGGCTATCACTGGTATCCGCCGCTGATAAATTCGAACGACGTGGTGGGCGACTATGCCCGGGTTTTCCTCGACCGGGATCACGCGACGCTGAAGACGCAGCTCGCGCCCGACTGGATCGACGGCAAGGATCACAGCCGCGACTTCATCGCCGAGCGGCTGCTGCGGGCCGGTGCCGATACGCCTGTCGACCGGGCGCTGCGGCTCGATTCGACGGTCATGCTCGTCGACGACCCGGTCAAGCGCGTCGACAACATGACCATGGCCTGGGGGCTCGAGGCGCGCGTGCCGTTCCTCGATCACGAACTCGTCGAACTCGCCGCCCTCATCCCGCCGGAAGAGAAGATCCGCGACGGCGGCAAGGGCGTGCTGAAGGACGTGGCACGGCGGATCGTTCCGTCGGAGGTGATCGACCGGAAGAAGGGCTACTTCCCGGTGCCGCAGCTCAAATATGTCGACGGACCCTATCTCGATCTGGTGCGTGACGCGCTCTCCTCGCAGGCCGCGCGCGAGAGGGGCCTGTTCCGGCGGGAGTGGCTCGACACGCTGTTCGAGAATCCCTCCGACCACATCACGCCCCTGCAGGGCTCCGAACTCTGGCAGGCGGGCCTGCTGGAACTGTGGCTCCAGACGCACGGGATCTGACCACGATGGCCAAGATCAAGACGGCGGAGCCCCGCCGCAACACCGGGAAGGCCGAACTGGCGCTCGGCCACCGGCTCAAGCGGCTGCGCAGCGAATCGCAGAAGCCGCCGATCGGTCCGCATGCCGGGGAAGCCGGGCCGACGCGCCAGTCGGTCGCGCTCGACTGCGGCTGGGGGCGGCTCCTGTTCTCGCAGACCTATCCCGACAATCCGTCGATCGTGGACGCCCTGTCGCATGAGGGCGACAAGCGGCGCGACATTGCCTTCTACGTGCGGGATCCGCACGTGCTCCTGGCGCTTGCGCCGCAGGAGACCTTCCTCGACCCCTCGCACACCTATCGCCTCGACCTGTCGACCTACCGGGCGAGCCGGCGCAAGCCGAAGAGCTTCTTCATCCGCCGCCTCGCCTCGCAGGTCGACGCCGATGCCGTGAACACCATCTATGCGGCGCGCAACATGGTGACCGTGAGCCCCGAATTCTTCTGGGCCAACCGCGACAGCCGCGCGATCACCTATTTCGTTGCCGAGGACGAGACCACCGGCGACGTGATCGGCACCGTGACGGGCGTCGATCACCAGCGGCTGTTCGGCGATCCGGAGCGCGGCTCCTCGCTCTGGTGCCTGGCCGTCGATCCCCAGTGCCGTCACCCGGGTGTCGGCGAGATGCTGGTGCGCCGGCTGGCCGAGCATTTCCAGGCGCGGGGTGCGGCGTTCATGGACCTGTCGGTCATGCACGACAACGACCAGGCCATCGCCCTCTACGAGAAGCTCGGCTTCCGCCGCGTGCCGATCTTCGCCGTCAAGCGCAAGAACCCGATCAACGAGCGGCTCTTCGCCGCCCCGATCGAAGGCTATGACGAACTCAATCCCTACGCGCGCATCATCGTCGACGAGGCACGTCGGCGCGGTATCCAGGTCGAGGTGACCGATGCGGCCGGCGGCTTCTTCAGCCTCGCCTATGGCGGGCGCTCGGTGCATTGCCGCGAGAGCCTGTCGGAGATGACCTCCGGCGTGGCGGTATCGATCTGCGACGACAAGGCCGTGACGCGCCGCGTGGTCGAGCGCGCCCGGCTCAAGGTGCCCGACCAGATCGCGGTCGAGAGCGATGGCGACGAGGCGATCGACGCGTTCCTCGCCAGGCATGGCAGCGTCGTGGTCAAGCCGGCGCGCGGCGAGCAGGGGCGGGGCGTGTCGGTCGGGCTGGAAACGCTGGAGGATACGCGCAGGGCCATCCGCTCGGCGCGCGAGGTCTGCGACAGGGTGCTGCTCGAGGCCTGCTTCCAGGGCGAGGACCTGCGCCTCGTCGTCATCGACTACAAGCTGGTCGCCGCAGCAGTACGGCGTCCGCCCTGTGTCGTCGGCGATGGCGAGCACGACGTCCGCTGGCTTGTCGAGCGGCAGTCGCGGCGTCGCGCCGCCGCGACGGGCGGCGAGAGTGCCATTCCGATCGATGCCGATGCCGAGCGGTGCCTGGCGGGGCAGGGTCTTTCGCTGGAGACGGTGCTCGAAGCCGGCCGCGAGATCGTCGTTCGCAAGACGGCGAACCTGCATACCGGCGGCTCGATCCATGACGTCACCGGCATCGTGCATCCGCGACTGGTGGATGCCGCCTGCACGGCGGCGCGCGCCATCAAGATCCCGGTCGTCGGTATCGATTTCATGGTCCGGCGCCCGACCGAGCCGGACTACGTCTTCATCGAGGCCAACGAGCGGCCCGGGCTCGCCAACCACGAACCGCAACCGACGGCGCAGCGCTTCGTCGACCTCCTCTTTCCGCATTCGCGGCCGATCCCGGCGTCGCACTCGCCGTCCGGCCGCCTGGAGCAGGCGACGTGACCAGGCTAGAGATCGACACCGACTACCTCGCGGCGCAGCTGAAGGCGCTGCTTGCGATCGACAGCCCGACCGGCTTCACCGACACCGTCGTGCGCCATGTCTCGCGCGAACTCGAGCGTCTCGGCATGAGCGTCGAACTGACCCGGCGCGGCGCGATCCGGGCGGTGCGGCAGGGCAGCCGCCGCCAGGGCGCCCGGGCGATCATCACCCATCTCGATACGCTCGGCGCGCAGGTGAAGCGCGTGAAGGACAACGGACGACTCGAACTCGTGCCGATCGGCCACTGGTCGTCGCGGTTCGCGGAGGGCGCGCGTGCCAACATCTATTCCTACGATGGCAGGTATCGCGGCTCCATCCTGCCCCTGATGGCGTCCGGCCACACCTTCAACGAGGGCGTCGACACCCAGCCGGTCGACTGGGCGCACATCGAGCTGCGGATCGATGCGCGGACCACGAGCAAGGCGGAGACGCTGGCGCTCGGCATCGACATCGGCGACATCGTCGCCATCGATCCCGAGACCGAGTTCATGGACAATGGCTTCATCGTCTCGCGCCATCTCGACGACAAGGCCGGCGTCGCCGCCTCGCTGGCTGCACTCGCAGCGATGGAGCGGGCACAGGCGCGCACGCCGGTCGACATCCACTGGCTGTTCACGATCGCCGAGGAGGTGGGCGTCGGCGCGACCGCGATCGTCGCGCCCGAGGTGGCCTCGATGGTGGCCGTCGACAACGGCACCACCGCGCCGGGTCAGAACTCGTCCGAGTTCGGCGTCACCATCGCCATGGCCGACCAGACCGGCCCCTTCGACTACCACCTCACCAAGAAGCTGATCGACCTCTGCCGCGAGTACGAGATCCCGATGCAGCGCGACATCTTCCGCTTCTACCGTTCCGACTCCGCCTCGGCGGTGGAGGCCGGCCACGACGTCCGAACCGCACTGATCGCTTTCGGTGTCGACGCCTCGCACGGCTACGAGCGCATCCACATGGACGCGCTTGTTTCGATCGCCGAACTCATCACCGCCTATGTGACCAGCCCGCTGGAGATCAAGCGCGACATCGAGGAGATCTCGGGCATGACCGGCTTCACCGAGCAGCCCAGCGCGCCGCACGACGGGAGTTCGGGCGAGGGGCAGGGCGGGGCCTGATCGTCCTCGGCGTCAGATCTTACAGTGCCTGAATACGAGCCGACGCCGGCGTCCCCCTTCCCCTTGTGGGGAGGATGTAGGTGGGGGTGCCTGCGAGACAGGAGGAACATTCGCATCGGCGCGCTGCCCGGAGTCCTAGGTCTGGCCCTTCGGGCCGACCCCCACCCCTGACCCCTCCCCACAAGGGGGAGGGGGACCGCCGCCACCTCAGTCCGTCGTCACCGCATAGTCCGCGCTGCCCTCCCACACGAGCTTCCACCGTGCGCCCGGGCGCACGTTCTGCACGCTGTGCGGCTCGAAGGCGACGAGGCAGGTGCCGCGGCGACGGCGGGCAGAGGGGTAGATCAGGCCGCGGCTGCCCTCCTCGCGCAGTGCGCGCGCAAGCGCCTGTCCGGCCGGATAAGCCTCGGCCGGGTCGGCACCCAGGCAGTCGAGCGGCCCGGGAAGGGTCCTCAGATCGTGGAAGTCGCCGATGAAGCCGGCGAGCAGCGACTGGTAGACCGCCTCGTCCTCGAAGCGGCCGATCCGCGCGAGCTCGCGTGTGCGGTGGAATCCGACCTCGGCCAGCGCGGTCAACTCGTCGAAGGCGCAGTACCAGGCGCCGCGGTCGCCGGCGTTGAAGCGGTTGCCCTCGGCGCGGGTGTAAGCGAAGGCGGCGTTGATATAGGTGTGACCCCAGGCTCGGAACACGGTTTCGCGCGGGTCGAGCGAGCCCGCGCCCACCGTCTGGGCCTTCAGCCGGCGGTTGGTCAGCCCCTCGATCTCCGCCAGCAGTTCCAGTTCCTCCTGCGTGTCCACCAGCGCTCGCAGCACCGGCGGCTTGAAATAGGCGGTGGAGATCAGCCGGACCGTCGCCTGCTCCGCGATCGCGGTGAGCGGCGGGATCAAACGCCGCCCCGCAGCGCGTCGACATAATCGCGCGTCGACAGGATGGCGGGCAGCCCGCCCTCGATCATCGCGTCGAGCGGCCTTCGGTTGGCGAAGGCTGGGCCGGCATTGGGCAGCCGCACCCAGTCGTCGGCGAGCGCGTCACCGAAATAGAGATGCAGCGCCTTGTAGAGACCGATGACGCCGCTCGCCCGAAGCAGCTGGTCCTGCGACAGCCTGCCGCTCCAATCGCCGGTCTTCATGCGGTTCCAGGTGCGTCCCGACACGTCGAGCAACCGGCCGGCCTCTTCGTTTCGAAGTCGCCAGGCTTCCGCGATCCGCGCGAAGGCTTTCGCCGCGACTGTGGCTGCCTCGGCTTTGCCGTGCAGCGGACCGCGGGGCTGGACCGAAGGCGAAGCGGCGGACGGCATCATGGACATCTCCTTGCCAGATGGCTGAATATAGTAAGCCATCTGGCAGGGCGCAAGCTCGGGAAAGGGCCGCCTCAGGCGGGCAGACGCACCGTGGCGCGCAGGCCGCCCATCGGGCTGGCGGCCAGTATGATGTCGCCGCCATGGCTGCGGGCGATGTCTCGGGCGATGGACAGGCCGAGCCCCGTGCCGCTGGCGTCCTGGTTGCGGGCGTCGTCCAGCCGGACGAAAGGCTTGAAGACGTGTTCGCGCTTTTCCGCCGGAATGCCCGGTCCGTCGTCGTCGATGACCACCGTCAGCGAGCCGCGGGTGTGGGTGGCGTGCACATGCACGGTCCTGGCATAGCGGAAGGCGTTGCCGACGAGGTTCGACATCAGCCGCGTGAAGGCGGCGGGCCGCACCAGCAGGTCGGGCGAACCGGTGATCTGCGTCGTCAGCTTGCGCTTGCGCAGCCGCGCCTCCTCCGACAGCCTTTCGAACAGGCTCTCGATGTTGAGCTGGCCGGTGTCCTCGGATGCCTCGCCGCGGGCGAAGGCGAGATAGCCTTCGAGCATCGACTGCATGTCGTCGATGTCCTGGTTCAGCGCTTCGGTCTCCGGCCGCTTGCCGGCGATGGCGAGCTGCAGCTTGAAGCGGGTCAGGATGGTGCGCAGGTCATGGCTGACGCCGGTGAGCATCGCCGTGCGCTGTTCGATCTGCCGCTCGATGCGCTCGCGCATCAGGATGAAGGCGGCACCGGCGCGCCGCACTTCGTCGGCGCCGCGCGGGCGGAAGTCGGGCGGCGGCGGGCGACCCTTGCCGAAGCTCTCGGCGGCGGCGGCGAGCTGCTGGATCGGCCGGATCTGGTTGCGCAGGAACAGCACGGCGATGATGATCAGCACTAGCGAGGTACCGACCATCCACAACAGGAAGATATGGGTGTTCGATGCATAGGCCTGGCTGCGGCGGGCGAATATGCGCAGCACCATGTCGTCGAGGCGGATGCGGATCTCGACGATGGCCGAGTTGCCCACCGTGTCGAGCCAGAAGGGACGGTTGATCTGGCGCGTGATCTCGGCCGACAGCACCTGGTCGAGGATCGAGAAGAATGGCTTCGGCCCGGGGGCGGGCAGGGGATCGGGCGGCATGATGTCGACCTTCAGCCCCAGCCGTTCCTGCGCGATGCGCAGCACGTTCTGATAGCCGTTCTGGTCGGGATAGGTCTCGATCATGTCGATGATGGCGGCGATGTCGCGCGTCACCGCCATGGACAGGCGCTGGGTCACGGTCTGCCAGTGCCGCTCCATGAAAACGAAGGCCACGACCGACTGCAGCAGGATCATCGGCGCGATGACGATGATCAGCGAGCGGGCGTAGAGCCGCTTCGGCATGAACAGCGAGACGCGGCGCCAGAAGCGTCGCCAGCCGTCGGGCAGGGCGGCCGCCACGCGCAGCAGCGGCTTGCCGTCCTCGTCCTGTCGCGCGCTCCGGGTCTCGCTGGTGGCCATTCCGTCCTTCATGCGTGCCGCGCCGCCGTCCGCGCCTCGCGTCGCAGTGTAGTCGAGGCCATGGCCGGACGGAACCGGTCAATCCCCTCCGGCGTGGAGCCCGCGCCTATTCGACGCTCAGGCGATAGCCGACGCCGCGCACGGTCTGCAGCCAGACGGGATTGGCCGGATCGCGCTCGATCTTGCGGCGCAGCCGGTTGATCTGCACGTCGATGGTGCGCTCGCCGACTTCGGCATCGCCGCTCACCAGCTCGTGGCGGGGGATCGTTTCGCCCGGTCTTTCGGCGAAGATGGCCAGGATGTCCTGTTCGCGGTCGGTCAGCTTGATCGACTCGCCGGCGTTCTTCAGCTCGCGCCGCGCGATCTGGAAGGTGTAGGGCCCGAAGACGATCTGCTCGGCCTTCGGCGTCTGCGGCGGGCCGCCGCGGCGCAGGATGTTGTTGATGCGCAGGATGAGTTCGCGCGGGTCGAAGGGTTTCGGCAGATAGTCGTCCGCGCCCGCTTCCAGGCCGGCGATGCGGCTGTCGGTCTCCGACAGCGCGGTGAGCATCAGGATCGGCACTTCCTTGCGCTCGCGCAGCGACCGGGTGAGGTCGACGCCGCTTTCGCCCGGCATCATCACGTCGAGCACGATCAGGTCGAAGTCGAGGCCCTCGAGCTTTCGCCGCGCCTCCGCGGCGGTGGCGGCGACCGTGACGCGAAAGCCGTTGGTGGAGAGGAACTGCATCAGCAGGGTGCGGATGCGGGTGTCGTCGTCGACGACCAGCAGATGCGGCGCGTCGTCGGTGGGCACCACCATGTCATCGACCATCGTTCGGTTCTCCGTCAACGTCCGGCGCGCCGCCATGCGGCAGACGATCGATCTGCGCACGCAGTTCCGGGTTCACCATCGCCTTCAGAAAGCGCCCGATGACGGCGCGTTCCTCCGGCCCGGTCTCCTGCAGAGCCGCACGAATGCGTCGCGACTGTGGCAAGGCGAGGGCAAGCGCCAGCGCGCGGCCCTTGGGCGTCGGGTAGAGTTCGCGCTGGCGCCGGTCCTTCGGTCCCTGCATCTGGACGATGTGGCCGGTATCGATCAGCTGCTTGAGGACGCGGGCGAGGCTCTGCTTGGTGATCTTCAGCACGTCCAGAAGCTCGGCCACGGTCAGCCCCGGCATCCGGTTGACGAAGTGCAGCACGCGGTGATGGGCGCGGCCGAAGCCGTCGGTCGACAGGATCTGGTCGGGGTCCGAGGTGAAGTCGCGATAGGCGAAGAACAGCAGCTCGATCAGGTCGAGCTCCAGCCCTTCGCGCGCCGCCAGCGCGGCGCGGATGGGGCTGCTGTCGCCAGCGGCGTTCTCTCTCATGCGATCTCCGTTCCCGAAAAATACGTCAGCCTTGTTGACATATATTCGGCCCACTGGTAATTTTCATCAAGCTTTTCGGCAGATTGCGAACGAAAAGGCAAGTCTGGAGCATCTTTCCGATGCGTCCGTCGCTTTGCTTTTTTCCCTCGATCGGCAAGAATGCTCCCGGCCGCAGGAGCGGTGCGGACAACACGGTCATAATTCCAACGATATGCGGACCGCGGTCCGCGGGAGGTCAGCATGGCATCCGTTCCCTTCGATCAGCTTGACGGCTTCATCTGGATGAACGGCGAATTCGTGAAGTGGGCGGACGCGAAGATCCACGTGCTGACGCACGGCCTGCATTACGCAAGCTCTGTGTTCGAGGGCGAGCGCGCCTATGGCGGCGAGATCTTCAAGCTCACGGAGCACACCGAGCGGCTGCATGAATCGGCGCGCATCCTCGGCTTCACCATCCCCTATTCGGTCGCCGAGATCGACGACGCCTGCCGTACCTTGCTGAAGAAGCAGGGCTTCACCGACGCCTATGTCCGGCCGATCGCCTGGCGCGGTTCGGAGATGATGGGCGTGTCGGCGCAGAACAACCGCATCAACTGCGCCGTCGCCATCTGGCAGTGGCCGAGCTATTTCGATCCGGCGCAGAAGCTCAAGGGCATCCGCCTCGATCTGGCGGAGTATCGCCGGCCCGATCCGCGCACGGCGCCGTCGAAATCCAAGGCCGCCGGCCTCTACATGATCTGCACCATCTCCAAGCATGCGGCCGAGGCGAAGGGCTATGCCGACGCCATGATGCTCGACTGGCGCGGCCAGGTGGCCGAAGCGACCGGCGCCAACGTCTTCTTCGTCAAGGACGGCAAGCTGCACACGCCGAAGCCCGACTGCTTCCTCGACGGCATCACGCGCCGCACGGTCATCGACCTGGCGAAGCGCCGCAACCTCGAGGTGATCGAGCGCGCGATCATGCCGGAGGAACTGGAAGGCTTCGAGCAGTGCTTCCTCACCGGCACCGCCGCCGAAGTGACGCCGGTCTCCGAGATCGGCCCCTACAACTTCCAGGTCGGCGAGATCGCGAAGACGCTGATGGAGGATTATTCCGCCGAAGTGCAGCCGCGCCGGGCGCTGGCGGCGGAGTAAGCACGGATGTACCCCTCCCCCCTGCGGGGAGGGGCCAGGGGTGGGGGTGGCCGCGCCACCCGCAATGCCTCGAAGTCATGGCTCTCCGCCAATCCCGATCAGCCGCGCGTGCGACGACCACCCCCACCCCCGACCTGCCGGGGCGAGCCTCGTGTCTCGCCCGTCCTTCGGACCCCCGCAAGGGGGAGGGGAGCCGCGAGCCGCATCCCCGCGCCCCGCCGCGCCGCATTTCCCGGTGGACGTCTCCGCCCGTCCTGCCTATGTCGGGCGGGTCAATCGAAGGAAACGCCATGGGACAGCTCAACGCCGGGATCATTCCGGTCACGCCCTTCCAGCAGAACTGCACGATCCTGTTCGATACCGACGACAAGAGCGCGGTCGTCGTCGATCCGGGCGGCGATGTCGACCGCATCCTTTCGGCGATCGAGCAGAACGGGCTGACGGTGAAGGAGATCTGGCTGACGCACGGCCATATCGACCATGCCGGCGGCGCGATGGAGCTGAAGGAGGCGCTCGGCGTCGAGATCGTCGGGCCGCACGCCGACGATGCGCCGCTGCTGGCCAATCTCGAGAACCAGGCGAAGATGTTCGGCCTTGCCGGCGCGGTGCGCAACTGCACGCCCGACCGCTATCTGACCGAGGGCGAAACCGTCTCCTTCGGCGGCCACGTCTTCGAGGTGCTGCACTGCCCTGGCCACGCGCCGGGCCATGTCGTCTATTTCAACAGGCCGGCGAACTTCGCCCATGTCGGCGACGTCCTGTTTGCCGGCTCGATCGGCCGCACCGACCTGCCGGGCGGCAATCACGATCAGCTCATCGCCTCCATCAAGGAGAAGCTCTTTCCGCTCGGCGACGACGTCGGCTTCATCTGCGGGCATGGACCCGGCGGCCGGATCGGCGAAGAACGGCGCACCAATCCGTTCCTGCGGTAGCCTGAAGCGGCTCCTCGCAGCCGGACGGACGGCCGGCAGGCCGGGCGTCCGTCCGCCGACGTCTGCGATGGCTCAGTTCGCCACGCAGAAGTGGTCGTAGCCGTCATAGCCGCGGAACGTGCCCGTCTGCGGGTCGAAAGACTGGTAGCGGGCCGCGCAGTAGCGATACCAGTCGCGCGTCCAGGGCTCGATCTGCCCGCCATAGGCGACCGAAGCGCCCCCGTACGGCGCGGGCGGATAGTCGGCCGTGTCGGGGTAGCCGGCGGGGGTATCGTCGATTGCGGTGGCCGCGATGATGCCGATCGCCAGCCCGAGCACGCCCGCGGCGACGAGATCGCCCGTGGCGTCCTGACGGTGATGATGCTGAGGGTTGCGCGGACGCTGCTCGCGCCAGCGCTCGCCCGCGCTGGCTTCCATCACCGGAACGAGGGTCGCGGCGGCGACGGTGGCCGACAGCACGAGGGATTGGACGAGACGCTTCATCGTGATCTCCTTGGGTCTGCCGGCCTTCCTGGCGGCCGGTCATGACGGGAGATCTAGGGGAGGGCGGCTGAATGCAGGCTGAATGAGCCGGTCACTCCCGAGACAGGCTTTCGCCGGCGATGGTCGTGCCCGCTGCCCGGCTCACCGGAGCAGCTTCCGGGCATGCATGCCCGATGCCGGTCGTCGAAACGGTGCGATCGGCTCAGCCCCGTTCGACCGACAGATTGATCGCCTTGGGACCCTTGCCGCGCTTGTCGGGCTCGGTGTCGAAAGAGACCTTCTGACCGTCGTTGAGGCCATCGAGCCCCGACACCTGCACCGCCGAGATGTGCACGAAGATGTCCTTGCCGCCATCGTCGGGGGTGATGAAACCGAACCCCTTGCCTTCGTTGAAGAACTTTACCGTTCCGGTCATCCGAGCCATGTGCAACTCCCTGCTCCCGTCAGATAGCGTACCTGGGCAAACGCCCTGCTGGTCTTCGCCGGTCCCGGAGAGAGGAAAGGAGCGCAGGTCGGCCGGGCCATCCACGGAAGCCCGTTCGTCGCGTCAGGCGCAAAACCGCCATGCAGCTCTTGCCCAAAGGCTATCCAGTCTCCGGGTCGACCTAGGCCCGAACGCTGAAACTGTCCTTCATTTCCGGCAGGTGAGCAAGGCTTATCTTCGCGCCGCAACATGTGCCGTTCGCCTGAAGCCGACGCAGTTTGTCGGCGCAGGCCGAAGCCTGCGCCTTGCCGGAGTTCACCCGTCCTGTTCTTCGCGCGCGACTACGCGGGACGGAGGTTGACCGCCTTCGGACCCTTGCCCATGCGATCCGGCTCGGTGTCGAAGCTCACCTTCTGGCCCTCGGCGAGCGAGCCCATGCCGGATGCCTGCACGGCCGAAATATGGACGAACACGTCCTTGGCGCCGCCGTCCGGCTTGATGAAGCCGAAGCCCTTTTCGTTGTTGAAGAACTTGACAGTGCCCGTCTGGGGCATGGGAAACTCCTTTTCCCGTCGTGGATCGAAGGAACGGCGCCAGGCGTTGGCCACGGAGCCGGTCCGGGTCAGCGTTCGCGTCGAGTGTTCACACTTTCGGGGAAAGGTCGTCCTCTAACGTTCCAGTCTCCGGGCCTGCACATAACCCGAACAGTACGGAGCGTTGCACGAAAAAGGTCGATTGGCAAGACGAGTTGTCGTTCACGGGACTGCGAGCGGAAGTAAAGCCGAAAACTAACAGCGACTTATCGCGCCGGCCGCTCGGCGGGTCAGGACCGGTGCCGGTCTGAGCCGACTTACGGCAATCGGGGCTTCGGCTCGGTGGACCGGTTGATCCGGCGGATGGTGCAATCCTGCCCGACGTGGCGGTGCAGCACGACGCCGATGCCAGGCACGAAATGACGGCGGGCGTCGCGGTGGCAGTCGAGGGGCGCGATCGTCTCGCGCACCGGCACCGGCCGGCAATCTCCCGGCAGGTGGCGGTGTCGAACCGTGTCGCGGAAGGTCGGCACGTAGTGCCGCTGCACGTCCCGATGGCAGCCGCCGACGAGCATGACGGGTGTCTCCGGCCGTTGCTGTGCAGGCGCGCCTCCGACGAGCGGAGCGCCGATGGCCATGGCGAGTACAATTGCGAATCCGGCGGTCATGCCAGGAGCATGGCGGCGCCTTGCGCGCGACGCAAGGCCGCTCCGGCGGCGAGGCGTCTGCCGGATCCTTGGCGCCGTGCCGCCTGCTGTTTCTGCGGTGCACCATCACGCAGCGGAAGCACGGATTACAGTTCCGCGGCAAAGTGTGATGCTGTTGCCCTGTTGCTTTCGTGAAAATGCGCTACACTGTCTACAAGCGGACATGTGTTCCGCAACGAGAGCGGCGCCAGCCGCCGGACGGCAACAGAGGAGGCCGGCCATGATGAACCTTCTGCACGGAAGCGGCCCGTCCAGGCCTGCGGGCGCGGATGCGACCGCGGACGACATTCGGCCGGTCGTCGAGGCCGTCTGCAACGAGCTTGGCATAGCCGCGCGCGAACGCAGGCGCCGGGCGGCCGTCGAGGAGCGTGTTCTTCTTGCTTGGCGCAGGGGGCCACGTCAGCCCCTCGACCTCGTGCGTGCCGGTCTCGACGGCTGACGCATCGCGCCCGGAAGCACAGAGCGGTGCGGGTTGGCGAGGAGGCGCGGCGCTTCGGCGGTTCTTCCGCGCGCGGCAAGCCTTGGGGAAAAAGCGCGACCTGCCGGTAAAATTGCCCCGCCGGCTTGCAACGGCAGTCGAACTGCACCATATTGGAGCGAAGCGAGGAACCGTCTTTCGGGCGCAGAGCGATCTGCTGCCGGCTTGGCCGCCCCATAGAAGGCGGCAGATGGTTCCTTGGCCGGTAGCGGAATGGAATGCTCGAGGGCATGCCGCCGCAGAGCCGGACGACCGCCGAGGGAACTGACCACGGATGTACTGGCAGCCTCCCGACGGCGGTCACTCTCCGGATGACGAACCGGAAGCGGGGCACGTCCCCGCTTTTTGCTTTTCCGGAGGACCGGCGTCGGCCGTCCGGTTTTCGCCTACCGCGAACGTCGTGCGGCCACGTTCGGCCGCGTCACGCGTTCATCCTATTCGCGTTACCGGCTTCCTGCGGCCGGTCGACGTTCGGCAGCCGGACTGGGTCCGCAGGAGGACAGGACGAACAGGCGCATCGCGACCCGGACCGGGCTCACGGTCGTCGGCGGGTCGAGGCTCGCTGCGTCCATGGCAGGAACAAGAGGGGAAGTGACATGGCCAAAGGCCAGATGCGCAGTAACAAGGAAGCCCGGAAGCCCAAGAAGGACAAGAAGGCGGCGCCCGCGCCGACCCCCTTCGGAGCCCAGGTGAAGCAGGCCAACGAGGCGGCCAGCAAGAAGAAGTGAAGAACCGTCGGCCTGCAGCGGCCGACGCAACCAATCGACGACCAAGACAAACAGGACAGGATATCCCTTGCAGGTACTCGTACGCGACAACAACGTGGATCAGGCCCTTCGGGTGCTGAAGAAGAAGATGCAGCGCGAAGGCGTCTTTCGCGAAATGAAGGCTCGCCGCTCCTACGAAAAGCCGTCCGAGAAGCGCGTCCGCGAAAAGGCCGAGGCCGTCCGCCGCAGCCGCAAGGCCGCCCGCAAGCAGGCGCAGCGCGAGGGTCTCCTGCCGGCGCCGAAGAAGAAGGTCTTCGCTCCCCGTCCCGGCGCAGCTCCTTCCACGCCCCGTTATTGATCGCTGAGCGGCCGCGCGGCCAAGCGCGCGGCCCCGCTCGCACCCTGGCGCTCATCCGGGCGCCCGTTCCCCAGACGGAAAGGAGACAGGAATGGCCTCCATGACAAAGGACAAGCTGTTCAAGCCGACGGAAGCCGGCCGCAGCAGCAAGTCCGACACCACGACCAATGCGTCGCGCGCCATCATCGACGCCGAGGTGTCCGCGCGCGAGAAGAAGACCGAGCGGCTGCGCAAACTGCGACTCGAGCAGGAAGCCCAGGCCGAGGCAACGGGCGAGACCGTCGCGCCCATAAAGAAGCCCGCTGCCAAGAAGGCGGCCCCAAAGAAGCCTGCGCCGCGCCGCGCCATCACCCAGCGTCCGCGCTGAGATGATGCCCCTGTCGATGGGGCGACCGCGCTAATCCGGTCGCGCCGCTTCGGCGGGCATGTCCCGCCAGATCGTCCACCATCGATCCCATCGCCGCGAAAGTGCCTTCGGCTTCTCGGCGAACAGCCTTGATCCCAGGGGGAATGCCTCAGCCTCGATGGAGGCCTTGCGGCGGCGAGCGAGGCCGATCGCCAAGTCCCGGCTTTCCGCAGCGCCGAGACCGTCGGCATCCTTCGATAGCCTCTCGGCGAACACGGCAAGATCGTGATGATCGCCGAGCAGGTCGGCGAGGCGTTTCGCCGCCTTGCGGTGCCCGCGCAGTACCTCCGGAAAGCATGGTTCCAGGAGACGGGCGTGGTACCAGTGATACTTCACCCGCTTTCGCCATTCATGCATGGATGCCGCGTCCGGGTCTGCCTGCGCCGCCTCCAGCGCTTTGCGGGCACGGTGCAGCGTCTTCGCGAGGCCGTCCGACAACCCATCGAAACCGCCCTGCGTCACTTTCCAGCCTGGAGCCCTCTCCAGCACCGCACGCATGTTTTGCCGAAACAGCTCCGTCCGGTCACGAAGCGCCTCCTCGGCGCGCTTGTCCTTCAACTCCAAGGTCAGGCCATGGCGGATCCTGCCCATGGCCGGGCGGTCGATCTCGTCGTCGAACGCGTCCATGATCGCGTCGTAGGTCTCGATCAGAACGGCGGCATCCCGCGGACCCGACAGTAGTCGGGCCGTGTCTCTCAGCGCCTCGTTCTCACGCGCATAGGCGGGGAAGGCGGGGCGCACGAGACGAATCAGGCCGCGCAGCTTCTTGCAGCTCTTGCGGGCTGCGTGGATGCGGTCACTGCGCGCTCCGTCCTCCATCGCGTCCAGCGTCTTCTCGATCTCGCGACGGGCGATCCGCCGTACCGCCGTCTGCACCGTCCTGTCGTTGCGCTTGAACTCGTAGGCCATCGGGCTCCGCCTTGCTGATCCCGGGCGAACGGGCATCGGGCGTCGCGGTTCCTCCGCCGGAGCGATCAGCCCCCGTTGACCAGTTCCAGGATCAGCCCGTGAACGTTGCCGCCCGGGCTCATCTCCTCGCGGTCGAAGGCGTTGGAGCGTGCCCTCTGTTCCAGTGACGCCTCGGCCAGAGGCTGCTGCAGCACCTCGCGGATCCTTCTGCAGCCGGCATCGTCCGGCACGTTCACCCCCACCGTCGTGGCGATGATCCGCTCGACCATCTCCTTGATGTGGTCGCCATGCACCTTCTCGTGCGCGGTCATGCCGGTGATGAAGCGTTTCCAGTTCTGTGCCAGCGGCGCCGGAAGCGTCCGGGAGGGCTTCGGCAGGCGGTAGGTGATTGTCAGCCAGGGCTTGCCCGAGACCAGCGTGCAGGACCCGTCCGGCTGCGGTCGGTAATCGCGCGACCATTTCAGGTCGAAGGTCGTGTAGGCGATCGCACGCGTCTGTCCCAGCAGCGGCCCCTTGGCGCCGATCGAGGCGTAGAGCTCCATTCCCGTCGTACCGGTGACCGCATAGGTCTCGGTCTTCTCCACCGCCTTCCAGTCCGCGGCCTGCGCGGGGAGGGAGAGGAGGAACGCCAGCGCGAGGGTGGCCCGGAGGGTCGTCTTCATGCGCGTCGTCCTGTCGTTCAAGCCTCGTCTCGAGACGTAGACAGGTCGGCCCCGGTGCGCAAGCGCGGGGAGGACCGCCGGCTTCGCGTCGCATCTTCCTGTCATGCAATGACGCGGCCGAACCGCGCAGTCCTTACGAAGGCAATTATAAGCAGAGTAATCGACCCCCATAATACAATTCTTGCTAGCAAAATTCTTTACGTGCTATTCATGGTTGTGCGTTGGGCGAATGCAACCGACGGGAGCTGTCCGACCACAAGCAACCATGGAGGAGCAGTCAGATGGCCAGTTATCCGGAATTCGACTCCAGGCAGATTCAGGCGGCACTCGACGCCGCGCGCGAAATGCATGACGTCGCCAGCCTGCAGAGGGCCGGCCCCGAGACGGCGGTGCCCGACGACGGGCATATCCAGATCGCGGGCGGGTGTATCTCCGTCACGGTCAGCGGCGGGAAGGTCTGCCTCAACCTGCCGCTCGGCATCGGCAGCGTGTGCCTGCCGGTCCCGGCCTTCGTCCCCAACGGGACTGTCGCCCAGGCCTGCATCCACATCTGCACGACCTTCGGCATCCCCACCGGCGTCACTCTGACCGTCAGCGTCGCCGGCAACATGATCGTCCAGAAGTCGTTCGGAAAGTGCTGATCCGTCGGCCGCGCCGGTCAGGCGCGGCAGACGTCCGGCGCCATCAGAAGAGCCCGGTCCTGGCCGGCCGGGCTCGAGCATGCGGAAGCAGTGGCAAGTCGCTGCAACGGCCCCGCGTCACCGTACCCCGGTCGTCGACGCTCCGGCCAGAGTGAAACGGAAGCCTGGCCGGGCAGAACGCGAGACCACCCCCGAAACGAGGCGGGACGTCGGCGCCGGCCGGACGCTATCCTACCGCCCCGGCCGCCCGGTCTTGCCCGGCCGCCGCTTTTGCCGCTTCTCGTCGCCTGGATCCTCGTACGACCCCGCGCCGACCTTGCCACGCACCACCGGCCGCGGATCGTCTGCGGCACGCGTGCCACTCTCATCCTGAGGTGCTGCGGCTGCAGGCCGGAGCCTGGAAGGATCCGGCTTCACCCCCTCCACCGGCTTTTCCGTCCGCCGGACGGTCATCTCGTCCAGCGAGTTCTTGCGGAACAGCGAGCGGTCGACGGCGCCGGCCGGCGTCGCGTGGTCGCCGGAGGTGCCCATCTCGTCGAGATGCGGCTTGGCGAACAGCCCGGCGGGCTTGTCCTTGCCCACCTGGCCCGCCTTGCCGGCGGGGCCCACCGGCTTGCCCTGCGCCTTGGCCTTGCGGCTCGCCTTGGTGTTGTCGACGCCGGTGTCGCGCGCCATCGGGTCGTCCATGACGGCCAGTTCGGTCTCGCGCAGGCGCTTGATCTCGTCGCGCAGGCGGGCCGCGGTCTCGAAGTCGAGGTCGGCGGCGGCATTGCGCATCGCCTTCTCCAGATGCTCGAGATGCGCCTTGAGATTGTTGCCGACGAGATTGTCCTTGCCGCCTTCGGTGAAGCCGGAGATGTCGGCGCGGACGTGGTCCTTCTCGTAGACCGAATCGAGAATGTCGGCGATGCGGCTCTTCACGCTTTCCGGGGTGATGCCGTGCTCGGTGTTCCAGGCGAGCTGCTTCTCGCGGCGCCGCGAGGTCTCGGCCATCGCCCGCTCCATCGAGCCGGTGATCTGGTCGGCATAGAGGATGACCTTGCCGTCGACATTGCGCGCGGCGCGGCCGATGGTCTGGATCAGCGACGTTTCCGAGCGCAGGAAGCCCTCCTTGTCGGCGTCGAGGATAGCCACGAAGCCGCATTCCGGGATGTCGAGGCCCTCGCGCAGCAGGTTGATGCCGACCAGCACGTCGAACGCTCCGAGCCTGAGATCGCGGAGAATCTCGATGCGCTCCAGCGTGTCGATGTCGGAATGCATGTAGCGCACGCGCACGCCCTGCTCGTGCAGGTATTCCGTCAGGTCTTCGGCCATGCGCTTGGTCAGCACGGTGCACAGCGTGCGATAGCCCTTGCGCGTCGTCTCGCGAATCTCGCCCAGCACGTCGTCGACCTGGCTCTTGGCCGGCCGCACCTCCACCGGCGGGTCGATCAGGCCGGTCGGACGGATGACCTGCTCGGCGAAGACGCCGCCGGCAGCCTCCATCTCCCAGTTGCCGGGCGTGGCCGACACCGCGACGGTCAGCGGGCGCATGGCGTCCCACTCCTCGAAGCGCAGCGGCCGGTTGTCCATGCAGGACGGCAGGCGGAAGCCGTATTCGGCCAGCGTCGCCTTGCGGCGGAAGTCGCCGCGATACATGCCGCCGATCTGCGGCACGGTGACGTGGCTCTCGTCGATGAAGACGAGGGCGTCGTCGGGGATGTATTCGAACAGGGTCGGCGGCGGCTCGCCCGGCGCGCGGCCGGTGAGATAGCGCGAATAGTTCTCGATGCCGGCGCAGGAGCCGGTCGCCTCCAGCATCTCGAGGTCGAAGCGCGTGCGCTGCTCCAGCCGCTGCGCCTCGAGCAGTCGTCCAGCCTTTTCAAGCTCCTGCAGCCGGTGCTGCAGCTCGGACTTGATCGACTTGATGGCCTGATTCAAGGTCGGCCGCGGCGTCACGTAGTGCGAGTTGGCGTAGATCTTGACGCTCTTCAACTCGCCGGTCTTGGTCCCGGTCAAGGGATCGAACTCGGTGATCGTTTCGATCTCGTCGCCGAACAAGGTGATGCGCCAGGCGCGATCCTCCAGGTGGGCGGGAAAGATCTCGATCGTGTCGCCGCGAACCCGGAACGAGCCGCGCACGAAATTGATGTCCTGGCGCTTGTACTGCTGCGCGACGAGGTCGGCCAAAAGCTGGCGCTGGTCGAGGCGGTCGCCGACCTGCATCTGGAAGGTCATCGCCGTGTAAGTCTCGACCGAGCCGATACCGTAGATGCACGACACCGAGGCGACGATGATGACGTCGTCGCGCTCCAGCAGCGAGCGGGTCGCCGAGTGGCGCATGCGGTCGATCTGCTCGTTGATCGACGATTCCTTCTCGATGAAGGTGTCGGTGCGCGGCACGTAGGCCTCGGGCTGGTAGTAGTCGTAATAGGAGACGAAATACTCCACCGCGTTGTGCGGGAAGAACTGCTTGAACTCGCCGTAGAGCTGGGCCGCCAGCGTCTTGTTGGGGGCAAGGATCAGGGCAGGGCGCTGCGTTTCCTCGATCACCTTGGCCATGGTGAAGGTCTTGCCCGAGCCGGTGACGCCGAGCAGCACCTGGGTGCGTTCGTTCTCCTTCACGCCCGCCACGAGGTCGCGGATCGCCGTCGGCTGGTCGCCGGCCGGCTCGAAATCGGCCTTCATGACGATCTCGATGCCGCCTTCCGACTTGTCCGGCCGGGCCGGGCGGTGCGGCGTCCACATCTGGCCGTTCTTGTGCAGCGGGTTGCCGCTCTCGATCAGCGCCGACAGCGCCGCCACCGTGGCGGTGACGCTGCCGGTGGCGAGCGCCGCCGCGTCTTCCAGCGACACGTCCATGCCGGCGACGGGGTTCATGCCCGCGGCGGCGCGCTCCTTGGCGGTCGCCGCGCCGCCCATCGAGGTGCCGCGCGCCGATCGCGTCGGGGCGGAGGAGCGCTCGGGGATCTTCTTGCCCGGCTTGCGGGCGACCTCCGGTTCCGCCTTGCCTGCGGCTTCCTTTTCGGCGTCGATGGCGACCTGAACCCGGTGCTTGCCCGCCTTGGAACGGATCGAGCGCATCTCGGTGGCGCGCAACTCCTCCTCGGCGGCGCGCTCCATCTCGCGCGCCCAGTCGGAGACCGAGCCGGTGAGGGGCGTGCCCGACAGCTCGGGCTGCGGCGCCTCGCCGAAGCCGCGCGGCTCCAGCGGCTCCGAAGCGTCCATGAAGTCGAGGATGGGGCTGCGACGCTTCGCTGCGGACGCATCGCGTTCCGCCTGCTGCGGGCGCTTCTTCTGGGGGGATCGGGCCATGGCCGGAATATGGAGGGAGTCAGTCGAAATGGAAAGGGCGCCGCGCGGCCGGGCATGATGCCTGCCGGCGCTCCTGACAGGAGGTTGTCAGCAGGGCGGCCGTCGTCAGAGATCCTTCGGCCGGACGAAGTCCGCCAGCCGCGCGCCGCCGCCGGCAAGATTGCGCCACTCCGCCTCGACCTCGAATCGCGCCAGGGCGCCCGTCGGGAACTTCTCGCGCAGCGCCGCCAGCGCTGCGGCATCGGATCGATCGGAGGCGAGAATGGCAGACAGGTCCTCCAGCCCCGGATTGTGGCCGATCACGATCAGCCGGCGGGCGCCTGGCGGGGCAGCGCGAATGGCGGCGAGGATCGCCGTCGGTGCGGCCTCGTAGATCGCGTCGTCATAACGGGTGGCGACGTTGCCCAGCGCCGGGCGCGCCATGTCCCAGGTCTGGCGGGTGCGCAGAGCGGGCGATACGATGGCATGATCCGGCCTCCAGCCGCGGGCGGCTGCCAGCGCGCCCATCCGCGGTGCGTCCCTGCGGCCGCGCCCCGACAGCGGGCGGTCGAAATCGGCGAGCGCAGGATCGTCCCGGCTCGACTTCGCATGCCGCAGCAGCAGCAGTTCCCTCATCCATTCCTCCCGATTCGTCCCGGTCGGGCGCCCGATTCGGTCGGTTGCAGGGTGGCCGATGCGGCCGGGATGCGAAAGGGGCGCGGTTCAGCCGTAGCGGAGCTTCAGCCCGACGATGGCGAGCACGAAGCCGAGCGTCACCGCATTGGCGCCGATTACCGGCCACGAGCCGATCATCAGGCCGTAAATCAGCCACAGGAACACGCCCGAGGCGAAGAAGGCATTTGTGGACAGCGAGATGCCGGCGGTCTGCCGCTCGCGCAGGATCTTCAGCATCTGCGGCAGCCAGCACAGCGAGGTGATGACGGCGGCGACGGCGCCGAGAAGTTCGACCGAAGGAGACACGGCTGGGTACTTTCACGAGGGGACCTGTTGCGCTGCAATACACCTTCTGCCGCCGGTACAGGAAGAAGGCGCGGCCGGCATTTCGTCGCGGCCGAACGGGGAGGGGTTGTTTTCGACGACCGCCGTCGCAGTGGCTCAGTCGATGACGCGCAGCCGGATCGCCTTGGCGACCGCCTGCGTGCGGTTGACGGCACCGAGCTTGTCGATGCAGGCGGCGATGTGGTGTTCCACCATGTGCTCGGACAGATCGAGAATTTCCGCGATTTCCGGCGCCGTCTTGCCGGCGCTGGTCCACATCAGGCACTGGCGTTCGCGCAGCGTCAGGCGGAAGTCGTGCGTGTAGCGTTCTTCGTTCTGGATCGACACGATCCGGTCGAACAGGCCGTTGGCAAAGAGGCTGAGAAGGGCCGTCTCCTCAAGCTCCGGCGCGGGGCGGTCGCCGCCAAGCATGACCAGTCCCCGATCGCCGTCGCGACCGGCGACGGGTAGCGTCAGGCCCATCGTCACGCCGGCCGAAGCCAGAACGGCGCGGGCGAGGTCGTCCCCGCGCGGAAGCGGGACATGCCTGTTCCAGACGAAAGGGCGGGCCGAGGCGCGGGCGGAGGCCATGGCGCGGCTGCCGCTCGCCAGCATCGCGCGCTCGTAGGCCTGGACGACATCGCGCGGAAAACTCGTTATCGCCAGCTGGCGCGTCGGTCTGCCCTCCGGCTCCGGCGCGAACCGCAGGGCCGCATGATGGGCGAATCCGTGTTCCCGAGCCAGGCTTCTCAGGAAATCATGAGCATCGCCGAGCGACCGGATCAGGTCCAGGTCGTCAAGTATCGAGGTGCTTGTCGGGAGAACGGCACGTGTTGCTGAAATCATCGCAAGCGCCCTCCAGGGGTGCTGCGCCGAGTGTCGGGCGCGTCTTCTTCGTTCATAGGTGGAAGAACGCGCTGATACACGAATGGGTCCAGGCGACGAACACGCGATGCTGCAATGCAACCATGCGAAAACATGGGTTCGTTCTGGCAGGCGGTATTCGAAGCATGGAGACGTCGATCCGCGGGTCAATACTGGTGTATTGTGACTTGCAATCTGCGCTGTTCGAAAGAAAGTTGCGTGCTCCTGCGTGCGACGCATGGCAGCCCCTCGCGAGAAGGGTAGCCCGGCCAGCGATCTCGTCTCGCTCGGCCCGTCTCGCGCGCTTGCGAAAGGTCGCGAAAGGTCAGGTGGCGGCGAGACCTATCCGTGAACGAGAGGCATGTTTCGCTGGACATTTCGCGCCGGACTCCCGCGTCGCACGGTTGCCCGCGGGGCAGGGAACCGGTCTACTCGGGGCCTTGTCGGGCGGGGAGGATGAGTCGTGGTCGAGGGGCGCGGTCGGTTTCGTCTGTCGCGGCGATTGCTGTTGGGCGGTGCGGTGGCGCTTGGCGGTCTTGCCTGGAGCGGCGTCACGCTGGCCCGCCTGGCGCGCTCGCCTGCGGCGCCGAAGAGCCTGGGCCGCGTGGCGGACGCCGACGGAATGGCGCTTGCTCTCGACGCTCCCGCGACGCTGCCGCCGCACGACCCGGATCTGCCCTGGCTCGCCAAAGGCGGCGACATGAACGATGCCAGCGCCCTGTCGCGCACGCCGGTCTACGGCGTGGTCGGTGTGACGGAAGAGGCGCATGTGGCCCGTGCGCTGGCCTTCGCGCGCGAGAACGGCCTCCAGGTCTCGATGTCCGCCGTCCGCCATTCCATGGGCGGCCAGGCCTTCGACGACCACGCGCTGGTGCTCGACATGACGGGCTTCGACCGTATCGCGGTCGACGAGGCGGCGCGGACGGTCACCGTGCAGCCGGGCGCGACCTGGCACCGCATCCAGAACGCGCTGCATCCGCGCCTCGCCGTCAAGGCGATGCAGTCGAGCGACATCTTCTCCGTGGGCGGCTCGATCTCCGTGAACGCCCATGGCATGGATCATCGCGCCGGCTCCGTCGCCGGGACGATCCGCTCGATGCGGGTGATGCTGGCGGACGGGACGGTCCTGACGGTGTCGCGGACCGAGAATGCCGATCTCTTCCGCCACGTCGTCGGCGGCTACGGCCTGTTCGGCGTGGTCCTGTCGGCGACGCTCGACGTCACCGACAACGCCGTCTACCGCACGTCGCGCGCGATCATCCGCTCGGAGGCGTTTCCCGCGACCTTCGCGCGCGAGATCGATCCGGAGGGCGGGCCGGCGCTGTTCTACGGCCATCTGTCGACGGCGCCCGGTAACTTCCTCGACGACATGATCGTCTACCGCTACGACGCGGTCGACGGGGTCCCTGCGGAGACGATCCCGCCGCTCGCCGAGCCGGGTTCGGTCGGCCTGAAGCGCCTGATCCTCAACCTCGCCAAGCATGGCGATCTGTTCCAGCGCTTCAAGTGGTTCGCCGAGTCGCGCCTCGAGCACGCGTTCGAGGCCTGCACCGTGCCGCGCACGGCGGCGATGGGCGAGGGCGAGGCCTGCCTCGTCTCGCGCAACGATCCGATGCACGACTCCGTGCCCTATCTGTTCAACGACCTGCAGGACGAGACGGATGTGCTGCACGAGTATTTCGTGCCCCGCGCCGCCTACGATGCCTTCATCGCGGGCGCGCGCGACGTGCTGGCCCGCCACGACCTGCCGGTGCTGAACGCCTCGGTGCGGGTGGTGCATCAGGAGGACATCGCGCTCAACTACGCGCCGGAGCCCGCCTTCTCCCTCGTGCTCTACATCAACCAGCGGGCCGACGCGGAGGGCACCCGCCGGATGCGGGCGCTGACGCGCGACATGATCGATCTGGCGCTGAAGCATGGCGGGCGCTTCTTCCTGCCCTACCAGCTGCATTTCACGACGGCCCAGCTGCGCGCGAGCTATCCCGAACTGCCCGTTTTCCTGCGCTCCAAGCTGGCCTACGATCCGGGAGAACTTTTCACCTCGACCTTCTACCGTGCGGTCAAGGCGATGGCCTTCGACGCGCCGCTGCCGGGGCCGGCCTGACGACGCTTCAACCTTCGGCGTGAGCTGGCTCGCGGAGGCTCGTACCCTCCGGGAGGCCGAGCAGCACGTCCGGAGCGCGCAGCTTCCAGGCCACGCCCGACGGCTCGAACGTGTAGTCGACGGTGCCGGAAAGGTTCTGCGCGGTCAGTCTCTCGATCACCACCTGTCCGAATCCCGAGCGGGTCGGCTCGGCGACCACCGGGCCGCCACGTTCGAACCACGACAGGTCGAGGCCGGTGGCGCCGACACGTTCCCAGCGCACGATCACCTTTCCGTCGGCCCCGCTCAAGGCGCCGTATTTGGTGGCGTTGGTCGCCAGTTCGTGCAGGGCGAGGCCGAGGCTCTGTACCGCATTCGTCTTGAGCTGAACCTCCTCGCCGCCGATCTCGACGCGTTCGGTCTGCGTGTCGACGAAGGGCGCGAGCTGGCGGCAGACCAGTTCGCGCAGGCTGCCATTGGTGCCGGCCGCGCCGAAGAGCAGGTCGTTCGAGCGGACGAGCGCGGCGATGCGCGCATCGAAGCTCTCCTGGAATTCCGCCAGCGAGGTGCTGCGGCGCAGGATCTGTCGCGCGATGGACTGCAGCACGGCCATGACGTTCTTGTTGCGGTGGGCCAGTTCGCCCATCAGGAGCTTGATCTCGTCGACCTGCCGGCGCGATTGCTCCTCGCTCGCCTCCAGCGCCTGCGTGCGGTCGCTGATGATGTTGGCGGCCTGGCGGATCGCGTCCACCACGAGGTTCGCCTCGGCGATCGGCTGGGGCGCGGCCTCGATGGCGCGGCCGGCGGCGAGGTCGCTGGCGGCCAGCCGAAGCTTGCTCATCGACAGGGAGATGCGCCTGGCGAGCACCGTGGCCAGCGCCGTGCTTGCCAGGCCGACCAGCAGCGCCAGCGCGCCGAGGCCCGTCATGCTGTTCCAGAATGGCGCGTCGAGCAGCGACCGGGACACGCGCACCGAGGTTCGCCAGCCCGTGGTCGGCGACCATCGGTACCCTTCCACCCATTCGGTCTCGCCGGAACCGACCTCCTGAATGATGCCCGAGCCATTGTCCGGCGCGTTCTCGATGGACTGGGGCGCGACGAGTGCGGTGCCGTCCAGCCGCTGCGCCAGGATGTTGCCCTTTCGGTCGGACACGCTGACGGTCCAGCCTTTGCCGAGCTGTTCCTTGGCGATGATCTCGCCGATGCGGCTCGGAGAGAAGGTGATCAGCAGGACCTGGTCGACCCTCTCCCCCGTGAAGACGGGGATCTCGACGTTGACCACGGGATCGCCGGAGACCCTGCCGGTGAAGACGTCGGAAACGTAGGGCCTGCCGGTCCGGAACACCGTCTCGATGCTGTCGCTGTCACTGACGCGGGGCAGGGGATTGCCGAAGGGCACGCGGGTGTTGAGGATCTGCTGGTGATCCCGGCCGACGAGGATGACGTGGACGTCGCGGTTGCGAAGCGCCGCCCTGGCGCGGGCGTGGAACCCTGCCAGATCGCCGGCACGGAGGAGTTCGGAGGTGGCGAGCGTGTCGAGCACCGTCAGCCAGCCGACGACGTCGCGATCGACCGAGGCGGAGATGTCCTGCGCCAGCCGCTGCAGCCTCGTCTCATTGGCCGAGAGCTCGGCCTGCGCGAACCAGCTGACGGCCAGGGCAGCGATGACGAAGAGCGGCAGCACCAGGATCGCCGCGAAGGCGATCAGGTGAAACCTCAGCGTCCTGGGCGCCGACGTGTGCCGGGCCAGATGGCGCGATAGCCGCAACGGTCGGTTCCTCTCAGCCGTCCGGCCACGCCGGACGTTTCCCCATCTCCGGGCCGCCGCTGGCGGGCCGGGCGACCTCTCGCATGACTTTATGCCGCCCTCCACCCATGGATGCAATGGAAGCGGCACGGACCCAGCGGAAACGGAGCAGGGTCTTCGCCCGCAGAGGCCGGTTTTCAGCGTGCCAGCAGCGCCAGCGCCCGAGCCGCGCCGCCCTGGACGCGGTCGATGGCCCAGCCTAGGCCGTCGCGCACGGCGACCACGCCGTCGGCGGTGCGGTAGACGAGATACTCCCCCGTGCGTCCGGCATAGGCGAAGCCATGCCCGAGCACGCCGCGCTCGTCGTCGCTTGGCTCTTCCGCCGGCGAGCCTGCCACGAGGAGGTCCGGCTCGCCCTGCCTGTCGCACTGCGCCTTGAGCAGGGGATAGGAACGATGCATCTCCGAGTCGAGCGCACTTGCCAGCGCCGCTTCGCATTCGCCGATCGTCGCGTAGTGACGGACCGGCGCGTCGACCGGCACGCACAGCTGCTCGTCGCAGTCGAATCCCATCATCGTCAGCGCGATCAAAGCAGGCTTCAGCATGGTCCCGTCCTCATATCCTCCGATAACAGGGACTAGAGCGCGATCGGGGCCGCAATTGGCTCGAATCCGGGAAGAACTGTGGCGGACCAAAGGAGGGGTCTCATCTGTTGCCCTGCTGCAACAGGTGCGCTTCGCAGCCGGCTCCAAGCGTTCCACCTGGGGCCGCTCGTGAACGCCGGAGAAAATGACGCCGCGTCGCGCGGCCTTGCGACGGCAGCCATTCCTGTCACAAAGAGGTGTTAGCGGGGGATTGGGCGACGAACGGAAAGGAACCGATTCGATGAAGATTGCAGTTCTCGGCGGCGACGGCTTCGTCGGCTGGCCGACCTCCCTGCACCTGTCCAGCCTCGGACACGAGATTCATATCCTCGACAATCTGTCGCGACGGTGGATCGACACCGAACTCGGCGTCCAGTCGCTGACGCCGATGGACTCGATCCAGGAGCGCACCCGCATCTGGCACCAGGAGACGGGGCGGCGCCTGCATTTCCACCTGATCGACATCGCGCGCGACTACGAAGTGCTGAAGCGCTGGCTGTCGGAAAACCGGCCGGACGCGATCATCCACTTCGCCGAGCAGCGCGCCGCGCCCTATTCGATGAAGAGCGACCGGCACAAGAACTACACGGTCAACAACAACGTCAACGCCACCCACAACCTGCTCAACGCCATGGTCGAGCTCGATCTCGACGCGCATCTCGTCCATCTCGGCACGATGGGCGTCTATGGCTATTCGACGGTCGGCGCGGCGATTCCGGAAGGTTATCTGCCGGTCGGCATCGAGACCATGAGCGGCGATACCGTCAGCCAGGAGATCCTCTACCCGGCCAATCCCGGCTCGATCTACCACATGACCAAGTGCCTCGATCAGCTTCTGTTCCAGTTCTACGCCAAGAACGACGGCGTGCGGATCACCGACCTGCACCAGGGCATCGTCTGGGGCACGCATACCGAGCAGACCCGGCTCCACCCGCAGCTCGTCAACCGCTTCGACTATGACGGCGACTACGGCACCGTGCTCAACCGCTTCCTGATCCAGGCGGCGATCGGCTATCCGCTGACCGTGCACGGGACGGGCGGGCAGACGCGGGCCTTCATCCACATCCAGGATTCGGTGCGCTGCATCGAGATCGCGCTGAAGAGCGCGCCGAAGCGCGGCGAGCGCGTCAAGATCTTCAACCAGATGACGGAGACCCACCGCGTGCGCGATCTGGCCGAGATGGTGGCGCGGATCGCCGGCGGCCGCGTCGCCTATCTGCCCAACCCGCGCAAGGAGGCGGCCGAGAACGACCTCGTCGTGAAGAACGAGCAGTTCCTGGCGCTCGGCCTCGACCCCATCACGCTGGAAGCCGGGCTGCTCTCGGAGGTGATCGACGTGGCGAAGAAGTTCGCCTATCGCGTCGACCGCGCGCGCATCCCTGCCGTTTCGGCCTGGACCAGGGACATCGCGCCGAAGATCGACCGCGATCCGGAGGGAAAGCGGCTGAAGAGCGTCGGGTGAGCCGCGACGACATGTCGGCGCGTCCACCCGCATGACCCGCCACGCCTACGCCACCCTCGTCACCAATGCCGACTACGCCCGGGGCGCGGCGGCGCTGGTGCGATCGCTGAAGCGGACCGGCACCAGGGCCGAGATCGTGGTGCTGCACACCGGCGGCGTCGCGCCCGCGGCGCTGGCACCGCTGGAGGCGCTCGGCGTGCGCCTGGTCGCGGCCGGGCTGCTTGCCACCTCCGATGCCTTCAACGAGCGGCATGCGCGCGAGAAGCTGCACGCCGACGCGCCTTTCACCAAGGGGCGCAAGCCCGCCTTCCACACGCCGCTCGACAATTTCGTCAAGCTCAGGCTGTGGGAACTGGAAGAGTACGAACGCGTCGTCTTTCTCGATGCCGACACCATCGTTCTGCGCAGCATCGACAGGCTGTTCTCCTATCCCGAGTTTTCCGCGGCGCCGAATGTCTGCGAGAGCCTGGCGGATTTTCATCGGCTGAACTCCGGCGTCTTCGTCGCGAAGCCGTCGCGGTCGACCTTCGCAGCCATGCTCGATCGCCTCGATTCGCCCGGCGCCTTCTGGCGCCGCACCGACCAGAGCTTCCTCGAAGCCTTCTTCCCCGACTGGCATGGCCTGCCGGTCTTCGACAACATGCTGCAATATGTCTGGTTCAATCTTCCGGAACTCTGGGACTGGACGTCCGTTCGGGTGATCCACTACCAGTACGAGAAGCCTTGGGAGAACGGACATCCGAAGGTCGAGAGGCTGCAGCCGCTGATCGACCTGTGGAAGGCATTCGACGCCGACCTGCCGGTCCCCGATCCCGGAACCCTTCCGGGGCCTGCCGGCATGAAGGAATGAGCACGTGAAAATCATCGTATCGGGCGGCACCGGCCATGTCGGTCGCTTTGTCGTCGACGACCTCCTGGCGAGCGGCCATGAGGTCATTGTCATGGCGCGCACCGAGCCGGCCGCCGGACGTCTGCCGCGCGGCGTCGGCGTGGCGATCGGATCGCTCGATCCGGACGTCGACCAGTCGCATTGCTTCGACGGCATCGACGGTTTCGTCCATGCCGCCCTCGACCATTTGCCCGGAAGATATCGCGGCGGGGAGGGGGACGATCCGAACGGATTCCGCCACAGGAACCTCGACGGTACGATCGCGCTGTTCGAGACGGCGAAGCGTGCGGGCGTCCGTCGCGTCGTCTTCCTGTCCAGCCGCGCCGCCTATGGCACGCAGGCGCCGGGAAGGGGGCTCGACGAAACCGTGGTCGCGCATCCAGACACCGTCTACGGTCAGGTCAAGCATGCAGCGGAGCGCGCGCTCGACATGCTGACCGACGACCGCTTCGTCGGTGTCAGCCTCCGCGTCACCGGCGTCTACGGGTCGGCCTCGCCCGGCCTGCCGCACAAATGGTCCGGCCTGATCGACGACTATCTGGCCGGGGTTCACGTCTCGCCGAGGGTTGCTACGGAGGTGCATGGGCGCGACGTGGCCGCCGCCGTGCGCATGATGCTCGAGACTGACGCGGCCGACCTCGCCGACCGCCTTTTCAACGTCTCCGACCTCGTGCTGGACCGGCGGGAACTCCTGGCGATCGTTCAGGACGCGACCGGCTGCACCCACCCCCTTCCGGAGCAGGCGGACGCCAGCGCCCTCAACGTCATGGCCGCGCACCGGCTCGAAAGCCTCGGCTGGCAGCCCGGAGGACGGGCCTTGCTGGAAGAGACGGTCGCCGCACTGCCCGAAGTTTGCCGCGCGCTCCGGCGCTGAAGCGTCAGCCGGTCGGAGGTCGGTCTAGTCGCCTTCGACCGAGCCGCGCAGGCCGGCCGCGGAGACGAGCGGCAGCGGCTTGCGCGCCACCTGCGCGGCGCCGGGGCTGGTGCGCGCGCCACCGCCCATGAAGGCCGCGATCAGATCTGCGACCTCGGCCGGCTTCTCGACTTGGGGCAGGTGGTTGACGCCGTCCAGCACCTCCAGCCGCGCAGCCGGAAAGAGCCGGAACAGCGTCTCTCCGACCGAGACGGGCGTGACGGCGTCCTGCTTCCCCCAGACCAGCAGCACGGACTGCGTGAAGCGCCGGTAGTTCACTTCGTCGGCCGCCAGCGATTCGCTCTCGTCGGCGTACAGGCCGGTCATCAGCCAGTCGCCGATCGCCCCGGTCGTGCCGCGCATGAAGAGCGGCAGGCTGTAGAGGTCGCTCAGCTCGGCCGTAACGACCGAGGCATCGTGGACGAGGCTCTTCAGGCCGATGTTGATCGCCAGCGGATTGGTGAAGGTGGAGGAGACCGCGAGCGGTCGCAGGAAATCCACGCCGAGCATCATCTTGCCCAGCGAACCCTGCGTCGTCCCGCCGGGTGCGATCGCGCCGCTGATCAGGACCAGCCGCTCGATCCGCGCCGCATTGGCGAAGGCCGTCTCCATGGTCGCCCCCGCGCCGAAGGAGTGGCCGACGAGCGTGAAGCGCTGGAGCCGCATGGCGTCGGCGAAGCCGGCGATCAGCGCCGCCTGGCGCGCCCGAGTGTAGAGTCCGGCGGAGGGGCGGTCCGACATGCCGAAAGGCGGCAGGTCGAGCGCGATGATCCGGTAGCCGGCTCTGGCCAGCGGTTCTGCCAGCGCGCGCCACGTGCCCGACCAGGCCATGGCGCCCGAGACGAGCAGCAGCGGCCGGCCGTCCTTCGGCCCCCATTCCTCGTAGTGGATGCGCAACCCCTGGACGTCGGCGAAGGTGGCGCCGGGTCCCGCGACGGTCTCCGGACCATAGGCCTCGCGGCTCGACGCCAGGATGCGAAAGCCGATGCCTGTGACGAGCACGGCCAGAACGGCGACCACGACGAGATTGCGGATGGACGGCGGCATGCGTCCCTTCTACCCGCAGTCCTTCTAGTAATCGTAAACGTGTTCCAGTCGATCGCCACGAGAATCGAGCATGGGCAACACCTCGTGCAGGCTGGAGACAGGAACGATGAAGCCCGTCCGCAGGCGCGACGGATCGGCGGGGAGCGCATGCGAAAAGAGCTGCCGGACCCCGGGCGGCGTCATCGGCGGTTCCGTCGACAGGACAGTCAAAAGAACGTTCTGGTTGCCGCCGATCTCTACGAAGCGAAGACCTTTGTCCACGAGGCGGGGCAGGAGTTCGGTGAAGGCCTGGTAGCGCTTGGTCACGAAGACGGTCCCGTCGGCGTCGAACTCGCGTTCCAGCGCCGTATCCGGTTCGCCGCGGATTGCGTCGGTCACCGGTCCTTGCGCCCATACGTAGATCTGCGACTGCGCCGCCTCGGATGTCGCTTCGAGCCCGGAAGCGATCAGGTCGGCATAGGCCTGCTTGATCGTGTAGGACAGGCCGAAGGCCAGCCTGCGCTCCCACGCGCGGATTCCAGCACGTCCTTCGGCGACAGGTATCCGCCACAGCTCGGCCCGCTTCCGTGCATAGGGGAAGCGGTACCACGGGACCTGGTCGAGGAAGGCCGCATACTCCGCCGCGGTTGCGGCCAGATACACATCCTGCGCGGTCTTGCCCCCGTCCGCCGACCACTCCGTCAGCCGGCCGATCGTGTTCTCCCAGGCCCATTGCAGGCCGTGTTCGATCGTATGGCTGGTGCCGATCACCACCAGCATCAGGTGGTTCTGCGCATTGAAGGGGTAGCCCGCGGTCGCGCGGACGACGATGGCATAGTCCTGCCAGAAGCGCCCGATATAGGCGACGTAGGGGAAGTCGCTTTCGCTGCGGCCGGCGACGAAGGCGGCATAGTCACGCGCTGCGTAGACGATGGCCCATTCGGGATAGGTGAGGAAAGTCGATTCCTCCGGCCTCTGATAGCCGGGAATACCCTCGCGCAGCTGTGCTGCGATCGCCGCCGGCGCAGCCTGCGACCGCGGCGCCGGCGGCTGGTCTGCAGTGGTCAGCCAGCCATAGGCGAAACCGAGGATCGGAATGAGGAGGATGATCGCGACGAGCCGCACGATCATCCGGACGAGCCATTTCAGCGGGCGCATCGGCCGTCTCAGGCGGTGGCGAGGGGGCGCCGGCCGCCTCCGCCCGCCAGCCAGAAGCCGATCAGCACCGCGATCCCGCCGATCGCCAGGTGCGGTGCATTGGCAAAGAAGCGCACCGGCAACTCGATGTCGTTGAACGACCGGAAGCCGTCGACGAAGATGCCGCCGTCGAGGCAGCCCGAACCGGTGACCAGCCCCAGCACGCCGTCAAACAGATAGACGGAGCCGAAGAGCCTGAAATAGAGCACCGAGGCGCGGTGCGAGACGAAGGCCGCCACCAAGGCCCAGACGCCGGAGAAGGCGTGCAGCAGGTCGTCGTACCACTGCAGCGAGAACAGGCCGAACAGCTGCCCGTCCGCGTCGACGAAGGCCGGCACGTAGCCGATCCCCACCACGAGGAAGAACAGGACGGCATAGGCCAGCCCCAGCCTCTGGATCAGCGACATGACGGCGAACCCCTCCACCTCTTCGGAACGATCCTAGCCGATTCTGCGTCGCCGCACAGGCCGGGTTCTCGCTACGGCATCAAAGGGGTCTGCATCATCTGCAGATGCAGCGCCTTGCCGGCATAGGGATGCGCCTCGCAGACCGCCTCGTCGAGCTCGACGCCGAGTCCCGGCTCTTCCGAAGGGATCACGTTGCCGTCCTGCCAGACGATCTTCTTCTTCAAGAGCGTTTCGTGGAACCCGTCCCATTGCTTCAGCGCCTCGAGGATCAGGAAGTTCGGCAGCGTCACGGCAAGCTGGATGTTGGCCGCGCCGACGATCGGCCCGCAATAGCAGTGCGGCGCGACCTGGATGTGGAAGGCCTCGGCCATGGCGGCGATCTTCTTGGTCTCCAGGATGCCGCCCGAGCGGCCGAGGTCCGGCTGCAGGATCGAGGCCGCGCGGCTCTCGATCACCCGGGCGAATTCGAACTTCGTCGTCAGCCGCTCGCCGGTGGCGATCGGGATCGAGGTGCCGCGCGCCACCTGCGCCATCACCTCGGGCATATCAGGCGGCACCGGCTCCTCGAACCAGAGCGGATCGTAGGGCTCGATGGCGCGCGCCATGCGCAGGGCACCCGACGCGGTGAACTGGCCGTGCGTGCCGAACAGGATGTCGGCCTTCGTCCCCACCGCTTCGCGGATCGCCTTCATCATGCGCGCCGACAGGTCGATGTCGACGAGGCGCGGCTGGTGGCCGTCGAAGGCGGTGTAGGGGCCGGCGGGGTCGAGCTTCACCGCGGTGAAGCCCTGCGCGATGTATTCGGCCGCGCATTCGGCCGCCATGTCGGGATCGTTGTAGACGTTTTTCGGCCCGACGTCCTCGGTGTGGACCGAGCCCTCGTGCGGGTAGAGATAGGTGTAGGTCCTGAGCGCCTCGTGCACGCGCCCGCCCATCAGCTTCCAGACCGGCTTGTTCGCCTCCTTGCCGATGATGTCCCAGCAGGCGATCTCCAGCGCCGAGAAGCAGCCCATCACGGCGGCGTCCGGGCGTTGCGTGAAGCCCGACGAATAGCAGCGGCGGAAGAACATCTCGATGTCGTGCGGGTCCTGGCCGATGAAGTAGCGCTCGGCCATGTCCTCGATCATCCGCGCCGTCACATGCGGCCCGAAGCTCGCATTGTAGGCCTCGCCGTAGCCGACGACGTTCGAGTCGGTCGTCAGCCTGACGAAGATGAAATACTTGCCGCCGATGCCGGGCGGCGGATTGCCCACGACCCAGGTCTTGACGTCGATGATCTTCATGTTGAGTCTCCCGGTCTTCCTTGAATTACGGCAGGCGCATCGCTCCGTCGCGCGCCCCTCTGGGCTGCCGGGCCGGGCGAGACCGGTGGCTCGCCCCGCCCGGCAGGACAGAGGGGGGCGCGACTGGACGCGGCTTGTCCAGGACTGCGTCCTAGCCCCATAAGCACAGGCATCGATGACATCGGAAAGCCTCAGCCACAATCCTCCAGCACCATCTCCGCCCCCTTCCACCCGGTCATGATCGCCGCGGCATTGGTGTTGCCGGAGACGTTCGACGGAAACACCGAGGCGTCGATGACGCGCAGGCCTTCCAGCCCGTGCACCTTCAGCCGCGGGGTGACGACCGCGGTCGCGGCGTCCGGTCCCATGCGGCAGGTCGAGACCGGGTGGTAGACGGTGCCGGAGCGCTTGCGGAAATCGGCGACGAGGTCCTCGTCCGACCGGACCGACGGGCCAGGCAGCACCTCCTCGGCGATCACCGGGGCAAGTGCGGGCATGGACGCCAGCCTGCGCAGATATTTCACGGCATCCAGCATCTCGGCCACGTCGCTGTTCGTCGAAAACGCGTTCGGCACGATCTTCGGCGCTTCGTTCGGGTCGGCGGAGCGGATGTGGATCGCGCCGCGGCTCGACGGGCGGCAGTTCGACAGGCCGATCGAGAAGCCCGGCCAGGGGTCGGGCGACAGGATCGGCCGCTCGCCGGGACGCGGCAGCACGGTGGAGAACACCTGGAAATAGAGCTGCATGTTGGGGCGCGGCCGCGACGGATCGGTGCGGAAAAAGCCGCCGCCCTGGTTCAGCGACATCGACAGCGGACCGGAGCGGGCGAAGAGGTACTGCATCCCCACCAGCGCCTTGCCCCACCAGGGGCGCAGCACCTGGTTCAGCGTCTTCTGCCTGGCCTTCCAGGTGTAGTTGATGCCGAGATGATCCTGCAGGTGCTCGCCGACATTGGCGTTGGCGTGCTTCACGTCGATGCCGAGCCCCGCCAGCAGCGCAGGATCGCCCACGCCCGACAGTTCGAGCAGCTTCGGAGAGCAGACCGAGCCGGCCGACAGGATGACCTCGCGGCCCGCGCGGGCCTGTTCGATGCGTCCGCCCTTCTGATACTCCACGCCCACCGCGCGGCGCCCCTCGAACAGGATGCGCGAGACGTGGGCGCCGGTCACCACGCGCACGTTTCCCCGCTTCATCGCCGGCCGCAGGAAGGCGCGGGCGGCCGACATGCGCCGGCCGTCGCGGGTGGTCAGCTGGTAGATGCCGACACCCTCCTGGCTCTCGCCGTTGAAATCCTCGTTGAGCGGCAGGCCCGCCTGGCGGCCGGCCTCGAGATAGAGCCGGGTCAGCGGATGCACCTTGCCGCGCATGTCGGAAACATGCAGCGGGCCGCCGCGGCCGCGCCAGTCGCTTTCGCCCGCCTCGTTGTCCTCCAGCGCCCTGAACGCCTTGAGCACGTCGTCGTGGCCCCAGCCCGGATTGCCGGCGTCGCGCCAGTCGTCATAATCCTCGCGCGCGCCGCGCACCCAGACCATCGCGTTGATCGAACTCGACCCGCCGAGGATCTTTCCGCGCGGCCAGTGGTCGGCATTGCCGGCCAGCCCCGGATCGGGCTCGGCCTTGAAGTTCCAGTTCACGGCGGGATCGAAGAAGGTCTTGCCGTAGCCGAGCGGCATCTGAACGTAGAAGCGCATGTCTGTGCCGCCGGCTTCCAGCACGATAACGGAGTATCTGCCGGAGGCCGACAGGCGCTCGGCGAGAACCGAGCCGGCCGACCCGGCGCCGACGATGATGAAATCTGCTGTCTGCATGGCTGCGCGTCCGGCGCTCGTCCCCCTGGCGGTCGGTCCCGGAGACTAGACCCGCGCAGCCGCCCGCGTCTTGCTCCCACAGCGCCGCCGGCTGTGAGAAAAACGACGGCTTGCCGTGCCGACCGGTGCGTTGACGCGGCCGGGGGCGCTCGCTACCAACCGGGGGAGCCTGAACGGAGCGGACCAACGGCATGAGCGAGACCGAAGCGAAACCGGCGCCGACCGGCGAACTCACCCTGCGCACGCTCGCCATGCCCGCCGACGCCAACGCCGCGGGCGACATTTTCGGCGGCTGGGTCATGGCGCAGATGGATCTGGCCTGCGGCATCCGCGCCGCCGAGCGCGCCAAGGGCCGCGTCGTCACCGCCGCGGTGAAGGAGATGTCCTTCGCCAAGGCGATGAAGATCGGCGACACGCTCTGCATCTATACCCACATCACCCGCGTCGGCCGCACCTCGATGACGCTGAAGGTCGAAGCCTGGGCGCAGCGCTATCTCTCCGACCTGATGGAGAAGGTGACCGACGCAGATTTCGTCATGGTGGCGCTGGATGCGGACGGGCGGCCGAAGCCGGTGCCGGTCGACGGCAAGTCCGCCCGCCCGGTCTGACGCCATGCTCGACGCGTCGCGTCTCCGCTTGCTTCAGGGGCTGGCGCGGCGCCATGCGCGCGGAGCGCAGGAGGCCGACGACCTGCTGCAGGAAGCGCTGATCCTGGCGCTTCAGAAAGGCCGTCTGCCCGGCCGCGACCTCGAACCCTGGCTCGCCGGCACCATCCGCAATCTCGCCGCCACCGCCCGCCGCAGCAGTATGCGCCGGGTGCGGCGCGAGGCGGCCTTCGCCGACCTCACCGCCGGCACCGGCCCCGCAACCGAAGATGCCGCCGCGGAGGCGGGGCGGTCCGGCTTGCCGAAGGTCTTCGTCGAGACGCTGCCCGCCGGCCTGCGCCTCGTGGCGCTGCTTGCCGGCGCCGGCGCCACGCGGGCCGAGATCGCCCACGTCACCGGCGCCGGCGATGCCGCGCTGCGCCAGCGACTGTCGGCACTGCGCGCCCGCTGGCGGCACTTCCGCGCCGCCGGGGGAGAGGCGGCCGGCGCCGCGCCGGCCCTGCCGCTGCCTTTCGGCGCGATCCGCCGGGCGCTGCTGCCCGTCGCGCGGCGGCCGGGCGTGGCACTCGCGAGCCACGACCCCGACGGTCACCTTATCGCGTTCGATTTTTCGCCTGGCCGGCCTCACGTTTTCCCGTCCGGCGGCCATCAGGGGTACCGGCAACCCACAGGAGGATGACATGCTCGGCCAGGCCCGCATCGGCAACATCTGCTACTACGTCGCCAACCTCGACCGCACGGAGCGCTTCTGGCGCGACGTCGTCGGCCTCGACGTCCAGCGCGTCAAGGAGGGCAGCGAAGCTTTCCTGATCGCGTCGACGGCCGGCGGCGTCGACCTGATCTTCTTCGTCCGCGACGCCCGCCCGGGCGATTCGCCCATCATCGTCTTCACCCTGGACGACGGCGGCATCGACGACGTCGCCGCCGCCCTCGTCGAAAAGGGCGCCACCATCGTGACCCCCGTCAGCCACGCCCCCGGCGGCTGGTCCGGCGACTATGCCGATCCCGACGGCCACGTGCTGTCGCTGTATCAGCCGGCGGAGAAGCCGCGGCGACTGGGGTGATGGCGCGCATCCGGTGATTTTCGTGCGGGGACGGGACGTTTCGACAATCAGCCAGCCGATCAAGCGAAACACCGGGAACGATTGCTGCGAAAGCATGTCTCCCGAAAGTGGGCACCGGTTTCGGGTGAAAGACATGCGCGAAACGACAACCTAAAGCGTGCGGAGCGCATCTGAAAGATCGCGACATGCTTTAGTCCGCCAGTTTTCTCAGACCGCCACTTCCAGGTCGAGCACGAGAACGCCGTCGATCCCGCCGATGGCGTTCTCGACGATCCGTGCCCCGAGCGCCCGGTGCTTCGGATGATCCGCATAGGCCTTCAGCTCCGCCCAGCCATCGAAATCGATGACGAAGCCGTGCATGTAACCGCGTTCGATCCGTTCGGGGCTGGCCGAGCGGCCGCCGGTGAAGCCGCGCGCTCCCTGCAGCGAGTCGGTCAGCGCCGAAAGCCCGGCGTAGATGTCGGCGATCTCGTTCTCGGTCATGTCCGGCTTGAACCGGGTTAGGACGATATGGCGGATCATGGCATTTCTCCTGATGAACGGCGGGCATCGCGGCGGCCCGCGTGCGTCATGCCCGACCCGGCCGCCTGTGGCCTGTCATCCCTCGCCATCGAACCGCTCCCGTGCCGCCTCCACCCGCGCCATGTTCTTCAGCGCCCAGTCGCCCAGCGCCTGCACCGGCACCAGCAGTTCCCGGCCGAGGTCGGTGAGTTCGTAGTCGACGCGGGGCGGGATGGTGGGGAAGACGGTGCGGGTGACGAAGCCGTCGCGCTCCAGCGCCCGCAGCGTGGTGGTCAGCATCTTCTGCGAGATGCCGCCGACGGCGGCGCGCAGCTCGTTGAAGCGCATCGGGCCGGCGCCGAGGCGGCTCACCACCAGCACGGTCCACTTGTCGCCGACGCGCTGCAGCACGGCGCTGACCGCGCGGCAGTCTTCGGTTTCGTGCAGGTGCCTCGGTGTCACGAAAGTGCCTCCTTGCGGGCCATCCCGGCAGTCTCCTAGAGTAAGCGGGTATCCATTCGATACCTCTTATCGTTTCCAAAGGAGACTAGCATGTTCAAACCGCGGATTGGAATAGTGATCGGCTCGACGCGCCCGGCGCGCTTCGCCGACAAGCCGGCGCAGTGGATCTTCGACCTTGCCGCCCAGCGCGGCGATTTCGAGGTCGAGATGGTCGACCTGCGCGACTATCCGCTGCCCTTCTTCGAGGAGGGCGCCCCTCTGGGCTATGCTCCGGCAAAGAACGAGATCGCGCTGAAATGGCAGGCGAAGGTGGACTCGCTCGACGGCTTCGTCTTCACGGTGGCCGAATACAATCACGCACCGACGGCCGTCCTGAAGAACGCGATCGACTATGCCTTCCGCGAATGGAGCAAGAAGCCGGCCGCCTTTGTCGGCTATGGCGGCGCGGGCGCGGCGCGTGCCGTCGTGCAATTGCGCAACCAGCTCAGCGTTCTGCAGATGGTGCCGGTTTCGGCCGCCGTGCAGATCCTGATGCCCGACTTCATGGCGCTGATGCAGGGGCAGGCGAAGCTCGGCGAGATCGCGCATCTCGAGGACGGCGCGAAAGCCATGCTCGACCAGTTCGCCTGGTGGGCGCATGCGCTGACGGCCGCCCGCGCGGCCGACGCGGCGCAGGCGAAGGCCGCCTGAGCGGGCAGGGCGCGGCCGTCTCCGGCCCGCGCCCGCCACAGACTGCGGCGTGTTCCGTGCGCCGCGTCTCGCGTCCCGAACGCCACCTGCTGCCGGAACCAAGCCGGTGCGCAGCGGTTTTCTCCCGAACAATGGGAGAGCCTCCATGGCCAGCATGCCGAACCCCGATCTGTCCTGGTCCGTTCCGGTCATGCGCATGGGCTATGCTGGGCGCGGCCTCGTCTATCTGGTGGTCGCGGGCTTCTCGCTCTATGCCATCTGGCGCGGCGGACAGGCGCAGGGCACGCAGTCGGCGCTGGCCGATCTCGAGAACACCACCGGCGGCGGCATCGTGCTGGTGCTCATATTCATCGGCATGCTGGCCTATGCCGCCTGGCGCGTCATCGACGCGATCTGGGATCTCGACGACCATGGCACGGAAGCGAAGGGCATCGCCGCGCGCATCGCCATTGCCGTCACCGGCCTGATCCACCTGTCGATCGCGGGCGCCGCCTTCTCGCTGCTCTTCGCCGGCGGCGGATCGGAGGGTTCCGACGGCTCGACGCTGCGCAGCACGCTGTCGGCGCTGATGGAATGGCCGGGCGGCCGCTTCGTCGTCGCGGCCCTCGGCCTCGTTGTGCTGGGGGCCGCCGGGGCCTACGCGATGAAGGGCTGGAAGGAGACCTACCGCCGCCACCTCGTCGCCAACCACTTCACCACCCACTGGAACGGCGCGCTGCGCGCCGGCCTCTTCGCCCATGGTGCCGTCATCGCCATCGTCGGGGGGCTCATCCTCTATGCCGCGTGGTGGGCGAATGCCGGGGCGGCCGGCGGCCTGCAGGACGCTTTCTCCTGGCTGACCCGCCAGCCCTACGGCCAGGTCCTCGTCGCCGCCATCTGCGTCGGTCTCGTCGGATTTGCGCTGTTCTGCTTCGTCAACGCAGCCTTCCGGGTCGTGCCCAAGGTCGCGGGCGGCTCGATCGAGACGCTGGCGGCACGGCTTCAGGCGAGCGCCCGCGCCGCGATGTGAGGCGACTCAGCGGCAGGCCTTGGTGCCGTTGCGGCGTTCCTTGATGTCGAAATGGAAGTGGTCCTTGTGCGCGGCGTCGTAGCCGGGTCCGAGCACGGTCGAGAAATAGCCGCAGGCGTCGGAGCGGACATTGTTCAGCAGCCCCTTCTCGCGAAACGAAAACCAGCCGGGCTTGCGGACGTCGATGTCCTTGCCGTTCTTCAGCTCGATGCGCATCACGTCGAGTGCGTTGCCCTTGGCATGCTCGGAGACGGTGCGGGTGCCGGCGATCGAGCGGCAGGAATAGCTCGAGCCCTGGTGGATGGTCCTGACGCCGGAGAGATAGCGCCAGCGCGCGGCCGGTGCCAGTTCGTCCTCGGTCCACTGGGCGAAGGCCAGCGCCATGTCGCAGGTCAGCGTCGCCGCCGGCTTCATGCCGACATTGCCCGAAAAGCCCGACACTTCGACCGGCCAGTCGATGCCGCAGGACGCCGAGTCGCGGATCGGCGCAATGTCGCGGAAGCGCACGCCGAGCCGTTTCAGCTGCCGCCGGCACTGCACCTCCTCGGCCGGCATGACAGCCTCGGTCGCCAGCGGCTCGTTCAGCCGCGGATAGCCGGCCATGAAGGGGTTCGACGGCACCAGCGCCTGCAGCCCGCGCGCGGGCACGGCGGCGGTCCGCATGCCGACGTCGACGTCAGGCCGCAGCGTGTCGGCGACCGAGCAGGCCGACAGGCCGGCAAGCCCCGCGAGGAAGAGCCCCGCAACCGCGAGGGCAGGAAAGCGCGCGGCGGCCGTGCGGCGGCCCGCCGGGCGAAGGAACGACTTACGCATGAACTTCGGTTCCCGTCCGTCAGACAGGCGACCATAGCCGGCAAGGGTAAAGGAAAGGTCTGCGCCCGCGTTCACACGTGTGGCCGAAGCGAGGCGGGATAAGAGGACTCGCCGCGCCGGCGAACGGGCCCTAAACCCGGAATCGTTCCAGGGGCTTGGCGGCCGAACCTGAGGCGGCGATTCAAATGGCGGACGCGCCTAGGCCCCCAGCGCCTCGAGCCCCTCCTCGAGATAGTCTGCCAGCATCGGCAGGCCGAGCAGATAGGAAGCGGTTCGCTTGTTGGCGCGTTCGCGGGCGGCAGCCACTGCGTCCTCCCATTCGGCGGCGTCGTAGTCGCCGCGGCCGACCCAGACCAGCGCGACCAGATCCGCCGCCTCGTCGACGTTCAGGTCGGCGATCAGCTCGCGCAGCTCCTCGGCCGTCAGGTCCTGCTCTTCTTCCTCGGCCAGCCCGTCGTGGTGGTGGCCGGCGTGGGTGTCCTCGAGTTCCACCTCGTGCTCGGTGCCGTCCTGGTAGTCGTCGTTGACGGCCGCACTGATGGCCTTCGCCTTGAGGATGAACAGGCGAACCGTGTCCGGATCGATCGCCAGGTCCCACTTCTTCTCGACGGATTTCCGCACCGGTGTCTCCTCGCTCCCGCAGGCCCTTCGACCCGTCGGCATCATGTCGACAAGACGGCGCGCTGGCAATCGACACGCCGCCGCATCCGTCGTTGACAGGCGATCGGCGGCGGACGAAAGCTCGGCGGGAATTCCTCCCGCCCGGATGCCCCCATGGCTGCGCTTCTGTCGCCCAAGATCCTGCCCATCCTGCTCCTCGTCGCCTCGAACGTCTTCATGACCTTCGCCTGGTACGGGCACCTGAAGTTCAAGACCTCCGCGCTCTGGGTCGTCGTGCTGGCCAGCTGGGGGATCGCCTTCTTCGAATACTGGCTCGCCGTGCCTGCAAACCGGCTCGGCCACCAGGTCTATTCCGCGGCCGAACTCAAGACGATCCAGGAAGTGGTCACGCTGACGGTCTTCGCCGTCTTCTCGGTGCTCTATCTCAAGGAGAGTTTTACCCTGAACCATCTGATCGGCTTTGCCATGATCGCCGGCGGCGCAGCGGTCATCTTCCGCGCCTGAAGTTCCGTCACGTCAAAGTGAGTGCGTTCGCGACAGCTTTGATCTAGTTTTCGCGCCAGGCGGAGCGGCGGTGCGCTCGGTTCGAACGGAAGGATCCAACGATGATGAAAATCCTCATGCATGGCGCGGCGCTTGCCGCCGTCGGCCTCGCGCTGTCGTCTGCACCGGCGGCAGCCGCCGGCGGCGAGACCACCACGCCCACCTGTCCGAAGGGACAGGTCTACAACAACGCCAAGCAGAAATGCGAACCCAAGACGAGCGCGGTCGACCCGCAATCGCTGTTCGAGACCGGCCGGGCGCTCGCCTATGCCGGCCGCTACGACGAAGCGATCGAGACCCTGCGGCTCGCCTATGACGCGAAGATGCCGGGTGTCTTCAACATGCTCGGCTATTCCTATCGCAAGCAGGGCAAGCTTCTGGTGGCGCTCGGCTATTACGAGGAGGCGCTGCGGCTCGACCCCAACCATGTGCTGACGCGCGAATATCTCGGCGAAGCGCATCTGCAGATGGGCGATCTCGCCTCGGCCCGCGACCAACTGCTGGAGATCGAAAAGCGGGCAGGGCGGTCGAGCGCCGAGTTCGCCGAACTGTCGAAGCACATCGCCGCCTTCGAGGCGCAGAACGGCTGAAGCCGGCGGCCTGCCCGGCTGCTCGGACCCTGACCGCGGCGTTCCCGCCACACTGTTTCTTCGCCGCCCGGGTCCGAAGCCCGGGCGGCGAAGAATCTTTTGACAAGCGCCCGCGGCAGGCCTAGGCGAGCCTCCGGTCCGAGGCACCGGCCGCCCGCGAGCGCATGCTCCGGTGAAGCCTCTCACGGTTCGTCGTCCCCAGGTCGATCGGATCTCGATGGCAATGCGGGCACCGTCCAGAACGGTCCGATCGGATCCGGAGACACCACCATGACCACCGCCCTCGGTCGGGAGAACCCCTTCCTCGTGCGTCCCCTGCCTGGGCTGTTCCTGCGCACCGCAACGCCCATCGTCTTCATCATGGGCATGAACGGTCTGCTCACGGTCGTCGACGCTTATTTCCTCGGCACCTTCGTCGGGGCCGATGCGCTCACCGCCGTCACTTTGCTGTTTCCGGTCTACATGCTGCTGGTCGCGCTCTCCACAGTGGTGGCGAGCGGGCTCGCCAGCGTGCTGGCGCGGCTGCTCGGCGCGGGCGACCATGCCGCGGCGCGGCGGGCCTATGTCGCCGCGCATGCGCTGGCGCTCGTCGTCTGCGCGGTCGTCATTGCCGCCTTCCTCGCCGTCGGCGGGCCGCTGACGCTCTGGGTCGCCAACGGGTCGGCGCCGCTCGCCGCCATGGGGCATTCCTACATCGCCATCCTCGTCTTTGCCGCGCCGGTGTCCTTCTTCCTCGGCCTCAATGCCGATACGCTGCGCTGCGAGGGGCGCATGGGGCTGATGGCGGCGACGAGCCTGGTGGCGACGCTCGCCAACGTCGCCTTCAACTATCTGCTGATCGTCGTCCTCGATTTCGGCGTCGCCGGCTCCGCCTGGGGCACGGTGATGGCGCAGGCCCTGGCGCTCGCGTCGATCGTCGTCTTCCGCATGCTGGCCGACACGCCGATCCCGCTGTCGGCGCTGCGTGCCGACGGCTGGAACCGCGACTGGCCGCGCTTCCTGGCGCTCGGTGCGCCGCAAAGCCTGAGCTTCGTGGGCATCGCCTGCGCCTCGGCCGCCATCATCGCCATGCTCCAGCTCTGGGCGACCGGAACCTATGCCGAGACCGTCGCCGCCTACGGCGTCATGACGCGAATCCTCACCTTCGCCTTCCTGCCGCTGATGGGACTGAACATGGCGGTGCAGACCATCACCGGCAACAATTTCGGCGCCGGTCTCCACCACCGCTCGGATGCGAGCCTGCGGCTCGGCGCGACGATAGCGCTGCTCTATTGCGCGACCATGCAGGCCGTCTTCTTCACGCAGCGCGCCAGCCTCGGCCACGTCTTCGTCGACGATCCCGCCACGATCGCCGAGATCGCGCGCATCCTGCCCATCGCCACCATGGCCTATGTGCTGGCCGGCCCCATCCTCGTCCTCGCCGGCTATTTCCAGGCGATCGGCGACGCCGGCAGGGCTGCGGTGCTGTCGATCACCCGCACCTATGCCTTCGCCATACCGCTCACCTTCGCGCTGCCGGCGCTTCTGGGCGAAGGCGGCATCTGGCTCGCCGGCCCGGCGTCGGAGGTGCTGATGCTCGGCGTCGTCGCGGTGCTGCTCGCGCGGTCGCGGGCGCGCACCGGCTTCCGCTGGGGCGTCTTCCGCGCCACGGCCGAAGGCCGCGACACCACAGCCGCGGCCGGTTCCATTCCGCAAGCCTGACGCAAGGGCGATCCGTAGTATCCTGCGCAGCGGCAGGGCGAAGCGAATCAGGCGCATGCGGGGCGACAACGACAATCCGGACGTCGGGGCGGAAGGGCCGTTCTTTCCGTCGACACGTGCCGTCTTCCTTCCGACCGTGGTGATCGTCAGCGGTTACGCGGCAGCCTTTGCGTCGCTGTGGTTCTTCGGCCGGGGGGAGGGTGCGCTGGCGCGGCTGTGCCTGCTGGTGCTGGCCGTCGGCGGGCCGTTCCTCGTCGCGCACGCGGTCCTGCGCCGTTTCACGGTGCGCATCGACGTCATGCCGCATGCGGTCTATGCGCATACCGGCTTTCCCCGCAATGCGCCCGAGGAGATTCCCTACGCCCTGATCCGGCGTCTGACGCTCAGGCAGGGTCCGGTCGGCCGCCTCACCGGCTCGGGTACACTGGTGTTCGAGATCGCCGGCGGCACCAGCATCGCGGTGGCGGATCTGGCGCGGCCGCATCATGCGCTTCGCGTCATCGGCCGTCTCATCGACGATGCGGCGCGGGGCTTCGTTCCCGCCGCTGCCCCTGCGGAACCCGGTGAACGCCGCTCGATTTTCCAGCGATGAAGTCCGTCCAGCGCGCCGGCTGCATATTTTGCAGATGAAAATCCGAAGTCTCGCTGCTATATTGTGCTGACTCATATGGCACGGCTCCGCTGGCAGAGGCTCGCGGACCGTTTTCTTTTTGTGCCATGCCGAAGATTGCAGTGCATTCGCGGCAGGCGTCGGCGAAGGAAAGGTCGCGTAGATGAACAAGGTCCCGATGACCGCAGGCGGTTTCCAGTCGCTCAAGGAGGAACTGCGCTGGCGCCAGCAGGAGGAACGTCCCCGGATCATCGAGGCGATCTCCGAGGCGCGCGCCCATGGCGACCTGTCGGAGAACGCCGAGTATCATGCCGCCAAGGAGCAGCAGAGCCTCAACGAGGGGCGCGTCGGCGAACTCGAGGATTTGATCGCGCGCGCCGAGGTCATCGACGTGTCCAAGCTGTCCGGCGACAAGGTCAAGTTCGGCGCGACGGTCGTCATCGTCGACGAGGACACCGAAGAGAAGAACCGATACCAGATCGTCGGAGATCAGGAGGCGGACGTGAAGAGCGGCCGCATCTCGATCTCTTCGCCGATCGCGCGCGCCCTCATCGGAAAGGGTGTGGGAGACGCGATCGAGGTCAATGCGCCGGGCGGCGCCCGCGGCTACGAGATCATCGATATTTCGTTTGGCTGATGCAGGGGGAGCCGTGGATCCGAGCGACCCAGCGACGACGAGGCCCCTCCTGCCCATCGACGACGTCGACGTCATCGCACCGAACCTGAAGCTTCGCCTGTCGGGTGTCACCAGCACGATCGTCCAGTTGGTACCGGAGCAGGCGCGGACATTGCGGATCGCCACGATCGGCGGTCGGCTGCCGGCCAAAGTCCCGAAGATCGGCCTGGTCTCGCTGCTCGGCCTCTGGCGTCGACCGGCGGGCCGGCCCTTCCGGATATGGCATGCCAGGCGCAACATCGAGATGGTGATGGGCCTGGTGCTGCGCGACGTGCTGCGTGCACCGCTGCGTATCGTCTTCACTTCCGCCGCGCAGCGGCGCCACAAGCGTTTCACGCGCTGGCTGCTGCGCCGGATGGACTGGATCATCGCAACGAGCGCGCATTCCGGCTCTTTCCTGGACACGCCCCATACCGTGGTGCGCCATGGCATCGACGTGCAGGAGTTCCGCCCGCCGGCGACGCCGGGAGATGACTTCGCCTCGATGGGGCTGCCCGGCCGCCATGCGGTCGGCTGCTTCGGCCGCGTGCGTCATCAGAAGGGCACCGACCTGTTCGTCGACGCCATGATCGCGCTCCTGCCGCGCCATCCCGACTGGACCGCGGTGATCGCCGGCATGGTCACCGCCGAAAACGAAGCCTTCGCCTCGGTGCTGAAGAGCCGGATCGACGCGGCCGGCCTGTCGGACCGGATCGTCTTTCTCGGCGAGGTTCCCGACATCAAGGCGTGGTTCCGGCGCCTGACGCTCTTCGTCGCGCCGTCGCGCAACGAGGGATTCGGCCTGACCCCGCTCGAGGCCATGGCCAGCGGCGTCGCCTGCGTCACCAGCGATGCCGGAGCCTATGCCGAGATGATCGAGCCCGGCGTCAGCGGCGAGGTCGTGCCGGCAGGCGACGGCGACGCGCTTCGCGCGGCGATCGAAGGCTACATGGCCGACGTGCCGCAGGCCCTCGCGCATGGCCGGATCGCGCTGGACCGGGTGCGGACCTCGTTCCGGTTGTCGGATGAAGCGGCGGGCGTTGGTGCCGTCTACGACCGTGTCTGGAGCGGCGCGACGGCACAGGAGGTGCTCGTCGTCGCGCGCGACAACCATTACGGCCTTGAGCGGGACGTCAAGCTGCTGCGCGCAGCCTTCGGGCCGGAACGCACCGGATTTGCCGCCGCGCGCGCGCGCGGGATCGCGTCCTGGCTGATGCGTCGGCACCATGCCCGGACCATCGTCCACCTCGAACGGGTGCACCCGGGCTGGATCACCGCAGGTGAGCGCAACCTGCTTGTGCCCAACCAGGAGCGCTTTCCCCGCCGCCACATCGACCGGCTCGGCAGCATCGACCTCGTGCTGGCAAAGACCGCCCATGCGGCCGACATCTTCTCGGGCCTCGGGCGTCCCACCCGATACATCGGGTTCTCCGCCGAGGATCGCCGGGACGGTTCGGTGGAGCGGGACTGGTCGCGCTTCTTCCACCTTGCCGGCGGAAGCACGCTCAAGGGAACCGAGGACATCGTGGCGTTATGGCGCACCCATCCCGAATGGCCGGAAATGGTGCTCGTGCAGAAGGCCGGGAACGTTCCGGCGGATCTGCCGCCGAACATCGTCCTGATGCAAGGCTACCTGTCGGATCCCGAGCTGCGCCGGCTGCAGAACGCCTGCGGCATCCATCTTTGTCCGTCCCGTGCGGAAGGGTGGGGCCACCACATCGTCGAGGCGCTGTCGGTGGGTGCCGTGGTGGTAACGACCGACGGCCCGCCGATGAATGAACTGGTGGAGCCGGGCTGCGGCATTCTCGTTCCGGTTGCCTCGTCGGAGCCGCGCCATCTCGGAACCTGCTTCCATGTCGACATGGCCGGCCTCGAGCGGTCGATCGAGACGGTCATCGCCATGTCGGACCCGGCCAAGGCTGCGCTCGGCGCTGCTGCGCGGCGACGTTACGAGGAGATGGCGGGTGGTTTTGCCGAAAGGGTGAAGAGCCTCGGGGTCTGAATCCGGTGATCCTGCGGCGCCGTCACGTCTCTTCGGGGAGTTCGGCGCCGGACTGCAGGCGGTAGAGCTTGGCTTCGGTCAGGAAGACGTAGCTGCCGAGCAGCCCCGCATAGATGAAGCCCGGCACGCCGCAGAGGAAGTAGCGCTGCAGAACGTAGCTTTTCGCGAAGCGCCAGAGCGGCCGCAGCACGATCCGCCCGGGCCCGGTGCGCTCCCCGGCCGCGAATTTCTGCCGGGCCTTCAGCGTCGCATAGCTGTTCGCCTTGTCCATTTCGTTTCCCACCGAGAGGTTGCGGAAGTGAAGCAGGCGCCCGACGGAGATCGGTACCACCTCTCCGTCGAGCTTCAGCCCTTCGTGCAGCAGCGCCGTAAGGCCGTAGCTGGCGCGGTCCTTGCGGAACAGGCGCGTGTGGCGATGGGTGTGGACGAGACGCGGCGCATAGCCGTAGCCCGGCAGCCAGTCGAGGCGGGCGAGGGAATAGGCGACCTGCCCCGGCCGCCCGAGCGGCAGGTGGGAAATCGCCTGCCGCAGGTCGGCCGTCAGTCGCTCGTCGCAGTCCATGTTGAGACACCAGTCGAGGGTGCACTGGTCGAGGGCATACTGCTTCTGCGCCGCAAAGCCGGTCCAGTCGCGATGGAGGAGGCGGATCGGCCAGCCGAAGGACTGATACTGCGCGATCAGGTCGAGCGTGCCGTCGTTCGAACCGGAGTCGACGATCACGATCTCGCCCACACCTGCGAGGCTGTCGAGACACGCGCCGATCATGCTTCTTTCGTTCTTGCAGATGATGAATGCCGAGATGCGCTCGAGCGCCGGCCCGATCCCGTCTGCCAAACCGTCCGGCGGCGGCGGTTCTGCCCCCGGCGGCGCCATGGGCGGTGCTTCGTATCGGCTCACGTTCGGGGTCCGATCATGACCGGCAGGGTGAACGGGACGTGTCGTGCGGGCGCGGGATGGCGCCAGATGGACGGGCGAGGATTATAACGAAAGCCATTGTACTCCGGTCTCGTCTCGTCGCGCGCGCTGCTCCGCAACGCGCACTGGTTGCAGGACGCATGCTCCGCAAGCGAAGCCTCCCCCCGCTCACGACACCCGTCCAGCCGCGATTCGTAGCGGGATCGAAAGGATTTGCAACTACCCGCAGGGGTTGCCCAACGTCACTTTTGATGTTGCGATGCGCCCGACGGCGGAGCAAGGGACGGCAACCGGCCGTCAGATCGCGACGAGGCCGTCGTCCTTCACCTGGCGGATGGTCAGCGCCGTGCGCACCGTGTCGACGTTCGGCGCGGCGGTGAGTCCCGACAGCACGAATTCCTGGAAGCTCGACAGGTCCTTCGCCACGCAATGCAGGATGAAGTCGGTCTCGCCCGACATCATCCAGGCCTGCCGCACCATCGACCAGCCCTGCGCGAGCTCGCCGAAGGCGCGGATGTCGCCTTCGGCCTGCCGGTGCAGGCCGACGAGACAGAAGGCGACGACGTCGTAGCCGAGTACCGGGGCGTTGAGCAGCGCGCGATAGCCGCGGATGACGCCGCTCTCCTCCAGCCGCCTGACGCGCCTCAGGCAGGGGGGCGCCGAGATGCCGACCCGCCGCGACAGTTCGACATTGGTCATCCGCCCGTCACTTTGCAGCTCGCGCAGGATCTTCCAGTCCGTCGCGTCGAGGTCGGCCTTCATGCATGGTCCTTCCCGGCAGCTTCGCCGCGCAAGAATCTTTCACCATGGTTGCCATATGCCGAATCCAAAAGCGAGCCGGGTCGACGGCGCCGGCGGCGGCGACAGGGCCTGCCGGGCCGGCGCCGTCCGGTCGGCGGCCAATATCCGTCCGTCAGCTGTGAGAAACGATCTTGCGCCCTTGCGCAGCAGGGCATGCAAACCTTAGATCATCGGAAGGATCGAGCTCGCTCCCGCACATGGTGGGAACGGGTTCGTTTGGCATTTGCGCAGGAAGGATCGCGTCATGGCAACGAAGCACGCGCCTGTTATCATCATCGGTTCCGGCCCCGCCGGATACACGGCGGCGATCTACGCCGCGCGCGCCATGCTGAAGCCGATGCTGATCGCCGGCATGCAGCAGGGCGGTCAGCTGATGATCACGACCGACGTCGAGAACTATCCCGGCTTTGCCGATCCGATCCAGGGGCCGTGGCTCATGGAGCAGATGATGAAGCAGGCCGAGCATGTCGGCACCGACATGGTGAGCGACATCATCGTCGAGGCCGACATCGGGCGCCGTCCGTTCCGGCTCAAGGGCGATTCGGGCACCGAATACACCTGCGACGCACTGATCATCGCCACCGGGGCGCAGGCCAAGTGGCTGGGGATTTCCAGCGAAGAGACGTTCAAGGGCTTCGGCGTCTCGGCCTGCGCCACCTGCGACGGCTTCTTCTATCGCGGCAAGGACGTCGTGGTGATCGGCGGCGGCAATTCGGCCGTCGAGGAAGCGCTCTACCTGTCGAACCTGGCGAAGTCCGTGACGGTCATCCACCGCCGCGACGAGTTCCGCGCCGAGCGCATCCTGCAGGACCGGCTGTTCAACAAGGACAACGTCACGATCCTGTGGGACACCGAGGTCGACGAGATCGTCGGCGACCCCGGCAAGGCGCCGATGCCGCCGTCGGTCAACGGGATCCGTCTGCGCAACCGCAAGAGCGGCGTCGTCTCGGATCTGCCGATCGACGGCGTGTTCGTCGCCATCGGGCATTCGCCGGCGGTGGAACTCTTCGCCGGCAAGCTCAAGCAGAAGCCGAACGGGTATCTCTGGACGGCGCCGGACTCCACCCGCACCGACGTGCCGGGGGTCTTCGCCGCCGGCGACGTGACCGACGACATCTATCGGCAGGCGGTTACCGCGGCCGGGATGGGATGCATGGCCGCCCTCGAGGCGGAAAGATATCTGGCGGAGATCGAGACGCACCGCGAAGCGGCCGAATAGGCCGTCCTGCGACGGGGAAGGGGACCATGATGCCATTCGACTGGGACAAGCTGCGGGTCTTCCATGCCGCGGCCGAAGCGGGCTCGTTCACCCATGCCGCCGAACGGCTGAACCTGTCCCAGTCGGCGATCTCGCGCCAGGTCAGCGCGCTGGAGCACGACATCGGCGTGCCGCTGTTCCACCGCCATGCCCGCGGGCTGGTGTTGACCGAGCAGGGCGAGCTCCTCTACCGCACCGCGCACGACGTGCTGATGCAGCTCGACACCGTCCGCTCCCGCCTGCTGGAGACGACGGAAAAGCCCTCCGGCGTTCTCCGGGTTACCACGACCGTCGGCCTCGGCGCCGGCTGGATGACCCAGCGCGTGCAGGAGTTCCTCGAACTCTATCCCGAGGTGCAGATCCAGCTGCTGCTCGCCAACGAGGAGCTCGACCTGACGATGCGCCAGGCCGACTGCGCCATCCGGCTGCGCCAGCCGCAGCAGCCCGACCTGATCCAGCGGCGGCTGTTCACGGTGCACCTGCACGTCTATGCCGCGCCGACCTATCTCAATCGCCACGGCAAGCCCAACACGGTCGAGGATCTCGCCCGCCACCGGCTGGTGACCTTCGGCGAGCCGGTGCCGCAGTTCCTCAAGGACCTGAACTCGCTGCAGACCTTCGGCATGCCGGAAGGGACGAAGCGGACGGCTTCGCTCCAGATCAACGACCTGATGTCGATCCGGCGCGCGGTGAAGACCGGCGCGGGTATCGCCATGCTGCCCGACTACATGGTCGACAAGGACGCCGGGCTGGTGCAGATCCTGCCCGAGATGGAGGTGCCGTCCTTCGACACGTTCTTCGTCTATCCCGAGGCGATGAAAAACCAGGCGAAGCTCAAGGCCTTCCGCGACTTCCTGTTTTCCAAGGCGCGCAGCTGGGCCTATTGAGGGCCGTTCCGGGCTGGTGGTTTAGGTGCCCGCCGAACGCGCAGATGCATTCGTTGCTTGCCGATTGCCCAGTCCGTCCATAATTGCATGGGTGAATTGCAAATCAGTTGCTTGCCAAAGTGGCAGCAGGGGCACATATACGCGTCATCTCGCGAGCGCATTCCTCCTCCCATTGGCGCTTGCGAGTGTTCCCCTCTGGAGGTTTCGCCTTAACAGGCAACTCCAACAACTCGGGCCGGTTCTTCGTGAGCCGGCCTTTTTTTCTGCCCGGAATCAGGCAGAGCGGTTGCGGCCATCCCGCTCCCCGCCAACCGGTCCCCGACGGCGCGAGCGGTTCAGGAGTAGAGCTTTTCGCCCTCCAGGCCCGCGTAGAGACCGGCAACCTGCTCGCCATAACCGTTGAAGAGCAGCGTCGGCACGCTTTCGCCGGTGTGAAGGACACGCTCCTGTGCCTGGCTCCAGCGCGGATGCGGCACCTGCGGGTTAACGTTCGCCCAGAAGCCGTATTCGGAGGGCGCGATCTGCTCCCAGAAGCCCATCGGCCGCTCGTCGACGAAGGAGATGCGGACGATCGACTTGATGGACTTGAAGCCGTACTTCCACGGAAGGGCGAGCCGCAACGGCGCGCCGAACTGGTTCTCCAGAGGCTTGCCGTAGACGCCGGTGACCATGAAGGCGAGTTCGTTCCGCGCTTCGGCCATGGTCAGCCCCTCGACATAGGGCCAGGGATACCAGACCTGGCGCTGGCCGGAGGCGGCCTCGGGATCCATGAAGGTTTCCAGGCGGAGATATTTCGCCGACGAGAGCGGCGCGGCGTAGTCGATCAGGCGGGCCAGCGGAAAACCCGTCCAGGGCACCGTCATCGACCATGCTTCGACGCAGCGATGGCGGTAGAGGCGCTCTTCGAGCGACATGGCGCGGATCAGTTCGTCGATGCCGATCTCGCGCTCGCTTTCCACCAGGCCGTCGATCCTGACCGTCCACGGACGTGTCTTCAGGCTCCGGGCGGCGCCGGCGATCTGCTTGTGCGAACCGAATTCGTAGAAGTTGTTGTACTGGCCCGCGACATCGGCAGGCGTGACGGCCCGGTCGAGGGGGTATGCGTCGTTGAGCTTCGCCGGGTAGAGGTCGAGCGTCTGGTCGGATGCCTGCGCACGTGCCGCAGGCATCGAGCCCGGCAGGGCCGTTGCCGCGATCATGCCGCTGAGACCGGCGACCAGGGTACGCCGGTTGAGGAAGAGATGCTCCGGCGTCGCCGCGCTTTCCGGCAGCGCCCAGTCCGCACGTCTGACGATACCGACCATTCCGCCTGTCCCCTCATGCCGCTGCGAAACATCGACAGTAGCCGCGGCTGCGGGCTTGGCAACGGCCGGCCGGACGAGGCCGATCACTTCTGCGTGGCGTCGGCAGGGCAAGGTCCGCCGCGCCCGGCCCTTTCCGGCGGCGCGGCGGAGCGGGTGCCGTCAGGCCTTCGCGATCGCCTTGAGGTCGAGACCCGCCAGCGTCTCCTTCTGCGCGTCCGTCAGGGGCAGGTGCGGCGGCAGCAGCCTTTCGAATTCGGCGTCGCCGTGCAGCCGGGCGACCATGTGCTTGACGGCGGGAATGAGCGGCACCGAGGAGATCGCCGCGCGGGCATCTCCGGCCGCCTTCAGCAGGCCGGCATCGGCGCGGTTCGCCCAAAGCTTCGCCACCAGCGGCGCGGTGACGCTGACGGTCGCCGAGATGCAGCCGGCATAGCCGTCGGCATCCGCCTGCGCCAGGGCCGTCTCGCTGCTCGGAAAGACGTCGAAGCCGTCGATCCGGGCGATCTCCGCCGCATAGGCGAGGTCGCCTGAGCTGTCCTTGGCGCCGACGATGCGCTCGGGGAAGGCCGTGCGCAGCCGCGCGCAGAGATCGGGCGAAAAGCGCAGGCCGGTCATCTGCGGGAAGTTGTAGAGATAGATCGGGATCGGCGCGTCGGCCGTCGCAGCCACCACGCGCTCGAACCAGGCGAAGAGACCGTCGTCGGCGACGCCCTTGTAGTAGTAGGGCGGCAGGATGAGCGCCGCCGCGAAGCCCTGGGCATGGGCATATCGCGTCAGCTCGATGGTGGTGGCGAGATCCGGCGCGCCGGTGCCGACCATCATCCGGGCGCGGTCGAGCCGTCCGGCCGCAGCCGCCATCACCGCCTTGCGCTGGGACGCGGAAAACGAATTCGCCTCGCCGGTGGTGCCGAGCACGTTGAGCGCGTCGCAGCCATTGTCGAGCGCCCAGGCGGCGTGGCGCAGGAAGCGGTCGAGATCGGGTTCGCCGGTCTCGGTCACCGGCGTGGGGACGGCGGCGATCACGCCCGTCAGTCTGGATGTCGGCATTGGCTGGTCGTTTCCCTGGTCTGATATGCTTTTCGTGGCCGGCCTGTCCGGCTGCGACGGCCGGAGCCCGGTTGTTCGCACGCGCCCGTCGCGGCGATCATACCGCGGCGGGTGCATGCGAAAGAAGTGTCGATTTGCGCCCGCTGCATTGCCGCGGCGGCATCGTCGGCCGGCATTTTGGTGCAGAATGCCGTTTACAGCCGGGAAAACGCGCCCGGCGACCCGTTTCGGGGGTTGTCGGCAGGCGGATTTGCACTTTCTCTCTTGGCAAGGGGGACGATCACGGCAAGATTGGATCGCAATCGCGTGATCGCCCGCAATGGTGAGCGCCAAATGTCGGGGGCATGGATTGAGTGACGTTCTATTGCTGACGCTGGGCGTCCTCGCCTGTCTCCAGCTCAAGCATTACGCAGCCGACTATCTGCTCCAGACACCGTGGATCATCGCGGGGAAGGGGCATCTCGACCATCCCGGCGGCTACGTCCACGCGGGCATCCATGCCGTGCTCTCGGTGCCTGCGCTCCTGCTGGCAGGACTGGAACTGCCGAAGGTGGCGGCGCTGATCGCAGCGGAGTTCGTGGTGCATTTCCTCATCGATCACAGCAAGGCTCTGGTTTCGCGCGGCAGCGAGAAGGGGCCGACGACGGCCGCCTACTGGGCGCTGCACGGCGGTGACCAGTGCATCCATCACCTGTCCTACCTGGTGATGACGGCCGTCGCCATCGGCTGGGCCGCGGCCTGATCCAGCAGCCTTCGCGATCGCTCGCGGGCGCCGCAGGGAGCGGCGCCCGGCGATCCCGCATACAGACCGGCTGCCGCCCTTGCGCGGGCGCATGAGGCGCGCGCGTCTGCATGCACAAAAATGCACATCATTGCCCGCGGGCGCTTGCAGCACGCGCTGGCGTGATGCATGATATCTCATATTCGCGCGGAGGAGGAGAGCCGAGGCGCGGCTGCAAGGACAGGCTTCATCGGGAGGATGAGTTGAACCCAGCGAACGGCAATGCCGCGGCCCATTTCGTCGACCGCCATGTCGAGGAAGGCCGTGCCGACAAGCCTGCCTTCGTCGAATGCGGGCCCGGCGGGCGCAGCCTCACCTATGGTGAACTGGCGAGCGAGTCGGGCCGCATGGCCGATCTCTTTTGCCGCCACGGCATACCGCCGGAGGCGCGCGCGGCGATGATCGTGCTCGACCAGGTCGAGTTCCCGGTCATCTTCTGGGGCAGCCTGAGGGCCGGCGTCATCCCGGTGCCGCTCAACACGCTGCTGTCGCCCGACTACTACGAGATCATCCTCGACGACAGCCGCGCCCGCGCGCTTTTCGTCTCGCACGAACTCCTGCCGGTCGTCGCGCCGCTGCTGCCGCGGCTCAAGCACCTGAAGGCGGTGTTCGTCATCGGTGGCGAACCCGGCGCGCATCTCTCCTTCGCCGACGAACTCGCCGCGAGCGAGACCGGCGGGACCGCGCAGGCCGAGCCCGACGAATGCGCCTTCTGGCTCTATTCCTCCGGCTCGACGGGCCGGCCGAAGGGCGTGCGCCACGTCCATGGCAGCCTGAAGGCTACGGCCGACACGTTCGGCGCCCAGGTGCTCGGCATCCGCGAGGACGACACGGTGCTGTCTGCGGCCAAGCTCTTCTTCGCCTACGGGCTCGGCAACGCGATGACCTTCCCGATGGCCGCCGGGGCGACGGCGGCACTGTTCCGCGGCCGCCCGACGCCGGCCGACATGTTCGCCGCCATGGCCGAACTGCGGCCGACGATCTTCTGCGGCGTGCCGACGCTCTATGCCGGCATGGTCGCCCACATGGCGAAGGAGACGCCGGGCGGGCTCGACCGGCTGCGCATCTGCGTGTCGGCGGGCGAGGCGCTGCCGGCCGAGATCGGCAACCGCTGGAAGGCGCAGACCGGCGCCGACATCCTCGACGGCGTCGGCTCCACCGAGATGCTGCACATCTTCCTGTCCAATGCGCCGGGCGACATCGTCTACGGCACCTCGGGCATCGCCGTGCCCGGCTACCAGGTGCGCCTCGTCGACGAGGCCGGCCGCGAGGTCGGCGCGGGCGAGGTGGGCGAACTCCTCGTCAACGGTCCCTCGGCCGCCGACGGCTACTGGAACCAGCGCGACAAGAGCCGCTCGACCTTCGAGGGCCACTGGACCCGCACCGGCGACAAGTACGAGCGCACCGCCGACGGCCGCTTCGTCTACTGCGGCCGCACCGACGACATGTTCAAGGTCTCCGGCATCTGGGTCTCGCCCTTCGAGGTCGAGCAGGCGCTGGTCTCGCATCCGGACGTGCTGGAAGCCGCCGTCGTCGCCCACAAGGACGAGGCGGGGCTCGAGAAGCCGCGCGCCTTCGTGGTGCTGAAGAACGGGCACGCGCCCGACGGCCTGGCCGAGACGCTCAAGGAGCATGTCAAGGCCAAGGTCGGCGCATGGAAATATCCGCGCTGGATCGACATCGTGCCGGACCTGCCGAAGACGGCGACCGGCAAGGTCCAGCGCTTCAAGCTCAGGGAAGGAGCATGACCTCATGTGGAAAGACGGCGAAAGCCTGACCCTCGACATCGACGGCGTGACACTGGAAGGGCGATGCTTCGGACCGGCGCCTGACGCCGCGCCGACGATCGTCCTCCTGCACGAGGGGCTCGGCTGCACGGCGCTCTGGCGCGATTTCCCGGAGAGGCTGGCGCGGGCGACGCGCTACGGCGTCTTCGCCTGGTCCCGCCGCGGCTACGGCCAGTCGGACCCGGCCGAGTTGCCGCGCCCGCTCGACTACATGACGCGCGAGGCGCTGGACGTGCTTCCCAAGGTGCTCGACGCCATCGGCTTCCGCGAGGGCGTGCTGATCGGCCATTCCGACGGCGCCTCGATCGCGGCGATCTACGGCGGCTCGGTGCAGGACCACCGCGTCCGCGGCCTCGTCCTGATGGCGCCGCACTTCTTCACCGAAGCGATGGGCCTCGCCGCGATCGGGAAGGCCCGCGAGGCCTACGAGACGGGAGACCTGCGCGCCCGGCTCGCCAGGTACCACAAGGATGCCGACAACGCCTTCCGCGGCTGGAACGATGCCTGGCTCGACCCGGCCTTCGCGGCCTGGAACATCGAGGAGGTCATTGCCTACATCCGCGTGCCGGTGCTGGCGATCCAGGGCAAGGACGACCAGTACGGCACCCGCGCCCAGATCACCGCACTCGAGACGCAGAGCTACAACCCCGTCGACGTCGCCATGCTCGACGCCTGCGGCCACGCCCCCCATGTCGAGCAGCCGGAGAAGACGCTGGCGCTCCTCGTCGACTATCTGGAGCGGCTCGACCGCATCGAGGCGGCGAAGGCCGAGGCGGCATGACGGCGCCGCTGCGGCCGCACCCGCCGGCTGCGGTCGCCGGCTGGCCGCTGCCCGCGACCGCCTTCGTGCCCGGCCGCGATCCGCGGCCGGAGGAGGGGCTGTTCATCAGGGTCGCCGACCGTGCGCCGGCGCGCACCGATCCCGCCGCCTGGCGGGCCAACGAGGCCTGGCTCTACGGCTTCCGGCTCTATGGCGGCGGGTTCTTCTGGGAGGCGCACGAGGTCTGGGAGCCGGTCTGGATGGGGGCTGCGCCCAACAGCGCCGAGCGACACCTCGTCCAGGGCCTGATCCAGCTCGCCAATGCCTGCCTGAAGCTGCGCATGGAGCGAAGGCGTGCGGCGCTTCGGCTGGTGCGCGACGCGGGACTGCGGCTTGCCGAAGCCGGCTCCGCACCGCGCATGGGGGTTGCGCCCGGCCAGGTGCTCGCCGCGACCTGCGGCTTTGCGCTGCGGATCGAGGCGCATGGCGCCGACGAACTTGCCGTGCTTTTGCCGGCACGACCGGCGCTGTCGACTGACATTGTTGCATAATAATGCATAATATCGCGCGGTTCTAGATCGGAACGATGCATAAAAGTTCCGTGATGGCGGAAAACGAGGCTACCAAAGCGCATGATAATGCATTAAGGTCGCCCTCACTCGAGACCCCAGGGAGTTGGATGTGGCCAAGGTAATCGATTTCCAGACCGATCCGTCCAGGTACCGGCACTGGAAGATCCGCTACGAGGGCGCGGTCGCCCATCTGATGATGGATGTCGACGAGGCCGGCGGCCTGTTTGAAGGCTACGAACTCAAGCTCAACTCCTACGATCTCGGCGTCGACATCGAGCTCGCCGACATTGTCCAGCGCATGCGCTTCGAGCATCCCGAAGTGAAAGCGGTCGTGCTGCAGTCGGGCAAGGAGCGCGTGTTCTGCGCCGGCGCCAACATCCGCATGCTGGGCGGCGCCACCCACGCCCACAAGGTCAATTTCTGCAAGTTCACCAACGAGACCCGCAACACCTTCGAGGTGGCAGGCGCCGAATCCGGCCAGTACTACATCGCCGCCGTGCGCGGCGCCTGCGCCGGCGGCGGTTACGAGCTTGCGCTCGCCTGCGACCACATCATCCTCACCGACGACGGCTCCTCCTCGGTCGCGCTGCCCGAGGTGCCGCTGCTCGCCGTTCTGCCCGGCACCGGCGGCCTCACCCGCGTCACCGACAAGCGCAAGGTCCGCCGCGACCATGCCGACGTCTTCTGCTCCATCGAGGAGGGCATCAAGGGCAAGCGCGCCAAGGACTGGAACCTCGTCGACGACGTCGTGCCGAACACGAAGTTCGACGAACTCGTGGCGCAGCGCGCCCGCGAATTCGCCGCGAAGTCGGGCCGCCCGGCGGACGCCCAAGGCATCGCGCTGACGGCGCTCGACCGCCGCATCGGCGAGGACGGCTCGCTCACCTATTCCAGCGTCGAGGTCGAGGTCGACCGTGCCAAGCGCGTCGGCCGTGTCACCGTCCATGGCCCGAAGGCCGACGAGGCGCCGCCTGCCGACGTCGCGGCGCTTCACGGGCAGGGCGCCTCGACCTGGATGCTGCGGGTCGCGCGTGAGCTCGACGATGCGATCCTGCATCTGCGCAACAACGAGCTTGAGGTCGGGGTGCTGGTCTTCCGCGCGCAGGGCGATCCGGCGCTGGTCGCCGCGCACGAGGCCTTCCTCCTCGACAGCCGGTCGGACTGGCTGGCCAACGAAATCCTGCTCTACTGGAAGCGCGTCTTGAAGCGCGTCGACCTCACCTCGCGCTCGCTGGTGGCGCTGGTCGAGCCGGGCTCGTGCTTTGCAGGCCCGCTCGCCGAGCTGCTCTTCGCCGTCGATCGCTCCTACATGGCCGAGGGCGATTTCGAGGGCGACAACCGCCCGGTCGCGACCATCACGCTGACGGCCGGCAATTTCGGTCCCTATCCGATGTCGAACGACCTGACCCGCCTGCAGACCCGCTTCCTCGGCGAGCCCGGCAAGGTGGAGGAGGCGAGGGCGCGCATCGGCGAGCCGCTGGAGGCCTTCGACGCCAACGAACTCGGCCTCGTCACCTTCTGCTTCGACGACATCGACTGGGAGGACGAGGTGCGCATCTTCCTCGAGGAACGCGCCTCCTTCTCGCCCGACGCCATGACCGGCATGGAGGCGAACCTGCGCTTCCCCGGCCCCGAAACCATGGAAACCCGCATCTTCGGTCGCCTCACCGCCTGGCAGAACTGGATCTTCCAGCGCCCCAACGCGGTCGGCGACACCGGCGCCCTCAAGCGCTACGGCACCGGCGTGCGGGGCGAGTACGACATGAAGCGGGTGTAGGATAGTGAGTAGTGAGTAGTGAGTAGTGCGTAGGTAAATATAAGGAAATATGGTTTCTATCCCATCTATTCTCGATCTTTGCTACCCACTACCCACTACCCACTACCCACTACCCACTACTCACTACTCACTACTCACTACGCACTACATAGTACGCACCGCCAGACAGCCTGCCCACCCCCGGAGGACCCATGCTCGACCTGATCAACGTCTCCTACGACACCCAGATCCCGAACAATGTCGGGCTTTCCTCCGACAAGCGCGTGCTCAAGGCGCTGGAGAAGTGGCATCCGGGCTACATCAACTGGTGGAACGACCTGATCCCGCGGCAATTCCAGGATTCGCTCGTCTATCTGCGCACGGCGATCTCGGTCGACCCGAAAGGTTGGGCCAAGTTCGACTACGTTCGGATGCCGGAATACCGCTGGGGCATCCTGCTTGCCCCGCAGGTGGAGGATCGCCGCATCCCGAGCGGCGAGCATGCCGGCCAGCCGGCCTGGCAGGAGGTGCCGGGCGAATACCGCAACATGCTGAAGCGCCTGATCGTCATCCAGGGCGACACAGAGCCGGCTTCCGTCGAGCAGCAGCGCTTCCTGGCGCTCACCGCGCCTTCGCTCTACGACATGCGCAACCTGTTCCAGGTCAATGTCGAGGAGGGCCGCCACCTCTGGGCGATGGTCTACCTGCTGCAGAAATATTTCGGCGCCGACGGCCGCGAGGAGGCCGACGACCTGCTGCGCCGCTCGTCCGGCTCGGAAGAGGCGCCGCGCATGCTCGGCGCCTTCAACGAGGCGACGCCGGACTGGCTGTCCTTCTTCATGTTCACCTACTTTACCGACCGCGACGGCAAGATGCAGCTGGAATCGCTCGCGCAGTCGGGCTTCGACCCGCTGTCGCGCACCTGCCGCTTCATGCTGACGGAGGAGGCGCACCACATGTTCGTCGGCGAGACCGGCGTCGGCCGCGTCATCCAGCGCACCTGCGAGGCGATGAAGGAGGCCGGGATCGAGGACCCCTACGACATCCAGGCGGTGCGCAATCTCGGTGTCATCGACCTGCCGACGATCCAGAAGAAGCTCAACCTGCACTACACGCTGTCGCTCGACCTGTTCGGCCAGGAGGTCTCCACCAACGCCGCCAACGCCTTCAACGCCGGCATCAAGGGGCGCTATCAGGAGACGAAGATCGACGACGACCACCGGCTCCAGAACTCGACCTATCCGGTCGTCCAGATGGTCGACGGCAAGGTGGTGACGGTCGACGTGCCGGCGCTCTCGGCCATCAACATGCGGCTGCGCGACGACTACATCACCGACGCGGCCGGCGGCCTGAAACGCTGGAACGCGGCGATCGCCAAGATGGGCGTTCCCTTCGAACTGAAGCTGCCGCATCCGGGCTTCCACCGCCATATCGGCGTGTTCTCGTCGGTCCGCATGACGCCCGACGGCGGCCTCGTCTCGACGGAAGAGTTCGAGCGCCGGAGGGACGAGTGGCTGCCGTCGAAGGCCGACGGCGACTACATCGCCTCGCTGATGGTGCCGTGCTCGGAGCCCGGAAAATATGCCGGCTGGATCGCCCCGCCGCGCGTCGGCATCGACAACAAGCCCGGCGACTTCGAGTACGTGCAGCTGCACATGGCGTGAGGGAGGGGAGGGCCGACCGGGCGCATCGAGCTGGAAGGACCCCCATCCATTATCTGCCGGGGCGGGCGCCGCCCTCCACCCTTACCCTCCCCACAAGGGGGAGGGGGCGCCAACGTCTCACGTCCCCCTCCCCCTTGTGGGGAGGGGTAGGGGTGGGGGTAGCGCCCGCCGCATGAAGAGTGGGGGTAGCGCCCGCCGCATGAAGAGTGGGGGTGGCGCCCGCCGCACGTAGGGTGGGCGCAGCGCCCGTACATAGAGGGTTGGATGCCCGCGCCCGACCGACGACCGGCGGGGAGCACGCCCCCGACCCCGCGACTGCTGTCCATCGCATCGACCAAAGCGAGCCAACCCCATGAACGCACCCGTCAAGCAGCACCTGATCGACCCGGAAATCTGCATCCGCTGCCACACCTGCGAAGAGGCATGCCCGGTCGATGCCATCACCCATGACGAGAACAACGTGGTGGTCGATGCGTCATTGTGCAATTTCTGCATGAACTGCATCGCGCCTTGTCCTACCGGCTCGATCGACAACTGGCGCGTGGTGGCCACGCCCTATTCGCTCGATGAACAGCTGTCCTGGATGGAACTGCCCGAGCAGGAGGATCTCGCGGCGGCAGGCGAGGGCGGGTCGGGCGTCATCGAGGCCCTCGACGACGAGGTCGCAGCCCTGCTCGCCAAGGCGCATGCGGGGGCAGGTGGTGCGGCGCGGGCGCCCGCTTCGGCATCGAAGCCGAGCGTCAACCTCTTCACCAACGCCAATCCGGCCATCGCCACCGTCCAGGGCAATTACCGCCTGACCGCCGAGACGGGGGACGCTGACGTCCGCCACATCATCCTCGATCTCGGCTCGACGCCGTTTCCGGTGCTCGAAGGCCAGAGCGTCGGCATCGCTCCGCCCGGTCTCGACGCCAGCGGCCGGCCGCACCGCATGCGGCTCTACTCGGTCTCCTCGCCGCGCGACGGCGAGCGACCGAACACCAACAATCTGTCGCTCACCGTCAAGCGCGAGCCGGGTGGGCTGGCCTCCAACTATGTCTGCGACCTCGGGCGCGGCGAGCAGGTGCGGCTCACCGGTCCGTTCGGCTCCACCTTCCTGATGCCGAACGACCCGCAGGCCAACATCCTGATGATCTGCACCGGTACCGGCTCGGCGCCGTTCCGCGGTTTCACCATGCGCCGCCAGCGCACGCTGAACGGCCCCTCGGGCGGGATGACGCTGATCTTCGGCGCGCGCACCCCCGATTCGCTGCCCTATTTCGGGCCGCTGAAGAAGGTGGCCGATTCTGTTCTCACCAAACACCTCGTCTTCAGCCGGGTCGACGGCAGGCCGAAGGAATACGTCCAGGACCGCATGCGTGCGGAGAAGGACAGGATCGCCGCGCTGATCGCCTCGGAAAACACCCATGTCTATGTCTGCGGGCTGAAGGCGATGGAAATCGGCGTCGAGAGCGCCTTCGAGGACATCGCGCGCGGGGCAGGGCTGAACTGGCGCACCATCCGCGACGGCATGCGAAATTCCGGCCGCTACCACGTCGAGACCTACTGACAGTTCCGTTGCATTTGTTCGAACAATATGCAATATAGTGCATATTGTTCGAACGCGCAGAGTGCAGATGGACGAGATCGTCAGCTTCGACGGGCGGGTGCGCCGTCCCGAAACCTTCCTCGCCGAGGACGCTGCCAACGCCGCGCTGCTGGCGATGGTCGGCGAGCGGGTGCGCACAGCGCGGGCGCGCAAGGGCATTTCGCGCAAGCGCCTGTCGGAAATCTCCGGTGTCTCGCAGCGCTATCTGGCGCAGCTCGAGGGTGGAGAGGGTAACATCTCGATCGTGCTGCTGCGCCGCGTCGCCGAGGCGCTCGACCACCGCATCGAATGGCTGGTCGGGGCCGACGACCCGTGGAATTCCGACGTCATGACGGTGATGGGGCTCTACCGCAGCGCCACCGCCGAGCAGCGCCAGAAGGTGCTGGAAATCCTCGACCCGGAACATCCGTCGCTCCGGCGCGGCCGCCGCATCGCCTTCATCGGGCTGCGCGGCGCCGGCAAGTCGACGCTCGGACGGCTCGCCGCCGACCGGCTCGGCGTGCCTTTCCTGGAGCTCAACGTCGAGATCGAGCAGGCGAGCGGCATGCCCGTCAACGAGGTCATGGCGCTCTACGGCCAGGAGGGCTACCGGCGGCTGGAGCGGCAGTCGGTCGAGCGCATCGTGGCGACCAGCGATGCGCTGGTGCTGGCGGTCGCCGGCGGCATCGTCTCGGAGCCCGAGACCTTCACCTACCTGCTGCGCCACTACCACACGGTCTGGCTGAAGGCGCAGCCCGAGGAGCACATGGGCCGCGTCCGCGCGCAGGGCGACACCCGCCCGATGGCCGGCAACCCCGCCGCCATGGAGGAACTGCGCACCATTCTCACCAGCCGCGAGGCGCTGTACCGCCAGGCCTCGATCCACGTCGACACCTCGGGCCGCTTGCTGGAGGAGAGCCTCGCCGACGTTCTCGCGGCCATCCGCGAGCGGGGGATCCTGGGGGATGTGGCGGGTCCTGCGGGGAGGGTGCAGCGCAAGGCCGGCTGAACGGGTGCGTCCGGCAGGAACTGCCGGGGCTGGTCCGGCGGTGTCCCCCTTCACCTTCGTCATCCCGGAACGACGTCCGAGCGCAGCGAAGGACGACGCATCCGGGATCCATGCCTCGGCGGCTGCCATTGGGCGGAACGGTGGATATGGGGTGACCGGAGCGTCGTCTGCGCCGTCCGGGATCTCGACGATTGCCGAGGCATGGATCCCGGATACGCGCCGTCTCGCTCCGCTCGACGACGCGTTCCGGGATGACGAACGTGAAGGGGGCGCCGCAGGGGACGTCGAAGAGCCCGCGGCGTCGCGCGCCTCTCGGCTACTCCACGAACACCCGCACGCTCGCCGCCCGCCCCGCCGCGTCGATGACGGTGAGCGTCTGGAAGCCGGCGCCGTCGGGGGTCCAGGCGGCGGTTCGGCGGCGGCCGGGGACGTCGACAGGGCGGCCGTTAGCCAGCCAGCGGAAGGGCGCGCGGCCGCCGTTGAGCTTCAGCGCCAGCGGCATGGCGCGGCCCCCGGCGATCTGGCCGAGGTCGACCCGTGCCCCCTGCGGTGGATAGACGATTTCGGGCGCGGGCTCGGTCGGCGCGCCCGCCACGAGGGCCTGGCCCGGCGGCGCAAAGCGGCGCAGCGCATAGGGCAGGTCGGCGGCGGCGAACCGCTGCGCGCCGGCCGGCGGCCGGGGCAGCGGCGTCAGGCCGACGCCCGCCTTCGAGAAAGCCGAAAACAGGATCGGCGCCGCGGCCGCGTAGCCGGTCAGTCCCGGCACCGAGCCGCCATCCGGGCGGCCGACCCAGACGCCGAGCACGTGGCGGCCGTCATAGCCGACCGACCATGCGTCGCGGTAGCCGTAGGAGGTGCCGGTCTTGTAGGCGATGCCGAGGCGCGGTGCGCCCTGCGGCGGCGTCACGCCCGAGAGCATGTCGGTGACCTGCCAGACCGCCTGTGGCGACAGGATGCGCTCGGCAGCAGTGGCGGGCGCGCCCGGGAAGAGCCGCAGCGGCGCCACCCGGCCGCCATTGGCGAGACCGGTATAGAGCTGGACGAGGCCTTCGAGGGTCAGGCCGGCGCCGCCGAGCCCGATCGCCAGGCCCGGCGCCTCGCCGGCCGGCAGCCGGGGTGCCGCGCCGCCACGGCGCATCCGCGACATCAGCCTGACCGGCCCGACCGCCTCGAGCAGGCGGATCGCCGGCACGTTGAGCGACAACTGCAGCGCCTGGCGAACGGTGACGTCGCCTTGGTAATCCATGTCGAAGTTCTTGGGCCGGTAGCCGGCGAAATTCGCCGGCCGGTCCTCGACCATGGTCTCCTGCATCACCAGCCCGTCTTCCAGCGCCAGCCCGTAGATGAAGGGCTTCAGCGTCGAGCCCGGCGAGCGCTCGGCCTTGGTCATGTCGATCCAGCCGCCGCTCGCCTGGTCGAAGGCGCCGGCCGAGCCGACCCGGGCGAGAATCTCGCCGGTCGCGGCGTCGGCCATGACCATGGCGATCGAGACTTTCGGCCCGAGCCGGCCGGCCGCCTCGCGCGCCACGTCCTCCAGTGCCGCCTGAACGCCGCGATCGAGCGTCACGGCCTGGCGCTGCGCATCCGGATCGCGCCGCAGTGCCTCGTCGGCGGCATGGGCGGCCAGCGCCGGCATGGCCCGGCGGGTCGCGGCCACCGGCTCGGCCGACGCGCGCTCTACCTCGCCCGCCACGATGACGCCCGCCTGCGCCATGCGGGCCAGCACGCGATCGCGCGCGGCCTGCGCGCCCGCGCGGTTGCGGTCGGGGCGGCGGGCTTCCGGCGATTGCGGCAGCGCGACGAGCAGGGCCGCCTGCGGCAGGGTCAGCCGGTTCGGTTCGCGGCCGAACCAGGCGAGGCTCGCCGCCCGCACGCCCTCGATGTTGCCGCCATAGGGCGCCAGCGTCAGGTAGCGCGTCAGGATCTCGTCCTTCGACAGCCGCCGCTCGATCTGCAGCGCCCGCAGCGCCTGGCGCAGCTTGGCCGGCAGGCTGCGCTCCTCGCGCGGCTCGATCAGCCGGGCGAGCTGCATGGTGATGGTCGAGCCGCCCGAGACGATGCGGCCATGCGCGAGCAGCTGCCAGGCGGCACGAGCCACCGCCAGCGGGTCGACGCCGTGGTGAGCGTGGAAACGGCGGTCCTCGTAGGCGACCAGCATGCGCAGGAACTGCGGGTCGACCGCCTTCAGGTCGACCGGCAGCCGCCAGCGTCCGTCGTCGGTGGCATAGGCGCGCAGCAGCGCCCCGTTGCGGTCGACCACCTCGCGGGAAAAATCCGTCGCCCGGTCGAGCGGCGGCGGATAGGCGCGGTCGAGACGGTCGAGGGCGAGGAGGGTGACGCCGGCGAGGGCTGCGATGGAGAGCGCGGCGAGGGCGAGGCGGGACGGCAGGGTCATTGGTCGAGGCGGCGTACCTTCGCGCCCCCCTCTGGCCTGCCGGCCATCTCCCCCACGAGGGGGGAGATCCGCAGTTCGAGCGTCGGCCCTCTTTCAGCGGTCCCGGTGAAAGGCGAATCCCGCGGCGACGGCCGATCTCCCCCCTCGTGGGGGAGATGCCCGGCAGGGCAGAGGGGGGCGCCGTCGAGCGCGGCGGCTTCTTTCAGCATCACTCGCCCCGCACCTCCATCAGCCCGCTCGCCGTGCGCGCCGACAGCTGCGGGCGGTACATGTCCTCGACGCTCGCCGCCGGGTGCGTGTAGACGCCCGGCGTCACCGCGCGCACCACATAGGCCAGCGTGATGTCGCGATCGCTCCCGCCGCTCCGATTGAAGGCGGCGATGAAGCGGTCGTCGCGGAACTCGGTGTGGACGGCGTCGGTCTGCGGCAGCCAGTCGAAATTGGCCAGCGCGGCGCTGTCGACCAGACGCGGGCTGTCGATCTCGAAGCCGGCCGGCAGCAGATCGGAGACGAGGATGCGCGACGGCCAGTCGTTGAACTCCCGCACCTTCAGCACCACCACATAGCGCTCGTTCTGCCTCGCCTCGACGACGTTGGCGGGCTCGCCGTCGAGCGTGTAGTAGGCGCGCTCGATCGAGAAGCCCTCGCCGCCGGCCGGCAACGGCTGTTCGGGCGCGGCCGAAACCGTGACGATCGCGTCGACGGGCTCCGTGCCGCGGTTGAGAAGGGTCAGCGGCGTCACCGTCGCCTCCATGCCGTCGAGGCGGCGGGCGAAGGCGCCCTGGCGCGCCGCGCCGTCGACCTCGAGCCGGATGTCGTCGCTCGACTGCTGGATCGCGCGGGCGGCGAGCAGCATCCAGGCTTCGTCCTGCGTGCTCGTCCACTGTGTCTGGCGGCGGACGTCCGTGACGTAGCTCACCATGCTGGGGATCAGCGCAGGGGCGGGGCGGCTCTCTGCCGCCAGCGCCAGCATGGCTGCGCCGTCGCGCAGCTTCGAGCCGTAGTCGGAGCGGCCGGAATAGCCGGCGGGCGCGGACTGCGCGAGCCGGTAGGCCGAGCCGAAGGTCGCTTCCGAGCGCACGGCGTCGCCGTAGAGCGCAAGGCTCGCCGCCAGCTGGGCGCGGGCGAGCGGGCTGGCGAAGGCGTCGATCTGCGTGTCGGAATAGTAGCGCAGGTCGGCCGCCGAGGCCTTGCGGTTGCGCGACAGGACGTAGAGCGCATAGGCGATCTCGTTGCCGCGCGAGGCGATGTCGGTGTCGTAGGAAAGCGCGTTCTGGAGGTTCGACAGCGCCTGGCTCATTGCCTGTTCCGGCACCTCGTAGCCCTGTTCGCGTGCCCGGGTGAGGAAGTCGGTGACGTAGGAGTCGAGCCAGAGATCGCCCGAGCTCGGCCGCCACAGGCCGAAGCTGCCGGACGAGGACTGGTAGGTCAGCACCCGGGCGATCGCCTCCTCGATGCGTCCGCGGATGGCCGGGTCCTCCTCGAGGCCGGACACCTTCGACAGTTCGCCGACATAGAGCAGCGGCAGCGCGCGGCTGGTGGTCTGCTCGGCGCAGCCATAGGGGTAGCGGTCGAGCGACATCAGCAGCGCCGGCACGTCGAAGGCGCTCATGCGCGAGACGTTGACGGCGACCGAGGCGCCCTGCGGCAGCGAGCCGGCGAAGAGCTCGCCGTCGAGCCGCAGGCTGCCGCCATTGGCGGCGAGCGTCACCGTGCGGCGCGTCGTCACCGGCATCACGCCCGGGCGGACGGGAACGGCCGCAGTGCGGTTGACGGTCAGGCCGCTCGCGTGGGTCAGCGCCACCAGCACCTCGCCGGTGCCGGGCACGTCGGCCGTCAGCGGTACGGTGAGCCTCGTCTTGCCACCGGCGGGCAGGGTCACCGTCGCCGGCACGCCGCCCTCGGTCGGCAGCAGCGAGCCGCCGGTCGTGAGCGCCAGCCGGTATTCGCCGGCCGGGCCGTCGGTGTTGGCGATCTCCAGCAGCAGGCGCGCCTGGTCGCCCGGCGCCATGAAGCGCGGCAGGCTGGTGGTGACGACGACCGGATCGCGCACGATCACGTCGGCGGTGGCGTTGCCGGTGCCGTCCCTCGACCAGGCGACCGCCATGACGCGGACCGTGCCGTTGAACTGCGGGATGTCGAAGGCGACGCTGGCGCGTCCTTCGTCGTCCACCCGCACGATGCCGGAAAAGAAGGCGACGAGCTTTTCGGTCGGCGGGTTGCCCTGCGGCCCCATCGCGCCGCCGTCGCCGCCGGTCCGCAGCCGCCCGAAGGCGCCCTGCGAGCCGTCGATCAGCCGGCCGTAGACATCGCGCATCTCCAGACCGAGCATGCGCTGGCCGAAATACCAGGCCACCGGATCCGGTGCCTCGTAGCGGGTCAGGTTGAGGATGCCGACGTCGACGGCCGCGACCGTCACATAGGCCTCCTCGCCGGGCGCGAGCCCGCCGACCGAGACGGGCAGGACGAGCGGCTGGCGCGGCTCGACCCTGGCCGGCGCCTCGACCGCGACCGTGAGCCGGCGCTGGCCGGGATCGACCTTCAGCCACTTCAGGCCGATGGCGCGGGTGGGCAGGCGCGATGCCTGCGCCTCGCCCGGGCGGAACAGCGTCGCCATCACATAGGCGCCGGCGCCGAATTCCTCGGTCACCGGGATGTCGATGGTGGCGCCGCCTTCGGGAACCGTCGCCGTGAAGGACGACAGCACGCTCTCAGCGCCGATGGTGATCAGCGCCTCGCCGGCGAAACGCGGCGCGATGTTCAGCTTCGCCGTCTCGCCGACGGCATAGGCGTCCTTGTCGAAGGCGACTTCCAGCGCGTCGGGCGTCTCGGTGGAGGAGGCTTCGACGTACCAGCCGGCTTCGAAGTCGATGCTGGTGGCCGGCCCGTCGGCGTCGGCGGTCTCGATCTCCAGCCGGTAGCGGCCCCAGGTCACGGGCACCGCGATCGTCGGTTCTGCCGTCGCTGAAGCGTCGATCGTGCCTTCCTGGACGAGGCTCGACGTGGTGATCGGCTCGTAGCTCCAGGAACTGCCGCTGCGATACCACTGATAGTAGCGGTCGAGCTTCTTCAGCGTCCAGGACAGGTCCTTCAGGTCGATGCGCTCGCCGGTCGGATCGACCGCCAGGACACGGAAGGAAGCGCTGCCGCCTTCCGGCACGGAGCCGTCGAATTCGGGCTTCAGGCCGAGCATGTTCGTCTGCGGCGCCACGTCGATCTCGACGGTGCGCTCGACGGCGCGGCCGCCGCCTTCGACCATGCGCACCGAAACGGTTGCCTGCAGGAACTGCGTCGTGGCCGGCACCGAATCGATGGTGACGTCGAAGCTTGCCTTCCCGTCGGCGTCGGTGCTCGGCAGGTCCTCCAGCGTGACGCGACTGTCCTCGACGTCCTCCTCGTCCTCGAGGCCGAAGACGTAGCCGGGATGATCCTCCCATTCGCGGACGCGGCCAACCGTGACCTGGCCTTCGAGCGCCAGTCCCTCGGCCGGCGCGCCGTAGAGATAGCGGCCGTCGACGGAGAGCGTCGCCGCCTCGCCGACGGCGACTTCGTCGGCGCCGCTCGCCAGGTCGAACTCGATCCGGTCGGGCACGAAATCCTCGACGAGGAAACTCTTCTGGGCGATCGCCTCGGCCTTCGGGTCGGCGTGGATGCGCAGCGACCAGGTGCCGCGCATGGCGGTCGAGGCGAGCGCAAGCTCCACCGCGTGGCCGCCGAGTTCGGCGCCCGACGAGACGACGCGTGTGTCCTCGACGCCGTCGGGACGCTGGAAGATGAAGGTGAGCGGCAGGTCGTCAACCGCGTCGGCGCGCGGATCGCGGTTCAGCGCCGCCGCGTGCACGGTCTCGCCGGCGCGGTAGATGCCGCGCTCGGTATAGGCATAGACGTCCATCGCGCCGGGCGAGGCGCGGCCCTCGACGCCGCGGTCCGACAGGTCGAAGCCCGCGCGCGTCATGTCGAGGAAGACGAAGTCGTTCGCCCCTTCACTCGCCATGACCACGGCCGGCGCCATGCCGCCATTGCCGCGGATCAGGCCGGCGTCGAAGCGGGCGCGGCCGTCGGCGTCCGTGGTCGCGGTGCCGAGCACCTCATTGTTGCGGGCCACCAGCGACAGCGACAGGCCGGGTTTCGGCTTGGCCGTATCGAGCGAGCGGGCGAAGACCGAGAGCCCGTCCTCGCCGGAGAAGGTGACGAGACCGATGTCGGAGACGAGGAACCACTGCGTGGCGCGCGCCTCCCAGCTGTCGCTGCGGTCGTTCTCGGGCACGGCGGTCATCACGTAGATGCCGGGCTTGCGGTCGGGCAGCGCCTCGTCGACCGGGAAGGCGGTGACGACCTCCTTGTTGAGCTCGGGCGCCATCTCCAGAATGCCCTCGAACACCGGCTCGCCGAGATCGTCGCCGAGGCGGGATACCTCGTAGCTGTCGAGCTGGCGCAGGAACTGCGATTCGGTGAGCAGCCGCGCGAGCGAACGGTCGCCGATCCGGTAGACGGCGATCTGCGCCTTGTCGGTGTTGACGGAGACGACCGGGATGCCGCGCCGCGCGCTGCCCGGCAGGATGAAGTTCTCGCCGGTGAAGCGCAGCGAGGGCGAACGGTCGCGGATATAGATGTCGAGCGCGACGGGCTCGCCGATCACCTCGCCGATCGCCGACGGCAGGCCTGCACGCACGACGATGCGGTATCGTCCGCCATGGACGAGGCCTTCCACGCACAATTCGCGGTCACCGCGTTCGATGGCGGTGGTCGGCGCGTTGTCGACGCCGACGAAGGAGGCGTAGTCGACGCCCGTCTTCACCAGGTCCTCGGAAAACTGCACGCAGACCCGCGGGCTAGCGCTGTCGGAATCGACCGTATGCTCGATGATACGAAACCCCTTGGCCCGCTTCAGATCGGCATAGAGCGACTGGATCTGCGGCGAGGAGACGAGCTCGAGGCTCTTCTCGTAGGCGGTGATGGCCGGCCGGAACATGGCCCGCTTCTCGAGGCCGGCGGCGAGCGCGTTCAGCGCTGCGGCACGCTCGTTGGCCGTGCGCGACAGGAGATAGCCGTTGATGGCCGCGCCGGTCGCCGCGCGCTGGTAATAGTAGGAATTCTCGCCGCCGCCGGGGCGGACCGCGTTGGCCGCCTCGGCGAGGCCGGTCCACAGGCCGGTGTCGTCGGGCAGGATCGCGAGCGCGTTGGTGAAGTTCAGCATGGCGCCGCGGGGGTCGTTGCCGGCCATGGCGCTGCGCGCGGCTTCCGTCAGCGCCACCAGTCCCGCGCCGCCCGAATCGGCCCGGGCCAGCGTCTCGTCGCGCCAGCGCCGGGCGTCGTCCACCACGTAGCTCGCGACGTAGGAAAGCTCGGCCGGCGCGCCGATGTCGGCCTCGCCGGTCAGGCTCACCACCTTGCCCGCGACCGCACCGGGGAAGGGGTTCAGCACGTTGTAGTCGGACTTCAGGAAGCACCAGCTGGCGCGGGTGTTGTAGGTGAAGGCGCGGCAGGACGGGTCGCCGAGGCACACCGCCTTGCACTGGTCGAGGGTGACGTTCTGCTCGGTGCGCAGGTCGAAGCCGAAATAATCCCCATCGGCGGAGGTGACGATCTGCCTGGCGTCCTGGGCCACTCCCGGCGACGCATGGGCGAGCATGGCCGCGAGAGCGACCGCCACGAGACGAAACACGCGCATCCGAATTCCTCCAAAAGCCCTTCGGCCGATCCTAGGCCCGGTCCCGCCGCGGGACTGTGACATGCTCCACAGTCGCGCGGCCTGCCGGCCGCCATGCGGTCGCCTGCCCATTGCCGTAGCCCTTGCGGCGACGGACTTAACCCCGCGGCAGGCAATCCCCAGATTGCGCCTAAAATACGGAGAGTTTCGCGCGAACCTTCGCGAGATAGAGCGAACGCGAGGCCGGCGTCGAGGCGTCCATGCGGTAATGTGCCAGGAAAAGCGTCCGGCAGCGCCAGCCGCACAGCGCCCGGATGCCGCGCAGAACGGTGCGGCGGCCGGGGTGGCCCATCATGTGCGACCACAGGAAGGAGGCGCCGCAGGTCGTCACCACGGCCACCTTGCGGATATGGGTCATCAGCGGCCGGATCCGCCCGCCGTCCTTCGGCAGCTGGAAGACGATGTCGATGGCCCAGACGCGATCGAGCCAGCCCTTCATCATGGCCGGAAGGCCGTACCACCAGGTCGGATAGACGAAGACGAGGCCCTCGGCCCAGCGCAGGGCGTCGATGTGGGGCTGGAGCGCCGGGTCTGTCGGGGCGTGATCGTTGTACGTGCGCCGCTCCTCGGTTCCCATCACCGGATCGAAGCCCATCGCGTAGAGGTCGAGCAGCCGCGTCTCGTGGCCGGCCGCCGCCAGCGCGGCGAGCGTCTCGTCACGGATGGCGGCGCAGAAGCTTTCGGGGACGGGATGGCAGTAGACGACGAGGACACGCACGGCGTTGCTCTAGAATCGATCCATGGCGGAGGATACCTTGTCCATGAAACGCTTTCGCGACGCGTCCGTCGAGCGGTTCATGTCGTAATGGGCGAGGTATTCGACCGGCGCGCCCGGCTTCACCGTGCCCCAGAGCAGGCGCTTGACCAGCCGGCGCGGCGGGTCGCCGATCAGAACGGCGCGCCACCGCGTGCCGCCATAGCTCGTCACCGCCGCCACCTTCGTGATGTTGTGGAGCGCGCCCTCGACCCTGCCGTCGACGATCCGGAACGACACGCCGGGCAGGAAGACGCGGTCGAAGAAGCCCTTCAGGATCGCCGGGTAGCCGTAGTTCCAGACCGGATAGCACAGCACCAGCGCGTCGGCTGCACGCAGCCGCTCGACATAGGGCCGCACGTGTTCGATGCTCCTGTCGGGATCGTGGTAGTCGAGCCGCTCCTGCCGCGACAGGCGCGGGTCGAACTCCTCAGCATAGAGGTCGCAGTCATCGACTGCGTGCCCCTTGGCAGTCAGCCGCTCGACGATCAGCCGGTGCAGCGCGGCGTTGAAGCTCGTCTCGACCGGGTGGGCGTGGAGGAGGAGGACGTTCATGGGGCGCCTGTCCTCCAAGGCGATGAACGTTGAGCTCCGTCACGCCCCCCTCTGGGCTGCCGCCCATCTCCCCCACGGGTGGGGAGATCATTCGCTCCGCCGCCTTCGCCTATCGCCACCGGTGCAGGACGAGCGCCGAGGGCGGAACCGCCGATCTCCCCCCTTGTGGGGGAGATGGCCGGCAGGCCAGAGGGGGGCGTGACAGAGCGCCGGCATTTCATGGATTCGACCTCAACCGACCTGCTGCAACCCCCTGAACAAAAACGGCTTCGACGTCGAGAAATCGAAATCCGGGTTCTCCCAGGCGATCATCTTGCCCGGATTGAGCAGGCCCTTCGGATCCGCTTCCTTCTTGAAGGCGAGCTGGACGGCGTCGGTCTGCTTCATGCCGCCTTCCTCGAGCGTGACGCGGTGCGGGTTGAAGATCGGGCAGCCGGTCTGCTCGTGGACGCGGATGATCTCGTCCAGCCGCTCCTCGGTGGTGTAGCGCACCATGGGCAGGCCGAAGCAGGTGACGTCGCCGTCGAAGCGGACGAATTCCAGGTGGCCGATCACCTCGTCGGGGAAGAGTGCATGCACCTTCTCCACCAGATCGATCTGGTTGGGGAAGGGGTAGAGCACCTGGAGATAGGTGATCGCCGGGTCGATGCGGATGCCGCGTAGCGTGGTGTGGTTCCAGGAGAGTTCGGCCACCGGTGGCAGGCCCTTCACGTCGTCGGCGCTGGCTGTCGCTGCGTTGAAGACGATCTCCGCGCCCTGCCGCCGCGTGAAGGCCAGGAAGGCGTCGAGCGCATGGGCGGCCACCATGACCAGGCAGACGCTCCGGCCTTCGCGCAGGAACTTCTGGTGGCGCTTGAAATAGTCGAAGGGCGCGGGCGCGGCGATCGGCGAGATCAGCTTGGTGAGGATGCCGTCCTGGCGGGCGAGCGCGTTGCCATAGCGCGCGGCCTCGACGAAGTCGTCGAAGCCGACGATCACGTCGACCCAGTCATAGGCCGCCGTCAGCGGCATCTCCACCTCGGTGATGATGCCGTTGGTGCCGTAGGCATGGGTGACCTTGTGCAGGTCCTCACCCGTCAGCTCAAGGATGCGCGGCGTCTCCTCCATGGTGACGACGCGCAGCCGGATGATGTTGCCGAAGTCGCGCAACCCGCCCCAGTTGATCGAGCCGATGCCGCCCGAGCCGCCGGCGATGAAGCCGCCGATCGAGGCTGTGTGGAAGGTCGAGGGCAGCATGCGCAGCTCCTGGCCTGAATGCGCCCGGGTCTGCCGGTCGATGTCGGCCATCACGGCGCCGGGGCCGCAGACGACGCGGCCGGGTGCTATCGTCCGCACGTCGCTGATTTCCGCGAGGCTGAGCAGCACGCCGCCCGACAGCGGCATGGCCTGGCCGTAATTGCCGGTGCCGGTGCCGCGCGGGGTGACGGGCACGCCGTGCCGGAAGCAGGCGGCGAGCACCCGCACCACCTCGGCCTCGTCCTTCGGCGTCACCACGATGTCGGCGGTGACCTCGTCGAGCTGCTTCTTCAGGATCGGCGAGTACCAGTAGAAGTCGCGGCTCTTCTGCCTGACGATGGCGGCGTTGTCCTCGATCCGGATGCCGTCGATGTCGCGTCTCAGCGCTGCGATGTCCATGCAATCACCTCAGGATCGGGTCGAGTTCGGCGTAGTCGGGAAGGGTGGCGTCGCTGCGGGCGCCGTCGCGCAGCACGATGCGGTCGCTCTCGGGCCGCGACAGGAGTTCGGTCCAGGAGCGCCCCCTGAAGATCACGAGGTCGGCCGGAGCGCCGACGGCGATGCGGCCGGTGCCGTCGAGCCGCATGACGTCCGCCGGCGTCGCGGCGACGGTCTTCGGCCAGTCGGCCACCGGATGGTCGAAATGGATGGTGCGGGTGGCCATCCGGTAGACCTCCAGCATGTCGAGGTCGCCATAGGCATAGAAGGGATCGCGGGTGTTGTCGGAGGCGACCGCGACCGGGATGCCGCGCGCCTTCATCTCGTGCAGCAGCGTCACGCCGCGCCAGCGCGGGGTCGTGCCGTCGTGGCGGCGGTCCTGCAGATACATGTTGCACATCGGCAGCGACACGACCGCGAGGCCCGCCTGCGCCACCTTGTCCAGCGTGTCGAGCACGTCGTCACCGGGCTGGCGGGCGAGCGAACAGCAATGGCCGACGAGGATCCTGCCCTCGAAGCGGTGCTCGATCGCCTTCTCGGCGATGCGCTTCAGCGACGCCGCGTTCACGTCGTCGGTCTCGTCGGCGTGGAAATCGAGGTCGAGGCCGCGTTCGATCGCGGCGCGGAAGACGGTGTCGAGCAGGTCGCCGAGGTTCGGCACCATGTAGGTGACCGCGCCGAGGATACCGCCGGCCTCGGCCACACGGTCGGCCAGCGCGTCGAAGAAGGCGCCGTCGCGCACGCCGTCGATGCCGATCAGGCTCGACGCCTGCAGCTCGATGCGTCCGGCCCAGCGTTCGCGCAACGCCTGGAACACCGGCCAGGAGATCGTCTCCTGCGGATGGATCGAGTCAAGATGCGTGCGTATCGCCTTGGTTCCGTGCGCGAATGCGCTCTTGAGCCCGAACTCCATGCGCGCCTCGACGTCCGCTGCCGACCAATTGGCTGCCCGGTCGGCGCCCACCGCTTCGAGCGCGCCGGGGAAGGAGCCATCGGGATTGCCCCGGCGCGGCCAGATGTGGCCCTTGTCGAGATGGGTGTGGCAGTCGACGAAGCAGGGCATGACGATGCGGCCAGCGAGGTCGACGCTGCGCGGAGGAACGGGCCGTCCCTCCGTCTTCGGCGCAATGCCCGAGACTGCGCCCTCCGCGATGGCGAGGTCGGCGAGCACGAAGCCGTCGGCATCGGCCGGGCCGAGGTTCGCGCTGGTGAGTGAGGCATGCAGGCGGGCGTTGGCCAGCACGTACCAGCCGGAGGAGGGGAGTTCGATCGTCACGAGTTGGCACCTCTCGCGTGGACAGGAAGCACCCCCTCACCGTCATACTTCGCATGCCACCTCTCCCCCTGCCCGGGGGAGAGGAGAGGCGCTCGGCCGATCTCGCTCGTCGCTTCAGGTCGGGGCGCGAAGCCGAGGCTGCGATTCCTCTCCCCCGGGCAGGGGGAGAGGTGGCTCGCGAAGCGATACGGTGAGGGGGTGCTTCGACGGTCGGGACATGCGTCTCGTCCGTGTAAGGAGAGGCTGATGCCAAGCGCCGCCCTGTCCAGCATCCCCATCACCGCTCCTGCTTCAATGCGCTCTCGTGCCAGCGGCGCAGCATCATGTGCGACACCCAGGACAGCACGAGGAAGATGACGATGCCGGTCGCCGAGATCAGGATCAGGGCGGCGAAGAGGCGCGGTGCGTTGAGGCGGTAGCCGGCCTCGATGATGCGCGAGGCGAGGCCCGAGGACTGGCCGGCCGCGCCGGCGACGAACTCCGCCACCACAGCGCCGATCAGCGCCAGGCCGCCGGCGATCTTGAGGCCGCCGAGAAAATAGGGCATGGCCGCGGGCAGGCGCAGCAGCCACAATTCCTGCCAGCGCGTCGCCCCATTGAGGGCGAAGAGGTCGCGCAGGTTGCGGTCGGCCGAGTTCAGCCCCAGCGTCGTGTTCGACAGGATCGGGAAGAAGGCGACGATCCAGGCGCAGAGCAGGAGCTTCGTCGTCTGGTTGTCGACATAGATGTTGATCAGCGGGAAGATCGCCACGATCGGTGTGACCTGCAGGACCACCGCGAAGGGAAAGAACGACATCTCCACCCATTTCGACTGGGCAAACAGCACCGCCAGACCGACGCCGCCCGCCACCGCCAGCGCCAGACCGAGGAAGGTGATCCGGAGCGTCACGAGCAGCGAGGAAAACAGCAGGCCGGCGTCGTCGACGAGCGCCTGAAGCACCACGCCCGGCCGCGGCAGGATGTAGTGCGGGATCTCGTTCCAGACGCAGACGCGGTCCCAGGCGAGGATCGCCAGCGTCATGATGGTCAAAGGCAGGACCCAGCGGCCGATCCGCTCGGCGCGCTCGCGCCGGACGCGGCGGGTTTCCTCGGGATCGATGGCGACGGACGCGGCCTGGTCGATCGCGGTCATGCGCGCACCCGCGACGACTGGTGCGAGGCATTGATGGCGCCGAGCAGCGCCTCCGAGGCGTCGCGGCAGAGCGCGGCATAGGCGGCCGAGGTGCGGAAGCGCTCGTCGCGCGGGTAGGGCGCGTCGACGCCGAACTCGCCATGGACGCGGCCGGGGCGCGCGGCCATGACGATGATGCGGTTGGACAGGAACACGCTCTCGAAGACGGAGTGGGTGACGAAGACGACGGTGAGCTTGCGGTCCTGCCAGAGCTCGAGGATGTCGTCGTTGAGCTTGAAGCGGGTGATCTCGTCGAGCGCCGCGAAGGGCTCGTCCATCAGGAGCAGCTTCGGCCGCGTTACCAGGCTGCGGGCGATCGAGACGCGCATCTTCATGCCGCCCGACAGCTCGCGCGGCACGGCGTTCTCGAAGCCGGTCAGGTGGACGCGCTCCAGCATCTCGGCGATCTGCGGCGCAGCCTCGCTGCGCGAGACGCCGCGCAGGCGCAGCGGCAGCCAGACGTTGTCGAAGACCGACGCCCAGGGCATCAGCGTCGGCTCCTGGAAGACGAAGCCGAGGTCGCGCTGGCCGATCGGCTCGCTGTGCCAGTCGAGCGTACCGGTGGTGGGCGAGGAGAGGCCGGCGACGATGCGCAGCGCCGTCGACTTGCCGCATCCCGAGGGCCCGAGCAGGCTGACGAAATCGCCCTGGCGGATGGTCATGTCGACGCCGGACAGCGCCGTCACGCCGTTGGAGAACGCCTTGCCGACGCCGCGCAGCGACAGCAGCGGCGCGGGCGAGGCGGGACGTTCGGTCGGGGTCTGGTGGGCAAGCACGTCCGGCGCGGTCCTGCGTTCGCTCCCTCCGGCCGCGGAGCCGGAGGGGGCATGGGTGGGGGTCCGGATGAGGCGTTACTTCTTCAGGTCGAGGCCGACGCCCTTGTTGACGAAGTCGAGCGTGTAGGACTTCTTGATGTCGAGGCCGTCGGCCACGACCTTGGCCTTGACCATGGAGGCGTAGAAGCCGGCGATGCGCTCGTCGGTCATGGCACCGATGCCCATGGTCGCCGTGTCGCCCGAATCGACGATGCCGAACTCCTTCATGGTGGCGATCGAGAAGGCGATCTGCTCGTCGTTCATGTCGGGATTGTCTTTCTTGATCAACGCGTTGGCCGCGGCATTGTCGCCGTAGAGATAGTTGTACCAGCCCTTGGCCGAGCCATCGACGAAGCACTGCACCACGGCTGGCCGCTCGTCGATCGTCTTCTGCATGGTCTCGATCGTGGTCGCATAGGTCTCGAAGCCGTAGTCGGCGAGCAGGAAGAGGTTCGGCTTGAAGCCGGCCTCGCGTTCGACCGCGAAAGGCTCGGAGGTGACGTAGCCCTGCTGGACCGATTTCGGGTTGGCGATGAAGGGCGCGGGGTTGAAGGTGTAGGGCACGCGCTTGGAAGCATCGAAGCCGAAATCGGTGATCATCCACTGGAAGTAACTCTGGAAGCCCTCGTCGCCGAGGATGTACTGCTCGGCCTTCTTCAGGTCATCCCAGGTGTCGAGGCCCTGGCCGGGATGGCTCATCAGCACCTGCGGCTCCTTCTGGAAGGACGCGGCGACGACGCGCAGCGGGATGTTCTGCTCGACTGCCGCGAAGGCCTGCAGCATGTTGCCGCCCATGTAGAAATCGATCTTGCCGGCAAGCAGCAGCGGCCGGCCCGAGACCTGCGGGCCGCCCTGCATGATCTCGACGTCGAGGCCGCAGGCGGCATAGGTGCCGTCGGCGACGGCCTGGTAGTAGCCGCCATGCTCGGCCTGGGCGAGCCAGTTGGTGGCGAACACGACCTTGTCGGCGGCCTGCGCGGCCAGCGGCGAGATCGAGGCGAGCAAGGCGGCGGCGGCTGCGATGCGGATTCCTGACGTCATGACACGACCCCTGTGCTTGGCCCGCACTCCGGAGAGCGGGCGCTGTGATTCCATCCATGAGCGACGCAAGACGCATGCCATCGGTCCGCGCGCCGGCAAGGATACGGCCCGGCCGGGGCGGCTGGATCACCACCTGCATGCGATGCCGACACGTTGCGCAACCTGCCTATTTTTCCGCCACGAGTCCATCGTCGCACGACGCCTGCCGAGATTGACTTCGGCCATGTCTTGATGCGGATCGCCACAGGGTCTTAGGTGCTGCCGAGGCTGCCGCGAAACGGCGACGAACACGAGGGTGACGATGCGCAAGCTGTGGTGGGGCGACTATCGCACGGTCGATTTCGAGGGGCTGGATCCGGAGGCGGTGATCGCCGTCGTTCCGGTGGCGGCGATCGAGCAGCACGGGCCGCATCTGCCGGTCTCGACGGATACGAGCATCATGCAGGGCATGATCGAGACCGTGCTGCCGCTCGTGCCCGCCGATCTCGACGTGCGCTTCCTGCCGGTGCAGGCGGTGGGAAAGTCGAACGAGCACCTGCATGCGCCCGGCACGCTGACCCTGCCCGCGCCGCTGCTGATCGAGGCCTGGACCGAACTCGGCCTGTCGGTGGCCCGCGCCGGCGTGCGCAAGATCGTCTTCGTGAATTCTCACGGCGGCAACGAGGAAATCATGGGCATCGTCGCGCGGGAACTGCGGGTCAGGGCGCGAATGCTTGCGGTGAAGACGAGCTGGCAGCGATTCGGCCGACCGGCCGGACTGTATACCGAGGCCGAAGAGAGGCTCGGCATCCATGGTGGCGACGTCGAGACCTCGCTGATGCTGCATTTCCGGCCCGATCTCGTGGCGATGGGCGAGGCACGCGACTTCGCCTCGTCGACGACGCGGGCCGATGCGGCCTTCGCGCTCCTGAAACCGCAGGGTACCCATGCCTTCGCCTGGATCGCAAGCGACATCAATCCGGCCGGCGTGGCCGGCGACGCGTCCATCGCGACCGCCGAAAAGGGGCGGCAGACCGCCGCGCAGCAGGCGGCCGGGTTCGTCGAACTGCTGAAGGACGTGCGCGCGGCGCGGCTCGACGACTGGCTCGCCTGAGCCGGTCCGTCTCCAGGCGGCACCGGTGCGGAACGCATGGCCAGACGGTGTTTCGATCGTCGGAAGGTTCGACGAGCCAGAGGCCACGAATGTCCCGGTTGCGGTCGATTCGGCATCAATCTTGTCGCAATCGCAGCATCTTGCTTTGCCGCAAAGTTGCACATTCCGTTACGAAGCCGGATCGGGGCTGTTTTGACAACCCCTTCCGGATGGGGAATGCTAACAGGCGAAAAGCCAGAGAAACGGGAGAAAGACATGAGCTTCTACAAGAGCAACGGAGACCGGGTGCCCGGTCACGTGGAGGCGCTCGCGGAGGGCGTGCGCGCCGGCAAATTCGATCGTCGCGAGTTCCTCGCGCTGGCGAGCGCCTTCGGCGCCACCACCGCCATGGCCTACAGCATGATCGGTCTCGTCGCGCCGACGCCCGCCATCGCGCAGGAGCCCAAGAAGGGCGGCGTGCTGAAGGTCGCGATGTGGATCAAGGATCCGAAGGACCCGCGTACGGCCGACTGGTCGGAGATCGCCACCGCCGAGCGCCAGACGCTCGAGCCGCTGGTCAAGTACACCAAGGACTACACCTTCGAGCCCTACCTGCTCGAGAGCTGGGAAGTGAACGACGACGCCACGGAATATGTCCTGCACGTGCGTCCCGGCGTGACCTGGACCAATGGTGACACGTTCAATGCGGACGACGTCATCTTCAACTTCACCCGCTGGGCCGACAAGAGCGCCGAAGGCAACTCCATGCCCGGCCGCCTCGGCACCATCGTCGACGAGGCCTCCGGCAAGCTGCGCGAGGGTGCGGTGACGAAGGTCGACGACATGACGGTCAAGATCTCGCTCACCAAGGCCGACATCGCGCTGATCCCGAGCTTGACGGACTATCCTGCGCTCGTCGTGCATCGCTCCTTCGACGAGACCGGCGCGAACTTCGCCCAGAACCCGATCGGCACCGGCCCGTTCGAGCTCGTCTCCTACGACGTCGGCCAGAAGGTCGTCTACAAGCGCCGCGAGAACGGCACCTGGTGGGGCGGCGAGGCGCATTTGGACGGCGTCGAGTTCATCGACTACGGCACCGATCCGTCGGCGATGGTATCGGCCTTCGAGGCCGGCGAGGTCCACACCAATTTCGAAACGTCGGCGGACTATGTCTCGATCCTCGACGGCGTCGGCGCGGTGGTGTCGGAAGCCGTGACTGCGGCCACGATCGTGGCGCGCACCAACGTCGCCAACAAGCCCTATGACGACCAGCGCGTCCGCAACGCCATGCAGCTGGCCGTCGACAATGCCACCGTGCTCGCGCTCGGCTACGGCAATGCCGGGGAACCGGCCGAAAACCACCATGTCTGCCCGATCCATCCGGAATACGTTGCGCTGCCCAAGGTCGAGCGCGACATCGCCAAGGCCAAGGCGATGATGGAAGAGGCCGGACAGGCCGACTTCGAGCACGAACTGATCACGGTCGACGAGGACTGGCACAAGAACACCGGCGATGCGATCGCCGCCCAGCTCCGTGAAGCCGGCATCAAGGTGAAGCGCACGGTGCTGCCGGGCTCGACCTTCTGGAACGACTGGACGAAGTATCCCTACTCGATGACCAACTGGAACATGCGCCCGCTCGGCATCCAGGTTCTGGCCATCGCCTATCGCACCGGCGAAGCGTGGAACGAGGCAGCCTTCTCGAACCCCGAATTCGACGCGCTCGTCGGCGAGGCGCTTGCCATCGCCGATGCCGAGAAGCGCAAGGTGGTCATGGAGAAGATCGAGAAGATCATGCAGGACTCCGGTATCCTGATCCAGCCCTACTGGCGCAAGCTCTACAACCACTCCGTGCCGGCCGTGAAGAACCACGGCATGCATCCGACCTTCGAGCACGACTTCGGCAAGGTCTGGCTCGACGAGGCTTGAGCCGACGATGACGACGGGGAGGGGCCTTTCGGGCCTCTCCCCTTCACGTCCGGAGGGTTAGACGCCCCAACCTGAAGCGGCAGGGGGACCGATGCTTGCTTTCATAGTGCGGCGACTGGGCACGATGGCGCTGACGATGCTGTGCCTGACGCTCGTCGTCTTCTTCATGGTCAATCTCGAACCCAACCTGCGCAAGCTGTCGATCAGTCAGCTCGACATGCGTTCGTCGGACGAGCACATCGAAAGCTGGCTGCAGCGCAACGGCTACCGCGACAATTTCTTCGTCCGCTACGGCCGCTGGCTCGGCGTCGTCGAGAAGCAGCCCAACATGAACGCCGAGGGACAGCCGGTCCCGCGTTTCTCCTACTGCAACGAACCCGCCGAACCCCATTACGGAGGCATCCTCCAGGGCGATTTCGGCTGCTCCACCAAGTTCAAGACCACCGTGTCGGCCAAGCTTTTTCCCGCGCTCGGCGCCACCGGCATCCTGATGTTCTGGGTCATGGTGGTGATGGTGCCGATCTCGCTCCTGATCGGAATCCTGGCCGGCATGCGCGAAGGCTCGCGAACGGACCGGACGCTGTCCGTCGCCTCGATCACCACCACCGCCACGCCGGAATACGTGTCGGGCGTGATCTTCACCGTCGTCTTCGCCTCCTGGCTCGGCTGGCTGAACGGCTCGGCGGCGTCGGCCACCGGGCAGGGGATCACCTTCTACAACTTCACCCTGCCGGTGATGACCATGGCCATCTACGGGATCGGCTACATCGCCCGGATGACGCGCGCCTCGATGGTCGAGGTGATGACGCAGCAGTACATCCGCACCGCGCGCCTGAAGGGGCTCAGTTTCGGCGCGGTCGTGGTCAAGCATGCGCTGCGCAATGCGCTGATCGCGCCGTTCACGGTCATCATGCTACAGTTCCCGTGGCTGCTCACGGGTGTCGTCATCGTCGAGGTCATGTTCCGCTACCAGGGCTTCGGCTACACCCTCGTGGAAGCCGCCGGCAACAACGACATCGACCTGCTGCTCGGATGCTCGCTCGTCTCGGTCGCCGTCGTCCTGTCGACGCAGCTGATCTCAGACGTCGGCTATGCCTATCTCAACCCGCGCATCAGAGTTCAGTAGGGGGCGACACGCATGCAGCTCGAATATGTCGGCGCCTTCCAGATCGTCCTCGGCGTCCTGTTTCGCTTCTGGCCGGTCTGGCTGGCGCTGGGCATCGTGCTGGCGCTCAGCATCACCTACAAGAAGCGGCTCGGTCTCTATGGCCAGCTCTTCGACACCAATGTCGGCATAGCCGGCGTCGTGATCTGCCTGTTCTGGCTGTTCACCGCCATCTTCTCGGGCACGATCGCGCCCTTCGATCCGCTGGCCCAGAACGTGGTCATGAAGGACGCGCTGCCCGGCGCGATGACGCCCGACGGCGGCGTCTACCTGTTCGGCGGCGACAAGCTCGCGCGCGACATCTTCTCGCGCATGGTGTTCGGCAGCCGCATCGTGCTGATCATCGCGCCAGCCGCCACGGCCTTCGCGCTGATGGTGGGCATCACGCTCGGCCTGCCGGCCGGCTATTTCGGCGGGCGGATCGATTCGGTCCTGTCCTTCCTCGCAAACCTCGTGCTCGCCTTCCCGGTGATCCTCTTGTTCTATCTCCTGGTGACGCCGGGCATCATGGACACGCCGATCCCCTATGCGATGGCCGGCGTCTTCTTCCTGTTCCCGATCGTGTTCTTCTGCGTCCTGTTCTACACGCGCTTCAAGAACCGCACCGACCGGCTCTATCCGCAGCTCGCGGTGACGCTGGTGCTCGGCCTGTGGATCTATTTCGGGCTGGTTTTCGACGCCGATCCGCTCGGCATCATCTCGATCAGGCCCAACGAGCTCAACATCTTCGTGGCCGTCGTCTTCGCCTCGTCGCCCGGCGTCTTCCGCATCGTGCGCGGCCTGGTCATGGACATCAAGACGCGCGACTACGTCGCCGCCGCGCAGACGCGCGGCGAGACGCCCTGGTACATCATGCTGTGGGAGATCCTGCCCAATGCGCGCGGGCCGCTGATCGTCGATGCTTGCCTGCGCATCGGCTACACCACCATCCTGCTCGGTACGCTCGGCTATTTCGGCCTCGGCCTTGCGCCCGAAAGCCCGGACTGGGGCACGGCGATCAAGGATTCGAGCCGGCTGCTGCGCGCTTTCATCCATCCCGCGCTGCCGCCGGTGATCGCGCTGATGTCGTTCGTGCTGGGCCTGAACCTGCTCGCCGACGCGTTGCGCGAACAGTCGCTGAAGGATTGAGGAGGCCAGAATGTCCGCGCTTTCCGCCGCCGCCCGGCCCGCCGCCAACACCCAGCCGATCCTCGAGATCGAGAACCTGTCGATCTCCTTCTTCACCCGCGCGGGCGAAATCCCGGCGGTGATGGACTTCTCCTGCAAGGTCATGCCGGGCGAGGCGATGGGGCTCGTCGGCGAGTCGGGCTGCGGCAAGTCGACCGTGGCGCTCGGCATCATGCGCGACATGGGCAATCGCGGCCGGATCGTCGGTGGCCGGATCAAGTTCATGGGCCGCGACATGGGGGAGATGAGCGACAAGGAGCTGCGCGACATCCGCGGCAACAAGATCGCCATGATCTACCAGGAGCCGATGGCCAGCCTGAACCCGGCCATGAAGGTCGGCCAGCAGCTGATGGAAGTGCCGATCCTGCACGAGAAGGCGTCGAAAGCCGATGCCTACAAGCGCGCGCTGGAGATGCTGGCCGCGGTGCGCCTGCCCGATCCCGAGCGCATGATGGGCTCCTATCCGCACCAGCTGTCGGGCGGACAGCAGCAGCGCGTCGTCATCGCCATGGCGCTCCTGTCGAAGCCCGCGCTGCTCCTGCTCGACGAACCGACGACCGCTCTCGACGTCACGGTGGAGGCCGGCATCGTCGAGCTGGTCAAGGACCTCGGCAAGACGTTCGGCACGTCGATGCTGTTCATCTCGCACAATCTCGGCCTGATCCTCGAGACCTGCGACCGCATCACGGTCATGTACTCGGGCGAGGCGGTGGAGGAGGGCAAGGTCGGCGACGTGTTCGACCGCATGCGCCATCCCTACACGCAGGGCCTGTTCCGCTCGATCCCGCTGCCCGGCGCCGACAAGAATTCGCGGCCGCTGATCGCCATTCCGGGCCAGCTGCCGCTGCCGCACGAGCGTCCGCGCGGCTGCAATTTCGGGCCGCGCTGCCAGCACTTCGTCGAGGGACTGTGCGACGCGCGCGAGATCCCGATGTATCCGGTCAAGGGTCATCCCGAGCATCTGTCGCGCTGCGTGCGGTTCGAGGACGTCGACTGGACCGCGCTGCCGGCGGGCATCAAGCGCAACGAACCGGTCAAGCCGGGGCCGGTCGTGCTCAGGATCGACGATCTGCGAAAATACTACCGGGTCGCCGCCAGCGAGATCTTTGGCGGCGCGGAGGCACGCACGGTCAAGGCCAACGAATCCATCACCTTCGAGGCGCGCGAATCCGAGACGGTGGCGATCGTCGGCGAATCGGGCTGCGGCAAGTCGACTCTCGCCAAGGTGCTGCTCGGCCTCGAGACCGCGTCCTCCGGCAAGGTGCTGCTCGGCAATTCGGAGATCCAGGACACGCCGATCGAGAAGCGCGACGTCGACACCATCTCGTCGATCCAGATGGTGTTCCAGAACCCCTTCGATACGCTCAACCCCAGCCATTCGGTCGGCTCGCAGATCGTCCGGACGCTTGAGAAGTTCAAGGTCGGCAAGACGCAGTCGGACCGGCAGAACCGGATGCTGGAACTGCTCGACCTCGTGAAGCTGCCGCGCGCCTTCGCCACGCGCATGCCGCGCCAGCTGTCAGGCGGGCAGAAGCAGCGCATCGGCGTCGCCCGAGCCTTTGCCGGCAACGCCCGCGTGGTCGTCGCCGACGAGCCGGTCTCGGCACTCGACGTGTCGGTGCAGGCGGCGGTGACCGAGCTGCTGATGGACGTGCAGCGCCAGAACAAGACGACCATGCTGTTCATCAGCCATGATCTGTCGGTGGTGCGCTATCTCGCCGACCGCGTCGTCGTCATGTATCTCGGCTACATCGTCGAGCAGGGCACGACCGACCAGATCTTCGCGCCGCCCTACCACCCCTATACCGAGGCGTTGCTGTCGGCGATCCCGATCGCCGACACGAGCGTGGTCAAGAAGCACATCGTGCTCGACGGCGACATCCCGTCGGCGATGAACCCGCCGTCCGGCTGCCCCTTCCAGACGCGATGCCGCTGGAAGAGCCGAGTGCCCGACAATCTCTGCGAGACCAAGGTGCCGCCGCTGAAGAACCTCGGCAACGGCCACCAGAGCCTGTGCTGGCTCGACGATGCCGAACTGGCCTCGATGGAGCCGGTGATCTCGTTTGCCCAGCCCTCGCCGGCAGCGGAACCGCCGGCAGCGCAGCCCGCGGCCGCGCCGGCGATCGAACCCGCGCCCGCCGTCGCGCCCAAGGCGGCGACCATTCCCGCCGCGGCGGCGAGGACCGATGGAGAGCCCGTGGCCGCCGCGCCGACGGCGGCGCCCGCCGGCGCCGGGGCGGCCGGAACGGGCGCGCGCAAGCGTCAGGCTTCGACCCGCTCCGCCGTTCCAGGCGAGTCCTCGCCGAAGCGGCGGGGTGCGGAAGCCGGCTCCGGCCGCGAGGCCGTGAACCCGAAGGTGAAGCCCGGGACGACCGCACCCAAAGCGGCGCCATCCGCCAGCGAGACAGGCCGCGCAGAGGCCGGCGCCGACATGGCGGAACCCGCGCATCCCTACGCCGAAGCCGCACCGGCGGTCGCCCTGTCGCCGGAAGATCGCAACAGGCCGGCCGGCATCCCGCGTCCGGACCAGCCGGACGACCTGAAGCTCATCGCGGGCATCGGGCCGAAGATCGAAGCGACGCTGAACGGCCTCGGCATCTACACCTACCGGCAGATCGCCGGATGGACGGAAGCCGAGCGCGACTGGGTCGACGGCTTCCTCAAGTTCAAGGGTCGCATCGACCGCGACGACTGGGTCAGGCAGGCCGAGGCGCTGAAGACGGGCGGTGTGGAGGAGTATGTCCGCGTGTTCGGCCGCAAGCCGCGCTGAACGGCTGGACGGACGCGTCGATCAGGCGGACGGCGCCGACGCGTGGAAGACGGGCTTGGCCTTCGAAGCCCCGCTCGAGCGGGATCGGGCGGTGAACCCCGCACGCCGACACGCGCAGCGAATGCCCGCCCGAGATCAAGCGTCCGGACGCCAGGCGCACGAGATAAATGCGGGCCGCAGAATGCCGCCAGCCGATCTCGCGGATGATCGTCCCGGAGCGGGATGCTGCCGGGCAGACCGTTCGCAGCCGCTGCGCGGTGGCTCAGGAACTGACGGGATCGCTCTTCGAGCCATGGCAGCCGCCGCCGGACTGCTCCGACTGCGAGCAGTCGGCGCCGGTGCAACCGGTCGCCGAGGCGACGGAGGCCATAGACAGGGAGGAGGCCGCGAAGGCGGCGGCGAGGAGAAGGCTCTTCACGATGCGCATGCTGTGATCTCCCGGAGGTCTGGAATGACCCTGGGGAATCCTAGACGACCGTCCCTGCGGTGAAAACCGTCGAGGTGCTCGTAGCCGATCACACTTGCTTGTCCGTGCACGGGCGGGATTAAGCGACCGAACCGCTCGCTCCGCGGCGCCCCTCCGCCTCCCGTCCATTCCTCCCCGACGGGAGAGTTCGCGCGCCATTCCGTCCCTTCGTCATCCCGGGCGAAGCCGGAGCGCAGCGGAGGCGCAGACCCGGGATCCATGCCTCGGCGGATGCCGAAAGGCCGGACGGTGCAGAAGGGGGACAGCCGGGTCGGCGTCTGCGGACAGAGCCGGCGGCGCGTCCTTTCTCCTGAACCGGAATGCGGGGATGGACGGCGAGGCGCGCGGCTGCCCGTCGATGCCAGGCCCGGAAACACTCGGATGCGGCAGATTTGACGACGAGGGCGGGGACAGGCCCCGCCTCAGCTTACCCCGGGCACCGCGCGCCCGAGGCGCGCGGTCGTCACCTCGAGGTGCGAGCCCCGCCCCGCTCGCCTTTCAGGCGATCGTCGCCGGCATCGACGACGGCCGCACCACGACCTTCGAGCCGTCGCGGACGCGGCCATGCAGATCGATGATGTCGTGGTTGAGCAGGCGGATGCAGCCCGAGGATACGGCACGGCCGATGGAGTGTGCCTCCGGGTTGCCGTGGATGCGATAGAGCGTGTCCTCGCCGTTCTGGAACAGATAGAGCGCACGGGCACCCAGCGGGTTGTCGATGCCTGGATCCATGCCGCCCGCAGCGACAGAGTAGGGCGCCAGTTCCGGCTGCCGGGCCACCATGTCGTCCGGCGCCTTCCAGCGCGGCCAGCGCCGCTTGTACTGGACGACGGCGTCGCCCGCCCAGGAGAAGCCCTGCCGGCCGACGCCGATGCCGTAGCGCATGGCGGATCCGTCCGCCTGGACCAGGTGAAGATAGAAGGCGTTCGGATCGACGATCAGGGTACCCGGCGCCTGTTCCGGGAACGGGTTCTCGACCTGCTGGCGCCAGTATTGCGGCGGCACCACGCCGCGGGGCACCGCGGGGATGGGAAAGGGCTCGTCGGCGATCGGGCCGTAGAAGAACGGCATTTCCGGGGGAGGGGGTGGAACGGCCGGAGCGATGGGGCTGGTGCGGCCCCCGATGCTGGTGCAGCCGGAGACGAAAGCGGCGGAGGCCGCGCCCATGAAAGCGCGTCGGGTGAACATAGGGAATTCCTTGGATTGCTGATCGGTGATTCGGCGAAGGCCGCAGGGGCGATCAGCAGGATCGGGGTGGCCCGACGAGGCAGCCGGGCGAAATGCCCGCCATCGTGGGAGAGGCGCGTTCGAAGCTGTCCGTGACCGCGGTGGCGGTCGCAAGCACCACCGTCACCGGCAGGCCGATATCGGCGCCGCAGGACAGTGACGGCACGGCGCCCCTCAGGCACCGTTTGCCGGCCACGGCCGTGGCGCCGGTCGCTCCCGGCACCGTGGCGACCGTCTGCCCCGACGGTTGGGCTGACGGATGGAACGCCGACGTCCGGGGGCCGGCCAGCAGGCCGGTCGGAAGCAGCGCGAGCGCGATGACGAAGACGAGAAGGCGAAACATCATGATCACGCCAAACCACTGAAATGCGGAAATTTGACGTCGGCCGTGTGGCCAAACCCGCTTATTGGCACCGCTGCAGCTGTGCGGAGTAGCTTTGTGCAACGGCTTCGGTCTCGCGGGCATAGCGCTGGATGGCTGCATTGCCGCGCCACGAGCCGCTGCGGTAGCCACCCCAGCCCGAGTAGTAGGCCAGGTAGAGATTGTAGGCGTCGTTGCGGGCGATGCCGAGCGTGTCGGCGGATTTGGCGTGAAACCAGCCGACGAAGTCGACGGCGTCGCCGAAGCTCGTCCGGCGCGCCGAGAGGTTTCCCGTTTCGGCCTTGTACTGCGCCCACGTTCCGTCGAGCGCCTGCGAGTAGCCATAGGCTGTCGACTGGTGCTTCCAGGGGATGACGCCGAGCAGCTTCGTGCGCGGCGGGCGCGCATTGTGGCGGAAGCCGGACTCCTTGCGCACCGTGGCCATCAGGATCGCCACCGGAACGCCGTGCTTGCGCTCGGCCGCGCGTGCCTCGTGCTCCCAGTTGGTCAGCCAGCCGTCGTTCTGGTCGAAGACGGCGCACACATTGTTGATCTGGCGCGGCGGAGACGCGCAGGCGGTGAGCCCGATCGACAGCGGCACTCCGACGAGGATGATTTTACTCAAACGCAACGCGAACATGCGCCATGATTAGCGCGAAAGGGTTGAGCGAATCTTGAGAACGCCGTTAACCGGCTCCCGCTGCGCGGCGGCCGATCGCGACATTCCCGCCGGGAAACGGCGCGGATGCGGCGATGCCGGCCCCGGACGACGCTTTTCCGACAGCCAGCCGGGCGCGGACCGGCTCTGATACCCGCCATGACAGCCGGAACCCGCCGCCGCCGATCGCCGGAGCGACACGCCGCCAGAGGGGAGGCGCGGATTCCGCAGCTTACGCGGCGCAGCGTGCGCAATCCCTATCCTCCGATGCAGCTCCTCTCCGACGATCAGGTCGAGGCGATCCACGACGCCTCGATGCGCATCCTGGAGGAGATGGGCATCGAGCTGATGAGCCCGCGCGGGCTCGACCTGTTTCGCCGCGCGGGCGCCGATGTCGACGCCGCCACAGGCGCGGTGCGTCTCGACCGCGGCCTTGTCGCCGAGGCGCTGAAGTCCGCGCCGGCCTTTGTGACCCTGACGCCGCGCAACCCGCAAGACACCGTCGTCATCGGCGGCGACCGCATCAACTTCACGCTCGTTGCCGGGCCGCCCAACGTTCACGACCGGGAGCGCGGCCGCCGGCCGGGCAATCTCGCCGACTACGCCGACCTCGTGCGGCTGGCACAGCATTTCGACTGCATCACCATGCTGGGCAACCAGGTCTGCGCGCCGGTGGAACTGCCTGCCAATACCAGACACCTCGACACCTACCTGACCAACCTGGCGCTGACGGACAAGGCCTTCCACGTCTCCGCGATCGGGCGGGGCAGGGCGCTCGACGGGATCGAGATGATGGCCATCGCGCGCGGGCTCGGGCTCGAGCAGATGGCAGAGGATCCTGGCCTGACCACGATCATCTCGGTCAACTCGCCACGCCGTTTCGACGGCGAAATGGCCGACGGGCTCATCACCATGAGCGAGCACGGCCAGGCCGTCTGCGTCACGCCCTTCACGCTGATGGGCGCGATGAGCCCGGTGACGCTGGCGGGCGCACTTGCGCAGCAGAACGCCGAGGCGCTGTTCGGCATCGTCCTGGCGCAGCTCGTGCGGCCCGGCACGCCTGCGATCTACGGCGCCTTCACCTCGAACGTCGACATGCGCTCGGGCGCACCGGCCTTCGGAACGCCGGAGAATACGAAGGCCAACATCGCCTCCGGCCAGCTCGCACGGCGATATCGTCTGCCCTACCGCTCGACGCCGGGCTCCGCCTCCAATGCCGCCGATGCGCAGGGCGCTTGGGAGACGATGATGGCGCTGTGGGGGGCGGTGCTCGGCCACGGCAACCTGATCTACCACGCCGCCGGCTGGCAGGAGGGCGGCCTGACGGCCTCTTTCGAGAAGCTCGTCATCGACGTCGAGATGATCCAGCACATGATCGCCTTCCTCGAGCCGATCCGCGTCGATGCAGGCGAACTCGCGCTCGATGCGCTGGCGCGGGTGCCGACCGGCGGCCACTTCTTCGGCGATCCGCACACGCTGGAGCGCTATTCGACCGCCTTCTACCAGCCGATCCTGTCGAACTGGCAGAACTTCGAGGCCTGGCAGGAGGCCGGCAGCCTCGACGCCACCGCCCGCGCCACCGGGGTCTGGAAGAAGGCGCTCGCAGAATACGAGCAGCCGCCGCTCGACCCTGCGATCCGCGAGGCGCTCGACGCCTACGTCGCCCGCCGCCGCGAGGAGATCGGCGCCGGCGACCCCTGAGCCATGGCGCTGCGCGCCGTCGCAGGACGAACGCCGAGCCTGGAACCGCCGATCTCCCCCACGAGGGGCCCACGAGAGGGATATCACGCGCGCGTGCCGCCTGCGCCAATCGACGTCGTCCAAAGGCAAGCACCAAGCGTGGAATTGCCGATCTCCTCCCTCAAGGGGGAGATGTCCGGCAGGACAGAGGGGGCCGCCGTAGGGCTCGACCTCGGACTCTGGATCCACACCGCTCGCGATGATCGGAAGCCTCGAAACCTCACCGGCCGCGCCCCGCGGCAGATTGCAGACGCAGTCCGCCTGCCTTCCGATCCGGCCCGTTCCGCGTGGCGGCGAGGATGTCCATCCCGCCCGCCCGCCCGGCCGCGTCCCGCCTGAACTCTAAAACATGATAAATCATCTCATATTTGCAACGACTTGCCCGCCATTTTCAAAAATTGACCAATTGATAAAAAACGGAATCTGCGTTAGCGTTCCTCAAAATCAAGAATGGGGAACAGGAATGGCTACAGGCCTTTTCAAGGAAGGGATCGCCTCGGGGAGGCTCCCGGCGGCGCAGGTCGCCGACAATTTTGCCGATCTGCATCCGCGGCTCGATCGGCACGAGGCCGTGGTCGAGGCCGATCGCTGCTACTTCTGCTACGACGCGCCCTGCATGCAGGCCTGCCCGACGTCGATCGACATCCCGCTGTTCATCCGCCAGATCGCGACGGGCAATCCTCTGGGATCGGCGAAGACCATCCTCGAGCAGAACATCCTCGGCGGCATGTGCGCCCGCGTCTGTCCGACCGAGACGCTCTGCGAAGAAGTCTGCGTGCGCGAGGTCGCCGAGGGCAAGCCGGTGCAGATCGGCCGGCTGCAGCGCTATGCCACCGACGTCGCGATGGCGCAGGACAAGCAGTTCTTCCCGCGCGCTGCACCCACCGGCAAGAAGGTCGCGGTCGTCGGCGCCGGGCCGGCGGGCCTCGCCTGCGCCCACCGACTGGCCGTGAAGGGCCACGACGTCACCATCTACGAGGCGAAGCCGAAGTCCGGCGGCCTCAACGAATACGGCATCGCCGCCTACAAGGCGGTCGACGGCTTCGCCCAGGCTGAGGTCGATTACATCCTGGCCGTCGGCGGCATTACGGTGAAGAACGGGCAGGCGATGGGCCGCGACTTCACGCTCTCCTCGCTCGCCGAGACCTATGACGCCGTGTTCCTCGGCATGGGCCTTGCCGGCGTCAACGCGCTCGGCGGGGAGGGCGAGGAGGCGTCGGGCGTCTCGAACGCGGTCGACTTCATCGCCGAGCTGCGCCAGGCGAGCGACCTGACCTCGCTGCCGGTTGGCCGGCGCGTGGTGGTGCTCGGCGGCGGCATGACCGCCGTCGACGCCGCCGTGCAGGCCAAGCTGCTGGGCGCCGAGGAGGTGACTATCTGCTACCGTCGCGGCAAGGAGAGCATGAACGCCTCGACCTACGAGCAGGATCTCGCCGCCGCCAACGGCGTCACCATCCGCCACTGGATGCAGCCGAAGCGCATCGTCGGCGTCAACGGCGCGACCGTCGGGATCGAACTCGAATACACGACCGTCGCGGACGGCAGGCTCGTCGGCACCGGCGAAACCGTGACGCTCGCCGCCGACCAGGTGTTCAAGGCGATCGGCCAGTCTTTCGATGCCGCGCCGCTGAACGGTTCGGGGCCGAAGATCGCGCTGGAGCGCGGCCGCATCAAGGTCGACGCGGACGGCCGTACCTCGATGGGCAAGGTCTGGGCCGGCGGCGACTGCGTGGCCGACGCCCGCGAAGACCTGACGGTCGCCGCGGTGGCCGCGGGGAGAGATGCGGCGGAGAGCATGCACCGGGTGCTGGTCACAGCCTAGCGCTGGTTCAATGCACAGTCCTCACGCAGGGAGGCAGAACGCCGTGATGTCGGATTGGAGCCCAGGAAGCCAGTCAGCCGGACACCGGGTCGTCCCGGCGTCGGAGGTGCCCTTCCATGGGGCGCCCGCTTCAGAGCTTCGACACGAATTCTTCGGTGGTGAAGCCGGATTTCTTCACGATCTCCTGAAGGGTCCCCTTCGGCAAGGGTCTGCTGCCGTGAACCGGCACGCTGATCGCCCGCACGGGCGGACCCTCGTGCCGCAAGATATGATGGCTGCCCCGAATGCGGTCGAGTGTGAATCCGAGTCTGATCAGCGCACGGATGGCTTCCTGCCCGGAAATCGTCGGCAGGTTCTTCGGAGACATGGCCTAGGCGGCGATGGTCAGGTGGTCGATACGTGTCTCGACGTCTTGCGGGATGTCCCAGCCCTCGTCCCTGTAGAAGTCGAGGATGGCCTCGATTGCCTCCCGGGCGTTGGCCATGGCTTCCATGTAGGTTTCCCCATACGTCACGACTTCCGGCAGCGCGGGCACCTGCACCGTGTACCCACCCTCCGGTTCCGGGCGAAGGTGAATCGTGAAGCGTCTTTCCGTCGTCATGATGGGGCCTCTGTCCCAAGACTTTCATCGCGCCCGATACTAATCGCACGCCCTTAGATTTTAAAGCCGGGAGAACCAGCCATGGCAGACCTTTCCAGCACCTTCGTCGGCATCAAGTCCCCCAACCCGTTCTGGCTGGCCTCGGCGCCGCCGACCGACAAGGCCTACAATGTCGAGCGCGCCTTCAAGGCGGGCTGGGGCGGCGTGGTCTGGAAGACGCTCGGCGAGGAGGGCCCGCCCGTCGTCAACGTCAACGGCCCGCGCTACGGCGCGATCTGGGGGGCTGACCGGCGCCTGCTCGGCCTGAACAACATCGAGCTCATCACCGACCGCGATCTCTACGTGAACCTGCGCGAGATCAAGCAGGTCAAGAAGAACTGGCCCGACCGGGCGCTGGTGGTCTCGCTGATGGTGCCCTGCGTGGAGGAGGCCTGGAAGGCGATCCTGCCGCTGGTCGAGGAGACCGAGGCCGACGGCATCGAGCTCAATTTCGGCTGCCCGCACGGCATGTCCGAGCGCGGCATGGGGGCCGCGGTCGGCCAGGTGCCGGAATATGTCGAGATGGTCGTGCGCTGGTGCAAGGCCAACACGCGCATGCCGGTGATCACCAAGCTCACCCCCAACATCTCCGATATCCGCAAGCCCGCACGCGCGGCCCATGCCGGCGGCACCGACGCGGTGTCGCTGATCAACACCATCAACTCCATCACCGGCGTTAATCTCGACACGTTTTCGCCGGAGCCGATGATCGACGGCAAGGGCACGCATGGCGGCTATTGCGGACCGGCGGTGAAGCCGATCGCCATGAACATGGTGGCCGAGATCGCCCGAGATCCGGAGACAGCCGGCCTGCCGATCTCCGGCATCGGCGGCATCACCACCTGGCGCGACGCGGCCGAGTTCATGGCGCTCGGCGCTGGCAACGTGCAGGTCTGCACGGCGGCCATGACCTACGGCTTCAAGGTCGTGCAGGAGATGATCGCCGGCCTCGAAGCCTGGATGGACGCCAAGGGCCATCGCACGCTTTCCGATGTCGTCGGTCGCGCCACGCCCAACGTCACCGACTGGCAGTACCTCAACCTCAACTACGTCGCCAAGGCGAAGATCAACCAGGATCTCTGCATCAAGTGCGGCCGCTGCCACATCGCCTGCGAGGACACCTCGCACCAGGCCATCACGGCGCTGGTCGACGGCGCGCGGCATTTCGAGGTGATGGAGGAGGAATGCGTCGGCTGCAATCTCTGCGTCAACGTCTGCCCGGTCGAGAACTGCATCACCATGGAGCCGCTCGCCGCCGGCGCGCTCGACAAGCGCACGGGCGAAGTGGTGAAGCCGGTCTATGCCAACTGGACGACGCATCCGAACAACCCCTCGGCGCAGGTGGCGGCGGAGTAGGGGCGGACGGGACGCCCATCCTCCAACCCCACGAAGTGGGGGGGACTCCCCACCGTTTAGCAAGAGGTTTTCTGGGTTGCCCGGGAGGGGTCGAAGGAGGTTCCGGTTTTCAGCATGGCGCAGGCGACGTTGAGGAGGCGGTCG